>NZ_JAMQBJ010000002.1:516305-602196 GCF_023701425.1 Proteus sp. FZP2095
AGGAACTGGAAGACGGCGTACAGACTGAAGTTACCGTACCGGGCGGCAGTGCAGCCGGAGATAAATTAACGCTGACTGTTACCAAGCCTGATGGTTCAACTGAAACCGTGGAACATACCTTAACCGCAGATGAAGTGGCTGCGGGCAAAGCGGATGTGACTATTCCGGCTGATAAAGTGACAGCTGACGGTAAATACTCTGTTACAGCCGAAATCACAGATCCTGCGGGTAACACCAGCGGAAAAGGTCAGCCAACTGACTTTACGGTCGATACCCAAATTCCGGGGGACACTGACGGTGACGGAGTGGTAGATACAACACCGGTGGTCACTATTCCGGAAGCGGCGAATGGTGTGAATGCGAAAGAACTGGAAGACGGTGTGCAGACGGAAGTCACTGTACCGGGCGGCAGTGCAGCCGGTGATAAATTAACGCTGACTGTTACCAAGCCTGATGGTTCAACTGAAACCGTAGAACATACCTTAACCGCAGATGAAGTGGTTGCGGGCAAAGCGGATGTGACTATTCCGGCTGATAAAGCAACACCGGATGGTAATTATTCTGTTAAAGCAGAAATTACTGATCCTGCGGGTAACACCAGCGGTGAGGGTAAACCAACCGACTTTACGGTAGATACTGTTGCACCTTCTGCTCCGGTATTGAATGCAGAAGATAACGGTTCTGTTTCTGTTGAACTGCCGGGTGATGCTAATAAAGGGGATATGGTTGAAATCACCTTCGAAGATGAAAACGGTGACAAACAGACGGTAACCATGGAGAAAGGGGATAACGGCTGGACATCCAGTGATCCTAATCTGCTCCCTGACACTAATGGCAACAGCACCACAATTCCGTCTGACAATGTGAAAGACAATAGTGAAGTCATCGCCGTTGCCAAAGATCCGAGCGGTAATGAAAGTGATCCGGCAACAGCAACGTCAAAAACAGATGTGTTACCGACAGTGAGCATCAGTGTTGAGACAACGTCAACGGATGATAAAGGCGATAAAATTAGTGCGGATGCTTCTGTTTCCGGCGAGATAATGGAAGTTCCGGCAACCATTGAGGACAATGATGATACGACCGGATTAGTGTATACCGTAGCGCTGGATTACGTTGCATCACAGGATGTGACCGTGACAATCACCTTAACAAATGGTGCAGGTTATGCGAGTGCTCCGGACTATTCAACACTCGCTGGCTCTCAGCACGACGGAAAAATAACCTTACATGGTGACACCGGTAAAGTGACATATGACGGGGCATCAACAGTAACGGTTGTTATTCCTGCAGGCTCGAAGAGTGTGTCATTTATGGTTGATCCAACAATGGAAGCTAACCAGAATGCATTTAATGCAGAAGGTATGGAGAAAGTGGTTGCAACCATTACGGGAACATCCGATAACGCAACGGCAGTAACGGATACTGTAAATAATGCGGGCGCTTCAGCAACCGGTATTATTTATGATGGCAACCCGATTTCATTGCGTAATCTGGACGGTGATTTGACACTGAAATATTCATTATCCTCATCAGAAGCTGTAGGTGGTGATTTCGGTTATACCATCGGTGTTAACAGTGGCAAGCAAGACCCAATGGTAACCACCAACTATAACGATACTGTTTATGTTGGTTATTATCAGGATGGTCAGGAAACATCATCATACAGCAACGTGGCCAGTTCTCTGGATAACGGTTATGACGGAGATACGGAGATAAAACAGACGGTAGTGCAAGTCTCACCACGGTTGATTTAGGGGCTGGTGATGACCTGATGGTTGTCCGCGGTAATATGTTAACCAATACTCGGATCTATGCCGGTGAAGGTAACGATACCTTTACCATGGACGGCATGAATACAGCAATGCGTGTTATGTATTCAGGCAGTTATCTCTTTATGGAATCCGGAGATGACACTGTTACCATTAAACAAACAGGAAATCTGGCTAATGCTGGTCAGATCTATCTGGGATCAGGCAGTGACACCTATATTCAGGGAGATGCGACGACTGAAAATAATACCGAATTGTCTTGTTTATTAGACTTGGGTAGCGGTACCAAAGACAAATCAAATCTGCCGAAAGAGTATCTTTCTGTTTATCAGGACGGCAGTAATTTAAGCCTGGGTAATGACAACAATATTGACACAGCCACAGATGTTAATACCGTCACTATCTATGGCTCTGTATCCGGTGAAATTTTAGGTGGATACGGCAGTGATAATATTACGGTAACTAAAAATCTGACCGGTAATATTTCTGTCGGTGACAATGCAGATATCTTAACGGCCGGATGGATTTATGGTGGCAATACTGTCTCTATGGGGGACGGCAATGATACTGTTACCGTCACTGATGGTGCATATAACACGACTATTTCACTGGGGGCGGGAGATGATGTATTTGATGCCACTTCTGGCGTAATGGGTGATTCCGTTTATGCCACGGTCGTTAATGGCGAAGACGGAAATGACACCTTTAAATTAGGCACAATCGCTAAAAATCTGACTATTGATGCTGGTGCTGGAGATGACATTGTTGTTCTAACAAAAGACTATGATTCTACATCCTCTGGTAATCAAGGTTATATTAACGGCGGAGAAGGCAGTGATACCTTAGTTTTGACGGGAACAATCTCTGTTAATCTGGCGTCTGGTAAAAATGAAGGTATTGCTGGCTTCGAAAAAGTGGATATGACTGTTGACACTGATCTGAAGGCTAACAATGCATCTCAATTAGTCAAGTTAACAGCATCGGATGTATTAGGTATGAATGCAAATTCAACAATTTATATTTCCGGTGATGCCAATGACAAGGTTGATTTGGGTGCTGATGGTGCAGGAAGTTTAGGAACATTCACTGCAACTGCTACAACTGTTAAAGCAACTGCATTAGATGGAACTGAGCATACTTATACACTTTACAGCAGTGTAAGTGGAGCAAATGTCTATATCGATAATAATATTATCGATAACGGAGGCGTTTTTTAATTATCAGTTGTAATTAAATCTAAGGCTACTCATTCGAGTAGCCTTATTATCCAATGCTAAATTTTTATATTTGGATTGCATTTGCTTATTAGAGGTAATATCTGTGTTTTCTATAAATAAATTTAAAATAATAATGATTATTATTTTAGGAGGCGTATTTTTTAATTCACATGCAAATTCTTTGAAATATATATTAAATAATTCATTAAATAACGCACCAGAGTTATTAGAAGCTAAAGCTGATATAGATATAGCGACAGCTCGAGTTAATCAGGCTAGAGCTCAACACTTCCCTATATTAAGCGTGACAGGAAATAAATTATTAGGACAATATCATCGTGATAGCAGAGATTATGATGATAATAATTTTGTTCCAGGACTTAGAGGTGAATTAAATCTCTATTCTTTTGGTGGAATAGAAAGTGATGTTGAGCGCAACGAAAAAGAACAACTCTATTATCAATTTAAATACAGTGAAACTAAAGAGAATATTGCTTACACCATATCAGATCTCTATTTAAAGGCATTGCTGGCCAAAGAATCTATTTTGGTAAAGAAAAGAAGTTTAGACAGACATAATAAAATTATAGCTGAATTAAAGGTGATCGCCCGTAATGATGAGGGGCGCATTTCTGAATATGTTCAGGCAGAAGCAAGAAAAATATTAGTAGAGCAAGATATTAATCATTATGAAAAAGTATTAATGACAACGTTAAATACATTATCAAAATATACAGGATTTCCAGTTGGCGAAAGTGATCTTGTTAATCCTTTTGATGGCATGACGGTCAGTGATATGTACCGGGAATATACTGTAGAAAATAATAATCAAAATCCGGCCTATCTTGTTAGTCAGGCGGATATAGAGGCTAAAAAAATGGGTGTGGAAGTTGAAAATAAGAAACAGCTTCCGAGAATAAACCTGACCGGAAATATAACTAAAGATGATCGTCAGATAGGCATTGATGTGACATGGGATATTATTAATTTCTCATCACTCTATTCTGTTGATGAAAAAGTCAGTCAGTTAAATGCAGCTCAGCAGAGAATGGATCGCGTCATCAGAGATATTGAGGAAGCAAGGCGATTATCGGTTATTAATATCCAAAAAAGTACTCAAAAATTGAAGATATTAGATGCACAAATTTTATCATCGACAAAAGTCGTTGATTTTTATCAACTGCAATTTAATGTTGCACGCCGTTCTTTGTTAGATGTTTTAAATGCAGAAAAAGAATTATCAGATGTTGAATTATCTTATGCCACGACATTGAGTGATCTCAGACAAGGGATGCTTGATTATTTGTATGCACAAGGAACGCTTTCTCACTGGGCACTTAACTCACTCATACACTAATAAACTAAGGTAAATATTGTAGTTATGAAATTGATCATAGAAGGTCTTTCTCTTACAACTCAGTTATTAGGTACACATTTATCTGTGGCTACACTGACTGCGCATACAATCCGTACCACAAAGATGGGGATTGATTTTTCATCACTGATAGAGTATCTGAAAAGTGAAGGCTTTGAAAATACATTATCACAACGTGTTCTGGATGATATTCCGTCTCTGGCAATGCCGGTATTATTGTTATTAAAAAATGAAGAAAGTGCTGTTTTAACTGAGATTTCATTTGATGAGGCTGGGCTACGTAAATATAAAATTCAGCAGGTGGATGGTTTATCTTTATGGTTGACCCAGACTGAATTAAGTGAAAAGTATTTAGGTTATTGCTGGTTTATCAAGCCCCGTATTGCAGCTGATGTACGCTCGGAACTGCCTGAGTATACAATGCCTAAAGCATGGTTTTTAAAAGTGATATGGCGCTTTAAGAAATATTATTATCAAATTATCGTTGCTACTTTTATTATTAATTTTCTGGCACTTGTCAGTTCATTATATGTCATGAATGTTTATGACAGAGTAATACCGAATAAATCTTATCAAACACTCTGGGTTTTAAGTATCGGGGTAATTATCGCGATATTATTTGAGTTTACAGCAAAAATGATACGGAGCCGGTTAACTGATATTGCGGGTAAAAAGGCAGATTTAATTATCAGTTCTGCTTTGTTCAGAAAGGTTACCAATCTTAAGTTACAGGAAAGACCTGTATCATCCGGATCCTATGTTAATAATTTACGGGATTTTGAGTCTGTACGCGATTTTATGACGAGTGCGAGTTTATTAACTTTAGTTGATATGCCTTTTTTAATTTTATTTGTATCTGTAATTGCACTTGTGGGGGGGAGTTTAGCTTTTGTACCACTGACTATAATTCCACTGGTTATTATTGTTGGACTTTTAGCTCAGCTTCCTTTATCAAAATATATTAATGAATCGATGAAGGAATCATCTCAAAGGCAAGGATTAGCAGTAGAAGCTATTGAAGGTATAGAAACATTAAAAACGAATAATGCTATGAATTGGGCACAAAAGCGTTGGGACTATTACACGGCAAAAACCGCATCGTCATCAATGAAAGTTAAAAATATCAGCAATTTTGTCATTTACTTTGCGGTTATGATGCAACAATTAAATACGATATTTTTAGTAATTATTGGTACTTATTTAATTCATAGTGATGATCCTACAAATAAAATTACGATGGGAGCATTAATCGCAACGGTTATTTTATCAGGCAGAGCCTTATCACCATTAGGGCAAATTGCAGGCTTAGCAGTGCGCTTTCAACAGGCTTGGGTCGCCTTAAAAGGCGTAAATGACATTGTTGAACGACCTTCAGAGCGTGAATCGGATAGGAAATATATCACACTGAAACAAATTAATGGAAATATAAAATTCCATAATGTTTCATTTGCTTATAATCAAGATAATAGCAGTGTGGTCAAAAATTTATCATTTGAAATAAAACCAGGTGAAAAAGTTGGCATACTTGGACGTATTGGTAGTGGTAAATCAACGACCTTAAAATTAGCTACTGGGTTATATTCGGCGGAACAAGGAAGTATCACTCTGGATGATGTCGATATTCGCCAAATAGACCCTCATTATTTGCGTAATCAGGTTTTATTATTAGAGCAGGAGCCAAGGCTGTTTTTAGGTAGCTTAAGAGAGAATCTTGATTTAGCCCGTATGGATGGTTTTTCTAGTGATCAAGACTTAATAATGGCTTTAAAGCGATTTGGTTTAGATAAAGTTATTAGAAAACATCCGAGAGGATTAGATATGTCCTTGGGAGAGAATGGGTTAGGTCTTTCTGGCGGGCAAAAACAAATTGTCGCCTTGGCTAGAATGACGATGAGAAATCCTAAAGTTGTCTTACTGGATGAACCAACAACGGGACTTGACCAATATTCAGAAATCCAAGCGTTAAATGCTATTTCAGCATGGTGTCGCACAAGAACATTATTAGTCGTTACGCATCGCCCTCAGGTACTTAGTATCGTTAACCGAATAATTGTTGTAGATAACGGTAAAGTTGTGATGGATGGGCCTAGAGATGCCGTTTTACAGCAGTTAGCTAAAAATGAAAAAGAAAAACATAACGGTTCGCTCAAAAGCCAAAATAGATAAGTAAGATTGAGAACGTTGAAATGAATGAATTAAATAAAAAACAGGTGACGCATTCAGTTCATTCTAAAGAGGCTTTTTCTAATAAGGATTTAGCACTTTTAAATGACTTACATGCAGCTCTTCAGAATGAAAAACATCATAAAAGTTTTATGATGATCACAATGTTACTGATGTTTTTAGTTATTTTTGTTATTTGGGCATGGAATAGTAGTCTTGAAGAAGTGACTCGAGGGCAGGGTAGTATTATTCCGAGTAGCCGTGAACAGATAATCCAGACACTGGATGCTGGTATATTAAAAAGCATGGAAGTCAAGGAAGGGGATATTGTTGAAAAAGGGCAAGTTTTGTTAACGCTGGATGATACTCGCTCATCAGCCATTTTGAGGGAAAGTGAAGCAAAAGTTGATAATCTTGAAGCGATTCGAGCAAGACTGAAAGCGGAGGCCTATTCTACTAAACTTAAATTTCCAGAGGGATTATCTACTGATTTAGTGGCACGAGAAACAACAGTATACAATATACGTAAAGAGGCGCTCGAATCAGGGGTAAACAATTTACAAAAAAGCAAAGCATTATTAGACAGAGAAATTGCAATAACAAAGCCTATTGTTGCACAAGGCGCTATGTCTGCTGTGGAGTTATTGCGAATGGAGCGTCAGTCAGCCGATATTCAGTCACAGATAAATGAAAAGAGAAATAAATATTTAACGGAAGCCAGTGCTGAATTAGTGAAAACAGAAGCCGAATTAGCTCAGGCAAGAGAAAATATGGCCGGGCGAGCTGATCCCGTTGAACGGGCATTAATACGGGCTCCATTAAGAGGGATTGTTAAAAATATACGAATTAATACTGTTGGTGGAGTGATTTCAGCTGGTCAAGATATTATGGAAATTGTTCCATTGGAGGATCAACTATTAGTTGAGGCTTATATCAGCCCAAGAGATGTTGCCTATGTCCGTACAGGAATGCCAGCATTAGTAAAACTGACCGCTTATGATTATGCTATTTATGGTGGATTGGAAGGTATTGTGACTTTAGTCAGCCCAGATACATTACATGATCAAAAGAGACCCAGTGATTTAAAACTCAATCAGGATGAAGCTTTTTATCGCGTATTAGTCACAACACAGAGCAGTCATCTTACTGATAAAAATGGAAAGGAATTACCTGTTATTCCAGGGATGATTGCTGGTGTAGATATTAAGACAGGAGAGAAAACCGTATTTCAATATTTGATTAAGCCAATCACAAGAATGAAGCAGGCTATGCAGGAAAGATAACGTTATATTTATATGATACAGCCTTATTAATATAATGAGGCTGTATTAGAAATTATTTTTTAAGAAAATAAAAAAAGCGTAACAAGACAACAAAGGGAATTTTCACGTTTAAATAAGTAGGTATTAATTTTAATATTGAAAACATTATGAACGCAGAAAGCAAAAAACCAGCCCAAAGGCTGGTTTTTCTAAAGATGGTGCCCGAACTCGGAATCGAACCAAGGACACGGGGATTTTCAATCCCCTGCTCTACCGACTGAGCTATTCGGGCAACGGGGCGTATTAAACCCGATATCGCCTTGCTCGTCAACGTTATTTATCACAAAACCGTTTGATTGCTGTTTTTTTAAACTTATTGATTAATAAAACGCTATTTGACGTGGGAAATGAATAAAAATAAAGCTGAAAGTGTTTTGTGATACTTAAAAAACACATGACGATAAGCCATTTATTGAGCCTCAGTAACAAAAAAGCTTCCCCAAACTTATTGAGGAAGCTTTATTTTTAGACTAATTATCAACTAACGATAGTTACGTTGAGCCGTACTGACCTTCTCAAGATAACGACGAGATTGATCGGCAGGGTGTTTATTACGTAATGTGGTATACACCTGTGTTGGCGCTAAGTTGTTAATCATAGCCGCCGCTTGTTTCTTATCGTTATGGAATATCCGCAACACGCTACCTGCACCACCGTTGTAAGCCTGTATAACGGCGTAGCGACGTGAAACAGGATCTTTGATATCTCCAAGGTAACTATTTTGCAATATCGAAATATAAGCCGCACCTGCATCGATATTATTAGCAGGATCAAATAAGTAACTACGACTTGGTTGTCCTGATTTTCCTTGCATCCGGAATACATCTCGACCTGCGGTTGCTGGCATAATCTGCATTAAGCCGAGTGCATCAGAACTGCTCACCGCATATGGATTGAAACTGGATTCAATCTGCATAATTGCCAAGATCAATGATGGCTCAACACCATATTTAGCTGCTGCTTGTTGTACTAGTGGTAAATATTTATGAGCACGTTGATCAAGGTGATTAGGAACAAGATTAAGAGTGACATACCAAATTGTGTTCATACCGGATTGACGTTTTTGTAATTTATTGGCAATCAGATAATCTGCAAATTTATTGGCGCGCCATTCCCAACGTATAGGTTGTCCTGTGTTATCGAGTACTTGTCCTAATAAAAAGGGTTCTGTACTGTGAGGGATATTATTGATATCAGAATAAAGGTCGATAGAGCCCGGATCTTCACCCATTAATAATGTAGTGACAATCGCTTTATGTAATTGGAATTGAGGTGCATCATTACCTAATGTTTCGATCGTGATCGTACCTGCTTCAAAGTTAATATGGCTACGGGTTTTATAAGCGTCAGTGTATTTTACGTAGTCTTTAGGGCCTGCGATTAATACTTCCTTCATACCCCAAATCATTTCGATATTATTGGCGAATTGCCCCATAAGAATATCGAACGCATTGGTATCCTTTGCATAATCGGGTTCAAATGTTTTTGGTGGTTGACTACTACATGAAATGAGTAGAGGGGCGATAATCAGCAAGAGAAGGATTTTTTTCATGGTCAATTGCATCGCTATGGTGAATAAAATACCAGAGCCTTAAAGGCTCTGGAAAAGTGAATATTATTTTTCAGGTGGTGTATAGCCGTCAATATGAACATCATGGCCTTCAAATAAAAATCTCACCATTTCTTGTTCTAATAGTTTGCGATCGTCAGGATTCATGGTGTTAAGTTTTTTCTCATTGATAAGCATGGTTTGTTTTGCCATCCATTGAGCCCATGCTTCTTTTGAGATTTCATTGAAAATGCGCTTTCCAATTTCTCCTGGGTACAACTGAAAATCAAGTCCATCAGCTTCTTTGTTAAGGAAAGTACAAAAAATAGTTCTGCTCATAATAAATCCTCAATATCGCAGGTATTAGCTTAGGCTAATTGTCTAAGTAAATTCTCTACAGGTGCTGCTAGCCCTACGGTTGCAGGTGTCTGTAAGTTATACCAAAGTCCTTTTTGCTCCTCCATCATAGAGGTAAACGCTGAGAGTTTTACGCAAATTGGCACAATATCTAAATGAAAGTGGCTAAAAGTATGTCTAAATGAAATCAGTTGCTCTGATTCATTATTATCAAGTCCATGCTTAGTTAACCACTGTTCTAAAAGTGCTTTTGTTTCAAATTGAGGAAAGGCAAATAACCCACCCCATATTCCTGCTGGTGGTCTTTTATCCAACCAAACAAGATTATCATATTGTAAAATAAGAAAATAAGTTGTTTTTTCTGGGATGACTTTTTTCGGTTTTTTCCCAGGATAATCCGCCCAATTATTTTGAGCATAAGCGATACAGCCAGTATTTAATGGGCATAATTCACATTTAGGCTTACTTCTTGTGCAAACCATGGCACCTAAATCCATCATTGCCTGATTAAAATACTCTATACCTTCGGTTGGGGTGACGTTTTCGCTGATCTCCCACAATTTATTTTCAACTTCTTTTTTACCCGGCCATCCTTCAACTGCATAACAACGTGCTAAAACACGTTTCACATTACCATCAAGAATTGGATAAGGTTTTTTCAGTGATAACGATAAAATAGCACCAGCGGTTGAACGTCCAACACCGGGTAAGGCACAAACGTCCTCAAAGGTATCAGGAAATTGCCCTTGATGTTTATCTACAATGTGTTGTGCTGCTTTATGCAAGTTTCTTGCTCTTGCGTAATAACCAAGGCCAGTCCAGAGATGAAGTACTTCATCTAGAGGGGCTTTAGCTAATGCGTTGACATCAGGAAAACGTGCAATAAAACGCTCAAAATAAGGAATAACCGTTGCAACTTGAGTTTGTTGCAGCATTACCTCTGATAACCATACGTGATAAGGCGTTTTTTCTTGCTGCCAAGGGAGCGTTTTACGCCCATATTTGTGATACCAATTGAGTACGACTTGCGAAAATTGCAGAGCTTCCATCATGTTTTATTTTATTAACTCATGTTCTGATTAAGGTAAGATTGCACCACAGAGAGAATAAACTGTAAACACTCTTAATATTTATCTTATAGAGTGATGCTTCTATGTGTGACTCTTGCTAAACTTAGTGATCTTTGGATAATGTCGGTTAAGTTGCACTCTTGCGACATTATAACGATTTTAAGTAAATAATTGGCCTAACGACTGACAGTATTAGACATGATCAAGAATGTAATTTCTCCGGAATTCAATGAAGAGGGGCGTGCGTTACGACGCGTTCGTAGTTTTGTTCGTAGACAAGGCCGTTTAACGCCTCGTCAAGAGCAAGCATTAGAAACACAGTGGCCCGCCTTTGGCATTGAATATCAACCGGAACCCATCGACTTCAGTCAGGTTTTTGGACGCGAAGCGCCTGTAATTTTAGAAATTGGCTTCGGCATGGGTGCATCGCTCGTGACTATGGCAAAAAATACACCAGAAAATAATTATTTCGGTATTGAAGTACATGCGCCGGGTGTTGGTGCTTGTCTTGCAAGTGCTGAAGAAGAACAATTAAGCAATCTGAGAGTCATGTGTCACGATGCGATTGAAGTGCTCAATCATATGATCCCAGATAATAGCTTAAAAATGGTTCAGCTATTCTTTCCTGATCCATGGCACAAAGCGCGTCATAATAAACGCCGAATTGTTCAAGTGCCTTTTGCAGAATTAATTTTAAATAAATTAACGTTAGATGGTGTTTTTCATATGGCGACAGATTGGGAGCCATATGCAGAACATATGCTTGAAGTAATGACAAGTGTTGAAGGTTATCAAAATTTGTCAGAAACTCAGGATTATGTACCACGACCAGAAACACGACCTGTGACTAAGTTTGAAAAACGTGGTCATCGTTTAGGGCATGGTGTCTGGGATCTTATGTTTAAGAGGGTAAAATAATGGCTAAACAACGTAGTCGCCGCTTACGCAAAAAAATGCGTATCGATGAATTTCAGGAATTAGGTTTCTCAGTTAAATGGACTTTCCCAGAAAATACCCCAATTGAGGAAGTAGATCGCTTTGTTGATGAACTGATCCTCAAAGTTATTGAGCCAAACGGGCTGGCATTTGATGCAAGTGGTTACCTGAGTTGGGAAGGCTTAATCTGCTTACAACAAATTGGTAAATGTACAGAAGAACATCGCCAATTAGTCGAAAACTTCCTAAAAGAAAGCAAAATGCAAGATGTACAAACCTCTGAACTATTTGATGTTTGGTGGGATTGATAGAAAGTTATACATTTAGCAAATAATAACAAGGGCATCCAAAAGGATGCCCTTGTCTGTCTGGGGAAGGGACTGTGACTACAACGTTATCTAACGCATTACTGTCAGATATTTTGCAACAAATTCGCCCATTAATCGGGCAAGGAAAAGTCGCGGATTATATTCCCGCATTGGCTCAAGTACCTCCAGAACAGCTTGCTATGGCTGTTTATACGGTTGATGGAGAACTCTATCAATCAGGCATGGCAGATAAGCGTTTTTCAATCCAATCTATTTCTAAAGTACTCAGCTTAACGCTTGCTTTAACTCGTTATGAAGAAAATGAAATTTGGCAACGTGTAGGAAAAGAGCCATCAGGGCTACCTTTTAATTCCTTGATACAGCTAGAAATGGAAAAAGGAATACCACGTAATCCTTTTATTAATGCGGGTGCCATTGTTATCACTGATATGTTGCAGTCTCGCTTAAGTGCGCCTAAGCAAAGAATGTTAGAAGTGATCCGTTTTCTCACTGATACTTCTGATATTTGTTATAACTCAGTGGTTGCAAAATCAGAGATGGAGCATCTTAGTCGAAATGCCTCTATCGCTTATCTAATGAAATCTTTCGGTAATTTTGAGAACGATGTTATTACGGTACTGGAAACCTATTTTCACTACTGTTCAATAGAGATGAGTTGCACCGAGTTAGTGCGATGTTTTAGCTATTTGGCTAATCAAGGTACATGTGTGGGTAATAAAAATCAGATTATTACGCCAAGACAAACCCGCCAAATAAATGCGTTAATGTTAACTTGTGGCATGTATGATGGTGCCGGTGAATTTGCATTTCGTATCGGTATTCCCGGAAAATCAGGCGTCGGTGGTGGCATTATTGCCGTTGTTCCCGATGCTTTTACGGTTGCAGTTTGGTCACCCGAGTTGGATAAATCAGGTAACTCATTAGCAGGTTGTGCAGCACTTGAATTATTAGCAAACAAAGTAGGGCGTTCCATTTTTTAGGTGTGTTTTCAGGAGGTTGTTATGAGTTTAAAAAATATTGCTGTCACCCTGTTTTTTGTTGCTGGTACAGCAAATGCATCACCAAGTTTTGATTGCGCTGTAATGCCAAAAGATGATTTACGCATCACCTCTGAATTTGTTGAAGTTGCGGGTTCACATGGTCTAATGGTGATTTATCCTGACGGTACATTAATTCAAAACGAAAAAAGTGCCACATTGACACCACAACAACAAGAACTGGCAAAAAAATATCAAGCCACTGTAAGACGAGATGTACCTTGGTTAAGAACGGAAACTGGGGTAAAACTGCAAGATTCGCGCAAAGTGCTTGATAAAGTGGTGATTGAAGCTTTTGGTAAAGATAGCAATATCCTCAATAGATTAAGTCGATTAGAGAAAGATCTTAATCAGCAAATGGATAGAGTGGTCAGTATAGAACCGAATAACATTACATTCCATTCTCAAGCCATTAAAGACGTTGAAGCCAAAGGCAGGGAAATCGTAGAAAGTAGCCTTGGTGGTATGTTGCAAGACAGCATTAATGAGTTGGGGAAAAAACAGTTATTAGCCGCCGCGGGGGGGGATAGTAAAAAAGCCTTAGGTGGATTGTTAGGAAACTTAGATGGTTTTCAAAAAATTATAGATCAGGAGTGGAAACAGCAAGAAGCTGCATTTACTCAATTTGGTCAGCAAGCTTGCAGCAAAATAACCCAGATGGAGAGTCAACGAGTTGAGCTTGTCAATTCTTTAAAGGAGTCGCATTAGCCTCTCCCTACATTACATCTAATATATAAATAGTTGGCTCACAATAATTGAAAATAACAATGAAAATCATTCTTATTCAATTGACTTGTGAGGGGAGCTGTTTAGAATGCCCTGTTTGAGTATTCCACTTAAACAGGGCAAAATTAATGAAGAAGATCCTTCCTTTAGTTATCGCATCTATCCTTTCTGTAACCAGTTTCTCTGCGTTAAGTAAAACGCCAATCGAATACCAACCTAACCAAGTTATTAGCCAAAATAATGACAAGATGGTGATAAAACACCAGTTGGGTGAAACATCGGTTACTAAGAACCCTTCAAAAGTGGTTCTATTTGATTTTGGTCTCTATGATTCTTTAGTTGAGTTAGGTTTAGCCGATAAAGTGGTTGGGTTACCGTTAGGTAATGCACCTGCCTATATTAAAGGAAGTATTGCAAGTAACGTTGCTAATGTTGGTGGCATGAAAGCGCCTGACTTAGAAAAATTAGCCGAAATTAAACCTGATTTAATTATTATTACGGGTCGCCAAGGTGACTCATATGAGGCTTTAGCGAAAATTGCACCAACCGTTAATTTAGGCACTAACAGTGCAAATTATCTCAATTCAGTTGAGTCAAATATCAAATTATTAGGTGAATTATTTGATAAACAGCAAGCGACTCAAGAGCAAATTGCCAAATTAAATACTGTTATTGAGCAAGCCCAGAAAAAAGCAGCAGAGTCGGATAAAAAAGTTTTAGTATTATTACATAACGCTGGCAATTTAATGCCTAACAATCAAAGTGTTGTTTATGATGTTGTTAAAGCAAAAAGAGCTGAATTACCGCCTGTTGCTGAAGAAGAGAAAGGCAAGCGTCGTGTTGTAACGCCTGAAATGATCGCAAAAGCCAACCCTGATGTTATTTTAATTGTGGATCGTAGCGAAGCTATTGGTGCTGATAAATTAGACAAAGCAACATTTGAGAATGAGATAATAAAAACAACTTCAGCCTATAAAAATGGCGGTATTGTTTATCTACAAGCTGATCTTTGGTATCTTTCTGGCGGTGGCTTAGATAGTTTAACTAAACAAATTGAAGCGGTAGAGAGTGCGCTTTAATTGATTAATCTTTAAGGTTTGTTATTAAAGAAAAATGCCCAACTGTGAATATTCAGTATGGGCATTTTTAAGTTAGCTATTTGAAATCAGTAATATTAAAGAAATAACTCAAGCAATGAATTGAGGAACAGCTTGCCATGAGGTGTAATTTGCCAGTGAGTGTCTGATTCACTGATATAACCTAAAGACAAAGCTTCATCTATTTGATGGCGAATAACTTCTTCAGAAAGCCCTGTGTAATCACTGAAATCTTGTCTTGGGAATGCTTCTAATAGACGAAAACGGTTCATAAAAAATTCAAATGGACGGTCATCATTATCAACAAAATTTTGCTGGTGGAGATAACGACCTTCCATAAAACCTTTAGGATGCTTGGTTTTTACTGTTCGCATTATGCGACCATCTTCAAAGCTTATTTTTCCATGAGCACCACAACCGATACCTAAATAATCCCCGAAACGCCAATAATTTAAGTTATGCTCACATTGAAAGCCCGGCTTACAATATGCTGATGTTTCATATTGTTGATAACCTGCTGCTGTCAGTAATTTGTCACCTTCTGAGAAAATATCCCACAGCATATCGTCATCAGGCAATTTCGGTGGACGAGAGCCAAATTGTGTATTAGGTTCAATGGTTAATTGATACCAAGACAAATGTGGTGGCGATAACTCTATTGCTTGCTGTAAATCAGAAAGTGCTTGAGATAATGATTGGTCTGGTAATCCATGCATTAAATCTAAATTAAAGCTACGTAGGCCTAATTCTTTGGCTAAACGAGCGGCATTTTTAGCTTCATCAGCGTCATGTATGCGCCCTAAGCGAATAAGTTTATCGTTGCCAAAACTTTGCACACCAATAGAAATACGATTTACACCCGCACGTTGGAATCCAGCAAAGCGTTCAGCTTCTACGGTTCCCGGGTTAGCTTCCATAGTAATTTCTGCATTAGGGCTAACAGCAATGCGCTCTTTAACGCCATAGAGTAAATCAGCCATTGACTCAGCGCTTAATAAGCTAGGAGTACCGCCACCAATAAATATGGTTTGGATTTCACGGGAACCCACGTGAATAAGATCGGCATCTAAGTCATTGAGTAAATGTTGCACATATTCCTGATGTGGGACTTCGCCTTTTAGTGTGTGTGAATTGAAATCACAATAAGGACATTTTTGTACACACCAAGGAATATGAATATACAAACTTAATGGAGGCAACTTAAGCATTCTTAAGAGTATCCAACATTAATTTAAGTGCTGTACCACGATGCGAATGCTGATTTTTTTGCTCTTTAGTTAATTGTGCCGCAGTACAATTTAATTCAGGAACAAAGAAAATAGGATCGTAGCCAAATCCACCTTCACCATGCATTTCTGTGCTCAATACACCGTGCCAAATACCGTGGAAAATTAATGGAGTTGGATCGTTCTCATGGCGCATATAAACTAATACACAGTTAAATTGTGCTTGGCGTTTTTCAGCAGGCACATCTTTCATTGCATCAAGCAATTTATCCAGATTTTGCTGATCACTCGCATCAACACCCGCATAGCGTGCTGAGTAAATTCCTGGAGCACCACCTAAAGCATCAACCGAAATACCTGAGTCATCGGCAATTGCGGGTAGGCCAGTTACTTTTGCTGCATGACGCGCTTTAATCAGCGCATTTTCAACAAAGGTTAGGCCCGTTTCTTCAACAGAATCAACACTAAGCTCTGTTTGAGCAACAATATCTAAACCGAAATCAGAAAGCAAAGAGGCTAGCTCTTTGACTTTTCCCGGATTTCCTGTTGCAAGGACTACTTTTTGCATGAGTGTTATCCTTAGTAAAGCGTTACACTAAGTAGCCATTGTAAAACGTCTACACGCAGATAATTCAGGGCGTAAAGCACAAGAATAACAATCATTGCTGAGAAATCTAAGCCACCCATCGCAGGAATGACACGACGAATTGGTGCCATTAAAGGTTCTGTTAATTGAAATAAAAGATGATCAATTGGATTACGACCTTGGCTTACCCAGCTAAGAATTGCACGAATAATGATTAACCAGAAAATCATCTTACCTGCTGCTGTAAGCAGTTCAATAAAAGCAAATGGGAACATCAAAGAGAAAGGAATTGATGTTCCTGATAAGTAAGATGGAATAATAATACCTAGTAGGATTAATACATATGCTAGTAATACGGAGGCTGTATCAATAGGGCCAATAGAAGGAATAATACTTCTTAATGGGCGAACAATTGGCTGTGTGATCTTGACGATAAATTGTGAAAAAGGATTATAAAAATCAGCTCTGACACATTGCATCCAAACACGTAATAACAGTACGGATGTGTAGAGTTGAAGAAGAGTCAGAATGACGAAATTTAAAAAATTCATTAGTTGGCCCTGATGAAATTAAAATTGTTTTTCCATTTCTTGCGCACGTTTAATCGCAGCTTGCATGGCAGAAGAGACGTTTTCAGGTAATTTACCTTCATAAAACTGCATAAGTGCAGCTGCAGTCGTTCCACCTTTTGATGTTACTTGTTCACGTAAAGTTGAGAAAGGCAACATGTGTTGTTTCTCTGCTAAAGCGGTAGAACCACTTGCTGCTTGTTGCACAATAGCTCTTGCTACTTCAGGTGAAAAACCTAAACGTTCTGCTTCTTGTTGCATTGATTCCATAAACAAGAAGAAATAAGCGGGTGCACTACCAGCAACGGCGATAATATCATTGATGGCAGATTCTTGCTCTACCCAAACGGTTGTTCCAACACTTTTCATTAATTCATCGGCAAACTGTTTATCTTGAGATGAAAGTGAATTGTGCGCGAACATACCACTTAAACCTTTACCTACAAGGGCTGGGGTATTTGGCATAATGCGTACGAGCTGTAATTGAGTCGCAAAATAGTCGTTATAACGTGTAGCAGGAATACCAGCAGCGATAGTGAGGACTAACTTTTTACTCATATCGATATTTTGTAAGGGCTTACAAACTTCTTCCATCATTTGTGGCTTTACTGCCAGCACAATAACATCCGCTTTCTCAACCGCATCAATATTGTCATTAGTACTATGAATACCGAACTCTTTTTCTAATGGTTCACGGCGAATGGCAGAAGGTGAGCTGACGGTAATTTTATTTGCTGGATATCCACCTTGAACCAATCCTGCAATAATGGCTTGAGCCATATTTCCAGCGCCAATAAATGCGATGTTACGATGTTCCATATAAACCTCTATTTTTATTTAGTCGCGTAATCTCTTGCGCCAAAAATTGCCGTTCCAATACGAACGAGTGTTGAACCACAAGCAATAGCAGCTTCCATATCACTCGTCATTCCCATAGATAACGTATCTATATGGGGATATTGAGATTGTAATTGTTTAAATGCGAGATGCATTTTTTCTAACACTTCAACTTGTTTGTCATAATTGCTTTCAGGTGCAGGGATTGCCATTAATCCGCGTAATTTAATGCCTGAAAGAATAGAAATTTGTGCCGCTAGTCCATCAAGTTCAGTCAGATTAATACCTGATTTACTGTTTTCATCGCTAATATTGATTTGAATAAGGACATTTAATGGTGGCAATGAGTCAGGACGTTGGTCACTTAATCTTTGAGCGATTTTCAATCTATCAATGGTATGGCACCAATCGAAATTCTCAGCAACAAGGCGTGTTTTATTTGACTGTAAAGGACCGATAAAGTGCCAAACTAGGGTGTGGTTATCAGCAAAATAATGGATTTTATCAACGCCTTCTTGGACATAGTTTTCACCAAACTCAGTTTGTCCACACGCTATTGCTTTTTCGATATCACTCGCAGGTTTTGTTTTACTTACTGCAAGTAATGTTATTTCTTCTGAAGAACGGCCGCATTTCTGCGCTGCTGTGTCAATGTGAGACCTGACATTGACGAGATTCTGTTTAATAGTATTCATGGCAACTCAGGAGATAATAAGATGAAAATGGAAAATTTAATTGCATATAGTGTAAAGCATAACGCCTCGGATCTGCACCTTTGTTGTGGTGATGTACCACGATTGCGGATCAATGGAATACTTTATCAACAAAATCAATGTAAACCTATCACTTCTGATAGTCTATTAGCGTGGTTTTTGCCTTTTTTGAGCAACACCCAAAAGCAAACTTTTGAGAATGAGGGGCAGGTTGATACAGCACTCACGCTATCATGTGGGCAACGACTTCGTGTCAATTTATTTCGCCAACAAAAGGGGGTTTCAGCTGTATTAAGAATAATTGAAACACAAATTCCTTCTTTAGATAAACTTCGAGTACCTAAGTCGGTTTCAACACTTTTAGACAACTATTCTCATGGGCTTATTTTAGTGACGGGAGCAACAGGTAGTGGGAAATCATCGACATTAGCGGCAATGATCAATCATTTAAACCAATATCAACGTCAGCATATTTTGACATTAGAAGATCCCATTGAGTTTATACATAGCAATAAGCAAAGTATTGTGCAGCAAAGGGAAATAGGGCGAGATGTTCAGCATACTGCAAATGCGATAAAGAGTGCTCTACGCCAAGATCCAGATGTCATTATGTTAGGTGAATTAAGAGATGCACAAAGTATTCAGTTGGCATTAACTGCAGCAGAAACGGGACATTTGGTGCTGGCAACATTGCATACTCAAGGGGCGGTACAAACGCTTGAGCGCGTGACTAATGTATTTACAGGCAATGAGCGACAATGGATTTCATCACAGCTAGCGTGCAGTTTAAGGGCGATAATTTCACAAGAGTTAGTCTCTTCAACTGAAGGTGGACGAGTGGCGTTATTTGAAATAATGCAGGTCACACAGGGTATTTCACATCTTATTCGAGAAGGAAAATACCACCAAGTGACAACATTAATGCAAACAGGTAGTGAATACGGTATGCAAACCTTCATGTTAAGTCGGCAACAACGCCAACATGAAGGTTTAATTCAAGCTGAGTGATAACCTATAAGTAAGAATAGGTAATTATTACTAGTTGGAACCTATTTTTTAGAATTGTTGTTCAAACCAGCTTTCAAGAATAATAACGGCAGACGCTGCATCTACACTGCCTTTATCTAAGGAACGATAACCACCACGTTCAAAAAGATGAGCGCGAGCTTCTACGGTGCTAAGGCGTTCATCATGCAACGCAATTTGTACACCAAATCGACCATGAAGGCGATTAGCAAATTTTTTAGCTTGAGTTGTGACTAACTGTTCGGTGCCATCCATATTAAGAGGTAAACCGACAACCACGAGATCAGGCTGCCACTCTTTTATGATTTTTTCGATTTGAGTCCAATCAGGAATACCATCTTTTGCTTTAAATGAAGCTAAAGGTCTTGCTGTTCCTGTAACTTCTTGACCGATAGCTGCACCAATGCTTTTTGTGCCGAAATCAAAACCCATTACCGTTCTGTTTGACATTATGCGTGACCCGCTATCGGTGAAATGGTGTGGATATTAATCCCAATTAATTCAGCGGCTTTATGCCAACGTTCAGCAATAGGGGTATCAAAAATAATTTGAGGTGAAGCTTCAACTGTTAGCCAGCTATTTTCTAAAATTTCTTTCTCTAATTGGCCTTGTTCCCAACTAGAATAACCTAAAGAGACTAATGTTTTTTCTGGTTGTCTTGCTGTACCTAAGGTTTCTAACACATCTTTGGAAGTTGTGATCATCGTGCTATCACTAATTTTGATACTAGAACTAAAACCTGAAACCGGAGTGTGCAAGATAAAACCATGCTCTTCTGCAACAGGGCCTCCTGACATCACGGGTTTTTGTAAGCTAATCGCTTCATCTCTATCAGTCGAAAAAATTTCCAGTTGATCTAATACACCTTCCACAGAGATATCTTCGATAGGTTTATTAATAATTAAACCCATCGCACCGTTTTCATTATGTTCGCAAACATAGACGACCGAGCGTTCAAATAACGGATCGCTTAATGAAGGCATAGCAATAAGAAAATGGTTAAGTAAATTCATAATAGTCGTACTGTTCCCTGATCATTTTTATTAAAAAACCTAGCCCTTTTATACATTGTATTTCTTAATGTATACCGCTTATTGATTAATATGTGGGGGCTAGGTTCATACTTTTAAACCCGTTAATCTCAGTGTCTAAAAGTTAGTTTTTCTTGTTTAAGCGTACTTCAATTGCATCCATTAACATACCTGTAATAGAAACATCAGGATAAGCTGCTTCTATTTCACGCGCACATGTTGGACTTGTGACATTAATTTCAGTCAAGCGATCGCCAATAACATCTAATCCAACAAAAATAAGGCCTTTTTGTTTAAGGATAGGTGCAACTTGACGCGCAATAACCCAATCACTTTCTGTTAATGGACGAGCTTCGCCACGGCCACCAGCAGCTAAGTTGCCTCGTGTTTCACCTTTTGCTGGAATACGCGCTAAGCAATAAGGCACCGGTTCGCCATCGACAACCAGAATACGCTTATCACCATCAACAATTTCTGGTAGGAAGTTTTGTGCCATACAGAAACGATGACCATGTTCTGTCAATGTTTCAATAATAACACCTACGTTTGGATCGTCTTTTTTCAAGCGGAAGATTGATGCGCCACCCATACCATCTAGTGGCTTGAAAATGACATCACCGTGTTTTTCATGAAAAGCTCGTAAATGTTTAGCTTCACGAGTCACTAAGGTGTCTGGTGTTAATGTTGGAAACCAGGCAGTAAAGAGTTTTTCATTACAGTCACGTAAACTTTGTGGCTTATTAACTATCAGTGTTCCCATATCTTCAGCGCGTTCTAAAATATAGGTTGCGTAGATAAATTCGGTATCAAAAGGCGGATCTTTACGCATTAAGATGGTATCGAGTTCACCTAAAGCAATATCCTGCTCTTTGCCAAACTCAAACCATTTTTCTGGGTTTTCTTCTACGCTGAGTAAACGAGTGTGAGCGCGTGCTTCACCTTGATGTAGGTAAAGGTCGTTCATCTCCATATAATGAATTTCCCAGCCACGACGTTGTGCTTCTAATAACATGGCAAAGCTGGTGTCTTTTTTGATTTTGATGGATGAAATAGGGTCCATCACAATACCTAATTTAATCATTACTTCTCCTTTATCCCAGATCGCCGAACCGAACCTGCAAAGCGGTGATTGCGGTGAGCGCTGTTGTTTCAGTTCTTAATACACGAGGACCTAATAAAATATCAGTAAAATGGTGCTCTGCTGTCATGGCGATTTCTTCAGGAGAAAGTCCACCTTCAGGGCCAATCAATAAGCGCACTTTTTTAACAGGTAAGGGTAAGGTATTAATACTTTGGTTAGCCCTAGGATGTAAATTGAGTTTTAAACTACCATCATCTTGAGCACACCATTCTTTTAATGACATTACTGGCATTAATTGTGGAATGCTATTTCTGCCACATTGCTCACATGCCGAGATAATAATTTTTTGCCATTGCTGATGTTTTTTCTCTAAACGGCTAGGGTCAAGTTTAACACCACAGCGTTCTGAGATCAGTGGAGTGATCGTATTAACCCCTAACTCAACTGATTTTTGAATAGTAAACTCCATTTTTTCTCCTCTTGAAAGGACTTGCCCTAAATGGAGATCGAGAGGGGATTCTTTATCATCAACAATGCCTTCATTTATTTGCACAGTGACTGACTTTTTTGTGCTTTCTATGATTTCAGCATCAAATACCTGATTTGAACCATCAAACAGTGCCAATTTTTGCCCAGTAGACATTCTTAATACACGTCCAACATGATTAGATGCTTCTTCATCTAAAGCAGTTTTTGTGCCTGCTGATAGTGGTTCTGAATGATAAATGCGAGGAATACGCATAACGTGAAACCCTTACGTAAAAGATAGTTAACTGTGATAAATAAAATATGTGATATGCATCATACGCATGACATTATGGCATGCAAGTTATCACTTTACTTTTGTCGCTATTATAGCGTGGATCTTATTGCGTGTTTTGTCGCAAAATTTCATGTTTTCATTGTCATTATAAAGAAACTTCTCGGTATCAAATGGATCCTCTTATACAGTCGTTTAGTAAGGATAACGATGTATCTAGGGAGTAGATATTTATGCCATTAAGCCGTTGTTGTTTTATAAAAACACCTTTGTTTTCTTTTTTGAATGATTTTCTTGTTTTTATTAAGTTTTGTCTGCCTTTTTCATTATTATTTTTGTTATCTAAAACTCGATGTAAACAACTTACACTGAGTTACATTATCGTTTGTTTATATTGGCTTTTTTCAATTAATTCATTTTCTTTATTGATAATACTTTCGGTATTAAGTTTTTATTTGTTGATGCTCTCTTTCTTTGATGCTGATTATTTTCTTCTGCCTAATACGTTGACTTATTGGCTAATATTTTTAGGGTTATTATGTAATTACTCAGTATATGGATTAGTACCTTTCAATCATGCTTTTTATGGCTTTTTAGGTGGTGTTGGGCTTTTTTATGGCATCTATTTATGGGGATATTTTATCTGTAAAAAATGTGTTTTAGGTTTTGGTGATGTAAAATTATTTGGTGCTATTGGGGCATGGTGTGGGTTTGAGAAATTGCCGTATATTCTTTTGCTTGGTTCTTTTCTAGGATTAAGTGTGTATTGTGCAGTATTAATCACAACAAAAGATCATATCAAAAAAGTAGCATTTGGCTCTTGCCTTTCATTTTCAACATTAATGGTATTAGGTTTCAATTTTTCATCTTACAATTATTTCAATTAATTGATTTTAAAGAAACTAAATCATTTTTTAGATATGTATAAAAAGAAAATAATAAGAATCGAAATAAAGAAGGCAGTGTGCGGAAATTAATCAGCACACTGAAAAGAAGATTATAGATTTTCTTTTATAAATTGCTGCCAACGTTTTGTATCACCTAAATATTTTTCAACTGGTATCAGGTGGTAACCTTGGTTATCTTCAATAAATAAAGTAGGAAAACCGCGACCATTAATTTGAGACATTAATTGTTGCGTCTGGCTTAAATGTTGCTGAATTTGTGTTTCGTTAATTTCAGCCAGTAAAGATGCAAACTGCTCAACATCAAAACCAAGTTTTTTCACAATAAATAGCAGAGTGTCTTTATCACTGATATTTAAGCCATCAAGGTAATAGGCCTCTTGTAATGCTTTTAGTAAATAAGCATCTCGCTTTCCCATTACTTCAGCAACAAGAACGGCTGAAATAGGTAGCAATGAGTTTAATACCATTTCAGTGTTACCAAGAGCATCATGATATGCATGACTAAAAACTTGGCCCGATAATTGACTAATACGTTCATCAATGGGTGTAACATGCTCTTTCCATGATTGACCACCTGTGACGGCTCTTGCTGGTGTAAACAATCCACCACCATGTAACTTAATGGAATTTGGAAACGTATTGCTTACTTCTTCAATCAAGGGAGCAATGCCGTAGCACCAACCACAAAGAGGATCATAAACATAGTGCAATATTTTAGTACTTTGGGTATTACCTGTATTGCTTACTACTGAGGCCACTGCATCTCTCCTTTTAGTACTTTTGCACTAAGTTCTAGGCTTGATTTATCTGCTAAATTCTGATGATTTTTTTCCATTGCTGCAATAAATTCATCTGAATTTTTCGTTTTTTCAAGATTTTTCTCAGCTTCAATTAGGTAATTCATTGTGAAGTCAACGGCTTGTAGATCGTACGTTGCTTTTGGTAAATAGTGACCAGGAATAACGGTTTTTGGGGATAGTGATTTTATTTGCTGTAATGCACTAACCCAATGTTGGCGCTCTTCTACGGTTTGAGTGTCGGCCAACCAAACATGAATATTTTCAGAGACCAAAACACCACCCATTACTGCATTAAGTTTTGGAACATAAAGATATGTTCTCTCTGGAGATTGCCCATCTAAGCCTTTGACTGAAATGGTTTCACCTTCTAGAGAAAAGCTATCACCTTTTAGTACTTCAGGAATGATGATTTTCTGAGGGGCATTCTCTTTAAGTACAGGCCCCCAGTAGGCAAGCTTTCCTGCTTGAGTTTCATTAATGGCTTTAATTGTGGGTGCGGTTGCAATCACTTTAGCATTTGGAAATGCATCAGTAATGACATCTAACCCAAAATAAAAGTCAGGATCAGAATGGCTGATATAGATATAAGTCAGGTTTTTTCCAGAGGCTTTTATTTTATCAACTAGCGCTTGTGCATCATTTTTTTGAAATTGTGCATCAATTAAAACGGCATCTTTATCGCCATAAATAATTTCGGAAGAAACAGGGAAAACACTCGCCTCTCCTGGGTTATAAATATCTAATGTTAAATCAGTTGCTAACGCTGATGTTGCAAAGAATGCGGTAGTTGCAAGTGTTAAAGGAAGTAATTTTTTCATCTTTTGTTTTCTCCATAATGTTGTTGCTGACTATAATATGTTGCATAAAACAAGAGAAAAACCCTATTTTAGGCAATTAATTGTTGCGTAAATCGAGTAAATAAAATGGATAAAATAAAAGCATCAGAAGTGTTTATAACCATTGTGAAGCAGGGAAGTATGATAAAAGCTGCTGATTATCTAGGTATGTCTAGAGCCATGGTGACGCGCTATTTAAATGAGATGGAAGAGTGGGCAGGAGTGCGTTTATTGCATAGAACGACACGCAAACAAAGCCTAACATCAGTAGGTGAAATGGTATACGAACAGAGTTTACAGTTATTAGAAATGGCTGAACGTATACCAGCTAATGTTCCGAAAGAACGTCATCAAATCAGTGGGCTTGTTCGTATTACCAGTTCACAATCATTAGCAAATAGTATTTTGTCAGTGGCAATATGTGAGTTTATGCTGCGTTATCCTTTAATTGCGGTTGATTTACAAATCACTAATCAAACCGTGAATTTGGTGGAAGAACGTATTGATATTGCATTGCGTATTACGAATCACCTCGAGCCTAACTTAATCGCACGCTCGCTTGCGACATGTCTTTCTGTGGTGTGTGCCCATAAAGATTACTTAGCAAAAAAAGGTATACCTCAAAACCCAGATGAACTTACTCAGCATCAATGTTTAACTTACCGGTTTTTTGGTCGTAGTTTGTGGGAGTTTAATTTAGGTGATGAACGTTATTCAGTACCTGTTGGGGGGAATTTAAGCGCAAATGAATCGGTTGTTTTATTACAAGCTACGTTAAAAGGAGCTGGTATATCGCTACAACCTTATTATTCAGCCAAACCTTATATCGAAAGTGGTGAGTTAGAACAAATTTTGTCTGACTATCAAGCTCAGCCGATGGGAATTTATGCGGTTCTAGCGAGCCGACAAAATATGCCTGCTGCCGTTAGAGTATTGCTGGATTTCTTAGTGGAGTGGTTTTCATCATCACCTTATTGGCTTGCTTTATCGGGTAAAAGCTTGGGTTAGCCGTTTAGGGTAATCTGATAATGTCTCTTTCATCACACCAATAAAATAGGCAACAAGTTGTGATGAAGGGCGATGTGATGGAGTAATTAAGCTGATAGTAAAAGGGATAGTAAAGCTTAAAGGACGAAGGCAAATAGACTTATCTAAGTAATCAAGTGCGGTAATCGGGTTAACAATTGAAATGCCGATATTCTCACTCACCATTGCACAAATAGAGGCGGCACTTTGCGTTTCCATCACTAATTGTCGTGCAGTTCCATTTTTAATAAATACAGTATCAATTAATTGCCGGTAGCTATCATTGGCTGACAGGCTAATAAAACGTTCATTTTGAAAATCCATAGGATGTAATAATGTTTTTTTACACAATGGATGTGACTTGGGTAAAACTGCGACTTCATTGAGTGTAAGCACGGTTTCTTGTTGAGTTCCTGCTGGTGTTTGTGTGTGTTCTACCAATCCTAAATCGTAATGTTGCGCGGATAACCACTCTTCTAATAAAGGGGATTCTTGAGGAACAATGGTTAAATTGACATCAGGATATTTATCTAGAAATTGTCGGCAAATTGAAGGTAATAATGACTGAGCAAATGCGGGCAAGCAGGTGATATTCAATTCTGCTTGGTTAAAATGGCGAATATTTTCAGCAGCGTTAATTATTCTATCTAAACCATAATAAGAACGTTGTACTTCCTCAAAAAAGCGCAACCCTTCGGTTGTGGGCTGTAAACGGCCTTTTATTCTATCAAATAATTTAAATGCTAATAGATGCTCAAGACGAGATAATTCTCTACTGACTGTGGGTTGTGACGTTTTCAGTAGCTCTGCGGCTTCAGTAAGATTTTGTGTCGTCATCACCGCATGAAAAATTTCAATATGTCGCCAATTAAAAGGAGCTTTCATCTTATATTCCTATATCACAGATGAATAGAGTGTAGCTTATTTGATATTTTTATTCCCTTTTAAGTTCATAAATAATGATTCTATTCACCTGTGATTTTTATGAGTAGATAACATGACAACATCAATAACTATGGCTCAATACCAATTAGCACAAACCTATGGAACGCCATTATGGATTTATCAAGGCGATACTATTTCTCAGCGTATTGCCCAGCTTAAATCTTTTGATGTCGTTCGATTTGCTCAAAAAGCGTGCTCCAATATTCATATTTTACGTTTAATGAAAGCACAGGGTGTTAAAGTTGACTCTGTTTCGTTGGGGGAAATTGAGCGCGCTTTAGTTGCTGGTTATCAAGGTGGTAGAGAAAAAAGTGAGATTGTCTTTACGGCTGATTTACTTGATGAAAGAACTATTGAACGTGTTGTTGAATTAGATATACCTGTTAATGCAGGCTCTATTGATATGCTTCGTCAATTGGGTGAGCGCAATCAAGGTCATGCTGTTTGGATAAGAGTTAACCCCGGATTTGGTCATGGACATAGCCAAAAAACCAATACAGGTGGTGAAAACAGTAAGCATGGTATTTGGTACGAAGATGTGCCAGAAGCGTTAGCCGTGATCCAGCAATACAATCTAACTCTAGTTGGTTTTCATATGCATATTGGCTCAGGTGTTGACTATCAACATCTTGCTTGTGTCTGCGATGCAATGGTAGAGCAAGTGCTTACCTCTCAAGTTGATATTCAAGCTATTTCGGCAGGAGGCGGATTATCAACGCCTTATCAAGAAGGGGATGCAACCGTCGATTTGGATCACTATTTTTCTTTATGGGATAAAGCACGTCAGCGTATTGCACAACACTTAGGGCATTCTGTTGAGTTAGAGATTGAACCGGGACGCTTTTTAGTGGCTGAATCCGGTGTATTGATTTCACAAGTGAGAGCCGTTAAATCAATGGGAAGTCGTCACTATGTGCTGGTGGATGCTGGATTTAGTGATTTAATGCGTCCTGCAATGTATGGCAGTTATCATCATATTTCAGTTTTAGATAGTGATGGTCAAATAAAACCAATGACAGAATTACAAGAGACGATCGTGGCAGGCCCGCTGTGTGAATCGGGTGATGTTTTTACTCAGCAAGAGGGAGGCACAGTTGTTCCTCGTTTATTGCCTCAAGCACAGGTAGGCGATTATTTAGTGATCCATGATACAGGGGCATATGGTGCGTCAATGTCATCAAATTATAATAGCCGACCACTTATTCCTGAAGTGTTGATAACAGAGGGTGTTCCTCAATTAATTCGTCGTCGCCAAACAATAGAAGAGTTATTGGCATTGGAGTTAGCTCTCTAATTAATTTTTGGGAGCCTAATAATTGGCTCTTAATAAAAAAACACCTCATCACTAAAAGTGATGAGGTGTTTGTGTTTTATCAAGGGAAATATTTCCCTTTATCTCGATTGTTAGGCTGCTTTGTCTGTTTTGACTTTGTCAGCTTTCGGCTTTTTTGCAGGCACCGCCAATGCATCAAAGTCAAACTCATCAACATTGATACTCCGTAAGCGACTCTGTTCTGCTTTACGTAAGATATCGGCTTCTTCTTGAGTTACTCGTTTATCAGCCAGTGCTTTGTCCGCTAATTTATCTAATTGTGTAAAGTTAAATTTCTTCTCATAGAGGCGACAAATACGGTCGAAAATAGGTTCTGCAGCCAAAATATCAAGCAACGCTTCTTCCATTAAACCATGTGGATTATGCTCGCTCGGTGTTAAGTATTGACCTCTACCAATGCGATCACGGGTTTCAGAAGGTTGTTGGATAAGTTGCGCCACTTTGCTATCTAATTTATCTGATGGTAATTTTTGAGCTTTACCCAGTGGGAAAATAATTGCTCGCATAGTGCCTGCAACAACACGGCTTGGGAAATTGCGTAGCAGTTCATCAATTGCATTTTCTGCTTGGTATAAACACTCTTTTACGCTCCAATGTACGAGAGGTAAATCTGCAGTATGACGACCTTCATCTTCATAACGCTTAAGTGCAGCAGAAGCTAGGAAGATATGACTTAATATATCACCTAAACGTGCTGAAATACGCTCACGACGTTTTAAGCTTCCGCCTAAAACTCCCATTGAAACATCAGACAACAGCGCCATATTGGCACTCAAACGGTTAATTTGTTGATAATAACGACGTGTTTCATCATTAGTTGGCGAATTACTTAATCGGCCATTTGTGATACCTAACCACAGACTGCGTAAGGTATTACTCGCTACGTGACCAATATGACCAAATAAAGCACGGTCAAAATCATGTAGGTTGTTATCTCGAGCGGCTGCAATTTCATCTAATACATAAGGATGGCAGCGGATAGCACCCTGACCATAAATGATCATGCTACGAGTTAAAATATTGGCACCTTCAACCGTGATGGCAATTGGAGAGCCTTGATAAGAACGTGCGACAAAGTTCGATGGCCCAAGGCTGATCCCTTTACCACCAACGATATCCATTGCATCAATAACGCCACGCTGTGCTCGGTGAGTACAATGGTATTTTACGATAGCGGATAATACGGCAGGTTTTTCACCTAGCATAATACCCGTAGTAATTAAGGTTGCCGCAGAATCTAAAAGATAGGCGTTACCAGCCAGACGAGCTAATGGCTCTTCAATACCTTCCATTTTACCAATTGGAATTTTGAACTGACGACGGACACGAGAATAAGCGCCTGTTGCCATAGCCACACTTTTTAAACCGCCGGTAGAGTTTGAAGGTAGAGTGATCCCTCGACCAACTGAGAGACATTCCACCAGCATTCTCCAACCCTGACCTGCCATTTTTGGTCCGCCAATGATGTAATCGATAGGAACAAAAACATCTTTACCACGAGTCGGTCCATTCATAAATGGCACGTTCAGTGGGAAATGACGATGACCGATTTCAACACCTTTGACATCAGTTGGAATTAACGCACAGGTAATACCCGGATTTTCGTCATCACTTAATAGATGGTCAGGATCGCGTAATTTAAATGCTAATCCTAATACGGTTGCGATAGGGGCAAGAGTGATATAGCGTTTATTCCATGTTAAACGAAGACCAAGTACTTGCTCGCCTTGCCATTCACCCATACAGACTACGCCACTGTCAGGAATAGCACCTGCATCGGAGCCCGCTTCTGGGCTTGTTAATGCGAAACAAGGAATTTCATCTCCTTTGGCTAAACCGGGTAAATAGCGCTTTTTCTGTTCATCAGTACCATAGTGTTGCAGTAGTTCGCCGGGGCCTAAAGAGTTAGGTACACCCACGGTGATGGCTAAAATACCAGACACTCCCGACAGTTTTTGCAATACGCGTGATTGAGCGTAGGCTGAAAACTCTAACCCGCCGTACTCTTTTTTAATGATCATCGCAAAGAAGCGATTATCTTTAAGGTATTGCCAGATTTCAGGAGGTAGATCAGCTAATTCATGAGTGACCTCAAAGTCATTTGTCATACGGCAAACTTCTTCGACAGGCCCATCAAGGAAAGCTTGCTCCTCAGCTGTTAACTGTGGTTTAGGGTAATTATGAAGTTGTTTCCAATCAGGAGCACCACGGAAAAGCTCGCCTTCCCACCATGTTGTACCTGCATCAATGGCTTCTTGTTCTGTTTTAGACATAGAGGGCATGACTTTTTGAAATGCTTTAAGTGCAGGTACTGAGATATAGGCTCTACGAATAGAAGGAATAGTAACGGGTAATAAAACCAACGCAACGGGGAGAAGTAACCAGTAACTCCAAATATTGGCGATACCCATTACTAATGTATAAGCAATAAGTGCGAGGCTACTTACCGCAATACCGAATTTGCGATAGCTAAGCACGCCAATAAGAATAATAAAAAGCACGATACTGAGTAGTGTCATAATAAACTCCTGTATTTAGCAAGAGATCAGAGGTCAGACCTGTTGTTTGTTATTTAGATCTAATCCAGTCACTAACTTTTATCAATATATTTACATTCTAATTACAATATAGCTCACAAATTATTCGTAAATGAGAGAAGTTAGCATTTGTCGATAATAGGTATCTTCTTTCATGACATTTAATCCGTTACACTGAGAAACAGAAAATTTCGATTACCCTTTCTGGAGTAAAAATCCTATGTACCAAGATCTTATCCGTGGTGAATTAACAGAAGCGGCAGATACACTCTCTCGCTTTCTTCAAGATGATGTAAATATTGAAGCTATCCAAAAAGCTGCTGTGTTATTAGCAGATTCTTTTAAAGCAGGCGGTAAAGTATTATCTTGCGGTAATGGTGGCTCTCATTGTGATGCAATGCATTTTGCAGAAGAACTCACTGGGCGCTATCGTGAGAATCGCCCTGGTTATCCTGCCATTGCTATTTCAGATGTAAGCCATATCTCATGTGTGAGTAATGATTTTGGCTATGAATATATCTTCTCTCGTTATGTAGAAGCTGTGGGTAAAGAAGGTGACGTTCTGCTGGGTATTTCAACCTCAGGCAATTCAGGCAATATCATCAAAGCAATTAGTGCTGCGCGTGAGAAAGGCATGAAAGTCATTACATTAACGGGCAAAGATGGCGGAAAAATGGATGGTACAGCAGATATTGAAATTCGTGTACCTCATTTCGGTTACGCTGATCGTATTCAAGAAATTCATATCAAAGTTATCCATATTCTGATCCAATTAATTGAAAAAGAAATGGAAAAATAATTTGTTGATATTGCTATAAGTTAGCAATAAACATCGGCAAGAAGGAGTGAGCGATGTGTGAGTTGTTAGGCATGAGTGCAAATGTACCGACAGATATTAATTTCAGTCTAAGTGGACTAATTCCAAGAGGTGGTAAGACAGGGCCTCATAAAGATGGTTGGGGAATTACTTTCTACGAAGGATTGGGATGTCGTACATTTAAAGATCCTCAAGCCAGCGCAATATCGCCAGTCGCTCGCTTTGTTCAAGAGTACCCAATTAAATCAGAGGCTGTAATTGCTCATATTCGTCAAGCGAATCGAGGTAATGTCTCTTTAGAAAACACCCATCCTTTTACCCGTGAGTTATGGGGAAAAAACTGGACTTATGCGCATAATGGTCAACTAAAAGGCTATCAATCTCTTGAAACAGGACGTTTTCGGGCGATAGGGCAGACGGATAGTGAGAAAGCGTTTTGCTGGATCTTAAATCAACTTGAAAACCGTTATAAACGAACCCCAGTGAATTGGCCTGCTGTATTTCGTTTTATCGCTATTTTAGCCTCTCAATTAAAGCAAAAAGGGGTCTTTAATATGCTGTTGTCAGATGGTCGATTTGTCATGGCATATTGTTCAACTAACTTACACTGGATCACGCGTAAGGCGCCTTTCGGCAAAGCAAAATTGCTTGATCAAGATGTAGAAATTGATTTTCAGCAACATACCCAATCAGATGATGTGGTTTCTGTTATTTCAACATTACCATTGACAGGAAATGAATCTTGGCAGCGTATTCCTGCTGGCGAGTTTGTCTTATTTGATCGTGGTGTGCGTATTCTGTAACCATTTGCTTTCACTATTTTGCGATAAGTTAAGGACAGAATTTACACTATTAGATGAAGTTAAAGTGCTATTAACGTAATAACGTCCATCCTGAACAGTAACAGATGGGATTTTTTTGCGTTCTTCAACATATTGGTAGGCAGGCATAAGCTGTTGCCAGAAATCTATATCTTTTGAATACTGGTGTTTTTTCATATTTTCAGCGGTCATCTTAAATGGAAAAATATGAATATTAATCGTAGATTGACCTCCTTTTAGTGCTAATTCAGCATACTGATAAATTTCATCCATGACGGAATCTGTCATTGCATAACAACCAACTGATTTACATGCCCCGTGGATCATTAAAAAGTCACCTGTGTATCCTTTTGATTTATCATATTGATTAGGAAATCCTAGGTTAATAGCTCGGTAAAATCGACTGTTCGGATTTAATTGCGAGAAATTGACCTGATAAAAACCTTCAGGGCTTTTTAAATCACCTTGAAATTTTTTAGGTCCAAGACCTCCAGAATAGCTACAAATAGGGTAAGTACGTACTTTTTCTAATTGCCCATCTAATTTTTCCGTATAAAGTTCAAGTAAGCTTTCTTCTTTGAAAATTTGAATATAGATAGGTTGCCCTGTACTTTTTTTAACAGGTTTCATTAGAAAATTTGAACTATTCTCGGAGTTAACTAATAAAGAAATTAACATTAATGTTAAAAAACTGATTAGTTGTTTTGCGTGACTGGTCATGGTTTTATCAGGAAATTAGCTTAAAATTTGTTGATAAAGTAGATCGTAGATTGCTATGAAGCAATAAATTTGTAAATTAAAATCTGATATAGTTTCTTTTCTTTTACAAAATATTCTGTATGAAATTTAATCGCCCGTCGAAAAAAATGATATTTTAATTCGGTTTATACGAGTTGTTAACGTTTCAGTCAAAATAATATTCCCATTTGCTTGAGCTAAATCACTCGAATAGTCAGACAGGTTTAGGCTGAGATGATAAAATTCAGTTCGGCAGAATAAGAGAAAATAGTAACAATTATCGGAGATAAATAACTTAGGGTTCAAAAACACCTTAAGATGTTTTTATTACAGAGTCGCTACATTTTCGGGGTGAATTTGTAGCTTAGGGTTTAACTGATAAACTTGTGCAAATCTTATGATTAAAATTAAAAAAGGACTCGACCTCCCAATTGCAGGAGCGCCTGCCCAAGTGATAGAAGACGGACCCGCTATTCGACGCATAGCTTTGCTAGGTGAAGAATATGTCGGTATGCGTCCTTCTATGATGGTTTCGGAAGGTGAGCATGTAAAGAAAGGGCAAATTCTTTTTGAAGATAAAAAGAATGCCGGTGTTGTTTTCACCAGCCCAGCTTGTGGTAAAGTCGTTGCAATTAACCGCGGCGAACGTCGTGTGTTCCAATCTATCGTTATCGAAATTGATGGTGACGAAGAAATTACCTTTAACCGTTATGATAGCTCAACGCTCTCAGACCTGACCCGCGAACAAGTTGAAACTAACCTTGTTAATTCGGGAATGTGGACTGCGCTAAGGACTCGTCCTTATAGCCGTACTCCACATTTAGGCACAACACCTGTTGCCATTTTTGTCTCTGCAATGGATACAAATCCACTTGCAGCAGATCCTATGGTTATTATTGAGCAAAATGAGAAGGCATTTAATGATGGTCTTGTTATTTTAACTCGTTTAACCGAAGGCAAAGTCTATGTTTGTCATGGTGAAAAATCACCGACAAAATTAAATGACGGACAGATTAGCTATAACCAATTTGCAGGTCCACATCCAGCAGGATTAGTGGGTACGCATATCCATTTCTTAGAACCTGTTAGTGCTAAGAAAATGGTTTGGCATTTAAATTATCAAGATGTCATTGCTATTGGTTATTTGTTTACAACAGGTTCTTTATATACAGAGCGTGTTGTTGCATTAGCAGGCCCCCAAGTAAAAGCACCTCGTTTAGTGCGTACTCGTTTAGGGGCTGATCTCTATGAGTTGACTAAAGATCAATTAGTTGATGGTGAAAACCGCATTATTTCTGGCTCTGTATTATGGGGATGGAAATCTGATGAGGCTCATCACTATTTAGGTCGTTTCCATAACCAAGTTTCTGTATTACGCGAAGGCCGTGATAAAGAGTTATTTGGTTGGGGTATGCCGGGTAGCGATAAATTTTCTATCACTCGTACAACCATCGGTCACTTCTTAAAAAATAAACGCTTTGCATTTACAACCACAATGAATGGTGGCGAACGTTCAATGGTACCAATTGGTAACTATGAGCGTGTGATGCCTTTAGACATTATGGCAACGCATTTATTACGTGATTTAGTTGTAGGTGATACTGACAGTTCTCAAGCGTTAGGTTGTTTGGAATTGGATGAAGAAGATTTGGGATTATGTACTTATGTTTGCCCAAGCAAATATGAGTATGGCCCAGCACTGCGCCAAGTATTGACCAAAATTGAGCAGGAAGGGTAACTCATGGGTTTGAAAAATTTATTTGAAAAAGTAGAGCACCATTTTGAGCCCGGTGGCAAATTAGCAAAATGGTACGTACTTTATGAGGCAGTGACCACGGTATTTTATACGCCAGGTACTGTTACACGTAATGGTGGTCATGTTCGTGACACCATTGACCTAAAACGCATGATGATTTTAGTTTGGTTATCCGTTTTCCCAGCAATGTTTTGGGGAATGTATAACGTTGGTCATCAAGCGATCCCTGCACTTAATCAGTTATATAGTGGTGCTGAATTACAGCAAATCATTGCTTCAGATTGGCACTATCGCCTTGCTGAATACCTCGGCGCATCATTAACAACAGATGCGGGTTGGGCAAGTAAGATGCTACTTGGTGCAACTTACTTCCTACCTATTTATCTAGTTGTTTTTGCGGTTGGCGGATTTTGGGAAGTTCTTTTTGCCTTTATTCGTGGCCATGAAATTAACGAAGGCTTCTTTGTTACATCAATCTTATTTGCCTTAATAGTACCGCCTACATTACCACTTTGGCAGGCTGCATTAGGTATTACGTTTGGTGTTGTTATCGCGAAAGAAATCTTTGGTGGGACAGGGCGTAACTTCTTAAACCCAGCATTAGCTGGTCGTGCATTTCTGTTCTTTGCTTATCCTGCTCAAATTTCAGGTGATTTGGTTTGGACTGCAGCTGACGGCTTCTCTGGTGCGACACCATTATCACAATGGTCTGTATCGGGTGAAAGTGCATTAGTAAATACAGTTACTCAACAGCCTATCTCTTGGATGGATGCTTTCCTTGGATATATTCCAGGGTCGATCGGTGAAGTATCAACACTGATGATTTTAATCGGTGGTGCAGTCATTCTTTTTGCTCGTATTGCTTCATGGCGTATTGTTGCTGGGGTAATGGTAGGCATGATTGCAATGTCATACCTGTTTAATTTCATCGGCTCAGATACCAATCCTCTCTTCTCAATGCCTTGGCACTGGCACTTAGTATTAGGTGGTTTTGCTTTCGGTATGATGTTTATGGCAACAGATCCAGTATCCGCATCGTTTACTGATAAAGGTAAATGGGCTTACGGTATTTTGATTGGCGTAATGGCTGTGCTTATTCGTGTCGTCAATCCGGCTTACCCAGAAGGTATGATGCTGGCAATCTTATTCGCAAACCTATTTGCACCACTGTTCGATTACGTGGTTGTTCAGGCGAATATTAAGCGGAGAAAAGCTCGTGGCTAAAGAGAAAAACAAAGATAGCGTCGCAAGAACGTTCCTTGTTGTATTTATTCTATGTCTTGTGTGTTCTGTGGTAGTAGCAGGAGCAGCTGTTGGACTGAAGTCTAAACAAGAAGAACAAAAACTTCTTGATAAACAACGTAATATTCTTGATGTTGCGGGGCTACTCGTACCTAAAATGAGTGCGACAGATGTACTGAAAGTGTATGACACGCGTATTAAAGCAAAAATTGTTAATTTTCAGACAGGTGAACTGACTGATAGTAAAGGCAATTTTGATTTAAACACAGAGCTACGCAGTGATGAGACGTCAATCGCTTTATCCCCAGAGGAAGATATTGCTAAAATTCGCCGTCGTGCTAACACAGCAGAGGTTTATTTTGTACTCGATGAACAAGGTAAAACGACGGAAGTTGTATTACCTGTTTATGGCTCTGGTTTATGGTCTGTAATGTATGCTTTTGTCGCCGTAGATATTGATGGAGTCACTTCAAAAGGCATTACCTATTATTCTCATGGTGAAACGCCGGGACTTGGTGGTGAAGTCGATAATCCACAATGGAAAGCACAATGGAAAGGTAAGCACTTAATCAATGAACAAGGTGTGCCAGCCATAAAAATAGTACGTGGTGGTGCATCTGGCAGCCCTTATGGTATTGATGGACTTTCAGGTGCGACACTGACTTCGAATGGTATCCAGCATATGTTCGATTTCTGGTTAGGTGAAAAAGGTTTCGGCCCATTCCTGAAAAAAGTTCGTGAAGGAGAAATCAATGGCTGATACAAAAGAAATTAAACGAGTTTTACTTGGACCATTGTTAGATAACAACCCAATTGCCTTACAGGTATTAGGTGTGTGTTCTGCATTGGCGGTGACAACAAAACTTGAAACTGCATTAGTGATGACAATTGCTGTAACGCTGGTTACTGCGTTCTCAAACTTTTTTATTTCACTCATTCGCAATTACATACCAAGTAGTGTTCGTATTATTGTTCAAATGGCGATTATTGCTTCATTAGTTATCGTTGTTGACCAAATACTGCAAGCTTATGCATATGAAATCTCTAAACAACTTTCTGTTTTCGTCGGTCTTATCATTACTAACTGTATTGTAATGGGACGTGCTGAAGCGTATGCGATGAAATCACCGCCTATTGAAAGCTTTATGGATGGTATTGGTAATGGTTTAGGGTATGGCGTTATCTTGATCCTTGTCGGATTTTTACGTGAGCTTTTCGGATCTGGTAAATTATTTGGTATTACCGTCATGGAATCTATCCAAAATGGTGGCTGGTATCAGCCAAATGGTTTATTCCTGTTAGCACCAAGCGCATTCTTTATTATTGGCTTGCTAATTTGGGGATTACGTACATTAAAACCTGCTCAGGTTGAAGAGGACTAATCGCCATGGAACATTATATAAGCCTGTTTGTTCGTGCTGTTTTTATTGAGAATATGGCGCTCGCATTCTTCTTAGGGATGTGTACATTCCTCGCCGTTTCTAAAAATGTAAAAACAGCTTTTGGATTAGGTATCGCTGTTACCGTTGTTCTGGGTCTTTCTGTACCTTTGAATAACTTGGTTTACAACTATGTGTTGCGTGATAATGCATTGATAGAAGGGGTTGATTTAAGTTTCTTAAACTTTATCACTTTCATTGGTGTGATCGCGGCACTGGTACAAATCCTAGAGATGATTTTAGACCGTTATTTCCCTGCGCTGTATAACGCACTAGGGATCTTCTTGCCACTTATTACCGTTAACTGCGCCATTTTCGGTGGTGTGTCATTTATGGCACAACGTGACTATAACTTTAGTGAATCTATTGTTTATGGTTTCGGCTCTGGGATTGGTTGGATGTTAGCCATCGTGTTACTGGCTTCTATCCGTGAGAAAATGAAGTACGCGGATGTACCGGCAGGTATGAAAGGATTAGGCGTTACTTTTGTCACCACAGGGTTGATGGCATTAGGTTTCATGTCCTTCTCTGGTGTTCAGCTATAAAGGGTGAGAAGAACTCATGGATATAATTATTCTAGGTGTCGTGATGTTTACCCTGATTGTATTGGTGTTAACAGCATTGATTTTGTTCGCAAAATCAAAACTGGTCAATACAGGGGATATTTCAGTTGAGGTCAATGGAGACCCAGAAAAAAGTTTTGATGCACCAGCAGGTGATAAATTACTTAACGTATTATCAAATGAAGGTATTTTTATTTCATCAGCTTGCGGTGGCGGTGGCTCTTGTGGCCAGTGTCGCGTTAAAGTGCTTGAAGGTGGTGGTGATATTTTACCAACCGAACTTTCACATATTAACAAGCGTGAAGCTAAAGAAGGTTGTCGTTTAGCCTGTCAGGTAAACGTAAAAAATAACCTGAAATTAGAATTACCTGAAGAAATTTTCGGTGTTAAAAAGTGGGAATGTGAAGTTATCTCAAACGATAACAAAGCAACTTTCATTAAAGAATTAGTGTTAAAAATTCCTGAAGGTGAAGTTGTGCCTTTCCGTGCTGGTGGATTTATTCAAATTGAATGTCCTCCTCATACGGTACGCTATGAAGATTTTGATGTACCTGAGGAGTATCGTGAAGATTGGGATAAATTTAATTTGTTCCGTTATGTTTCTGAGGTTAAAGAAACCACTGTACGTGCTTATTCAATGGCGAACTATCCTGAAGAGCATGGCATCATCATGTTAAACGTGCGTATTGCAACACCTCCGCCACGTAATCCTGATGTGCCACCAGGAATTATGTCATCGTATATTTGGTCATTAAAACCGGGCGATAAAGTGACAATTTCAGGACCATTTGGTGAATTCTTTGCTAAGGAAACCGATGCTGAAATGATCTTTATTGGTGGTGGTGCAGGTATGGCGCCAATGCGTTCACATATCTTTGACCAATTAAAACGCTTACATTCTAAACGTAAAATCAGCTTCTGGTATGGTGCACGTTCTGTTCGAGAAATGTTCTACACTGAAGATTTCGATATGCTTGCAAAAGAAAACGAAAACTTCACATGGAATGTCGCACTTTCAGATGCATTGCCTGAAGATAATTGGACTGGCTATACTGGATTTATTCACAACGTGTTGTTTGAGAATTACCTCAAAAATCATCCTGCACCAGAAGATTGTGAATTCTATATGTGTGGACCACCAGTGATGAATGCAGCAGTTATTAAAATGCTCAAAGATTTAGGCGTTGAAGATGAAAACATTATGCTGGATGACTTTGGAGGTTGATCCTAACTTCCGATAAAGCATAAATGAATGAAATGACAAGCGCCCACTTATGTGGGCGCTCATGATCAGAAGAGAGAGTTATGTTAAAAAGAAAGATGATAAATTGGATAGTGATGCTGTCTGCATTAGTTCTATTATCTGCATGTGGTGAAAAGCAGCAGGTGTTAGAAGGCGAAACCATGGGAACTTATTACTCAATTAAATATGTTCCTGATAGTAATTCACCTCCACAAAACGTCTTACAAACAGAGATTGATCGTATTCTTGAAGAAGTTAACGATCAAATGTCAACATATCGTCCTCATTCTGAACTCAGTCGTTTCAATCAAAGCCGTGAAATTAATACCCCATTTCTTGTTTCACCTGCGACAGCTAAAGTCGTCAGCGAGGCTATTCGCATTAATAAAATAACTGATGGTGCTTTGGATGTGACTGTGGGACCGTTAGTTAATTTATGGGGATTTGGCCCAGAAGGCCGATTTACGCATCAACCTTCTGAAGATGAATTAGCAAAACGCAAACAGTGGATTGGTATTGATTACCTTGCTGTTGAAGGTAATACGTTAATTAAGAAGATCCCTGAACTTTATGTTGATTTATCTTCAATTGCTAAAGGCTATGGTGTTGATGCTGTGGCTGAATATTTAATTTCACAGAATATCACTAACTATATGGTTGATATTGGCGGTGAAGTAAGAACCCAAGGTGTGAATGGTAATGACAAGCTTTGGCGTATAGCGATTGAAAAACCGGCAAATGACGGCACAAAACAGAGTGTACAGTTGATTATTGAACCCGGTGATAATTCAATAGCCACTTCTGGTGATTATCGTAACTATTTTGAAGAAAATGGTGTCCGTTTTTCTCATACTATTGACCCAACCACAGGCCATCCTATTAAACATAACCTCGTTTCTATCACTGTGATTGTGCCAACTTGCATGAGTGCTGATGGTCTTTCGACAGGATTGAATGTTTTAGGGCCTGAAAAAGGGTTAGCAGTAGCAAATGAGCTAAATATTCCTGTCTTTATGATAGTGAAAACTGAAAATGGGTTTGAAGAGCGTTATAGTAAAGCGTTCGCCCCATTCTTGAAAAAGTAGAATTTAAGGAGAGAAGGTTATGTTAAAAATATTTCTTTTTGCCTTCATCTTATTCTTGATTGCCTTCTTTGGAATGGCGTTAGGATATATAGTAAAACGTAAAAGCCTTCAAGGTAGCTGTGGCGGTTTAGGTGCTATGGGGATAGAGAAGGAATGTGATTGCCCCGAACCTTGTGATGCACGTAAAAAACGTATGGCAAAAGAGTCTGCACGAGAAGAGTTACTGAAAAAGAATCGAATTCTTTAAATAATAAAAATATATTTAGATAAAAAAAGAGTGATGGATTTTAATGACCATCACTCTTTTTTATTTCACTCTAAAATATACATATTCTAAAAAAGTTTTTTAATAGAATAAAAGTAGGATAATAAAAAGTGAACCTTTGTGTTAAAGATTCACTTCCATGGATAAGGGTTTTGTCCCTCCCACTCTAAAACTTCTTTTTTGGCTTCTTCGTAGGAATAGTCATAATGTTCTTGAAGCTTACCAATTAGTTGCTCTCGCGTACCTTCGATAATATCTAGTTCATCATGGGTGATCTTTCCCCATTTTTCTTTTACTTTTCCTTTGAATAAATTCCAATCACCAGAAATTTTATTGTTTAACACTTTATTCCTCCTTACTTATTTCTATCAGATGCATTATTAAGTGTAGAAGAGAATAAAATGAATATAAAAATGAAAGCTGAAATAGATTTATTTACTCTTTCTTGAATGTTTTCATTTTAGTTGGAGAGTCAACCATAACTGCGTCTGCACCTAATTCAGTGGCTTGAATATAGTCTTTCTCTGTGTTGACCCCAAAAAGAACAATATGAGCATTGCCACCAGCACGAAAACAAGACATCGCGTCTTTATCCCAACTCAGAACGGAAGCGGAACGCGCTTCACCTAATGTGTACTTCTCAACAACTTCGACTTTGCGGTGCAGTTCAAGTCCATACCAACGAGTAATATCTAAATTTTCAGGTAACAGGCAAACATGGCTCATAGTGATATTGGCTAGAATATCACGAGTGATATCACGGCTTTCAAAACGTTGTACATTAGTCGGTAAAGCATCAAGAAATGCAGAATTTGTAGAATAAACGCGAGTTCTATCCAGTGCGTTATGATTACGAAGTACGGTGGTTAACGCTTCACTTTGGATTGCAGGATCAGCATCTGGTGATTTTAAATCAAGATAAAACTGTGTTGTGGGGAATTGAGTTAAGATCTCATCCAATGTCGGAATAGTGACACCTTTATTTCGATAAGGAAATTGCTGGGCTTCACCAAATTTATAGCCAGCATCCCATTGCTTCAGCTGCTGTGCAGTAAATTCAGAAATACTACCTTGTCCATTCGTTAAGCTTTTTAAATCGCTAGGGCGATAAAGGACTGGAATATTATCTTTTGATAATTGAATAGTGATCCAAATTGCATCAGCTTGATTCGAAAGCGCTGTTTTTATAGCAATTTCAGTATTTTCAGGGGCATCAGCTGTGCCACCACGATGTGCGATAATTTTAGGAGATGCCATAAGGATTACAGAATAAAAAAAGAGAGAAATAGCGATGAATAATTTGATCATGAAAAAATTATTTCCTTGTTTTATATATGGTTACAAAACAATATTTAAAATTAATGTAATTAATCAAAGAGCAAAAACAATCTATCATCACTTTGTGACAATTCTATAAATAAACAGACTAATTCAGATTTTTATGAGAAATACACCTCAATAGGGTGAGATGATAGCGAATAAAAATTGTAGTTAATATTTATTTACTGTATATTTAAACAGTATATAAAGTGAGGTGATTGTATGCGTAAAATTATTCATGTTGATATGGATTGTTTTTATGCTGCGATTGAAATGCGAGATAATCCAGCACTAAAAGAGATCCCTATTGCGGTTGGAGGCAATGCTTCTAGTCGAGGTGTGATCTGCACGGCGAATTATCCCGCCCGTCGTTTTGGTGTCCGTAGTGCTATGTCAACGGCAACAGCGTTGAAGTTATGTCCTCACTTAAAAGTGCTATCCGGTAGGATGGCTCTCTATAAAGAAACATCAGCAAAAATACGCCAAATCTTTTCTCGTTATACTCATCTTATTGAACCTCTTTCACTCGATGAAGCTTACCTTGATGTTTCTGACAGTAAGCATTGTCATGGCTCAGCAACGCTGATGGCTCAAGAAATTCGCCAGCAAATTTTTGATGAGTTAAATCTCACGGCATCCGCAGGTATTGCACCGATTAAATTTCTTGCAAAAATTGCCTCTGATATGAATAAACCAAATGGGCAATTTGTTATTACCCCAGAACAAGTCGATGATTTTATTTTAAAATTACCACTTAATAAAATACCGGGTGTAGGGAAGGTGACATTTGCTCGTTTGCAAGAAATGGGGTTAGAAACTTGTGCTGATATTCGTCGCACCGATGTCATTTCTTTAGTAAAAGCGTTTGGAAAATTTGGTCAAAATTTATGGGAACGCAGTCATGGTATTGATGAACGTGAAATTAATCCAGATAGACTCAGGAAATCAGTCGGAGTTGAACGTACTTTTGCCTCAGATATTAATTCTTGGGATGATTGCTTGGCATTACTTGATGGATTGTATAGCGAATTAGAAAGGCGATTAACAAAAGTTAAACCGGATCTAAGAATAGCAAGGCAAGGCGTTAAATTAAAATTTGATGATTTTCAATTAACAACACAAGAGCATGCTCATCCTATTTTAGAAAAAGCCGATTTAATCAATATTGCCTATCAAGCATGGCATGAGCGTCGAAATGGTAGAGGCGTCCGGTTAATCGGATTTCATGTCACCTTGCAAGATCCACAAATAGAGCGACAACTTCTTTTAGCGTTATAAAAATTAAAAAAACCATAGTCAATCAATAGATAGACTATGGTTAACACAGTTAATTTATGTAGTTAATCTATGTAGTTAATCTATGTAGTTAATCTATGTAGCATTACCAACGATAATTCATTGTTGCTGTCATCGTTCTTCCAATGCCATAAAAACAAGCCGTATCACCAGCACAAGATGCAACATAATGTTTATTCGCAATATTATTCATATTAAGCTGAATTTCAGCACCTTTTAAAGAAGGTGATAATTCACCTAATGAATAACCAATCATCGCATCGTAAAGAGTCACTGCAGGTACACTAACTGTATTTTTGGTATCGCCTTGAGATACACCCACATATCTGACACCAACACCCGCTTTAGCGCCATTAAATAGCCCAGAGGTTTCATCATATTGACCCCAGAGTGATGCTATATGTTTAGGAACTCTAGGGAGTTCTTTTCCTTGTGTTCCCGCAATAATGGTTTTTCTTACTTCAGTATCGGTATAAGAATAACTGCTGATAAATGAAATGTTTTCAGTTAATTGGCTATTAATTTGTGCTTCAACACCACGGCTTCTAATTTCACCCACTGGTTCAAAATACGCTTTTTCAGCATTGTAGTTGGTAACATTACGTTGTTGTAATTGATAAACAGAGAGTGTTGCCAATGTTTGCTCATTTGGTGTGAGGTATTTTATTCCGGCCTCTAATTGACGACCTTCGCTAGGCTCAAAAGGGGCACTTCCTGGTGCTCGGCGAGTTTGTAAATTAGGTTCGAACGAAGTGCTATAGCTTATATATGGTGAAATACCATTATCAAAAGCATATAAAAGCCCAGCACGACCCGTTAGTTTATGATCATCTTGCTGATCATAGCTTTTCGCTAAGAAATCATGAGTACGAACTTGAGCCCAATCTTGGCGTAATCCTGCAAGTAAGATCCAATTTTTCCATTGGATCTGATCTTGTAGATATAACCCAATTTGATCACGTTTTTGTAGCTGATCGGTCGCAGGTTTTTGTAAACTCATATCGATAGGATAATGATAGTTAGGATTACGCCAGTCAAGATCGTACTCTGGCCCTATTGCTCGAAGCAAATTATCTTGATCTTTGCTCCATTGATAATCAATACCAGCAATCACAGTATGATTAAGTTTTGCAGTGGTAAAGTCGGCTTGTAAACGAGTATCTATTCCTAAAGTATCTGTTTCACGTTGCTCTTGTTGTGCTCGGCGTTCAAGAACATAAGGGTTATCTTTTCTTAAAGAGCCAAATACAAGATATTTATATTTCTGATTAATATGGCTATATCGAGCATTTTGTACAATTTTTAGTGAATCACTAAATTCGTGTTCAAATTCATAGCCTATACCATATTGTTGACGCCATGATTTATGGTAATCGGGATTGTTAACATCAAAATCAAAGGGAATAGTACCTGCCGGAGTGCTTTTAACCGTACCATAAGCAGGTAAAAAATTACGATATCCAGCTTCAGGCTCTTGCTGAATAAAGCTTAGTAGCGTTAAGCGAGTTTGTTCATTAGGTAAGAAAGTAATAGCTGGAGCAAGTGCAAAACGTTCTTCTTTATAGTTTTTTATTTGAGTGTGTTGTGTTTTTGCAACACCGTTTAGGCGATAAAGCACTCGATTGTCATCACTTAATGCACCTGAAAAATCAAAAGCGGTTTCTGCTAATTTATCATTGCCTGCTCGTACTTGAATATGGCGAATAGGGGATGCAGTTGGTCTTTTGCTTGTCATTGCCACAAGGCCACCCGGATTGACTTGGCCATAAAGAACGGATGCAGGCCCTCTGACCACTTCAACGCGCTCTAATAACCAGGGATCAATTGCACCCGTTGATGATGAAGCGCCCATTCCATAACTTAGGCCGTCAAGAAAACGGGGGGCATAACTGTATCCACGAATAAAAACCTCATCATTACGATTAGAACTTCCACGATATTCTGTGAAAACTCCAGGCGTATAACGTAATGCTTGAGAAACTGAACTGACATCTTGAGCATCCATTTGATCACGCGTGATCACACTAATGGATTGTGGTGTTTTTTCAATTTCACTCGGTGTTTTATTTGTTGATAACGTTTTTGTTGCCACAAAACCGGAAACAGGCGCTTGAGGATCTTGCGATGGAGATGCCGTAACAATTATCTTTTCAGGTATGTTTTGATTGACGGCTGCATGAATTTGAACAGAAAATAAACTTAGAGGTAAGGCGAGAAAGACGCTAGCAACGTAATTTTTATTAGACACAATAGAACCCTTTAGTTTTTTATTTTTTAACTTTAAATATGGAAGCCATGAAAATATCACTCCGAAAACATTAATACTAATGATAATGATTAGCATTCTATATATTTAATTCATTAAGATTTATTTTTTATTCGATAATGGAATAAGTGATTGTGTAATTGGCTATATAAGGAATAAATTATGATCTTTAAGGGAAATAGCGTGTAATTTGAGGGGATAATTTATTTCTTGGTGATAGTTTTAGGCACAAAAAACCCGCCAATTAAGCGGGTTCCATTATTAATATTAAAGCGAAATTATTTAGCAGGGATCGCTTTTAAAATCGCAGTTAATAATTGCCAGTATTGACCGACGCTTTTAACGTGAACACGTTCGTCTGGTGAGTGAGCACCACGGATTGTTGGCCCAATAGAAACCATATCCATATCTGGGTAAGGTTTTTTGAACAGACCACACTCAAGACCTGCGTGGATAACCATGATGTTTGGCACTTTATCAAACAGTTGTTGGTAAGTGTCACGAACTAAATGCATAACAGGAGAGTCTGCATCTGGTTTCCAACCTGGGTAACCGCCTTTGGTTTCGATATCCGCTTTAGCCAGTTTTGCTAATGCTGTCAGCATACTAACAACATAGGTTTTACCGCTATCAATCAGAGAACGAATTAAGCATAGGATTTCTACTTTATCGTCAACAATGCTAACAACACCTACGTTTAATGAAGTTTCAACAACACCTTCAACGTCGTCACTCATACGAATAACGCCATTTGGCATAGCATTAAGTAGGTTAATTAAGCGTTCTTGGCAATCTGCTGTGAAAACTTTTTTATCTGTTGTTGTATCAATTAATTCAACTTTTAGATTTTTTTCAGCAATAGCTAATTCTGTTTTTAACAGAGCTTCAAATTTCGCTTTTACTGCGTCTAGTTGGCTTGCTTTATCCGCTGGAATTGCAAAAACAATGTTTGCTTCACGAGGAATAGCATTACGCAGTGTACCACCATGAAAATCAATTAATTTCAGTGATAATTCTTCTGCATGACCTGCTAAGAAACGCGCTAATAATTTATTTGCGTTACCTAAACCTAAATGGATATCACCACCTGAGTGACCACCATTTAATCCTTTCAGAACCAGTTGTTTAACAACGTGGCCTGCTGGAATTGCGTCGTAAGAAAGGCTTACTGTGGTTTTAACATCAATACCACCCGCACAACCCATGTAGATTTCACCTTCTTCTTCAGAGTCTGTGTTGATAAGAATATCAGCTTGTAACCAACCTGGTTGTAAACCAAATGCTCCGTCCATGCCTGTTTCTTCAGTCATGGTTAACAGAACTTCTAATGGGCCGTGTTTAACAGTATCGTCAGCTAAAACAGCTAATGCAGATGCCATGCCTACACCATTATCAGCACCTAATGTAGTGCCTTTAGCTTTGATCCACTCACCGTCAATATAAGGTTGAATCGGATCTTTAGTGAAGTCGTGAACGGTGTCGTTGTTTTTTTGTGGCACCATATCTAAGTGTGCTTGTAAAACAACGGCTTTACGATCTTCCATGCCTTTAGTTGCTGGTTTACGAATTAAAATATTGCCAACTGCATCGCGCTGTGCAAAAAGACCTTTTTCACTTGCCCAAGAAAGAATATGGGAAGCTAAGGCTTCTTCATGATGTGATGGATGTGGAATCGAACAAATTTTTGCAAAAATATCCCATAGTGGTTGTGGGGATAGAGTAGATAGTTCAGACACGATGGATCTCCTCTAACAGCATCTGTGTTATTGATAGCCTACCGCTTTTAAGGGCTAGCTTTATTATTCTGAGCGTTATACGCCAATATAGTTGAGAATATCACTTTCTTCTGATGAATGCGTCATTGTATTCACATCTCTATCTAAGAAATTAGATCTCTATTTTGTATTCATTTTTTATATAGTTCGTTTTTTAATCACAAAAAGACATTACAGAAAAAAATGAGGTTAATCTCACCTGTTTTCACGTTTTCTCTGGTTTTTAGGCGCTCAAATCACTATAATCTCGCGCAACCTTTTTTTCCGCAAAAAAGCTTCTCTCGAAATTCAAGTAGCTAGGATCACAATATTATGAGCGAAAAATATGTTGTAACGTGGGATATGTTGCAAATACATGCCCGTCAATTGGCGCAACGTTTATTACCAGTCGAACAGTGGACAGGCATTATTGCTGTCAGCCGTGGGGGATTAGTCCCTGCTGCATTACTTGCTCGTGAATTAGGTATCCGTCATGTGGATACAGTCTGCATTTCTAGCTATGACCACGACCATCAGCGTGACCTCAAAATCTTAAAAAAAGCAGAAGGTGATGGTGAAGGCTTTATCGTTGTTGACGATTTAGTTGATACTGGTGGTACTGCTAAAGTTATTCGTGAAATGTATCCAAAAGCCCATTTCGTCACTATCTTTGCAAAACCAGAAGGGCGTCCTTTAGTGGATGATTTTGTGGTTGATATTCCGCAAAATACATGGATTGAACAGCCTTGGGATATGGGTGTTGCCTTTATTCCACCAGTTTGCGATCAAAAATAAGTTGATAGCATTCGTTTTGCTGTTTTGATTGAGATCCTCGCTTAGGCGGGGATTTTTGTTTTTAAGCTTTTTCTCTTCCTCTTAATGGTGTCTTCGTGCGGTTGCTTGTTGTGATACACATTGTTCCAGTCGATTTCATGCTATGATAAAGCCAGACTTTTTAGCCCCTTTTATACGATATCCACTGATTTGAAGAGTGATATGGCAAACAATACGAATCTTTCTGAAACTTTATTTAAGCCAAGAGCAAAACACGCTGAAACCTCAACGCTAATTCAGTACACCCATCCAAAATCGAATATTAATACTTATACCGTGCTTAATGGTACGAGCCAGCAAAATTGGTATCGAACTATTCAACGTTTACTTTGGATCTGGCGTGGAATTTCTCCTATTGAGATAGAAGAGGTGTTAAGCCGAATTGCGGTACAGGATGCCCCTCGTAGTGATGATAAATTTATTGATACCGTTGTCGGGTATCGTAAAGGTGGTTGGTCATTTGAGTGGTCGCACCAAGCGATGATCTGGCAACAAAAAGCATTACGTGAAGAGTCCGGTGATGCAGCTGCAGATTGTTGGTTACAAGCCGCACATCTTTATAGTATTGCCGCATATCCCTTTATTAATGGTGATTTTTTAGCGGAGCAAGCCGTTATTTTGTCGATGAAAGCCTTTGAGAATGCGACGAAATTTTCTTCTTTTGAAGTCAAAAAATTGACATTTAAATTAGAAGGAAAAGGGACGACAACAGGTTTTCTGCATTTACCAAAAGATTGCAGAGGCCCTTATCCTACTGTGTTATTTTGCGGTGGATTAGACGGCTTACAGAGCGATTATGTTAGATTCTTCCGTGATTATCTTTCCCCTAAAGGTATTGCAATGTTAACACTGGATATGCCCGCAATTGGTTATTCAGTAAAGCAAAAACTAACGGAAGATACATGCCATTTACAAGGTGAAGTTCTAAAGCAACTTTCTGAAGTACCTTGGATTGATCATACTCGTATTGGTGTGATGGGCTTTCGCTTTGGCGGTAATATTGCTGTGCGTTTAGCTTATATCTACCCCAAATTAATTAAAGGTGTTGTTGCTTTAGGTCCGTTGATCCACACTTTCTTTACCCAAGCTGAATTACAGAAAAAAATTCCTGTGATGTATCTTGATGTATTAGCAAGCCGCTTAGGGTTATGGAATATTGACGAGAATAATCTTCGATTATCGTTGAGCAGTTATTCCCTGAAAAACCAAGGTTTGATTGGACGACGCATGCCTGTTCCTATGATGGGGGTTTATTGGAAAGGTGATGAAATGAGCCCTAAAGAGGATTCGCAATTAATTGCACGCTCCTCGATGGATGGTGACATTCTTGCTATTAACGATAAACCGCTTTATGAAGGTTTAGAGCTCGCGTTACAAAAAAGCGCAGATTGGATCTATGATAAATTAATATAATTAATTTTGAACAATAACTTGCTAATTATATTAGATTATATAACAGTAGAGTTTCTAAGGAGACTGAATTTATGACTTCATCTTTGAACCCTACCCGAGGTAAGTTATTAAAGCGTTTTGCTCAAATCGGCCCATATATCCGAGAGCAACAATGCCAAGAGAGCCAGTTCTTTTTTGACTGTTTAGCTGTGTGTGTAAATAAAAAAGTCGCGCCGGAAAAACGAGAGTTTTGGGGCTGGTGGATGGAATTAGAACGTAATAATGAACAGCTTATTTATCATTATCAAATTGGGCTATTCGATAAAAATGGTGATTGGCTCCATCAGAACATAAGTAAGAATGATGTTGTTGAGTCAATCAATGAAACACTTATTCGTTTTCATGAATTTCTTCAACTCGCGGTGAGTGAATTAGAAATGACACTCATCCCAGATGAAAAAATGAACAAATTTCCTCTTCCCATTCAGCCCTAATTTTGTGTTAGGGCAACTTTTCATAGATTTTGCGTTATGTCAGTTGGCATAACGCTTCTCTCCTGATAAAACTGTGTATTATCTTTTTAAATAATCAACAAGAATGGTAAATGTTATGAGTAGCAGCCAAACGCTGGTTGTTAAATTAGGGACAAGTGTACTTACTGGTGGTTCACGACGTCTGGATCAGTCTCATATTGTTGAGCTGGTTCGCCAATGTGCTAAACAACACGAAAAAGGGCACCGGATTATTATTGTCACTTCTGGTGCAATTGCAGCAGGACGCGAGTATTTAAATTATCCTGATTTGCCCGCAACTATTGCGTCAAAACAGTTGCTTGCCGCTGTGGGGCAAAGTGCCTTAATTCAAGTATGGAAACAGTTATTTGCTATCTATGGTATTCATATTGGTCAAATGCTATTAACGCGTGCCGATATTGAAGATAGAGAACGTTTCCTGAATGCGCGTGATACATTACATGCGCTGTTAGATAACCATATTATTCCCGTTATCAATGAAAATGATGCTGTTGCCACCGCGGAAATTAAAGTGGGCGATAACGATAATTTGTCAGCATTAGCCGCTATTTTAGGTGGTGCTGATAAACTGTTATTACTAACGGATATTGAAGGGCTTTACACGGCTGATCCCCGTAGTAATCCAGATGCTAAACTGATCCCTGAAGTTTTTGATATCAATGATGAGTTACGTCAAATGGCGGGTGATAGCGTATCAGGGTTAGGTACGGGCGGCATGGCAACAAAATTGCAAGCCGCAACTGTTGCAGGGCGAGCAGGTATTGATGTTGTTATCGCCGCAGGCGTACAACCGGAAGTTATTGCCAAAGTCATTAATGATGAGCCTGTTGGAACATTATTTCATGGCTTACAAAGCCCATTAGAAGCGCGTAAGCGGTGGATCTTTGGTGCGCCAATTGCTGGTGTGATAGTGGTTGATGAAGGGGCTGAAAACGCAATTAAAGAAAAAGGTAGTTCCCTTTTACCAAAAGGTATCAAAGAAATTAAAGGCGATTTCTCTCGTGGATGTGTTATCCGCATTCAAAGTTTACAAGGTAAAGATCTCGCTCATGGTGTTGCACACTATAATAGTGATGCATTGCGTTTAATAGCAGGACACCATTCACAAGAAATTAGTCAAATTTTAGGCTACGAGTATGGCAGTGTTGCTGTGCATCGTGATGATATGATTGTTAGCTAAGGAGCCTTCTGATGTTAGAACAAATGGGTAAATCTGCAAGAGAGGCATCTTGGCATTTAGCTCAACTATCAACGGAGCAAAAAAATCAGGCATTATTAGTTATGGCTGATTTATTAGAACAACAAGAAGCTTCAATTCTCGCAGCAAATGAAAAAGATATGCAAGCGGCTCGAGAAGCCAATATCAATACCGCTATGCTTGATCGTTTATTACTTAATTCTGCACGTTTAAAAGCAATTGCCGATGATGTACGACAAGTGTGTCGCTTAGAAGATCCAGTGGGTCAAGTTATCGATGGTCGTATGCTAGATAGCGGTTTACGTTTAGAGCGTCGCCGTGTACCGTTGGGTGTTGTGGGTGTTATTTATGAAGCCCGCCCTAATGTCACCATTGATGTCGCTTCTTTATGTTTGAAAACAGGTAACGCGGCTATTCTTCGTGGTGGAAAAGAAACCCATCATACTAACCAAGCGGTTGTTGGGGTAATTCAACAAGCATTAGAAAAATGTGGTATTCCAGCTGGCGCTATTCAGGCAATTGATAAGCCTGATCGTGAGTTAGTCGCTAAAATGCTAAAAATGGATGAGTATATTGATATGCTTATTCCACGAGGTGGGGCAGGATTGCATAAACTTTGCCGTGAGCAATCAACCATTCCAGTTATTACTGGTGGCATCGGTGTTTGCCATACTTTTGTGGATGAAAGCGCAGATTTAGAAAAAGCATTAACGGTTATCGTAAATGCAAAAGTACAACGTCCAAGTGCGTGTAACTCTTTAGAAACGCTTTTAGTACATGAGAATATCGCAGCGTTATTTTTACCGCAGTTAAGTGATGCTATGGCAGCTCAAAAAGTGACTTTGCATTCAAGTGAAAAAGCATTGGCAGGGCTGAAAAAAGGCGGAGCTACTGTTGTTGATGTGAAAGATGCGGATTATTGCGATGAATGGTTATCACTTGATTTAAACGTGGAAGTGGTGAGTAGTTTAACTGAGGCAATTAGCCATATTCGCCGTTATGGAACTGCACACTCTGATGCTATTTTAACGCAATCTATCGCTAATGCTGATCGCTTTGTTCGTCAAGTTGATTCGGCCGCTGTGTATGTTAATGCAAGTACGCGTTTTACTGATGGCGGGCAATTCGGTTTAGGTGCCGAAGTTGCTGTTAGTACACAGAAATTACATGCTAGAGGCCCGATGGGATTAGATGCCCTAACAACCTACAAATGGATTGGTTACGGCGATAATACAATTCGTAGCTAATTGTTAATATGAATAAATAAGCCATACTTTTTCTAAAGTGTGGCTTTATTTTTTTGTTACATCAGGTATGATATTTTATACTTTACAGTATGTAAATTTTTAATTACACCCTTAAAAGGGAACACACTATGGAGATAGTGCATTTTATGGATAGTACAATTTACCTTATCGGACCTAGAGGTGCAGGAAAAACAACAGTAGGTAAAGCACTTTCCCTCTCGTTAAATTATAGATTCATTGATACGGATGATTGGATAACTCAAAAATATCAACAAACTATATCTTCTATGGTTCAAGATAAAGGTTGGGAGTTTTTTCGACAAACTGAATCAGAAGCGCTCATCCAAGTTAGCCAACCTAATCAAGTTATCTCAACAGGTGGCGGTATGATTTTGGCAGATCAAAATCGTGCTTATATGAAATCTTTAGGTGTTATTATTTATTTACAGGCATCTCTTGAAACTTTAGTTGAGCGTTTATCTCAAGATCCGAATGAAGCACAAAGACCAAGTTTAACGGGTAAAACGTTAGTTTCAGAAATGAATGACGTTTTGGCTAAACGTGAACCTTTATATTTGCAATGTGCTGATATTATTGTCGATGCTGGATTACCTATTAATGAGATTATTGAGGTAATTCTCGCAAAACTCACGAAATAATTAAGAAGTCGTCTGATATAAAGGGTAAAACAGGGAACATCTATTTTATTTTCATCACATCCTATTTATAGTAAGGCTAATTATAGCAAAATGAGATATGGATATGATGTTGATAGCGTTTTTTAAAACACTATTTAAATTCTTATTTAGAGTAAGAATTGAAGGACTTGTTAATCAGTTTTCACAATATGAAAAATGTATAATTACACCCAATCATACTTCTTTTATTGACGGTATATTATTACGTTTATTCCTGCCTATTAATCCTGTGTTTGCTGTTTATACCTCTGTTGCTTCTGCAAAAACGACAAGATGGTTAGGTCGTTATGCTGATATCGTACCTTTAGATCCCGCCAACCCAATGGCTGTTCGTCAGTTAGTTAAAGAAGTGGATAAAGGTCGTCCTGTTGTGATTTTCCCTGAAGGAAGGATCACTGTAACAAATGGTTTGATGAAAATTTATGAGGGTGCTGCTTTTATTGCCGCAAAATCAGGCGCTAAAGTTGTTCCTGTCAGAATTGAAGGTGCTGAATTCAGCTATTTTTCACGAGTACGTAAAAGCTTACGAGTAAAGTCTCAATTCTTTCCTAGAATTACCATCAAGGTACTCCCTGCTGTTGATTTACCGATGCCAAAAGCTGAAAAATCTTCTGAACGTCGCCGATTAGCAGGTGAAGCCATGCGTGACATCATGATGGAAGCCATCATGCAAACGCGACCTAATATCACGCTGTATGAAGCGTTTTTACAGGCAATGTCTCAATATGGTCGATTTAGTCCACTAATTTCTGATATCAGCCTAAAAGAAGATTCTTATCAAGGGTTATTGAAAAAAACGCTAGGGATCAGCCGATTGATTGAGCGCTACACAGAGCCCAAAGAGCGTATCGGTTTACTGCTTCCAAATACAACCGTCACAGCGGCTGCACTATTAGGTGCAACAATGCGTCAACGTGTTGTTGCAATGCTTAACTACACGGCGGGTAGTTTAGGTGTACAAAATGCGATGAAAGCCGCATCAATCAAAACTATCTTTACATCACGCCAATTTTTAGAAAAAGGGAATTTGTTACATATTCCTGAGCAAACCCCTGAAGCAAATTGGATTTATCTTGAGGATCTAAAAGACACGGTTACCAGTGAAGATAAACGCTGGATCTTTAAACATCTCATTACGCCTAAAAAAGCGATGTTACCGCAAGACGCAAATGATGCTGCCGTTATTTTATTTACATCAGGCTCAGAGGGAACACCTAAAGGTGTTGTTCACAGTCATTCAAGTTTATTGGCTAACGTTGATCAAATTCGTGCAATTGCTGACTTTTCACCGAAAGACAAATTTATGTCAGCATTGCCGTTATTCCATGCATTTGGTTTAACTGCTTGCTTGCTGACTCCAATTTGCTTGGGTGCACGCGTTTTTCTTTATCCAAGTCCGCTACACTATCGAGTCGTGCCTGAATTGGTCTATGACCAAAACTGTACGGTATTATTCGGCACATCAACCTTTTTAGGAAACTACGGAAAATTTGCTCATCCTTATGATTTTGCCAGAGTCAGATATGTGGTTGCTGGGGCTGAAAAGCTCTCTGAATCAACCCGTGTTTTATGGCAAGAGAAATTCGGTATTCGTATTTTAGAAGGTTATGGCGTAACAGAATGCGCACCTGTTGTTTCAATCAACGTACCTATGAGTGCCAAAGCTCATACAGTGGGGCGTTTATTACCCGGTATGGAAGGGCGCTTAATTCCTATGAATGGTATTACTGAAGGCGGTAGGCTACAACTACGTGGCCCTAACGTAATGATGGGATACTTACGTGTAGAATCACCTGAAAAATTGGAAGTCCCTGTAGCAACCAATGCTGAAGGTATTGACGAAGAAGGTTGGTACGACACCGGTGATATCGTTTCTATTGATAGTGAAGGTTTTTGTACTATTAAAGGGCGTGTAAAACGCTTTGCAAAAATTGCGGGTGAAATGGTTTCTCTTGAGGGTGTTGAGCAGCTTGCTCGTAAAGCATCTAAAGGTGAGCACGCCGTTGTGACAATAAGTGATAAACGCAGAGGTGAATCATTAGTACTGTTCACAACTGATAAGCAATTAGATCGTAGTACGCTGTCAACATTGGCAAAATCGGAAGGTGTTGCTGAAATTGCTGTACCAAAGGATATTCGTTTTATCAAAGAAATTCCTGTTTTAGGAAGTGGGAAAACGGATTTTGTCTCATTGAAAAAACTTGCTGAACAGGAAAATAACTAATGTCAGAGAATATTAGCCAGCCTCCTTTAATGAGTAGGGGAATGAAAGCGGTATTGGTATCGCAATTTCTTTCTGCTTTTGCTGACAATGCATTATTGTTTGCGATCCTCGCTCAGTTTAAATCGGCACTTTACCCAGACTGGAGCCAGCCTGTTTTACAAATGGTCTTTGTGCTGGCTTTTATTCTCTTAGCACCTTTTGTAGGACAGTTTGCTGATCGTAATCCTAAAGGTAGGGTTATGCTCAGTGGCAACCTTCTAAAATTCGTAGGCGCATTTCTTATCTGTGTAGGCTCAGATCCTTTCCTTGGTTATGCCTTAGTTGGAATTGGTGCCGCTGTTTATTCTCCTGCTAAATATGGCATTTTGGGTGAATTAACAGATGGCGAGCGTTTAGTTAAAGCAAATGGCTTAATGGAAGCATCTACCATTGCCGCTATTTTACTGGGATCAGTTATTGGTGGTTTACTCTCAGACTGGAGTATTGTTTTTGCATTAGGTGTTTGTGCAGCAATGTATGGCTTAGCTGTATTTGTTAACTTTGGTATACCTAAATTATCAGCAGCTCAAATTGGCCGTGGTTGGAACATTAAAAAAATGTTCATTCAGTTTCTTGAGGCTACACGTACTTTATGGGCTGACAAAGAAAGTCGTTTTTCTTTAGTGGGAACTAGTATGTTTTGGGGCGCAGGAGTTACATTGCGCTTTTTACTTGTTCAATGGGTACCTATTGCTTTAGGTATGACTGACAATACGACCCCTACTGTATTAAATGCGATGGTTGCTATCGGGATTGTGGTCGGTGCTGGATTAGCTGCTAAATTTGTGACACTGAAAACAGTGCGTCGTTGCATGCCTGCTGGTATTTTAATTGGTCTTGGTGTTGTTTACTTCTCATTGCAAACTTCAATTATTCCATCCTATCTAATCCTTATCATCATCGGTATTTTTGGTGGTTTCTTTGTCGTTCCTCTGAATGCGCTATTACAAGACAAAGGAAAGCACAGTGTGGGTGCTGGTAATGCCATCGCTGTACAGAATCTTGGTGAAAATACAGCAATGCTATTAATGCTTGGATTATTCTCACTGGTTACGAGCATTGGCGTATCCGTCGTTGCTATTGGGATTGGCTTTGGTGCTATTTTTGCCTTAGCAATTGGTGGTTTATGGTTATGGGATTGCACCAGAAAGAAATCTTAAATAATGAGATTTAGAATAGAGGTTAGATGAACCTTAATGATAAATTACGATGAAATGACCCGCTTAAGTATTGAGGTGGGTAAAGTGTTAATTGAAAAGAAGAGTACGATAACAACTGCTGAATCTTGCACTGGCGGATGGATTGCGAAAGTTATCACGGATATTGCAGGAAGTTCTGAATATTATCATCGTGGCTTTGTAACATATAGCAATGAAGCAAAGCATGAAATGATAGGCGTTGATGAGCAAACTTTGCTTAAATACGGCGCGGTGAGTGAAGAAGTAGTTCTTCAAATGGCTAAAGGGGCTCTGATAACAGCTAATGCAGATTTTGCAGTATCAGTTAGTGGTATTGCAGGCCCTGGTGGCGGGAGTGAAGAAAAACCTGTTGGTTTAGTTTGGTTCGGCTTTGCAATGAAAACACCAAAAGGTATTCAAGCTACGGCAAAACACTGTATATTCAGTGGTTCACGAGAGCAAGTAAGAGCTGATTCTGTTATTTTTTCTTTAAAATCAATAATTAAAGAAATTATTAATAATTAACTTGATACTGTATGATTATACAGTATAATAAATTTCAACAAGCAAAATCATATACGTTTTAATGGTAGTGACCCATATTTATGTTTCACTGCCCAGAGGGAGATAACATGGCTATTGATGAAAACAAACAAAAAGCATTGGCCGCAGCACTTGGTCAAATTGAAAAGCAATTTGGTAAAGGGTCTATCATGCGTCTGGGTGAAGATCGTTCCATGAATGTTGAAACCATCTCTACGGGTTCTTTATCATTAGACGTTGCTTTGGGTGCTGGTGGTTTACCACGCGGTCGTATTGTTGAAATCTATGGTCCTGAATCTTCTGGTAAAACTACGCTAACACTACAAGTTATTGCAGCAGCTCAACGCGAAGGTAAAATTTGTGCATTTATCGATGCTGAGCACGCTTTAGACCCTATCTATGCTAAAAAACTGGGCGTAGATATTGATAACCTTCTATGTTCTCAGCCTGATACTGGTGAGCAAGCCTTAGAAATTTGTGATGCATTATCTCGTTCTGGTGCTGTTGATGTTATCGTTGTTGACTCCGTTGCCGCTTTAACACCAAAAGCAGAAATTGAAGGTGAAATTGGTGATTCACACGTTGGTCTAGCGGCTCGTATGATGAGCCAAGCTATGCGTAAATTAGCGGGTAACCTGAAAAATTCCAACACATTACTTATTTTCATCAACCAAATTCGTATGAAAATCGGTGTTATGTTTGGTAACCCTGAAACCACAACAGGCGGTAATGCACTTAAATTCTACGCTTCTGTTCGTTTAGATATTCGTCGTATCGGTTCTGTTAAAAACGGTGATGAAGTTGTTGGTAGTGAAACTCGTGTTAAAGTGGTGAAAAATAAAATTGCAGCACCATTTAAACAAGCTGAATTCCAAATTATGTATGGCGAAGGTATCAACACCTTTGGTGAACTGATTGATTTAGGTGTTAAACATAAATTGGTAGAGAAAGCGGGGGCATGGTACAGCTACAATGGTGAAAAAATTGGTCAAGGTAAAGCCAATGCAACAACTTACCTAAAAGAACACCCTGAAATGTACGATGAGTTAAACACCAAATTACGTGAAATGTTATTAAATCATGCTGGCGAATTTACTAGTGCAGCTGATTTTACTAACAATAGCGATGATGCAGCAGATATTGAAGAAAAAGAAGAATAATTCTTTTGCCAATACTCAAATTGCTAAATTGAATACGTATTAAAACATATTACGATTATTGTAGTTGTAAAACACTAGTCAATTAATGTGATTTAACTCACTTAAAAAAGGAAGCTCTAAAAAGGCTTCCTTTTTGCTATATATCGTATTTTTTATTCAAAATAGGGCTCAAATTAGTCTTACTTTGTTTTCTCCCTATGAAAAATAGCCTTTAACACTACTTTATTTAATATAACGATATTTTTTACTAACCTGATTTTTGTAGTTGTATGAAATTTTATATAGTGAAATTTTGGTGATATATCCTTATAGATAATTAATCTAAATAAGAATTATTACGATAATCTGGTTACACCAGATAGTAAATAATTGACATATAAAGATAAATATCTTCAAGATATTTGGATCTAATTTAAATTGTATTCAACGGTTTGTTGAGATGTAAGGTGAATTTTATACTGACAAGTGCTTTTATTTTAGTAAGTTATCGTACTCTTAATATCTTATTTAAGTAATAGTGTTTATGTGTTTGTGACTAATTACCATGAGAAAAAGAGATTATTTGGAGAAAGGAAACGTATAGAGAGTAGCCCCATAAAAAATCAGTAATAACAAATACTTTTTAATAATTACAAAATGAAAATACTTTCAATTGTTAACATTTCTCAAAATAATTGCTCTTAAATAGAGAAAACTCCCATTCTCAGATAACAATCCCACTTTCAGAAAAAAACTAGACGATTTACAATGTCAACACGAATAAGTTTATCGGGGGTTTTACTTCTGACAGAAGAAATTCTATCTTATCCCTACTTATGTATTCGTTGGCTAAGTAGAGGTAACAATAAACCTCCTCTAACTAGATTTCTAATTTCTGTTTTTCCAGCTTGATTTCGGGATAATTATGAGCAAAAGCACCGCTGAGATCCGTCAGGCGTTTCTCGACTTTTTTCATACTAAAGGACATCAAATAGTACCTAGCAGTTCTTTGGTTCCAAATAACGATCCAACATTGCTGTTTACAAACGCAGGGATGAACCAATTCAAAGATGTGTTTCTTGGATTGGATAATAGACCTTATTCCCGAGCGACAACCGCGCAACGCTGTGTGCGCGCAGGTGGTAAACATAACGATTTAGAAAATGTGGGCTATACCGCTCGTCACCATACCTTCTTTGAAATGCTAGGTAATTTCAGTTTTGGTGACTATTTCAAACATGATGCGATCAATTTTGCTTGGGAATTATTAACAAGCAAAGAGTGGTTCAACTTACCTAAAGAAAGACTTTGGGTAACGGTATATGCCACCGATGATGAAGCTTATGATATTTGGAATAAAGAAATTGGTATTCCGGCAGAAAGAATAATCCGTATTGGTGATAACAAAGGCGCACCATTCGCATCAGATAACTTCTGGCAAATGGGGGATACTGGCCCTTGTGGACCTTGTACTGAAATATTTTATGATCATGGTGACCACATTTGGGGCGGGCCTCCAGGATCACCAGAAGAAGACGGTGATCGCTATATTGAGATTTGGAACATCGTCTTCATGCAATTTAACCGTAAGTCAGACGGTACAATGGACCCATTACCAAAACCTTCTGTTGATACAGGTATGGGATTAGAGCGTATTACCGCTGTTTTACAGCATGTAAACTCTAACTATGACATTGATTTATTCCGTTCTTTAATTAAATCTGTTGCTCAAGTGACTAATGCAACGGATTTAGAAAATAAATCATTACGCGTTATTGCCGATCATATTCGTTCTTGCTCATTCCTTATTTGCGATGGCGTTATCCCTTCTAATGAAGGCCGTGGCTATGTTCTGCGTCGTATTATTCGTCGTGCAGTACGTCATGGTTATATGCTTGGCGCTAAAGATACCTTCTTCTATAAGCTAGTGGCTCCATTAATTGAAGTTATGGCAGAAGCTGGTGAAGAATTAAAACGCCAACAAGCCATCGTTGAAAAAGTATTAAAAACAGAAGAAGAGCAGTTTGCTCGTACGCTAGAACGTGGTCTTCAACTATTAGATGAAGAACTTGCTCAATTAACAGATGACGTTCTTCCAGGTGAAACGGCTTTCCGTCTTTATGATACCTATGGTTTCCCTCTTGATTTAACTGCCGATGTTTGTCGTGAAAGAAATATCAAAGTTGATGAAAAAGGCTTTGAAGTCGCGATGGAAGAGCAACGTAAACGTGCTCGTGAATCTAGCGGTTTCGGTACTGACTATAATAGTTTAATTAAAGTGGATAGTCGCAGTGAGTTCTCTGGTTATGATCATGATGAACAACAGGGCACAATTACCGCTATTTTCCATAACGGACAATCAGTCACTGAATTAAAAGCAGGTGAAGAAGGCATTATCTTCTTAAATAAAACCGCATTTTATGCAGAGTCTGGTGGCCAGGTTGGTGATAAAGGTGTTCTAACAGGCAAAGATAGCTTGTTTGAAGTCACAGATACGCAAAAATACGGTAAAGCTATTGGTCATATTGGTAAAGTTAACGTAGGGTCATTTATTGTTAACCATAAAATCAATGCCACTATTGATATTGCTCGTCGTGACGCTATTCGTTTAAATCACTCTGCGACGCACTTATTGCACGCAGCATTGCGCCAAGTTCTGGGTACGCATGTTACTCAGAAAGGTTCTTTAGTTAACGATAAATATCTGCGTTTTGACTTTTCTCATTTTGAAGCGGTTAAACCAGAACAATTACGACAAATTGAAGATATTGTAAATGCGCAAATCCGTCTTAACTCACCAGTTGTCACTGAGTTAATGGATCTCGAAGATGCAAAAGAAAAAGGTGCAATGGCACTCTTTGGTGAAAAATACGACGAACGAGTTCGTGTTTTAACAATGGGTGACTTCTCTACTGAGCTTTGCGGCGGTACTCACGCTTCTAGAACGGGTGATATTGGTTTATTCCGCATTGTCAGTGAGTCAGGTACGGCAGCTGGTATTCGTCGTATTGAGGCGATTACTGGTATTGCAGCAATTGAGAGTATTCATGAACAATCAGATCTTATCTCTCTTGTTGCACAAGTTCTAAAAAGCGATGGAACAAATTTGGTCGAAAGAATCAAAACAGTTCAAGAAAAACATCGTTTATTAGAAAAAGAACTTCAACAACTAAAAGATCAGCAAGCTGCTCAGGAGAGTTCCTCTTTAGGTAGCCAAGCTAAAAACGTGAAAGGTATCAAACTTTTAGTTCGTGAGCTTAATGGTGTTGAGCCAAAAATGTTAAGAACAATGGTTGATGATTTAAAAAATCAATTAGGTTCTGCAATTATTGTGCTTTCTACTATTTCTGATGGTAAAGTGAGCTTAATTGTTGGGGTCACTAAAGATTTAACTGCTAAAGTTAAAGCTGGTGAGCTAATTAGTTTTGTTGCACAGCAAATTGGCGGTAAAGGTGGCGGTCGCCCTGATATGGCTCAAGCTGGTGGTACTGACGTTGAAGCTTTACCAGCAGCTTTGGCAAGTGTTGACGAGTGGGTTGAATCGCATCTGTAAGCGGTAGCAACCTGAAAAAAGGCGCTATCCCTGTTTGTGTAGGGATAACGCCTTATAGAGATATTGGTAATTCGTTAAATAATCAATCACTAAATTTATATTTTGTTATGAAGTATGAGTTACTTGTGATAAATAATGATTATACGAATTGACAATGTATGATGGATAATGGCCGGGAAATTCTAGAGACCCGACTCTTGTAAATTTTCAAGGAGCAAAGAATGCTTATTCTAACTCGTCGAGTTGGTGAAACGCTTATGATAGGCGATGATGTGACCGTAACCGTTTTAGGGGTTAAAGGTAATCAGGTACGGATTGGCGTAAATGCACCCAAAGAAGTATCTGTCCATCGTGAAGAGATCTATCAACGAATTCAGGCCGAGAAAACTCAGCCTACTGATAACTACTAAACCAATTCCTATTTTTAGTTAGTTACATTCATTCGTAAGCGTCCACACTTTTGCCGGGTTTGGGCGCTTTTCTCTTTATAAGACTTTTGATTCCCTTCTTTGTTCCTATCTTTGCTCTCCTTGAGCTGTATTTATTATTGCACTATCCGTTTATTCTGATTGACAGAATTGAAAGTCTTTTTACCTCTAATCATTCGCTTCACAATTATTTGCTCTGTGAATAAATTTATTTACTAAGAGAATAAAATACTTGAATGATTTTTCATCAGCGATATCATTGTGTTTAGGACTTTTTTAGCCAATCTTGATGATAAACGCATCAGTTTGTTTGTGAAGTGTTCAAACAAACGTATATTCGTAAAAAGTTGAGAAAAATTGTTTGACTTCTTAGGCTGAGAAAGTAATATGTGCGCCACACAGAGACGAGATGTTCAGTAAGAACTTCTTCGAGTGGTTCTAAATATGGTGAGATGGCCGAGAGGCTGAAGGCGCTCCCCTGCTAAGGGAGTATGCGGTCAAAAGCTGCATCGAGGGTTCGAATCCCTCTCTCACCGCCATTTAGATTTGCATCCTTAGCTCAGCTGGATAGAGTACTCGGCTACGAACCGAGCGGTCGGAGGTTCGAATCCTCCAGGATGCACCATATTCCAACCCCATGATTAATGTATGGGGTTTTTATTTTGGTGCAAATGGTGAATAATTTGCATTAAAAGCGTAAAGTATTACAACGGCGCATCCTTAGCTCAGCTGGATAGAGTACTCGGCTACGAACCGAGCGGTCGGAGGTTCGAATCCTCCAGGATGCACCATCTCATTACTCAGATTGCCAGTTGCAATATGAGCAGCTAGAAAGATAACTACGACGCATCCTTAGCTCAGCTGGATAGAGTACTCGGCTACGAACCGAGCGGTCGGAGGTTCGAATCCTCCAGGATGCACCATCTTTTATTAGATATCTTAGTTTAATTATTTCTAGCAAAAACGTCAGACCTGCATCCTTAGCTCAGCTGGATAGAGTACTCGGCTACGAACCGAGCGGTCGGAGGTTCGAATCCTCCAGGATGCACCATCTTAAAAGCCTCGCTAATTGCGGGGCTTTTTGCTTTCTAGCGTTCTCTTATTTTTCATCATATTACGTCTTTGTGTAGCACCAACTAACAATGCTAACATCATCTAATCAGCGACAATTTAGTGACTTTGCGATAAAGTAACTCCTATCTATTTACTAACATCAATCAACGCGGGAGGTCACCTTTGATCCCGGACGTATCAAAAGCGCTTTCTTGGTTGGAAGCACACCCTAAAGTTTTATGTGGAATCCACCGTGGTATAGAGCGTGAAACCTTAAGAGTTACGCCAGAAGGTAATTTAGCATCAACAGAGCATCCTATTTCATTAGGTAAATCATTAACTCATAAATGGATCACAACTGATTTTGCTGAGTCTCTATTAGAGTTTATTACACCTGTTGATGACAACATTGCACATACCTTGCATTTTTTAGGTGATTTACATCGCTATACAGCACGTCACTTAGATAATGAACGTATGTGGCCTATGAGTATGCCTTGCTTTATTGAAGCGGAAGATAAGATTACGCTGGCTCAATTTGGCACATCTAATGTTGGGCGTTTTAAAACACTCTACCGTGAAGGGCTTAAAAATCGTTATGGCGCGTTAATGCAAACTATTTCAGGTGTGCATTACAACTTCTCACTGCCTATCGAGTTTTGGCAAGCCTGGGCAAATGTAAAAGATGAAGAGAGTGGGAAAGAGGCGATTTCAGACGGTTACTTGCGTCTAATTCGTAACTACTATCGCTTTGGCTGGATCATTCCATTCTTCTTTGGTGCATCACCGGCAATTTGTGGATCTTTCTTGAAAGGAAGAGAAACAAATCTACCATTTGAAGACACGCCTAAAGGGGCGAAGTATTTACCTTATGCAACTTCATTACGTTTAAGTGATTTAGGGTATACCAATAAATCTCAAAGCGATTTAGATATTACCTTTAATCATCTTGAAACTTACGTTAAAGGGCTGAAAAAAGCGATTCATAAGCCTTCTGAAGAGTTTGCTAAATTAGGTGTTAAGAAAGACGGTGAGTATATTCAGTTAAACACCAATGTGTTACAAATTGAAAATGAACTCTATGCACCTATTCGTCCTAAGCGTGTAGTTAAAGGTGATGAATCACCTTCTGATGCATTATTACGTGGTGGTATTGAGTATATCGAGGTTCGCTCACTTGATATCAATCCATTTACACCAATTGGTGTTGATGAAACTCAAATTCGCTTTCTTGATTTATTCCTTATCTGGTGTGTATTAGCTGATGCTCCAGAGATGAGCGCCTCTGAATTAGCGTGTTGCCGTTCAAATTGGAATAACGTTATTCTAGAAGGGCGTAAGCCGGGTCAAGTTATTGGAATGGGTTGTGGCGAAAGAAAAGAGCCACTAGCGCAAGTTGGTAAAGCCTTATTTGCAGATTTAGAACGTGTTGCTAATGTTCTTGATTGCTGTTCAGGCACTAAATATATGGAAGTTTGCGTTAAGTTAGAAGAAATGTTTGATAATCCTGAATTAACTTTCTCTGGCAGACTTTTAGACAAAATTAAAACACAAGGCATTGGTGGTTTTGGCTTGTCTTTAGCTGAAGAATATTACCAAGAATTAATTAAAACACCTTATGAAACGTTAACTGATGAAGCTTTTGATCATGAGAGAATTTCATCCATAAAACGTCAAGAAGAGTTAGAAAAGAGTGATACCATTTCTTTTGATGAGTATTTGAAGATCCATGCGGGGACAAACACCGATAACGTGGCTTCCTAAACTTAGATAGAAAAAAGCCACACTAAGATTTGTGTGGCTAAAAAATTCTATAGAGAAATAGGGATGATAACAATTTGCGCGTATTCATTACTATGACCGGGCTACTTGCAGAAAGTTTCATTTTTTCTTAAAAATATTTAAATTTTTCTTAGGAGGTTTTTTATGCCTTTATTGGATAGCTTTACTGTTGACCATACTCGTATGTCAGCACCTGCTGTACGCGTTGCTAAAACAATGAAAACGCCATCAGGTGATACCATCACGGTATTTGATTTACGTTTTACTGTGCCTAATAAAAAAGCCATGCCTGAGAAAGGAATTCATACATTAGAGCATCTGTTCGCTGGATTTATGCGTAACCATCTTAATGGTAATGGTGTTGAGATAATTGATATTTCTCCAATGGGATGCCGTACAGGCTTCTACATGAGCTTAATTGGACAACCTGAAGAGCAACGTGTAGCTAATGCATGGAAAGCAGCAATGGAAGATGTTCTGAAAGTAAAAGATCAAAACCATATCCCAGAGCTGAACGTGTACCAATGTGGTACTTATGAAATGCATTCACTGACAGAAGCTCAAGATATTGCACGCGATATTTTATCTCATAGCATTGGCATTAATCATAATGATGAATTAGCACTGCCTGAAGAGACTTTAAAAGAGCTGCATATCTAAGCGATAGTCAATTTATGACGTTAGGGGATAATAGATCAGAAAATTCGCATTCTGATTTATTGTCTCTTTTTTATTTCTACCTCCTTTATTATTTTTCTTTTCTCTACTCCATTGTTTTATTTTCTTATCTTCTTATATTGTTAGCACAGTAATGGATTAAATTTATGCTTAATACACGGAGTACACTTCTGTTATGGAAAATCACAAATTCTCATCACCTAAATTAGTGTTAGAGTTTTTTGTTCGAGAATTTTATTTTGTAGGTAAATGCACATTACGTACTCAATTTCCTAAAGATGCCTTTTTCTATCAGGGGCGTTCTAAAGCACTTGAATATCGTTACTTAGAACGAGCTCACAAAAAGTATGTTAAACGCACTCAGTGCGAACCAGAGCTTATTATTAAGCCTGATTCGTTACTATTCTCGTCCGAATTCAATGCTGAATTATTTGCTAAGATCACTAAACCACAAACAAACACCATAATGAAAATAAGTGGTGATTATCTTTATAAAGAAAAAGATGAAGAGCAATATCGTTGGTATTTTCAACAAGATGAAATTAAAACAAACAGTTATAGCGGTGAGAACTCACAGTTAAAATATGAAAATATTCGTAGCTTAGCCCCTCATCATTTTAATATTGAAGCGATAAACGATGAGGGGGCACTTATTACTAATTTTCCGCGCAAGTCCCTTTCTCTTACTTTGAATAAAGGAGAGACAGCATGTTTTATTTGTAGGCGTGAAGAGTATGGCGCTGATTATTCTTATCAGCCTGCATTAAACTTAGTTATGTGGATTAAGAATCATGGTTTCTATTCTGATTATCAACAATTAAAGCCAACAAAACTAATGCAAGAGCAAGCAATAGAGCCTTTCTATATGAAACCCGCCAGAGAGTTTGATTTTCGTAATAGCAAGTTACGATTTGAACTAGGATAAACAGTAAAAAATAAGCGCCTTAGAAGGCGCTTATTTTGTATTCACTAATGATGTGGGATTGAAAGGTGGCGAATTAACGCCTTTTTGATGACGTTATCCTGAACTTCAAGTATCTCAAATTCGTAGTCACTGACTTTTATTTTATTACCGACAATAGGTAAGTCACCTAGCTCTTCAATAATGACACCATTGATTGTTCGAGCTTCATCTTCAGGTAAATGCCAACCAAAAGCTTTATTGATATCTCGAATATTTGTTGTGCCATCAACTAATAATGAACCATCTTTTTGAGGGATAACTTCTTCTGCTAAAGAAGGGGACATCGAGGTAGTAAAGTCACCTACGATCTCTTCAAGAATATCTTCAACGGTTACTAAACCTTGAATTTCACCATATTCATCAACCACTACACCCGCTTTTTCATTATTACGTTGGAAGTTGACGAGTTGCAGGTTTAACGGTGTACTTTCTGGAATAAAATAGATTTTATCGGCAGCTTTCATCAGAATTTGTTTGGTAAACTCTTTTTTCTCAGTCATTAAGCGATAAGCTTCTCGTACTCGCAACATACCAATCGCATCGTCAAGAGTATCACGATAAAGCACAATTCGACCGTGAGGAGAATGAGTTAACTGTCTTACGATAGATTTCCACTCGTCATTGACATCGATACCAAAAATTTCATTTCTTGGCACCATAATATCGCCAATCGTCACTTTTTCTAAATCTAAAATCGATAGCAACATATTCTGATTTCTTTGCGAAAGCTTTGATTTAGATTCATTAACGATAGTTCTTAACTCTTCTTTTGATACCGCATTTCCCTGTATTACTGGGGATTTTATACCAAAAATACGCATCAGTATTAATGTGATTTTATTAAAAAACCAAACAATAGGCAGCATCAGTTTTTGCAAAGGAGAGAGAATTACGCTACTTGGATAAGCAACGCGCTCTGGATAAAGTGCCGCAATTGATTTTGGAAGCACCTCAGCAAAAATAAGAATAACAAAGGTCAGCACACCGGTGGCTATTGCTACACCTGCATCACCGTATAAACGCATACCAACAATGGTAGCTAGTGCAGATGCAACAATATTAATCAGATTATTGCCAATCAATACTAAACTAATCAATCTGTCAGGACGTTGTAATAATTTTTCCACACGTTTTGCAGAGCGGTTTCCTTGTTTTGCAGCATGACGAAGACGATAGCGATTAATCGTCATCATACTGGTTTCAGTCCCGGAAAAATAAGCTGAGGCAATAATCATACATACAAGTATGATAATGAGCGTAGTTGTCGACACATGCTCCAAAATTGAGATCCTTTTGCTACCCTAAAAATAGAAAATTAATTAAGCACTAGCTCTTGTAATAAACGATTACCAAAAAAAGCTAATGTTAAAATAATAGCGCCAATCAAATTAAAGATAATGACTTTCTTTCCTCTCCATCCTTCTCGGAAATGCCCCCATAATAAAATGATGTAAACAAACCAAGCAATGATAGAGAAAATAGATTTATGGATATTTTCTTTACCAAAAATATTATCCATATACACCAAACCAGTACATAAGGTCAGTGTCAGTAATACCACACCCACTTGTGTGATATGAAACATTTTACGCTCAATTGACATTAATGGTGGCATTTGAGGTGAGAATTTTAGTTTCTTATTTTTTAGTTGATAGTCAAGCCAACTAAGTTGTAAGGCATATAAAGCGGCAATTAACAGTGTGGCATAGCTTAATAAAGCCAGCCCAATATGAATAAAGAGTGAGGTGCTACTTTCAAGATGTGTAACAAATTCACCTGGCATTAATGCTGCAATAACAAGATTGACTATTGCGAAACAATAAACAATAGGCAGTAAGAACCATGCTCGGCCACGAGAAGCCACAATCGTCATAATAACGCAGACCATCAGGCTAACAATTGCACCTAGATTGGTGAGTGAAAGATTCTGTCCGCTGTGAGGGCGGAAAATTAAAAATTTTAATGAAATGGCATGTGCAATAAGTGCAATTACCGCAAATAGTAGAGCTAATCCGCGGTATCCATTCTGCTTTTTTCGTAACAGACCGGGCAAAAACAGCACCAGACTGAGTAAATAAGCGCAGACAGCGACGATAGAGATTGATATAACGGGCATAGTTTCGCTTACATATATTGTTTGAATAACTTCCTAGTATAGCGCTAGGAGCATACGGCTCCAACTATTGAAGTCATTAAGCTTAAATCTCTATGCAGAGATCCGCGAGTCATCGTGATATAATCGGTGGCATACATGACCGATAAGCCCAACTTTAACACTGAGCTAAGATAATGTTTGAGAATTTAAGTGACAGACTATCGCGCACATTGCGCAATATAAGTGGTCGAGGAAGACTGACCGAAGAAAACATTAAAGAGACACTGCGTGAAGTGCGTATGGCTTTATTAGAAGCCGACGTCGCCTTGCCTGTGGTTCGTGATTTTATTGCGCGCGTTAAAGAGAGCGCAGTAGGGCATGAAGTTAACAAAAGCCTGACACCAGGTCAGGAGTTTGTGAAGATTGTTCAAAATGAACTCGTCAATGCGATGGGGGAAGTGAATACTGACCTTGATCTATCAGCACAACCGCCAGCTGTAGTGTTAATGGCAGGTTTACAAGGTGCCGGTAAAACGACCAGTGTCGCAAAATTAGGTAAGTTCTTAAAAGAGAAAAAGAAGAAAAAAGTTCTTGTTGTTTCTGCTGACGTTTATCGCCCAGCAGCGATTAAACAGCTTGAAACGTTAGCCGAAACGGTTGGCATTGATTTCTTCCCTTCGACTGTTCAAGAAAATCCAGTCACAATTGCAAGTAATGCATTAAAACATGCACAACTTCAATTCTATGATGTATTGCTGGTGGATACAGCCGGTCGTTTACACGTAGATGAAGGTATGATGGAAGAGATCCAACTTCTCCATAAAGCCATTAATCCAGTTGAAACCCTGTTTGTTGTTGATGCCATGACGGGGCAGGATGCGGCAAATACAGCAAAAGCATTTAATGAAGCATTGCCACTGACAGGGGTTGTGTTAACCAAAGTTGATGGCGATGCGCGCGGTGGTGCGGCATTATCAATTCGCCATATCACCGGTAAGCCAATTAAATTCCTCGGTGTTGGAGAAAAAACAGAAGCCTTAGAACCTTTCCACCCAGATCGTATCGCCTCTCGTATTTTAGGTATGGGTGATGTTCTTTCTTTGATTGAAGACATTGAAAGCAAAGTTGATAGAGCCCAAGCTGAAAAGTTAGCGACAAAACTTAAAAAAGGTGATGGCTTTGATCTAAATGATTTCTTAGATCAATTAAAGCAAATGAAGAACATGGGTGGCATGGCGAGTATGTTAAGCAAAATGCCGGGTATGTCTCAGGTGCCAGATGCAGTAAAATCACAAATGGATGATTCAATTTTAGTGAAAATGGAAGCGATTATTAATTCCATGACTAAAAAAGAACGTCAAAAACCGGAAATCATCAAAGGTTCCAGAAAACGCCGTATTGCAGCGGGTTCAGGAACACAAGTGCAAGACGTCAACCGTTTGTTAAAACAGTTTGATGATATGCAACGTATGATGAAAAAAATGAAAAAAGGTGGCATGGCTAAGATGATGCGTAGCATGAAAGGTATGATGCCACCTGGATTCCCAGGCCGATAAAATCAAAAAGCCTGAAAAAAAACGTGCTTTGGATTGCTTTTTTCGCCAAAGTGAGTAAACTTTTCGGGCTTTTTATATGACAACCGGACTCCGTTCCTCGATGGCGTCTGGTTGTTTTATTAACTAATGAGGATGTTATGGTAACAATTCGTTTAGCTCGTGGCGGCGCAAAAAAGCGTCCGTTTTATCAAGTAGTAGTAACCGATAGCCGTAATGCGCGTGATGGTCGTTTCATTGAGCGTGTAGGCTTTTATAACCCACTGGCAACCGGTAATGCAGAAGAATTACGTTTAGACGTAGACCGTGTTGAACACTGGGTTGCTCAAGGCGCAACAGTTTCAGAACGTGTTGCTGGCCTGATCAAATCAGCGAAGAAAAGCGCTTAATCTGTCGCGGTGGTAATAATGAGCGAACAAAAAACCTTAAAAGAGCCTGTAGAACCTATTGTTATGGGTAAGTTGGGCTCACCTTACGGGATCCGTGGTTGGCTCAGAGTTTTTTCCTCCACCGAACACGCCGAAAACATTTTTGAATATCAACCGTGGTTTATTCAGCGTCATGGACAGTGGGAAACCATTGAAATTGAAAGCTGGAAACATCACAACCAAGATATTATCGTCAAGCTAAAAGGTATTGATGACAGAGATGCGGCCAATTTCCTGACTAATTTTGAAATTGTCGTGAATGCTTCGCAACTTCCAGAACTTGAAGGTGAATATTACTGGAAAGATCTGATGGGTTGTCATGTAGAAACTGATAAAGGCTATGATCTGGGTGTCGTTACAGACATGATGGAAACGGGCTCAAATGATGTCATGGTAATTAAAGCGAATCTGAAAGATGCGTTCGGTATCGGGGAACGGTTAGTTCCGTTTCTTGATGGGCAGGTTATCAAGAAAGTCGATCTCTCAGCGAAAAAAATTATCGTTGATTGGGATCCTGGTTTTTAGATTATCCGGTTAACGGTTCTCAATAGTGGGACACAAAAATGTGGATTGGGGTAATTAGCCTATTTCCAGAAATGTTCCGCTCTATAACCGAGTACGGGGTGACTGGTCGGGCAGTGAAGCATGGTCTGCTCAATGTAGAATGTTGGAATCCCCGAGATTTTACATACGACAGACACAATACCGTTGATGATCGTCCTTATGGCGGTGGTCCCGGTATGTTGATGATGGTTCAACCTTTAAGGGAAGCCATTCATCAAGCGAAAGCTGCGGCAGGTGATGGAGCAAAGGTGATTTATTTATCACCTCAGGGACGCAAACTCGATCAACAAGGAGTTTGTGAACTGGCAACAAATGAGAAGCTAATTCTAGTTTGTGGTCGGTATGAAGGTATAGATGAGCGTGTCATTCAGACTGAAATCGATGAAGAGTGGTCTGTAGGTGATTACGTATTAAGTGGTGGGGAATTACCTGCCATGATAATGATAGATGCAGTAGCGCGCTTTGTACCGGGTGTCCTCGGACACGCAGCCTCTGCGAAAGAAGATTCTTTTGCTGAAGGTTTACTGGATCATCCTCATTATACTCGCCCAGAGGTTTTAGATGGTATGGAAGTTCCGGCAGTTTTACTGTCAGGCAACCATGCTCATATTAATCGCTGGCGTATGAAACAATCACTGGGTCGAACCTGGCTAAGAAGACCTGAGCTTCTGGAAAGCCTAGCTCTGACTGACGAGCAAAGAGTGCTGTTAACAGAGTTCCAACGGGAACATCTGTCAGGAACAGCAGAGTAAGTCTGACACAAGATGTCATTAATATCAGTTTACCTAGGGTAAGAGAGTTATTATGAGCAATATTATTAAACAAATCGAACAAGAACAGATGAAGCAAGATGTTCCTTCATTCCGTCCTGGTGACACTTTAGAAGTTAAAGTATGGGTTGTTGAAGGTTCTAAAAAACGTCTGCAGGCATTCGAGGGCGTGGTTATCGCTATTCGTAACCGCGGTCTGCACTCTGCATTCACTGTTCGTAAAATTTCTAATGGCGAAGGTGTTGAGCGTGTATTCCAAACTCACTCTCCAGTCGTAGATAGCATCACTGTTAAACGTCGTGGTGCGGTTCGTCAAGCTAAACTGTACTACCTGCGTGAGCGTTCAGGTAAGGCTGCTCGTATCAAAGAGCGTCTTAACGCTAAATAATACGCTTTCGCACATCCGAAAGTTATTGTTAAAAGGTCAGCATTTGCTGACCTTTTTTTATATCCCTTATATTGAAAATATTGTTTGTTAGTTTTTTCTCCTTTTTGCTTTTTATATCCCCATCTTATCTATTCTTCTTATATTGAGACTCATTAAAAGATAATGTGTAAACAATTATTTACATTTCTGCGTTTTAATTTAATCTTCGTCACATTGTTTTTATCTCGTTTAATGTTTTTAACTGGTTGTTATTTATTGTTTATTTATAATAAAAGCCATTGGTGTAAAGATTGAATTACAATGGTGTCAAATTTATTAAAAATATGGATTGATTTCTTTACATTGCATGTTATCTTATCCTTCAGACACACAAAAAATCACAATGACAGATATAAAAAAGGTAAAGATTATGATCATGCAAAAAGACGCACTCAATAATGTGAATATCAGCGAAGAGCTGGTTTTAATTACTCCAGAAGAGTTAAAACAAAAATACCCATTGAGTCGCAATGATCTGCATGCCATTGCTCAGTCACGTCAAACAATTTCTGAAATTGTTCAACGTCGTGATCCTCGCTTACTCGTGGTATGTGGGCCTTGTTCCATTCATGATGTCGATGTTGCGTTAGATTACGCAAAACGCCTGAAAGTCTTAGCGTCTGAATTAAGTGATAGTCTGTATATTGTGATGCGTGTCTACTTTGAAAAACCTCGTACAACTGTTGGCTGGAAAGGCTTAATTAGCGATCCATTTATGGATGGTAGTTTTGAAATGGAAAAAGGGCTACATATTGCCCGTAAGCTGCTGACCGAACTAGTACAATTAGGCCTGCCTCTGGCAACTGAAGCATTAGATCCAAACAATCCACAATACTTAGGTGATTTATTTAGTTGGTCTGCAATTGGTGCTAGAACTACTGAATCTCAAACTCACCGTGAAATGGCATCAGGGCTTTCAATGCCAGTTGGATTTAAAAACGGAACAGATGGTAATTTAGATACCGCAATTAACGCGATGAAAGCGGCTTCTATGCCACACCGTTTTATGGGAATTAATCAATCAGGACAAGTTTGTTTATTACAAACACAAGGTAATCCTGATGGTCATGTGATTTTACGTGGTGGTAAAACACCAAACTACCATGAAGAAGATGTTGCTCAATGCGAAGCTCAAATGGTAAAAGCAGGATTAAAACCATCATTAATGATTGATTGTAGCCACGGTAACTCTAACAAAGATTTCCGCCGTCAAACGGCAGTGGTTGATTCAGTGATTGAGCAAATTACTAAAGGTAATGAATCTATCACTGGTATTATGTTAGAAAGCCATATTAATGAAGGCAATCAATCATCAGAGCAATCGCGTAGTGAAATGAAATATGGTGTTTCAGTGACAGATGCATGTATTAGTTGGGAAACAACAGAGTCAGTGTTAAGAAATTTACATGCTCAACTTTCTCCGATTTTGGCTCAGCGTGAAGCACAGTTAAAAAAAGTTAGTTAAGTTAGATAATCATAAAGAAAAAAGAGGCAAGCATAGATGGCTGAAGAATTACAAGGTTTGCGTGAGCAAATTGATCAGGTAGATAAATCACTGCTTTCTTTACTCGCAAAAAGAATGCAACTGGTAGCTGAAGTGGGTGAAGTTAAAAACCGCCACGGCTTACCGATTTATGCACCTGATAGAGAAGCCTCCATGCTTGCTTCTCGTCGTAATGATGCACAAAAGATGGGAATTTCCCCAGATTTAATTGAAGATGTATTACGTCGAGTGATGCGAGAATCCTATACTAAAGAGAATGATAAAGGATTTAAAACTCTCAATCCTCAACTTGGTAAAATCGTTATTGTGGGAGGAAATGGGAAAATGGGTAAACTATTTTCTCGTTTGTTTACACTTTCTGGTTATCAAATTGAAAGCTTAGAAGCGGATGAATGGCAAACTAAGTCACCTGCTATTTTTGATGATGCAGGAATGGTGATTATCAGTGTACCTATTCATTTAACTGTTGAGGTTATTGAAAAACTTCCTGTATTACCTGAAAACTGTTTACTTGTAGATCTCGCTTCTATTAAAAAAGCCCCTCTAGAGGCGATGTTAAAAGCACATAGTGGGCCTGTTTTAGGTCTTCATCCAATGTTTGGGCCTGATGTACCTAGCTTAGCAAAACAGGTTGTGGCGTACTGTGAAGGACGAAACCATACTTCATTTGAATGGTTGTTAGAGCAGTTAATGGTATGGGGAGCAAGAATTGAGGCTATTGCCCCAGAAGAGCATGATAAAAATATGAGTTTTATTCAAGCTCTTCGACATTTTACTACTTTTGCTTATGGCCAGCATTTAGCAAAAGAAAAAGTTGATTTAGCTAGTTTACTGAGACTCTCATCACCTATTTATCGCTTAGAATTGGCAATGATAGGGCGCTTATTTGCTCAAGATCCACAACTTTATGCTGATATTATTTTGTCATCGAAAGAGAATATTGAATTAATTCGTAGATATCATCACTCATTAGGTCAAGCTATCGATCTATTAGATATAAATGCAAAGAGTGAGTTTATCCATTCATTTAATAACGTGAGTGATTGGTTTGGTGATTATGCTTCTCAGTTTATGAAAGAGAGTGGTGTATTATTACAAAAAGCGAATGATAGCCGAATCTAGTTAAATTATTTGTTATATAAAAGGCCGAGCAATAAATAAATTGTTCGGCCTTTTTATTTTATTAATTATTTCGTGTTTAGCTTATCGCCACTCATCATCACAAAGCGGCCAAACGCAACCACTAGGATCAGAAGCATTGCTATTACTTTGAGAATATTCATTTATTGATGCTCTATTTTCTTTTGCTTCTTCATAAAAATGAGCACTTGCATAATTAGTGAATAAAAATGAGAGTATTAATATATATTTTTTATTCATAAAAATTCCTTTTTAAACAATATGCTATAAGTCAATAGTCTTTGGGATCAGGACAAGGGCTTACTGTGCAACGACTCAAATCTGATTGAGACGTTAATGAATAAGCGTAATAGCTCTTTTTTGATTGAACTTCATCTACGTTATTAGTAAAAAATAGACTTAAAATCAGTATGATAAAAGTATTCATATTATCTCCCTGTCATTTCAAAAAAATTAATAATAGATAAAAACCATCTATTTTTATTCAGAAAATAAAAGTAGATAAATATAAATATACATTTAAAAACAATGGGATAAATATCTAAATTTATCAAGAAACTAATCTATATTATATTTATTGTTATTTAATTGTTATTAGCGAGTTTAATTAAAGAATAATTAATGTTCGATATTGTCTTTTTATTAAAAGTTATTTGTTGATGAGATCTTAAAACTGAATGAAATTAAAAGGTATTATAAAAACTATAACAATGATCAAAAAAATGACTATAACAATTATCGTAAATTATATTTTATAAACTCTTTTTGTTGCAAGAAGTGCTAAAAATTTAATTGTATTATTTTTTATTTATATTCCGACGTGTTTTTTAAGGGGTAATTTATGGATTTTTTAATACAACTAGCCATTATATTAGTGTGTCTATTTTATGGGGCCAGGAAAGGGGGAATTGCATTAGGTCTGTTAGGTGGTGTAGGTCTGGTTATTTTAGTTTTCATTTTTAAACTCCCTCCGGGAAAACCACCTGTTGATGTAATGCTAGTTATTATTGCCGTTGTCTCTGCATCAGCAACATTACAAGCATCTGGTGGGTTAGATGTTATGTTGCAAATAGCAGAAAAGTTATTACGTAAAAATCCAAAATATATTTCTATTGTTGCACCACTCGTAACTTGTACTCTTACAATATTATGTGGTACTGGACACGTTGTTTATACCATATTGCCAATTATTTATGACGTGTCGATTAAAAATAATATTCGCCCTGAAAGGCCAATGGCGGCAAGTACAATTGGCTCTCAAATGGGGATTATTGCCAGCCCAGTCTCCGTTGCTGTTGTTACATTAGTCGCAATGCTTGGTGATGTAACTTTTAATGGTAAACATCTGGAGTTTTTAGATTTATTAGCAATTACTATTCCTTCAACTTTTATTGGTATTTTAGCTATTGGTATCTTTAGTTGGTTTAGAGGAAAAGACTTAGATAAAGACCAACGTTTCCAAGAATTTGTTTCAGTGCCTGAAAACCATGATTATGTTTATGGTGATACAGCAACACTTCTAGATAAAAAACTCCCAATGAAAAACTGGGTAGCAATGTGGATATTTTTAGGTGCAATTGCTGTTGTTGCAATATTAGGTGCCTTCTCTGAAATACGTCCTGTATTTAATGGTAAACCATTATCTATGGTACTCGTTATTCAGATGTTTATGTTATTAGCTGGTGCATCAATTATTATTATTTGTAAAACCAACCCTTCTCTTATTTCTAAAAATGAAGTATTCCGTTCAGGGATGATAGCAATTGTTGCTGTGTATGGTATTGCTTGGATGGCAGAGACAATGTTCTCTGCGCATATGAAAGAAATAGAAGCAGCATTGGGGCAATTAGTACGAGAATACCCTTGGGCTTATGCAGTTGTCTTATTATTAGTATCTAAGTTTGTTAACTCTCAAGCGGCGGCTTTGGCTGCGATTGTTCCTTTAGCATTGGGTATTGGTGTTGATCCTGCATATATCATTGCATCGGCACCAGCTTGTTATGGTTATTATATTCTACCAACTTATCCTAGTGACTTAGCGGCAATTCAATTTGACCGTTCTGGTACAACTCGAATAGGGCGTTTTGTTATTAACCACAGCTTTATTTTACCAGGATTAATTGGTGTAACAGTTTCCTGTGTCTTTGGTTGGGTATTTGCTGCGATGTATGGTTTCTTATAATTAACGTTAAATAAGAACGTAAAAGAAAAGCCAGATAGTTATATCCTATCTGGCTTTTATCTTTGTATGAGGTTATTTCACTTCAACAGGAACAACATTTTCTGAAGGGTAACAGCCTAATATTTTTAATGAGCGTGTTGTTTGTGATAAATCGTGTAAGGCTTTTTGCATATTGATATCACGTAAATTTGCTTGAACATCAATATAAAACATTTCTTCCCAAGGAGTACCATTAATAGGACGCGACTCGAGTTTTGTCATAATAATGTCGTATTTTTTTAAAATCATTAATGCATCAACTAATGCACCCGCTTGTTGCCCTGTTGCCATTAAGAAGGTTGTTTTAGCAGGAACTTGGTCTGAAACATCAATTGCTTTTCGAGCAATAACAATAAAGCGAGTTACGTTTATTTGCTGGTTTGCTAAATTATTAGCTAAAGGTTTTAAACCATAAAGAGAGCCACCGGCTTCACTACCAATAGCAGCAACGTGTGGAGATTGCGCAAGAGCCACTTTTTCCATTGCAGCTGCTGTGCTTTCGCAATATTCAATCTTCCAGTTTGGATACTGATTTAAATAATGACTACATTGTTGGAATGGTTGAGGGTGACTATAAATAGTTTGCAATTCTTCTGGATTACTATCAACACTCGTTAAAAGTGCATGATTAATAGGGATGCGAATTTCCCCAACAATAGAGATTGATGTTGTTTGCAGTAAATCGTAAACATCATTAATTGCACCAGAGCTGGTATTTTCAATTGGCAGTAAACCGTAATCAGCTTGACCGGTATCGACAAGTGTAAAAATGTCGTCAAATTTCTGACAAGTACAATCAACGAAGGTATCAAAATGGCGAGCTGCATATTGACGAGTGGCAATATGTGAATAAGAGCCTTTAGGCCCTAAATAAGCAATTCTAGCTGACTCATTAGGTGTTGCATTAAGATGTTGTTGTAGGATGGCTTGTTGCGTTAAGACAGAGTCTTCAATGATCATTTGAAAAATACGACTAATATAAAAACCATCTAGCCCAACGTTTTTTCCTTTCTCAATTAATAAATCAAGTAATTCACGCTCACGATTTTTATCTCTAATAGGGCGATGTGTATTCAATTTAAATTGAGCGACATCAGCAGATAATTGGCGTCTGTTTGCTAACAACGTTAGTAATTCTGAATCTAACGTCGTGATTTTATCTCTGATTGCTAATAAATCGAGTTTTTCCATGTTTAAGCCCTGTACCGTTATGTCATACCATCATAAATAAAAAAGCCTCCAGTTGGAGGCTATTGTCGTTCTTACTTTTCTTTCTGAAATGACAAAGCCTCTTAATGAAAGAGTAAAAAGAAAAAGAAGAAAGGCAAATGTGAGTGTCTGTTCATTATATTGATTGGTAAATTATTTAACATATAGCTATCAAACATGATGATGTGAAAGGAGTCAAGATAAATACAATAAAAAGCGCATCACGAGGATGCGCAGAGGCGTTTTGAGTCAGTGATTTATTCTAATTTTTAATCTTGCTTTACTATTTACATTTCATCGACAAGTAAATTCTCTTCTTTTAGGCTGTTATCAGCCCGACGAGATTCGTTTTTATGCTGAACTTTGTTTAATTGACGTTCAAGTTTTGCGAGTAAGTCATTAATTGCAACATACATATCGGCGTGTTGTGCATTAGCGACCAGTTGCCCATTTGGTGTATGAATGCTGGCATCAACACTAAAACCTTTAGGATCTTTCGTAAGAATAATATGAGGATTGATTAAATTCACCTGCCATTTATTGAGTTTAGTTAGACGGCTTTCAATGTGTTCACGTAGTGCTGGGGTAATTTCCATTTGTTTGCTAGTAATATTTATAATCATATAGTTACCTCTTTATTACTCCGTCTTCGATAACTTCAGAATATAGTGATACACAATTTAAAACATGATCAAAATCACTTTTTGTTAGATGTATGTGTAACTAGTAATAGAAACGTGACAAATGATAAATAGCTGAAAAAGACCGCTTGTTAAGTTGCATTTATTCAGTCATATTAGAAAGGTTGGGCTGATGAAAAGTAAAGACAATTTAGTTAGAAAAGAATAAAAAAACAGCAGCGATAAGCTGCTGTTTTTGATGGTGATGTTTTAGTTAGGCTGGATTTGCTGCAATCAATGAAGCTACTTTTTCAGCTTCTTGTGTCAGACCTAATTCTTTATAAGCGTTTTCCATGTAGACAAGCGCATCACGAGTGGCTTGTGTATCAGGATAATCACGCATCATTTGCTCTACTCTATTAATAACCGCGACATAAGCCCCTCGTTTAGTATAGAATTTCGCAACAGAAAGCTCATACTTCGCTAAACGGTTTTTAAGAAAGACTAGGCGTTTGGTTGCATCGGCGACATAAAGGCTGTCTGGATAGTAACGAACTAATTGACTAAAATCTTTAAATGCTACGATTGCATGTTGAGGATCACGGTCTGAACGATCAATACCAAAGAATCCTTGTAATGCACTATCATCTAATGCTTGAGCTGTTAAGCCACGCATATAAAGAACATAGTCGATATTAGGATGGGTTGGGTTTAATCGCATAAAACGGTCGATTGCAGAAATCGCCATTGGTAGTTCCGCTGATTTATAATAAGCATAAATCAGATCGAGTTGAACTTGTTGCGAGTAAGGGCCAAAAGGATAGCGATTATCGAGAGACTCTAATTGTTTGATAGCCGCTCCATAATTGCCATCTAGCAATTTTTCCTGACTGGTTGAGTAAAGCTCAGAAGGCGACATATCGGCAGTAGCGTCTTTGTCTGAACTCGAACAGCCAGCAAGTAACAGGCTTACAGTGGCCGCTGCCACCAGGTATTTAATGCGTCTCATCACGTATTGATTATCCTCTGAATAGGTTTGGGGAGTCTCTCCGTGAAGCTCCCCTGAAATCGGTTACACTATAACTCATTTTAAATGAAACGGCTGTGCCGTCAAAACACTAACTTAATTAATAGAAAATTATTTATGTCTCAACAAATACGACTTAATGCTACAGTCGCAGATTCACAGCTGGGTCAACGCTTAGATCAAGCTTTGGCCGAAATGTTCCCTGATTATTCAAGATCCCGTATAAAAGAGTGGATCTTAGACAATAGAGTGCAGGTTAACGATAAAATCATCAATAAGCCAAAAGAAAAAATGCTTGGCGGTGAAAAAATTGAAGTCGATGCCTTAATTGAAGAGGAAGTTCGCTGGGAGCCTCAGAATATTCCGTTAAATATCGTCTATGAAGATGATGATATTTTAGTTATCAATAAGCCAAGAGATCTCGTTGTACATCCTGGTGCTGGTAACCCAGATGGCACTGTATTAAACGCATTACTTTATCGCTATCCAGAGATTGCTAATGTACCTCGTGCAGGTATTGTCCACCGATTGGATAAAGATACAACAGGTTTGATGGTTGTAGCAAAAACAGTTCCTGCTCAAACGCATTTAGTAGAAGCTTTACAACGTCGTGAAATCACCCGTGAGTATGAGGCGGTTGCAACAGGAAGAATGACGGCAGGTGGATTAGTGAATGAACCTATTTCTCGACATCCAACTAAACGTACTCATATGGCTGTGCATCCAATGGGTAAACCAGCAATAACACATTATCGTGTCATGGAGCATTTCCGTGCTCATACACGTTTGCGTTTACGTTTAGAAACTGGGCGTACTCACCAAATTCGTGTTCATATGGCTCATATTCACCATGCGTTAATTGGTGATCAGCTTTATGCAGGAAGACCTCGTCCTTTAAAAGGGGCATCAGATGAGTTACGTGAAACGTTACGTTTATTTGATAGACAAGCTCTACACGCAACGATGCTACGTCTTTATCATCCAATAACGGGTATTGAAATGGAATGGCATGCACCATTACCTGATGATATGGTTAAGCTTATCGATGTGCTAAAAGCTGACGTTGAACAGTTTAAAGATGAAATGGATTGGTAAATGACTTCATTGATTTTTCCAGATTGGCCACAACCTGAAAATATTGGATCTTGTAGTACCTTGAGAGAAGGGGGGATTAGTCTGCCACCTTATAATAGCCTCAACTTAGGTACTCATGTTGGTGATAAATTATCTGATGTCGAAGAAAATAGACGCAGAATTTGTCAACAAGCTCAATTACCTGAAATGCCACTATGGCTTGAACAAGTTCATGGTACTCATGTTGTTACACTAAATACTGAGAAAAATAATGAAGTACAAGGTGATGCCCTTTACACCTCTACTGAAAAAAAAGTTTGTGCAATTATGACGGCAGATTGTTTGCCTGTCCTTTTTACAACTGTTGATGGAACAGAAGTTGGCGCAGCTCATGGTGGGTGGCGAGGGCTTTGCCACGGTGTATTACAAAATACACTTGCGCATTTTAAAGCACCTAAAGATCAAATTATGGCATGGTTAGGTCCTGCAATTGGGCCAACCGCTTTTGAGGTCGGTGCAGAAGTTCGGTTGGCATTTATCGAAAAAAATATTGCCTTTGAGCCTGCTTTTATTCCCCACAACGGTAAATACTTAGCTAATATTTATATGTTAGCGAGAATAATCTTACAGGAAAGTGGGGTAACTCAGATTTATGGTGGTGATTTTTGTACTGTCACTGATCCATCGCGCTTTTTCTCTTATAGACGAGAGCATATAACAGGACGAATGGCATCATTAATCTGGATTAAATAAACTTTTTCTCAACGATTTTTCTCACTTATCTCAAATATTGATAAATATTTTTGCTCAAAATTTTTATTTTGAGCTTGAATATTGTCAAAATGACCTCATCTATTCTCCAGTTACGAATTTTACTTTAAATTTTACTTGGAGGTGTTATGCGTCTGGATAAATTAACCAATAAATTCCAGCAAGCTCTCGCAGACGCCCAGTCATTGGCACTTGGGAACGATAATCAATTTATAGAACCCATACATTTACTGAGTGCGTTATTTAATCAACAAGGTGGCTCAATTCGCCCTCTATTAACATCTGTAGGTGTTAATGCATCGCAATTTAACGAGCGAATTAATGATGCTTTGTCTCGATTACCTAAAGTCGAAGGTGCTGGTGGAGAGGTTCATCCCTCAAATGATTTAATTAAGCATCTTAATTTGTGCGATAAATTGGCACAGAAAAAAGGTGATGAATTTATTTCATCAGAGCTCTTTCTTTTAGCTGCTATGGAAACCGGTGGTCAAGTTGCTGACATGCTAAAAGCAGCCGGAGCGAATAAAGCAAGTCTTGAGATAGCGATTGAAAAAATACGTGGTGGAGAAACAGTGAACGATCAAAATGCAGAAGACCAACGTCAGGCATTGAAAAAATATACTGTGGATTTAACGGAAAGAGCAGAACAAGGCAAACTCGATCCTGTCATTGGTCGTGATGAAGAAATAAGAAGAACTATTCAAGTTCTACAACGCCGTACTAAAAATAACCCTGTACTTATTGGTGAACCGGGGGTAGGTAAAACGGCAATAGTTGAAGGTTTAGCGCAACGTATTGTTAATGGCGAAGTCCCTGAAGGTTTAAAAAATAAACGTGTACTTTCTTTAGATATGGGGTCGTTATTAGCGGGTGCTAAATATCGTGGTGAATTTGAAGAGCGTTTAAAAGCCGTTTTAAATGATTTATCTAAACAGGAAGGTAGCGTTATTCTGTTTATTGATGAATTACACACAATGGTTGGCGCAGGTAAAGCCGACGGCGCTATGGATGCGGGAAATATGTTAAAGCCTGCATTAGCTCGTGGTGAGTTGCATTGTGTGGGGGCAACAACACTAGATGAATATCGTCAATACATTGAAAAAGATGCGGCATTAGAACGTCGTTTCCAAAAAGTGTATGTGGCAGAGCCAACAGTAGAAGACACAATTGCTATTTTGCGTGGTCTGAAAGAACGTTATGAACTTCATCATCATGTTCAAATTACTGATCCTGCGATTGTTGCCGCAGCGACTTTATCTCATCGCTATATTTCTGACCGTATGTTGCCAGATAAAGCGATTGACTTGATTGATGAAGCGGGTGCGAGCCTACGTATGCAAATGGATTCAAAACCAGAAGCATTAGATAGACTTGATAGACGTATTATTCAGCTTAAACTTGAGCAACAAGCACTGCAAAAAGAGTCTGATGACGCAAGTAAAAAACGTTTAGAAATGCTAAATGAAGAACTTGCTGAAAAAGAGAAAGAATATTCTGTTTTAGAAGAAGAGTGGAAAGCAGAAAAAGCAGAGCTTACGGGTACTCAGCATATTAAGTCTGAATTAGAGCAAGCACGTATTGCATTAGAGCAAGCTCGTCGTAGTGGTGATTTAGCTAAAATGTCAGAGATCCAATATGGGCAAATTCCAACATTAGAAAAACAGCTTGCTGAAGCTAATAAAGCTGAAGATAAGCATATGAAGCTGTTACGTAATAAAGTCACTGATGCTGAAATTGCTGAGATCTTAGCGCGTTGGACAGGTATTCCTGTATCTAGAATGCTAGAAGGGGAACGTGAAAAACTGCTAAGAATGGAACAAGAATTACATAGACGTGTTATTGGCCAGGCTGAGGCTGTAAGTGCAGTATCTAATGCTATCCGCCGTAGTCGTGCTGGATTATCAGATCCTAATCGTCCAATAGGTTCGTTCTTATTCTTAGGACCAACAGGGGTTGGTAAGACTGAGTTGTGTAAAGCATTAGCGAACTTCTTGTTTGATAGTGATGATGCAATGGTTCGTATCGATATGTCTGAGTTTATGGAAAAACACTCCGTTTCTCGTTTAGTGGGTGCGCCTCCAGGATATGTTGGTTACGAAGAAGGTGGATATTTAACAGAAGCCGTTCGCCGTCGCCCTTATTCAGTCATCTTATTAGATGAAGTTGAAAAAGCGCATCCAGATGTATTCAATATCTTATTACAAGTATTGGATGATGGTCGTTTAACGGATGGACAAGGTAGAACTGTCGATTTTCGTAATACAGTTGTGATTATGACATCGAACTTAGGGTCTGATTTAATTCAAGAACGTTTCGGGACAATTGATTACCCTGAAATGAAAACTATTGTGATGGATGTTGTTGGCCATCATTTCAGACCAGAGTTTATTAACCGTATTGATGAAGTTGTGGTATTCCACCCATTAGGTAAAGAAAACATTGCTGCGATTGCACAAATTCAGTTGCGTCGTTTATACCAGCGTTTAGAAGAACGTGGTTATCACGTTACAATTACAGGCGCTGCATTAGAGAAATTGAGCGAAGTTGGATTCGATCCAATTTATGGTGCGCGTCCATTGAAACGGGCTATCCAGCAAGAGGTTGAAAACCCATTAGCTCAAGATATCTTGTCTGGCAAATTATTACCGGGTAAAGAGATTATCTTAGATTTAGATGACAATAAGATAATTGCAAAACAGTAATAGAGGCTATTCTCTATTGCTTCTGATAAAGAAGAGACACTATTAAATTGAAAAAGAGGCTTATATAAGCCTCTTTTTTTATGTTTTATGTCTTAATTAGAGAGAATAAAGATAATCTACAAATAGTGTTTTTATACTTGAAACTTTTTTAGGCAAATACTGTCTATTATTTGTACCAATAAGACCGGTTTGATTACAAAGTGCGCTATTGAAAGGTTTTTTTTAAATAATACTTGTCACATTCAGAAAACTCCCTATAATGCGTCCTCGTTGTCACGGCAAACCACGCTAAGTGAGTTAGCCGAGAGAACGAAGAAAAAAAAAGTGGAAAGCCTTGTAAATAAACGCTTGACACTGAATGAGGAAGATGTAGAATGCACCTCCTCGCAACAACGCAGAAGACCGGGAACGGCAGCGAATGTTGCACTGCTCTTTAACAAATTATCAGACAATCTGTGTGGGCACTCGCAGAGACGATATCTTCTAAAATATTAGATGTATCAAGTCTTGAAGAGTGAACAACAAAAGTAAATT
>NZ_JAMQBJ010000030.1:0-337 GCF_023701425.1 Proteus sp. FZP2095
TATGGAATTAAAAAAACAAGGTAAAAGTTGGTCTAGCATCATGGATGAAATCAGCCACTCTGGTTTTTACGTTAGTGAAACCCCGTTTTATAAATTTATCAAAAGTAAAAAATAAAAATTATAAATATGGATTATTTTAAGCCTTACGTTAATGATTTCACCTGAAATAAAACATTGTTAAAAACGCACTATAATGGCTCAGAACCCGTTATAATCTTTCAGGGTGGTTTTGGGTGCTTGATAGTGTGATCGTGTCTTAAAATCGATTTGATGGGCTTTGATGCGGATGAACGGGCGGTATTTGTAAGCTAACTCTCCCGTTTAACATAATGGGTCT
>NZ_JAMQBJ010000031.1:0-328 GCF_023701425.1 Proteus sp. FZP2095
AAGCTTGATGCGTGGGGCTTTGTAGGTATGGGGCTCATAATTGCTGCCTTTTTGCTCGCCCGATCCCCATCGTGGAAGTCGCTGCGGAGGACGACGCCATGGTGACGGTGTTCGGCATTCTGAATCTCACCGAGGACTCCTTCTACGATGAGAGCCGGCGGCTAGACCCCGCCGGCGCTGTCACCGCGGCGATCGAAATGCTGCGAGTCGGAGCAGACGTCGTGGATGTCGGACCGGCCGCCAGCCATCCGGACGCGAGGCCTGTATCGCCGGCCGATGAGATCAGACGTATTGCGCCGCTCTTAGACGCCCTGTCCGATCAGATGCA
>NZ_JAMQBJ010000032.1:0-327 GCF_023701425.1 Proteus sp. FZP2095
CATCAAAGCCCCTCAAAACGATTTTAAGACACGATCACCCTACAAAACACCCAAATCTACGCTGAAAGTTTAGAACGGTTTTGCGAGCTTCTGAGTGCGTTTTTAACATCATGCAAACTGACAAGAAAAACGATGCGAAATCGCTGAAAGACACAAACTTGTTTTGTGGCAAGAAGCGATTTGACCAACCGTGTAATACGAGGGCGTTAGGCTTTTTGTTTTTCTCCTGATGAGCGTCCAGCGAAGATAGTGAAAAACAGGGGGAGCCGAATCGAAATGACTCGCCCCAGCGATGGCAAGTGAACCCCATTGAACGTGTTTCGTTTT
>NZ_JAMQBJ010000033.1:0-318 GCF_023701425.1 Proteus sp. FZP2095
AGACACTAACTCAAATGCACCACTTGATTGACTCGGACTTAGCCCGGTCTCCGAAAGGATAAACAGGCAAATTGTGGTAGTAAAACGTAACGGAAAACGAAATTCCGGCTCTGCCTCCGAATCACGCTGCGGTATCGAAAGATTACAGTGCGTACCTGATAAGAGCACCAATCAACGGACTAGGGATTTCTTGGATTGCACCGTCGAAAGAAGCCCAACCTAACCAAAAGCACCAGACTTAGCTAATGGAACTAGCTAAGAAGCCATGACCCAATCACCGATCATGGAGAAAAGCAAAGACAGATAGATGCTGTCGCT
>NZ_JAMQBJ010000034.1:0-317 GCF_023701425.1 Proteus sp. FZP2095
ATGCCTGGCAGTTCCCTACTCTCACATGGGGAGGCCCCACACTACCATCGGCGCTACAACGTTTCACTTCTGAGTTCGGCATGGATTCAGGTGGGTCCGCTGCGCTATGGCCGCCAAGCAAATTCTGTTTAATTACCCGTTATTTTGTATCTCTACGCTATAACCAGCAATGTTCAATCTTAAACAAGCTTACTTCATCTACTGTCGTCTCTCAGACAAAACACCTTCGGTGTTGTCAGGTTAAGCCTCACGGTTCATTAGTACTGGTTAGCTCAACGTATCGCTACGCTTACACACCCAGCCTATCAACGTCTTAG
>NZ_JAMQBJ010000035.1:0-313 GCF_023701425.1 Proteus sp. FZP2095
AATTGTGGTAGTAAAACGTACCGGAAAACGAAATTCCGGCTCTACCTCCGAATCACGCTGCGGTATCGAAAGATTACAGTGCGTACCTGATAAGAGCACCAATCAACTGACTAGGGATTTCTTGGATTGCGAAGTGTCGAAAGAAGCCCAACCTAACCAAACTTAGCCAGATTAACGAGCTAAGAGACCATGACCCAATAACTGATCATGGAGAAAAGCAAAGACAAGATTAAGATGTCGCTTCGCTCCGTTTTGATTAGTACCACATTGGGTCATTATGCGTTTTTTACCTAGATTTTATCGGTGAACAATA
>NZ_JAMQBJ010000036.1:0-311 GCF_023701425.1 Proteus sp. FZP2095
ATCCAGTGATCCGAACCTGATCCCAGACAGCAAAGATAATACCACCACAATTCCATCTGATAATGTAAAAGACAACAGTGAAGTGACTGCGGTTGCCAAAGATCCGAGCGGTAATGAAAGTGATCCGACAACGGTGACCTCAAAAACAGATGGCGTGACAGATGCTCCGGTGCTGAACATCCCTGAAGTGGCTGATGGTTATGCGAATGCTGATGAACTAAAAGACGGTTTGCAGGCAGAAGTCACTCTGCCGGGAGGTACTGAGGAAGGGGCAGAAATCACGCTGACGATTACCCGTCCGGATAAATCCA
>NZ_JAMQBJ010000037.1:0-309 GCF_023701425.1 Proteus sp. FZP2095
GGCAGTTCCCTACTCTCACATGGGGAGGCCCCACACTACCATCGGCGCTACAACGTTTCACTTCTGAGTTCGGCATGGATTCAGGTGGGTCCGCTGCGCTATGGCCGCCAAGCAAATTCTGTTTAATCACCCGTTACTTCGATTTCTCTTCGTAACCAGCAATGTTCAATCTTAAACAAGCCTACTTCATCTACTGTCGTCTCTCAGACAAAACACCTTCGGTGTTGTCAGGTTAAGCCTCACGGTTCATTAGTACTGGTTAGCTCAACGTATCGCTACGCTTACACACCCAGCCTATCAACGTCTTAG
>NZ_JAMQBJ010000038.1:0-306 GCF_023701425.1 Proteus sp. FZP2095
CATTACCGCTCGGATCTTTGGCAACCGCAGTCACTTCACTGTTGTCTTTTACATTATCAGATGGAATTGTGGTGGTATTATCTTTGCTGTCTGGGATCAGGTTCGGATCACTGGATGTCCAACCATTATCCCCTTTTTCCATAGTTACCGTCTGTTTATCACCTTTTTCATCTTCAAAGGTGATTTCAACAGTGTCACCTTTATTTGCATCATCAGGTAATTTAATGGAAACAGAACCATCGTCTTCAGCTTTCAATTCTGGTGCCGATGGTGCAACAGTATCTACCGCAAAGTCGGTTGGTTTAC
>NZ_JAMQBJ010000039.1:0-287 GCF_023701425.1 Proteus sp. FZP2095
GGAACTGGAAGACGGCGTACAGACTGAAGTTACCGTACCGGGCGGCAGTGCAGCCGGAGATAAATTAACGCTGACTGTTACCAAGCCTGATGGTTCAACTGAAACCGTGGAACATACCTTAACCGCAAATGAAGTGGCTGCGGGCAAAGCGGATGTGACTATTCCAGCGGATAAAGTCACGTCAGATGGAAAATACTCTGTAACCGCAGAAATCACAGATCCAGCGGGTAACACCAGTGGTCAGGGTAAACCAACCGACTTTGCGGTAGATACTGTTGCACCATCGG
>NZ_JAMQBJ010000003.1:0-426355 GCF_023701425.1 Proteus sp. FZP2095
TATTCATAAATGAATTTACTTTTGTTGTTCACTCTTCAAGACTTGATACATCTAATATTTTAGAAGATATCGTCTCTGCGAGTGCCCACACAGATTGTCTGATAATTTGTTAAAGAGCAGTGCAACATTCGCTGCCGTTTCCGGTCTTCTGCGTTGTTGCGAGGAGGTGCATTCTACATCTTCCTCATTCAGTGTCAAGCGTTTATCTTCAAGGCTTTCCACTTTTTTCTTCGTTCTCTCAGTCAGTTCGCTTAGCGCCCTGTGCCGTGACAACGAGGACGCATTATAGGGAGTTTTCTGAGGCTGGCAATAGTTTTTTTAAAAAAAATATTCGTTTGTTGGTAAATTAAACGAAGTGCCTATTTTTTGTAGCTTTTTAGCCATTTTGGCAAGTCTGCAAGGCTATCGAGAACAAAATCTGCGCACTGTTGTGCCTCTTCAGTTATCTCTTTTCCTGTGCGAACAAGAATTTTATGACCCACTCCCGCAGCTTTTGCTGCCAACATATCTTCTTTTTTATCACCTACCATATAAGAAGAAGCCATATCGATGTTTAATTGTGCTTTTGCATCCATAAACATACCTGAGGCTGGTTTGCGACAATCACACGCTTTCTTATATTCTTCTATAATGGCATCAGGATGATGAGGACAATAATAGATACCATCTAAATCAACACCTCTATCAGCCAAAGACCAATCCATCCACTCTGTTAGGTGTAAAAATTGATCTTCACTATAGTAGCCACGACCAATACCCGATTGATTAGTCACTAGTACCAAGGCATATCCCATAGCTTTTAATTCAGCCATTGCCTCAATGACGCCATCGATAAACTCAAAGTTATCACTTTCAGACACATAACCATGGTCTATATTAATAGTTCCATCGCGATCTAAGAAAATCGCAGAAATCCCCTTGCTCACAACATTACTCCATTTAGAAATTTTTATTAGTATCGCATGTTTTTTCTTATATAGAGAATGATATCCACGGCTTTCTTTCTTTATTACTCTTCAACTCTTTTTTATTGACTTAGCCGTCTAGACGCCTTAACATCTATTTTAACTCGGGCAGAATAGTCTTTATGTCCCATATCTACTTATATAAAGAAAAACATGATTAAACTGACGAATATAAACAAAGTGTTTAAGCAGGGAGAGCGTTCTATACAAGCGCTATCAAACATTAACCTGCATGTGCCTCAAGGGCAGATTTTTGGTGTTATCGGATCGTCAGGAGCGGGTAAAAGTACACTTATACGTTGTGTGAATATGTTAGAAAAACCAACTTCAGGTGAAGTGCTTGTTGATGGTCGTGATCTAACAAAGTTATCTGATAAAGAGTTAACAAAAGCACGTCGTGGTATTGGCATGATTTTCCAACATTTCAACTTACTGTCTTCTCGTACAGTGTTTGATAATGTAGCGCTACCCTTAGAACTTGATAATACGCCTCGTGCTGAAATTAATAAGCGTGTTAATGAATTACTTGAATTAGTCGGTTTGTCAGATAAAAAAGAGTATTACCCAGCAAATTTATCTGGCGGACAAAAGCAACGTGTTGCAATTGCACGCGCACTAGCAAATTCACCAAATGTTTTATTGTGTGATGAAGCAACTAGCGCGCTTGATCCAGCTACAACACGCTCTATTTTAGCATTATTAAAAGACATTAACCGTCGTTTAGGCCTCACCATTTTATTAATTACTCATGAAATGGATGTTGTAAAACGCATTTGTGATCAAGTTGCAGTAATAAGTGGTGGTGAATTAGTTGAAAGTGATGCCGTGAGTGAAGTTTTCTCTCATCCAAAAACACCAGTTTCTCAGGCGTTTATCCAATCAACACTACAATTAGATATTCCTGAAGATTACAAAGAACGAATGAAACCAGAGTGGGAAGAAGGTTTATTCCCATTATTGAAACTTGAATTTAATGGTCAATCAGTTGATGCACCATTAATGTCCATCGTTGCACGTCGTTTTGACGCAGATATTAATATCTTAAGTTCACAAATGGACTATGCCGGTGGAGTGAAGTTTGGCGTGATGTTAGCTGAATTACACGGTAAGAATGGTAATACTGAAAAGTCGATTGCATTTTTAGAAGAGCATCATGTGAAAGTAGAGGTTCTCGGTTATGTCTGAAGGAATGGTTTATTTATTAATTAGTGGGATCTGGGAAACCTTAGTCATGACCTTCGTTTCAGGCTTCTTTGGTTTTGTTATCGGGCTACCACTTGGTGTTTTACTTTATGTCACACGTCCTGAACAAATTATGGCAAACCCACCTGCCTATCGTGTTATCTCAGCACTTGTGAATATTTTTAGGGCTATCCCTTTTATTATCTTACTTGTATGGATGATCCCTTTTACTCGTTTGGTTGTAGGAACATCTATTGGCTTACAAGCAGCTATCGTGCCATTAACTGTTGCAGCAGCACCTTTTATTGCTCGTATGGTCGAAAATACGCTATTGGAAATCCCACAAGGATTAATTGAAGCATCTCGTTCTATGGGTGCAACACCAATGCAAATTATTAAGAAAATTTTATTACCAGAATCTTTACCAGGCTTGATTAACGCTGCAACTATTACACTGATTACATTAGTAGGTTACTCAGCAATGGGTGGTGCCGTTGGTGCAGGTGGTTTAGGTCAAATAGGCTATCAATATGGTTACGTTGGCTATAATGCAACTGTAATGAATATTGTGATTGTTCTACTCGTTATTCTTGTTTTTATCATTCAGTTTTTCGGCGATCGCTTAGTGAAGCTGACAACACATAAATAATTAAATTAAAGGTTTCAATTATTAAATCGAAACCTTTTAGTTAACGGATCAAATAAGGGTAAATGTATGTCATTAAAATTTAAATCGCTCGCAGTCGTAAGTGCTTTAGTTGGCGCATTAGCATTAGCTGGTTGTGGTGAAAAAGAAAAAGATCCAAACCATATTCGTGTTGGTGTTATTTCTGGTTCTGAGCAACAAGTTGCCGAAGTAGCAAAACAAGTTGCTAAAGATAAATACGGTCTTGATGTAGAACTCGTTACTTTCAATGACTTCGTAATGCCGAATGAATCATTGAGTCGCGGTGATATCGATCTTAATGCATTCCAGCACAAACCTTATTTAGATCAGCAAATTAAAGATCGTAATTTCAAAATTACAGCTGTAGGAAATACATTTATTTATCCTATTGCAGGTTATTCTAAAAAAATTACTGATTTAGCCGATTTACCTGATGGTGCTCAAGTCGCTATCCCTAACGATCCAACTAATTTAGGCCGTTCACTGCTGTTATTAGAAAAAGTAGGATTAATTAAATTAAAAGATGGTGTGGGTTTATTACCAACTTCTTTAGATATTATTGAAAATCCTAAAAATCTAAAATTAGTAGAATTAGAAGCGCCTCAATTACCACGTTCATTAGATGATCAAAAAATCTATTTAGCTGTAATCAATACAACTTATGCTAGCCAAGTAAACTTAACACCAGCAAAAGACGGTATTTTTGTTGAAGATAAAGACTCTCCATATGTAAATATCATTGTTGCTCGCGAAGATAATAAAGACAGTGAAAATGTGAAGAAGTTTATCCAAGCCTACCAAACTGATGAAGTAGATAGTGCTGCAAATAAAATCTTTAACGGCGGTGCTGTAAAAGGCTGGTAATACGTTAAAATTTAGCTTAATTATAAAAAAGGCGGACATTTGTTCGCCTTTCTCTTTTTTACTTGGCTAATTTGCATTAAATTAGTGCCGTTTAATTTTTGTATAGACAATAATAAAGAGGATATTACCCATGCACATGCGCTTGCTACTTATTGGCATCATGGCGCTGTTTATGACAGGCTGTTCAATGCAAAAATCATCTGATGTTGATCAGTCTAAATTTACGGATATGCGTTTAAATAAACCCGGACAGCCACCAAAACCAAGATCACAGACTTTACCTTCGGTGCGTATTGTTGAAAAAACAGAAGACCTTTTAGGTGCTCCTTTTAAAGATCTCGGTATCGTCGCTGGTGAATCTTGTCGTCAAACATTGCAAGATCCACCAGCAAGTTTACCTATTGCTAAAAAAAGTATGGCAGCAAAAGCGGCTTACAAAAATGCGAATGCCGTTTTATTGCATGAATGCCAAATTGTCACAGGCTTAGGTTGCTATCAATCCGCTATTTGTGAAGGCACAGCATTACTCATTACCAAATGAACACCTACCAAATGAATCCTATAGGGCATATCTCAAGCCCTTATAAAGAAAAATTTGCCGTTCCACGCCAACCTGGATTGATCCAGGATGGCGGCGGTCAACTTATTCTACATACACCTTATAATCACCCTGATGTAGTTCGAGGCTTAGAGCAATTTAGTCATCTTTGGTTGATCTTTGTTTTTCATCAAACAGCACAACAAGGTTGGCATCCTCTCGTTCGTCCCCCTAGATTAGGTGGAAACGCCAAAATTGGTGTATTTGCAACTCGCTCAACCTTTCGCCCCAACCCAATTGGCATGTCATTAGTTGAATTGAAAAAAGTAAACACGGACAACCAGTCTGTTATTTTAGAATTGGGTAGCCTTGATTTAGTGGATGGCACTCCTATTCTTGATATCAAACCTTATTTACCGTTTGCAGAATCGCGCCCAAATGCGATTGCAGGGTTTGCACAAGAAGCACCTAGTAACGAAATGCCCGTTTTCTTTTCACAAGTTGCATCAGAACAACTGCAACACTATGCCAATGAGTACCCTCACCTTTCACGTTTTATTACCCAAGTATTACAGCAAGATCCTCGTCCTGCTTATAAAAAGGGCGAACAAAGTGATAGAATTTATGCGGTACACTTACTCGAATTTAATGTTCGCTGGCAAGTCGATGGACAACAGACACTTGTTCTTAGTATAGAACCGCGGTAACTTGCTACTATCTTCATTGATATTGCTATTATGAATAGTCTAATCTGAGAGTCATTCTCATGTCTTTAGACAAATCAGATTGAAAAAAATGCTTTGCCCCTTTTGGCAGACCTAAGTCACTGGTAGACTAAAGTCTTTCTCTAATTATATTGATGTAGACTGGCGTGACAGTCAGCCTAAGTATTTTTGTTCTAATGGAACCTAATAATGCGTACTAGCCACTATTTGCTCTCTACTTTAAAAGAGACACCTGCTGATGCAGAAATTGTCAGCCATCAACTTATGCTTCGCGCAGGCATGATCCGCAAACTCGCTTCTGGTCTTTATGATTGGATGCCGACAGGGGTTCGTGTTCTAAGAAAAATTGAAAAAATTGTTCGTGAAGAGATGGACAACGCAGGATCTCTTGAGATTTCAATGCCCGTTGTTCAACCCGCTGACTTATGGCTAGAAAGTGGTCGTTGGGAACAGTATGGCCCTGAATTACTGCGTTTTTCAGACAGAGGCGAGCGCCCATTTGTTTTAGGCCCAACCCACGAAGAAGTTGTTACTGATATTGTTCGTAATGAAATTACCTCTTACAAACAACTTCCACTGAATTTATATCAAATTCAAACTAAATTCCGCGACGAAGTACGCCCTCGTTTTGGTGTTATGCGCTCTCGCGAATTTATCATGAAAGATGCTTACTCTTTCCATATCTCTCAAGAGTCTTTACAAGAGACTTATGACAGAATGTATGAAGCCTACAGCAAAATTTTCTCACGTATTGGTTTAGATTTCCGTCCAGTACTTGCAGATACAGGCTCTATTGGTGGTAACGCCTCTCATGAATTCCAAGTTTTAGCTGACAGCGGTGAAGATGATATCGTCTTCTCTACCGGCTCTGACTATGCTGCCAATATCGAATTAGCCGAAGCAGTAATGCCTGCAACGCCACGTGCAGCTGCAACTGAAGAATTACGTTTAGTAGATACACCAAACGCTAAAACAATTGCTGAATTAGTTGAACAGTTCAATCTACCAATTGAAAAAACAGTTAAGACACTGATTGTTCATGGTACGAAAGAAAGTGGTCACCCATTAGTTGCATTATTAGTTCGTGGCGACCACGAGCTTAATGAAGTTAAAGCAGAAAAATGCACTATCGTTGCGGCTCCTTTAACTTTCGCTACTGAAGCTGAAATTCGCCAAGCTGTAAATGCAGGTCCAGGTTCATTAGGCCCAGTTAATCTGCCACTACCTGTTATTATGGATCGTTCTGTCTCTGTAATGAGTGATTTTGGTGCTGGTGCAAACGTTGATGGTAAACACTATTTTGGTATCAACTGGGAGCGTGACCTGCCTGTTGCTGAAATTGCTGATATCCGTAATGTTGTTGAAGGCGATCCAAGCCCAGACGGTAAAGGAACATTACTGATCAAACGTGGTATTGAAGTTGGTCATATTTTCCAACTTGGCACAAAATACTCAGAAGCATTAAAAGCAACGGTACAAAACGAAGAAGGTCATAACCAAATTGTTACTATGGGTTGTTATGGTATCGGTGTAACTCGTATTGTTGCTGCTGCTATTGAACAAAATCATGATGCTCGCGGTATTATTTGGCCAGATGCGATTGCACCATTCCAAGTAGCTATTTTGCCAATGAATATGCATCGTTCTTATCGTGTTAAAGAAGTTGCTGACAGACTTTATGACGAATTGCGTGCTCAAGGTATTGATGTTCTGTTTGATGACCGTAAAGAGCGTCCGGGTGTAATGTTTGCTGATATGGAACTTATCGGTATTCCACACACTATCGTGATTGGTGATCGTAATCTAGACAACAATCAAATCGAATATAAAGCGCGTCGTAGTGATGATAAATCACTAGTCAATGTTGACGATGTTGTTGCCTTTATTAAAGAGCAACTCGCTTAATTATTAGTCCCCTAATCTTTAAGGGGCTTGATTGATAAAACAAAAAACCCGCATCAGCGGGTTTTTTATTAGGAAGAAATAGAGACTAAAACTTAGCTTCTGCCACCACGATGGTTTCCGCAAGAGCCATGGCGATTAAAACGAGGTTTTTCATCAGTAACCACTAACGCTCTGTCATATTTACCATCTTCCATTGAGGGACGAATACTGTAATAACCATTAACTTCGAGGTAAACCGGTGTTCCACCATCAACCCCCGTTGAGAAATAGCCTTTTTCCAATTCAATGCCACTGGCTGCGTAAACACGCCCTGATTGGCAGTCTTTAAATGTTCCCGCATCGGCGAAATAAGTAAACTCACCGGCAAGCTGTTTAGGCTGAACCTTAGCCAAGGTATAATTCAGCTCTGAATTAATCACGTTGCCATCAATATCAAGCATGACTAATTTATCTTCACGAGGTAAGTAATAGCTTTTCTCACCATAGCTATTAGTCAACGTCAGCTTATCTTTACCTAATACCCATGTTCCTGATTCAAAGAAACTACGTTTATCATCAGGTGAACCTTGATAGCTTTGCTCCATAACATAAGAGCCATCTTGATTAACAAGAATTGTTGTGTCGATACCAGAGCAATCGGCACACGGCAGAATACTGTTATAAGTTTGGTCTACAATTTTTCCATCAAGTGATAAGCCAATATTATTTTGGCAACCTGACAGTACAAATAACCCAGCAGCAACAGCTGCAAATAAAAGTTTTTTCCCCATCATCGACTCCCTACATTCTGGGTACTTTTTAATAAATCATTCTCAATATGATTCTAACATTTTTTAAAATAAAAGGGGGTAATAAAACAAGCTTTAAGATAAATGCACCCATAATTGTTAATTATTTCTCAAATCACTTCGAATAAAGAACTATTTCAGAAAATTATTATAATAACTATTGTGCTCACATCGAATAACAGCATAATGATTTTATTCTGAATTATTCACTGGCGGCAACACCGCCACGAACGAGTGGTGAGGGAATATGTCAACAAATACAGAATATCAACCAATTAACTGTGATGATTATGAGTATCTGGAGTTAGCATGCCAGCGTGGTTTAGCGCTCCATATTGAACTGCATGATGGTGAGCTTATTGAAGGCATTGCGGATGACCTTTTCTTAAGCAAGAAGGTTGAATACTTAAAAGTCAAAACATCTGAAGGTTCTAAAGACTTAAGGCTGGATATCATTGCCAGCTTTTCAAATCCCGAACTTGGGACTATTGTTATAAAATCGGAATAACCAAATAAAGAACAACCGCCAACTGGCGGTTGTTCATTCATGAGCCTCTTGCCACTCAATAGTAATAGCGTGTTCTGATGTTGCTTTTCCCTCAGAAGTAACAAAAGTATTAATAGCTGCAATTAACGTATCATTATAATAAATCAAAGGAATTCTAGTTCTACGCCAAGGCGCAACTTCAAGCTCTTGCCAAATCTTTTTACTATGTCGAGCGTGCTCTCGCCCTACAATACGCAAAGATGTTTGTGTTAAACCAAAACGCACTGTGACTTTTTCATCACTAAAAGGCGCTCTAACGGTGTTTTTTCCTGTTTCAGCTATGAGTGATAATGCTCCTAATCCATTAGGTAAACACAAAGGCTCAGTGAGCGACCACTCAATAACATGATGAATCGGGTCTTGGATAATTGGAACGAGATAAAGGCGCTGTTTATAGCGTCTAATTTCATCTTGATAAAATTGTAATCTAGGCTCGGCATCTTCTTTTGCTAAAGCAACCTCTTGCCATAATCGTAAGATTTGTTGTCTTGATGGCATGGTCTTATTGTGTTTAGCAAACCAGCGCCTCAATAAAGCATTTCGCTTGATAACACTACAATGAGTCAGTTGATTGATATCTAAACTGTGCTCACTGTCCATTAAAGCATTAAGCTCAGAATCTAATAGTTCATCTAGTAGTGCTTCTTGTTCTCCACACAATGCCGCACTTCGAGTAACCGCTTGTGAAAAGTGAGGCCATCGTTGAGTCAATAAAGGCATAACACGCAACCGTAAAAAATTGCGATCATAACGGTCATCTTGATTACTATCGTCTTCTATCCAATCTAACCCTTGTTCAGTAGCATAAGATTCAATTTGCTCACGTGTAATATTGAGTAATGGTCGAAGTAAATAGCTATTTTCAAATACCATTTTTACTGGCATTGAAGAAAGCCCAGCAGGACCGCTACCTCGCTTTAAAGCCAGTAAAAAGGTCTCTGCTTGATCATCTTGATGTTGAGCTGTCACTAACACTTGTTGTGGCAGCAAATATCGACGAAAAGCTTGGTAACGCGCCTCTCTTGCACCATTTTCAAGACCACCTTCTTTAGGATCTACATTTACTTTTTCACTGATAAAATCGACATGCCATTGCTGACAACATTGTTCACAATGAGCAAGCCAGTTATCCGCTTTGATGTTTAATCCATGATGAATATAGATAGCCGTTAATTCTAAAGGTAATTGGAATTCATCACGTAAACGTACAAGCCCTTGTAATAAAACTGTGGAATCTACTCCACCACTAAAACCCACCAATATTTTAGTGTAAGGATCAATTTGTTGTTTGATTTCTCTAAGGAGTAAGCCGTATTCCTGTTTCATCGTATCGTCATTTATCAGTTAATTCAGATGATTATGTTAAGCTTTTCTACCTGATTTTGCACGAATACAAAGTATCCCTGCAATTAATACCAAACCTAGTCCTACTGCATAAGCAATAACAAAAGGATCGTGAAATATAACGACTAACCAAATCATTGAAAGCACAGGCGAAAGAAAAACAACGGAAGCTATTTTGGTCGACTCACCACTGTTCATGGCTTTAAACCATAAAATATAAGAGACACCGTTGATTAATACACCATTTAAAACAACAGGAAGCCAAGATGAACTATCTGGTAATTTAAACTCACTAAGCATCAACATTAGAATCAATGAAACCAATGTTGAAAAAATAAATAACCATACCGTGCTCATATAAGCATCAAGTGAGAATTGTTTGGAAAGCACAGACATTAATGCAAAACAAAAGGCTCCAGCAAAGACGAGTAATAAAGCTTGAGGATTATCGACAGCAATTGCTGTGATGTTTCCTTTAGTGAAGGTGATAATAACGGCAATAAAACCTAAAATAACCCCAATGATTTGTCCTAAAGTCAGCCTATCTTTCAGTAAAACAACCGATAATCCAATAATTAATAATGGCCAACTATACTGTATTACTAATACCGCAATGCCATTCTCTAATATGTAACCGTAATAGAGCAATAAATAGAATAGACAATCTAACCCACCAAGAATAAACACTTTCCAATAGATCGATTTAGATAAATTAAATAATTGTGTTGGCGTTTTCTTCATAAAAAGTGCAGTGAGAATAACTGCAATCATTGAGAAAATATTGGACCAAAATAAAAATTGAAAACTATCTAAAGAAGCTTGCCCTATACGAGAAATAACGGGAATAAAACTCCAAATCAATACACATAATAATGCATAGATAAAGGATCTTGTGGTAATTGAGAATGCCATATAAAAACCAAAATAGTTAATTTATTGTTAAAATCGTATTTTTGATAATAAAGCGTTTAAACAAAAAAGACAGTAAAGAATAGAAGTAAGAGATAAATAAAAATCAGCAGAATAATGATTATTCTGCTTTATATTAAAAAACACCATTAAGCAGTAAAACCGCCATCTACTAAATAAGAGGCGCCAGTAACAAAGGAGGCTGCATCACTAGCTAAAAATACCACAACATTAGCTACCTCTTCTGGTGTACCGAGGCGACCAATAGGATGCAGTCTCGCTAACTTTTGCTTATCAAGTTCACGACCATCTAATAAAGGTGTATCAATATATCCCGGACAAACTGCATTAACACGAATACCTTTGCTTGCATAATCAATAGCAAGTGTTTGTGTCAGTAATTTAACACCGCCTTTTGATGCGCAATAGGCAGGAAATTCATGTTGACCAACAAAGGAACAAATCGAACTGCAATTAACAATCGCACCTGATAGTTGGTTTTTCAGCCAATATTGAATTGCTGCACGATTAATCAGAAAGAGTCCATTAAGATTAACATCTAATACCCCTTTCCATTTTTCATACTCTAATTTATCTGCGATGTTATCGGTTAAAACTCCGGCATTAGCAAAGATAAAATCCAATCGCCCATATTTGTTTACGACATAATCAATAAGTTGTTCGTTTTCTTTTTCACTTTTCACATCCATTTGTATAAATTCACCTAAAAATCCTTTCTTTTTTAGATATTTTTCTGCTTTTTTGCCTCGTTCTAAATTACTGCCAGTGATAACAACTGATGCCCCTAAGGATAAAAACTTTTCCGCAGAAGCCAAACCAATACCACTATTACCGCCTGTAATAATTCCAACTTGACCATTAAACGATATCATCGCTTTTTCCTCATAAAAGAAGTAAATGACTCTATAAAATAATAGATATGACTAATTATTCTTTTAGTAAAAAAGTGAATTAATATTGTTTTTGAGATCAAATTAACATATTGATATATAATATATTATGGTTAATATCACTTGGATTTATTGTCTTGGAAAGAGATAGTTATATGGATAAAAAAAACCTCATGTCGTCAACATGAGGCTCTCTTTTATTTTTGAATAGCACCATGCTATCAGCAGTAACCGTATTCCATTAAACGTTGGTAACGACGGTTTGTTAGCTCTTCTGAGTCAAATGTATCTAACTCTTCTAAATCAGATTTAATTTGTGCTTTTAAAGACGCTGCAATTTCATCATGATGACGATGTGCGCCACCTAAAGGCTCAGGAATAACCGTATCAATTAGCTTAAGCTCTTTTAAACGGCTTGCAGTAATACCCATTGCTTCTGCAGCTAGAGGAGCTTTATCTGCACTTTTCCAAAGGATAGATGCACAACCTTCTGGTGAAATAACAGAATAAGTGCTGTATTGCAGCATATTCACTTTGTCGCCAACACCAATAGCTAACGCACCACCAGAACCACCTTCACCAATAACAGTACAGATGATTGGCACACCAAAGCGTGACATTTCACGTAAGTTACGTGCGATTGCTTCTGATTGGCCACGCTCTTCTGCACCCACTCCCGGATAAGCACCCGGAGTATCAATAAAGGTGATAATAGGAAGATTAAAACGTTGCGCCATTTCCATTAAACGAAGTGCTTTACGATAACCTTCCGGCGCTGGCATACCAAAGTTACGGCGGATTTTCTCTTTTGTTTCACGTCCTTTCTGGTGCCCAATAACCATAACAGGGCGACCGTCTAAACGCGCGATACCACCAACAATAGCTTTATCATCAGCATAAGCACGATCGCCTGCTAATTCTTGGAAGTCAGTAAAGATACGATGAATATAATCCAGTGTGTAAGGTCTTAATGGATGACGTGCAAGTTGTGCAACTTGCCATGCACCAAGATCAGAAAAAATCTTACGCGTTAGCTCTAGGCTTTTTTCTCTTAAGCGTGAAACTTCTTCATCGATATTAATATCAATTTTTTCATCATGTTGGCTAACTGCGGTTAGCGAATCAATTTTCGCTTCTAACTCGGCAATTGGCTGTTCAAAATCCAGAAAATTAAGACTCATAACATTCCTATTTTAGTCAAATTCTAATTCTACCTGCTCATTACCCAGCAGAGTTCGCAGATCCGTTAAAAGCATATCTGTTGGCGTTACACGCCAAGTCGCACCAAATCGTAAACGTGCGCAGGCATCATGCTTTTCAAAATAAAGGTGAACCGGTATCGTGCCTGAACGATGAGGTTCTAAAACGCCGCGAAGACGATTTAATAATTGCTCATTAATTTGCCTGTCCGATAATGAGATAGCAAGTCCTCGTGCGTATTTTTCACGGGCTTCGTTGATATCCATAAGTTCGCGGACCGTCATTTTAAGCCCACCATTGAAATCATCAAAGCTGACCTGCCCAGTGGCAATTAAAATCTTGTCTTGTTCTAATAAATGTTGGTATTTATCCAAAGCATCAGAAAATAACATAATTTCTAAGCGACCTGAACGATCATCTAAGGTACAGACACCGATCCGATTTCCACGTTTCGTTGTAAACACTTTAGAAGCGAGCACTAAGCCTGCTACCTTCACCATTTGACCGCGTGGTGTTGGTACTAAATCCTTTAGACGCGTTCCTGCTGCATATCGTTCAATTTCTTTTAAATAACGTGTGATCGGATGACCCGTTAAATATAAACCTAAAGTCTCACGCTCACCTTCTAAAACGACTTGGTCTGGCCATTTAGGTATATTGGCATAAGAACGTTCAACTTGTTCAGGAGCTTCAGCTAACACACCGAACATGTCCGATTGCCCTATTGCTTCAGCTTTGGCGTGTTGGTCTGCGGCTTTTAATGCATCTTCTAATGAAGACATCAAAGCAGCACGATGGGGCCCCAGCTTATCGAATGCGCCTGACATTATCAGTTTTTCCATCACTCGGCGATTCAATTTTTTCGTTTCTGTTCTAGCACAGAGATCAAAAATATCTTTAAAGTGACCACCTTGCTGGCGCGCTTCTACAATTGCTTCAATTGGGCCTTCACCCACACCTTTAATGGCACCAATACCATAAACGATTTCGCCTTCATCATTTACGTGGAAATGATAAAGGCCACTATTAATATCAGGAGGAAGAACCTTTAAGCCCATTCTCCAACATTCATCAACCAATCCCACCACTTTTTCAGTATTATCCATATCTGCCGTCATTACAGCAGCCATAAATTCAGCTGGATAGTGGGCTTTTAGCCATAATGTTTGATAAGAAACTAATGCATATGCTGCTGAGTGTGATTTATTAAATCCATAACCGGCGAATTTCTCCACCAAGTCAAAGATCTTCATAGCAAGCTCACCATCGACGCCGTTTTTGATAGCACCTTCTTCAAAAACAGAGCGTTGCTTTGCCATCTCTTCAGGTTTTTTCTTACCCATTGCGCGTCGTAACATATCCGCGCCACCTAGCGTATATCCCGCAAGAACCTGTGCAATTTGCATAACTTGTTCTTGGTATAGGATAACACCATAGGTTGGTTCTAGAACGGGCTGTAAGCTTTCATGTTGCCACTTAACATCAGGGTATGAAATCTCTTCAACACCATGTTTACGGTCGATAAAGTTATCTACCATGCCTGACTGCAATGGCCCTGGACGAAATAGAGCAACAAGTGCAATCATATCTTCAAAGCAGTCAGGACGTAGACGTTTGATAAGATCTTTCATACCACGAGATTCCAGCTGGAATACCGCAGTTGTTTCTGAACGCTGCAACATATCAAAGCTACGCTGATCCGTTAATGGGATCGCTGAAATATCAACAGGTTCGAGTGACTTTTTAGCACGTCGGGCATTAATCATCTCTAATGCCCAGTTAATAATGGTTAGTGTTCTTAAACCTAAGAAGTCAAATTTAACAAGACCGGCATATTCAACGTCGTTCTTATCAAATTGTGTAACGGGGTTATTTCCCTCTGCATCACAATAAAGTGGTGCAAAATCAGTAATTTTTGTTGGTGAAATAACAACACCACCCGCATGTTTACCTGCATTACGTGTTACCCCTTCTAATTTACGAGCCATATCAATAAGAGATTTAACCTCTTCATCGGCTTCATAAATTTCAGGTAATTGAGGCTCGGCAGCAAATGCTTTCTCCAGCGTCATACCCGGATCAGGAGGAACAAGTTTTGAAATTCTATCAACAAAACCGTAAGGGTGCCCTAAAACGCGACCAACATCACGAATAACAGCTTTCGCCGCCATCGTACCAAATGTAATGATCTGAGATACTGCATCTCGACCGTACATTTCAGCAACGTGATCGATAACTCTATCGCGTTTTTCCATACAGAAATCGACGTCAAAGTCAGGCATTGAAACACGTTCAGGGTTAAGGAATCGTTCGAAAAGCAAGTCAAACTCAAGAGGATCGAGATCCGTGATTTTCAGTGAGTACGCCACTAGTGAACCGGCACCTGAACCTCGTCCAGGACCAACAGGAACACCATTATCTTTAGACCACTGAATAAACTCCATCACGATAAGGAAGTAACCTGGGAATCCCATCTGGTTAATCACTTTCAGCTCGATATCAAGGCGTTCATCATATTCAGGACGTCTTTTTTGTCGCTCTTCGGGATCTGGAAATAAAAAAGCTAAACGCTCTTCCAAACCTTCTTGTGATTTTTTGACGAGGAAATCTTCTGTACTCATATCCCCTGTTGGGAATTGTGGAAGGAAGTATTCCCCTAAGCGGATCGTGACATTACAGCGTTTAGCGATTTCAACACTGTTTTCTAATGCTTCAGGTATATCAGCAAATAATTCACACATTTCTTCTTCTGTGCGCATATATTGCTGAGGACTATAATTCTTAGGGCGCTTAGGATCAGATAACGTAAATCCATCATGAATAGCGACACGAATTTCGTGTGCATCAAAGTCATCACTATCAAGAAAACAGACATCATTGGTTGCAACAACAGGCAAACCTTTTTCAGAAGCCAGTGCAACGGCTTCATGAAGATAAGTTTCCTCATCAGTACGACCTGTACGGATCAGTTCTAGATAATAACTATCAGGAAAATGAGTTTGATAATACTCAAGGCATTGATCGACTAAAGCTCGATTACCACGAAGTAGGAACTTACCCACATCCCCCATTCTACCGCCTGAAAGTAACAAGAGCCCTTCTTTATAGGTTGTTAACCACTCTTGTTTAATCGTCGGTCCAACAGCGCCGTAACCGTGTTTGTAAGCTTCAGAAATCAATAAAGTTAGGTTTTGATACCCTATATTATTGCGTGCAAGAATAGTGAGATGAGCATATTCATCACCTAATAATTCTGTTTCAAGGTAAACATCAGCACCAATGATAGGCTTAATGCCTGCACCATGTGCAGCACCATAGAATTTCACTAGCCCACACAAGTTAGTGAAATCAGTAATCGCAAAAGCAGGCATTCCTAGCGAAGCCACTTTCTTCACAAGAGGCCCTGTTTTTGCCAATCCATCGATCATTGAATAATCGCTGTGTACCCTAAGATGGATAAAACGAGGATCTGCCATAGTGTTTAATTACTCTGTGGATTACTTTAAATTTAAAGCACGTTTTACAGGCGCAAAACTTTTTCGATGATAGGGTGTTGCCCCTAATAAGGCTAGTTTTTCCATATGGAAAACAGTTGGATACCCTTTATGTTTAGCAAAACCATAATCAGGATAAAGCTTATCTAACTCTTCCATTTCTCTATCACGAGTCACTTTAGCAAGTATAGAAGCTGCACTAATTTCTTGAACTAAACTATCACCTTTTATAACCGCTTGAGAGGCCATCGGTAATTTAGGGCAACGGTTACCATCAATTAAGACCATATCAGGTGTTATTGATAATCCTGCAACAGCTCGTTCCATTGCTTTCATGGTTGCCCAAAGAATATTTAATTCATCAATTTCTTCAGGCTCTGCACGGCCTATCGCCCAGCATAATGCTTTTTCTTTTATTTCGTCATAAAGAGCATTACGCTTTTTTTCTGTTAGCTTTTTGGAGTCTGTTAACCCTTTAATTGGATTTGCTGGATCAAGAATAACGGCAGCGGTAACCACTGCACCCACTAATGGGCCTCGACCAACTTCATCAACTCCAGCAATAAGATTTGCTTTTGGATATACAAATTCCATTATTTCTCTACCAATTCTAATACTGCATTTGCTGCTTGCTCATCCGCATTGCAACGAATGGCGCTATGTAGCTGTAAAAATATCTCTTTTAATTGACGTACTTTTTCTTCATCGGTTAAAAGGGGTAAAAGCTGTTGTGCTAATGCCGAAGGTTCGCACTCTTCTTGCAATAATTCTTTGATAACTTCTCGACCAGCTAACAAGTTAGGTAACGAAACATAAGGCGTTTTAACTAATCGTTTTGCTAACCAGAAAGTAAATGGTTTCATACGATAACCAACAACCATTGGGCATTTTGTTAGCATACATTCTAATGCGGCTGTACCTGATGCTAACAAAGTTGCATCACTCGCAGTCATTGCTTCCCTTGCTTGTCCATCAAGAAGTTGTATCTCAAGTTCTGGCGCCACATTTTGATGTATCTGTTCAAATTGGGCTCGTCGCTTAGCATTAACTAATGGCACAACAATATGAAGAGAGGGAATTTGCTGTTTTAGTAACTGTGCTGTTTTTATAAAATCAGCACTTAGCATCTCAACTTCAGCATGACGGCTACCGGGAAGAAGTGCTAAACAAGGGATTTCTTCAGATATCCCTAGGTGTTCACGAGCAGCCTTTTTGTCTGGATTTAAGGCAATGGCATCAGCCATTGTGTGACCAATAAAACGACAAGGAACCTGATACTTATCATAAAACGCTTTTTCAAAAGGCAAAAAAGCTAAGACGAGATTTGTCGCTTTACCAATTTTGAAAACACGTTTTTGACGCCAAGCCCATACAGATGGACTGACATAATGAATAGTCTTGATCCCTTTTTGCTTTAAACGACCTTCAAGGGTGATATTAAAATCAGGTGCGTCGATCCCCACGAAAACATCAGGCTTTAATTCTGAGAATCGTTGAGTGAGGTCTTTTCTGATCTTTAATAAGCGAGGTAATCGTTCAAGAACTTCAACGATCCCCATGACGGCAAGCTCTTCCATCTCATACCAAGCTTCACAACCTTCAGCTTGCATAAGAGGCCCAGCAACACCGACAAAGCGAACATTGGGATGCATTTGTTTTAGAGCGCGGATTAATCCCGCGCCCAAGATATCACCGGACGTTTCACCAGCAACTAAGCCGATAACTAACGGACGCTGAGTAGTAGATAATTGGCCTGACAAGGTCATATCCTAATTAGCGAATGATACCGCGGTTAGATTTTGCTGAGTTTTCCAGAAAATCACTGAACAATTTGACATGCGGATTATTATTATCAGCAACCAATTGTCCAATTTCTTCACGCGCTTCTTCCAGTGTTTTACCATTACGATAGAGCACTTTATAAGCATTACGGATTGCATGAAGATCTTCTTTAGCAAAGCCTCTGCGCTTTAACCCTTCAATATTCAGCCCATAAGGGGTTGCGTGGTTTCCTTGTGCAATAACAAAAGGAGGAACATCTTGCGCCACACCTGAACATCCACCGACCATCACATGCGAGCCAATTTGACAAAACTGATGAACTGCACTCATACCACCGATAATCACAAAATCACCTAAAGTGACATGACCGCCCAGTGTGCCGTTATTTGCAATAATACAACGATCACCAATGATACAATCATGTGCGACGTGGGTATTAATCATCAGTAAGTTATCATTACCAATTTTCGTGATGTTGCCACCTTGGGTTGTTCCACGGTGGATAGTCACACTTTCACGAATAAGGTTTCGATCACCAATAATGACTTGCGTTGGTTCACCACGATATTTCAGATCTTGATTCACTTCTCCGATAGAAGCGAATTGATAAATCTGATTATCTCGGCCAATGCGTGTGTGCCCATTGATAACAACATGAGATTTGATGTCAGTACCTTCACCAATCTCAACATTTGCACCAATAACACAAAAAGGGCCAATGTGAACATTAGCACCAATTACCGCACCCTCTTCAATAATTGAGGAAGGGTGAATTACTGCGGATTTATCTATCATAGGCTAGACCTCACGGCGGCGAGCACACATCATTTCAGCTTCGCAAGCAATTTCCCCATCAACTTTAGCGACGCCTTTAAAGCGAGCAACACCACGACGTTCTTTAATGAATTCTACTTCTAGGATCATTTGATCCCCAGGTAAGACAGGACGTTTAAAGCGAGCACCGTCAATAGCAGCAAAATAGTAGAGTTCACCAGGTTCCAGCTTTCCTACGCTTTTGAATGCTAAAATACCCGTTGCCTGCGCCATGGCTTCGAGGATCAGTACGCCAGGGAAAATTGGTTTTCCTGGAAAGTGACCTTGAAAGAAAGGCTCATTAAAAGATACATTTTTTACTGCTCTTAGAAATTTCTTTTCTTCAAAATCAAGGACACGATCAACCAATAAGAATGGGTAACGGTGTGGAAGTAAATCTAAAATTTCTTCGATTTGCAGAGTATGATTCTCACTCATTGCAATACTCTTCCTGTCTAATAAAACTGAGTCTAATTAATAATGACACGACCTGCTGTGACTCAAAAAGTGAGTTAACCCGCAGGTCGCAAAATGGGTAACATTCGTCAATGACGTATATTGTTACTTGTCGCTACTTTCTACTTGACGTTCAAGCGACTTGAGCCTTTTTTGCATTTCATCAATTCGCAACACAAGTGCTGCAGTTTTACGCCATGCTTTATTCGATTGCAGAGGAATTCCTGAAGAATAAACACCCGGCTCAGTGATAGGACGCATTACCATTCCCATACCTGTTACCGTGACTTTATCACAGATTTCCATATGACCATTGATAACACTTGCTCCACCAATCATACAATAGCGACCTATTTTCAGGCTGCCCGCCATGATGACACCACCAGCAACAGCGGTATTATCACCAATAATGACGTTATGTGCGATTTGGCACTGGTTATCAATGATAACACCATTACCGATAACTGTGTTATCTAATGCGCCTCGGTCAATTGTAGTACATGCACCGATTTCAACGCGATCACCAATTACCACTGAACCTAACTGTGGAATTTTAATCCAATTACCACGTTCATTAGCATAACCAAAACCATCTGAACCAATCACAGTACCTGATTGAACCAGACAATCTTTACCAATGATAACCTCATGATAAACAGATACATTTGCCCATAAACGGCTATTATCGCCAATATGTGCTTTTTTACCCACAAAACAACCAGCACCAATCACAACATTATCACCAAGGATAACATCTGACTCGATAACGGCATTTGCACCCACTGATACATTTTTTCCTAACTTAGCATCAGGAGAAATGACAGCACTTGAGTGAATATCCTGTGCTGGCGATGGTGTTGTATCCATAATCTGCGCCATTTGAGCATAGGCAAGATACGGGTTTTTCACCACCAGTGCAGCAACGGGACAAAATGGAAGATCAGCCTCTGTTAATACAACGGCAGCAGCCTGACATTCGCTTAATTTTTCACGATAGCGGCTATCGGAAAGAAATGTAATTTGTTCGCTATTTGCTAGGCTCATTGAAGCAAGACCGGCGATAGTGATATCACCATCGCCGTGTAACTGTGCATTCAACTGCTGAGCAAGATCAGCTAATCGAATTGAAAACATCTATTATTTAACCTGTTTTTGAACCTGAGCAGTAATATCTTTACCATCTGCGAAATAAGGTACAGTGTTAGCATCAAGGATCACATCATAGCCTTCTTTCTTCGCTACTGCATCAACAGCGTCTAATACACGTTTCATGATTTTGTTACGTTCTTCAGCTTGACGACGGCTAAAGTCTTGCTCAAAAGCTTGTGCTTTTTGTGCATATGCTTCACGTTTAGCAACCAGATCTTTCTCTGTATTCGCACGTTGTGTTGCATTCATAGTTGGTGCATCTTTTTGATATTTCTCAACAGCGGTCTGTAGTGCTTTACCTAAGTTCTGCAATTCAGTATCACGTGATTTGAATTCATTTTCCAATTGTTTCTCTACCGCATCACGGTTAGGAATTTGTTGGAGAACTTGACCGATGTTCACAACACCTACTTTATCTGCGGCTTGAACACCTGCTGACATGGTCAATGCCATTCCAAGGGCAGCGGCACATAACAATTTTTTCACGATTAAACTCCTTAAAACCAAAAATAATTTTTTGTCAGAAATCGGATGCCTTTTTCAGCATTATGAATCAGGCATCAACTTTACTTACATCGCTACCACGTTCTACCAATATTAAACTGGAATTGCTCTGATTTATCGCCTTCGTAATCTTTTATTGGCTTAGCATAAGAGAATACTAACGGACCTAAAGGGGATAACCATTGTAACGCAACACCCGTTGAAACACGTATATCACTTGCACGACTATAATCTGGCATACCTGCAGTCCAAGCAGAGTTTGTACTACTCCAATTGGTATCCCATACTGTACCCGCATCAACAAACACCGACGTTCTGACTGAAGAGGAATATTTATCATCCACAAATGGGGTTGGTGTGATCAGCTCGAAACTTGCCACAGCCATAGCATTACCACCAATTGCGTCACTCGATGGTTCACCTGGTTTTGGCTTACCATTTTCACCAAGATAAACAGCTTTAGGACCGATATTATTTGAACGGAAACCACGAACGGTACCGGAACCACCTGCATAGAAGTTTTCATAGAATGGTAATTCTTTACCACCTAAACCATCACCGTAGCCTAAACGACCTTTAAACAGGGTTACCCAAGACTCTTTTTCATCAATTGGATAGTACGCCATACCGTCCCAAGTCACTTTATAGTACTTGTTATCAGAGCCAGGTACAGTCACACGTCCACTTAAGTTACTTCTCACACCAGATGTTGGGAAGAAACCTTTGTTTAAGTTATTGAATGTCCAACCAAGGCTGACAGTATAATCATCAGCATTAAATGATTCACGTTTATCAAAGCCTGGGTTTTCACCCATACTTTCTAGGTAACGCCACATTGCAACCTGAGGTTCCATACGTGACAGACCATTGTGAGTATAGCCTAAGCCAAGACGTGCTGAGTTATATTCATTAATTGGGAAGCCTAACGTACCATCTACACCGTAAGATTTATTGGTATAACCTGATAAATCAGCATCATTAGCGCGGAAGTCATTATAGAAAATACGACCACCTAAACTCACACCATTAACGGTAAAGTATGGGTCAGTAACAGATAATTCTGCGTAAGTTGAGTAATCATTTTTACTCGCATTAATAGCGACTGCGTTACCTGTACCTAACCAGTTATCTTGAGTAACACCCACTTGGAAGCTCACACCACTTTCAGTACCGAAACCGACACCAAAGTTAAGAGAACCTGTGTTACGCTCTTTTACACGATAAACAATATCAACTTGATCAGGAGAACCTGGAATACGCTGAGTTTCTGTTTCAACCGTTTCGAAATAACCTAAACGATTTAAACGCTCTTTACCTTGTTCAACTAAATCGCTACCTAACCACGCACCTTCCATTTGACGCATTTCACGACGTAAAACAGAGTCTTTAGTGATGTCATTTCCCGCAAAACGTACTTGACGAACATAGAAACGGTTTCCTGCATCTACGTTTACATGCAGTTTTACGGTTTTATTTTCATCATTAATTTCAGGGTTTGTCATAACGCGAGGATAAGCATATCCATAACGACCTAACAGATTTTTAATGTCATTTTCTGTTTTTGTTACTTGTGCACCATTATAAAGAGAGCCCGGTGCAATTTCGATAAGCTCTTCAATTTGTTTAGTGTAGCCAGCCGTATTACCATTGATTTCAGTATTTTCTACTGTGTATTTGTCACCTTCTTTCAGGTTAATGGTAATGTAAATTCCTTTTTTGTCTGGCGTTAAACTGACATTCGTCGATTCAATATCAAAACGCGCATAACCACGATCAAGATAGAAGCTTCTTAATGTTTCTAAGTCACCAGCCAGTTTTTGCTTCTGATATTTTTCATCAGCCGCTAAGTTCCACCAAGGAACATCGTCACGTAACTGGAAGCGGTTAACGAGCTCAGCAGTAGAAAACGCTTTATTACCAACAATGTTGATTTGCTGAATAGTTGCTGAAACACCCTCTGCAAACACGAGTTTTAAGTCGACACGGTTACGAGGAAGAGGTGTAACAACTACTTTTACAGTTGCATTATATTTACCAACACTATAATAGAAATCTTCAAGCCCTTTCTCGATATTCGCTAGCATTGTACGGTCAAGTGTTTCACCGATACGAATGTTAGAAGCATCAAGGTTCTGTTTTAGCATCTCTTCCTTGATTGCTTTGTTACCAGAGAAAGTAATGCTGGCAATAGTTGGACGCTCTTTTACTTGAACAATCAGAGTATTTCCGTCACGCAGGACACGAACATCATCAAAGTTTCCTGTCGCAAATAATGAACGGATAGTTCGACTGATATCATCATTACCGACCGAGTCTCCAACCCGGACAGGCATGTTCAGTAATGCTGCACCAACGGCGACGCGTTGAAGACCTTCAAATTGAATGTCCTGAACTACGAATCCGTCTGAACCGTATGCAGTGGCGCTGCCCAGCAGCAGCGACGCTATAAGCAACTTTTTCATCGCCATCGTTGTTTTGTGTTTTCCTAACCGGTCTCTGCTTACCAATTATAAGCGAGAGAAATCATTGAAAAGTGCAAGTCCCATTAAAAGCATCAGTGCCATAATACCAATACGATAACAGAAATCTTGTACACGCTCAGATACCGGCCCTCCCTTTATCTTCTCGATAACCAGGAAAAGCAGGTGCCCGCCATCTAAGACAGGCAGGGGAAACAAGTTAATGATCCCCAAATTGACACTGATAAGCGCCATAAACATCAAATAATAAATAAAACCAGAATCAGCGGACATTCCAGCGCCTTTCGCGATAGAAACAGGCCCACTAAGGTTAGTTAATTTGACGTCACCTACGACTAACTTGCCAATCATTTTGACAGTTAAACCCATCAACTGCCATGTTTTATCAGATGCTTCATAGAGCGCCGAAAATGGGTTGTATTGCTGCATTATCAAATATTGCTCATCAGGAGGTAATATTTGTAATTGCGCACCAACTTGCCCTACTTCAGTGCCATCTTTCAGTGCAACAGCTGTCGGAGTAACATTCAATATCAACGACGAGCCGTTACGTTCAACAAGAAGCTCCAAGGCCTTATTTGGGCTTTGTCGAACAAAATAAGTAAATGGATGCCATGTATCAATTGGCTGACCATCAACTTTAACGATACGATCCCCTGCCTGTAAACCCGCTTTTTCAGCAGCAGAGCCTTCGGTAACCTCAATAATTTTTGAGTCTAATCGGGCGCCAACAGGCATTATCCCTAGGGACAAGATAGGATCTTGTTTTTCAGGATCAAAACCCCACTGTTGTAAATTCAGTATATTCTCACTCTCAGAGAGAGAATTTGGATCTAAAACAACGAATGAAACCTCTTTAGCACCAATTTTACTGACTAATGCTAAACGAACTGCATTCTGATCAGGCGTTTCGATACCTGCAACGGATTTTAGTTCCATTCCAGGCGTTAATTTTGCTTGTTCTGCGATAGAATTCGGACGAATGTCTGCAATTATAGGTTTTAATGCAGGAACACCTATCATAAAAACTATCCAATAGGCGACTATAGCTAACAAAAAGTTGGCAATAGGCCCGGCAGCAACAACAGCAGCACGTTGACCAACTGTTTTATTATTAAATGCTAGATGACGGCGCTCAGGTGCAACCTCAGCGACCCTCTCATCTAACATTTTTACATAGCCACCCAAAGGTATCCATGCGATAACAAATTCAGTGCCATGTTTATCTGTTTTGCGCCAAATTGCTTTTCCAAAACCAATAGAAAAACGCTCAACATAGATACCACAGCGCCTAGCTACCCAAAAATGCCCGAACTCATGTACCGTAATTAAAATACCTAAAACGATAATAAACGCGGCAAGATTCCACAGGATACCCATTACTTACCTTTATAGTTTAAAGCCAGAAGAAATCAGAAAGACCAATCCTGCAAAGACTGGGATAGCCGCAGTCAAACTATCAATTCTATCAAGCACACCACCATGCCCCGGTATCAATTGACTACTGTCTTTAATGCCTGAAACACGTTTAAACATGCTTTCTGCTAGATCACCAAATACCGATACAATGACAACAACGCCAGATATTAATAACAAGTTACTAGGCACTTCAGTCACAGGTGCAAAATAAGTAAATAACCATGATGCAACACCTGCCGTAATCAACCCACCAACTAACCCTTCAAGGGTTTTACCCGGTGATACTTTAGGCGCCATTTTATGTTTACCCATTAAGCGTCCGAAGGCGTAAGCACCAGAGTCAGCAGCCCAAACTAATAACATGACATACAATAACCACCATGCGCCTGTATAAGTGTCAGTGTTATAACCCAACATACGCAACGCCATCATGCCACAATAAAAGGGAACAATCGTCAATATACCGAACAATAACTTAATAAAAACTGAATTTTTCCACATATTGGCTGAATTCGGATAACTTACAACTAATAAAATTGCTGCTACCCACCAAATTAAACCCGCCCACAAACCATTTTTTATCATTGGAGTATCGAGTAGGTGGTCAAAATTAGGCAAAGAAAACTGCATAACGAGTAACAATGCAGCAAAGCCGATCCCTGTCGCAATACGTTTACCTTGAGAATGCCAGCCAATAAATTGTGCCCATTCCCAACCCGCTAAGCCTGATATTGCGATAATGACTAATCCGAAACCTGCAGGAGGAAGTAGAAATAGTGCAGCAATAACAATAGGGATTAAAATTAATGCAGTGATGACACGATACTTAAGCAAGTTATCCTCCCAGATTTATAGTATCTGTTTCTGATGTAGTACCACCGAAACGTCTTTCCCGTTTAGCAAAAGCATCTAATGCATTCTGAAAAACTTGTTCATCAAAATCAGGCCATAAAACCTGTGTAAAATAAAGCTCAGCATAAGCAATCTGCCAAATAAGAAAATTACTTATACGATGCTCACCACCTGTACGAATAACAAGATCAACGCCAGGCTGATTATGCAAGCAAAGGTGTGAAGATATTGCATTTTCATTGATATCTTCGAGATTAATTTCCCCTTTTGCGAGGGATGTCGCTAATTGTTTTACGCTTTGAGTAATATCCCATCGACCGCCATAATTAGCTGCAATATTTAAATTAAGCCCAGTATTATTCGCAGTAAGTGCCACAGAACTTTTAATTCGATCTTGTAAGCGACGACTAAAACGGCTGATATCACCAATGACAGTCAATTTAACATTATGTTTATGTAAGCTCTTCACTTCGTTATCTAAAGCAAAAACAAATAATTCCATGAGGGAACTCACTTCCTGCTCTGGCCTATTCCAGTTTTCGCTACTAAATGCATATAACGTTAATGATTCAATTTTGTGTTTTACGGAAAAGCTAACCGCATCCCGAACTGCTTTAATTCCCGCGCGATGCCCCGTTACTCGGAGTTTCCCTTGTTTTTTAGCCCAACGCCCATTGCCATCCATAATGATAGCAACATGCTTTGGTTTTGATGCGGATGAATCGTCACTGGATAAGTTCACTCAATTTAACCCTTTGCTAATCTGATACTGATACAGACAGTCCTCTTCGGATAACCTATGCACAAAAAAAAACCGTGTCACCCACGGCCTTTGGCAAAGCCTCAAAGTTGCTAAAGCAATAGCTTTAGTAATGAACTGTTAATTTTCATTATTGTCTTTAGTGATTCGGCAACTATACCATTAGCCAGAAAGACGAACAAACACCCTATATTAAATATAATCACCATTATACAAATTGAGTGATTATCTGATGAGTTTCTAATCTCGCTAATTTATCAATTTCTAGAACATCATTAATACTTTGAGGCTCTGATAGGTCAAAATGTTCAACAACTTTCCGATTAATTTTAGCAATATCAGTAAACTTCACTTTTTCGTGTAAAAATGCATCAACAACAACTTCATTAGCCGCATTTAACACTGTTGTTGCCGCTTGCCCACGTTTTGACGCTTCAATAGCAAGTGCCAAACAAGGGTAACGTTGATAGTCAGGGCGAATAAACTCTAGAGATTGAATCTCAAAGAAATCTAATGCTTTTGCACCGGATTGAGTACGATGAGGATAAGCCATTGAGTACGCAATCGGTGTTCTCATATCAGGTTCACCAATTTGAGCAATAATACTGCCATCACGATAACGAACCATTGAATGAATAACAGATTGTGGATGAATGATTACTTCCATTTCTTCTTCAGAAGCATTGAAGAAATAACGAGCTTCAATATACTCAAGCCCTTTATTCATCATTGTTGCAGAATCAACTGAAATCTTACGTCCCATAGACCAATTTGGATGCGCACACGCTTGATCTGGAGTCATTGCTTCCAGCTCTTCTAATGGTGTATAGCGAAATGGCCCGCCAGAACCTGTTAGCAGAATACTGGTCACACCTTCATCAGCTAAAGACGCATGACCTAAGTTTTCTTGAATTGCTTTAGGTAAGCTTTGATAAATTGCATTATGTTCGCTATCAATGGGTAAAATTGTTGCGCCATATTTAGCAACAGCATCAAAGAAAAGACGCCCACTAGTTATCAGTGATTCTTTATTCGCTAATAGAATTCTTTTGCCTTTTTCAATGGCCGCAAGTGTCGGTTTTAATCCTGCAACACCTGTTATAGCAGACATAACTTGATCAGCTTCATCAAGAGCTGCAATTTCATTGATCGCATGAGACCCAGATAGAATTTCTGTTTTACAAGATGTATTAGCGAGTAGCTGTTTAAGCTGATTTACACTTTTTTCATCAGACATCACAGCGTATTTAGGCTGGAAAGCAAGGCACTGTTGCGCCATTTTGTCGGCATTTTTTCCTGCTGCTAAAGCAAGAACCTGATACTCATCAGGATTATTTTCAATTACGGAAAGAGTGCTAGTTCCGATAGATCCTGTTGAGCCTAATATAGTTATTTGTTTCATTTATTAATCAATCAGTATGTCTACAACGTTTTAATTAAAGAGAATTATATCAGTATGACGAGGTAAATGAGGATTAAAGATGAAAACTTTAATAAATAATGTGACAAAAGAAGGCATTAAGCACGAATTTTCAAATAAATAGTTAAAAATAATGCCGCTAAAAGCGGCATTATCGAAAAAAGATATAAAAATTAGAATTCCATTAACTCTGCTTCTTTCAGCGCTAATGCATCATCAATTTTTTTAATGAACATATCAGTTAATTTCTGAATGTCATCTTGTGAGCGGCGCTCATCATCTTCGCTGATTTCTTTATCTTTCAGTAATGCTTTTACTTTATCGTTAGCATCACGACGGATATTACGAATAGAAACGCGACCTTGTTCTGCATCACCACGAACAACTTTGATTAGATCTTTACGGCGTTCTTCAGTTAATGGAGGCAGTGGAACACGGATAATGGTACCAGCAGATGAAGGATTTAAACCTAAATCTGATGCCATAATTGCTTTTTCAACGGCAGGAGCTAAAGTACGGTCGAATACAGTGATTGCCAGTGTACGGCCATCTTCTGCGACAACGTTAGCAACTTGGTTTAATGGAGTTGGCGCTCCGTAGTATTCAACTACAATGCCATCTAAAAGGGCAGGAGACGCACGACCAGTACGAACTTTATTAATCTGGCTTTTTAGTGCTTCAACGCTTTTATCCATGCGTTCTTGAGCATCTTTTTTGATTTCATTAATCACGTTATAAACCCTTGGGAACTGGTTATCTTCCAGTCGATATGAAAAACATACCGACATAAATGAATTGGCGTACTCTAGATGTTAACGCCAAATTATACCGTTGTCTCTGTGTATTAAGCGTGAGAAATCAAAGTTCCTTCACTTTCACCCATTACAACCCGACGTAATGCACCCGGTTTATTCATATTGAATACGCGGATAGGTAAATTATGATCTCGGGCTAATGTGAATGCAGCAAGATCCATGACTTTCAATTCACGTTCTAATACATCCTGATAAGTCAGTGTTTCATAAAGTACTGCATCAGGATCTTTGGTTGGATCGGCAGAATAAACGCCGTCCACTTTCGTTGCTTTTAGTACAACGTCAGCTTCAATTTCAATACCGCGTAAACACGCAGCAGAATCGGTAGTAAAGAATGGGTTACCTGTACCAGCCGAGAAAATAACGACTCGACCGTGGCGTAATAAGCTAATTGCCTCTGCCCAACTGTAGTTATCGCAGACACCATTCAATGGAAACGCAGACATAAGGCGCGCGTTTACATAAGCACGGTGCAATGAATCACGCATTGCTAAACCATTCATTACTGTCGCGAGCATTCCCATGTGGTCACCCACAACACGGTTCATACCTGCCGCAGCAAGACCCGCGCCACGGAACAAGTTACCACCGCCAATTACGACACCGACTTGTATACCTAATTCAACGAGTTCTTTGATTTCCTGAGCCATGCGATCAAGTACGCTCGCATCGATACCGAAACCTTCTGCACCTTGCAGGGCTTCGCCACTCAGCTTTAATAAAATTCGCTGATATACAGGTTTTGCATTGGTAGCCATGGTGTTCTGTCCTAAGCAGATTAGTTAATTGGAGGTTTTAGATAGCTTCTCTTTTTAACAAAAAAAAGCAAACAGCCAGTGGAGATTACAACAAAACAGAACCGCCATTAGGCGGTTCTGTTAACGCTAAGCGTTATTATTTGCTCATTGCAGCAACTTCAGCTGCGAAATCAGCTTCAACTTTCTCAATACCTTCACCAACTTCGAAACGAACGAAGTTGATAACATCAGCATTGTTTTCTTTCAGCAATTCGCCAACAGTTTTGCTTGGATCCATTACGAAATGCTGGCCAGTCAGAGAAATCTCACCGGTGAATTTGTTCATGCGACCGATAACCATTTTTTCTGCGATTTCGCGTGGTTTACCTGATTGCATTGCGATATCCATCTGAATTTGGTGCTCATGTTCAACAACATCAGCAGGAACATCTTCAGGACGAACATATTCTGGTTTGCTTGCAGCAACGTGCATAGCAATGTGTTTGATCAGTTCTTCGTTAGCGCCTTTAGCTGAAACTAAAACACCGATGCGAGCACCGTGTAGGTAAGTACCTAATTCTTCAGCTTCTAATACAGCAACACGACGAATGTTGATGTTTTCACCGATTTTAGCAACTAATGCAGTACGAGCTTCTTCGAATTTAGCTTTCAGAGCATCGATATCATCAGTTTTGTCTGCTAATACAGCAGCCATAACTTCTTTACCGAAAGCGATGAAACCTGCATCTTTAGCAACGAAGTCTGTTTCACAGTTCAGCTCAACCAGCGCACCGAATTTACCATCAGCAGCAACTTCTGCAAGGATGATACCTTCAGCAGCAACACGGCCTGCTTTTTTAGCAGCTTTAGCTTGACCTGATTTACGCATGTTGTCGATTGCTAATTCGATATCACCATTAGCTTCAACCAGCGCTTTTTTACATTCCATCATGCCTGCGCCAGTACGTTCACGCAGTTCTTTTACCAATGCAGCGGTAATTCCAGACATTTGTTTCTTCCTCGACTTTTCTATGGGCTAGCCATAGATGTTCTCATAGCAGATGTGTAAAGGGGGCCGATTGAGGCCCCCTAACCAATATATAGCAATACCTGGTTAAATAAGGGCTCTTACGAGCATGCCTTATTATTCAGCTTCGACTAAGCCTTCTTCAGCCTGAACAGCCAGATCTTGAGAACGACCTTCACGAACAGCTGTAGCTGCAGCGGTCAGATATAATTTAACCGCACGGATTGCATCGTCATTACCAGGGATAATGAAGTCGATACCATCTGGATCAGAGTTAGTATCAACGATAGCAAATACTGGGATACCCAGGTTGTTTGCTTCTTTGATAGCAATGTGTTCGTGTTCAGCATCGATAACAAACAGAGCGTCAGGTAAACCGCCCATGTCTTTGATACCACCCAGGCTGTTTTCTAACTTACCAAGTTCACGAGAACGCATTAACGCTTCTTTCTTGGTCAGTTTGTCAAATGTACCGTCCTGAGATTGTGATTCTAAATCTTTCAGGCGTTTGATTGACTGACGAACAGTTTTCCAGTTAGTCAGCATACCGCCTAACCAGCGGTGGTTTACATAAAACTGGTCACAGCTTTCTGCTGCTTCTTTAACAGCTTCAACGGCAGAGCGCTTAGTACCAACAAACAGGATTTTGCCTTTACGAGAAGCAATTTTGTTCAGTTCAACCAGAGCTTCATTGAACATTGGAACAGTTTTTTCCAAGTTAATGATATGAACTTTGTTACGCGCACCAAAGATGAATGGTTTCATTTTTGGATTCCAGTAACGAGTTTGGTGACCGAAGTGAACACCGGCTTGCAGCATATCGCGCATTGAAACAGTTGCCATTTTAGACCTCTATAAATTTAAATTTGGGGTTATTTCGTCCACAAATCCCATACGACCGACTCATCAGCTGTAAAGGTTTAGCCTTTACATAAGAGCACCCCGGCGTTATGTGTCGATTTGTGTGTGTAATTAACACAATTGAATGTTTCAGATTTACTGCCATTACTCACGGCGTGATGCAATAACAGAACTCCGGCGCGCTTTATACCATAAATAACCTTAAGAAACCACTATTACTTACGATTGCTACGACCTTATCTGACATAAAAACACATCATTTAGGCAAAGAAAAAAACGAGATTAGTGCAGTGATAATAAATATTGCTCTAATATCAATTTGCTAGGAAAACACCAAATAGAAAAGCGCAATATGTAAAGACAATCAGATTAAGAAGGCGTAATGTTCGTCATTATTCTCGATATCAGACAGATTGCATACATCCTCTTTATTGGCACACCTACATTCTGCTGATATCATAAATGGTAATCAGAATTATTTCTCATCATCATTCATTCAACCTGCAATACAAAATATGAATACAACAAAGCGTGTTATCTAATTCGTATTGTGGCTTTTAATCTAGACGAAGAACTCAAATGGCTATTGTAATCAAGACAGAAGAAGATATTCAAAAAATGCGCGTCGCAGGTCGTCTTGCGGCAGAAGTTCTTGAAATTATCGCACCGTTCGTAAAACCAGGCGTAAACACCGCTGAATTAGACCGTATTTGTCACGAGCATATTGTTAACGCACAACAGGCTATTCCTGCTTGTCTTAACTATCATGGTTTCCCTAAATCAGTCTGTATTTCGGTTAACGATGTTATTTGCCACGGTATTCCTAGTGAAGAAAAAATCCTTAAAGATGGTGATATCGTTAATATTGACGTCACTGTCATTAAAGATGGTTTTCATGGCGATACCTCAAAAATGTTTATTGTAGGTAAACCAACAATCCAAGGTGAACGCTTATGTCGTATCACTCAAGAAAGCCTCTACCTTGCTATTAAAATGGTTAAACCGGGCATTCGCTTACGTGAACTTGGCAAAGCAATTCAAAAATTTGTTGAAGGTCATGATTATTCTGTTGTTCGCGAATATTGCGGCCATGGCATTGGTGAAGGATTCCATGAAGAACCTCAAGTTCTACACTATGATGCAGATGATAGCGGTGTTGTGTTACAAAAAGGCATGGCATTTACCATCGAGCCAATGGTAAACACAGGTGATTACCGTATTCGTACAATGAAAGATGGCTGGACTGTTAAAACTAAAGACAGAGGTTGGTCAGCACAGTACGAGCATACATTAGTTGTTACCGATAATGGCTGCGAAATCATGACATTACGCAAAGAAGAAGAGCCATTTATTTCTGCAGTATTAGTCAACGAATAAGCTTCTTTAGCTAAAATGTAAAAGCGACATATTTTTTCGAGATGTGTCGCTTTTTTTATTTTATTTGCTGCGAAATGGCAGAATAACTAGTCAGCTTATCGTTTTAACATTAGTCTTAATGTCATAAGCAAACATTGAGAAAGAAGACGCATAATGACTAATAAAAACGCATTTCAAACACCGCCCCCTTCCCCTTTTTTGCTGACAGAAAATACACAAAATTGTGCTGAACTTAAGCAATCAATTGAACAATTTCAAGCTTGGTTAACAGATGCTTTTCATCATGATGTTGATGTGGCTTTATTACTTCAGGCTCGTAGCCATTTCATTGATCAACTCTTAACGCAATTATGGCACTATACACAGCTATCTGATTATTCTGATCTTAGTATTATTGCTGTTGGTGGTTACGGTAGACAAGAATTACATCCGCTTTCTGATATTGACCTTCTCTTTTTAAGTGAAACACCTTTATCACCAGAGGCTGAAGAAAAAGTCAGCAAACTCATTGCACTACTGTGGGATGTACGTCTTGAAATTGGTGCCAGTGTTAGAACAATGGAAGAATGTCTTTTAGAAGGCCTTTCAGATTTAACGGTTGCAACAAACTTACTAGAAGCTCGCCTTATTTGTGGGAATAACCCGCTTTACCAGCAATTAATTAATCATATTTTTAGCCAAGGTTTTTGGCCATCACCAGATTTTTTCGCTGCAAAAGTTGAAGAACAAAAGCAAAGACATCAACGATATCATAGTACTAGTTACAATTTAGAACCTGATATCAAAAGTAGCCCCGGTGGACTGCGTGATATCCACACTTTAATTTGGGTAGCACATCGCCATTTTGGTGCAACATCAGTTTCTGAAATGGTTAATTTTGGCTTTTTGACACCAGCAGAAGGGCAAGAGTTATTAGAGTGTCAATACACACTATGGAAAATTCGTTTTGCTCTCCATCTTGTACTTTCTCGCTATGACAATCGACTTTTGTTTGATAGACAACTCAACGTTGCCCAACTTTTAAATTATAAAGGTGAAGGCAATCAGCCGGTTGAAAAAATGATGAAGGATTATTATCGCGTAACTCGTCGTGTTAGTGAGTTAAATGATATGTTACTTCAGCTATTTGACGAAGCTATACTTGCTCTGCAACCTAATGTAAAACCGCGTCCATTAGACAGTGAATTTCAGCTACGAGGTTCATTAATTGATGTTGTTGATGACAGTTGCTTCCTTGATGATCCTATCGCTATTATGCGTCTCTTTTTGCGTATGGCTGAGCATAAAGAAATTACTGGAATTTATTCAACAACACTCCGCCATTTACGTTATGCTCGCCGACATTTAGTACAGCCTTTATGTGAGTACCCACTCGCACGTCAAGTTTTTATGCAGATATTACGCCACCCTCGTGCGGTTTCTGGTGCATTTGTCCCAATGCATAAACACAGTGTACTTGCGGCTTATTTCCCGCAATGGAATAATATCGTAGGCCAAATGCAGTTTGATTTATTTCATGCCTACACCGTTGATGAACATACTATTCGTGTTTTACAAAAACTTGAAAGCTTTGCTTCTTATGAAAACTATGAAAAACATCCGCTTTGTGTTGATATTTATCCCAAACTTCCTCAACTTGAATTACTACGTCTAGCTGCACTTTTTCATGATATTGCCAAAGGTCGCCATGGTGACCATTCCATATTAGGCGCTCAAGACGTTGCTCACTTTGCTCAGCAGCATGGTTTAAATCAGAGAGAATCAACCTTAGTTGAGTGGCTTGTTAGTCATCACTTACTTATGTCTGTCACCGCGCAACGACGCGATATTCAAGATCCTGACATTATTTTTCAGTTTGCATCAGAAGTAAAAAATGAAAGCCGATTACGCTATCTTTTGTGCTTAACTGTTGCTGATATCTGTGCGACCAACAGTAGCCTATGGAATAGCTGGAAACAGAGCTTATTACGTGAACTTTTTCTATCAACAGAAAACCAGTTACGCCAAGGTATGCATTCTATTCCCGACCTACGTGAACGTATTCGACATCATCGTTTGCAAGCACTAACTATTTTACGAATGGAACAAGTCGATGAAGAGAAATTGCAAACAATTTGGGGGCGTTGCCATGCCGACTATTTTTTACGGCATACCCCAGAACAAATTGCATGGCATGCACTTGCATTAATTGAGCATAATAGCGCCGAACCAATGGTGCTAATCAGTCAACAAACTGAACATGGTGGTACTGAAATCTTTATTTGGTGTGCAGATAGACCTTCCCTTTTTGCATCTGTTGCAGGAGAATTAGATAGACGCAATTTAAGTATCCATAACGCTCAAATTTTTACTAACCGCGATAATATGGCTATGGATACTTTTATTGTGTTAGAGCCTAATGGTAAACCGCTGGCGATTGATAGATATAATGCTATTCGTAACGCATTGATCCAAGTAGTATCCGCCCCTTATAACGCCAATGCCAAAACTCGCTCATTACCTGCCAAATTGCGCCATTTTGACGTTCCAACAAAAATTAATTTTATAGCCTCTAATCATAATAAACGCACCTATATGGAACTATTTGCACGAGATCGCCCAGGATTATTAGCAATTATTGGTAAAGTTTTTGCTGATCTTTCACTTTCATTGCATGGTGCTCGAATAACCACAATAGGTGAACGTGTTGAGGATTTCTTTGTATTAACCGATAGCGAAAATAAGGCATTAAACCAAAAAATGAAGGATGAAGTCGTAGAAAGGTTGACAAAAGCCCTAGTTTCAAAGGATAAAATATAGGAACCCACGACAATACATATAGGAAATACTATTGATGCAAGCATTACAATCTATTATTGATAACGCCTTCGAACATCGTGCAGATATCACTCCAAACAACGTTGAGCCTCATATTCGAGATGCCATTAATAACGTTATTGCACTGCTAGACAGCGGAAAACTGCGTGTCGCAGAAAAAATTGACGGTCAGTGGGTGACTCATCAATGGTTAAAAAAAGCGGCTCTACTCTCTTTTCGTATTAATCACAATCAAGTGATAGATGGCAGTGAAAGTCGCTATTTTGACAAAGTGCCTATGAAGTTCGCTGATTATGACCAAGCTCGTTTTGAAAAAGAAGGTTTTCGTGTTGTTCCCCCTGCAGCGGTTAGACAAGGGGCTTACATCGCCCGCAATACTGTATTAATGCCATCTTATGTCAACATTGGTGCTTACGTCGATGAAGGTAGTATGGTTGATACATGGGCAACGGTAGGTTCATGTGCTCAAATCGGTAAAAATGTCCATCTCTCTGGCGGTGTTGGTATTGGTGGCGTTTTAGAACCGCTACAAGCAAATCCAACCATTATTGAAGATAACTGCTTTATTGGTGCTCGCTCTGAAATTGTTGAGGGTGTGATTGTCGAAGAAGGCGCTGTTATTTCAATGGGTGTTTATATTGGTCAAAGTACCAAAATTTATGACAGAGAAACAGGCGAAGTGCATTATGGCCGAGTTCCTGCCGGCTCTGTTGTTGTATCAGGTAATTTACCCTCGAAAGATGGAAGCTATAGCCTTTACTGTGCCGTTATCGTGAAAAAAGTTGATGCTAAAACACGTGGAAAAGTAGGTATTAATGAATTGTTAAGAACTATCGACTAATATAAGAACAGCGGATAGAATTCATTCTGTTCGCTATTCTTTCACTCATCTTTCTATCAGGTGCCAATATATGTACGATAATTTAAAAAATTTAGGGATCCCGCATCCTGAAGATATTGACCGCTATACCCTGCGCCAAGAAGCTAACAACGATATTTTAAAAATCTATTTTCGCAAAGATAAAGGTGAATTCTTTGCAAAAAGCGTAAAATTTAAATACCCACGCCAACGTAAAACGATTTCTGATGGTCAATCAGGACAAGGTTTTAAAGAAGTAAATGAAATCAATACTAACTTACGTTATGTTATTGAAGAATTAGATCAAATTTGCCAACAAGACCAAGTAGAAGTCGATTTAAAGCATAAAATCCTAGATGACTTACGCCACCTTGAGCATGTTGTAGCAAATAAAATTGCTGAAATTGAAGCTGACTTAGAAAAGCTGACTCGCCGTTAATAACATGTAATTTTAGCTAATATGCATGTTAGTGCTATAAAACACACCGCTTACTTACTGTATAAAGCAGAAACAAGCGGTGTTTTTAAAATCAAAAATATTATTCATTATTCTGTTAACCAACTAATTATTGGATTATTTTCTATTTAATCTAATAGGTTAACCCAATTTTCAAGCCAATCTATCGCAAATACTTCAGGCTCTGCAACATCCATACCATCTATTTTCAATATTTCACCGATACGTTTTGCTTGGTGCTCTTGTAACAATTCATCAAATTTCATCCCCGCACCACAAAAATGGTCATAACTACTGTCACCTAAAGCAATTAAGCCGTAACTTAAGTGTGGCTGATGCCCCAGATTATCACGCAGTTTATGAAATAGAGGAGCAATAGTATCAGGTAGATCACCTTGCCCAGTACTTGAGGTTATTACAAGTACTATCGAATATTTTTCCCAATCCGTAAGAGTACCTTCTTCATAAACATTAGCTTGATGATTATGCTCAAGTAAAATACGTTGAGCCTCTTCAGCAACCGCTAATGAATTTCCGTAAACTGTACCTACAAAAATACCGATTTTAGCCATAATGATTACCTATTTTATGCGGTTTAAAATTCAATAAACTTAGTTTTCCTAACATATAGAAATTTAATCTTTATCTCAAGCTTCAGTATCTTTAATTACTTAATCTCATCATCAAACCCATTAGAATTAATAAAATATTTATTATTAATAACATCTTAGTTATCAATAACTCCTTTATGCCCTTATTTAACAATCAGCATATTAAAAATTTTATTCCATTCTTTTCTTTCTTTTGAAAAAAACCAAAGAATATCATCTTTAGGTTTTGATTCTTTTAAAGTTTTTGTTATTAGTTTATTAGCCCACTCGGGTAGTTTTCTATTTTTAAAATCATCGCTATTCAATATGACATTTAAATTCTCGTGCATTAGCATTATATTATCATGCGCTTTATTATTGATATCTAGTCGTTTTTGATATGATTTAGGAAAAAGAAATTTATATGCTTTAGAAAAAAAACCATTATAACTCTCTCGAACATTATTATTAGCACAAAGTACTAAAGCTATTTTATTAATATCCAATAAAATATTTTCTTTTGGTATTTCACTATTAATCCCAGCAGGGTATTTTTTCAATTTATTATCTAAATTTTTTAACAGTGAAATTTGTCTACCATTAACCGATTCAAAAAAAATAAAATATTCATTTTTTATACACTTTATTTTTTCCAAACTAGATTTTAATTCTTTTAATTTATCAATCCCATTTATTTCTTTAGTCGAATTTAATCTACTAATAATAATTATCTCATTATTAAATTCCGTTTCCTTTTCACTTAATATATCAAGATTTATTTTAGATAGATCATTATATTCTAATAGATCAACAAGTTTATTTGCTGCTAAGGTTGTATCAATTGTTTTTTTCTTATTAATTATTATTTTAGAAGATAATTCACTTTCAATTAATTTAATTTCACCTTGAATATTTTCAATTTCACATTGAATTTTTTCAGTTTTTTTAATTTTGTTTTCAAATATATTAAAATTCGAAAGTGGGGTCGAAAGTGGAATATCAACCTCACTATTATCCTCCTGATTGCCTTTTATTTCCTCTTCTATTTTCATAATAGATATATTAAATCCATAAAAACCAATATTATTATTTTCAAATGAAAATAAATTAAAAAACTTATTCCCTTTATTACTCTTATTGTCTAAATTATCATTAATATCATCTAATTTGTAAAACTCACCATTATTATTTATAAAACTATTTATAATTGGATTTTTATCATTAAAAACCACATCATTAAAAGAACTCGTATTATAAATACCTTTTTTCATTTTAGTAAAAAAACTTTCCTTTTTTTTATAAGAAAGTAATCCATTAAATATCTTTTTTATATCACAAACATCATTAATTTTTTTCACACTAATTATTTTATCTTTATTATCAAAAAAAGCCTCAACCCTCCCAGAAATAATCCTATCATTTAGTTTTTTTAGATGTTCTTTATTTTCACCATGATTAGTATATTTATCAATTGAATTGTCTAATTCTTTTTTTATATTACTTAATAAGAACTTTTTATCTTTATTAGCAATAAAAATATTATCATTTCCTTTGTTAAAAAAAAGTGAAACACTATTTTTATCGAACTCAATACTCTCTTTATTTGTTTTATCATTTATATCTGTTATGGATAATAAAAAACCTCTGTGACTATTTATGAAGGTAGGCATGATATCTCTCCACTCTGTTTAATACTTAACAGAATGTCATAGCCAGCATCAATATTATTGCAATAAAAAAGCACTCCCTATTTTAATATGGGAGTGCTTTATGATTTAATATTACAATCAATAAGTTATTTATTCAGCACTATCCAAAGACCTTATATATTCATCCATTTCAGTTTTTAGATTATCTGACTTAGGGCCAAAAATGGCTTGAATACCCGATCCAACGACCACTACACCAGCAGCACCTAATCTTTTCAACTCATCACGATCGACTTTTTCAATTTCTTTAACACCAATACGTAAACGAGTAATACAAGCATCCAAACTACTGATATTGTCTTTACCACCAAATGCAACGACTAAAGATTGCCCCATAGCACTTTTATCTGCTTGTTTCGCGTTTTTATCTTCCACTTCTCTACCTGGTGTTTTCAGGTTTAGTTTCACGATTAAGAAACGGAAAATAGAGTAATATGTTATCGCATAAAGTATGCCAATAATTGGGAACAGATACAGTTTACTGCTGTTGCCACTTAATACGATAAAGTCAATTAAGCCATGAGAGAAACTTGTACCATCACGCATACCTAACAAAATACAAATAACAAATGCTAAGCCGGCTAAAATAGCGTGAATAACATAAAGAATAGGAGCAACGAACATAAATGAGAATTCGATAGGTTCAGTGATCCCTGTTAAAAAGGCAGTTAATGCCGCAGAAATCATAATACCACCCACTTTTACACGATTCTCAGGGCGTGCTGAATGCCAAATCGCAATAGCTGCAGCAGGTAAACCAAACATCTTAAATAGAAAACCACCTGATAACATACCTGCAGTTGGGTCACCAGCCATATAGCGAGGAATATCGCCGTGGAAGACTTGTCCTGCACTATTTACATATTCACCCACTTGCATTTGGAACGGCACGTTCCAAATATGGTGTAAACCAAATGGCACTAACGCTCGCTCTACAACACCATAAATACCAAAAGCAACAGCAGGATTTTGATATGCAGCCCACTCAGAAAAACGTTGAATTGCTGTACCAATAGGAGGCCAAATAAAGGCTAAAATAATCCCAACAAAAATAGCGATTAAGCCAGAAATAATAGGAACAAAACGTTTTCCTGCAAAAAAGCCCAAATACTCAGGCAATTTAATTCGATAAAAACGGTTAAACATCGAAGCGGCAATAATACCCGCAATGATCCCCCCTAATACCCCTGTATCAGTAAGATGTTGAGCCTCAATTTCTGCTGGAGTTAAACCTAAAACCCAAGGAGCAACTACAATCATGGTTTTAGACATGATACCGTAAGCAACTACAGAGGCCAGCGCTGATACCCCGTCATTATTGGTAAAACCTAACGCAACACCAATAGCAAAAATAAGTGGCATATTAGAGAAAACCGAACCACCAGCCTCTGCCATAACTTGGGAAACAGAAGATGGGATCCATGAAAGATCAGCAGAACCAACCCCTAATAAAATACCGGCAATAGGCAGTACGGATACCGGTAACATCAAGGACTTTCCGATTTTTTGTAAAACAACAAATAGGTTTTTAAACATCGAGCAGACTCCCGGAATGTGGGTTTTTATATGTTGTAAGTTTTTATTTGTTTAAAGTAGTGTGGGTTTTATTTCATAAACTTATCTAATGATAGGCCTTATTTATTTTACATCATAAAATAAATCGCTTGATGAATACATGATAGCTGTCACGTTTCAAAACATGTGATCAGATCAATTAATAGAATTATATATTTTACAAATAGTTAAAATAAACTACAAATTTGCGCAAACTATCAAGACTTAAGTAAAAAAGCCTTGATAGTCACAAAATGAAATCAATAATTAAAATAAGAAAGGAACTAAAAATGATGAGCTAAATCTTCACCATACTGCTCTAATTCAGGTCTTAATCCACGCCAACCAAATTGATTAATAAGATGTTGCCAAGGCAGATCCCATTTAGCTGTTAAGTTAAGTGGTTGCAATGTAATTGGATGAATTAAGTTTAGATGGCTTGCATGTAACATCAAGCGATGAGATTGAAAATGATTTACAACACCACGATTTTGACGCAAATCACCATGAGCGGTATCACCAATAATTGGGTGTCGAATATGAGACATATGGCGACGTAATTGATGCTTGCGACCCGTTTCAGGACGTAGTTCTAATAGACTAAATCGAGATGTTGGGTAGCGTCCAATTGCAACCTCTTTTTCAACCGTTCCTAATGGTTGGCAGTGAGTTACACAATCTTGAATTTGTGGTGGTTTAGTTGCAAATTTATCTGCAATTTTATCGAGTTCTTCCACTAAAGGGCTATCTATAACAGATGCCTCTTCAACGTATCCTCGAACAACAGCATGATAAATTTTTTCTGTTTTATGTTGTTCAAAAGATTGAGAAAGTACTCTAGCAACATCAGAAGAAAGTGCCATTAATAGAACACCTGAAGTAGGCCTATCTAGACGATGCACAGGGAAAACATGTTGCCCGATTTGATCTCTTAATGTCTGCATGACAAACACGGTTTCATGTCTATCTAACCAACTGCGGTGAACAAGCCAACCCGCAGGTTTATTCACCGCAACAAGATGTTCATCTTGATAAATAATATCTAGCATTATCGGCCTTATGATTTAAACATTGCGTCAAGTTCACGCAAATGATTGAGTAAATCAGTAACATCTCGGCTTTTATCTTCTTTAAATGCTTCTTCGTAATAAGGTGCGATTGCAAATGTATTAGGTAATGGCATTTCGCTTTTAATCATCGATGACAATCGCGGAATTAATACCCACTGCAGCCATTCATGAGCACTCATTGTATCAATACAGAAAGGCTCAACACTTTCAAATGCTTGTTCAGTAGGAGATTCTAATTGCCATAGCTCAATGTTCTTCATCTCTTCTTCAATCAAGAGCAATTTCGCTAAAATGCGTTGTTCTGGTGTCATCATTTATCCCTTATATAAAACTTACGAATAAGGATAACATTGGGATGGAATAGCAGAAAACAAATAAAAAAATAAAAGGAGCCGAAACTCCTTTTAGACAAGAAAAATAGTTGTCTGTACAACACGTGCATCCAAGCAAGACCGTTTTTATCTATCCCTGTGATTAAGTCCGTATCCACATTAATGGAAATATCCTATTTCCTGTGTCCTTGATTACTCTACATTTTATCGGTCACCAAGCAGTCCCTTAGTTGGTGGACGTAGAATGCCAATAATTGATTAGTTAAACAACCCACAAAACAGAAACAATTAAAGAGTTATAACTATAAATAAAAACAATAAGTTAATAACTTATTGCTCTGTTTAAATAAATCAATTTTATTTTTATCAGTGACATCTTTTTGATAAAAAAACACACACTTTTTTGTAAGATATATCTCACAAGAAAAAAGGTTTATGGAGTACATCAGTCATTATATACAGCGACTAATTCTGATAGAAAAAGAGATAAATTTTCAGCTAAAACTTTTCTTTTCTTTTGGCCGAAAGTTTCAAGAATGACTTCACCGGAAACATTACACACGGAAATTATTTCATTCTCTGAATCTGTAGTGCCAATAAACAATGTAGGTGTAAGTTTTAAACGTTTTTGTGTCACTAAATGACCAATAATATTTTCTTGTAAGCGAATAAAATCTTCTTCACTCCACACTTGGATCAAGCTGAAATCTACCTCTCTAAAACGAACTTGCATATCACCAGCATACTGAGTGGTAAAGTAATCGTGCAATTCAGGGCGAATAATAATCCCCATCGCTTTTTCAACTTTTTCTAGTTTATCTGTTCCTACAAAAGGCTGTGGTAACCAGTAAACAACTTCATCTCCTGTTCTTGATATACAAATAGAAGGAACACCATAAAGATCTTCACTTGCAGGAGGTAAACCTGATTTTTCTTGCCATAAATCAACATATTTTTGCGTAAAGGCTTTTAATTCAAAGGAGATGTTTTCAGTCATGATTATCTGTTTTATCTATTTAAATAAGAATTTCCTTTATGTTACCTGATTATCCCATTAATTCAGAGCATCAAAAATAAAGCATTCATATACTATTGATGTTTCAATAGTATAATTAACCTTCTTTTATTTTCAGTTAAAGTTAGGATGTAAGTTATGTCTTTATATCAAGGTGATAAATCTCTTGAAGCATTATCTCTGGGCAAAGAGACTCAATATCATGATCAATATGATGCCGGATTATTGCAAGGTGTACCACGTAGCCTAAATCGAGATTCACTCTCTTTAACTCCTGAAAATTTACCCTTTCATGGTGGTGATATTTGGACTATGTATGAGCTCTCATGGCTTAATAGCAAAGGCCTACCACAAGTCGCTATTGGTCATGTTGAATTAGATGCAACCACTGAAAATCTTATTGAATCTAAAAGTTTTAAATTATATCTCAACAGTTTTAATCAAACTCGATTTGAAAGTTGGGATGTCGTCGAAAAAACCTTGCTTAAAGATTTAACGACTTGTGCTAAAGGCGAAGTTAATCTGACCATTTATCCACTTTCGCATTTTACATCACAACCTATTGTTGATTTTGCTGGAGAGTGTATTGATGAACAAGATATTGAAATTAATAATTATCAGTTTGATGTGCAATGGTTAAACGAATCGACAACCGATACATTAGTTGAAGAAACCCTTGTCAGCCATCTGTTAAAATCAAATTGTCTGATTACCAATCAGCCAGATTGGGGATCAGTCGCTATTCAATATAAGGGTAAAAAGATTGATCGTGAAAAACTACTGCGCTATTTAGTTTCATTTAGACAACACAATGAATTTCATGAACAGTGTGTTGAGCGAATTTTCCACGATATCATGCAATTATGTGCACCAGAAACATTAACTGTTTATGCAAGATATACGCGACGCGGTGGATTAGACATCAATCCTTGGCGTAGTAATTGTGAGTTTGTTCCAGAAATTAGTCGATTAGCCAGACAATAACGGGAATAATGCCTGTATGTTAATATGATCTGTGTTATACCAAGATCAGTTGCACTTCAGTTTGTTATTTCAGGAGAAAAAGGAGTCCTACGTGATAACTCATGTCAGCCCATTAGGTTCCATGGATCTGCTTTCACAGCTAGAAGTTGATATGCTAAAGAGAACCGCAAGCAGTGATCTTTACCAGCTGTTTCGCAATTGTTCTCTCGCTGTTCTCAACTCTGGTAGCCTTACTGATAGTAGTAAAGAACTGTTATCTAAATACCAAGATTTTGATATTAACGTACTGCGCCGTGAACGTGGCGTAAAACTAGAGTTAGTCAATCCTCCTGAAGACGCCTTTGTTGACGGAAAAATTATTCGCTCACTACAAGCTAACTTATTTGCAGTGCTTCGTGACATATTGTTTGTTCATGGACAGATCACAACGGCAAAGCGTGATCTTCACCTGAACTTAGAAAATAGCACTCATATCACTAATACTATTTTCTCGATTTTGCGCAATGCACGAGCCCTTCATATTGATGAAGATCCTAACATGATCGTTTGCTGGGGTGGCCACTCAATTAATGAAACTGAGTACCTTTACGGCAGAAAAGTTGGTAACGAATTAGGGTTACGTGAACTCAATATCTGCACAGGTTGTGGACCCGGTGCGATGGAAGCACCAATGAAAGGGGCGGCCGTTGGTCATGCTCAACAACGTTATAAAAATAGCCGTTTTATTGGTATGACTGAGCCTTCAATCATTGCAGCTGAGCCACCAAATCCATTAGTTAACGAACTGATTATTATGCCAGATATAGAAAAACGTCTGGAATCGTTTGTTCGAATTGGACACGGGATTATTATTTTCCCTGGTGGTGTAGGGACAGCAGAAGAATTGCTGTATCTGCTTGGTATTCTTATGTCACCAGAAAACCAAGATCAAGTATTACCACTGATTTTAACTGGCCCTAAAGAGAGTGCGGACTACTTTAATGTATTAGATGATTTTATCGCAAATACATTGGGTGACGAAGCTCGACGCCATTACCAAATTATTATTGATGATGCACCTGAAGTTGCTCGTATCATGAAAAAATATATGCCTTTGGTAAAAGATAATCGTCGTAGTACTGGTGATGCTTATAGCTTTAACTGGTCAATGAAGATCAATGCTGATTTACAGCTTCCTTTTGAACCAACTCATGAAAATATGGCATCACTTAACTTAAGTACCGATCAATCACCTGAAAAATTAGCGGCTGACTTACGTCGTGCGTTCTCGGGTATTGTTGCAGGTAATGTAAAAGAAGTGGGTATGAAGGCGATTGAAGCTTACGGCCCTTATAAAATTCATGGTGATCGTGAAATTATGCGTCGCATGGATATTTTATTGGCGGGCTTTGTTGAGCAACATCGTATGAAACTTCCGGGCGGTACAGCTTACCAACCATGTTACGAGATTATCAGCTAATTTATTATGATACATTTGCTGATTATTGATGCTTTAAACCTGATCCGCCGCATTCATGCGGCATCAGGTTCTTCCTGCCAGACAGTGTGTGAACAGAGCGTCAACCAACTGCTTGGTCACACACAACCTACCCATGCCGTAGCAGTCTTCGATGAGGATGACAGAGACGGTAGTTGGCGACATCAGCTCTTACCTGATTATAAAGCTGGTCGCACGCCAATGCCTGATGACTTGCGACAACAATTACCTGAAATTAAAGCCATGTTGCTTAATTTAGGAATACAGAGCTGGCACTCAGGTGGAGATGAAGCAGATGACGTTGCTGCAACATTGGCAACCAAAGTTGCAGAAGCGGGTTTTCGAGTTACGATTATTTCAACGGACAAAGGTTATTGCCAACTACTTTCGCCCTCTATCCGTATACGCGATTATTTTCAGCGACGCTGGTTAGATTTAGAGTTTATTAGAGCTGAATTTGGTGTTGAACCATCTCAACTTACCGACTATTGGGGATTAACGGGTGTAAGCAGCAGTAAAGTGGCTGGTGTTCCCGGTATTGGCCCCAAAAGTGCCACTGAGCTTTTACATATTCACCCAGATCTAGAATCGCTTTATCAGCATATTGATGATGTCCCTACTAAATGGCAAAACAAACTTATCACCCATAAAGAGTCTGCTTTTATCAGCCGAAAAATCACCACATTACGTACTGATATTCAATTAAACGGTAATCTACAACAGTTACGTTTAAAATAGCTAAGTTCCCAATCATCAAATCAAGACTCAACTCACTGATATTTTTAAATAACTAGCCCATTAAAAAAGGCGAAGCTTATAAATAGAAGCTTCGCCTTTTATTGTCATCAATAAATCAATGTACTTGGGTCGTTTTAGAATTCACGATCTGGTCGATAAGCAGCCCAAATATTTTGAATATGAACCGTGATCTCTTCTCTATCATGATAAAGGTGCTTAGCTTGGATCTTAGCGTTGATCCCTTTTTCCGCTAACTCTGACTTTATTTTTTCAAGGATATGAGAAACTTCCTCATAACGTTTTTTCATTGGCAGTTTTAGGTTAAAGATAGCTTCACGACACCATTCATTAGCAATCCAAGTCGTCATTAATGCAGCAACTTTAGCTGGTTTTTCAACCATATCACAAACAAGCCATGTGATATTTTTAGATGTAGGTTCAAATTTAAAGCCATCAACTTGGTGATGACGAACTTGCCCTGTATCCATTAAAGATTGTGCCATTGGACCATTATCAACAGCATGTACCATCATGCTGCGTTTCACTAGTTGATATGTCCAACCGCCGGGGCATGCACCTAAATCGACCGCTTTCATTCCGCTTGCTAAACGCTCATCCCACTCCTCATAAGGAATGAAAATATGAAATGCTTCTTCAAGTTTTAGTGTCGAACGACTTGGTGCATCAGATGGGAATTTTAATCGAGGAATACCCATGTAAAATGCAGAATTATTGAAACTATAAGAATAGCCAACATAACAACATCCCGGTGCAATAAAAAACACATGGATAATAGGACGGCTAAAATTCTCAACTTTCAGCAAAATTTTCTCATTACGTAAATGATTACGTAATGGCACCGTAAATTTACGGCAGAATTTTAATAATTCCTTACTTTCGTTAGTGTCTGCAACTTCAACTCGCAATTCACCCGCTTTTTCAACAACACCTTTTAGCATTCCAACGATCGGTGTAATTCTATCTTCTGGCGGTAAATCTTTAAGTAATTCACCAGTCACAAACATCTGACGAGCAAAAATTAATTCACGGAAATTCACTTCACGCGCGATCTTGTCCGCGTCACCTTCTTGGTAGCATTCAAAAATCACATAACCACTTCCCTCTTTAACACGAGGGAAGCCGTAAACGCCAATTTGACCTGCTTTATCCGTAATCTCAGCCGCGCACTCTTTTTCAAAACCTTGGCGACAATATAATGCAACTTTATTCATGGCGAGACGCCGGTGCCCTTAGACGCAAAGCGCCAATAAAAATTAAAGCCCAACCAATAAGAAAACTAAATCCACCAATTGGCGTAAAATAAGATAATAATCTAACTTGTGTTAGCGCCATACAATAAAGGCTACCACTAAAAAGTAGAATACCAACACCAAAGAAAATACCTGCCCAATAAAACCATAAAATGGTTTTACGCATTAACATTGCCGCGATCCCGACAAGTAATAAGGTATGGACAATTTGGTAGCGCATCGCTAACTGAATGTAATCCCAATGTTGTGGCGATAAATGAGGTGCTAGCTTATGGGTTGCAAATGCACCAAAAGCAACATAAAAGAAGCCACTAATCGCGGAAAACATAAGCAATGTACGACTATTCACTGTTTATTCCTTCCTATCTAGGAGATATTTGCTAATTGCAATATTAAGATGATGTCAATAAACCCAGCTTTTCTTGCTCATTCGCTGCTTGAGATAAAATCCATTGACGAAAAGCCGCAATTTTACCCAATTCAGCCTGACTATCTTGGCAAACTAAATAAAATGCATTTTTACTAACAAGGACATCTGAAAAAGGTCTTACTAATCGGCCTGATTCTATTTCACTACGAGCCATTACATTATTAACTAATGCAACACCTTGTCCATGTACAGCAGCCTGTATCACCATTGAACTATGGCTAAAAATAGGTCCTTGTTGCACATTTATCTGATTTTGTATCTCTAATTGACGTACATAAGCTTGCCAATCTCGACGAGATGTATCATGTAGCAGTGTATGATAAATCAGATCGGATGGGGTTTTTAGTGGTTTTTCACCTGTAAGTAAAGATGGCGCACAAACAGGGATTAAATATTCTGCATAAAGACGGTCTGTACGTAACCCAGTCCAATTTCCTCGACCATAAAAAATAGCCACATCAACATCATCAGCCAGCTTATCTTCTTCTCTATCAACAGCCTGAATTCGCACATCAATCCCCGGATAAGCTTGGTTAAATCCGGATAACCGCGGTACTAACCATTGAATAGCAAAACTTGGAGAAAGGCTAACGGTAAGAGCGCCTTTCGCGCTTCGAGCTAATAATTTACGAGTTGCCTCGTTAATTGATGAAAAGATTTCTTTAATGTCGAGATAATAACTTTGCCCTTCTTCTGTTAATAAGAGAGAGCGATTGCGCCTTCTAAATAATTTTAGCCCAAGAAATTCTTCTAATGTTTTAATTTGGTGGCTCACTGCTGCTTGTGTCACAAATAATTCTTCAGCGGCTTTAGTAAAACTTAAATGACGTGCCGCTGAATCAAAAACCCTAAGCGCATTTAATGGCGGTAAACGTTTAGACATATTCGGTTCTTAAACCCCTATTTTGGCTATTAGTAGACCCTAGCTTTCATCATTAGTTTTTTTTATGCGAAGCATTATAAATTGTCCCTTGATGATTAGCCAGTAAATACCTATAGTAAGCGCACTTCCTAAGCCGGAACGAAAAGTTGTGTAGTAGTAATACTGCAAAACTTTTGGCTTTGTGGTTGTGATGTTGTGTTTGCAAGTTGTCTGGAAATTCCAGACTTAGTAGCTGATGCTACTGTTTTTTTTCACTTCCTGTACATTTACCCTGTCTGTCCATAGTGATTTTATAGTGCACCGCCAAGGCGGTGCTTTTTTTATTCCCTATTTTTCTCTACTTTTTAATTACTCACACATACTGTTTTAATGTTTTCATCCATTTTTTATAATAAAGTTATCATCATTATTCTAAAAAAACTCACCATAAATTATCCTAAATAAATTTAAACAAGAAAAAATAGAATATTAATCTGATCCCAGTGATTTTTTATTGAGTGAACTTTCACCATCTTAATCGTGTTATTATAGACACAATGAGCCAGAACAAACGGATGCTCCTAGGTTTCCGTTATAAATAAATATAATTAACCGTATAATCTATACACCCTATTTTAACGACAAATCGCGAAAATTTATTCGTCTACCAATACAGCCTAACTATGAACGTATTTTCACCTGATTTATTTCGACAACAATTTCCTGCTCTTAAAGAAAAGACTATTTATCTTGATAGTGCAGCGACTGCATTAAAGCCTCTCGCCATGATAGAAGCCTCAGATGCATTTTATCGCTATAATTTTGCGACAGTTCACCGTAGCCAATATCAACATGCTAAAAAAACAACACAACAATATGAGGCGACGCGTCAACAAGTTGCTGAATTAATCAATAGTACTGATAGTGATACGATTATTTGGACAAAAAGCACCACAGAATCACTCAACTTTATTGCTCAAGGCTATTTTCGTCCACGCTTGCAAGCAGGCGATGAAATAATTGTTAGTGAGCAAGAGCATCATGCAAACCTTATACCTTGGTTGATACTGGCAGAACAGACAGGCGCACGGGTGATCCGCTGGGCAATAGAGGATAATTTTTTACCTTCAATTGATAGCTTAAATGCTTTAATCAATAAACGGACACGAATTGTCGCTGTTAACCAAATGTCGAATGTAACAGGCGCTCAAATCGCATTAGATAAAGTGTCTCATTGTGTTCATCAATATGATAATTGCTTACTGGTTGTCGATGGTGCACAAGGTATTGTTCATCACCCGACAGATGTCACGGCACTCAATATCGACTTCTATGTTTTTTCTGCTCATAAACTTTATGGCCCTAATGGATTAGGTATTTGTTATGGTAAACGTGAACTTTTAGAAACGATGGCACCTTGGCATGGTGGTGGAAAAATGCTAACTAACGCAACATTTGATGGCTTTACTCCAGCTCCTATCCCTCAGCGTTTTGAAGCTGGGACTCCTAATATCGCAGGTGTTATTGCATTTTCAGCGACATTAGCATGGTTAGAAAAACAAGATATGCATCATGCTAACCAATATACCCTTGAGCTTGCAGATGAAGCAGAGAAGCGCCTCAGTGAGCTAAATGGGTTTATCAGTTACCGAGCAGCTAACTCATCGGTTGTTTCTTTCAATTTCGAAGGTGTTCATCATAGTGATTTAGCCACACTAATCGCAGAGAAAGATATTGCATTACGCACAGGGCAACACTGCGCTCAACCTCTTATTGATTCATTAAATATTTCAGGTTGTTTACGCATTTCTTTTATGCCTTATAATCAACACGCTGATATCGATGCTTTTATTAATGCCGTTAAATTTGCTCTATCACTCTTAAAAGATGAATAATTGAAATGAATAACAACACACCTCTGCTTGCAACTCAGCACCCATTTGGTCATGAAATTACCTTGGCAATCTTGCTTGAAGATTTTCAAAAATCAAAAGCATGGGAAGATAAATACCGTCAATTAATTCAACTCTCGCGTAAATTACCTGCATTACCTGATGAATTAAAAACAACAGAAAAAGAGATCAAAGGTTGTGAAAATAGAGTGTGGCTTGGTGTCGAATTAAATAATAACGGCAAATACCATGTTTATGGTGATAGTGATGGTCGCATTGTAAAAGGCTTACTGACTATTATTTTAGCTACTGTTGAAAATAAAACGGCGCAAGAAATAGCAGATATCGATATGTTAGCGATTTTTGGTCAATTAGGATTGGCTAATCACATTAGCCAATCTCGCACTGACGGAGTGAATGCGATTATCGCACGGCTAAAATCACTCACCTCTCAATCATAACCTTAGCTGAGACTCAAAATCTCAATATATACTAAAAATATATACTCTAAATAATTCAAGTCACAGCTAGGTGACAAGTGAATGAATCGCTAGGAGCATACATAAGTATGTGACTAGTTCGAATGAACGCTGTGGCTTGAAGTATCATGAGTACGTTGAGCTTTCGCTAGCATCTTCTTCAACGCATGAGATACCGCAATAAAACCAAACGACGCCGTTACCATCGTTACTGCACCAAATCCCGCAGAGCAATCCATGCGTTTTACACCATCTGCCGTACTTTTTGCCGCGCAAACCGTACCATCACCTTGTGGGTAAACCAGTTGTTCTGTTGAAAAAACACAATCTATTCCTAATTTTCCTTTACTATTTTTTACGACATTAAAATCAGATTTCAAACGCTCTCTTAGTTTAGCAGCTAAAGGATCTTGAATTGTTTTAGCTAAATCAACCACTTGAATTTGTGTTGGATCGATTTGCCCTCCAGCACCACCTGTTGTGATCACTGGAATTTTATAACGACGACAATAAGCTAATAACGCAGCTTTTGGTCTTACACTATCAATTGCATCGATGACATAGTCAAAGTTGTTATTCATCATTTCAGCGACATTATCCACCGTGACAAAATCATCAACACTAGTCACTTTGCATTCTGGGTTAATTTCTAAAATACGCTGTTTCATCACTTCACATTTTGGTTGACCTACACTCTCTTTCAGCGCATGTATTTGCCGATTAGTGTTAGTCACACACACATCATCCATATCAATTAAGGTGATAGCACCAATACCACTGCGAGCTAGTGCTTCAGCAGCCCAACTGCCGACACCACCTATACCCACGACACAGATATGAGCCTGAGCAAAACAAGACAACGCTTTTTGCCCATAGAGTCGCCCTATTCCAGAAAAGCGTTGTAAATATGAATCTGATAATGAATTTTGCATAATGCGATAACAACCTAAATAACAGAAATAATCATGGCTATTAATATCAATAGCCATGTCGTTTGCATAATTTTACCGTTAATAACGAACAGATAAAGAGTAAATCGTTTTTATAACGAAGGGTTTAATGAGTTAAGCTGTGATTTTTTTAATACCCAAACACGTCCATAATGATTATAAAAACCTGCCATATGACCGGCATCTTTACCAATTCCATGATAAATATCGAAATGGTGCCCTTTAATTGCACCACCTACATCTAATGCCACCATTAAACGCATTTGATATTCACCTGTAAAATTACCTGCATTATCAAGTACAGGAATTTCAGCCAGTAACACCGTTCCTGCTGGAATAATACTTCTATCTGAAGCCACAGAGGCAAGTGCAACAAGTGGGATAGCACTAGCACCTCTAACGGGTGTAAAAGGCTCTGGTTTGAAAAAAACAAATGACGGGTTTTCTTCTAATAATTTCCTTACTTCAGCATCATTGTGCTTATCAGCCCAATCTCTAATAGCGAGCATAGACATATCTTTTCTTTCTACTTCACCATTATCAATAAGCACTTTTCCAATACTACGGTAAGGATGCCCGTTTTTCCCTGCATAACCAAAGAAAGTTAAAGGTTTACCATCACCAAAATCAACATAGCCGCTTCCCTGAACTTCCATCATAAAATTATCCATAATCGAGTTACTGTAAGCTGCAATTAAAGATTGGCTTAATGCACCATTATAAATAGCAGCACGGGAAGGCAATTTTGAACGACTGTTTGCTGGCATTTTATAAAGAGGATATTGAAACTCACCTTGTGGCGTTAAACGAGCTTCAAGAACAGGAGTGTAATATCCCGTAAATTGAACATTTCCGTACTTATCAACCCCTTCCATTTGAAATGCAGAAATATTGAATCGACGTAATTGGCGTGTATCTGCACCAGAGCGTATCCAATTTTCGACCGCCTGATAAGTCTCTTTATTGCTATTATACAAACGAGATGATGTTTGGTTTATCTGACTTACTTGTTGTAAGTAATCAGGGCCATTAATAGGTGTACCTTGTGTATTTGGCGAACTTACCTCAATAAGATCTTGCTTAAGCTTTCCATCTTTATACTGTTGCCCTTGCTCTGTTGGACGATGACATCCAGTCAAGGCAAGCGCTAACATACCTAAAATTAACGATTTTCGCCAAGTAACCATTTTTGACCCGCTTAATGACTAAATTTGAGTATTGATTTTGACTTAGAAAGATACCAAAGCAAAATCAATAAAGATATGAATATACCGATTGCTAAAGGTTTTCTATTATCACCCAATCAATATGACTTTTAAACATCAAGTATATATTCTAAATACCTTGAAGTAGGACGTGTATAACTGCCTAAATTTACACCTTGATGTGTTATTTCTGACCGTTTTTAAAAGAAAACTGTAAAAATTTCATAAAAAACTTGCAACTCGGCAGATCCTGAGTATAGTGCCCCTCTGTGGAGACGCGGGGTGGAGCAGCTTGGTAGCTCGTCGGGCTCATAACCCGAAGGTCGTCAGTTCAAATCTGGCCCCCGCAACCAATTCACAAAGCAGTAAGTTATAGTATCAGTCGCGGGATGGAGCAGCATGGTAGCTCGTCGGGCTCATAACCCGAAGGTCGTTGGTTCAAATCCAGCTCCCGCAACCAATTCTATAAACAACAATTCAGTCGCGGGATGGAGCAGCATGGTAGCTCGTCGGGCTCATAACCCGAAGGTCGTTGGTTCAAATCCAGCTCCCGCAACCAATTTCTCTTCAAGATTTCCTCTTATTTTTACTTTCTCTCTTAATTCACAAACCTAATCGTATCAATCATAGATTTATTACATTAAATTTCTGTTATCTCAATAACGCATTGTATTAGATAGATTTATTGTGCTGAAAATGCAATAAGAGACTCCAATAGAAAGCGAATGATCTTGGCTTTCTATTGGAATATAAGAAAAAGGTATAGGAAGAAATTAGCTACGATCAGCTAGCGTTAATTCACCGCCATTAGCAAAATAAGCTTTGATCCCTTTGAAAATAGACTCTGCGATCTGTTGCTGGAATTTAGCAGTTTTTAGCTTTTTCTCTTCTTCAATATTACTGATAAAAGCCGTTTCTACTAAGATAGAAGGGATCTCAGGAGCTTTTAATACCGCAAAACCTGCCTGATCGACTTTATTTTTATGCAGTTTATTAATCCCACCCAATAGCTTCAGCACTTCACTACCAAATTTTAGGCTATCATTAATAGTCGCAGTTTGTACGAGATCGAGCATTGCATGGTCTACATAGCGATCGCCACTTTTACTCACCCCACCAATTAAGTCAGCCTCATTTTGTGTTTGAGCGAGATAGCGTGCCGTGTTACTGGTTGCGCCCGTTTTTGATAATGCAAAAACAGAAGAACCTCTTGCAGAGCGGTTTGTAAATGCATCAGCATGAATAGAGACAAATAAATCTGCCTGCATTTTTCTCGCTTTAGCAACACGTACTGTCAATGGAATAAACACATCTTCATTACGTGTCATATACGCCTTCATTTTGGCGTCTTTATCAATGAGCGTTCTTAAGCGACGAGCAATTTGTAAAACCACATCTTTTTCACGTGTTTTATATTTACCAATTGCGCCCGGATCCTCACCACCATGTCCCGGATCGATCATGATAATAATGGGTCTATCTCGCCCTGCTCTGCCTGGTTTGCGTGTGTCGGTTTGTGCCGGTACAGCTTGTTGTAAATCACCGTCATTATATTCACGCAATAGCGCTAAAAGAGGATCTTCTTCCGTGTCAGCGCCGTGGCTTGGGTAGAAATCTAACACCAAACGGTTTTTAAATTCAGCCACAGGTTTAAGTGTAAACATTTGTGGTTGTACAGGTGTTTTTATTTCAAATACCAGTCGTACTGTTTTAGGTGTATTTTGACCAACGCGAATAAGCTTTAAATACGGATCGCTAGTCTGAACCTGATTAGCGATACCTTTCAGCACGCTATTAAGTTGGATACCTTCTAAATCCACTACAATACGTTCTGGGTTTGATAGTGCAAACTGACGATATTTCAACGGCGTACTGGATTCTATAGTCACGCGAGTATAAGTCGAGGCAGGCCAAACCCTCACAGCAACAACAGATGCTGTGGCAGCAAGGCCAACAGGACTAACACTTAACAATAATAACGCGCCAATTCCTTTAACAAGACGACGACGAGTTTGATTGTGCTCAGAATGACTCATGAAAATATTCCAAAAAAACGATTAACGTCAATAAACTCTAAAAAGAGATAAAAAAAGTTAAGAACAAAAAACTTTACCCAATCCACTCTTCACTGTCACTTAAAAACAGCACAATTACTCACTTTTACACGAATATTCTGCCTTCAGGGAAAACAATAAGATAGGATTTTACTTGCCATTCCTCTCCAAAAAGAATAAAAATACATTAAATGCGAATAAAAATTCACTTGAGAGGGTTTTATGAAAGAGCGTAGCACCGAATTGGTCGATGGATTCCGCCACTCGGTTCCGTATATTAATGCGCATAGAGGCAAGACGTTTGTCATTATGTTGGGTGGCGAAGCCATTGCTCACGAAAACTTCCCATCTATCATTAATGATATTGGGTTGTTACACAGCCTAGGTATTCGTTTAGTAGTTGTTTATGGTGCTCGTCCACAAATAGATACGGCTCTTGAAGTGCAAAAGGTATCTCCGATTTATCATAAATATACGCGCATCACAGATAGCAAAACCCTGGAAATTGTTAAACAAGCTGCGGGTACATTGCAACTCGATATTACGGCTCGCCTATCAATGAGTTTAAGCAACACGCCATTACAAGGTGCACATATTAATGTTGTTAGTGGTAACTTTGTTATCGCACAACCATTAGGGGTTGATGATGGTATTGATTATTGTCATAGCGGAAAAATCCGTCGTATCGATGAAGAAGCTATCCATCGCCAATTAGACAGTAATGCCATTGTATTAATTGGCCCAGTTGCGGTATCTGTGACAGGTGAAAGCTTTAATCTCACTTCAGAAGAAGTAGCAACACAGCTTGCGATAAAGCTTAAAGCACAAAAAATAATTGGTTTTTGTTCATTCCAAGGTGTTGTCGATGAAGAAGGGCACATTGTTTCTGAACTATTACCTAACCAAGCCGAAGATAAAATTCGAGAGCTACAAACGGAAGGTGATTACCACTCAGGTACAGTAAGATTCTTACGGGGAGCAGTTAAAGCCTGCCGTCGTGGTGTAGAGCGCAGCCACTTACTAAGTTATCAATCTGATGGTGCTCTTATTCAAGAATTATTCTCTCGTGATGGTATTGGTACTCAAATCGTCATGGAGAGTGCAGAGAAAGTTCGTAGAGCGAATATTAATGATATTGGTGGCATACTCGAACTTATTCGCCCATTAGAACAACAAGGTATTTTAGTCAGACGTTCAAGAGAGCAATTGGAAGTTGAAATTGACCAATTCACCATTATTGAACGCGATAATATGACTATTGCATGCGCAGCACTCTATCCTTATCCATCAGAAAAAATTGGTGAAATGGCTTGTGTCGCAGTACACCCCGATTATCGCAGCTCTTGTCGTGGTGAAGTTTTACTACAACGTATTTCAGCTCATGCTAAGCAATTAGGGTTAGAAAAGCTGTTTGTTTTAACAACTCGCAGCATACACTGGTTTCAAGAAAAAGGATTTGAACCAGCTGAAATAGATAAGCTACCGATTGAAAAACAAGCACTTTATAATTACCAACGCCGTTCTAAAATTTTGATTTTAGATTTACATAAAGAGTAATTACCAAATATAAAAAAGACAGGTATCCCTCTCAATGCCTGTCTTTTATTATTTTTCATTATTAACTAATGGCTAATAACGTAATTTATCAATTAATCCACTTCGACGCTGAATACGCGTTTGTATTGCCATTCTCACCATCAACTCCGAGGCATAAAGAGAAAGCTTCTGTTTAGCCCGTGTTAATGCGGTATATAACAATTCACGACTAACAACAGGTGAAAATTTATCGGGCAATACTAGCGCTGTATGAGTAAATTCAGAACCTTGTGATTTATGCACTGTCATTACATACGCAGTTTCATGTTGTGGTAACCGACTAGGTTGGATTGCTTTCAATTTTCCATCAGGTAGTTGGAAAAAAGCTTTCATTTCACCTTCATCATTATTGAGCATAATGCCAATATCACCATTAAACAGACCTAGCGTACTGTCATTTCGTTGGATCATAATCGGGCGTCCAATATAATCACTTTGATAACTATTTGTAGGACGGCGGATCAATCGCTGGCGGTGCAATAGCATTTCAATTCTGTCATTTAAACCACTCACACCAAAAGGGCCATCCCTTCGCGCGCACAATAAACGGTATTGGTTAAATGCATTAAGAATAATATCAGGTGATGCTTTTTTAGAAACTAAAGTGAGATACTCTCGATAAGCGTTAACGGCATCTTGTATCATTAGTAAATAGCTTTCTTTGGATTCTAAAGCAATAAAGCTCACATCTTGAGGCTCTAATGCCATTTCAAGCTGTTGTGGGCTAACCTCTGCTTTTTTCAACAACGCAATGGCTGTTTTGGTCTGTCCTTTATTAACCGCAAAAGCAAGTTGTCCTATCCCTGAATCCTCACCAAAGCGATAGCTTTTTCGTAGCAGACACAGAGAATCACTAACGACAGAAACTGGTGTTTGAGAGACAGGAATGATATCGGTAGATTTAGCCAACTCACCTTGGGTTAAGTGGTTAATCTGATCAAATCTCTTTTGACTAAAACCATCTTCAGAAAAACGGCAAATATCACCTAATACAGCGCCCGCTTCAACAGAAGCAAGTTGGTCTTTATCACCTAAGAAAATAACGTGACATTTTGGTGGAAGTGCATCAATCAATCGCGCCATCATAGGTAAATCAACCATTGATGCTTCATCAACCACTAAAATATCAAGCTGCAATGGATTATCTTTATGATAACGCACTTGCTGGCTTTCAGGTTGAGCGCCTAATAAACGATGAATAGTTTGTGCCTGCTTTGGCATCCATTTATTTTCTTCTTCGCTTAAATTAAGTTGTGCCAGCGCGTTACCTAAAGATTCAGTTAATCTCGCGGCGGCTTTACCTGTAGGAGCCGCTAATTGAATAATCGGCTTTTCATTCGATGTGAGCATCACAAAAGCTGCTAAAATTTTAGCTACTGTTGTGGTTTTCCCCGTTCCTGGACCTCCAGAAATAATAGAGATAGGGCTTGTGATAGCAACACTCGCGGCCACTTTTTGCCAATTTGTTTCTTGGCTTTTTTTCGTTGTTGGAAAAAGTTGGGTGAGTACTTTAATTAATTCATTCTCATCAATATCAACAATGGCATGCTCTTGCCTAAAAAACTGAGCAACTTTCTCTTCATAGCTCCACATTCTTTGTAAATAAAGAAGTTCATTATCTAAAATAATGGGGGAAGGAGAATCATCGCTACTTTGATTAACACAATGACAATGAGTCAATTCTTCTACTATTTTTTTAGCAGAAGGCTTACCCATTTTTTGCCAAATTTCTTGTGCAAACTCCTTTTGCCTACCATCAAACAGTTGATCTTTTTGAATAATACTCAATGGTAAACAAACATGACCCGCTCCAGTTTGAGCACTCAAATAAGCAAATACAAACAGTAAAATAGGGTTTTCATCTTCCACCAGCATTTGTGCAAATCGAAGATCTAAAGGCCGTAATAAGTTTTGTGTAATCGCTTGTTCTAATAGTTTGATCATTTTTATTTCTCACTGACTACATCGAGTTTGCTACTTTTACCTGCAAATAGTGAATCTAGTGCCAAAACAAAAGCTTCATCGGGTAAATAGGCATAAACTCCATTTCCGGGATGTGCTTTGTCTATACCACGTAAGAAGAGGTAATAAATCCCACCAAAGTGGCTTTGGTAATCATAATCAGGGATGCGCTGTTGTAAAAAACGATGTAACGCTAAGGTATAGAGTTGATATTGCAAGTCGTAGCGATGATCCATCATTGCATTCATCATCGCTTCTTGTGTGTAATCCTCACTCGATTCACCTAGCCAGTTCGATTTATAATCCACAACATAATATTTACCCTCCCAAGAAAAGACTAAGTCAATAAAGCCTTTAAGCATTCCTTCTACTTGTTGAAATTGCAAAGCCGGGCAACGTTTTGATAGAGGATCAAACTGGCTAATTAATTGAGTCAATTGGGCTGATGATACCTCTTTCTCAATAGGTAAATAGAATTGTAATTCATCAAGTTGTTGTGATTTTGGGATATCAGCGAGACACAATCCTTGGGTATTAAGAGGTGTATGAAACAGAGTTTCCATCCATGAAACTAAAAGAGGAGCCCACTTTTCATCAAAACCTTGGGCAGTCAATTGTCCTTGCATCCACAGTTCATCAATAGGCTGTGAAAAATCTAATACTTCCAGCAAACTGTGTAAGAACGTTCCTGCTACTGCACCACGAGGGAAATGATGAATCGAATTTTCATCAACCTCTCCTTGTTGCTTCTCACCTTTAGCATCCGTATCAAGCCCCGGTGCGATAGATTGTACCAAGGCCTCAATATCACCTAAGTCAAAATGATAACTACGATTTGAATGTTGATAGGTTAATCCTGAATAACTCGTTATACGCCAGTTATCATGGATCTGGCGTTTAAATATTGCGGCCTCAAGTTTTGTTTCAGCCATTAATTGAGGCTGATAACGATGTGCAGACATATTATCAAGCGTTGTTACACTGATATTATCATCTAATAAAGCATGGATTGATTGATGCAATAATTCACTATTACCTTCTTCGCCTTGCTGTAATAAATACCCTAAAGCATTTTTATGCAGATCGGTAAGCCCTGATTTACGTTTTGTCCCCTTAACAAGAGGAGCAACACCAACATAACAGCAGAATTTTGATCGTGTTAATGCTACATAAAGTAAGCGTAAATCTTCAGCTAAGCGCTCTTCATCCGCTAAGCGCAAACTTTCAGGTCGGCTAAAAATATCTAATTTTGCGTAAAATTTCTCTCTATCATGATAAAGCGCCCCTTTCTGCTCTTGATAATTACATGCAAAAGGTAAGCAAACGATAGGATATTCAAGGCCTTTAGATTTATGGATAGTACAAATTCGCACAAGATTTCGGTCACTTTCCAAACGCATTTGTTGGCTTTCAGACTGCGCATCGGGATGAGAAATTTGTTGTGCTAACCAACGAATAAGGGCGTGTTCACTATCAAGTTGTAATGATGTTTCTTGTAATAATTCACCAATATGCATGATATCTGTAAGCCGACGCTCACCATCAATACTTACAAGTAAATTTTCTGCAATTTGATTATCCATCATGATCTTACGCAACATGGGTAAAACGCCACGCTTTTGCCATAGTACATAATAATCAGCAAATTTCTCTACGTAGCTATTCCAGCGCGCCTCACTGCAATTCAGATCATCAATTTGCTTTGCGCTAAAACCAAACAATCGGCTGGCTAAAGATGCCCTTAATACACGTTCTTTCTCTGGTGTTACAACTGCTTGTAATAACCAAAGTAGATCTTTAGCTTCATTGGTTTCAAATACACTTTCACGATTGGATAAAAACACCGATTGTATTGAAAGCAAATTCAGTGCGTCACGAATAAGTACTGCTTCTCGACGACTACGCACTAACACCATAATATCAGCAGATGTAACCGATTTTTTTGTACCTTGTTCAATCAGCCAAGCTTGTTGCTGATCCCCTGCTGATAACCAATCACGAATTTGTGCAGCACATTGTGCCGCCATGATTTGCTCGTAATTTCCCGTAGAAACACTTTCACCTTCAGCAAGCCAAAAATTAAAAGGAGGGATCGGTTTATCATGGTAAATAAACGCCATATCTTGATTTTTTTCAGCTGAATTTACTTCTATAAAGGGAATATGCTCAAATAAAAATGGGGCATTGGAACGTATAAAAAGCTTGTTAACAGCATTCACCATACCCGGTGCAGAGCGCCAGTTAGTGTTTAATGTGTAGTGATGAGATGTCTGCTTTCTAGCTTGAATATAAGTAAAAATATCCGCACCACGAAAAGCATAAATTGCCTGTTTGGGATCACCGATAAACAACAAACCGCTGTTTTCATGCTCACCATAAATAGCATCAAAAATACGATATTGTTGTGGATCTGTATCTTGGAATTCATCAATCATTGCAACTGGATAGCGTTCACGAATGGCTTGCGCTAAAGCTTCACCATCTTCACGCTTCAATGCTCTATCTAAACGTGTTAATAAATCATCGAACCCCATTTCGCCACGACGCATTTTTTCATTTTCAATACCTTGGCGTATTTCAGGGATCGCGTTGACCAAAATAACATCACGCAAAGTTAGGCTCTGCTTTGTTAATCGTTCAATTTCAACAAAAAGAATATGCTCTGGTGCTGGGCCTTTAGTGGCCTTCTCATTCAATGTTTCTTGAGAAAAACGAACTAAACAATCAGGTAATTGATAGCTTTTCGTTTCTAGTGTTGACGCCCACAAAGTGATTTCTTCAATCCATTTAGGTAAGAAACGACTACTGTAACTACGTTTATCAACACCTGAAGCGGTTATCCATGCTTCAACTTCATGATGATGTTCATTCCAACGAGTTTTAACGTTATTAATTGCTTCGATAACCGCTTGATGACGCTCTTTTACTGATTCATTTTCGCTATCTAATGCCACACCTTCGATTTCAGGCATTTCACCTTGTAAATAAGGCTGTATTTCATAAAGCAGTTGTTCCGGGCCAGACCAAATCTGGCTTACTGCATTAGCAACATCATAAGAAAGTGGATAACAATGACGACGCCAGAAGTCAGCACATACCCGTTTTTTGAGCTCATATTCATCTTGGATCAAGACTTGTTCAAACAAGACTCCTGATTCAAATGCATTGTTCGCCAACATACGCTGACAAAAGCCATGAATAGTGTAAATAGCCGCTTCATCCATTTGGCGTTCGGCTTCTAGCAACCACTGTGCAGCAAGCTCTTTATTAGGGATTTGTTTGAGTAACTCTAGGTACGTATTTTCACTACTTTCAACATCATGACGGATACAGGCAAGTCTTAGTTCATGGATATTTTTACGAATACGTGCTCGTAATTCATCTGTCGCCGCATCCGTAAATGTCACAACTAAAATCTCTTCAACACTGAGAGGACGGTAGAATGCTGACTCTCCGCCTAATCCAAGAAGCAACCGTAAATACAACAACCCTATTGTATAAGTTTTTCCTGTTCCTGCAGACGCCTCAATGAGGCGTCTTTGGTACAGAGGAAGCGTATACGGGTTTAATGGCTGTGCCTGTATCACTTCACTCACTCTTTAATTTCCTCAACAGGTAAAGTTTTTTGTAATTCACTTACTGTGGTGTAACGTTTCCATTGCTTATTTTCTGCATAATCAGCATCTGTGCCATCTTTACCAATAACTTGAGAAACAAAAATAAATCCATTAGGTTTTATAATTGCTTTCTCATAAAACTCAATAGCTTGTTTTAATGTAACCTTATTAAGTTCAGCTAAGAATTTTTCACGACCATCATATTTTAAGTTATTACGATGGAAGTCATTTCGATAAAGAGAAACTTCTTCATAGAATGTTTGAGGTGGCTGTTTAACTTCGGTAATAATAGCTTGTTTATACTGATTAAAATCAGCTTCGTTCATTTTTTTCAAACGTTCGTAAGCTTGCTGATAAAATGCGTTATAGCGCTCATTCAAGTAGACAGGTGGTTTTGCATTACTTTGTAGTAAAAAGCCGATACCTGATTGCTCGCCCATAGTGCCTTGGTAAGCAAATACAGCGTAACCTAGTTGCTCTTCTGTTCTTAATTGATCATAGAACCAAGGTTTGATAACTGAGGCTAGTACTGAAGAAATGGCCTGACCTTCAAGGCGACTATAACCTGTTGGAATATAAAGCTCACCTAACGCGTTATCGGTGCTCTTCGATTTATTTTGGAATTCAACCGCATTTAATTTATTGAATACTAATGTTTCACCAATCCAATATTCTGTGCCCTGATTACCTAATAATTCGTGTGCAGATTTAGCAATATCACGGCTTTGCTCTGGCGTTAAGTTACCAATAATCAGTGCTTGAAGTGCTGCATTTTTAATGACTTCATGGCGATTATCAATAATATCTTGTAGTGTAATTGACTCTAATGCTTTGATTTTATCAGCTTCTTCATAGTACGGGATCGTATTTAATCGGCGAGCCGGCAGCATAGCTGCTTCAAATGCTTTTAAGTTATGAGTCACTTCAAGTTGTTCACGATACCAAGATTTAGCCTGATCTAGCTCTTCTTGAGTTGATTCAAAGCTCATATAGCTTTTTAGTGTTGCATTAACTAATTCTGGTAAATGTTGTGTATATCCATTTATTGAAAAATCAATACCTTGTCCTGATGAGGATGAGATATTCATTCCGGCAACAGAAGCTTGATAAGATAATTCACTTAATGCTAAACCAGCAAGATAGTCAGTTAAGGTTTGTGTCACTTGCTGCTTAACGGTAATGTCTGATTTCTTATTCACTAAACTCAATGTCACACTGGCTTTAGGCTCATCAGAAAAATAGTGTGATGGCATATAAAATAAACGAGCGCTTTTATCTTGCCACAACAATTGTGGTTTGATGATTTTGCTGTCTGCATCAATCAGTGAAAGGTTATCAGGGATGTAAGGGTTAAGTGCTGGCAGTGATAATGAAATGTCATCCGATAATGTTTGCCATGTTTTTAATTGCTTATCCGTGATTTTATCCACCTGATAAGGTGCATTAACAAAATAGGCTTGTTTGTTAGAAGGTTCATTAGGACTTATCACCCAAATACGAGCCTTCTCTGGTGTAAGAGAGTCAAGACGAGAAAGGATCGCTGAAGGTTTATAATTATCAGCAATATAGTCTGCATCTAAGATATTTTTGATTGGATAGCGCAGCATCATATCCGAAATACCTTCTATGTAATTCATATCTCTTACAATAGAGCCATAACGGAATGAGAGATTTAATACATTTGCAATTTCATCAAAGTAACGTCGACTGATACCTTCTGTTTGAATTAAACGAATATACGAAAAGATAGCGGAAATCACTTTGTCTTTTTGCGCTAATCCTTTATCTGTCAATGCGACATAAATCGTAAATGAGCCTTGGTTACGATCGATATAAGGCTCTGAAAAGGCACTTATACTTTCAGCTAAACCTTGATCTTGTAACCACGTTGCCAATGTTCCCGCGCTACGATTACCGATTAAATAGCCAATATATTCATCAGATTTACTACGAAAATCGGCGACATTATTATCAATACCAAATTCAATCTGTAAGGTTTTTTGCGGTAAAGCAGGTACAAGATGGATCATTAACCCTTTTTCTTTATCCGTCATTGCAGGTACTGTCGTGACAGGTACGTCAGCCTTTTTATTCGGGATCCGAGCAAAAGTCTCTGCGGCTAATTTAGATAATTCATCAAGCGATTTATTACTATAAATAACACCATTCATTAAATTGCCAGAATAGTGTGTTTGATAGAATTTAATCAATTCATCTTGAAGCTTACTATTTGGTTTATCACTTAATGTCTCTAGATTCCCCCCCATAAAACGAGAACTTGGATGCGCTGGGTTTAAAGTTTCTGCTCTGACTTGCCAAAAACGCATGCCATCGCGTGCCCGCGCCATTGTTAATTCAGCATTAACTGCATTACGTTCACGATCTGCATTTTTAGGATCAAGTAAAGGTTCAGCTAAAGCATCAGCAAGGCGATCAACCGCCTCATTAATGGCACTATTTTCTACTTCTAAATAGAATGCAGTACGGTAAGTTGTTGTGCTCGCATTATGAGAACCTCCATTCTTTTGTAAGAATTCAGACATACCGCCTGATTGAGGATATTTCACCGATCCCATTAGCACCATATGCTCTAAATAGTGCGCAAGACCTTGCTGACTATCTGGATCTTCTAATGCTCCGACAGGTAATGCAACAGCCGTTAATGATTTAACTGCTTTTTCATCAGAAACCAGTAATACAGTCATTTCATTAGGTAGTTTAATCGCTTGATATTGCCGTGGATCGCTCTCACTTTTTTCAATGCTATCAGGCAATACTTGCCAGAGAGGATCAGCAGCAAAGCTGTTGATACTCACTAGCATCAATAGCAACATGATCCATAGTTGCGAGAAGTATTTTCTCATCTGATATGAACTCCCTTATTTTTTCAGAAATGGAATTATTGGTTTAAATATTGTTAATGCCGTCTGTTTGACCGTTTGTAAAAAAAGTTCGTCTAATTGAGAAAAAGCACGCTGAACATACATGTCACTCATTTCACCATCTCGATTATAGCTATCCGTTAAATGTTGCATCAGCACTAATTCTGCTTTTTCAAGTGTCTCTTCATCATCAAGTAAAAACTCTTGTGAGTTTTTATCATAGCAAGCTTGTAACCAAGCCCAGCCACTTTTCGCAAATAACGCTAATGGGCTGTTTAACCCTTGTTTATAGTCACTGATTAACTTGTCTAATGTTGCATAGGCAAACTCAGGATCAACCGGTAATAAACACCATTGAGTATCTTTTCTACCGTAAAACCGACTTTCGCCAGTACCCTCTTTCAAGCAATAAACTAGGTGCTCAATCCAAAGTTGCAATAAGTCATTAGCTGTTAAGCTGGCAGGCCGCCAACGTAATAAACCATCAGCTTGTACCTCATTTAAACGACCAATCAATGGTATTGCACTAAAGCTTTGCTCTAATGTGACAGAATGTGTGGCTAATCGTTCACTTCTTATCTTTTCAGCTAAAGGAAGTAATTCTTCTATTTGTTGCTCCCAATAGATTTGACCAAATGCGCTCGCAGGAAGTTGTCCTGCTGCTTTAATACGCTCAAACAGTGCTTCTGTTGAGGTTTGCTCAATCAATGCTTTTAATAACCATTGATTCAATAGATAACGTTGAAGCGCATTGATCACAAATGGCTCTTCTTCAGGTAATTCTGTTTCTTCAATAACGAAATTTGTTTTTAATCTTTGTTGGAAAAAAGCACGAATAGGATGACGATAAAAACGTGCCAGTGCATCAACAGAGACTTTATCTATTGTGTCATCATCATTAAGTGGTTCGATAAAACTTTGATGAACCTCCCCTTGTCCACTCGCAGCAGGTAGCCATTCAGAGGCATAAGAACGAAAGGAAGCGCCTATACTGAAATTTTCTTGAGCAAAAGGAACGCGGCTATGTTGTGTTAATAAATGCTGGTTCACACGAATCGCACTGTCATCAACATTGAGTTCACCATCCTCTGGTAAACGGAAATTTTGCCCAATATAATCTTGTAATTCTTTGATTAAGACTGATGGATTACATTCTCGATCGTCACGAATCGATTTTCCGATATAACTGATATAAAGGTATTTTTCAGCTGAGCTAAGCGCTTCAAGGAATAAATAACGGTCATCATCACGACGTTTTCTATCACCGCGACGGCGTTTTTCCGCCATTAAATCAAACCCTAACGGCTGAATATTACGAGGATAAATACCATCGTTCATGCCTAATAAACACACCGCTTTAAAGGGAATGGAGCGCATAGGCATTAATGTACAGAAGTTAATACTACCTGCTAAAAAGCGTTGACTGATTTTTTCATCATCAAACCGTACTGTTAATTCATCACGAATAAGCACTAGCGGAATTTCATTTTGATATTGCGCTTTCAATCCGTTTTCAATCACTTTTTGCCATTGTTGGATAATAAGCGCTAACACTAATTCCGTTTCTTCATCAGACTCAAAAAAGGCATCAACTAATTGTTGCCCAACTTCTAGCCATGCTTCTAATGAACGAGTTTCATTCAAACGTGTACGCCAATCACTTAATGTATAAAGAAAATCAGCGAGATGCCCTGCAAGTTCGGCGACTAACCCACTGGATTCATCATAAGGAAGAACGCCTTTCCAAGGACCATTTTCACTTTCCATCGCGTAGCCAAGCAACATGCGCAGTAAGCCAAACTCCCACGTATTTTTACCCGTAATGGGTAATAAAAATGAAGCCACATTCTCATCATCTAATCCCCAGCGTATACCTGACTCATCCACCCATCGGCGTAGCAGTTTTAATTCACTTTCAAAAATAGAAAAATGCCCAGCTAACGCAGGTACTTCAAGTAAGGCTAACACTTGCTCTGCTGTAAAACGACTTTGAGGAAGTTCTAATAGCGTAATAAAGGCTTGTAATACAGGGTGTGCTTGACGTGCTTTTCTATCTGAAATAGCAAAAGGAAGATAACGTTCTGAAGGCGCATTACCAAATACAGCTTGAATATAAGGTGTATAACTATCAATATCCGCGACCATTACAATAATATCACGCGGTCGTAATTCAGGATCTTGCTCTAACAAATGCAGTAATTGATCTTGTAACACTTCCACTTCGCGCTGTGGACTATGGCTAGCATGAAAAGTCAGTGAATAATCATCTGGCGAAATCACACGTTTATCGTCACTACATTCATAAGTTGCAAGTGTTGTACCCAATTGCGAAAAATTTTCTAAATCAAGGATATCCGCTTGCAAGTGATGAAGTAAATTATCCCTTGGGATCTCAACAAACGCATCCAATACATCGGTATATTCAAGTTCAGAAAGAAAATAAAGATTATCTTTACCTAATTTTCCCCATGATGCTAATAGAGGATTACCGATATTTTGCTCGCCTTCATCATTAAATAACGAAGAGGCATTTTTTTCATCTTTAAACCAAGGCAATTCATGTAATTGCTGATAATGACGTGGTTTTCTACTATTAAGGCGAGCAAGAAATTTAGGATCTTGGATATCTCCCCAATAGTAGCGACAAGGGTTGGTAAAAAGTAAATAGATCTCGGTATGACGTCCTATCGCTTGTAATGCCTGTAAATAAACTTGAGGCAATGCTGAAATTCCACAAATAAAAATACGAGGCGGAAAACAGTGCTGAAGCTCTCCTTCATCTGCATTATTTAATGTAGAGATAAATTGTTGATAAAGATTAGAACGATGCCATTGAGGCTGATTAAGATCTTTTGTGTATTGCTGTAATGCTACCCACAATATTTTTTGCCAACGTTGGTTTTCGCTCAATCCTTCTATTAATTCATCATTTTCCCATGACATTAGCCAATCCGAACGATAAACCAAATATTGGTCAAATAAGTCAGCCACACGCCCAGCTAACTGATGAAGTTTACGTTTATCTTCATCATCATCAAGGTAATGCAGTAAGGGTTTAAATTCTTCATAAGATAAAAATTCAGGAAGTAAGGCCATTAATTTCCATGTCATGGCATCTTTAGAAAAAGCACTTTCTTTAGGTATACCTGATAATACCCGAGTAAACATTTCCCAAATAAAGGTTGCTGGTAATGGGTAACGGATATTAGCAGCAATACCCAAGCTTTCGGCAAGCTGGATTTGTAACCACTGAGACATTCCGGGGCTTTGTACAAGGATCACTTCTTGTTCAAAAGGAGAGGATAGTGGTCTGGTCTGCATAAAGTGCACCATAAGTGACTTTAGTAATGACAATTGATTTGAGTGATATATATGAAACATCAGATCCTCATTTTATTAATAGCATGACCAGTAATACAGCTTTAGTGTGGGTAATGCATGATTGGCAACATAACCTTCTATTTGCTGACAACCTTCAGACTGCAAAAGAGAGCGTGTCATTATTTTTCGATTAGAAGCAAAATAGTCAGGTGATATTTCAGACATTTGTTCAAATAAAACAAAAAGCTCCTGCCCTGCCTGCTGAATTTGAATTAACCGCTGAAAGTCAGCTTTTAATGATTGACTATACCCTATAATAGCGACAAAACTAATATTAAAAAACAGTAGTATAAACATTGTATTAAGTAAAATAGAGCCTCTTTCTGATTTATTTTGGATGTTATCTATAACACACACTCCTTATGCACTAATGGGCAATAATCTAGCCATCCTTTTGGATGTGCAATAATAGATTTATTTTTGTCCTTCGAAAAATCAACCCATTGATAATGATATATTTTATAACCTTTTAAGCTTTCTGCTTGTCCTTGCAATAAGCCTTTTTCCAAAGAGAGCAAAAATAAACAGCTTTTTATTTTAGGATTTGCATGAAAATGGCGGCATTACCATTTATTTAACTGTGACGACGAAATTTCCCAATTCAGCTTTATTCCCCACGCCAATGCGGATTCAGCAAATAAAAAAGCTTGTCGTGCTTGTAATTCTTGCATCACTATTTGTTGAGACTGCCTGTAATAATAAGCAAAACTTCCAAGTGCCGATAAGCTCATAACAATAAACCCCATTACGACAAGTAAACTTGCAAATCCTTGCTCACTTTTATTGTGGATTAAATAAAGACTCATAACGCCGCCACATTCCTTAACCGAATCTCATTCTTATAATGTGACTTCACAGCAGGAGATTGTTTTAAATGAAATTTTAAAGAGACTGAAAGATAAAAAAGTCGTTTATCTTTAATAAGATGTTTCCTTGAATAAGGGCGTAAAATAAACTCCGTCACTTCAATCTCATGACTTTCAAAAAATCGTTGCCACCCTGATGAAGTGCAATCTTGTACTCCTCTTAATTGCTCCAATTGCCCATTTTTAAGCCGATAACCAAAATAGTCACTCTCTTTTGAAGAAGGTGCATCCCATCGACCATTACCGTTTACGTCATAAGCGAAAATAATGCAGGAGTTTTTTTCTTGATAAGAATACTGACTTATTTTTAATGGTGAAGTGTGAAACTTCCTTGACTGCAATGCATGGGTACAATCACCGTAGCAATACCCAGTGCGCCTTAGTTGTGTTTCTAGTACCAATAACCGTTCTCTTAAAAAAATATCTAACTGGTATTGTTGGTAACAATGGATCAGAGTGTTCATTATTTGGGGGTAAGCTCGACTAATACAAAGAAATAGAACCCCACTAATTGCAATGGCAAAAAGACATTCCATCAGCATCATGCCAGATGAAAATAAAAATATTGATCGCTTTAACATGGCGAAAATACCTTAATTGTCTGGCTACATGCTCTTATTCTACCTAAAGATGAAATAACAACTTTCACTTCACCTTCTGAACCTTGAAGTACAAAACTCATTGGTTTTAAAGTTTGACGGATACCCCCAAACGTAAAATTTGAGACTGTTGATTGTTTAAGTTGAATACCTGACGCTAATTGAAAAATCGTTTGTTTTTCAGACAAATGTCGCAAAGGAAAAGGAATAGCAACAACTTGGTTACTGGGCGATAAATGAAGTGATATTTTAATCTTTATATTAAACAATAGCGCTTGTTGTCGCTGATAAGAAAGAAAGGCTATGGTTTCTCGCACACTATGTATCAATTGACGTTGGTGGGTAAATTGCTGATAGGTCGTAATTGATAAATAACTTAAAATCGAAGCGATCACCATGACAATAAGCATTTCAAGCAGGCTTATCCCAAATTCACTCTCTTGTTCAAGTTTTCTATTTAGGCTTATTTCCATGTCACTGTTCATTTTGTTCTCCTTTAGAGCCTGCGATGAGGATGCAGCTAAACCTTTGTAAGGTAAATAAAAGAGAGCCTTTTTTTCGAACAATGACGCAGTAACAATATTTTCAGAACAAGCACAAAAAATAGTCATCAATGATAATTGATGGCTAGCATTAATTTATTGAATTTAAAGTTAATGATAGAAATAAAAAAGCCCCTGTTTATCACTAAACAGAGGCTTTAAATACAAAAGAAAAATTAAACCGTAAATGGATATTTTATCGCTTCATGGCATTGATAACCTTCAACGATAAAATCATCTGTTGTTACCCATGTTTCGATATCTTCCAACGTTTTGATTTTTGGATTGATATGTAATGTTGGTAACGGCAATGGCTCTCTTTTTAGTTGTACATCTCGCATCAGTGGTAATTGATTTTCATAGATATGTGCATTGATTATCTTATGAAATGCTTTACCCGGCTTATGACCTGTAATTTGAGCCACCAGCGCTAATAATACAAAGCACTGTATTTGGTTGAAATTTAAACCTAACGGCACATCACAACTACGTTGATAAGAGGTTAAATAAAGCATATCACCCACTAATGAAAATGTGTGTGTATGCATACAAGGACGTAAACAACCTAGCTCAGTTTCACCTGGATTATAGAACGTTACGATTTCGCCACGATCATCTATCCCCTTAGAGAGGTCGTCTACCACTTTACGCAATTGGTCAAAATGGGAACCATCTGGACGTTGCCATTGGCGCCCTTGAACACCATAAACACGCCCCATATCGTCTTCACCTTTACGATGAGGGTTATTTAACCATGCCCCATTTTCATTAGCGTTTGCATTCCATGTATTGCAACCAATTTCACGAAATTGCGCTGCGTTGTCATAACCGCGTAAATACCCTAACAACTCTGCAATTGCGGCTTTATAGAAGCTTTTACGTGTCGTTATCAGTGGAAATTGGTTATTTGCAACATCATATTCCAGATCGGCATTAATCACCGTTAAACAACGGGTTCCTGTCCGTTTATTATCAATCCATTGCCCTTCATCGATAATGCGTTGACACAATGCCAGATACTGCTTCATGTTGTCTCTCTTGTAATTAGCTAATAGTAAAAAATTTATCTCACACTATTTGTGAGCAGGTGTTGGATTTTGTGGTGTCTTTTTATCTTGACGATAAGCCCAAACCATAAAAATAATACCCAATAAAATCATTGGAATTGAAAGTATTTGTCCCATACTCACACCACCAAATAATCCTAGTTGTGCATCTGGTTGGCGGAAGAATTCAACAATAATACGGAATGCACCATAACCAATAAGGAATAAGCCTGACACACTACCAACTGGGCGGCTTTTGCGTACAAAGATATTCAGAATAATAAATAACACCACACCTTCTAATAACATTTCATAAAGCTGTGATGGGTGGCGAGGTAAAACTCCATATTCTTGAATAATCGGGAGTAGTGTTGTTGGATCTTGGGCAACAAGTTGGAGATCTGCTGAACGTGAGGTTGGGAATAAGAAAGCCCAAGGCGTATCAAATGTAACGCGTCCCCATAATTCACCATTAATGAAGTTACCAATGCGGCCTAACCCTAAGCCAAATGGAATTAATGGTGCAACAAAGTCTGCCACTTGGAAGAATTTACGTTTAGTGCGTTTAGCAAACCAAATCATGGCACAAATTACCCCAATTAAACCACCATGGAACGACATACCGCCATCCCACACTTTAAAGAGGTAAAGAGGATCATTTAAAAAGACAGGTAGGTTATAGAATAAAACATAACCTAAACGACCACCGATAAACACACCCACAAAACCGACATAAAGCAATGTTTCAACTTCACTTTTAGTCCAACCACTATTCGGTTTTGCAGCTCGACGGTTTGCAAGCCATAAGGCAAAAACAAACCCAACTAAATACATCATACCGTACCAATGTAATGACACTGGCCCGATAGAGAACATAACGGGATCAATCTCTGGAAATTTAAGGTAGCTTATACTCATTATTCCCTACTTCACTTAATCAATAATTTCTGTGCTGGTCATTTATTACCAACATAGAAAAGGCTTATACGAAGGCTTACTAGATACCTCCGCGAATTAATCCACCTAATCCTTGCCGTTCCATAAATTCAGAAGACAATTTTTTGATTTCTCTTGCCGTTTCAGCTTGCAACACCTGTTGCATAAAAGGCTGTAACATCACAGGATCAAGATGGCGCAATAAGTATTTTACCCTAGGTAAACTACGACCACTCATGCTTAACTGCCTAAAACCGAGCCCTATTAACAGCAATGCCCCGATAGGCGTACCCGCCATTTCACCACAAACACTCACTGGCAACTGATAATATTGGCATTGTGTTGCAATCAAATTCAGTGAACGCAATAACGCAGGATGCAAATTATCATAGAGTAATGCTACATGGGTATTATTACGATCGACTGCAAGTAAGTATTGAGTCAAATCGTTTGTTCCAACAGAGATAAAATCAACCCTATTAGCTAATTGTGACAACATAAACACCAATGAAGGTACTTCAAGCATAATACCTAACGGAGGTGGAACACATTCACATTTTAGTTCTCGACTCACTTCATCACATGCTCGTAGTAGCAATGTTCTTGCTTCGTCAATTTCATCAATACTTGTCACCATCGGCAACAATATTTTCAAATTTTTAAATTCGAGGTTTGCTTTTAGCATTGCACGTAGCTGAATAAGGAAAATTTCAGGTTGATCGAGCAATATTCTTATTCCTCTCCAACCTAAGCAGGGATTTTCCTCATTAATTGGCATATAAGGAAGTTGCTTATCAGCCCCAATATCTAAAGCACGCAAGACAACGGGTTTATCAGGAAAAAAAGAGAGGATTTCACGGTAGCGATTTTTCTGTTCATCTTCTGAAGGAAAACCACTTTGTAGCATAAAAGGGATTTCTGTTCGATATAAACCAACGCCATCAATTCCCACACTAATGCGTTGTTCATACTTTATATTTAATCCCGCATTCAGTTGGACGCTAACTGCCTCACCATTTTTTAAAACCGCTTGCTGTTCAAGTTGCTCTTCTGCAATTTGGCTTAATACGCTCTCTTCATCAATAATTTGTTTATATTCCTGAGTAATAAAAGGCTCGGGCTCGATAAAAATCTCACCACGATAACCATCAAGAATAAGCATTCGATTATGTAAAAGCTCAGGCTGAATATCCGCACCCATAATTGCGGGTATACCCATTGCTCTAACAAGAATGGCAGAATGCGAGTGAGTTGCGCCATCTCGAACAATTACACCAGCTAGCTGTTGCTCTGGCAGCTCTGCTAATAAGCTTGCACTTAATTCATCAGCCACCAAAATAAAACGTTCTGGCCAAATATTGGTTGAGCTTAGATCATCATCTAAATGGAATAATAACCGGCGCCCTAATGCTTTAAGATCAGAAGCTCGCTCTCGCATATAACCATCTTTCAGGCTAGAGAACTGGGCTGCAACTTTCTCAACCACCACTTTGACAGCCCATTCCGCAACATATCCTTGTGTAATGATTGCGGTCATTTTATGTTTGAGCTGAGGATCGTTAAGTAAATGCGAGTAGAGATCAAAAATGGCGGCACTCTCTTTTTGTGCATTCGCCATAAAGCGCTTACTAAAGCGGCGACATTCTGCGGTAGCATCTTCTAAAGCCACCATAAGTCGATTTAATTCTGCTTTTATATCAAGAGCACTGGCTTTAAAAACATTTTCAAGGACAGGTTGAGAGACTTCTTGCCAGCCATAAGCCATGACCACGCCAGTAGAAACTGAAAGTGCTTTAATACGACTTTGACGATATTGTCCAAAAAGCCCTTTAGTTTGTACTTGCGATAATGTGGCACCAAGCTGTGTCGCCAGCGTCACCATAAAAGATTCTTCGCTCTCATTAAATAAGCGACGCTCTTTTTGCTGAACGACTAATACACCAAGGAGTTGGCGACGATAAACGATAGGAACGCCAAGAAAAGCGCGAAGATCATCTTCTTTAACTTGAGGAAGGTATTTAAAGCTAGGATGTTCACGAATATCAGCGAGGTTGATAAGCTCTGAAAGACGCCCCACTTCACCAACAACGCCTTCATCAAATGAAAGGCTAACAGCTCGCCCTCTAGGTTTTTTTAACCCTTTGGTCGCCATAAGATAAAAACAACTACGTTGTTTATCGGCAAGATAAATAGAACACACATCCGTGTGCATTGCCTGACACGTTTCCTTGACTAAGAGTTCAAGCGCTTCTGGAAGCCCTGCTGCCATAGCCACTTTTTCTACAATTTCTCGCAAACGTGTCAGCATAGTGTTATCTAATACCTTTTACGCCGATATCCATACGATGGACGCGGTAAAGACACTTGTTCTTGCAATGGCATGACTACTGGTGCGAACTCTTTCATGACACGTCGATAAACATCGCGTTTAAAAGAGACGACTTGTCGAACAGGATACCAATAACTCACCCAACGCCAGCCATCAAATTCTGGCGTTTTGCTTTGTTGAACATTAATGTCTTTATCATTACTTGTTAACTGCAAAAGGAACCAACGCTGTTTTTGTCCAATACAAACAGGTTTCGTGTCCCAACGCACCAAACGCTTAGGTAACTTGTAACGTAACCAGTTACGTGTGGAGGCAAGAATTTTGACATCCTTGCGACTTAACCCAACTTCTTCGAACAACTCTCGGTACATTGCCTGCTCTGGCGATTCTCCAGGGTTAATTCCTCCTTGAGGAAACTGCCATGAATGTTGCCCATAGCGACGAGCCCAAAGCACTTGCCCTTGCCGATTACAAATTACAATCCCTACATTCGGGCGGTAGCCATCATCATCGATCACTAGACTACCTCAATAACCAAATTTGAAAGATAACTCATTGTTTCATACTACCCACAAACGGTAAACCTCTATCAACAGACTTTGCACAACGCGCGTATTTATCTACAATGGGAAAATCTCAACGGGGTGCCTTTCTATTTCTAGGCTGAGAAAAACTCGTGGAACCTGATCCAGCTAATACTGGCGTAGGGATTTGAGTCAGGATGTTGCAATATTTATTGGTTTGCCATCCTCACTCCTCAGATCCTACCTGACTTTTACTGAGGAACTAAACGTGTTAACTAAATCACTTCGCTTTACTTTCCTGCTCAGCGCACTGGGTATTATGAGCACTTTTTCGACTCAAGCTTTAGCACAAAAACCCACACTCACTGTTTACACTTATGATTCATTTACCGCAGATTGGGGTCCAGGGCCTGCAATAAAAAAAGCGTTTGAACAGCAATGTGATTGTGAACTAAAACTGGTTGCTCTGTCTGATGGTGTGTCTTTACTTAATCGCTTACGTATGGAAGGTGATAAAAGTAAGGCGGATATTATTTTAGGATTAGATAACAATTTGATCCATGCAGCAAAAGAAACTGGGCTTTTCGCACCAAGTAATATCGATACATCTAAACTCACCTTACCTGAAAAATGGACTGACGACACTTTTGTACCTTATGACTACGGCTACTTTGCTTTTATTTATGATAAAAACCGTATCCAAAATCCGCCTAAAAGCATGGCCGAACTGCTAAACAGCAAAGAAAAATGGAAGATCCTCTATCAAGATCCTCGCACCAGTACTCCAGGTTTAGGTTTAATGCTATGGATGCAGTCACTTTATCCTGAAAACACCGCGACTGAATGGAAAAAATTGTCAGAAAAAACGCTGACCGTCACTAAAGGTTGGAGTGAGTCTTATGGCTTATTCTTAAAAGGTGAAGGTGATTTTGTGCTGAGTTACACATCATCTCCGGGTTATCACATCCTAGCAGACAAAAAAGATAACTATGCAGCAGCGATTTTTGATGAAGGACACTACTTGCAAGTCGAAGTTGCTGCAAAACTTAAATCGAGCAAACAACCTGAGCTAGCACAGCAATTTATGCAGTTTATGTTAACACCTGCATTCCAAGAAACTATACCGACTACCAATTGGATGTATCCTGTTATAGATATGCCATTGCCTGAGGTCTATTCTTTAATGCCTAAACCTGGGAAATCATTGCAATTTGATGCAGAAGTTGTCGCAAAAGAGCGCCAGACATGGACACGTAATTGGCAATCAGCGGTTAGTCGCTAATGGGAAGATGGCTTATCCCGGGGCTATGTGCCTCGGGTTTACTGCTTATCGTGGCGTTATTGTCATTTGGCGCATTGTGGTTTAATGCACCAAGTGGTGAACTGTCCTCGATTTTTGCTGATGAATATTTATGGCATGTCATTCGTTTTACTTTCTGGCAAGCCTTTTTATCCGCCCTATTTTCAATATTACCTGCTATTTGGCTCGCCAAAGCACTCTATCGACGCCAATTTAAAGGGCGAACACTGTTTTTACGCCTATGTGCCATGAGCCTTGTATTACCGGTTTTAGTCGCCCTTTTTGGCATTTTAACGGTTTATGGCAGAGTAGGATGGATTGCTCAAATTTGTGAATGGCTAGGGATCGACTACCAATTTACGCCTTATGGTTTGCAAGGCATTTTATTAGCTCACATCTTTTTCAATATGCCATTAGCAACCAGAATGCTATTACAAGCACTTGAAAGCATCTCATCAGAGCAACGCCAATTAGCCTCACAGTTAGGCATGAATGGCTGGCAACGTTTTCGCTTTCTGGAATTCCCTTATTTATGGCGACAAATGCTCCCCACAGCATCACTGATCTTTATGCTCTGCTTTGCAAGCTTTGCTACTGTGTTGGCTTTAGGCGGAGGCCCCGCAGCAACAACGGTTGAACTCGCTATTTATCAAGCATTAAGTTATGACTACGATTTACATCGTGCTGCGCTTTTAGCCCTGATCCAGCTTTTTTGTTGTTTAGGCTTAGTGCTTATCAGCCAAAAGCTAAAAGGCTCTCTTTTTGTGGGAAACAATCAAAAACTACCTTGGCGTGATCCCTATGATCCACTCTTTAGCAAAATAACTGATGGTTTGATTATCACTCTTGCGATCCTCTTTTTAGTGCCGCCCATTTTGGCCGTGATCACCGATGGCCTTAATAGCCAATTTATACGTGTTATACAACAGCCTATACTTTGGCAAGCTTTTACAACTTCACTGATTATTGCTATTGGTGCGGGTATTGTCTGTGTTGTATTAACGATGATGTTGCTATGGAGTAGCCGAGAACTGCGCTTACGCCATTTTAAAAAAGCCGGACAAGCCATGGAAATGAGTGGTTTGATTATTCTGGCGATGCCGGGCATTGTATTGGCAACAGGCTTTTTTCTGTTATTAAACAATACGATCGGATTACCTGAATCACCTTATATTTTAGTGATTTTGACCAACGCATTGATTGCCATTCCTTATGCTTTAAAAGTGTTGGAAAACCCGATGACTGATATCGCTTCGCGTTATGGCCTTTTATGTCAGTCGCTGAATTTGCAAGGAATAAACCGACTTCATTGGATAGAACTACGTGCATTAAAAAAACCAATCTCACAAGCACTTGCCTTTGCTTGTGTTATTTCTATTGGTGACTTTGGTATTGTTGCCCTATTTGGTAATGAAACATTTAGAACATTGCCTTTCTATCTTTATCAGCAAATTGGCGCTTACCACACACAAGATGGTGCAGTAACAGCCATGATCTTATTGCTACTTTGCTTCTCTCTTTTTAGCCTAATAGAACGATTAGCTGGAAAATCTCATGATTAAATTAGAGCACCTTGCTTACACCTATGAACACCAACATCTCTTGTTTAATCTAACGGTTAATGCAGGAGAACGCATTGCTGTATTAGGCCCAAGTGGTGCAGGTAAAAGCACATTACTCAGTTTAATTGCTGGTTTTTTACCATCAGAAAAGGGAAGTCTGTTTCTTAATGGGCAAGATCATACAAAAACAGTACCGGCAAAACGCCCTATTTCTATGTTATTTCAAGATAATAATTTATTCCCTCATTTGACTGTAAGGCAAAATATTGGCTTGGGATTAAATCCGGGATTAAAGCTGACTGAAGATCAAAAAGCGTTATTAGAGAGTCGAGCAGAACAAGTAGCGCTTAGTGAATATCTTGAACGTTTACCTTCTCAATTATCAGGTGGCCAGCGTCAACGTGTTGCTATTGCACGTTGCCTTGTTCGCGAACAACCTATTTTGTTGCTTGATGAGCCTTTTTCTGCACTCGATCCTGCTTTACGTATTGAGATGTTGGCATTACTCGAGCAACTTTGCCGTGAAAAAGCGTTAACCTTATTGATGGTTTCTCATAGCTTAGAAGATGCAGCAAAAATCGCCTCAAGAGCGATTGTGATAGATAACGGTATGATTGTGTATGATGGAAATACACAATCACTAATAAATGGTGAAGTGGATCAATCACTTATTTTAGGTATTCCGTTTAATTAATCTTAGCTAAAATTAACTGTATAAATAACCACTACATTGACTATAATAAACACATCTTTAATGAATTATTAGTGTTTATTAGGTGCTCATGATTGGTCATACGGAACAAGGCTTTATTCTTACTCGTCACTGGAGCGACACACCGAAAGGTATTGTCGTCTCTTATTGGCTGGCTACGAATAATGGCCCACGTAAAATTACGGTTCCTATGCAACGCGCAATTGGCTTTGTTGCCCGCCAACATGAAACTGTTTTGCGTTCTCTCATTAATAAAAATCCTGATATTGAAATTCGCCCTCTCGATTTAAAAGATTTCGAAAGGCAACCCGTCTTTGGTGTTTATTGCAAACAATACCGCCAACTTGTCCAACTTGAGCAACAACTTAAAGAGCACCATATTCGCCTTTATGAAGCGGATATCCGCCCTCATGAACGTTATATGATGGAGCGATTTATCACCGCGCCAGTTTGGTTTCGTTATCAACAAAATAATATTACTACATTAAAACCAGCACCAGATTATCGCCCAGCACTTCGAGCTGTCTCTTTAGATATCGAAACTAGTGAATTTGGTGAGCTTTACTCTATTGGGCTTGCAGGCTGTGATGATAATGTAGTGTTTATGCTTACTGATGAGTTACCCATAGAGAGCGAAAGTCAGCAACCAGAAGGTTATCGCTTATGTTATGTCAGTAGCCGATTGCGTTTAATTGAAAAGTTAAATGAGTGGATGCAACATTACGATCCTGATGCAATTATCGGTTGGAATCTGATCCAATTCGATCTGCGTATTTTGTACACACATGCCCAACGTTACGGCGCCAGTTTATTATTAGGTCGCCAAAACAGTCCATTAGAATGGCGAGAGCATGGATTTAAAAAAGGTCATTTTTTTGCTTCGGCTCAAGGTCGTTTAATTATCGATGGTATCGATGCATTAAAAATGGCGACATGGAATTTTCCCTCTTTTAGCCTCGAATCTGTTGCTCAAACACTATTAGGTGAAGGTAAAGCCATCGATACACCTTACGCCAGAATGGATGAAATTAATCGACGCTTTAAAGAAGATAAACCCGCACTGGCTTATTATAATTGGCAAGACTGTGTCTTAGTAAACCGTATCTTTGATGCGACATCTCTTATGGCATTCTTATTGGAGAGAGCTTGTGTTACGGGGCTTTCCGTTGATAGAAGCGGAGGATCTGTGGCTGCGTTTACACATCTCTATCTCCCTTCGATGCACCGCATTGGATATGTTGCACCTAACCAAGGCGAAAAACCCGAAGAACATAGCCCCGGTGGTTTTGTCATGGACTCAGCTCCCGGCTTATATGATTCTGTTGTTGTGCTTGATTACAAAAGCCTTTATCCCTCTATTATTCGTACTTTTTTAATCGATCCCGTAGGGATGATTGAAGGAATGCACCAACCTGATGAAAAGTTTTCTATTTCTGGATTTCGTCAAGCACGATTTTCGCGAGAACTACACTGCTTACCCGCTATTGTGTCGCAAATTTGGCATGAAAGAGACAACGCGAAATTACATAAAAATGCTCCACTCTCTCAAGCACTCAAAATTATTATGAACGCTTTTTATGGTGTTTTAGGCTCTGTCGGTTGTCGCTTTTTTGATCCTCGCTTAGCGTCTTCCATCACGCTACGAGGCCATGAAATCATGAAAAAAACGCGAGAATTAATTGAAGCCAAAGGTTATCAAGTTATTTATGGCGATACTGATTCAACCTTTGTTTGGCTAAAATCACCTCACACAGAGCAACAAGCACAACAGATTGGGTATCAGCTAGTACAAGATGTCAATCAGTGGTGGAAAACACATCTTTTTGAAAACTACCAACTCGATTGCAAATTAGAACTAGAATACGAAACCCATTATCGTCGCTTTTTAATGCCCACGATCCGAGGTATGGAGACAGGTAGCAAGAAACGCTACGCCGGGCTCAGCAATGATAAAATGGTGTTTAAAGGATTAGAAACCGTCAGAACAGATTGGACGCCACTCGCTCAGAAATTTCAACAAGAGCTTTATACTCGTATTTTTCACCAGCAACCTTATCAGCAGTTTATTCGTGATTATGTCGCAGATACGCTTTCAGGGAAATATGATGATAGATTGGTGTATCGTAAACGGTTACGTCGAAAATTATCAGAATATCAGCACCACGTCCCCCCTCATGTCAAAGCAGCACGTAAAGCGGATGAATATAATTTATCCAAAAATAGACCTCAACAATATCAGCAAGGCGGTTGGATTAGTTATATAATTACCCTCTTGGGGCCTGAGCCATTAGAGCATATTACCGCTGCACCTGATTATGAGCACTATATAAATAAGCAGTTAATGCCTATTGCAGATGCAATCCTCCCTTTTATACAAGATGATTTTTCAACCTTGTTAAATGGGCAAATGACACTCTCATTTTAAGTTGTGTTATTTTGCAGGTGACGGTTTGCTTTGCATCTATTAACATAACGCCCCTTTGGTGATAATTAGCTTTTCTTTGTTTAAAGAATAAGCCCTTTTTATCCCGCAGATTTTAATGACAACACCGCAATACTGCATTCATTAATAATTCCTAAATTATATATTTGAGAGCTGAGTTTATATATATGCCTTTTACTCTTGGTCAACGTTGGATTAGCGATACTGAAAGCGAGCTTGGACTGGGTACTGTTGTGGCAGTTGATGCCCGCATGGTCACCTTACTTTTTCCTGCCTGTGGCGAAAACCGCCTTTATTCCCGTCATGATGCACCAATAACGCGGGTGATGTTCAATGCAGGAGATACTGTCACCAGTCATGAAGGCTGGAAGCTCGCTATCGATAACGTTGTAGAAGATAACGGCCTACTTATCTACCATGGTGTACGTTTAGACACTGAAGAGCCAGCACAATTACGTGAAGTATTCTTAGATAACAAACTCACTTTTAATAAACCGCAAGATCGCCTCTTTGCAGGTCAAATCGACCGTATGGATCGCTTTGCATTACGCTACCGCGCGCGTAAGTTTATGAGCGAGCAGTTTAAGCAAGCACAAAGTGGTTTACGTGGGATCCGCGCAAGCCTTATCCCTCATCAGCTTTATATCGCCAATGAAGTGGGTAAACGTCATAACCCTCGCGTATTATTAGCTGATGAAGTTGGTTTAGGTAAAACAATTGAAGCCGGTATGATTATCCACCAGCAATTAATGGATGGTCGTGCTGAGCGTGTGTTGATTATTGTGCCTGAAAGCTTACAACATCAGTGGTTAGTTGAAATGTTACGCCGTTTCAATCTACGTTTCTCACTGTTTGATGATAGCCGTTATAGCGAATCTTTATTAGATAGCGATAATCCATTTGAAACAGAACAGATGATCATCTGTTCTTTAGATTTTGTGCGTAAAAACAAGCAACGTTTTGAACACTTAGTCGAAGCAACATGGGATATGTTAGTTGTCGATGAAGCTCATCACCTTGTTTGGAGTGAAGATGCGCCAAGCCGTGAATATCAAGTAATTGAAGAGTTAGCGGAATCTATTCCCTCTGTATTGCTATTAACTGCAACCCCAGAGCAGTTAGGTCAAGAAAGCCACTTCGCACGTTTACGTCTGCTTGACCCAAGTCGTTTCCATGACTACAACGAATTTATTAATGAGCAACAAAAATATCGCCCTGTTGCCGATGCTGTCACTATTTTGCTATCAGAAGATGATTTAAATACCGAACAACAAAATATCATCAGCGAAATGATCAGCGAGCAAGATGTTGAGCCATTACTGAAAGCGGCAAATACGCAAGGTGAAGAACGTACTAAATCTCGCCAAGAACTTATCCATATGTTAATGGACAGACATGGAACGGGTCGTTTGTTATTCCGTAACACACGTTCTGGTGTTAAAGGTTTCCCTAATCGCTTACTTCATGCGATCAAAATGCCACTGCCGACACAATATCAAACTGCAATTAAAGTAGCTGAGATTATGGCAGCCAAAAAGAGTCTCGAAGTTCGTGCAAAAGAGATGCTCTATCCTGAACGTATTTACCAAGAATTTGAAGGTGAAAACGCAACATGGTGGAACTTCGACCCGCGTGTTGAATGGTTACTAGGTTTCTTAACTGCAAATCGTAATGAAAAAGTACTAGTAATTTGTGCTCAAGCTGCAACAGCGCTGCAATTAGAGCAAGTTTTACGTGAGCGTGAAGGTATTCGTGCAGCAGTCTTCCACGAAGGTATGTCATTACTTGAACGCGATCGCGCTGCAGCTTATTTTGCTTCTGAAGAAGAAGGCGCACAAGTTCTGCTATGTTCAGAAATCGGCTCTGAAGGACGTAACTTCCAGTTTGCTAATCAACTGGTTATGTTTGATCTGCCATTTAACCCTGATTTACTCGAACAACGTATTGGTCGTCTCGATCGTATTGGTCAAAACCGCGATATTGATATTAGCATTCCTTATCTTGAAGGTACGGCTCAATCTGTATTATTACGCTGGTATCATGAAGGCTTAGATGCCTTTGAGCATACTTGTCCGACTGGCCGTACTATTTACGACAGCAAATATGATGCTCTCGTTAATTACCTTGCACAGCCTAATGAGTTAGCTGATTTTGATGACTTTATTGTCGCTTGTCGTAAACAGCATGATGAAATGAAGCTCAAACTTGAGCAAGGCCGTGACCGCCTATTAGAAATGCACTCTAACGGTGGTGAAGTCGGTGTTGAGTTAGCGGGTGAAATTGCAGCACAAGATAACGATCCTGAATTAGTGAACTTTGCACTGAACTTATTTGATATCGTTGGTATTAATCAAGAAGATCGTAGTGATAGCTTGATTATTTTAACGCCATCTGATCATATGTTAGTGCCCGATTTCCCTGGATTACCACAAGATGGTTGCACTATCACATTTGATAGAGAGCAAGCGCTATCTCGTGAAGATACCCAATTTATCAGTTGGGAACACCCTATTATCCGTAATGGCTTAGATTTGATTTTATCTGGCGATACAGGAAGTTGTGCCGTTTCTTTATTAAAAAATAAAGCATTGCCAGTGGGAACATTGTTAGTTGAACTGATTTATGTCGTAGAAGCGCAAGCGCCTAAGCATCTTCATTTAAGTCGTTTCTTACCTGCAACACCGGTGCGCTTATTACTTGATCTAAAAGGTAATAATCTTGCATCTCAAGTTGAGTTTGAAAGCTTTAACCGTCAATTAAATGCTGTTAATCGTCATACTTCTAGCAAATTAGTCAATGCAGTACAAAGTGAAGTCCACCATGTACTGAAAACGTCTGAACCTTTAATGGAAGTCGAAGCGAAAGGACTTATCCAAAAAGCGAAAGAAGAAGCAGATCGCGTGCTAACTCATGAATTATCACGCTTAGAAGCTTTACGTGCAGTAAACCCAAATATTCGTGATGATGAAGTCGAAGCAATTGAAAATGAACGTGCTCATATTCTTAATCATTTAGATGAAGCAACGTGGCGTTTAGACTCAATTCGCTTAATTGTCGTTACCCACCAATAATCACCGTTAAAGCGGGGAGTATTTTACTCCCCGTTGTTTTGATGAGATATCCACCATGATGGAAGTGTATAACCCGCCGACTGATCCTTGGTTACATGTTTTATATCAAGATGAGCATATTATTGCCGTCAATAAACCCAGCGGACTACTATCAGTACCGGGCAAAGCGCCAGAGCATAACGACAGTATTATGTCGCGCATTAAAGCAGAGTTTCCGAATGCTGAGTGTGTGCATCGCCTTGATATGGCAACTAGTGGCGTTATCGTTGTTGCACTTAATAAAGAAGCAGAGCGCGAACTAAAGCGCCAATTTCGTGAACGTGAGCCAAAAAAAACCTATATTGCTCGCGTTTGGGGACATATCGAAAAAGAAGAAGGGTTAGTTGATTTACCTTTGATTTGTGATTGGCCTAATCGACCAAAACAGAAAGTCTGTCATGAAACAGGGAAAGCGGCGCAAACTTTTTATGAAGTGTTGGAATATGAAGAGAATGCGACAAGAGTGAAATTATCGCCAATTACAGGGCGTTCACATCAATTGCGGGTACATATGTTAGCGTTGGGGCATCCTATTTTAGGGGATCGCTTTTATGCACATCCGCAGGCAAGAGCGATGGCACCTCGCCTGCAGTTACATGCTCAGGAATTATTTATTACGCATCCTGCTTTCCGATCCCCGATACACTTTGAATGCCTTGCCGATTTTTAGTGTCTTATGACACTAAAACAGTCACTGAACTCAATGAAGCAAGGAGCAGGCAAAGCGCTAATCCCATAACCCCAACAAGAACACGGACGTTTGACATGGATATAGTTCCTTTTTTAAGAGAAGAGAGAATGAAATAATCAAATTTCACTTATATTTTACCGTGATAAATAATAAACTCAACTCAACCTAAGTTATCTCTATCACGGAATAATTCTCTCTTTTCTCATCTTCTTTTACAAGATATTAACGAAATCCTTTTTCTTTTTTAATCAAATCGTAAGCAACTTGTATAGACTGTGCTTTTTGCTTTGCAATTTCCATCATTTCTGGCGGTAAACCTTTCGCGACAAGTTTATCTGGATGGTGTTCTCCCATTAATTTTCGATAAGCTCTCTTTATAGTTTTAACATCATCATTCTCATCTACACCAAGGACCTTACACGCATCAGATAGCGTTGGGCCTTGGGGTTGAGGCTGATAACCCTGCCCACTTTGATAATGAAAATTCTGACCAGCCTGCATCATTGCTAATATATGTTCAAAATGCGCACGCGAAAAACCCAACTCATCAATAATGATAAACAACATTTTTCTTTCATTTGGATGCAGTTGACCATCCGCAAAAGCAGCTTGCAATTGAATTTCCAGAAACATCTGAAGTAAATCGCGACGCCCTACACAAATTTGCCGAACACGTTGCAATGTGGCTCTTAAGGGAAAATCAGGTGATTTACCTTCTCTAAAAGCTTGCTGCGCAGCTTGACGACCAACACCATGCAGATTCATGCGATCCATTAATTCGCTGGCAAGTGAGATATCGGTTTGAGTCACTCGCCCTTTTGATTTTGTCAGGTGACCTAAAACTTGAAAGGTTGCAGCAAAGAAAAAAGCTTGTCTATCACGCGTATAACGCCCACCATTTCCTAATTTACTTCGTTGCATGTCATAGAGGTGCCCAAGAAAAACACCAATAACAATGCCCCAAAAGCCTATTCCAGCAAAACTACCAATGGTAAGGCCTAATAATTTTCCCCAATAGCGCATAGACTCCTCAAATCTTCAATGCTCTGACTGCAATTTTGCATTATCATACTATTCATTTGCTTGCACACCTAACACCAAGCAACCTCTAAATAGACTTTTTCTTAAAATGAAGAGATTTACTGTTTCTCTTTGGACAGAGGTAATGCTGTTTTCGTTTAAATTGTGTTAAAGTAAAATGAGTGACCAAACGAATAACTTTAGCGTTGTTATACAGCACGAAATACCGCATCAGCGCGGTGTTTTTTTGTTTCTAATAAGGCTATAACCCTATTTCAACACAGAAACATCGAAAAAATGAGGCTTACGCCTATTTTTCGGTTACCGTTAGAACAATGTTCAGAACGTTGGGCTGGTGTCGCATAACTCCCTGCGTTAGTTTCTCGCTGTTTATCAGCACGAAGCCACTGATGACGGAAGCACATAAATACTTATGAAAAAAAGTTATCCCACACTGCTGGCCACCCTAGTTTGGGCCACAATATACGCTCAGCCTGCTTATGCTGATCTTGCCTCCCAATGTTTACTGGGAGTTCCTGTTTATAACAAACCATTAGTACAAGGCGATCCTAACAGCTTGCCTGTCACTATCACTGCAAATGATATGCAAGGTGAGTATCCTCGCATGGTCAAATATAAAGGTGATGTTGATATTAAACAGGGAAACCAAACCTTAAGTGCCGACAGTGTTGAACTGACACAGACTGAGGGAGAAACACCATTAAGAATGGTCACAGCAACGGGAAATGTATCTTATGATGATCCTCAAATCATCTTAAAAGGCCCTCGTGCTTGGTCTAACCTTAATAATAAAGATACGGACATCGAGCAAGGTGATTACCAAATGGTTGGCCGTCAAGGCCGTGGCTACGCTAATAAAATGCAAATGCGTGGCGAAAACCGCTATACCATTATGGACAAAGGCATGTTCACGTCTTGTCTACCAGGAGATGATAGCTGGAGCGTTGTCGGCTCAGAGGTTATTTTAGATCGCGAAGAACAAGTCGCTGAAATCTGGAATGCACGTTTTCGTGTAGCTAATGTGCCTATTTTTTATAGCCCTTATCTTCAATTACCGATTGGTGATAAACGCCGTTCTGGTTTCTTGATTCCTAACGGAAGCTACTCTCGTAGTTCAGGATTTGATTTCCAACTCCCTTACTATTGGAATATCGCTCCTAATTATGATGCGACCATCACTACCAACTATATCAGTCGTCGTGGTTTAAAATTAGATAATGAATTCCGTTATTTAACCACGCCTGGGCGCGGTACTATCGCGGTTGACTGGATTAATCACGATAGCCAATACAACAAAGATAAAGATGAAAATAAAGCGGGCTATCTTCCTCGTGATACAGCAACTCGCTGGTTATTCTACTGGGGCCATAGTGGTGTAATGAATAATGTGTGGCGATTTAATATCGACTACACAAAAGTAAGTGATAACAAATACTTCACTGATTTTACCTCTCAGTATGGTAACACCACAGATGGTTATGCAACTCAAAAATTTAGTACGGGTTATGCACAACAGAACTGGAATGCCACATTAACCACTAAACAGTTCCAAGTCTTCTCTGATAATAAAGATGCAAGAGCTTACCGTGCAGAGCCACAGCTTGATCTCAATTATTACAAGAATGATGTAGGTCCATTTGATTTCCGTACTTACGCTCAATTCGTGCGTTTTACTAGTGTGGGTGAGAATACACCCGAAGCGAATCGTTTCCATATCGAGCCAACCATTTCACTCCCCGCATCTACGGGATGGGCAAGCTTCAATAATGAGCTGAAAATCATGGCAACTCATTATGATCAAGACATTCCTGACGGTTATAAAACCAAACCTAATAATCAAAAATTAGATGACAGCGTTAATCGTGTATTACCGCAGTTTAAATCTGATATGAAAGTGGTTTTTGAGCGTCAATACCAAACAAACGATATTACGCAAACCCTTGAGCCTCGAGTGCAATATCTTTATGTCCCTTATAAAGATCAGTCTAATATCAATAATTTTGACTCCGCTTTATTACAATCAAACTATGGCGGACTTTTCCGCGATAGAATGTATGGTGGTTTAGACCGCATTGCATCTGCAAACCAATTAACAACTGGTATCACTTCGCGTTTTTATGATAGCGAATTAGTTGAACGTTTTAACGTTTCTGTGGGTCAAATCTACTTCTTTGAACGTCCGAAAACAGGTTCATCAAACGAAATCATCAATAGCAAAGATGAAACAGGTTCAATGGTATGGGCAGGTGACGCTTATTGGAGGATCACTGATACCGTAGGTATGCGTGGTGGTTTACAATATGACCGTCGTTTAGGTAGCGTCTCAATGGGCGATGCTGTTATGGAATATCGCGCAGATAGCGATCATCTTCTACAGTTAAGCTATCGTTATGTTGATCGTGACTATATCCAAGCAACACGTGTTCGCCCTTACGATGGCAGTATTAATAAACTTCCTGAATACCAAAAAGGTATTTCACAAGTTGGTGTCGTAGGAAGTTGGCCATTAGCAGAGCGTTGGGGACTTGTAGGTGCTTATTACTTTGATACCAAAGAATCAGAGCCTGTTAGCCAAATGGTTGGTCTGCAATACAACACCTGTTGCTGGGCTGTGAATGTGGGTTATGAACGAAAAATTGTTGGCTGGAAAGTTGACCACAGCGATATTGATAATAAATGGTCTGTCAATGTGGAACTCAGAGGCCTAAGTAACAATCATAGTTTGGGTAGCCAGAAAATGCTTGAACGCGGTATCTTACCTTATCAAAGAGCATTCTGATTTAATCAGACTACGGAATTGGCTGAATAAATATGTCACCCCGCAATTAGATGCGGAAAATACATAATGGGAAACTTATGAAAAATTGGAAAACGCTGTTTATCGGCTTAATGATCACGGTCGGTGCAGCTACCAGCTCAACAACATTTGCTGCACAAGAATTAAACCGTGTATCGGCTATCGTCAATAACGGTGTCGTTCTAGAAAGTGACGTCAATAGAATGCTACAGACGGTCAAAATGAACGCAAAAAATGCGGGTCAAGAGATGCCAGATGAGCAAGTTCTTCGCCAACAAATTCTAGAGCGTTTGGTCATGGATAACATCATTTTGCAAATGGCACAGCAAATGCAAATTGATATTCCTGATGCCGCAGTAGAATCTACAATTCAGGGCATTGCTGCTGAAAATAAAATTTCACTTGAACAACTGAAAAAACGCCTTGCAGCTGATGGTATTTCTTACAATGATTATCGCCAAGATATTCGTAAAGAGATGATGTTGGCAGAAGTTCGTAACAATGAAGTGCGTCGCCGTATTACTATTTTACCTCAAGAAGTTGATTCTCTTGCTAAGCAAATTGAAGGCCAAGCAAGCCAAAGTATTGATCTAAATCTGAGCCATATCTTAATTCCATTATCAGAAAATCCTGCACCAGCAGAAATGGAAAAAGCAAAACAAGTCATTACTCGTATTATGAACCAACTTAAAAATGGTGCAGATTTCGGTAAATTGGCTGCAACTTATTCTGCTGATCCACAAGCTTTAAATGGCGGTAACATGGGTTGGGCATCTATTGATGAATTACCCACTCTGTTTGCTAAAGAGTTAGCAAATGCGCAAAAAGGCCAAATCGTAGGGCCTCTTCACTCTGGCGTTGGCTTACACATTATCAAAGTAAACGATGTTCGTGGTGGAACTAATACCCTTTCTGTTACAGAAGTTAAAAGCCGTCATATTCTGCTAAAAAGCTCACCAATCATGAATGATGAGCAAGCCTATGCCAAGTTACAGCAGATCTCTGCCGATATTCGCAGTGGTAAAATAACCTTTGCTGATGCAGCAAAAGAATACTCTGAAGATCCAGGTTCAGCATTACGTGGCGGTGAGTTAGGATGGTCAATGCCTGATGTTTACGATCCGGCATTCCGTGATGCGTTAATGCGCTTAAATAAAAACGAATTAAGCCAACCTGTTCGCTCAAACTTTGGCTGGCATTTAATTGAATTAGAAGACACTCGTAGTGTTGATAAAACAGATGCCGCGAATAAAGAACAAGCATACCGTTTACTCTTCAATCGTAAATTTAACGAAGAAGTACAAAACTGGATGCAAGAGCTACGAGTTGGGGCTTATGTGAAAATAATGAACGAGAATAATGCAAACTAAGCAAATAAAACCACTTGTTATCACCCCCGGCGAACCAGCCGGGGTTGGTCCTGACCTTATTATCTCATTAGCACAAATGAGTTGGGATTTACCTTGGGTTGTTTGTGCTGATCCTCAATTACTTAAAACAAGAGCAGAATTGTTAAACCTGCCTCTTTCATTAGTTGAATACGATCCTGCCACGCCACCTCAAGCACACACACCAAGTCAAATTTGTGTACTCCCTATTTCACTTCATACTGATGTCATTCCAAGTACATTAGATACGCGCAATGGGTTATACGTTGTAGAAACATTAGCTCGTGCTTGTGATGGCTGCCTAAATGGTGAATTTTCAGCACTTGTGACTGGGCCGGTTCATAAAGGTATTATCAATGATGCAGGTGTGCATTTTACAGGGCACACCGAGTTTTTTGCTGATCGTAGCCATTGTGAACGTGTTGTTATGATGCTGGCGACAGATACATTAAGAGTCGCATTGGCAACCACACATTTACCACTACGAGATGTGGCGGATGCAATTACAGGTGAGCTTCTACATGAAATTATCACCATTTTAAACCACGATTTAAAAACCAAATTTGGTATAGCAGAACCTCAAATTTACGTTTGTGGCCTTAATCCTCATGCAGGGGAAAGTGGTCATATGGGACGTGAAGAAATTGATATTATTGAGCCTGCATTAACACAATTACGTCAGCAAGGGGTGCATCTTCATGGACCTTATCCTGCTGATACCTTATTCCAACCTAAATATTTAACACATGCTGATGCGGTGCTTGCGATGTATCACGATCAGGGATTACCTGTGCTAAAATATGAGGGTTTCGGTCGCGCCGTGAATATAACTCTTGGCCTTCCTTTTATCCGTACTTCTGTTGATCATGGCACCGCCCTTGAGCTTGCAGGTACGAAAAGCGCAGATGCTGGCAGTTTTTGCACCGCATTAAATTTAGCCATTAATATGATACAAAATTGTAATGAATAATAGAGTCCATCAGGGGCACTTTGCCCGCAAACGCTTCGGGCAGAACTTTTTAACAGACAGCTATATTATTGAAAGTATTGTTGAATCCATTTATCCTCAACCCGGTGAAGCCATTGTTGAAATTGGGCCTGGTTTAGGTGCAATTACAGAGCCAGTAGGCGCAAGAATGGATAAAATGACGGTTGTAGAAATTGACCGTGATTTAGCCGCTCGTTTAGAAGTTCATCCTACATTAAAAGACAAGCTGACCATTATTCAGCAAGATGCAATGACGATCGATTTTGCACAATTAGCAAAAGAGCGTCAGCAGCCTCTGCGTGTTTTTGGTAACTTGCCTTATAACATTTCTACACCACTAATGTTCCACTTATTCAGTTTTGCTGACGCAATTTCTGATATGACATTTATGTTGCAAAAAGAAGTGGTTAACCGCCTTGTTGCTGGTCACGGTAGCAAAACTTATGGTCGCTTAAGTGTGATGGCGCAATATTATTGCCAAATCATCCCTGTACTTGAAGTTCCACCTACTTCATTTAAACCAGCTCCTAAAGTTGATTCTGCGGTTGTTCGCTTGATCCCTTACAAAGAAAAACCATACCCAGTAACGGATATTACAATGCTTAGCCGTATTACCGCTCAAGCATTCAATCAACGCCGTAAAACACTACGTAACAGCTTAGGCGGATTACTCACAGCAGAAGATATGATAGCACTTGATATCGATCCAACTGCAAGAGCAGAAAATATTTCTGTTGAGCAATACTGCAAAGTGGCAAACTGGTTATCGCAAAAGCAAGACTCACAAGCATAAGATAAAGCCAGAGACAGGAGGCACTATGTTCACCTCATCAAAAGTGGCGATACAAGTACAAAGTGTTTACATTGAAAGCCAATCTTCCCCTGAAGATGAGCGATATGTTTTTGCTTATACCATATCAATTCATAATTTGAATAAATGTGCAATTCGCCTCCTGCGCCGCTATTGGTTGATCACCAATGCACAAGGTAATACCACTGAAGTTCGTGGTGAAGGTGTTGTCGGCGAACAGCCACTTATTGAGCCTGGCACACAGTACCGCTATACCAGTGGTGCCGTTATTGAAACACCGATGGGAACAATGGAAGGCCATTATGAAATGATTGACACTGATGGTCGATTATTTCAAATAGAGATCCCCGTTTTCCGCCTTGCACTTCCAACATTGATAAACTAACTATGGCAACTTATTTAATTGGTGATATTCATGGCTGTTACCATGAACTGCGCCACCTTCTTGATAAAGTCAGTTTCGATCCTACACAAGACACATTATGGTTAACGGGTGATCTTGTTGCACGAGGCCCAGACTCGCTTGAAGTACTACGCTTTGTAAAAAACTTAGGTACTTCACTTAAACTCGTCTTGGGTAATCATGATCTTCATCTTTTAGGTGTATTTGCAAAAATTAGCCGCAATAAACCAAGAGATAAGCTGAATAACTTGCTCAATGCGCCAGATGCAGATGAATTAATTAATTGGCTAAGACGCCAACCCGTACTGCAAGTTGATGAAGACAAGAAAATCATCATGGCTCACGCAGGGATCACGCCACAATGGGATTTAGAAACAGCCAAAATGTGTGCTCGTGAAGTCGAAGCTATTCTAAGTAGTGATAGCTACCCTTTATTTATTAACTCAATGTATGGCGATCTACCGAACAACTGGTCACCAGAGCTTTCAGGTCTAGCGCGATTACGCTTTAGTACTAATGCACTCACACGTATGCGTTACTGCTTTCCTAATGGCCAACTGGATATGATTTGCAAAGATAAACCACAAGATGCTCCCGCACCATTAAAACCTTGGTTCGATTTACCTAGTCAATTACCTGAAGGCTATAGCATTATTTTTGGGCATTGGGCTTCTCTTGAAGGGAAAGGCACTCCTGATAATGTTTATGCGTTAGATACGGGATGTTGTTGGGGAGGAAATCTCACTTGCTTACGTTGGGAAGACAAACAGTACTTCACTCAATCTAGTCTTTCTGCTCCCAAATAACTCACTTATTATCCCCTTCCTACTTCAAGCGCAAAAATGGCTACATTGCCTTTTGCGCTATGTTGATTTTATCCTCATATATTACCTAAATTATTCTTTTTTCTTCTAAAGAGAACGTTTTATACACAAAAACGAACACCTAAAAACAATCATGAATTTAATCATTAATTATCAATGTGTTATTTTTTTTTATGGTGAAATAAGTATAAAAAAACACGATATTGAGAATAAAAAATCTCTATATTGATTAATATCTCATATATTATTCTTATAAAATGAGTTTATTAAAATATAAATAATGATTGGTTTAAAATAATGCTCTTTTTATAAAAAGGAATATTTAAATAGGATAATAAATCTTACTTTTTATTATTTTTATATTAATAAAATAGGAATAATAAAAAGGGAGATATTTAATCTCCCTTTTTATTTAATTCTTGTTATTTTCTTCTTTTTAATATTTCGAAGCAGTAGTTATGTGAGTTATTTTCATCTGCTTCATGGTATTCCATAAAGGTAGAATCCCACTCATCAGGCTCATAATCTGGGAATGTTGTATCACCGATAACTTCAGCATCGATGTGAGTTAGGTAGAGTGTATTTGCCATAGGCAGAAATTGTTCATACACTTTACCACCACCTATCACCATGATTTCCTCATGATTTTCAGCAGCTTGCAAAGCCTCTTCTACAGATTTAACCCAAACAACATCGCTATCTGTTCCTGGCTGGCTACTTAAAACAATATTAAGACGATTCGGTAAAGGACGTCCAATAGACTCATAAGTCACCCGGCCCATAATAACGGGTTTATTTAGCGTATTCTTTTTAAACCATGCGAGGTCACCCGGTAATGTCCAAGGCATTGCCTTTTCCATACCAATAATGCGATCCATCGCTAATGCTGCGATTAAACTAATATTCATTTACACACCTACGGGTAAAGATGGGAAAAAACTGTTCACACTATACGTAAAGCTAAAACCTGAGTCGATACAAATTATGCTTCCTTGATAATAAATAATTGCTTTATACTCGAAGTGTTAACTTAATCATATAAGATTCAATCATTATAATATTGTTATATACAAGGCGCTATTATGCTTGAAACTTCTTTAGTTGTTTTTACAATTGCTTTACTCGGTATGATCTCACCAGGCCCTGACTTTTTTCTCGTTGTAAAAAATGCGGCACGTTATCAACGATCTGCGGCAATGATGACTGCGATGGGAATTGTGGCAGCATTACTTGTGCATATGTCATATTGTGTTGCAGGTATTGCCGTTCTTATCACAACAACGCCTTGGCTCTTTTCCATTTTGAAATATGCCGGAGCCGCGTATTTACTATGGATCGGTTTTCAGAGTTTGCTTTCAAAATCTAATCATTCGATTGATGAAAACTCAGATAAGCATTCGCAAATCAGCTTTAAGAAAGCCTTTATGCAAGGTTTCCTCTGTAATTTACTTAACCCTAAAGCCACCTTGTTCTTTCTTGCCGTTTTCACACAGGTGTTAAGTGTTGATTCCAGTATTGGTGAAAAATTATGGTATGCCTTTATTATTTGGGGCTTGGCCGTAGTTTACTGGCCTTTATTGGTTTTATTAATTCAAAGTGCGCCTGTTAGAAAAGTGCTTAATAAAGTCCAAAAAGGGATTGATAAAGTATTAGGTGTCGTACTGATTGGTTTAGGTATTAAAGTCGCGTTGAGTTAACTACACTCTTGAGACAAAGCACCTATCAAGGTGCTTTATCTTGCTTGCATAGCAGAAAATATATCTAATATTTGTTCCATTCTAATAATATATTGTTCTTTCGGCATACCTATAATCATTTCATCATCATCTAATGAATTTACTATTTCTTCAATTTTTTGTGTAATCAAAATTCTGTTTCTATTTATATTATATACAATTTTACTATTTTCTTTTTTATTATATAAAGTATTAATCCATGCTTCTTGTGTTTTAACATAATTATCAGCATTACTATATTTTTGAAATGCATCATCAATTATTTGTTCAATTAATTCGTTTTCTATTCCTAAGTTTCCTTTCAATTCGGAAACAAACTTTTCAATATTTATTATCTTAACTACTTTATTCATCACTTCTTTATTAAATAGAGATTTACTTGTTTCAGAAGAATATTTATTATATTTTATTGATTTAAGAATATCATCTACTAATCTAACAATGCATCCATTCCCTTTTTCTCTTAAACAAGAATTAAGAATAAACAAAAAAATATTGTTATTTATATTATTATTAACATCTAAAGTAATAATATTAAATAAATTGATAATTTCCTCGACATGGAATTTTTCGCCTACGAAATCCCGAAAATTAATCTTGTCTAAATTTTTATAACCGTTAAGCAATTTATCAATTAAAATCAAATCAGCTTTAGTTTTCACGTTTTTTTTTACAAATGAACTTATTAGCTCACTCTTGTTGTTATCTTTATCTAGCTCAAACAATAAATTCATCGTACTAATTTCATCCAAAGTAATATCATTAATATTTTTAACCTTGCATAAATAAGCATTAGCATTTAGTTGATTATAAAAACAATCACTTATTTTCCCCCTATAACTTTCAATACTTTTCTTTATATTAAAAATTGACTTCATCTTATTAAAAATGAGAGTAAAAAAACCTTCCGTTTTTTTACTTATAATCATTGAGTAATTGGTATTTTCTATATGTTTTATGCTGTTTTTTATTTTTTTAAAAAGAGAAGTTTGATCTTTAATATCAACATCAGCATTATTTACATTTTTATAGAGTGTTACTTTTATTTCATTTCCCATCATTACCTCGCTTTTCATAACTTTTTTATATTCTTATATTAAAAAATTTTTTTAAATACAAAAAAAAGCCCTTATTACTAAGGGCTTTCAATATCAAAAAAAATAACAAATAAGATTTAGAAATTAACTTTTAGTGTTGCATTGATACCACTTGAGCTTACATCACTATTATATTGGCCTTGGTAAGAAATACCGAAAGTTGTTGATTTGCTTAATTGTGCATCAACACCTAAGCCAACACCAAATAGGTTATCCAGTTTGCCACCACGTAATGTTGCATCACCTGAATTTGATAAGAAGAGGCGTGATTCAGGACGGTTATCACCAAATAAATGACTTGCAGAAATATCGCCTTTTAAAGCCATATTAACGTTGCCAGCCATAAATGGATATCCACCACGTAAACCAATAGTACCAACTTGAATATCTTGTGAGTCAGTCTTAGTGGTAAATTTCATATTACCGACATTTTCGTTGATATCATCAGTTGATACACGCAACCAGCTAAATCCTGCATATGGCTCAATAGAGTACTGATTAGTATTAAATTGAGTATAAGCACCTTCTAAGAAAATTTGAGTAATTTTTGCATCATAACTTGTAGAGTTATAACCTGCATTTTGTCCTACCCAAAGTGTTCTTTTTGCATCTCTATCTTGGTTAGTATGTGTGAAACCATAGTTTAATGAAGCCACGTCATACAGATTAGACACACCATAAGCACCAATATGGATATCGTTACTGTCTATTTTACCGTGTTCATTACCTTTATATTTGGTTGAACCCGCACCAAAGAATAAACCTGCTTTGGTATTTTCGGTCACATCAATTTCTGCACCTAATAAGCCAACATAGAAATCAACATCCATATTGCTATGACCATAATCAGCACTGCCCCATTGGCCAATACCAGTCATCCAAATACGTGCATTGCTATTATCCAATTTAGCATAACGGCCTTGACCAATACCCATTGCTTGATCTTTCACAGTACGTGTTAAACCTAACACATTCACTACACTTGCACTGTTAGCATTAAGGTACATATCGCTGCCCAATGAATTATAAGTCTTGCTCAGATCTCTTTCATTCATTGGTAATACTGCATTGAATAAATCGCCACGACCTGTGCTATCCAATGTATTAGCAATAGAGCGACCATTTTCATTGTTAGCAAATGTGGCTAAAGAAGTATTTTCTTTCTTACTTAATGTACCTGTAATTGTGTTGTCTTTTACAGAAACATTTTTATCAAATAATGCATAATCACTATTTGGATTGTTATTGGCTAACATTTTAGTTTTAGTACGATTATCAACTAAATTGTCCGCATTAACGGTGCCTGTCGCGACTGTATTATTAAGATAGATATCTTTTAATTGACCTTCATTATCGGCACCAATATCTAAACTAGCTCCTTTATTTAAGGCCATATCACCAACATTAACATCATGTCCAACGGTAACTAAATACGTTCCTTTATCGTTGATATTGATATTAGCTTTATGACTCTCATTTGAGGCTAATTGGCCTTGTTGTGTAAAGGTATCGTTATAACGATCAATGACACTTAATTTACCACCGTTGACATTAACAGCTTCAGTGCCAAACGATTCGGTAAAGCCATATAATGTTCCTTGCTCGACTGTTGTACCGCCACGATAAGTATTATCGCCAGTCATAACCAGTGTGCCTTCACCTCTCTTAACTAAAGCACCATCATATAAACCAGCGTCAATTTTAGCTTGAATAGCATCAGCACGTTTTTGGTAATACTCTTTACGCCATTTCTCAGCATCTTCTTTGCTAACAATATGGGAAGTTGGATCTGGGTTACCATCGTTAATAACAAAATCCGTTCCTAAATTATAATCACCACCAGCCGCAATACCCTTCTCTTGATAGTCTTTCAGCCATGCTAAATCTTCTTGTTCACGAAGATCTAACGCAGTTTGTGAAATATCATTTGTCCAGACATCAAGCGGTGTCATACTTAAGTTATATTCAAATTTACCTAAGAATTGACCCGGACCATACATCCCTTTATCTAAATCTGGGGTACCCCAACCATAACGCACATCCGGCGTACCTTCAGCCGCAGTCCAGCTATCATATAAAGAGCCATCTGGATTACGATGATTAGCAGTTGTAAACATCACGTCACGAACTTGCATCGCATTCATTGACTCGTAACGCGACATCAATACACCCATTGCACCCGTAACGTGAGGTGCCGCCATTGATGTACCACTAAAGGTATCCCAACCTGCATTTCCCTCTTCATCAACAACTGACGAATAAATGTAACGACCTGGTGCAACAACCGTCCACCATTTCGCATTACCCGCTTCATTGAAGATTTTTTCTAATTCATAACCCGATTTGTCTGCATTCTGTTTCAGACCCGCAACTGCAATCCAATGTTTTTCTGCTTCAGGATTAAAGTAAGGATAAAGAGGACGATAATAAGGCTGAGCAAAGTCTCGGTTACCCGTTGTAAAGACTTGAACAACGTTAGTGCCTTTTACTGCGTCATAAGCGGCATCAACAAAGGAAGGTTTATCGCCATAGACTTTTTTAAAGTAGAAATATTCGTATTCCGTTTGCGCAGTGGTATCTACTGGCATATGTACTGTTGTATTACCGCCATCAGGGCCTACAGTTTTATCTGCGTTAATAATACGAGTGTTTGTACCCCAGCTATTATTAATGACTTGAGCCCCTGCATCGACCATGGCTTTCCAGCCAGTGTAGAAATAGGTGTAATCTTGGTAAGGACCGTAGTTATTGCTGTCTGTTGCGCCTGTATTTCCTAAATAGACATCCGCACCCCATGCCACCCCATGCATACCATTGCCGTCACGGTTTGCACCTACAGTGCCTGTAACGTGTGTTCCGTGTGTATCATTCACACCTTTGATCCAGCCTCCATCAACATCAAAAGCTTGACCTTTTTCATAATGCCCACCCAATTCTTGAGGATAGCGCATACCCGTTGTGCCATATTGACCTTTGGCTTTTACTGCATGAAAACGAGCATCATTCAATTCTGGATGTGATAATAATGCACCAGAGTCCATGACACCGATTTTGGCACCTTGCCCATGAAAACCAAGTGCATAAGCACTAGAGGCATTCATAGCAGCTAGCCCCCAGTCTTTTTGATACTCTTGGCTTTCCCAACTTTTGGTATCGCCTAATTGCCCAGCTTCTGAATATGCTACAGAATATCCAGAAAAAAGAAGTGCTGATGCAACAAGGGAAAGTTGAAATATATTATTATTTATTTTATTTTTTTTATTTATTTTGTGATGGTGACTTAAAGCTATTTCTTTGTTCATTCTGTACCTTCAGTTATATTAAAATTTAATAACATTAATTAAGGATCAAAAACAAAAGACGCAAAGATTCTCTAGTTTCTAGAGAAATAATTACTTGAAGGACATCTCAAAAATATGATCCCACACCATAAAAATAGATAGATTGACTACGAAATCACAATTTAATAGATAGATTAAACAAAAATAGATCGCTTGTTATTATATTACAAATAAACAAAATTAACCTATTTCAATATTAGCCTCATTGGTAATAATATTTAAATAAACTTAATAAAGATAACCTAAATAAAAAAACAAAAACATCAAATTGATTAACAATTTATCTTTGAGAATATTTCTCTCTATTTAACTTTAGTCTAAAAAATATAATCCACATTATTTTAAATATAAAAAAACAGTATCTTTATTTTAAAAATACTGTTTTTCTTTTAATTTGATTTAGTGTTACTACTTATTTTTTATTCAAAAGGCGTGACTTCCATTTGTCCTACCATACCTTTATCTGCATTTTCTAATAACTGGCTATAATACAGGAAGGGGAAATGTGAATAAGAAGGCTGTTTTAATTCCACCAGCAATTCACTTTGGTTTTCGATCCAAACTGTATCTTTCCAACCAAAATCTGCAGGTGCAGGTTTCTGACCATTATGGTTAATCACTTTAAAACGGGCACCTTCAATATGGAATGGCTGTGGTGTCGGTACTGTTACAAGCCAACGTTCCCACCCATTTTGCTTGCCTACTAAATCAATTCTTGAAAGCTCCCAACGAGCATTATTTATTCCTGGAGGACTGTTATGCAGTTGGATGGTTCTAGGCTGAATAGAAGTAGTGATTTGAGTGTCATCTACTGCCAATTGTGCAGGTGCTTTATCTGTCACTAACGACATCAATCCGGTTGGTTTAATGGTTAATACATTGGTATTACGTAGTAAATCAGAAGGTTCAAAAATACCACGGAGCCTATCCATAAAGCCAGCACTTTGCCCTGCGGTAATTGTCACTTCTCCACCTTCTGACATATCAACCAATATTTCACGTCGCTCACCCGGAGCCATCGGAATTGATTTCAGCTCTACGGGAGATGTTAATAGCCCTTGATCAGAAGCGATAAGGTAAAGTGAGCGACCATCATTTGCGGTTAGTTCATAACGACGAGCATTAGATGCATTAACTAAACGTAAGCGGATCCATCCTCTTGAGACTTCAATATAAGGATCTTCACGTCCATTGACTAACAATGTATCGCCATAAAAACCATCACTAGCAGCTTCTTTGTCGTATTGTGGCGTACCAAAATTATCGATACGTTTATCTTGAATAATGATAGGAAAATCATTCACACCATAATGTTTTGGTAGAGGAAGGGATTTACTCTCTTCATCTTCCACAATCCACATTCCCACCAATCCATTATAAACATGAGGTGCCATTTTAAAGGGAGTATTGGCGTGATACCAACATGTTGCTGCTTTCTGGCGAATAGGCAATACCGGCGACCAATAAGCACCGGGTGACATTAATCTTGCTGCACCACCGACTTGAGTCCCCGGAACTAATAAACCGCTCACCGTCATTGATACTGCTTCATTAAGACGGTTGCTATAAATAAGTTTTATATCATCGCCACTTTTGACTTTGATTGTCGGTCCCGGTGTTGAGCCATTGATCCCCCAAACTTCCGCTTTTTGAGTACCATTAAATGCCCAATGCACATTTTGCAAAGTCAGAAAAAGAGGCTGACCACGGCGAGATTCCAACAATGGCGGTATAGGTAATTGTTTATCATTAACTGATTCAGCACGAACAGAAGAAGATATTGAGCCCAGACATACCGCTAAGCCTGAAGCCTGAATAAACTGGCGACGACTAAATGACATACTTTCTCCGCAACAAAATACAAATATTCCTATCGCATAATCAAAAATGTAGAGACAGGAAAAAAGCTGCTGTGATTTAAAGACAAAAGGACTTAAATGAAATTACGGGAGCATAATAGCGCGGATGTGACATAAATCCTAAAAATAGTTGATAATCTAGTATGTTTTCATTAATTAAAAATGATATAAGCCTGAAAATCAGGCTTATATTGTTATGATCAAAAAAACCAAATAAGTATTAATTTAATTTACCAGGAAAATCACGCTTATTCATTTCTTCAACTTCTTTATCTAACTCTTCGATTTTCGCTTTCATAATTTGACGACAATCTTCTGCTAATTCTCGAACTTGATCTTTGGTGTATTTTGATACATCAATTGGAGGCAACATTTCAACAATAACGTAGCCATTATTCCAGCGATTTAGCTTAATTTTATCCTGCGTTGTAGAAACACAAACCGGAATAATAGGCACACCTGCTTGGATGGCGGCATGGAATGCACCTGTTTTAAACGGTAAAAGGCCACGACCACGACTACGAGTTCCTTCAGGGAACATCCACACAGAAATCTTCTTTGATTTAATTTGATCAGCAACTTGTGAAATAGTGCCATGTGCTTTAGAGCGATTTGCTCTATCGATCAAAATATTACCGGTTATCCAATACAACTGACCAAAAAAAGGAATGAAAATTAAGCTTTTTTTACCCACGGTTACAGTATTAGGTTGTACTGCATTTGACATCGTCACCATATCAAAATTATTTTGATGGTTTCCAATATAAATACTTGGGCCATAGCTTTCCGCTTCTTTTGGAAAACGCTCAACGAGCTTGATACCAAAAACAGTAGATAACTTGCCGAATAAACGTCCATAAGTCATTACATGTTTAGGATTTCTTGGTGAAAACATGCAATAAATCATTCCAAACGTCACCACAATAATGGTGTACAGGATGACAATGATGCCTCGAATAATGGCTAACATAAGTTTTAGCGTCCTAAATAGAAGTGGGTCAACAGACCCACTAAATATCAATTAAGTATTAGATTTAATTGGTTTCAATATCAATATGATCGATAACTTGAGCACCACGAGGTAAAGAGGTTCCTCGGCGTCCACGTTTTGCTTTAAAGCTAACTAGCTCATTCATCGACATTGTCATTTTACGTTTACCGAAATGTAGCGTTACAGAGGCATTTTCAGGTAATACTCGTAACCAAGCGACGTTATCCTCACCACTTGCTGCTTGTGAAGCAGGAATAGAAACCATCTGATTTCCCTTTCCTTTTACCATCGTTGGTAATTCTGTCGCTTCAAAAATCAGCATTCTGCCACCTTTCGTAATGATCATAATGAGATCAGTGAGCTCATTATTCAAGCGTTGTGGCGGTAATGGTAATGCATTTTCAGGTAAAGTCAGTAGTGATTTCCCTGCTTTATTTTTAGAAGTTAAATCATCAACCTGACAAATAAAACCGTAACCTGCATCAGATGCCATTAAGATTTTATCGGTACCTTCGCCCATAACAACATGGCGTAATTGTGCACCCTTCTGAACTTTTAATCGTTCAGTTAGCGCATCGCCCTTGCTACGACCAGAAGGTAATGCATCAACATCAACGGTATAGCTTTGACCAGTTGTATCAATCAAGTGTACCGGTTGGTTACTCATGCCTTCAACGGCATTAAAATAATCATCACCGGATTTAAAACCAGCCGATTTAGCATCAATATTATGTCCTTTCTGGCAACGAATAAGCCCTTTTTCAGACATAATGACAGTAACAGCTTCTGGATGTAGATGTTTTAACGGAATAGGTTCATCGCCCACATTACCGCTAAAATAATTGAGTTCTTCTGCTTTAAGCACTTCTTGCTGACCATCAACAGTAAAGATTAATGCTTCATCTTTAGGTGCGAACAGAATTTGTTCAATCACATCACCTTGCTCTTTTCCTAAAGCAACAAGACGTGTACCACGTCCTTTTTTATTCATTTCATTTAGCTGTTCTGCTGAAATGGCTAAAATACGTGTTTTATCAGTGATGATAATAAACCAGTGTTGCTCATTTTTCTTCTGAGGATCAACTAAGAATGGTTCTAATAACTCAGTCTCTTCAGAAACAGTCAGCAACCCTTTACCTGTCTTATTCTTTGTTTCCATCTCATCGTAAGAGAGAACAGAGCCATAGCCTTCTTTTGTCGCCAGTAAGTACTCTTGCCCAGCACTTCCCGCTAACATGTATTTCACGCTGGCATCAGGTGGGAAAGTTAACTTGCCAGTTAATGGTTCGCCTTGGCTACGCCCTGAAGGCATATCATTTGGACTTAAGGTGTAACTACGTCCCGTAGAATCGAGGAACAGAACTGGCTGATTACTCATACCACGTACTGCGCTGTGATAACTATCCCCTGCACGATAACTCATGCCACTCGGATCAATATCATGTCCTTTCGCATTGCGTACCCAACCCATTTCAGACAGCACAATGGTAACAGGCTCTGATGGCAACATATCTTGTTCATTAACTACTTTCGCCTCTTCTTGAGGACGGATCGGCGAACGACGATCATCACCAAATTCTTTTGCGTCAGCTTCAATCTCTTTTTTCAGTAAAGTATTTAAACGACGTGGTGAACTTAACAACTTCTCAATGCTATCGCGTTCTTTTTCAAGCTCATCACTTTCGCCTTTTAGTTTCATCTCTTCAAGTTTAGCTAAATGACGTAAACGTAACTCTAAAATAGCTTCAGCTTGAATATCGGATAACTCAAAGCGGCGCATTAATTCTGCTTTTGGCTCATCTTCATGACGAATAATTTCAATCACTTCATCAATATTGAGATAAGCAATTAATAAACCTTTGAGAATTTCTAAGCGACGTAAAACTTTTTCTAAACGGTGATTTAAGCGGTTTGTGACTGTTTGACGGCGATAAACTAACCATTCGTTTAAAATAGTCAGCAATCCTTTTACTGCTGGGCGGTTATCTAACCCAATCATATTTAGGTTAACACGATAACTTTTCTCTAAGTCAGTATTCACAAACAAGTAGTACATAACTTGTTCTAAATCGACGCGATTACTACGAGGAACAATAACAAGTCTAGTTGGATTTTCATGATCAGATTCATCACGTAAATCTTCAACTAAAGGTAGTTTTTTGGCACGCATTAATGCAGCAATTTGCTCGAGTACTTTGGCGCCAGAAACTTGATGAGGTAATGCAGTGATCACCGCACACCCTTCTTCTTTCTGCCACACAGCCCTCATTCTGACAGAGCCACGCCCTGTTTTATAAATCTTTTTGATATCGTCTTGAGCGGTAATAATTTCAGCTTCAGTCGGATAATCAGGGCCTTGAACATATTGCATCACATCAGATAATCCCGCATCAGGGTTATCTAAAAGCATCACTAAAGCTTGCCCTATTTCACGCGCATTGTGCGGTGGAATATCCGTTGCCATCCCAACAGCAATACCTGTTGTTCCATTAAGCACGATATTAGGTAAGCGTGCAGGTAACATTTTCGGCTCTTGCATCGTGCCGTCAAAGTTAGGGATCCAATCTACCGTACCATGTCCTAATTCACTCAATAATGTTTGTGAATATTTAGAAAGGCGTGATTCGGTGTAACGCATCGCAGCAAAAGATTTCGGATCATCCGGCGCCCCCCAGTTACCTTGTCCATCAATTAACGGATAACGATAAGAGAAAGGCTGAGCCATTAATACCATTGCTTCATAACATGCAATATCACCATGTGGATGATATTTACCTAGCACGTCACCAACTGTACGAGCTGACTTTTTAAATTTTGCGTTATTACTTAAACCAAGCTCTGACATCGCATAAACGATGCGACGTTGCACGGGTTTTAGCCCATCTCCAATAAAAGGTAATGCACGATCCATAATGACGTACATGGAGTAGTTGAGATAAGCATTCTCTGTAAATAAGTGGAGCGGTTGGCGCTCTACACCATCATGAGTCAATTCACTCATTCAATTTTTTCCTCAGACTCTTGTGGTATCCATTACACTTCGATGTCAACTTCATCGCCTTTCTCTTGTAACCAATTTCGGCGATCTTCAGAGCGTTTCTTCGCTAACAACATATCCATCATGCCTAGGGTTTCTTGATAATTTTCATCATCAATCACCAATTGCACTAAACGACGCGTATTAGGATCAAGCGTTGTTTCACGCAATTGAAGAGGGTTCATTTCACCCAATCCTTTAAAGCGCTGTACATTAGGCTTTCCTTTTTTACGGCTTAGACGTTGTAAAATGGCATTTTTTTCTGATTCATCAAGGGCATAATGAACTTCTTTACCCAAATCGATACGGTAAAGCGGTGGCATCGCCATATAAACGTGTCCATCCTTAACAAGAGCAGGGAAATGCCGCACAAATAAAGCACACAATAAAGTGGCGATATGTAAACCATCCGAGTCCGCATCTGCAAGGATACAAATTTTACCGTATCGTAATTGGCTTAAATCATCACTATCAGGATCCATACCGATTGCCACCGAAATATCATGGACTTCTTGTGACGCTAACACTTCATCAGAAGAGACTTCCCATGTATTTAAGATCTTACCGCGCAGAGGCATAATCGCTTGATATTCACGATCCCGTGCTTGTTTAGCGGAGCCTCCCGCAGAGTCCCCTTCAACTAAAAATAGTTCGGTGTAACGTAAATCTTGAGAAGTACAATCAGCTAATTTACCCGGTAATGCTGGCCCTGAAGTAAGTTTCTTTCGTACCACTTTTTTGGCGGCACGCATACGGCGCTGAGCGCTGCTAATGGCCATTTCAGCAAGTAATTCACCGATTTGAACATTCTGATTTAGCCATAAGCTAAAAGCATTTTTTACAGCATTTGCAACAAACGCACTGGTTTGTCTTGAGGAGAGTCGCTCTTTGGTTTGCCCTGCAAATTGAGGATCTTGCATTTTCACTGATAATACATAAGCACAACGCTCCCATGTATCATCAGCCGTTAACTTAAGCCCTCTTGGTAGTAAATTACGGAATTCACAAAATTCACGCATTGCATCTAACACGCCTTGGCGTAAACCATTTACGTGAGTACCACCTTGAACCGTCGGAATTAAGTTAACATAGCTTTCAGTGAGTAGATCGCCACCTTCAGGTAGCCATAACATAGACCATTCAACGGCTTCATTATCACCTTCAAATTTACCAGTAAAAGGCCCTTCTGGAAGGCGAACAAATTCTGCAACAGCTTCACTTAAATAATCGGTTAAACCATCAGCGTAGCACCAGTTTTCTTGGGTGTTATTTACTTTATCTATAAAAGAAACATTAACGCCTGGGCACAGTACCGCTTTGGCTTTTAATACATGAGATAAGCTTTTAGAAGAAAAACGAGGAACATCAAAATAGGAGCCATCAGGCCAAAAATGTACACTCGTTCCTGTATCTCGTTTCGCACAGGTGCCAATTTCATGTAACTCTTCAACTTTATCGCCATTTTCAAAGGAAATTTGGTAAATTTTACCATCACGACGAACAGTTACTTCAATACGCTTTGAGAGGGCGTTAACAACCGAGATCCCAACACCATGCAACCCGCCAGAAAATTGATAGTTTTTATTAGAGAATTTTCCTCCGGCGTGGAGGTGAGCAAGGATTAACTCGATAGCAGAAACATTAAGTTCAGGGTGAATATCGACAGGCATTCCTCGCCCATTATCGATAACTTCGATAGATTGGTCTTCATATAAAATGACATCGACCTTCGATGCGTGTCCCGCAAGCGCCTCGTCCACGCTATTATCTATCACTTCCTGTGCCAAATGGTTCGGTCTTGTTGTATCTGTATACATCCCGGGACGGCGACGTACAGGCTCTAGACCATTAAGAACCTCAATATCCTTTGCGTTATAACTTGATTGAGTCATTGTTTTAATCTGCGGTTCGCTGTTAGAAAAATACTGTCTATAATAACAGGTGTTGACGGCAATATGATATTAATTTTCGGCTAGATACATCAACCTACGTTTTACAGGTTAATCGACCGAAAGGCTAAATTATCTTTAAAAATTGAATAATTTTCGGAAAAAAACGCTCAAAACCCACAAAAGCATGGTTTCCATCCGATTCTATGGTTTGCCTACACGCGCCAAGATATGAGACAGCTTGACGATAATCAAGTATTTCATCTCCAGTTTGTTGAAGCAACCAAATAAGTTCCGGTGATGTGATTGTGGGAATACGCAAAGCAAGTAGCTCATCCATGTGATGAGGTTCTAGCTTATATTTTTGATGTGTATAAGGATTTTCGTTCTCCCCCAAGAAGTCTTGCAAAAGATCGAACGGTCGTATTGCAGGATTAACAACAACAGCGGGTAAATTAAAACGTTGAGATAACCAAATAGATAAATAGCCACCTAATGATGAGCCAATTAATCCAAGTTTGTCATCTGCACTCTTTTTAACTAACGTTTCAATTAGCTGAGCGGCTTCTTGAGGATAAGGTGGTAATTGAGGAATTAATAATTCAATTTCAGGATGAGTTACTTCAAGCCATTGGCGAAAAGCCTGTGCTTTTGCTGATTTCGGTGAGCTATTAAAGCCATGTAAGTAAAGAATACGAGGCATAACTTAATAGCCATCCGCATCAAGATCAGGACAAAATTCAGTACCTTCTAAACGGTAAACCTGTGTGTCAATTTTGCCCTTCTCATCAGATGAAAGTGACATTTCCAAATAGCGCCAGCCTGGAGAAACAGTATCTAATGTAAAATTTGTACAATGAGGGCGAAACTGAATACACGTAGAAGGCGTCGCCAACAAGCGAATACCATTCCACATTTCATCCATTTCTTGGTGAATATGACCACAAAGCATCATTTTTACTTGAGAGTGATCTTTTAAACGCTCGGCTAACTCTTGAGAATTTCTTAAACTATGTTGATCTAACCATGTACACCCTGAAGGCATAGGATGATGATGCAACAAGATAATCGTATCTCTGTGCTTTTGGCTTTCAAGACAGCGTGTTAGCCAATCTAACTGACAATCTGATAACTCACCATGAGGAACGCCTTGAATTTGGCTATCTAATAATAGCATTTGCCAATTATCACCAATCAACACTTGTTTAGCTGACAAAATTCCTGCCTGATTTAAAGCATCAATCATCGCAGGCTGATAGTCATGATTGCCTGGCAACCAAACACAAGGAGGTACCAGCGTCGCTATGCCATCAGCAAAATGCTGATAAGCTTCAAAGGTTTGATCTTGAACTAAATCACCTGTCGCAACAATCAAGTCAACATCAAGACCCTGCTCTCTAATCGCATTTAATACCGCATGGTAGCTACGATAGGTATTAATACCCAGCAGAGTGTCTTCCACATTAGCAAAGAGGTGGGTGTCTGTGATTTGTAATATTCTTACGGTGTTTTTCTGTTTCACCGATAACTCAAGCTGGCTTTCCAAAAGGTTTCCTTGTTTCACTCTCATTAGCCGTTATGTTAACGTATTTTCGTAGTAAAGATCTGCCAACCAATACACATTTCAAAAGATTAGTGAGAAATATTCTCGCTTTCAATCACGTTTTTTTCACTTCATTTTACAATTTAATTCATTTGATATCGTACACTTAGAGATAGTTACTCTACTTGATAATATTATTAAAAACATCCTTTACAGATTTATTAACGTATTAAATTACTGACCAGCGCTCTCTTAGTGCAATATGATGAAGTTGTAACCATTGCAGAGCAATAACAGATGCCGCATTATCAATAACGCCTTCTTCAACCCAACGATAGGCTTGTTCTCGGCTCACTACATGAACACGAATATCTTCGTTCTCACACGCTAATCCATGAATACCTTTTGCTGTTGTTGCATCAACTTCGCCAACATAGACATGCATTCTTTCACTCGTACCACCAGGGCTTGAAAGATAACTCACAATAGGTTCGCATCGTCCAACAACAACACCCGCTTCTTCTTGAGCTTCACGTCTAACAACATCTTCAGGGCTTTCCCCTTCTTCGACCATACCCGCAACGACTTCAAGCAACCAAGGTGTCTCGCTGGTTTCATACGCAGGAATACGGATTTGCTCAATTAACACCACTTCATCACGTTTGGGATCATAAGCGAGTAAAACACCTGCATTGCCTCGTTCAAAAACCTCACGTTTAACTTCTTCACTCCATCCGCCTTCAAAAAGGCGATGTTTAAAGCGATATTCGGTCATGCGAAAAAAGCCTTTATACAAATCTCTCTGATTGAGCAATTTCACATCTTCACGACCGTATAAAAATGGTGTATTTTCCCTTTTCTTCATACAATGTTCCTTAAGTTACATTTAAGAGTCTTTTTTATTGCTTACGTTTAATACAGATTTAAAGAAATTTGCCAACAATTCATGTAAAGTTAATCTAAAATAAAAGGATATGGCACAAATGGCTACCCCTACTTAGGGAAACAATCTGCTAGAATTATCCCCAATCAAGATTAACAGAGGCAACTCAGCGAAACTGTTGCAACAAGGAATTAAAATGAAAAAACTGCTCTCTCTTTTGGTCACGATGAGTTTGGCAGGATTCAGCACTGCAAGTCAGGCTGAGGATCTGCTTCAAGTTTATCAAAAAGCAAAGGACAGTAACCCTGAGTTACGCAAATCATTAGCTGAACGAAATCAAGCTTTTGAGAAAATTAATGAAGCTCGTGGCTCATTATTACCACAATTAGGATTAGGTGCATCTGCAGACTATAAAAGTGGCTACCGTGATGCAAGAGATACCGAATCTAATTCTATTGGTGCAAATTTAACGCTGACTCAAAGTGTGTTTAATATGGCCTTATGGCGCCAATTAAACATGCAAGAAAAGACAGCGGGTATGAGCGATGTGACTTACCAAACAAGTCAGCAAAAGCTGATATTAGACACCGCGACCGCTTACTTTGATGTCTTGCGTGCTATCGATTCACTATCATTTATTGAAGCGCAAAAAGAACAAGTTTACCGCCAGTTAGATCAAACAACTCAACGTTTTAACGTGGGTTTAGTGGCAATTACTGACGTACAAAATGCGCGTGCAAATTACGATAGCGTACTGGCACAAGAAGTGGCAGGTCGTAACCAATTAGATAATGCATTAGAAAAACTACGCCAAGTAAGTGGTATCTATTACATTAATCTAGCATCTCTAAACATCAACCGTTTTTCAACAACATCACCAGACTCTATTGAGAAACTGCTAAAAGATGCTGAAGAGCGTAACTTAAGTTTATTAAGTGCTCGTTTAGGCCAAGACTTAGCGCGTGAAAATATTCGTTTAGCGCAATCAGGTCACTTACCAACTGTAGATTTAAATGCATCAACTGGCGTATCAAATAGCCATAGTCACGGCAGCGCATTACCTCCAGCAACAGCAGGTAATAGCCGTAATAGTTACAATGGTCAAAATAGTATTGGTCTGTCTGTTAGTATCCCTCTATATACAGGTGGCAGAACAAGCTCACAAGTTGAACAAGCACAATATGGTTTTACTAGTGCAAGCGAACAATTAGAATCGGTTTATCGTTCTATCGTTCAAATAGCTCGTTCTTCTTATAACAATATTTCTGCATCAATCAGTAGCATTAAAGCCTATCAACAAGTCGTTGTTTCTGCGCAAAGTTCATTAGATGCAACTGAAGCGGGTTATCAAGTAGGTACTCGTACTATTGTTGATGTGTTGAATGCCACAACAACGCTTTATGATGCAAAACAGAAGCTATCCAACGCGCGTTATGACTATTTAATTAATCAATTAAATATCGAATATGCACGTGGCACATTAAACGAAAATGACTTAATTCAGCTTAATAATGCTCTGGGAGAAGAAGTTTCAACCTCACCAGACAGCATTATTCGCCCGTTAACAAACCCAGCTCTTAACGTTGCGCCTTAATCGTGAATTAAGAAGTTAGTCACTTATAAAAAACCGCTTTCAGCGATAAACTGATAAGCGGTTTTTTTTATGCTTTCTCTTCACATAAGATATTGTGTTATGGATTAAATTAATATCTCAACAATATCTATATTGTTGTATTAACAAATACCTTAATTACAATTAGGTTAAAAAGAGAGGATTTACCTAATTTCATTACCCTTAACCTTATAAAGATCACAAATTTCTGGTTATCCCTGATGATTAGGCGTTTCTTATTTATTTTCTAGACTATTTAACCTATCCTAGCTTTTATTTTGAACGTTTTACCTTTTATGGATCTTATCAATATGCCAATGAAACGTACCAAATCGATTAATCGTGATGCTTTCCGTAAAGCATTTCGCCCTTATCGTCTGGCGCCTGTTGCAATCGCCATCACTGCTGTATTCGCGCTTTCAGGATGTGAAGAGAGCGATGAGACAGTTTCACTGTATATGAACGCACAAGAATGTGCTCAAGCGAATCCTTCACAAGCAGCACAATGTGAAGACTCTTATCGCACTGCATTGCAAGAAGCACAGCGTACCGCACCTAAATACGCAACATTAGAAGACTGTGTAGCTGAATTCGGTGATGCACAATGTACTCAAACAGCATCTATTGATGGACAGCCTGTAAGCACTGAAAATGCCAATAACCTTAATCCAGATAGTTCGCAAATGGCTCAAGCTAACTCCGGTGGTAGCTTTTTTATGCCATTAATGGCGGGTTATATGATGGGTCGCCTAATGGGTGGTGGTGCACCAGCACAACCTTTATTTAGTTCGCGTAACCCAACAAGCCCTGCAAATGGTAAATTTGTGGATGCAACAGGCCGTAACTACGGTCCTGCAGTTGGCGATCGTCAAATGAACGTACCAAAAACAGCCATGACACCAAAACCATCAACAACCTCAACGGTAACTCGTGGTGGCTTTGGTAACACTGTATCAAGACAAGCAGCTGCTCAACGTACCAATGCAACCAATAATAACCGTAGCTCAACTGGTTCGTCTTCTTATCGTTCAGGTGGTTAATTAAAACCATGAAACGCGAAAATATCATTGAACGCCCGGATTGGCGTGAAAAAGCAACGGAATTTGGCTTCAACTTTCATACCATGTATGGCGAGCCTTATTGGTCTGAAGATGCTTATTATCAATTCTCAATGGAAGAGGTTGAAACGTTAGAAGAAACGACGGAAGAGTTGCATCAGATGTGCTTACAAGTCGCTGATAAAGTGGCTAATAGTGAAGAGTTACTGACTCGCTTTCAGATCCCGCGTCACTGCTGGGATTTTGTGCGTGATTCATGGAAATCTTCTCAACCTTCACTCTATTCACGTCTTGATTTAGCGTATGACGGTAAAAGCCCAGCAAAACTGTTAGAAAATAACGCAGATACTCCGACATCACTGTATGAGTCTGCTTTTTTCCAATGGATCTGGCTTGAAGATCAAGTCAATGCAGGTCGTTTACCGCAAAATGCCGATCAATTTAATAGCATTCAAGAGAAGTTAATTGATCGATTCGCAGAGCTTCGTGATCAATACGGAATGCGTTATCTGCATATGTCTTGTTGCCAAGATACTGAAGAAGATCGCGGTACAGTTCAATATTTACAAGATTGTGCTGAAGAAGCCCAAGTAACGACTGACTTTGTTTTTATTGAAGATCTGGGTTTAGGTGAACGTGGTGAATTAACTGATCTGCAAGATCAGATAATCAGTAATATGTTTAAGCTTTACCCTTGGGAATTTATGTTCCGCGAAGACTTCTCAACTAAGCTGGCTGATGCAGGTATTCGTTGGTTAGAGCCTTCTTGGAAAAGCATTATTTCGAATAAAGCATTGCTACCAATGCTTTGGGAGATGTTCCCTAATCACCCAAATCTACTACCAGCTTATTTTTATGATGGTAAAGCGCCTGATTCATTATCGCGCTATGTTATCAAGCCACTGTTTTCACGCGAAGGTGCAAATATTCGCATTGTTGAAAACGGAAAGGATATTGCTGTCGCAGATGGCCCTTACGGTGAAGAAGGCTTTATTGTTCAAGATTTCCATCCACTGCCAAAATTTGGCGATAGCTATACATTAATTGGTAGCTGGCTGGTTAACGACCAATCTGCAGGTATTTGTATTAGAGAAGATAGAGAGCTTATTACTCAAGATCTTTCCCGCTTCTATCCACATATTATTTTAGATTAATAGAAATCTTAAAATCATGTTGAGCACCTTATTGCTTATAAGCGGTAAGGTGTTTTTATTCAAAATAGGTTTCGTTATCAGTAAAAAAGGCCAAATTCCATAAAAGAAATTTAGCCTTTCACTTCTATAAATCAATTAGTTTTTATTGGATAGTTTTATCCAATTTGAAACGTCATCATGCTTAGCGATTTATTCACAATATCATTATTCAGCACTGTTACCTTTTCACCCTCTTGTTTTAAGCCTAATAAATACAACGCAGGTAAAAAATGGTCGGGTGTAGGATGTGCCAACCGCCCTTCTTCTGTTGATAAAATCGTAAATAACGTTTCTGGTACATTATCACTTCGTAAGCTGTTTTCGACTGTCTCATTAAAGGCTAATGCCCAAGAATAAGGCGTCGCATTGCTATTTTGCCAATCCATCATTCTTAAATTGTGAACGATATTACCGCTACCAATGATTAAGACACCTTCTTTACGTAATTCAACCAACTTTTGTCCCAATTCATAATGCCACTGCGCTGATTGGCGAGCATCAATGCTTAATTGAACAACTGGAATATTTGCGTTGGGATACATTTTTTCAAGTATTCCCCAACTTCCATGATCTAATCCCCATTGATCCATATCGAGTTTTAATTTAATCGGATCGATAAGATCTTCAATTAGTGCGGCCAAGCCTATCGAGCCTCGCGCTGGGTATTCTATTGCGTATAACTCTGGTGGAAATCCATAAAAATCATGAATTGTCTTTGGTTGCGACATTGCTGTTACATAAGTTCCATCGGTATACCAATGGGCTGAAATCACTAAAATCGCTTTAGGCTGAGGAAGCGTTTCCCCTAATTTTGACCAGAGGCGAGTATATGTATTATCTTCTAATACATTCATTGGGCTACCGTGTCCAATAAACAGCGCTGGCATCATTTTTGTGTCCATAATCACCTCTTATGGCTTGTGATCTTATGGCGTTAGCATAGCGCCTTCTTACTTGAAATATAGTCAAAGAAGTATGAAATAGTTATTCAAAAAATATGAAAAAAGCCACCTAAGTTTCCTTAAGTAGCTTAAATAAGTGTGTGTGTTTTCAGTGTCGGTTATAACATGTTAATTTCAGCCAGCTTTTTTCTCCTCACGAAGACGATAAGCCACTAAATCTTCAATAGTTAGCACAGGCATATTGTGCTTTTTAGCAAAAGTGATCACTTCTGGTGCTCTTGCCATTGTGCCATCGTCATTTGTTAATTCGCATAACACTGCAACTGGTTTAAAACCGGCTAAAGTTGCTAAATCAATCGACGCTTCTGTGTGCCCGCCACGTGTTAACACTCCCCCAGGTTGACCACGTAATGGGAATACATGACCTGGGCGATTTAAATCACTTGGTTTTGCATTATCAGCTGCCGCTGCACGTACTGTGGTTAAACGATCAGAGGCTGAAACACCGGTTGTTACACCTTGTGCTGCTTCAATCGTTACTGTAAATGCAGTATGGAAATGACTGGTGTTATTTTCCACCATCATAGGCAAATCAAGTTGTTGACGGCGTTCTTCTGTAATACATAAACAAACAATGCCACTACCATGACGAATAGACATCGCCATTTGTTCTGTGGTCATTGTTTCTGCTGCGAAAACCATATCGCCTTCATTTTCGCGGTTCTCGTCGTCGAGCACCATCACGCCTTTACCAGCACGAAGGGCTTCTAGAGCAAGTTCAACACGCTCAAATGGATTACCGAATTCGGAAAGTAGCGTCTGATTCATGGTAAAAAAACCTCAATAATTAATGAAAGTTACCAGAACCAGGGCAGTCTTAGGAGTGGATCTCTGCTTAGTAAGTACATAAACAGAAACAACAGGAATGGATACAATGATCCTACTGATGCTATTTTATTCTCTCCCATCCAGACTTTAACTGTCGGCTCCAGAATTACACTGGATCTGCTGACCTTTGCATCACAATGGCAACACAAAGCGCTCGCGGGCTTTACCTAAATATTCAGGTATCTACCGCCGGTGGGGACTTTCACCCCGCCCTGAGATTAACGGTGAAACTATACGCTTTAAAATTATAAGAGGCAATCATCAATCGGCGACAATCTTTGTTTCATCACATAATCATTTTATGACATACGGTTATTTAACTATTTATAATAAAAAGTAACAATAATCTTGATATCTGGTTTTATTCCCTCTGTCCTCATATTACACTTAGCCTCAGCTTTCTATTTTATTTGTGAGGACTTCCCATGTTGGACCCGAAAAAACTTGAACAAGTCGCGCGCCAAATCCAAAACGTCCTGCCACAGGGCATTAAAGATATTGGTGATGATATTGATAAAAAAATCCGCACTGTTCTACAATCTCAATTAAACAAATTGGATTTAGTTAATCGCGAAGAGTTTGATGTACAAACTCAAGTTTTATTACGTACTCGTGAAAAACTTAATCGTTTAGAGCAACGTTTAAATGAGCTAGAAGCTGGTCTGCAGGCAAAACCTCAAGCTGAAATTGCCCAAGTTGAAGAAGTGGAAATTGTGGTAGAAACTCCAGCAGAAAATAAAGCTTAATCTATTCACTTTATTACTTGTTTTAGTAATAAAGAAATAACCCTGTATCTTACAAAGATACAGGGTTATTTTTTATATACTCAAAATATCCATCAATAGCTATTTTAACGCTGGCCAATAGTCTTTATTCGCTTCAATTAAATCGTCTAAAATCGCTTTTGCAACAGTCGCACTTGGCACTGTTTTAGACATTGTAATCGCCTGCCAAAGTTTCAAATATGATTTTTCAATCCAGGCTTCTACCACTAATTTTTCAACTGCAACTTGTTGGCTCATCATCCCTTTTTGGAATAATGGAATTTTACCCATAACTAAAGGCTCTGGGCCATGACTTCCAACAATGCAAGGGATCTCAACCATTGCCTCTGGATCAAAATTAATAATTGATCCGTTATTAGGAACAATCAGTAGCATTCTTTCTTGAGTATTAAACGCAATAGCTGTTGCTAGATCGACGATGTAAGAAGCATGTTCATCAATCTCAAGATGCCCTGCTGATGATTTACCTGCACTCGTAATGGCACGACAGGCGCTAAATACATTCTTCTCTCTGTGCTCCATCACTTCATTTGCACGAGTATGATGAGGATCAGAATGCGCAACAACATAATCTGGGAATAAATAATATTTCAAGTAAGTATTCGGCATAGTTGTCGGATCTAGTGCCCACACATCTTTTGCTTTCCCGAATGTATCATTCCAACTCGCTTCAACTGGCTCACCTGCCACTTTGGGAATATACCCATGTTCCGCAACATGTTTACGAATAACTGGCAGTAAATCATTACCTTGTAAATCTTCAACCTGAGTCCACCAGCCAAAGTGATTTAAACCGTAATAACGGACACGCATCTCTTTGCGTGATTTTAATCCTGCAATTTGTGCCATACGTGATTCAATGCCAATTGGCATATCGCAGATATTTAAGATCTTCGCATTCGGTTTTAAACGACGAGTAGCTTCAGCGACAATGGCAGCTGGGTTAGAATAATTTAGCATCCAGGCATTTGGCGAATATTTTTCCATATATTCAACCAACTCTAATACGCCACCGATAGAACGCATACCATAAGCGATACCACCAGGACCACAAGTTTCTTGTCCTAATACACCATGGCGCAAAGGAATTTTTTCATCTTTTTCGCGCATTGGATATTTACCAACACGGATATGCGCCATCACAAAATCAACATCTGTAAAGGCCGTTTTGGGATCAGTGGTATAGCAAAAATCAATTTCAGGTGCTTTTTCAGTAAGAATGATTTCACAAGCTTTAGCAATGATTTCTTGCCGCTCAGCATCATTGTCATAAAACTTGATAGCTCTTAATGGAAAACGTTTTAAGTTTTCCAGTAGCATCAAAATAATACCGGGTGTAAATGTACTACCGCCACCTGCAATTACGACTGAGAACTTCTTCATTATATAGCCTCCGACAAGGTGTTATTTTGTCTATCTTCTTTCATAAGTTGTTCAATTTTGTCTCTCACTTGAGAAACGTGTAGCCCGATAATAATTTGCAATGCATGACCTTTACGCACTACACCATGTACACCGAGCCCTTTAAAATAGGCATCTGTTTCAATTATCTCGTTATCTATCACTTCGATACGTAAACGTGTTGCACAGTTATTTAAGGATTTGATATTTCCACTTCCCCCTAAGCCTTCAAGGATGCCTTTAGGAAGTGCGAGCTTGCGATCTTCTTTTGCTGTTTTTGAACTATCCGAATCTTGTGACTTTTTATTTTTATAATCTTGTTTGCTATAGAGCTTGATCTCTTCATCATCCTCTTCACGACCGGGTGTTTTTAAATTAAGTTTGATAATTAATGTTCTAAACACCACAAACCAAATCATTGTAAAAATAAGGCCTATGACTATTTGCGTAATAATCATCCCGTAATGGTTATGAAACATTGGGATCCAATTCATAGGTAGGAAATTATCGATGATCCCTCCGCCCATATTTCCGACAACCCCAAAGTGATAAAGTGTTGTCGCTAATGTGGCAGCTAACACGGCATGAATGGCAAACAATAACGGAGAGATAAATAAGAATGTGAACTCTAAAGGTTCTGTTATTCCCACGAATACAGCGGTCAATGCAGAGGGTATAAGCAAACCTGCAATTTTGGCTCTATTTTTAGGTGCAGCAGTAAAATAAAGAGCAAGTGCGATACCAATAGAACCAAAGACTTTGCTATTACCATGCAATGCAAAGCCACCTTCTGGAAATAACGCTTTTAAAGATTCAGTACTTTGACTGAAATATTGCATATTTTGAGCCCAATCAACTTGAATTCCATGTTCAGTGACTGCGGGGCCAAAAATAAAAGGACCATAAATAAAGTGATGTAGGCCAGTGGGAATTAAAATACGTTCAAGGAAGGTATATATCCAAACACCTAAAGAACCCGATCCAACCATAAATACTTGCAAAGATTGAATGCCAATTTGCACTTTTGGCCAGAAAAATAACGTTATCCACGCTAGCGGTAACATAACAAAGAAACTAATTAATACAACATACGAAGTTCCTTGAAATATACCTAAAAAAACAGGAAGCTGTTTATCAAAATAACGATTATGTATACCTGTTACAATACCCGCAATAATAATCGCCCCAATAATACTGGTATCTAATGTTTTAATTCCAGCTATCATTGTTAAGCCACTATTTCCACCAACCTCATTTGTAAAGTCCACACCAAAATAACTGCCCCAAACCATTCCCATTGCATTAATAAAATAATTCCAAGTGAGAAAACTTACCATAACGGCAAGGCAAGCTCTTGCTTGTGCTGTTTTGGCTAAGCCTATTGGTAAACCAATTGCAAAAATAAGAGGCATATTACGAAAAACAGTCCATCCACCCTCTTCAATAATATGAACAATTTGGAAAAATAAACTATCGGGTCTTAATAAATCTTCACTAATAAATAATGGATTCTGTAATAAAATGGCAATGCCTACAACAATACCTGCAAAAGGAAATAGCAGGACAGGGGTAAACATGGCTCCACCAAATCGTTGTATTTGACTGAGCATAAAAATATCCTCTTATTTACTGCTACTGAAACGACATGCTATTTAATTCATATTTTTTCTGTAAATTCAGATTAGATTCTTTTCTCTTTATTCTCTCATCTAAAATGAATTATTCGTGATCTGATTCATACTAATCTTTCAGGCAAAGTGATCTCATTTTTAGTCAAAAATCAGATCACTTTTTATTTTTTGATAACGTTCACATTTTAGAGGTATAAATGATTATCCTATATATCAAAAGATTAGATTCATATAAGTTAAATAAAGAAAGCCGGTTTTAAGAATAAAAAGAGGTATAAAAGTGATCTACAAAGACATTGCAAAAAGCCTAAGAATTCAAATAAATTCGGCTGGATACCAAATTGGTGACCCTTTACCAGCAGAAAAATCATTAGCACAGCAATACAACGTATCGAGAATGACAATACGTAAAGCGGTGGATTTATTAGTGACCGCAGGATTATTAGAACGAAAACATGGTTCAGGAACTTATATTAAAGAAAAAGATGTTCATCATGAAAATGCAAGCTTAAAAGGCTTTGTCGAATTAATGGCAAATACAGGCCACAATGTAAGAAGTGAAGTTATAGAATTTCGTGTTATTCCCTGCCCTTTATCTATCTCCAGTAAATTACGTATCAACTCAAATGAACGTATTTTTTATTCAAGGCGAATACGTTACGTCGATAATAAACCACTTATTGTTGAAGACAGTTACATGCCTGTTAAATATTTTCGTAATTTAACCTTAATGCATTTAGAAGGATCTAAATTTGATTTTATTGAAAATATTTGCCAAATAAAAATATCAGGAAGTTATGAAACTTTTCACCCTATTATGCCTGATAACAATATTTGTCAATTATTAAAAATAGAAACTAACATTCCAATATTAAGACTTAGTACATTATCATATAGTACTCAGGGTGATTATATTAATTATTCAATTATGTATAGAAACACTCAAGATTATATTGTTGAGTATCATTTAAAAAGAGAACAATAACCATTAATAAAAATGTCATTAAAAATGATAATAGTTAGATCCTTTATTATAAAAAAAGCACTCCAAAGAGTGCCTTTCATCGTTAATTTATGTCATTATTTCTTTTTAATCGCATTAATAATATTTGTTGTAGAAATGCCATCTTCAAAATTCAGCACTTTTACTTCACCGCCAGCAGCCCAAACTTCTTTGCTACCTGCGATATCTTCAGGCTTATAATCACCACCTTTAACTAAGATATCTGGTAATACAGAGGCAATTAAGCGCTGTGGTGTATCTTCTTCAAACGCAACAACCCAATCGACTGCGCCTAAAGCACCCAAAACCGTCATACGCTGTTCTAATGGGTTAACAGGACGACTTTCACCTTTTAAGCGCTTAGTAGACGCATCACTATTTACAGCAACAATAAGGCGATCTCCGAGTTTGCGTGCATTTGCTAAATAGCTAACATGACCTGCATGAAGAATATCAAAACAACCATTCGTCATAACAATACGCTCACCGCGTTGACGCGCTAATTCGACAGCTTGTTTTAATTGCTCTTCTTCCATCATGCCGAAGCCGTTGTCAGCACGACCACGAATAGCATTTTCAAGCTCAATAGGTGATACAGTGGATGTTCCTAGTTTACCCACAACAACACCTGCAGCAGCGTTTGCAAGGAAACAGGCTTCGCCTAAAAGTTTGCCTGCAGCTAAAGAGGTTGCTAATACACCAATTACCGTATCTCCCGCGCCTGTAACATCATAAACTTCTTGTGCTTGAGTTGGTAAATGCAGTGGGGCTTCATTAGCACGGAGTAAACTCATTCCGCGCTCTGAGCGAGTGATAAGCAACGCTTCAAGATCTAAATCTCTAACTAATTTTGTGCCTTTCTCCACCAGCTCATCATCGGTTTTACAGACACCAACGACTTGTTCAAATTCAGACATATTTGGTGTTAATAATGTCGCACCGCGATAACGTTCAAAATCAGCTCCCTTAGGATCGATTAATACAGGGACACCTGCTTTTTTCGCCAGTTGGATCATCTCTTGAACATGAGAAAGCGCGCCTTTGGCATAGTCTGATAAAACCAATGCACCGATAGAAGGTAATGCTTGCTGAATACGTTCATAAATAGGTTGAGGATCAACATTGCTAAATCCCTCTTCAAAATCAAGACGGATTAATTGCTGATTACGAGAAAGAACACGTAATTTTGTGATCGTTGGATGTGTCGCAACAGAGACAAAATCACAACGCACATTGACCTGATTTAATGTATTGCTCAATGCTTTTGCGGCTTCATCAATACCGGTTAAACCCACTAAACGCGAATTAGCACCAAGAGACGCAATATTCATTGCAACGTTTGCAGCCCCTCCTGGTCGCTCTTCTGTGGTATCTACCTTGACCACTGGCACTGGGGCTTCTGGTGAAATTCGACTTGTTGGGCCATACCAATAGCGGTCTAACATGACGTCACCGACAACCAACACATTGGCCTTATTAAAATCCGGCAGCGTTACTTTCATCCCATACTCCACATTTATTTTCAAAATAAGCCGAAATAATACCATAACTTGTTAAGCAAAAAGAGATACACATAAGACTTCATGCCAACAAACCATTACTCTTGTTCACCGAGCCACTTCAGTTTGCTTTTTAATACGCACTCGCGCTCTGTGATAAAACAATGATTATCCACAATAGCAGGTAATGCTTGTAGCGCCAGGTGATGTAATTCATTGCGCAATGTGACATAAGCATGTGTTAAAGCGAGGGCTTCATCTTCATCCATCACTTGATGTTTTGCCATTAACTCAAAAATACGCACATTATCCGACCAACGAGTTAAAGCCGGATATTGGTGAGAAAAACGCAATACTAAATATTGCGCGATAAATTCAATATCGGTAATACCGCCAGATGAAGTTTTTAAATCAAATTTATCTGCTTGTGTTGGTGCAAGATGTTGCACCATTTTTTTACGCATATCGCGTACTTCATTTTGTAACACATCAGCATCACGAGAAAGACATAGCGTTTCGTGACGAATACGTGAAAACATCTGTTGTAATTCATCATCACCATAAATCATTCTGGCACGAATTAGCGCTTGATGTTCCCAAGTCCAAGCCTCATTTTTCTGATATTCATCAAAAGCTTGAATAGTACTAACCAACATACCGGATTCACCTGAAGGGCGTAAACGCGCATCAACCTCATACAATACGCCAGAGGAAGTTCGTGTACTAAACAAATGGATAATACGCTGTGCTAAACGCAGATAAAATTGGCGAGCATCAATCTGTTTTGCTCCCGTTGTCACTGTATTTATTGGACAATCTAATAAAAAGACTAAATCCAAATCAGAGCTATATCCTAGCTCCCATCCCCCCAATTTGCCGTATCCAATCACTGCAAAACCCAGTCCATCACGATGAGCTAAATGTTCGGGCTCACCATAACGTTTCACCATATATGACCAAGCTTGATGAACAACAGTATGAATCATAGCTTCAGCCAAGTAGGTTAGGTGGTCGCTAACCTTCATGACAGGTAATACACCTGTAATATCTTCAGCAGCGATACGTAGTAATTGAGCTTGCTTAAACTGACGTAATGCTTCTAATCGTTGCTCTTCGTCTTCTTCCGGCACACGTAATAAATATTGTCGTAATTCATCACGATACGCATCTAAAGGCAGGGGTTGATAAAGAGAATTGGGATCAAGTAATTCATCTAACAATAAAGGGTGAAGCGCTAATTGTTCAGCGATCATCGGAGATGCCGCGCAGAGCCGTATGACATGCGTTAAAACTTCATCCGACTCTTGCATCAACTCTAAATACGTTGTTCGACTCACAATGCTTAATAACAGAGGCGTCACGCGTTGTAGTGTCACTAGAGTTTGAGGTTGTTGGCAAATTTTAGCTAATAGTTTTGGCATTAAGGCATCAAGAACATCTCGTCCTCTCGGCCCAATCGTTCGCTTGCCAATATCTTGTCGAAAATTCTGCAACGTCTGATTTATCGCCTCAAGAGCTTCGATGGTTAATGTCTCATGAAATAATGACGACGTTTCAGGCAAACGCCCTAATAACCAAAGACGCTTAAATTCAGCGATATCGTCTTCATCATCGTTCTCGTCTTCTTCACCAATTAATTGCGTGAAAATCACGGAAACAGCCTGCATCTTGTGGCTAATTTCTTGATAAAGCGTTTCCCAATCATCAAATCCCATTGCAAAAGCTAACCGTGCTTGATCTTCTTCACTTTCTGGTAAGGTTTGGGTTTGTTGATCACCAATAGATTGCAGTAAATTTTCTAATCGGCGAAGGAAAAGATAACTTTCAGTTAGTTGCGCGGTTTCTTGTGATGTTAACAGCTCAAGTTTAGTGATGACATTAAGCACTGTTAATAATGAATTACTTTGTAACTCGGGCTCTCTTCCCCCACGAATTAGCTGGAAAACCTGAGTAATAAATTCAATTTCACGTATCCCCCCAGAGCCCAATTTTATGTTATCAATCATGCCACGACGACGGACTTCGCGACTGATCATGGATTTCATATTTCTAAGTGATTGGATCACACTAAAATCAATATAACGACGATAAACAAAAGGACGTAACATTTGCCGTAAAATTTGGCAATATTCTTTCTTTTCAGCACCTAGAACACGCGCTTTGATCATCGCATAGCGTTCCCAATCTCGCCCTTGCTCTTGATAATAATCTTCCAGTGCTGCAAAACTCATTACCAAAGGACCACTTTCACCAAAAGGACGTAATCGCATATCAACACGATAGACAAAGCCATCAATGGTCTGCTGATCCAAAGCCTTAATAAGCTTTTGACCTAAGCGAGTAAAAAACTGTGCATTATCTAATTCTCGGCGTCCACCTTGCGTAAATCCATTTTCAGGATAGGCAAAAATTAAGTCGATATCAGAAGAAAAGTTAAGTTCAAACCCACCTAGTTTTCCCATTCCTAAAATCAATAATGGTTGAGGTTTTCCTTCATGATCACAAGGTGTTCCCCATTGTTGGCAACATTGCTGATAAAGCGTATCTCTCGCAACACAAATTAATGTTTCAGCCAATACGCTCAAATGTTTTAGTGCACAAGGAATATCGCCTAATTGAAAAAATTGTAGCCATGCAATGCGCACTAATTGTTGATGACGAAATTGGCGTAAGATCCGCATCACATCATCTTCATTATCAACATTGGCTAATTTTTCTGTTAATTGAGACTCATAACTCTGCCATTCCACACTAGTTGGTGGATTTTGCCTGATATCAGTTAACCATTGAGGATTAACGCGTAAATGCTCTGTTGCAAAAGGGCTAAAAGCAAAAAACTGTTGTTCAAGCTCACTAAAAGGTGCTAACGCGTTTAATTGAGAAGAGAACCCACACTGTGCTTTATTCCACAATTGTTGAAATACACCGATAACAGACATAAATAGACTCTCAAGTTGTCAGGAAATTAAGCAATAGATAGTAACCACGCCATAGAAGATAACTTAAAATTCAACCATAAAACATGATAATAGTCGGTTGCAGTTGTAAATGTTAACGGTGAAATACCATTGAGTGACTGTTGCATAGATTCAGGCAGATCAGACTGTTTTTTACACCAATCTGAAAATAACGCCAACATTGCTGGCATAGTAATTGTCGGTGGTGTTGGGTTAGCAAAAATGGCTTCTTCTAATGCTTGTATTGCACTTAACCATTTCGTGAGTTGCTGAGCAGTTGTATCACTAGGAGAAAGGTTCACCACACTCAACGATAAAGCAGGTTTATCTTTCGCTAAATAATAACCTCGAGCTGCTTTACTGCGAGAAGCTAGGCGCAATCCCCCCTTTTCACCTAAATAAGTTGCTAATGCGATAACATCTGACACATCGCCTTTTTTAAGCTCTAACTCGAACTCTTCAATCGGCAACTCGTATTGATGAGTACGAATAGCACCTTTATCTAATACCACTTCAATTTGGCTATTTTGAAAATCCACCAGCCAGATTTCGCGATAAAAATCGGTATTAAACAGCACATTGAGTTGTGTTTCTAATAGGGTTAAATCTGTATTTTCAGGCCAGATTTCTGCTGGAAAGCGCGCTAAATCTAATTTAGGTTGCTCTAATTTCACGTTATACTCTGGACGTTGATGCAAACCTGCAACCACTTTACCTGCGGTTTTAATTGTCATTTCATAACTTTCATCAACACCACGAATACGCAATCCCATATCCCAACGACGAATTTGATTATCTGTCGTCTCAAAGTAAAGATTAGTCAGCTTTTTGGGTGCAGAGTGTTGATGAGGTAGAGTCAGAATGCGCTGAATAATGTGAGGAATAGCGGCAGGTATAGCACTCATTTTGAGTTCAGTTTCTAATTGGCTCATTCTATTTCCCTTAAGTAAATCAATTGATTAGTAAAATATTTGACGCATTTTCATTTTGCAAGTGATAGCCTAATAACAATAATGAATAAAAGGCAGATTATCCCTATATTCTACCAGTTAAGAGTGTTCTCATTCTGGTTTACTATTTGCTTACGCAAACTTTACTCTTTAGTATCAGTAAAAATATTCTCTTGTATAGATAAAAAAGTTGAAAACATAATGCGAAAATTACCCTTACTTTTTATTTCCTTACTTGGCTTAGGTGTTTCTCTGAGCTCACACGCAGAAACTCGCTATGTTTCCGATGAATTATCCACTTATGTGCATAGTGGACCAGGAAATCAGTATCGAATTGTTGGCTCTTTAAATTCAGGTTCAACCGTTACTGTCATTTCTCGCAATGCGGCAACAGGTTATGTACAAATTAAAGATGATAAAGATCGTACTGTCTGGTTACCAGAAAACCAACTAAGTGCCCAACCAAGTATGCGTACTCGTATTCCTGCTATGGAAAAAGAGATCCAAACACTACGCGATAAACTAGCGAATATCGACCAAAGTTGGAATCAACGTACTATAGATATGCAAAACAAAGTCTCAAACAGCGATGACATAATCAACGGTTTGAAAAAAGAAAATGAACAGATGAGAACAAAACTTGCTGTTGCTGAGAAAAAACTTGATTTCGCTAATCAACAGTTAGATGACCGACAACGTGACATCATCTTACAGTGGTTTATGTATGGTGGTGGTGTTGCTGGTGCGGGTCTTATTTTTGGCCTAATCCTTCCACATATCATTCCTCGTCGTCGTAAACGCAACGATCGTTGGATGAACTAATATTCAGCCAAAGGAACAGTGATCCCGTGAATATATACCTTGTTGGTGGTGCTGTGCGCGACCAACTATTGCAGATGCCAGTAAAAGACAGAGATTGGGTTGTTGTTGGTGCAACACCTCAAATGCTGTTACAACAAGGCTATCAACAAGTAGGCAAAGATTTTCCTGTCTTTCTTCATCCAGATACTCATGAAGAGTATGCCCTTGCGCGTACAGAACGAAAATCAGGCTCAGGTTACACGGGTTTCACTTGTTATGCAGCGCCAGATGTCACGTTAGAAGACGATCTCGCACGTCGTGATCTCACCATTAATGCTATTGCTTATTCTGCTAATGGTGAATATGTCGATCCTTACCATGGCATAGATGATATTCATGCGAGACAACTTCGTCATGTCTCTGAAGCATTTTCAGAAGATCCTTTAAGAGTTTTGCGGGTTGCACGTTTTGCTGCACGATTTGCACCTTTAGGATTTAGAGTTGCACCTGAAACACTGCAATTAATGAAAACAATGGCACAAAGTGGCGAGCTAAATGCGCTGACGGCTGAACGTGTTTGGAAAGAAACAGAAAAAGCCCTTGAGAGCCCCGCGCCTCAAGTCTATTTTGAAGTTCTACGTCAATGTGGTGCTTTAAGTGTTCTTTTTCCTGAAATTGATGCTTTGTTTGGTGTTCCTGCGCCTGAAAAATGGCACCCAGAAATCGATACAGGCATTCATGCCATGATGGTACTCAATATCGCTAGCCAATTAACCGACGATATTGCGGTACGCTTTAGCGCCTTATGCCATGATTTGGGAAAAGGATTAACACCTCCTGAAAATTGGCCTCATCACCATGGACATGGCCCTGCCGGTGTTCCTTTAGTTGAAGCCTTATGCCAACGTTATCGTATTCCTAATCATATTCGTGATTTGGCACGCCTAACGGCAAGGTTTCATGATCATATCCATCGTATTGATAGAATGCGCCCTTCAAAAATAATCCGCTTACTTGATGCTATTGACGCATGGCGAAAACCTGAACGTGTTGAGCAATTAGCGATGGTGAGTGAAGCGGACGCCAGAGGACGAAAAGGATTAGAAAATCTCGTTTATCCACAACGCGCGTTTCTTTGCCAAGCTTTCGCAATTGCAAATAATGTGGATATTAAGCCAATTATTGAAAGTGGATTAAAAGGTAGTGCAATACGAGATGCGCTAACCAAGCAACGAGAAGTCGCGATTATAAAATGGAAATCACGACTTAATCAGGATCAGCTCTAATTAAGCTTTACGCTCAATAATTACACCCACATTTTTGGCTTGTGCAACAGCCCCAGGTTTCGCTAATTTAATTTTTACTCTAGGTACAGCAAATTGAGTTATCAATAGCTGTGCCACTTCTTCTGCTACACGTTCAACTAACTCAAAACGTCGGGTCTCAACATAGTCAATGATTGCATTACTCACACTGGCATAATCTAAACAATGAACCACATCATCGGTTTGGGATGCGCGTTTGTTATCCCATTCCATTTCGATATCGAACACTAATTTTTGTTTTATGGTTTTTTCCCAATCATAAACACCGATTGTGGTTATTACTGATAATTGCTCAATAAATACGATATCCATCACGTCATCTCTTATTTTTTTCTGCTCATCGGATACCACTTCCGATGAAATATGCGTATTATCCATACATGCCTAACGAACTTACATAAACATTGGAGAATACAAATGAGTGCTAACGCACTTGGAATGATCATCTTCGCCTACTTGTGCGGCTCAATCTCCAGCGCGATATTGATTTGCCGACTGGCAAGACTACCTGATCCAAGAAAATTTGGCTCTGGCAATCCCGGAGCGACCAACGTCCTACGTATTGGTGGAAAAGCGGCCGCAGCGGCAGTGCTTATCTGTGACGTCCTAAAAGGGATGCTCCCTGTTTGGCTCGCCTACTACTTAAATGTGCCTCCTTTTTACCTCGGCATTGTGGCAATCGCAGCTTGCCTTGGGCATATCTACCCTGTTTTCTTCCACTTTAAAGGCGGAAAAGGCGTTGCCACTGCATTTGGTGCTATTGCTGCCATTGGTTGGGATTTAAGTGGTCTTATTGCAGGAACATGGTTACTCACCGTCTTACTGAGTGGCTATTCATCACTTGGCGCGATCATCAGCGCACTACTTGCCCCTTTTTACGTTTGGTGGTTTAAACCAGAATTCACTTATCCCGTCGCGTTATTATCATGTCTTGTACTTTACCGTCATCATGACAATATTCAACGTTTATGGCGTGGTCAAGAAAGCCGGATCTGGCACAAATTGAAAAAGAAAACCGAAAAAACGGAAAAAGAGATCATTCAAGAAGCGAAAGAGCAAGAAAAAGAAGATTAATTAACGTCTGTTTAAAATTTGAATTGAAAAAAGAAAAGCCACTTATAAAGTGGCTTTTCTTTTGCAAATATCGAGTGTCAAATTAGAAATAGACACTTTACAATGCATTATTTATTTTCAAGGGCAGGCAATTCAGCTAAAGGCCAGCGAGGTCTTACAGTCACACTTAATGGGCCTTCTGTACCGCCTTTAAAGCGGATCATCCCCGCTAATGCAATCATTGCACCATTATCAGTACACAGTTCAGGGCGCGCATAAAAAACTTCGCCACCTAATTGCTTCATCACGGTTTCCATTTTCGCACGTAATGTCCGGTTAGCACTTACACCACCCGCCATCACTAAACGTTTAAAGCCCGTTTGTTCTAAAGCTCTACGACATTTTATCGCTAGCGTATCAACAACAGCATCTTCAAATGCCCGTGCGATATCAGCGCGAGTTTGGTCTGAATCGTCATTTTGACGAATAGTATTAGCAGCAAAGGTTTTTAAACCAGAGAAACTAAAGTCAAGCCCCGGTCTGTCAGTCATTGGACGAGGAAAAACAAATCGACCTTCTGTGCCTTGTTGCGCCATTTTCGATAAAACAGGACCGCCGGGATAATCTAATCCTAACAATTTTGCTGTTTTATCAAAAGCTTCACCGGCAGCATCATCGATAGATTCACCTAATAAAGTGTATTCGCCAATTCCTGTCACACTGATTAATTGTGTATGACCGCCAGAAACCAAAAGTGCCACAAACGGAAACTCAGGTGTTTTCTCTTCAAGCATTGGAGCCAATAAATGGCCTTCCATATGATGAACAGGAATAGCTGGAACATCCCATGCAAAAGCTAACGAGCGTCCAATTGTTGCGCCTACAAGCAAAGCGCCAACAAGACCGGGTCCCGCTGTATAAGCAACCGCATCAATATCTTGTGCCGTAAGATTTGCTTCTTTCAGTGCCGCTTGAATAAGAGGTACTGTTTTACGGATATGATCCCGTGAAGCAAGTTCAGGAACTACACCACCATAATCGGCGTGTAGTTTAATTTGGCTATAAAGTTGATTCGCTAATAGACCGGCTTTATCATCGTAAATTGCGATACCGGTTTCATCGCAAGATGTTTCAATACCTAAAACTCGCATGACGCTTCCAAATTCTTCTTCGCGGACTCGCGTAATAAATCGATTGTACCATTATTTCGGTGATTTTATACGCCTTCAGCACATCTTTTACATACCAGCATGTGACAAATTCCTTTTTCTGTTCTATAATTATCCACCTATTTTAAGTGATTTAAATGTGTGGTTAGCGACTTTCGCTTTTTGTGGTCTCCCAAAAAAGACACAAAAGTGAGAGTTTGCGTTTCAATTTTGTGCATCTCTTTACAAAGTGCCCTGCTTTGAAGTAAAATTCCGCACCATTTTAAATGTCGGCTGGCTTAAATAATGCCAGCGCAAACCGATTTCTATTGAGGTGAGAGGCACATGCCGGTAATCAAAGTACGTGAAAACGAGCCATTTGACGTTGCTCTTCGTCGTTTCAAACGCTCTTGTGAAAAAGCAGGCGTATTAGCAGAAGTTCGTCGTCGTGAGTTTTATGAAAAACCAACGACTGAACGTAAACGCGCTAAAGCATCAGCAGTAAAACGTCACGCTAAAAAATTAGCTCGCGAAAACGCACGTCGTACTCGTCTGTACTAATATTTTGCGGCTTATACCGCAACATATGCAGACACTGTAGTCGCAGTTAAAGGCCGTGCTTTCTTCTGAGAGCGCGGCTTATTCTCGTTCAACAACAGGCGTAAAAGGGCTTATGGCTGGACGAATTCCACGTTCATTTATCAATGATTTGCTTGCTCGAACCGATATCATCGATCTTATCGACGCTCGCGTGCCGTTAAAAAAACAAGGCAAAAATCATTCAGCGTGTTGTCCGTTTCATAATGAAAAAACGCCCTCTTTCACAGTAAATAGCGACAAACAGTTTTATCACTGTTTTGGTTGCGGCGCGCATGGCAATGCTATTGATTTTTTGATGAATTACGACAGGCTTGATTTTGTCGAAACCATTGAAGAGTTAGCAGCAATGCATGGGTTAGAAGTTCCTTATGAATCAGGAACAGGCAGTAGCCCTATTGAACGACATATAAGACAAAATCTCTATCAAGTGATGGAGAAGTTGAATCAGTATTATAGTAGCGCTCTCAATAAACCTGATGCACAAGAAGCAAGAAACTATCTCGCGCATCGAGGTCTTAGTGAAGAGATTATTACCCGTTTCTCTATTGGATTTGTGCCAACTGGTTGGGATAATGCCCTAAAACGTTTTGGTCAAAGTGCCGATAATAAAGCCTTACTTCTTGAAGCGGGTATGGTAATAACTAACGATAATGGCCGCACTTATGATCGTTTTCGCCAACGAGTCATGTTTCCTATCCGAGATAGACGTGGCCGTGTTATTGCCTTCGGAGGGCGAGTGTTAGGTGATGATTTACCTAAATACTTAAACTCACCAGAAACAGAGATATTCCATAAAGGTCGCCAACTTTACGGACTTTATGAAGCGCAACAATCTAATAATAACGTCACAAAGCTATTAGTTGTTGAAGGTTATATGGATGTTGTGGCATTAGCGCAGTTTGGTATTGATTATGCCGTTGCCTCATTAGGAACCTCCACTACAGCAGAACATATCCAGTTGCTCTTTCGGACAACGGATAACATTATTTGCTGCTATGATGGAGATAGAGCTGGTCGTGATGCCGCATGGCGAGCATTAGAAACCGCCCTTCCTTTTTTAAATGATGGTCGCTCTTTACGTTTTATGTTTTTACCCGAAGGTGATGATCCTGATTCATTGGTTCGTCGTGAAGGTAAAGACGCTTTTGAAAAACGTATGGAACAAGCACATTCATTATCAGAATTTTTGTTTGATTCACTCGTTCCGCAAGTGGATCTGAGTACTCAAGAAGGCAATGGTAAGCTATATAGTTTAGCCAGACCATTAATAGATAAGATCCCAAGTGAAACTTTACGTCTATATTTATTAAGAGAGCTTGGAAGCTTAACGGGAAATCCCGATATTGAGCAAATGGATCGTTTATTTGGTAAAACACCGGTTAATCACGAGTTGTCGTATCAACCGACAAAATTACGCACTACACCAATGCGTATATTGATTGCCTTATTGATACAAAACCCAGAGTTCTCTAAATTAGTGCCCCCTCTCGAGGGATTAAGTACAGAAAAAATTGCAGGTCTATCGCTTTTTATTGAGTTAGTTTCCGTTTGCCAAGCACAACCGGGCCTAAATACAGGACAGATTATCGAACTCTATAGAGAGAATAAATTCGGTAAACAGCTTGAAAAATTGGCAATGTGGAACGATATAGATATAGATGAGATTGCAGAGAAAACCTTTACAGACACGTTAGATCATCTTTTTTTAACCGCAATGGATGAACGTTTAAACGCGCTTATTGCGAAAGAGAGAACAGAAGGCCTAACGCAAGATGAACGCGAAGAAGTCCAATTGATAATACAGGCACGCGTTAAAAAGTAAACACAAAATTAAGATTAAAAACACGGCTTAATTGCCGCTATCGGTAGGTACTAAAAACCTACATTTGCTACGCTGAGGGGACCGTAGCAATCGACAATGAAAATGCCCCTCCGTAGTTATTGTTGGCTGAACAGTTATCGCCGACCGACACCAACCCAAATTACTTTGAAGTGTGGATACCGTCTTATGGAGCAAAACCCGCAGTCACAGCTGAAGCTACTTGTTACTAAAGGTAAGGAGCAAGGCTACCTGACCTATGCTGAGGTCAATGACCATCTGCCGGAAGATATCGTCGATTCAGATCAAATCGAAGACATCATCCAGATGATTAACGACATGGGCATTCAGGTTATGGAAGAAGCACCTGACGCCGATGATCTGATGCTGGCAGAAAATTCAAATGATACTGATGATGATGCTGCAGAAGCCGCAGCTCAGGTACTTTCTAGTGTAGAATCTGAGATTGGCCGTACAACCGACCCTGTCCGTATGTATATGCGAGAAATGGGAACAGTTGAACTGCTCACCCGGGAAGGTGAAATTGATATCGCAAAACGCATTGAAGATGGTATTAACCAAGTTCAATGTTCCGTTGCAGAATATCCTGAAGCAATTACTTATCTTCTTGAACAGTATGATCGCGTTGAAGCTGGCGAAGCACGTCTTTCAGACTTAATTACTGCGTTTATTGACCCTAATGCCGAAGAAATGGCAGAAAGTGAAGATGTCAATTTAGACAAAGATGATGATGACGTTGACAATAGTGATGAAGACGAAGATGAAGACGAAGATGAAGATAGCGACAATGACAGCGATAGCGATGATGATAACAGCATCGATCCTGAATTAGCGCGTCAGAAATTTACTGAGCTTCGTGAGCAATACGAAAAAACTCGCCAAACTATCAAGGCGAAAGGTCGTAACCACAAAGATACAGAGCTTGAAATCTTATTGTTATCTGAAATTTTCAAACAGTTCCGCTTAGTACCAAAACAGTTTGATTATCTGGTTAACAATATGCGTGAAATGATGGACAGAGTTCGTGCTCAAGAACGTCACATCATGCGTCTTTGTGTTGATCAAGTTAAGATGCCAAAGAAAAACTTCATTACTTTGTTTACAGGTAACGAAACCAATGACACATGGTTCACTGCTGCTCGTGCAATGAATAAGCCTTGGTCTGAAAAACTGGCAGGTATTGAAGAAGAAGTACAACGCAGTTTACAAAAGCTGCAACAAATTGAAGTTGAAACTGGACTGACAATCGAACAGGTTAAAGATATTAACCGTCGTATGTCTATCGGTGAAGCCAAAGCACGTCGTGCGAAAAAAGAGATGGTCGAAGCGAACTTACGTCTCGTTATCTCTATCGCGAAAAAATATACCAACCGTGGCTTGCAGTTCCTTGACCTAATTCAGGAAGGGAATATTGGTCTGATGAAAGCGGTTGATAAATTTGAATACCGTCGTGGTTATAAGTTCTCAACTTATGCAACATGGTGGATCCGTCAGGCAATTACTCGTTCAATCGCTGATCAGGCGCGTACAATCCGTATCCCTGTTCACATGATCGAAACGATTAATAAACTGAACCGTATCTCTCGCCAAATGTTGCAAGAGATGGGACGTGAACCTTCACCAGAAGAGCTTGCAGAGCGCATGCTGATGCCTGAAGACAAGATCCGTAAGGTACTGAAAATCGCTAAAGAACCAATCTCCATGGAAACCCCAATCGGTGACGATGAAGATTCACATTTAGGCGATTTTATCGAGGATACGACTCTCGAATTACCACTGGATTCTGCAACATCAGAAAGCTTACGTTCAGCAACTCACGAAGTGTTAGCTGGCTTAACATTACGTGAAGCGAAAGTCCTGCGTATGCGTTTCGGTATCGATATGAATACCGACCATACCTTGGAAGAAGTGGGTAAACAGTTTGATGTTACCCGTGAACGTATTCGTCAGATTGAAGCGAAGGCACTGCGTAAATTACGCCATCCAAGCCGTTCTGAGGTACTACGTAGCTTCCTTGACGAGTAATCAACTTACTTTTCAATAAAAGTTATAATAGACGCCTGTGATATCACAGGCGTTTTTTTATGGAATTTTGAAACAGTATCCACACACGATGTAAGCTACAATAGACTTCATCTACATATATTTATAAAAAATAGCCTTATTATTTATATTATTGTACCTATATGTAAGCTTACCCATTAGTCATTACACTATGTTATTGATATCACTGTTATTCTCTGTTTTATTTTTTTATTGTTTAGATTGAACAGAATTTGCGCATACAGTCATTCAAAGGCTAGACCTAGTGCCAAATGGCACGTATAATCACACTCCATTAAGGCCCCTTAGCTCAGTTGGTTAGAGCAGTCGACTCATAATCGATTGGTCACTGGTTCAAGTCCAGTAGGGGCCACCAAATTTTAGCTGTTAAATCAGCGCATTAAGCCACTTCTTAGCAAGTGGCTTTTTTGTTTTTATAAACCGTTGCCCCATCAAATATCTTTAACTACGTTAATTTTTATCGGCCCCCTTTTTCTACACTTCAAGTTTTATCCTTTCATTAATAGAATATTAAAACTCGTTGCTCCTCAAAAATATTCCCCTCAGAAAAATAACATATTATATTTCTATTTATTTTCATCAGATAAAACTTTCAAAAACAAATTCGCATTGTAAATATTATTTTTACATTACAATATGTTAAAAAAAATATTTTAAAAACAACTTACCTCTGTATATTTAAATCACTTCCATTACTTAGATGTACATATTAAATCCAACAATGAACATCAATTATTTATTCAATGGAATTAACGACAATTACATATAAACACCATAAATATAGAGGTTATAAATGAAAAAATTACTTATTATTAGTCTTCTTTCCTTTTCATCATTTTCGCATGCCGGAACTAATTTTGACGGTTATTGCAAAAAATTAAATGGAAGTGTAAAAAATGGCAAAATTTCCAGCTTAACCGTTGTAACTAATAGTTATAACAATGGGGAAAAACCAGTATTAGCAGCCAATATAAAATTTGTCCCTAAAACGGGTGGCTCCTATCATTATGGTATTATGTACAATGCCACTACACTTTACGATATCGCTAAAGTTTCATTTCTGACACAGGCAGATATAGCCGTATGCGTCGGGGTAGAAAATGCTTTTCCTGGTAACGATGCCTTATATATGATTGGATTATCAAAACATTAATTACTCCAAAATAAAAAATTATGACTAAATAAAAAGAGAAATAACATAGCACTCTAAAGCATTTATAGAATAATAAGAGGTTATAATGAGAAAAATAATTTTAATTATATTATTTATTTTATTTAATATACAGCTATCATATGCAAGACCCGTAAGTAAAGTGTACAGAGCAGATTCAAGACCACCAGAGGAGGTATTTAAAAAAGGATTTGTTGCTTGGGGAAATAATATCAATTTTCATGCTCATGTAAATGGTGTTTCAGGGAGAAGAGGAAGTAAAGACTCTGCATTTATTCCTACGACATCAAGTTTTAAATCAAGTGAAAAATTCGCAAAAGATTTGCTCAATGTCTCAAGCGAAAATAAATCTTATATTTATAAGATAAGACCAACAAATAATTTTTATTCTGCACTTGATACCGTCTATTATTATCATGATCAAATTAAAGAACGTGTCAGTGATATACTCAGAACCGTATTAACTGAAGAACAAGAATATTCCGCATATATAAACATTCCAAATCAATTAATAGAGCTTGTCACTATCTACACAAAAATAGATAGTGATATTATTGAAGAAACAATTCCAAACCCTCATTATTCACCAGAAGAAACGCATTCATCTGATGAACCATATAAAGGTTATAACCCATTAAAGATAGATAATTTACCCCACCTTGTAATGGGATTATCTATGACTAATATAAACAATGAATTAGCAGAAGCATCCGCAGTGCTACCTTCTTCTTCATTCACATGGGGCTCTGTGCTAAGTACAGTTATGGAGGTGGCTGAAACATTATGATTAATAAATCAGATCAACTATGCATAAATTATTATATTAACAATAATTATATTTAATAATATAAATTTATCGTTCTGGTTCATACATACAGATATGAACCAGCTTTTTATCCTCTTTATTTTTCAAGAGAATTAATTAGCTTATTACTTCTTTTATTGAGATAATATTCCAAAAAATTTAAACCTCGTTTTATATCATTACTATTATGGTCATTCGTCCTAATCAACACGGGTTCTTGCGGTTATTTGATTGGCATGGTTCTGTGCTTTCAAAAATAATCTTTCGTTTATGCCTTAATGTTATCATGTCAATTATCGCTATTTTGATTTATCAATGGTATGAACAATTAGGAATACACTTAACAATTGCTCCTTTTAGTTTGTTAGGTATTGCCATTGCGATGTCTCTTGGTTTCAGAAATAATGCAAGCTATTAGCCCATTACCGATAACTGTAAGACCAGATAAACATTATAATTTACTCTGATTAACAGATAAATAATACCTATAGTTATAAGCGCTACGCAATATACCCAAGTACACGCTAATGAGAATAAAGGCACGGGAAATAAAAGCCAGCATCAAATGACGTTTCAAAAATAAAGCTCACTCTTATATCGCTATTAAAGTGAGCTTGTTTTAAATATAAACGTTAACCAGCTATTTCAATTATTAATATTGTTCTTTAATTTGAAAGACTGAAACTTTATCTGTTAAGTTTTGTGCTTTCTCATCTAAAATCATTGTTGACGTTGCGCCCTGTTCAACTAAAGCTGCATTCTGCTGAACAACAGAATCCATTTGGTTAATGGCAACTGCAATCTGTTCAATGCCCACTTTTTGCTCTTCTGATGCGATACTAATGCCCTGCATGATATCGCTAACTTTAGTAATAGAAGAAACGATGTCCTGCATATGCTCGCCCGTTCTATTCACTAATTCTCGACCATGAGCTACGTCAGCAACGGATTCTCTGATGATTTGATTAATTTCACGCGCAGCATCCGCACTTCTTGCTGCTAAATTTCTCACTTCTGTTGCAACAACAGTAAATCCGCGACCTTGTTCACCCGCACGCGCCGCTTCAACCGCTGCGTTTAATGCCAGAATATTAGTTTGGCTTGCAATGTTATTAACTACATCATTGATTTCAGCAACTTTTAATGTACCCACCTCGATTTTTTTCATCGAGTTAATGGCATCATTCATGATATTAGAACCATCAATCGCCAAATCACGTGTTTCTGCGGTGATGGAGTTGGCTAAAATCGCATTATCAGTATTATTCACTACCGCAATTTTAATCTCTTCCATACTTGCCGCTGTCTGTTGCAGAGCACTCGCTTGCTCTTCGGTACGAGAAGAGAGATCTTGGTTACCAGAAGCAATTTCTGCTGAGCCTTTTTTGATCTCTAATGCTTCTTCTTTAACTAGTTGAATAGTCGATGTTAGCGAGGTTTGCATCTCTCCCACATTAGAGAACAAGGTTCCAAACTCATCATTTCGTTTCTTAGGTAAAGTGAAACTTAAATCCCCCTCTCCCACTTTCTGCAAAATAGCTGATAGCGTATTCAAGTTAAAGATAAACGTTTTATTTACCCAACGAATAACGATATACAGAAGAACAAGAATGATCCCCAGGGCAATAATGGTTGTATAAATTGACAACTGCACCATCCAAGCTTGCTGTGCTTTAATATCATCATTCACACCTTTCGTGATCATAAGATATTCATCAAAAAGTTCAGATAGACGAGTAAAGTCGTTAGAGAGATTTGATTCTGTGTAATCTAGCGTATCAATAGGTGCAATAAGTTCATCTAGAAGATAATAGAATAACACTGAGAGCTGCTCTGAATTACGTTGAGCATCAGGGCTTATTTTCTTCACACCTACCCAATGAGTAATAGTCGCTTTTGATTTTGTCGCCAACTCTTTCGCTTCAGCAACAAGTGATTTAATAGTTTCTTGCTTATTTTCATCCGTCATGGTTTTCAACAACATTAAATAATTGACGTGAGAACGAATAGTCGCTAACTCATATCTTGCCTCTTGAACACTATTCAATCTGGTATTCAAAGAATCCAATGACGCAAAGTTTTCTTGCATTCTATAAATAAAAAATGACGACAAAACTGATGATAATAAGAAAATAGTTAATAGTATAATGGAACCTACTTTCGCTGATCTTTCAATACTCATGAAATAATCTTCCCCGATAATAAAATGATACAAATGCATTCATTTATCGGCACGAAATAGATTTTATTTACTCATTAATCAGAATTATCAATACAAACGATTAATACAGTTCTCCATCAATGATGGTAATCAGATTTTTATTCTTAAATTTAAGTATTAATCTAGATCATATACCGTTATGAAATAATATTTCAGTGTTATTAATTGATTAGCAATTAGGGATGAATTTTAATGAAAACTCAAAATCGATAAAAATTTTTAATTTCACAAAAATAGGGATCATCTCTTATAGATTAATAAATATTAAGTATTTTTACGATTTAGCTCATATATTTTAGATAAACAGTTTCTGAATATCTCTAAAAACAGAGTATATACACTTAGGATATCGCTAATGAAAAATTATTGTCACTTTTAGTAAAAGAGAGGAATAGATAAACACACAAATTGTTTTTAACCTCATATAGAGGAATAAATAAAACATTTAAGAAAACAAATAAAACATCATTGCAATTAATATTTTCAAAAAAAGGCCATCTACTTAGCATCAAACAACAAATTCTTCTTTATATGAATATATCCCACTATAATTACCCTATTAGACCAATTATTACTTTTCACTCTTTTAAATAAAAAAGTTGTTTTTACAATTTTTTTATAAAAACACATAACTCATTTTCATCATATCCCCCCATTTTTGATTTTATTCAGAGAATTCTTACGCTCTATAATTTTCATAAATACCCATAATCCGCGTAAAATACATTCCCTTACAATATCTAACTCTTTCATACAATTCATCTTATAAGGATGAAAAATGAAATATAAAATAACATATAACTTACTAAACGAGATTTTACACCCAAATAAAACTCACATAACGAATATCGCAATTAGTTTGTAATTTCATTAAATTACTTAACATATTGATATATCTATCACTTACTAAAACTTAAGTATAGCCTTACAATAATTACTCTCTTGATAGGAACGGCCTATTACAAAATGATATCGCATAGAGCAAACCATTTTTACCCATTAATTTATGTGTAATATAGTTATTCAAAATGAAATGGCTAATTTTAATATGTGATAACTTCTAAATATTAGACCTCATGTTATTGGAATTAATTTATGAACGATCTAGACACAAAAGTAGGCTTTTTTTTTAAGAAGGCTAGAAAAGAGAAGAAATTATCAGGTCGTGAACTGGCAAAAATAATTTCTGTTAGCCAACAACAAATATCCCGTTATGAAAATGGCAAAAATAGTATGTCACTTAGTTTAATAAACAAGCTACTTATTATTTTTGATAAATCATGGGATGATTTGAATCGTGAAGTAATAAGCACCTACAACGAAAAGGTGCCAAATACGCAATCAAAAAAAAGAGACTATGAATTTAGTGGTACTACTATTAGCCAGCTAAATTAAAAACAAACATTTAACAAAATTACGTAACATCACTATAAGTAATTAACCATGAAAATAAAATATTTAATTATGTTTTATTTTCATGAGCTATTAGCTTTATGAAGTTAGGGATGTTAGCAATCGACCAAACTATTATTTCGTATTAATAGATAATTATTAGGAAAATAAAAAACGCTTATTAAGTGTTTTTATTCGCCATGGATGGCTTTTATTTATTTTTACACTAATAGCTAGTCAAAAAAAATAAATTACTAAATATTATTTAAATGTTTAGCTATTTATTAAAACGTAGTCATCTAATATAAAACGAAGGAATTTAGAATGAAAAAATCTATCATTGGTGCATCTTTAGCAATGGCATTTGGTCTAATGGCTGGTAATGCAATTGCTGCTGATAATACTGGTACGATTACTTTTAATGGTGAATTAACTGATACTACTTGTAAAGTTGACATTGAAGGTCAAGGCCCTGATGCAACCATTACTCTACCAACAGTTAGTACTAACGTTTTACAAAATGCAGGTGAAGTGACTGGCCGTACTGCATTTAATATGAACCTTTCTGATTGTAAAGTAGGTGTGGCAGGTCATAGCACTGTTTCTGCATTCTTTGAAACTGGTGCAACAGTAGACCAAGCGACTGGTCGTTTGAAAAATATGGATGTTGCTGCAACTGGCGCAAAATTAGTCCAGTTACAACTGTTAGATGGAGCTAACTTTAACGCAATTAAAGTAGGTAACACATCTCAAGTAAATGATACTACTTATTATACAATTACTAATGATAAAGCCACCTTACCATACGCTGTAGAATACTACGCAATTGGTAAAACAGAGGCTGGTAAAGTAACAAGTAGCGTTGTTTATACTCTGCAATATAAATAATCGAAATAAACAGAGGGGAGTTTCTCCTCTCTGTTTGCTTTTTATTAATGGAATAAAGATAAATATGATAGCCCCTAAATTAATTAAAAGCTTTTTTTTTAGTTTATTATTAATCATTTCTACATGGGTAAACGCTGGTGTTATTATTAGCGGAACTCGTGTTATTTATAATGAAAATGAAAAAGAAGTCACAGTAAAAATTAGTAATGAAGGGAAAGTTCCTGTTTTAATTCAAAATTGGATTGATACTGGTGACGTTGATGCAAAACCTGAAAATATTCAAGTTCCTTTTGTATTAACTCCCCCTATATTTCGCATTGAGCCAGAAAAATCACAATCATTAAGAATTAGTTTTACGGGCGCTACAACATTACCTAAAGATAAAGAATCTATTTATTGGTTAAATGTATTAGAAATACCACCTAACGCAAATACGGAAATAGATAATAAATTACAAATTGCTTATCGTTCAAGAATAAAACTATTTTATCGTCCTGATGTACTAAAAGATAAAATAGGGGCAATTAATGCTGCGGAAGGCCTTCAATTTTCAGTTTCAGGTAACACTTTAAAAGTTATCAATAATGCCCCTTATTATGTTTCTTTAGTTTCTATTTCTCTTAATGGAAATGATAAACAACCTATTGATGGTGAATTAGTTCCGCCATTAGGTAGCCATGACTTTGCTATACCCAATGAGATATCTGCAAATACGGGAAATAAAGTCGTTTATCGATATGTAAACGATTGGGGTGCCATGAAGATAGTTGAATCAAAAATTTAATTCTCCAGTGACTTTATAAAATATACGGGAATACTCAAATGAGCAGTTATATTTTAAAAACTATTATAATATCTGCTAGTGCGACTTTTTTTCTAATCGCACCCTATACCTATGCAGAAAATATAACAGAGATCGAAAATAATAAATGGTTACCTAATGGCACTCCTGTATTATCGACCAATACGTCACCTTTATTACAAAATAATACTGCCTCATCAACAGAGAATAATGCGCCTTCCCATACAAATGGAATTAACTCACTCTCATTTAATCCTATTTTTATGAATACATCTCAAGGTGAGATTGATATCAGTCGTTTTGATAAAGAAAATACTTTCTTGCCGGGTACATGGAATGTTGAAATCTATGTCAACAGCCAATTTATGACAAGAACAACAGTCACCTTTAAAGATATGGCAAATGGCCAAGTATCGCCTTGTTTAACTAAAGATATCATTGGCTTAATAGGGTTTAAAAGTGACAAAATAACACCGCTATTAAAAAGTGCGTTAGAGCTACATGAATGCATTGCACTAACCGATTTTGTGCCCTCAACTGACGTAAACTATGACCACTCAGTTCAACGTTTAACGATCAACACACCACAAGCTCTTGTTGGTTATAAGCCCCGTGGTTATGTAAGTCCTTCACTTTGGGAACGAGGTATAAATGCGTTGTTAGTAAGCTATAACGCAAATTATTTTATGTCTCGTAACAACGGAACAAATTACAAATCAGCATTCGTTGGTGTTAATAGTAACCTAAATTTAGGCACATGGAGTTTCCATCACACTGGTAATTATTCATGGAATGAACAAAATGGCCATGACTACACATCAACTTATAATTATCTACAACGTATTATCACTACAATAAAAGGTGTCGTTCAAGTTGGTGATGTTCTTACGACAGGACAACTTTTTGATTCACAACCATTAAGAGGTATCCAACTCTTTAGTGATGAGAAAATGTTACCTGACTCACAGCGTGGCTTTGCGCCGACCATTCGTGGTGTCGCAAAATCCAATGCCCGAGTCATTATTCGCCAAGATGGGCGAGTGATCCATGAAATTACCGTACCGCCAGGTCCATTTGAAATTGATGACCTTTATCCATCAGGATATGGTGGTAACTTAGATGTCACCATTCAAGAATCGGATGGGTCACAACAAAACTTTAAAGTCTATTACGCTTCTGTTGTGCAGTTATTGCGTCCTGGGCAACATAACTATACGGTATCCGCTGGCCATTTAAACTCATCATCTGTTGACTATGATCCAACGTTATATCAAGCCACTTATCGTCGCGGATTAACTAATCTGATAACGGGTTATGCGGGTATACAGAGTACCGGTGCAGATTATTACGCACTTCAAGCTGGTTTTGCATTAAGCACGCCATTAGGAGCATTTTCTGCTGACATCACTCAAGCACGTTTGCATTTAAATACAACATCGTCAAAAGTGAATAGCGGACAAAGTTATCAAATCAGTTATAGCAAATTTATTCAAGATACTAATAGTAACCTGACGATTGCTGCTTATAAATTTAATACCGAAAAATTCTATGATTATAGCTCTGCCGTTCAAGCTATTAATGAAGAACGCTATGGGCGCAGTATCAACAATATTTGGCGTCCAAAAAGCCGCTTTAATGTCACGATTGATCAAGGTTTACCCGAAGGTTGGGGGACATTCTATGTCAGTGGATTTACACAAAACTACTGGAATAATGACACGACCGACTTGCAATACCAAATGGGTTACAACAACCGCTGGAAACGTCTCTCTTATGGCTTAAATGTCGGTCAAGCACGTAATGCCGATGGTAAAAAGGAGACATCGTTTGAATTGAACTTTATTTTACCACTCTATGATTTAAGTGTTGATCATATGCCGACCTTAACCGCAGCCTTAACACGTAATGGTCGAGGAGATGTAGGTGAGCGTATCGGGATCTCTGGATCTGCGGGTGAAAATAATCGTTATAACTACGGTATAACAGCAATGAATACAAACCATGGTGTTGGATCTAGCATGACCTTGAATGGTAGTGCAAAAACTAATTATACCAACTTAACAGCTAACTATGGTTTAGGTGAGCATTATCAAAATGGTTCGATCGGTGCTAGTGGTTCATTTATTGGCTGGTCTGGTGGCGTGGTAGCAACCCCTTATCAAGGCAATACCTTTGCGGTAGTTGAAGCTGATGGTGCTAAAGGTGCCAAAGTCAGTGGCTATCCAGGCATTGAAATCGATGGATTTGGTCATGCTGCTGTGCCTTATTTAACCCCATATCAAATGAATGACATCACGATTAACCCGAAAGGAATGTCAAATAATATCGAGCTACAAAATACGCAAGCGCGCGTTGCACCGTTTGAAGGTGCGATCACTAAAGTGGAGTTTAAAACTAATGCAGGTATCCCTCTGTTAATTACAATCCAACGTAATAACGGCGCTATTCCATTTGGTAGTGTCGCTTACGATGAACAGAACAATGAAGTGGGTAGTATAGGTCAGGGAGGACTTCTCTACGCCCGAGTTGAGAAAACGTCAGGTCGCTTAACCGTGAAATGGGGGCCAGGTGAAATACAGCAATGTACCATTAACTATAGTGCCCCAGCACCAGATAAAGATAATCAAAGTAGTTTTGTCCAACTTACCAGCGTATGTGGAGAATAAAGTATGAAGCCTATTATTAAAAACTTATTAGCCTTAATACTTCTACTTTTCCCTGTTGCGGAAGTAATGGCTAAATCAGATGTGACATGTACAGTAGATAAACCAACGCAACAATTACATATTACTGTAAGTGGTTCGGTTTTTTTAGGTCCTGACGCTCCTGTTGGTAGTGTCATTTACCAATCTTATGTTGATACAGCTCAATACTATTATAGCTATAACTGTAGTGCTGATCGTTCAAATCTTGATGATGTTTATCGATTTGTTATGACTGAATCAACTAAAATGCTCTCTATATCCGGCACTCCTGTTGTAGGAGCAGGGCTCCCAAGTAACGTATTTCAGACCAATTTACCAGGAGTTGGGATCCAATTTTATACTATGAAGGACAAAAATCGGTCCTTGAAAATTGGTGAAAGTGTAGATATGTCAGGCGAAGTAGTGCGTGAATTTAGTAAAGCCACTATTGGCGATAATGTTAATTCTGTTAACTACTGGTCTAAACCTTATCTATCTTTTGTTTTGATTAAAACAGGTCCAATAACACCAGGCAATGCGCAATTTACAGCGCGTAATCAAACTACTATACATATGCCAAACACAAGGCTTGATCACGTTATTGCACCTGATTTTCCATTTACTTTTTTTGATGTCTTTATTACGGGTAACGTAAATGTAATGTCATCAACCTGCCGAACACAAGATTATACAGTTAATCTTGGCTCTCATGAAACAACTACACTTCCAGCCAAAGGGAGTACAACTAAATGGATAAATTCCGATATTATATTAACCAATTGTCCTGCTTTTAGAGGTTATTATTCAGGAAGAAAAGGAAATATTATTTCAACTGAAGTTAAACAAACCTTTCCTGAACGCGATCCTAATGAGCTAAGAGTAACAATAAAGCCTGTTAATCCAACTATTCCTGAATATCCGGGAACTTTTAAAGTAAATGATGTACCGGGTGCAGCAAAAGGTGTAGGGATCCAACTTGCATTTGGTGATGTCGGTGAAGATTTTGTTAAATTTAATACGCCAACCGCCTTTGCACAGCCGATCACTGAAAAAGCGGGGGTCGTGAGTGTTCCATTACGAGCGCGCTATATTCGTGTTGATGACCGATTATCCGCAGGTTCCGCCAATGGTGCAGCGACCTTTATGATTGAATATTATTAATCCCTTATTCTGTTTGCCAACAGCCTAAAATCACACCTCTTAGCCTAAATCACTAAGAGGTGTTTTTTACGGCTCATTACTCTACTTCTCGTTATAAATGAGAAAAATCATTATTTATCAATAAATAAGGCTACCTCTATCTCATTTTTAGAACAATGATATAATAAGTAAAATATATTTTTCAAACTCTGATGATTTACGGAGCCTTACCCTGTATGCAACCCCAATTTGAAAACGCGAAAAACACCGTAAAAACGTTATCAGTGTTTGATTTTGATGGCACGCTAACCTATCACGACAGTTTTATTCCTTTTCTAAAATTCGCCTTTGGTAAACGTAAATTCTCACGCCGTTTAATTAAAATGGTATTACCGACATTACTTTGCTTTAGACGCAAGCTCACTCGTGATGAACTAAAAGAAGTGCTTATCAAAACCTTTCTAACCAATATTGATGAACAATGGTTAAAAGAAAAAGCAGAAGAATTTTGCGAACTTTATTGGACCAAATTGATGCGCCCTACTGGCTTATTCGCTGTTGCAGAAGAAGTGAATAGCAATGCTGAAGTGACGATTTGCTCGGCATCACCTGCTATGGTATTACAACCTTTTGCCAAGCGCTTAGGCATTAAACTGATAGGAACAACACTTGAAGTTGTTGATGGAAAGTTGACTGGTAAAATTATTGGTAATAACTGTCGTTGTGGTGAAAAAATAAAACGATTAGAAGCAGTATATGGGGACTTAGCACAATACCATTTAAGGGCTTGGGGAGATTCTCGTGGTGATCATGAATTGCTGTTTGCAGCGCAAGATCCTCATTGGCGTCACTTTCATACCGGTCGTCGTAAATCTAAAAATTCACCAATTAAAGTGACCGTAAAAAAAGAGTCTTAATCGCTTACTGTTTTCTTATCGATACAAACAAATAGCCCCCGCAAAAGCGAGGGCTAAATAGAGTCTTAGATATTTACGCCGTGTTGTGCTGCTAACGCACCTAAACCACCCGCAAAACCTTGACCAACTGCTTTGAATTTCCACTCTGCGCCATGGCGATATAACTCACCAAAGATCATTGCGGTTTCTGTTGATGCATCTTCAGAAAGATCAAAGCGTGCAATTTCAGTATTATTGTCGTTATTATAAACGCGCATAAAACTGTTGCTGACCATACCAAAGTTTTGTTTACGGTTTTCTGCATCATAAATAGTGACTGCGAATACCAGTTTTTTCACTTCAGCAGGGACTTTTGATAAGGTGATTTTTACTTGCTCATCATCACCATCGCCTTCCCCAGTACGGTTATCTCCTTGGTGTTCAACGCTTGCGCATTGACTCACTTTATTATTAAAGAAGATAAAACTTGCGTCTGAAAGTACTTTTCCATCTTCACCTACCATGAACACTGACGCATCTAAATCAAACTCTGCGCCATCAGTCACGCGGGCATCCCATCCTAGACCAACCATAGCAACCGACATTGTTGGTGCTTCTTTAGTCAGAGAAACATTACCACCTTTAACGAGGGAAACTGCCATATCAAAGCTCCTACTTTATTGAATAAACTGGCAATCACATCTTATAACTGCCAGCGTTTAGTGTCTTACAAATCGACTATCAAGAGGCATTAATACCGTATTGAGCACAAACAGAACCCAAACCACCTGCATAACCCTGACCAACAGCACGGAATTTCCACTCCGCGTTATGGCGATATAGTTCACCAAATAACATTGCTGTTTCTGTTGATGCATCTTCAGTTAAGTCATAACGAGCAACTTCAATTTGGTTGTCATCATTAACTAAACGAATAAATGCACCTGATACCTGGCCAAAGCTTTGGCGACGAGCTTGCGCATCATGGATAGTCACAACGAAGATAACCTTATCGACATCATTCGGGATCATGTCTAATTTGATTTTCAGCGCTTCATCATCACCATCGCCTTCACCGGTACGGTTGTCACCAGTGTGAACAACAGAACCATCAGCAGATCTTAAGTTATTATAAAAAATGAAATCGGCATCGCTACGCACTTTTCCATTTGCAGCTAACAGAAATACAGACGCATCTAAGTCAAAATCTTGACCATCTGTAGAACGGGCATCCCAACCAAGTCCGACAAGGACGTTTTTCATCGTTGGGGCTGCTTTGCTCAGAGAGACATTACCACCTTTAGAAAGAGAAACGCTCATTTTATAACCTCTTTAGTTTTGTTTTTAATATTCTGATTTCTCAAGAATATTTATTAATTTGTCTTACCTTCATCATCTTTTTTCTCTGGGAATACAAAACTTGCGATAATACCCAGAGCAAGAACACCTAGCACAACAAATAGGCTAGTTGTCGCGGAGATGCTGTATCCATGTTGCCAGATATGATCTGTTGCATTTAAACCCAGTTTTGCAGCAATAAAGAACAACAACACAATAACCGCTTTTTCAAGGTAAATCAGATACTGTTTTAACGCTTCTAACACGAAGTAAAGCGTACGTAAGCCTAAGATTGCGAACATCATTGCACTATAAACAATAAGGGGTTCACGGCTTACTGCGATAATAGCGGGAACCGAGTCGAAAGCAAACATCACATCGGAAAGCTCTACAACCGCCACACACAGCATAAGTGGTGTTGCATATAACGCCGCTTTTGTACCACGACCGATAGTAATTTCTTTGTTTTCTGGTTTTGCTAGTTCAGCATCGACTTCTTTTTGTGTTAATACGAAAGCGTGCCCTGTGATTTTTGGCCATATAGGGAAAAATCGTTTAACTAAGCGATAAGCAAGATGTTGTGAATAGTCTTCAATCTCTTCACTATCATCACCGCTTTTCAGCATCATAACTGCCGTCCAAGCAACGATTAAGGCAAATACAATCTCAACATATGGTCCTAAACTTAACAGTCCTGTACCGATGGCAACAAAGATCCCACGGAAAACGATGGCCCCGATGATACCCCAATAAAGAACGCGGTGGCGGAAGCGGTCAGGTACAGCAAACCAAGAGAAAATCGCCATCATGACAAACAAGTTATCAACGGAAAGCACTTTCTCTAAGGCATAACCTGTTACGAATAAGCTCGCAACTTCTGCACCATGATGAATATAAAGGAATCCTGCAAATGCCATTGCAATGGCAACCCAGAATATAGACCAAAATATGGCATTCTTTAACGTTATCGGCTTATCTGCACGATGCATAAATAAGTCGATAAAAATAGCGCCAATCGCAAGTACTACAAAGACAATGACAGTTTCTGTCGGAAAACCAATATGTGTGGATACCATAATAATTCCTGAACGGTTCCCTATAAATTAATTACAAACCAAATTCTGCGGGCTCAAAGCCTAATGCAATGGCAATAGCACGCACCGCTTCTTTTTCATCATTGTCAAAATCACCATCACTTTTCGCAACAGCAATACCGACACGAATAGCTAATTGCGCAGCTTCTGGCTGATCTTTCATTGCCAGAATATACTTCATGGTTTCGCCTTTACCGACTTCGGTATCAAACTCGAAACTCAGGATTAGCTTATTAAAGAATTCGATAACTTCAGAAGTATCAAATACTTTAAGTTCATCCGATGCTTTTAAAAAACCAAGCATCTTCTGTTTTTCTTCAGAACTTACACCGTCACTAGCAATGGCGATACGTGCACAAATCGCAACAGTACCTTGCATAAATTTTTTATTTTTAAAGCGACCAACTTGCTTGGCTAACTCAGAACGGCCTGTATTAAAACCTTCTTTTAATTTGTTAAAAAAACTCATGTTATTTTTCCTTATATCAATTTGATCACTTAGAGCCCGCTGTCCAGCGAAACCCCCACCCGTACGCATTATCCATATCACGGTGGCCTTTAAAAAACTCATTGAGACGTTCAACTTTTATTGATCCGTTCTCATTAACGAGTCGGGCAATCGCACACATGCCACGACCATTATTACCATCAGTTAAGCGTGTTTCGATAGGTGGTTGATCTGGCACATGAATAGTGACCACACCATCAGTCTTGCTCCAATTCGGCACACCTTCATAAATAAACGCGAAAATCAGTACTTGCTTGATATTTTTCCATTCACGCCCATTCACAAAGATCCATTCACCACCAGCAACATCACCGGTGCGATCATCGCCTTGTAATTCAACATAAGGAATACGATTAAAATCGCCAAACCCGTTTCCTAATGCCTGAATAACAGATTTATGCCCTTGTTGAAGTTCGACGAATGCACCAATATCTAAGTCGATACCTTTATTGCCACCGAACAATCCACCTAATAACCCAGAGCCCCCGCTTTTGCTTTCACGATGCCAATCAAGGTTGATTCGAATTTTACCGAAGTCATCTTTCTTCGTGAGGCTGATCGCTGGTTTCTCTTTGGTTAAAGAGACCTTACTCAAGTTCACCGAACTTGGCGCTGGCGTTGGAGCTGGCGCCGGTTTCGGTGTTGGTGCTGGTGCTGGCGTTGGAGCAGGATCTGCAATATCAACACCAAAATGTTCAGCAAGTGGTTTTAAACCGCCGTTAAATCCTTGAGCAATAAAACGGAACTTCCAACTACCATTACGACGATACAATTCACCTAAAATTAATGCTGCTTCTGGACGACCGTTAATATCAACATTACCGTTCGCTACAACTTCGTTATTAGCATCAACTTGAATCGATAATCGTTGTAAATTTGCAATTGTTTGCTGGCCATCACAGGTTGCCGTAAACGCAATTTTTTCAACATCTGGACGTAAACGGGTTAAATCTATGGTAAATGATGTGCTGTTACCTGTCGTGGCATAAATAACAGTACGATCATCACTTGCAGTTTGCCCATAAAACACCATATCGGAGTCGCCATTCACTTTACCTGACGCATAAAGTCTAAAAGCAGAAACATCAACAGGTGCACCTGATTGAATTCTAACGATTAATGTTTGATTAGGAACAGGTAAGTTCCCACCTGGAGTCATATTCATTTATCGCACCACCGTAGCCACAATATCAGGCATCATGTCGTTAATAACACGACCTTTACAAGGCGCACCAAACGCAGTGAAATCCCATTGACCATGATTACGTTGCAAAGAAGCAATCACGATACCTGTATGAGAGCCTTGCTCTGTTAAGGTATAACGGACTAACTCTTTGTTAGTTGTTTTATCAACAACACGGCAGAATGCGTTTTCAACTTCATTAAATGTTTGTCCACGGAAACTATTTACTGTGAATACCAAATATTCAACATTTGTCGGTAAACGATCTAAATCAACGAAAATTGTTTCATCATCGCCATCACCGTCACCTGTTAAGTTATCACCAGAGTGAATAACTGACTGACAACTTGATTTTAATTTTCTAAACCAAATGGTATCGATTTGATTGCCACTTGCGTCAAGCAATACGCAACTTGCATCTAAATCAATAGAACCACCACCACCAAAAAGACCGCCTAATAATCCTTTTTTCTTAATCGGATCCCAGCCCAAACCAAACATTAAATGGCTCAGTGTAGGTGCTTGTTTACTGAGAGAAACTGTTTGATTCTTGCTTAATGAAACCATAATTAAATTCCTTCAGAGGTAGAGTGAAACAATAACGCCATTTGTGATTAAATCCATATCATGAAAATCATCATATCATGATGAAGTACATGAGCAAGACTATTTTTCTCACTTAAACTTAAAGTTTTGTCAATTAATTGATATTAATGATGTTTTTATTGTAATAAATGTTAAAAGCACAAGAAAACAATAATAATAATGTAATTAATCACTCGATTTTAAAATTAACTTAAATAAATCATATTATGATTGACACTGTTCTTCGAAATCTTCATGATTATAGGCATCAAACCCTACACTTTTATTTCACGGTATACAGCGTAATGAATAACACAATTTGGTTTATGGAAGGTTTATCATCACAACGCGATATAATTCAAAGTGTTAAAGACTTTGCAAAACAGCAGCACCAAGAGATCTTTGTGCTTGCATCTCATCGTCATACTCGAAATGAGATTTTATCGCTTGCTGATGGGGCTTTTTATGAACCTCTTGAAGAGACATTACGCTTAAAATTTATCGCTGATGTTATAAAACAGCATCAAGTGAGTGTCATTCACACGGGCCGTAATAGCGCATGGTTTGAATTACATCGCCAAGAAATTGAGTCGTTGGGGGTCAAATTAACAACCGGAGCCACACAACTTGAACAGCTTCAGTTAGCTGATAATAAAGTCGCCTTTGCACAAGCAATGGAACAATGTGGACTTCCCACGGTACCTTCTATTTACATTGAATCGATCGATGACTTAAAAGAGCATATAAAAGAGCCTCCTTTTGGTGAAACTCCTTTATGTATCAAACCTGTAAAAGGGATTTATGGCATGGGTTTTTGGCGTTTTGATAATCAAGTTTCGCCGATGGCACTGTTTAATCACCCAGAAAATCGCCAAGTCAATCCTCAACAATATCTTGATGCATTAAAAGCGGTTGAACGTTTTGAACCTTTAGTCTTAATGCCTTATTTACCGGGTCCAGAATACTCTGTGGATATGGTGGTTGAGCAAGGTAATGTTATTGCCGCTGTTGCTCGACGCAAAGAGGGTGCAATACAGCATTTGGAAATTTCAGGTGAGGCTTATGAATTAGGTAAAGCGTGCGCAACAGCGATGAAAGCCGATGGGCTTGTGAATGTGCAGACTCGAAATAATCATCAAGGTCGCCCGCTCTTACTTGAAATTAATATGCGCCCTTCTGGTGGTATTGGTTATACCCAACATTGTGGAATTAACCTTGCAGGTATTTTTGCTTTACGCCAATTAGGATTAATGAGTATTGAAGAGGCTCAAGCCCAAAATAACCATTTTACACCAACAAAAATACGCTCAATCACCGATTCTATTGTTTTCAATTCAACGTTAACAAACTTAATCAGTACGGATAATAATTAATAATGAAAAATAGTATGAGTGACTCATCCGTTTATCGTCGCCCTCTTTCTTGTGGCACATTAAGTGTGACGCCAAATTGCCCTATTGAGTTACTTGATGAATTATTTGATATTGCAGAAAGACGCAATCCTAAGCGTGCATTTTTATTTGTCAGTAAAGTATTGGGGCGTCATATTCCTGTTTCACCGAAAAAAATGCGTGAAACCTATCAAAAGCTTGCCGGTCAATTTCCTGACTCACTTGAAGGCCCTATTCTGTTTATTGGTATGGCAGAAACCGCAGTCGGTTTAGGTGCTGGCGTTTTTGATGAAGTGAGAAATCGCTATCAAAAAGCCATTTATTTAACATCAACACGTCATCCTGTTGATCAGGGTGAATTGCTGTGTGAATTTAAAGAAAATCACAGCCACGCGACCGATCACTTACTCTATTTGCCTAAAACAACAGAGCAACGCCAGTGGGTACAACAAGCAAAAACGGTTGTATTAATTGATGATGAAGCCACTACGGGTAATACCTTTATTAACCTGCTTTCAGCACTACGTGAAGAAGGCGGATTAACCCATATTGAGCAGGTTATCGCTGTAACCTTGACTGATTGGAGTGGTGATTCTATTGCTGAGCGCTCCCCATTACCGATTAAGACTCTCTCTTTAGTTCAAGGGAAATGGCAATGGGATGCCGATCCGAATGCGCCTTTACCTGTTATGCCTAATGTTAATATTACTGCATCCGGGCAAGTTGCGATCACCGGTAAACAGAGCTGGGGTCGATTAGGGATGACAACACCGGCAAGCGATCTAGGCTTATCCATCAATGCTTCTTTGGGTGAAAAGATCCTTGTTTTAGGATCAGGAGAATTTGTCTGGGAACCGTTCTTACTCGCTGAACGTCTTGAAAAACAAGGTGCTATCGTAAAATATAGCTCGACAACCCGTTCACCTATTTCAACTAATTTTGCTATTCAATCAGCGATTACATTTACTGATAATTATGGTTTAGGTATTCCTAACTTCGTCTATAACGTGGCTCATCAACAATTTGATCGCATTTTGCTTTGTTGTGAAACACCAGCCGAAAGTATTGACCAACAACTGATTGAAGCCCTCAATAAAGTTGCCCCTATTGTTGAGGTAATCAGTTATGACTAAGCCTGTTATTTTAACTGATCTCGACGACACCTTATTTCAAACGCGCCGTAAAATGGTCGATGAGTTAGCGCTAGAACCCTATAAAACCGGTGCGCTCGACAGAAGCTTAGAACCCCGTAGCTTTATGACTCAAGAGCAAGCCATGCTTGTCGATTGGATGTTAGAGCACGCAGATTTAATTCCAGTTACTGCGCGCGGAACGGAAGAAATAAGCAGAGTCACCATTGCGTTTCATTCTTGGGCGATCACCACACATGGTGCAGTGATCTTAACGCCTGAAGGTAATGCAGATACACAATGGCAAAACCATATCATTCAAAGTTTATCGCCTTATACACAGCGTTTGCTGACGCTACAACAATCAGTTACACAATTGATGGCACAGAGAAATATTGATGGTTGGGCACGTATTAATTATGAATATGGTGATTTGCCTATTTATTTAGTCATGAAGCATAACGATAGCACTCGCTTAGACGAGCTATACGCCATAGGTGATGAAATAGAAAAAACATTTTCAACCGACGGTTTTTATATTCATCGCAACAGCAACAATATTGCTTGGTTACCCGAGCCTATCGAAAAAGGCAAAGCTGTCACCTATTTGCTCAATAAATTAAAAGCTGAGCGAGGTGTTTTCCCTGTGATTGGACTTGGTGACAGCCTTAGTGATCATCGCTTTATGAAATTATGCAGTTGGTATGGGCTTCCTCGCCAAAGCCAATTTGCAGATGCGATTAACACAAAAATTTTTGGAGAATAAACATGATGGATCATAAGCCATTTTCTGGCTCTTATGTATCAGGTGATGTCGATTTCCTACTTCAACCGGTGAATATAGAAATGACACCCGTTGAGTTAAAAGAAGAGCTGATACAGTCGGGTAAACTCCACTATTCTGACATGCTAAGCCAAGAGCCAGAGCCAACAACGTGGCATTTAGATCTCTTTGAAAAAGCACTGGAAACAGGAGCAACACGTTTAGCAACTGAAGTCATCATGTTGGCTAAATCACTGATTGAACGCTTTGGTGATACCCCAATAATCCTAACAAGCCTGGTTCGTGCAGGTGTTCCTTTAGGCGTCATGTTGCAACAAACATTGCGTAAAATGGGAAAAAACTCTTATCACTACGGTATTAGTATTATTCGAGATAGAGGTATTGATAGTGAAGCTCTTTCATGGATAGAACAACGCCATGGTACAGAAGGTATTGTTTTTGTTGATGGATGGACAGGAAAAGGCGCTATTACAGGTGAACTTATTCGTTCATTATCAGGACGAAAAGGTTATCCACCTCAACCTCGTCTTGTCGTCCTTGCTGATCCTTGTGGCTGTGCATGGTTAAGTGCCAGCGATGAAGATTGGCTTATCCCTTTTGGGATCATGGGTGCACCTGTTTCAGGATTAATTTCACGTTCAATTTGGACTGAAAAAGGCTTTCACGGTTTTGTGGATTGCCAACATTTAAAACAGTATGAATGCAGTCGTTACCTTGTTGATACTGTTGGAAAAGTCGTTGATGCATTAATTGATAACGATATTCCACTCGCCACATTTAAAGAACAACAATCAGACTTAAAAAAGCTGAGCGAAAACGTCGTTAGTTCACTTGCAAACAAATATGATATTTCAAATATCAATCGTATAAAACCCGGTATTGCTGAAGCCACACGCGCTGTTTTACGCCGTGTACCTGACCATGTTCTTGTAAGAGAAATAACCGATCCTGATGTTGCGTTACTGGTTTATCTTGCGCAGGAAAAAAATATTGCTGTTATTGAGGCAGGGCAAGCGCTTGGTCAATATCGTGCAGTGACTATCATTAAAAAGGTGAAATAATGATTGAACGATTATCCCCGTGGAATTTAGGGGCAACGCTTTATATGCCTGCAACACGAACAGATATCGCAACAACAATCATCAACCAGAAAATTGAAAGGTTACGCTCTTTAATTATCTGTTTAGAAGATGCCGTGAGTGATGCCGATATTCCTGTTGCGTTAGAAAATTTGGCCACGTTATTAAATACCTTAGCAGAACACAAAAAAAACAGTGATTGTAGCCATTGGCCACTACTGTTTATTCGCCCTCGTCACACTGAAATGGGTCAATGGATCACTGAAAACCTTGATGTCAGTGCTATCGATGGTCTTGTTTTGCCTAAATTCACGCAAGCTTCTCTGCCAATTTGGTGGAATATTATTGAAAATACGCATTTATGTATGATGCCAACACTTGAAACAGAAGAAGTGTTTGATGTTATTCAAATGACAGAGCTTGCAAACCATCTATTAACTCACCCTTGCCATAATAGAATTATCGCATTACGTATTGGTGGCAATGATTTAATGAATGTTATTTCTCTTAGACGTAATCGCCAATTAACACTTTATGATGGCCCAATGGGTTACGTGATAAAAATGTTGGTTGCTGTCTTTGGTGCTCGCCAGTTCGCCCTTACTGCGCCTGTTTGTGAGCATATTGATGATCATCATATTATGGATAAAGAGCTGGCACTTGATATTGCCAATGGCCTTGTTGGTAAAACGGCAATTCATCCAAAGCAAATTCATAAAATTGAACAAGCACTCATGGTGCCTCAATCTGATCATTCAGATGCGTTGCGTATTTTAAATTCAACACAAGCCGTCTTTAAATCACAAGGTGCAATGTGTGAACCGGCAACACATCGTCGTTGGGCATTAAGTATTTTAACTAGAGCTAAAATTTATGGCATTATTCCTAACCAACAAAATAATGCTCAACGTTTTAACGCAACATAAAATACTTTATAACGGGCAGTAATCTCTATGAGATAAAATAATTATCTTATATTGATATCGATTTATAAGTGTCTAGTTAAAGCATGTTATCTTTAACTAGAACTTATAAGAGTAACGCAAACTTTTTATTTAAAAAAAAGTATATATTTTTTATTTCAATTATTAATTTATACTACATTTAATAGGAAGCTTATTTTATTTATCCTTGTCAACAAAGAACAAGAATAATAGAAATGATTGCTGAATATTTTAACACACGAATGACATAATAAGTGGTAACTAAGCATGCAATTAAGCACTCGACAGGTCAGAGTCTTTACACTGGCAACCCTTTTAAGCTCAGGAAAAAAGGTTCCAACCATTAAGATTATTTCCGCTCTTGAATGCTCAGAGCCTACGTTAACGCGCGTTTTAAAAGAGATAAGAGATTCTTATGGCGCTGAAATAAAGTACAGCAAAGCTTCTCGCGCATATCAAATGACTGAACGAGGTCAACTCGATAGTAAAGCATTACGCCGTATGCGTGAGGCATTATCTGCCAGTGAAGATCTTCGCCACAATGGAATGACAAGCCGAGTTTATCTCGATAAAGATAAGAAAAAATCAGTTTCACTTTCATTAAAAATGTCGGCATTACGTAAGATTGATAGATTATCTTATTTAAAGAATTCCACACGCAGTGAAGCTGTTGAATTATTAGTTGATCACTATATTGAAAATTTAATTCAATCAACACTTGCTGAAATAGCCGAGAAAGAAAAAGAAAAAAAGAATTAAAAATAGATAATAAAAAGTGACTTGATACTTCGGTATCAAGTTATTTTTCATAAGGCAATAAAAATGAAAAATATATATATAAAAACCTATTTAATAAATTTAATTTATATATTAAATATTAATCTTATTCTATTTTAAATTACGTTAAAAATAGAATTCACCAATACGCTAACATTTTGAATTAATTATTTTTTCATAATTTTTATTGTTTTTAATTAAATAGTATTTATACCTAGTCATTATAAGTCAATCATTTAGCATCATTCTTATTGTGATGGCATAATAAAAAATATTTTCTTTAATAAAATTAAATCACTTAGCCACTCAATTTAAGAGTGAAAGACAGCTTAATTACTCTTTTATTTTACTTTTCAAATTATCTTTATTCAGATTAATAATATTGGACAATCATCACTGCGTTTTTTCCCTAATTTAATTAAACTAAGCATTATCTCAATTAAACACCTTCATGAGTCGGTTAGTATATTAATCGCTTATTTCTATCTCACTCACAGGATAAATGCATGAGAAGATTGCCAGTTTACCTTTTACTTGATACATCAGGTTCTATGTATGGAGAACCTATTGCAGCAGTAAAAAATGGCGTTGAAATGCTCTTATCAACACTACGCCAAGATCCTTACGCATTAGAAACTGCTTATATTTCTATCATCACCTTTGATTCAACCGCACAACAGATTGTGCCACTCACTGATTTAATTAATTTTAAAGTACCTGATTTAGTCGCAAGTGGAACAACTGCATTAGGTTCAGCGCTAACTTTAGTTTCTAGTCGTATTGAAAAAGAAGTACAAAAAACCACAGCTGAAACAAAAGGCGATTGGCGCCCATTAGTTTTTGTGATGACAGATGGCGCCCCCACAGACGATTGGAAAAAAGGCGTTGAGAAATTTAAAGCGGCACGCACGGGTGTTGTTATTGCGTGTGCGGCAGGACGAGCAGCACAAACTGATGTGCTCAAAAATATCACCGAAATTGTATTACAGCTAGATACTGCGGACTCTAACACCATTAAGTCATTCTTTAAGTGGGTTTCAGCCAGTATTTCTGTCGGTAGTCAAAAGGTCGATTTAACAAAGAAAGATATTAGTGATCTTGATGACTTACCACCGCCACCTCCTGAGGTTAACGTTGTACTTTAAATAAAAAAGGAATGAATATGTCTGTTAGTTTAAAAAAAGGACAAGGTGTTAGTTTAAAGAAAAATGAATATGACCTTTCCTCTGTCACTATCGGTTTAGGCTGGGATATCAATGAAGAAAAACGCGGATTTCTTGGTGGGCTTTTTGGTAAAAAAAGTGAAGAATACGATTTAGATGTTATCGCCTTTTTATGTGGCGAAAACGGTAAAGTTAACGATTTGGGACAAATTGAAGGCGGGCAACCTTCCCTCGTCAATGGCGATATTATTTTCTTTAATAGCTTACAACACAAATCTGGACAGATTTGGTTAACGGGTGATAACCGAACCGGCGCAGGCGATGGAGACGATGAGCAGATCATCGTGAAATTAAACACTCTTGATCCTAAATTTACCAAAATTGTCTTTATTGTTCAGATTTACAATGGTCGAGAGCTACAACAACACTTCGGTAAAGTACAAAACGCCTTTATCCGCGCTGTTGATGCCCAAAATATCGAAATGGCTCGTTTTGATTTATCTGGAGGTGAAGCCTTCAACAACCAACGTTCAATGCTGTTTGCTGAATTAGTCAGAGAAGAAAATGGCTGGAAACTTAACGCCATTGGCGAGCCTTCAAGTTCAGATAGCTTCATTTCTTACTTAAAGGACTTCACCTAATGAGAAGACTTCCCGTTTACCTATTAATTGATACTTCAGGATCAATGAGAGGTGAATCTATTCATGCAGTTAACGTAGGGATACAAACAATGCTTAATGCATTGAGACAAGATCCTTACGCATTAGAAAGTGTGCATATCTCCATCATTACCTATGATAATGAGGCACGCGAATTTATCCCATTAACCGCATTAGAAGATTTCCAATTCTCTGATATCACTGTGCCGAGTTCTGGCGGTACTTTTACGGGTGCAGCGCTGGAGTGTTTAATCAAGTGTGTCGATCGTGATATTAAACGCTCTGATGGTGACCAAAAAGGTGACTGGCGTCCCCTCGTCTTTTTAATGACTGATGGCACACCTTCAGATGCTTACGCCTATGGTGAAGCGATTAAAGAAGTGAAAAAACGTTCATTTGGTTCGATCATCGCTTGTGCTGTTGGCCCGAAAGCCAAACACGATCACCTTAAAGAACTCACATCTCAAGTAGTGGCTTTAGAAACGCTAGACTCCAATGCCTTCTCTGGCTTCTTTAAATGGGTTTCTGCCAGTGTTGCATCCGGCAGTTCAAGTGCAGGCGTGAATACGGATAAAGATACCCTACCGCCACCACCTCCTGAAATCCAACTGGTACTGTGATCCGCAAAAGCAAAGCGCTTCAAAAGGCTTTGCTTTTATTTTATTCAGGCTTTGGTTTATTCATCACAATACATAACAGCCACAATAAAGTGATAAGGTGCAACAATGAGAAGGCTACCCATTTTCTTTGTTTTAGATTGTTCAGAATCGATGATTGGTGAAAACCTAAAAAAGATGAATGACGGTCTAACCACTATTATTAGCGATCTACGGCGTGATCCACACGCCCTTGAAACTGCTTATGTTTCTATTATCGCCTTTGCTGGTGTTGCAAAAACGATTGTTCCACTCACTGAAGTCGTCTCTTTTTACCCACCACAACTACCATTAGGAGGAGGCACTTCATTAGGCAGTGCATTACGAGAACTTTCTCACCAAATCGACACTCAAGTAAGAAAAACCACGCTTGAGCAAAAAGGCGATTGGAAGCCTGTCGTTTACCTTTTAACAGATGGCAGGCCTACCGATGATTACGCACAAGAGATCAAGCGCTGGAAAGATCACTACGCCAACAAAGTTAACTTAATTGCGATTGGATTAGGCTTAAGTGCAGACTTACATGTACTGTCGCAATTAACTGAAAATGTACTGTTATTTACCGAAGCACAAGAAGGCGATTTTACTCGTTTTATTAAATGGATAACGATGTCAGTGGTTTCTCATAGCCGAAGTGTTGGCGAAGAGCCACCACCACTTTTAAGTCAAACAGAGCATATTGTTCGTCTTGCAAAAGATGATGTCGCGCGTGCTTATGATGAATCTTGTGTCACTTTTGTCGGTCGTTGTAGCCACACACGCTCACCTTATTTAATGAAATATGAACGGCCTCCCATGAAAGCTTCAGGGCTGGATTTTAATCTTAATCTTAATGGCTTTAACTTAACGGGTTGCTACACCTTAAATGAAGATTACTTTGCATGGAGTGATCTCAGCGCCACCGCATATCAAGTTAATACCAGTGAACTTCATGGCACTCCAGGTTGTCCTTATTGTGGCAATGCCACTGCTTTTGCCGTTTGCCAATGTGGCAAATTGCTCTGTGTAAATGGCCCTGAAACCGTTATTTGCCCTTGGTGTGATAACAACATCACCTTTGGGGATAACAGCAATCAATCTGACTTTGATGTCACACGAGGTAAAGGCTAATGGATAAAAAAGCCCTACTCACAAAACTGATTATTGATGACACACTGACACAACAGCGTATTCCTGTACATGAAGAGTTGGTTATTGCGCTGTATGAAGATATGGAAATCGCTCAACATATTGATTTTATTATTGATAGAATCAAAACAAAAACAGCAGAAAAAATAACAACGCAAGACAAAGCACAACCTATTCTTCTGTTATTACCACCAGCCCGCGATTTAGCCTCTGAAGAAACATCGTTGCCAGAAGAGAGCCTATTAAAACCGGGACAAATTCCAACACACTCATCGCCAATGCCAACAGAAAAACCGATTATTCAACGTCCTACGGCAAAAATTACCCTCTCTAATGCCAAAGTAGGTACCGCATTTAACTCCACGCTCAATATCGAGCTAGATACCCTCGAAATTGCCGAAATTGAAGCGGTTAATTTCCCTGAAGCACTTGGAATAAGTTTTGATCCTGAAAGTCGTTGCTTAGTAGGTATGCCAACAAAAAGTGGCAATTTCACATTGGTTGTCCATTGGTCTGTTAATAGCACTCGCTATCACAATGACGTCTTATTAATCATCAATCCTGATCCCCGTAGCTTATGGCAAATCAACGAGCCTCCCGCAGACAGCCCTTATCCCAAAGCACATATAGATAGCAAACTTATTCTTGAAGAAGATATTCGTATTGCAGGTGCTAGCCGTCGCGGTCGCTCTCATGAACATGCAGGCACATTCCGTGATGATGATTTTTATATTCACCACGATGAGCAAAGCCAGTGGAATATTTTAATTGTCGCAGATGGTGCGGGTAGTGCACGCTATTCTCGTGAAGGTTCACGCATTGCTATCAATACCGTAAGCCACTATTTAAAATCACAGCTAAGTGAGGGGAATGAAGCGTTTAAACCTCATCTTGAAGCCATCCATCAATGGAATGACAATAATGCCATTAATAAAGTAGGAAACTTCTTTGCTCAACTCTTTCGTAATGCAGCACAATTGGCAGTTAATAACCTCAAAAACGAAGCCATTCATATTAATGAACCGGTAAAATCTTTTTCGACTACGTTATTAGCCACGGTTTCTTTGCGTATCAATGATGAGTTATTTGCTGCCTCATTTTGGATGGGAGATGGTGCAATTGCGGCTTATGGACCCGCCGGAAAAGTGCGCATTTTAGGTATTCCTGATAGTGGTGAATATGCAGGACAAACCCGTTTTCTTGATGATAGTGCACTCAACGATGCTGAGTTTAATCGACGCATTATTATTGGTAAGTGGAAAGAAATTTCACATCTTATTTTAATGACGGACGGGGTGTCTGATCCTGTATTTGAAACAGATAATGGCTTACAAGATCCCAATAAATGGGCTGCACTCATTGATGAAATATCGCCTTGTTTAGCTTCTCCTGAAAATGCAGATAAAGCATTGGCTGAATGGCTGAATTTCTTTTCAGCAGGCAATCACGATGACCGCACTCTGGTTGTGGCCTGGTAATCATAAAAGAGAGAATGGGTGAATTTCATGTCAAAGATCATTACCTGTACAACGCAAAGTGGAAAAACAGTTCAGTACGTCAATGAAATTATTGGCTCTGGCTCAATGAAAGATGTCTATTTTTCCCCTGACCGAAGCTATGTTGTTGCCTTCTATAAAACAAAACAGAATGCACAAGCCAAAGAGAGAATCGATATGATCACAGGCTCTTATCGACATAATATCTTTGAGCAAAGTGGCGGAGAATATTGGAAAAACCTATTTTGTTGGCCAACAGATGTTGTCGAACATCAAGGCAAAATTGGTATTGTTGTTCCGACTTATCAATCCCATTTTTTCTTTAAATATGGTTCTAAAAATAATGACTTTTTGGCGATAAAAGGTCGAGAAAAAGAAGGTAAATGGTTTGCAAGTGCCAACAACCAAAATAAATTTCTCGATCCTCGCGAAAGAGGCAATCTATTAAATTATCTGAAAGTTTGTTTATTGCTCTCTCGAGCCGTTCGCCGAATGCATGCAGCAGGCTTATGCCATAGTGATTTAAGCTATAAAAACGTCCTTATTGATCCTGAGCAAGGTCATGCTTGTGTCATTGATATTGATGGTTTAGTGGTTCCCGGTAAATACCCACCTGATGTTGTGGGAACACCTGATTTTATTGCACCAGAAGTGGTAAAAACCAGTCATTTACCGAAAGAAGATCCTAACCGTATCTTGCCAAGCATTACGACCGATAGACACGCGCTCGCCGTATTAATCTATATGTATCTGTTTTATCGTCATCCATTACGTGGCGGCAAAATTCACGATCTTGATGATGAAATGCGTGATGAAACACTGTCTATGGGTGAAAAAGCGCTGTTTATTGAGCATCCAACCGATCGTAGTAATGCGGTCAAATTGAATCAGGTAAAACCGTCATCTCTCCCTTGGGCAGATCCTGAAAAAATCCCATACACGATTATGGGGCCGTACCTAACGCCTCTTTTTGAAAGAGCCTTTATTACAGGGTTACACGATCCTTCACAACGCCCTACCGCAGATGAATGGGAAACCGCTTTAGTCAAAACGGTAGACTTAGTTCAACCTTGTCAGAACAAAGATTGTGAACAGCAATGGTATGTTTTTTCAGGAAAGACTCAGCCTGTTTGTCCTTATTGTCATACACCATATAAAGGGCAATTGCCGATTTTAAATCTCTACTCTTCACGTAAAGCTGGTAGTTTTAGACCCGACGATCACCGCTTAATGGTTTGGAGTAATCAATCACTGTTTCCTTGGCATGTTAATCGTCTTATTGCACCTAATGAACGCACCACTGATGAACAGAAAAAGCGTGTAGGTTATTTTGTTTATCACAATTCAACATGGTGGCTTGTTAATGAGCGTATTGATGGATTAATGGTATTGCCAGAGAAAAAGCAGATAGCAATTGGCGATAAAATTGCGTTAACCGATGGATTGCAATTTGTGTTATCGACAGAAGAAGGTGGGCGACTGGTTGTGGTGCAACTAGTGTCAAATTAATAAAGTAAGAGAATAATCCGTTTAATTTATTGGCGGGTTATTCTCTTTTTTTATGGTATTAAATTTAATCTTGAGCTCCAAGCTTAAATTCTATAACTAAATTTAAATCTTTTGCTGGTTTTCCTGTTTCATAGCGCCATTGTTCCATAGCATGAATAAGTGACAAACCAAAAACATCCACTAAAGGGGAATCTAACAGCCTAATATTTTGTACATGCCCATTTTCATCAACATCAAATTTCGCCTTTAATCCACCTTCAATGCCTTGAGTAGCCGCTTTTACAGGATAAGTAGGTAATGGATGTGATAAATTCTTAGGATAATTTTTAACCGTAAGATTTGACTCTTTTATTTCACTTTCAGTCATTTTCTCTGGTTCATCGGCTAATTTTGTTTTCAATAACAAATTAGATTGAGCATCCGGCTGTATTGATTGAGTAGCACATCCATTTAGTAAAATGGTGCTACAAAATAAACTTAAAATAGCTAATTTTATTTTCATTTTTCGTTTCTAAAATAAGATTAAGTATTAAAACACAATAACACATATCATAATCATTTCTATTCTCAGATCTATGTTTAGTTAAGAAAAACTGTGCAATTAATCCTATTTTTGCCATTTTATTTAAATCCAAGTCAGATCACATATTTACCTCTCACTCCTTCCATTTCGCGCTAACGTTCAATATTGGATATCAAGATCCCAGTTTATTAAGCCTCATTATTTACAATACCCCACAGTGATAATTGGAGGCATAAATGAAAACTAAAAATAAAATCAATGTGCTAGAACTTATTTCGCCAGAGATGAAGCAAGTTATGCAATTTTATGCAGATAATCCGCAACCTGCGCCAGAAAATGATGATTATCCATCAATGCGTCTTGCTTATAATCAAGATAGGCGTTATTGGAATGCGGATGCACCAGAGATGTTTAGCATACAAGATATTTCGGTGAGTACTTCTTATGGAAGTGTATTAACGCGTCTTTATAAACCCAAACAAAAAACACCCGCGACACTCTATTATCTGCATGGCGGTGGGTTTATTTTAGGAAATTTAGATACTCACGATCGCATTATGCGACTGCTTGCCTGCTATACCGGTTGTGCCGTTATTGGTATTGACTATTCATTGTCACCCGAAGCTCGCTATCCCCAAGCTATCGATGAATCGGCACAGGTTTGTCAGTATTATCATCAAAATGCAAAACACTATGATATCAATACACAATATATTGGTTTTGCGGGTGATTCTGCGGGTGCAATGTTATCTCTTGCTACTGTATTGTGGCTACGCGATAAACAAATTCACTGTGGAAATATCAGTGCTGTTTTGCTTTGGTATGGATTATATGGATTACGCGATTCCACCAGCCGTCGCCTTTATGGGGGAGAATGGGATGGATTGCGCCAGCAAGATCTAGAAGAATATGATAATGCATATCTAACCGCACTTGGCAGTCGCGATGCACCTTATTATTGCTTATTTAATAACGATTTAACACAAGATATTCCGCCTTGCTTTATCGCCAGTGCACAATATGACCCACTTATTGATGATAGTGTGACACTATTTAAAACCTTAGAAACCCATCAATTAGCCTGTGAATATAAAATGTATCCAGGCACATTACATGCCTTTTTACACTACTCACGTATGATGAAAGTGGCTGATGACGCCATTCGAGATGGCGCTCACTACTTTGTCAAACAACTCGCTTTGTAAAACGTCAGCCTATTAAAACTCAAGGTTTCGAATAAAACGATAATCCGCAGACGCTTCTTTGAGTCGATACAGACTTGCAGGGCGTCCTCTTTCTGCGCGTTTTTCTCCAGTATCAATTAATAAATCGGCTTGTTCGATGCGTCGTCTAAATGATTTTTTCTGGATCTCTTTCCCAATCAAAATTTCATGAACATGCTGTAACTCTGGCAAGGTAAACTCTTCAGGTAATGCAAATCCGGGAACAATCGAATAGAGTGATTTTTGCTTTAATCGCTCTCTTGCTTGAACAATTAATTCATGGTGATCAAACGCTAAGCTCTGTTGTGCAATCTCATCAATAGGACACCACATCACCGAATCCACGGTATCTATATGCGCTTCACAGGCTTGATGTGCAATCAACGCGGTATAACAAACCGTCACCGACCAACCTCTTACATCACGCTGGCTATTTCCCACTGAACAGAGTTGCTCAATATAAGGGGGGATCACGCCCGTTTTCTCTTTTAATTTTCTTAGCACCGTATCTTCAAGGCATTTATCTTGCACTTCGTCGACAAATCCACCGGGTAAACCCCATTTTCCTTTTTCAGGATGCTCTCCTCTTTTCACCAACAACACTTTTAACTGCTCTTCATGGTAAGTAAATAGTACGGAATCAACAGTGATCAGGGGTGATAGGAAATCACGACGGTTATAACTGGCTAAAAAATCTTGTTCATTCATGGCGTAAGTTTTATTAGAAGACGATGAAACTATTTTAAGCCTAAACAGCAAAAAATCAAATTTTGTCATAAAGACACTAAATCAGTTGACAAGCATAGTGTCGATAGGACACAATCCAGTTATTGTCATAAGGACACTAACTGGAGAGACACTATGTTTAACTTAAATTACTTTAAAGCTGATTCATCAACATTCATTATCAAATCCGTCAATGGTAACGTTCGCCAACAAGGTAAAGGCTTGAGTTTTTGGTATAACTCCGCCACAACCTCCATTGTGGCATTACCTTTAAACGCTCAAGAAGCACCTTTTATTTTTAACTTCCAAACCTCGGATTTTCAGGGGTTACGCATTCAAGGACAAATCTCATTTCAGGTTAAAGTACCTGAAAAAGCCGCAGAAGTACTCAACTTTAACTTAAGCAAAAATGGCAAATCGTATGCCTCTGAAGATCCACTCAAACTCAGTGATCGTGTTGTACGTATTGCACAAACCTTAATTCAAGCAAAGATCCAAAGTACACCGCTTAGAGAAGCGTTATTACTTAGCCAATCATTAGTGACTTTAGTGATGGAACAATTAATTGAACATCCCTCATTAGAGGCATTAGGTATTGCGATTTTAGATGTTTCTATTGCGGCAATCACACCATCGCCAGAAACCTTAAAAGCACTCGAAGCTGAAGCGAGAGAATCCTTACTGAAAGAAGCCGATGATGCCATTTATGCTCGTCGTAAATTCTCAGTAGAACAAGAGCGCACCATTAAAGAGGCTGAATTAGAAACCGATTTATCTGTTCAACGTAAACGCCAAGAGATTGAAGAAGCACGTTTAGAAAACGAACGTACATTACTACGCGAACAAGCTGAGATTGAAAAAGAACGCCTTGAAGCCAAAGTTAATGCGGAAGCAAAACGCAAAGAACTGGTCGCGTTAAGTGCTGAAAATCAGCGAACACAATCAGAAGCGGATGCTTATGCTATTGAAGCTACCATGCGTGCTTATCGTGAATTGCCCGTTGAGAACCTAAAAGCAATGGCATTAGCAAAAATGGACTCACAACAATTAATGGCAATGGCATTTGAAACCTTAGCACTGAATTCAGGAAAAATCGGCGAGTTAAATATCACACCTGATTTATTTAGCCAATTTATGAAAAAAGGCAGTAAATAATGCAACGTAACGAAGATTTTCGCTTTGTGCTGGTGATGAGAAAAAGTCGCTTACAGGAATTAATTGAGCGCTTTAATACTTGGTCACAAGCCAAATTCTATTTAGAACACAACAATGTTGAGGTAAAGGATTACCTCAATGAACACAATTTATATCAAAAGCAACTCACAGAAGCTGAGCTGATTTTAAAATCATTAGGACGATTTCAACTTTTAGAAAGAGGCTTATTACCTAGCTATCAATTCTCACCTCGCGATATTGTGGTGGTGATTGGTCAAGATGGGCTTGTTGCCAATACGCTGAAATACCTCAATGGACAGCCTATCATTGCCATAAATCCTGATCCTTCAAGATGGGATGGTAAATTATTACCCTTTGAAATAGGGCAATTAAAAGAGACAGTTATTAATACCATAAATAAAAAAATGCCCTTTAAAACGGTCACTTTTGCACAAGCGACAACCAATGATGGTCAATCCTTATTAGCGGTTAATGACTTATTTATTGGCCCTAAAAGCCACACTTCCGCACGGTATATTTTGCAATGGAATGGCACTGAAGAAGTGCAATCTTCATCAGGCATTATTGTGTCAACAGGATTGGGATCGACGGGCTGGTTTCAATCTATTCTTGCTGGTGCGATGGCAATTACAGGGGAAGCTTCACACCCTCTGTTACAAGGTTTTAGTTGGAGTGAACGAAAGCTACAATTTAGTGTAAGAGAGCCGTTTCCAAGTAGAACGACAGGTGTTGCACTAACTTTTGGCACTATTGAACCTGATTCACCACTGCAATTAGGATCTTTGATGCCAGAAAATGGCGTAATTTTCTCTGATGGCATCGAAGATGACTATTTACAATTTAATGCAGGTTGCATTGCCCACATTGGTATCGCTGACATACAAGGGCAATTAATTAGCCAAAAAGGACGTCAGCGAATTTAGATTTATTTAGCGCTCTTTAATACTGTTTCAAGTCCAGAGATCATCACATCAAGGACAAACAAAAATGCAGCATCACCATTATCACTATCCATAATTGCAACGGCTTGGGTTAATAATGGCGGATAGGCAACAATATCCGTCTCTATTTTTTCACGCTCTTTTTGGCTTTCTTGATGCTCTTGGGTTTCCAGTACCGAGCCTAATGTAAAATGCGCAATAGAGCTCAATGCATACACAGCTTGGGATAGACTAAACCCGGCATCACACAAAAACTGTAGTTGCTGTTCTGATGTCTCAAATTGGCTTTCAGAGGGACGTGTTCCTGCATGAATTTTGCCACCATCACGATACATTAATAAGGCTTGGCGAAAGCTTTTCGCGTTATTTCTCAAAAAATCCTGCCATGTTTCATTCGGTAATGGCAAAACATGATGATGATGCTTTTGCAAAATAGTTTCTGCTAATGCATCTAACAAAGCGCGTTTATTTTTTACATGCCAATACAATGTAGGTTGCTCAACACCTATTTTTTGCGCCAATTTACGTGTTGTTAACCCTTCAATACCAACTTCATTAAGTAAAATTAACGCATTATCAATAACTTGTTCTTTATCTAGCTTTGCCATTACCTACCTCAGAATAAAATAGTCTTGACAATCTATCAGTGATAGAGATATTTTACACCCACTCTATCACTGATAGATTTTTTAGGATCTCAATGAATAAATCAATTATTATTATACTGCTGATCACCGTATTAGATGCCATTGGCATTGGGCTTATCATGCCAGTACTCCCTACGCTATTAAATGAATTTGTCAGTGAAAATTCACTGGCAACCCATTACGGAGTGCTATTAGCGCTCTATGCTACCATGCAGGTTATTTTTGCTCCTATTCTAGGACGACTGTCTGATAAATACGGCAGAAAACCCATCTTGCTGTTTTCCCTTTTAGGCGCGGCACTCGACTATCTTTTAATGGCATTATCAACCACACTTTGGATGCTCTATATTGGGCGCATCATTGCGGGGATCACTGGCGCAACAGGTGCCGTATGTGCATCGGCGATGAGCGATGTGACTCCCGCTAAAAATCGAACTCGCTATTTTGGTTTCTTAGGTGGTGCTTTTGGTGTTGGTCTTATTATTGGTCCAATGCTAGGGGGATTATTAGGTGACATCAGTGCTCATACGCCATTTATCTTTGCCGCTATTTCACACTCAATATTATTAATACTCTCTTTGCTCTTTTTCCGTGAAACACAAAAAAGAGAAGCACCTGTTGCCGATAGCACACCTGAAAACCAAACAGCATCAAATACAGTCACTGGTTTTATTAAGAAAAGCCTCTACTTTTGGTTAGCAGCCTATTTTATTATCCAACTTATCGGGCAAATTCCAGCTACCATCTGGGTGTTGTTTACACAATACCGTTTTGATTGGAACACAACCTCTGTCGGTATGTCTTTGGCGGTTTTGGGTGTATTACATATTTTCTTTCAGGCGGTTGTCGCCGGGAAATTGGCACAGAAATGGGGCGAAAAAACCACCATTATGATCAGTATGTCTATTGATATGATGGGCTGTTTATTATTAGCGTGGATAGGCCAAGTTTGGGTTATCTTGCCAGCATTAATTTGCTTAGCCGCTGGAGGTATGGGGCAACCCGCATTACAAGGCTATTTATCAAAATCTGTAGATGATAATGTGCAAGGAAAATTACAAGGTACGCTGGTGAGTCTCACCAATATTACCGGGATCATTGGTCCTCTCTTATTTGCCTTTATTTATCGTTATAGCATCGCTTATTGGGATGGCCTGTTATGGCTGATGGGGGCCATATTTTATGCCATGTTGCTTATTACTGCTTATTTTCACCAAAGAAAAACAACTCCCCAAACGATTACCTCAGTACCTTAATACTAAAAATCATAAAAGCCTTATCTCGTGTTTATATCATTGATAGGGCTTTATTTTTATCGCAATTAATAAGTCACTTTTCTCTAGGATTATCTTATTCTAATTACTGAATATTTCTATTGAAGTTATACGAACAGCTCATAGGAAAAAATAAAATATAAACTAGTTTTAAAATAGATTATTTATTTTAACCTTTAATATCACTTTAAATAGAATCAATTTATTAGAGAAATACTTCTATTATTACGCCATTTATTGGTAACCGTTGCTGGCGAACATATAGAGATTGCCCTTATCAGTTAGAAGGTAATTTCTATCGTACCGATTTACAATTAACCTTCCCTATGAATGAAAGTGCTTCTCTTTTCTCAATGGAAGGTGAAGACTGGATTGGTGTAGTAGAAGCTCGGGGTTATGTTAATGTATTTGCAGAATGGTCAGGAACTGACATTCACTAAGTAAAATAAGAGCATCCTCTTTATATTAGGGATAATTTTCCTCTAATACATAAACAAAAAGTTGAAGATCAAGACAAGCATCCATGTTTGCTTGATCTTCGATTGCCGTTATTAACATCCGTTGTTCTAACGCTATATTATCTCGATGCCATCCTTGAGCAATCCAACCCAAACTAAACGCCAGTAGTGCAATCCATGCATATAACGCTTGTGTATTGAACATGACCTAACTCCTTAGTCATTCGAGACAAAACTGAATTTATCGACTTTTATTATGATGAAAACGTGTTGCATTTTTTACTTGGTATCATCTTTTTCTTTCCCTGAAAAAAATTGATTACCTCGTTTACGTAACCAGATTTCGACTAACTGATAACCCACAATACCGAGCGCTGAACCTATTCCCATTACTGCGACAGAATCAATTCCAGGCCATAAAATAAGCAGTGCGCCAGCAACAACAGAAACCGCAGAACCTAAAATAATTTTGCCGATAAACAATCTTAATGTAATAGTTTCATTCGCAACGAGCATCTTCCCTAATGCAATAAAAGCGCCCACTATGACTAATGATATCAATGTATTGTCATATTCATCCATGAATACACCTCATCTCTGATTACACTTTTTTAACCGTAAAAAGAACCCTCCCCTCCCAACATTCATCAGATAATCTGTAAAGAATTAGCAGTAAGCCACGACCCTGTGTAACTGAATAAATTCCCGATTGAGATAACGTAAGTTCCTTTTATTTCAACTACGCGCAACATCCATTTGCGATAAACAACAGGCGATTCAGTTATATTACTGCTAACTTCCTTGTTAACTTGTAATAGACATCCTTGTCTATTGCTTCTACTTACACTGAAAATCAATAAAAAGAATAAACAATAAATTCAATACCTTGCTTATCTCCATATCATTTAATGTGAAGCTATTATCTACAAAGTTTGTATTTCAGGCTAGTAAGTTTGTTCGGTTAACGTCGGTTATCACTGTTTATCCGACAATAACCGAACTATTCACACAAAATAAAACAAACAAACTTGTTGTCAGCTTCTTAAACAACCTTAAAACAAAGTTTTATATAGAAAAACAATAAATAGACTGGTTATAATACAATTTTCAGCTAATATAGAAGCTATCTGATAGTCCATAAAAAAGAGAAAAACGATATGCGTGTCTTAACTATTTTTTGTCCTGAATGCGGTGAAAAAGCGCTTATAAAGAAAAGTAATCGTAAACACAAAGAGTTATCCGATCTCTATTGTGCTTGTCGTGATCCTGAATGCGGGCATACCTTTGTTTTAAACCTCACATTTAGTCATACCCTTATGCCAAGTGCAAAAAACAAAGATATGTTGTTATTAAATGTGATTAAAAACCTCTCTCCAGAACAAAGAGAGAAAGCACTCACTCTTTTGCAAGATATGTAACCATCACTAACAGACACTCTTTTTTCATTTATTTTTATGATCTTGCTCCCATTCTGACAGGTTATTTGACTAACCTATACTTATAGAAAGATAAATGATGTAGATTCATTTTTAAGCTAAATGAAAATAATTCTTATGTTTTAAATAAAACAAATACCGCTTATTGATGCCGTGTTTGCCAATCCTTTAAAAAATAATTTGTCAGCCCCCAAACCAGAGATCAATTTTTGGTTTGAAAACTAAACACAAATTTCAAATGGAGCATTTAAGATGAAAAAGCTGATTAATCGAGTTGATGATGTGTTATCTGAACAACTACAAGGCTTTGCAAAAGCCCATCCTGAAATCAAATTTCATCCCTCCTCTTTTTATGTCACGCGAAAAGATGCTCCAATAAAAGGTAAAGTTGCTCTATTGTCCGGCGGTGGCAGCGGACATGAACCGATGCATGCAGGTTTTGTAGGTAAAGGGATGCTTGATGGTGCATGCCCGGGTGAAATATTTACGTCACCAACACCGGATAAAATGTATGACTGTGCCAAAGAGATCGATAGCGGTGAAGGTGTTTTAATGATCGTAAAAAACTACACCGGAGATGTGCTGAATTTTGAAACGGCAACAGAACTGCTTCATGACGATGGTGTAAAAATTGCCACAATATTAGTCGATGATGATGTGGCAGTAAAAGATAGCTTATATACCGCAGGACGTCGTGGTGTTGCCAATACCGTATTAATTGAAAAACTACTGGGTGCGGCAGCTGAAAGAGGCGACTCTCTTGATGAACTGGTTAAATTAGGTCATCACATTAATAACAATGGTTTCTCTATCGGTGTTGCCTTGGAAGCCTGTACAGTTCCAGCAGCAGGAAAACCCTCTTTTACTTTACCTGAAAATGAAATGGAGTTTGGTGTCGGTATTCACGGTGAACCAGGTATTGATCGTCGTAAATTTACTTCCCTGAACGATACTGTCGATGCCATGTTTAATACTTTAATTGAAAATGGCCACTATCAACGAGTGATCCGCAATTGGGATCGTGAAAACGGCACTTGGATCGATGAAAATCAGGAAAAACAGCCTTTAAAATCTGGCGATCGCGTCATTGTTTTAGTTAATAACTTAGGTGCCACACCACAATCTGAGCTTTATGGTGTTTATAACCGTTTAACTCAATGCTGTGAAAAATTTGGCTTAACCATCGAACGTTCTTTAATTGGCGCTTATTGTACTTCACTCGATATGTCAGGGATCTCCATTACACTACTCAAAGTGGATGATGAATTGCTCTCTTTATGGGATGCCCCAGTGAATACACCCGCAATGGTGAAATAAGTTATTAATAAAAATAAAAAGGAACAAATTATGGCATTAACTCAAGCGCAAATTATTCTTTGGTTACAACAATGTGCACAGCTGTTTGAACAAAACAGCGATTATTTAACGGATCTAGATCGTGAAATTGGTGATGCTGACCACGGTTTAAATATGAACCGTGGCTTTAGAAAAGTGCAGGAAAAATTACCTGAATTTGACGGGCAAGATATTGGCACCATCCTCAAAACCACAGGCATGACATTGCTCTCAAATATTGGCGGTGCAAGTGGCCCTCTATTTGGTACCTTCTTTATTCGTGCCGCCAAACCCACGGCTTCATTGCAAAATCTAGAACTTAACCAACTCGTTGAAATGGTAACAGAAGGTGTGGCAGGCATTGTAAGCCGAGGAAAAGCAGAGCCAAATGATAAAACCATGTGTGATGTTTGGTGGCCAGTGGTTGAGTCATTAAAACAATCTAATGAACAAAATCTTTCTATTAAAGAAGCCCTCAACCAAGCACAAATTGTCGCTGAAAGAGCCGCTGAAAATACTATCCCGATGCAAGCTCGAAAAGGACGAGCAAGCTACTTAGGTGAGCGCAGTATTGGACATAAAGATCCCGGCAGTGCTTCTGTGGTACTGATGATACAAGCCCTTGCAAATAGTATTAATGCATAACTGACCAAACAACCAACACAAGCAACCAATAAAGGTCTACCATGATAAATATTGTTATTGTTTCTCATAGTAAACATCTCGCTGATGGTGTGGCAGAGCTTGCCAGTCAGATGCTTAATCCGGCTCATTGCCAACTTGCCGTTGCCGCAGGTATCAACGATGAAGAACATGCAATTGGTACTGATGCCGTTAAAATTATGACGGCGATAGAATCACTTTCTCAAGCACAATCTATTGTTGTGATGATGGATTTAGGCAGTGCAATATTAAGTGCAGAAACTGCGATTGAGTTACTTGATCCTGATCTCGCTGAAAAAGTTACTCTCTGCTCTGCTCCCTTAGTTGAAGGTACACTTGCTGCGGTTGTCGCGGCATCATCAGGAGCGTCATTAGAGAAAGTAATTGAAGAAGCTTCAAATTCTTTATATCCAAAGAAAATTCAGCTGGGTGAAAATTTCGTTCAGCCTAGAAATGATATTAATGCCCCTGTCAAAATTCATGGCAAAGAGGCAAGTTGGGTTGTTCGCAATCCTCATGGATTACACGTAAGACCGGCTGCGACTTTAGTTGAGGTGCTTTCTGCTTTTCAGGCAGATTATCAACTAGTTAAAGGGGATAGACGTATTAATCCTCTCAGCTTAAATCAGCTGTCATTAATACAAATTCGCCAAGGTGATGAGATAACGTTAATCGCCTCTGGTGAGCAAGAAGATGAAGCGATAGCCGCTTTTCTTGAACTTGCCAAAAATGGCTTTGGTGAAGAGCTACCTTCTGACTCTAATACCATAACATTAAAAGGTATTTTAGCCCCGGTGTCTCAAATTAAAGCCCCTGCTTTTATTTGGCATGAAATAGAGCTATCACCGATAGAAAACTTATCTGAACCGATTGATATCCATGCCCAAATTGGCAAACTTAATTTTGCAATAAAAGAGACGCTAAAAGCTCTAAAACAGACAGCCAATAAAGCAAGCCAGACATTAGGTGAGCATATTGGTGCTATTTTTAACGGCCATATCATGATGTTAGATGATGATGAGTTAATAACGAGTGTGATTGATCGCATTAAAGAAGAGAAGATCAGCGCCCAACAAAGTTGGTCAGATGAAATGCAAGAAAGAACACAACTGTATTGCGCCCTCAACGATCCTTATTTACGCGCGCGTGAACTCGATCTTCGTGATCTACGTAATCAGGTGCTTTATCATTTACAAGATAAAACACGCCCAAGTTTCACCCCTTCACAACCTGCTATGTTGGTCGCAAAAGAGCTTTTCCCTTCTACATTAATTCAGTTAGCTGATAGTCAATTAGTCGGTATTGCTTTAGCAAAAGGTGATAGTCACTCTCACAGCGCCATTATCGCGGCGGAAATGCGCTTACCGATGTTAGTCAATTTAGGGCCTACGTTATTAAAAGTCACAGAATCTCAAAAGCTAAAATTAGATACAAATAAAGGTGAATTAGTTATTGAACCTATAACGCTATAAACCTTTTTCACATTAAGCACATAAAAAAACCCGCACAAGTATGTGCGGGTAAGTCAACGAAAAACGCTATCAATCTAGGTCATTATTGACTCTTCTAATTTTATTAAGGTATTGATAATACCAATGTCGTAGTACCACTAAAGTTACCTAATGAAGGCGTTCCATAGGTTTGAAGCTTTGACATCACTCTCACATAAGTATATTCATTCTTTATTGCGTTAACCTGTGTTCCAATCGATGCAGGTGAACCATTTAAGGTTAAAAAAGAACGAATGCTACCATCTGGTTTTAAGTTTAAAAAATGATCTTCCATTGAGCTGGTAATTTTTACAGGCATAGTTTCATTACAAGTAAGTGCAAATTGCTCTTCGGCTTCATCACCATTAACTTGTGTCACATCAAGTACGCCATGTGAAATATTTAAATTACTAGAAATAAATGCACATTTACCTTCAGGCGGTGGGGCAATACCACATACACCGCCAGGCACCATTCTTCCACTTCCTCCCGTTGGACTACTCGTCATAAAAAAAGCAATACATTCATCAACCTTAGGTTTACCAAGGTGATCACTAAAACCAACAAAAGGAAGTGATAAACCACATTGATTCATTGCGACATCACGTATCTCGGACATACTAGCCAATTTTTGTAAATCAACATTACAACGCCATGGAACTCGACGTTCTGTCCCCGTTCCACCTTTATCAGGTAGGCTATGGAAGTGATTTATTTGAATATAACATCGACCATTAAAACCCAAGCTTTTGCAAGGATTTGGCGTAAATCCTATCTCAGTCCAATATTCCATAACAAAATCATAACGAATATCACTTGACTTATCAGGAGAAACGCCAGATTTAGTAATATAAGTAAAATAACCTGCCTGTGCGCTAAATAGCGAAAAACCACATACGACAATCAGTAACTTTAAAATTTGCTGTATTCTTTTCATTATTTGTTACTCATATTTCAAAGAAAACACGGCGGTAGCAGAAAAATGCCCCGGTTTAATTGATTTATTTGCAATGGCAACCGCTGTTGCTTGCAGATAAGCAACAAAATTAAGCTCAAAAACACCATTATTAGGAATATTATATAAACTGGTATAATCCCCTAATATCACGGGTACACCTTCTTTAGTGGTAATTTTTATTCCTAAATCAGGGTTGTTTGCGCTGTCGTCTAATGCCAATAATCCAGCAAGTTCATTATGTGTAGCCCCTTCAAACTTAATCTTCACTTGCTTGGCAATAGAGATATCACACTCTGATAAAGTAATTTTGAAATCCTTTTTCTCAAATTCAAAATAACTTTTATAAATATCATCCAAGCGAATTTCATCAAATGTCACATCAACCTGAGAGTGTTCAGGCAAGACTTTGCAAGGTGCGATAATTAATGAACCAAAAATATTAAGATTTTCAGCTGCAAAAACAGAAGAGGAAAATAATAAACAACTACCAATAATAGAGCGAAACACACTTAATCTATTCATTATTGGTACTCCACAAATAAAGTGCCACCTGAGGTAAAATTACCGGGCGTCAGTTCACTATTTTCTTTTTTAACCAAGACAGCCCAAATCTTTTCGGGGTTATTTAAATTAACTGAATACTTTTTATTTAAATCAATAATAGAATCACCCATCATAAATTTTACGGCTAATTCATTAATATTGGTTCTCAATCCATTGGTATCGAAACTGCTTTTTTTCCCATCTATCGATAAATACATATTCCAGTTATTTAAATTTTCTTCACAAGTAATTTGGTAATTAATCTCGCGTTTTTGGTCATAGCCTTTAATCGTTTTTATTGCCACGGGGCCAAAATTCACCTCAATCATATTGCCATCATTCACTTTACAAGGAGGTGGAGTTAATAAATTACCTTTAATCAGTACCTGTGTTTCATTATCTTTTGCCAAACTGGGTAAAGAAAATGCAGAAAATAAAAATAACATAATGAGGAATGGATAATAATGCATATTGTTTATTCCTCTGTTAGTTGTAATAAACCTGCATAGTTGCAGTTGCAGTAAAAGCGCCCGTTGGTAATGTGGCACCACTTTTTTTCACGAGTACAGCATAAAGCTCAGGTTTCGTTTCATAGCTAAACTTAAACGGTGTTGTCATATAAATATTGGTATCAGCGGTTTTAAATAATACCCCTAAATCTGTCACACTTGTTTTTAAATAACGTGTATCAAACCCTGCACCATCACCGGTAAATTTCAGAGACATACTCGGATCACCTGTTGTTTTACAATCCAAGGTGTAATCCATTTTTTGTTTATAATTTTCGTTTTCTATTCTTGTGGTCATCACATCATTAAAATTCACTTCGATAGGTTTACCATCGTTAATTTTGCAAGGACGCGATTCCACACTCCCGCTCACTGTGACTCTTAAAAAGCCAGAAGCAGCCCATACAGAAGGAGTGAGAAAACTCATACAAAGAAAAAGTATTACACCTCGGAATATAAGCATAATATTACGCCTTCTTATCTTTGATATTTGCTGAACAAATATCTCCACGACATTGGAATGTTAATTCAACTAATCCACCGAAATCATTAAGATATTCAATGGCTGGCGTTACACCTAAATCAACCACTTTTGCCCCTAATGGACGTTGGCCAAAAGGCTCAATCATCACCGCTTCAAAGTCTTTTACTTCGACATTGTTCTTTCTCACTTTGGTAATAGTTAAATAATAAGGTGAAGGGTTTTTTACATTGTAATTAGCACCTTGTTTTTCAATCAAAATGTCTTTTTCCATTGGGTTAGCTTCTAAGCGACTAGGTGCAACAATGCTTTTTGGTCGATAAAACACTTTAATTTTTGTCTGTAATGCAATTTGCAAAACATTGGGAGAATCACTACGAGGAGGAATTTCACGAACATTAAGGTAATAAATACTTTCTCTGTCTGTGGGTAACATATTGGTTGCTGGTAATGCCTGTATCTTAATTTGGCTTTTGTTACCGGCTTCAATACGTTGAACTGGTGGTGTTACCACAAAAGGAGAATTAATTTTTTCATCTTTACTATTCTCAAGCCAAGACTGTGCTAAATAAGGTTTAGATTCATTTTCATTTTCTAAAACCATACTGACTGAGCGCTCACCTTCATTATATAAAACACGTGTTCTATCTAATGCGATAGCGGAATAAGCGGATTGAGAAAAAAGGCAAAGTGTAACGATAGCGCTTAATGTTTGTGTGTTGATATATTTCATTTCATTCACCGTTGACTTAAATTTAATTACTTACAAGGAAGCAACAACATGTTGCTTAAATTATTTTCTAGTACTTGAGGCAATTGGAATTGGCAAGTTTCACCACTCCAAGCAAGATCTAAAGTTTCACCTGCTTTTACACCTGATAAATAAACAAAACCTTCGTCTGAAATAATGCCTACTTCTAATTTATCTTTGTTATAAACACTAGCTCCAAAAGGAGGATGTTTCTTATCAGCCATGGTGATCACGGCTAAGACTTTCTCACCTTCGATCACATTAAATTTACGATAACCAATCGCCCCTTCGGTTAAGGTCGCATATTGTGACGATTGAACGGCATCGGCTTTTTCAGGAAGGTTATTAATATCGATGGTGATATTGCTACGAGAGTAGTTTTGCACACCCATTAAAACCGCTTTACCATGTCGGTTAGTTTCAATTGGCGTTAAACCTGTTTTAATCGGAATATCTTGAACATTATTGGTATCAACCAATATACGTGAATTTCCCATTGAAGTGACTCGGTGGAATGCTCCCCCTTCTGGAGTGACGGTTATTCCACCCATTAATTGCATTGATAATGCACTTTGATTATTTTGGGTATAAGTACCACTTGTAGTCAGTTTTGCTAAATTACCGTCATAATTATAGAAACCTGAAAGATTAACTTTATCGCTATCCCACGTTCCTGCCGATAAATTATACGTGCTACGATCATTAAGTCGTTCATAATAGCTAACACTGTTACTGGTATTATGGCGATTAAACGATCCAGAATAACTAATATTAGCGTCATTACGCTCAAGTGGTACACCTAATGACACATAAACTCCTTCGTCATTATTATGGCTCGATTCCACTTTATAAGCTGATAAATTAACAGATAAATTTTTAAAGTTGGCCCAATCAAAATAACTAGAAATAGTAAAGCTATAATTATCCGTTGAAGGTCGATTCCAATATGTTTGGCGAGAATAGTTTAAGTAAGTATTGATATTATATTCAGGAAAAGCCGTACCAAATATTGCGGTATAAAGCTCTTTACCACTGTCAATATGAAGTCCACGATAACGACCATCTAAAAACTGGGTCATACTTAAATAGTCACGTTGAGAGAAGCGATAACCCGCAAACGTAATCTGACTATTTATTTCATCGAATTGCTTTGAATAAGTAACGTTATAAGAAGTTCCTGATAGGGTTTTATCATCAAAGTTACTTCCCATCTCAGCCCGTGAAGCTGAAATATTAAAGGAGAGAACCCCGAATGGCGCTAAATCTTGCCCTAAACCTAAAGCAATATTTTGATATTCTGTTGAGGCTAATAACCCACCATAAATTGTGGTGTTATTCGCAGCCCCCCACGAGAAAGAGCCTAAAGAAAATGCAGGACCTTCAGTATCATGTTCATTTTTAGTGGGTTTGCCCATTACCAACTTATATAAAAACTGCCCAGGTCTTGTTAGTGTGCCTAAACGCGATGTTTCCACTTTAAATGTTTGAACAGAACCATCTTGTTCTTCAATAGAAACATCTAAGGTACCGCCACCGAATGTATTGACGTCTTGAATTCTAAATGGCCCTGGACTTACTTCATTTTGATAAACAATACGACCATCTTGACGCACAATAACTATGGCGTTAGTTCTTGCAACCCCCGCAATTTCAGGCGCATAACCTTGTAAGCGAGGCGGGATCATCGCATTATCGCTCTCTAATGAAGCCCCTAAATAACGGAAGCTATCAAAAAGCTCTGACGAGAGATATTGCTCACCTAAAGTTAATTTAGCACCCAAAGAACGAATAGCACGGAAGATATAAAGCTGATTCCAACGCCATGATTTATCGTCATTATTTAAATTACCGCCAGAAGCTTGCCAATCGGAGCGCAAACGCCAAGCCCCCATATTAATACCCATCACACCACTAATATTGGTACCTGTTTCAGTGCCTTTTCCATTATTTTCATATCGAATAAGGCGATTACTCATATTGTAATCAAGAAAGAATCCTGCAATACCATCATCCCAACGTGAAGGCGGATCCCAACTAGGATCTTGATATTCCATAAAGGCTTGAGGAATACTGATATTTAAAATACTGGTATAGAGATCACCCACTGCATTCATATTAGGAACAGAACGAAAATCAAGGCACTGGATATTATTAGTGGTTAGCCAAGTGACTTTTTTTTCCCATTCAGACTTTAAACCTAAAATGGGATAAACCTCTGGAGTGATACAAGGAATGGATAATTCTGCGTTGTAATCTGGGGCAAAAAATAAAGTAGGCTCTTCGTTTCTTACTCTTTGTTTATTAACGTCGGTCGCCAGTAAATGAGTACCCGGCTGAATATAGTTTGCGTAAGAAAATTTAGTAAAATCGGTATTTTCAATACCTTTATCTGTTAAAAAGTCGGTATTAAAATCGACTGCTTCTTCTGCAAAAATAGGCAACGAAAAAGGAACAAAGAATAAAAGCATTACTTTTGTGATCTTATTTATTTTCATGCTTTTCATTTTGCTATGCCATCCTCAGCATTATTAACAGAAGACAATATTGATGAGATGCATGGCGCTTAAGCGCCACACATCCTATTAAAAAAACAACAATTATTCGTAGATAACCTTGAAGTTAGCTACTGTGTCAAAAGAACCTGTTGTTGCTTTCTTATCGTCTGCTTCATTACCTTTCACGTAAGCCGAGAATTGCAATGTCGTGGTAGAGCCGTCGCCATTATTTAAAGCGTGGCCTGCCACTGGAAAGCCTTGACCAAAAGTAATTGGGTTATTACCGCGGTCAGTGATAACGATACCTGCGTTTTGTACTTTGCCACCTAAGCCCAGTAATTCGCCGGTATAACCATCAAAACCACTTACAGTTGCACCAGTAAATGATACTTTTGCAGTTTTGTAAGTTTCAGTTGAGCAATTTTTCAGGATAATATCGAAGTTTTCGCTATCTGAACGGAATTTATTGCTGGTCAGTTCATGCAATGCGATTTCACCAAACTTAACAGTTTGATCTAAACTTTTATCATCGATTGAACATGGAACATCATTGATAAAGCCAGTAAAACGCACTTTACCTTCACGGCTTTCCGCTGGATCTGCAGCTAAAGTAGGAGCAGCAACAACTAAAGACAACGCAACACCTAAAGCTAATTTAGTAAATTTCATAAAATTTCCTTTATACAAAATAAAGATATTGATATTTCTTGGCTTCGAACTAAACAAGCGATAGGTAATAAAACCTAACCGCCTTTCTATAATTTAAATTTTACAGCTCCATTGATATCTATTTATAAAACCAAGATAGGGGATATCCTACAAATGCATCCTTTTTGCATTCATATTCAAATTAATTTATGGAATAAATTAATCTTATTCACTTTTTTAAACGTCAGTTTTAAATACTTTAGAAATTAAATTCCTTAATTAATAAAAACATCTTAATTAGACATATAAATAAGTAATAAACTTTAATAATAAAGTAAGAGTAAAAATTTAAAGCAAAAAAACAAATTTAAATTATGTTCTTTTACTTGTTTTGCAATTAAATACTCGCAAAAGGCGTAAATTAAGTCAAAAGTCGAAAAATGATGCTATTAGTAAAACCTAAAGATAATTACCAAGAGAAATAAATCTTTAAAAGAATAATTTTAGTATTTAAATCTAAAATATAATATTGATTAGATATTATTACTTAATAAAGGAGATGAATACCACAATTAACGCTTTCTTTGAGCAAACCAAACATAAAAACCATAAAAATAACATTATTTAGTTTTTTATTTTGAATAACTTCCAATATACAGAATGTTGATTCTGACTGAAACGATAAACCTAATATATATACAAAAACACTTAAGATTCATCTCAATTGAGGAATTATATTAAACGGCATCATTTTATCTAATATAACTTATATTTAGACAATCTGATTTTGATGATATTTTAAATATAAATTTAAAATAAATATAAACATATTTATAAAACAAACTTTAAAATAAAATTCTTTTTATGATTAATCTTTTGAATATAATCATACTTAGATTGTCTTTAATCGCATTTTGTATAACCAAATTCTATAGTTAATAAAATGCTTATTCGTTTTACTCCTTCTAATGCCTTAATTATAATTATGGCATTATCTCTAAAGAGATGGTTAACAACCCCTCTAATAAAGGAAAAATGGGTAACAAAAAAGCGCCAGTATGGCGCTTCTTTGTTATTTAGTAGCGTGTAAATCAAACCTTCGGTTTATAGCTATCTTTATCGAGATCATGTTTTTTCATTCGTAAATACAGCTTCTTACGTGGAATACCCAAGTAATCCGCCACATCACTAACCCTGCCTGCAAATAAATATAATGCGTCTTCAATTAACCGACGCTCATATTCATCAACTAAGTTATCCAAAGGACCTTCTGGTGGAATAATGGCTCTATGTTGTTCACTATCAACCATTTTCACAATGCCTACCGCATATAATTCAGCAACATTTCGTAGCTCACGAATATTACCCGGCCAATCGTAACGCTTTAAAATATCAAGATAATTACGATCAATTTTTGGTACTGCAATACCAAGTCGCTGTGCGCTTTGCCGTAAAAAAGCTCTAAATAACGGAATAATATCAGGGCGTCTTGCACTTAACGGAGGCAATGAAAAAGTGATTTGTGAAAAATAGTAATAGAATTCAGGAATTAGTCGCCCTTCTGTTACCAATTGCTGTGTATTATTTTCTAAAATTGCAATCGTTCTAAAATGACGCTTTCCTTGGCGTTCCATATCTAACAAGTAAGAACTCAACCAGCGTTGTGCTTCTGAGGATAAATCATAAGGAGAACGCAAAATCAGCGTTCCTACTTCATCGGCTTCAATTTGAGCAATAACCTGTTTAATATCAGATAAATTCTGACAATCCACAGTTTGGATCGATTTATCGCTATGCGGGCTTAATTCATGTAATAGTTGAGCAAGAAGATGACGCCCTGTTCCCATCTCGCCTTCTATCATTAAATCTTTATCGATATCGGCAATTTGTTGCACTTGCTCTCTGATCGCGGTGATTTGTGCGCTGTCTCCGACTAATCGCTCTTGTGTCGTGCTTATCACAGCATTTCTAAGAGAAAGAATAGATTGACGCTCTTTATGCGCTTTTGCCACTAACTCTAAGAAAACAGGCGGATTAATCGGTTTTTCAATAAAATCATAAGCGCCTTTTTTTACTGCTTCTACTGCTAACGGTATATCTCCATGTCCTGTGATCATGATAACTGGAATGCGAGCGTCAATTTGTTTAATGCGCTCTAAAACCTCCATGCCATTCATTGCTGGCATATAGATATCAAGAACAACGGCACCCTGCCATGCTGGTGTTAAAAGACTTAATGCTTTTTCTGGCGAGTTGGTTACTCTGGCAACCATCCCCGCAAGATTGAGTAAATGACGATAAGATTCAAGAATATCTTCATCGTCATCAATTAATAAAACGTCGATATCAGGCATGTGTGATTGTGTCATCTGTAAACTCCAAAACAACCATGGCGCCACCATTTAATGTAGAGGCCAAGTAAATTTCATAACCAAACCGTTGCATAATTGAACGGCAAATGGATAACCCTAACCCAAGCCCCACATCTTTTGTGGTTGTAAATGGGGTAAATAGTTTTGGTAAAACGGCTGAATTAAACCCTTTTCCACTGTCGGCGATCCCCACTAATTTTCGTTTAGGATCAACAGATAAAAGATCAATCGTGATCTGACTTTCACCAACACCTGCAATCGCATCCATCGCATTAACAAACAAATTAACCAAGACTTGCTCAATTTGTGTCGGGTCTGCACAAATGGTTAACTCATCAGGAATATTATTCGTAATGATACATTGCTCTCGTTTAGAACGAGACTCCACCAGCACCATCGCACTATCTACTAACTCTTTTAATGGCGCCGAAACAAAGCTAATTTCAGACGAAGATTTACGTGAGAAATTACGTAATGCCGTAATAATTCGATTCATTCGTGCGCACAGTTTTTCAATACGTTCGATAGAATCAGGTAATTGATCATACTTTTGCATCTGTATAGTCAGCTTTGCACTATACAAATAGGTGTTAATCGCAGAAAGTGGCTGATTAAGTTCATGCGCAAGACTGGTCATCGCCTGCCCAACAACCGCCATTTTAGCCGCTTGTACTAACTCTTCTTGTGTTTGAATTAAGTGTTTTTGTGCCTGTTCACGGCGCAACATCTCTTCATTTAATTGCTGATTTTTGTCCTGCAAATCTTGTGTTTTTAATGCTACAAGCCGTTGAAGTTCTAAGCGACTTAACTCTTGGCGCGTAATATCTGTGATAGTTACAATATATTTATGCTCATCTTTATGAGGATATTCACGAATATTAAATTGCAAGAAATGAGGCTCACCTGCTTTTACCATACGAATAGTACATTCACTTTGCCCTAAGCGATAAAGCTGACTGCTTGAGCTAAATTGTGCTTTAAGCATTGTGCTCGCCTCACCACTAAACAATAACCAAAGTGGTTTATTACTTTGCTCTTTTCCTGTTCCTAATAACGTTGCTGCACTTGGATTGACAGTTTCCATTCTGCCATCGTGGTGACAGGTAATTAAACTCGCATCAGTATTATTGATAAGATTTAACGCATTACTGGTTTCAACTTCTTTCATTTGACGCCAAAATCGGCGAAGCCGTCGACTTAATAAACCAATTTCATCTTGCCCTTCAATCAGTACAGGCTCCGTTAAATTACCTTTGGCAACATGCGCTAAGTCATCACTGAGTTTATTCAATCTTGCGATAAGTCTTCTATCAATCAATATTTTCATCACAATAATACTCAGCAATAGTGATGCAATAATAATCACCACAATCACAATTTTTCCCGTCGCCATTAGCTTGCGGGTATTATCATTAAGCTTGTTTAGCGCTTCACTGGTTGCTAAAACATTCCCACTGACTGCGCTATCAAACTGAGATAATTTTTCATTTAATTTAGGGGTTAACGCTTTGAGCTTTTTCTCGTTTTCTACATCATCAATCAGTGTCTGATAAATATCACCGTCATAGCGAGTAATGGCAATAATTTCTTGTAATACCTGACGATGAGCAATAGTTGACGGGTAGCTTTTTAGCTTCTGATTTAAAGCGATAATTTCATCAATTTTAACGCTAATATAGTGGAAAGCGACATCAATATCACGGCTATAACGTTGATGCGCAATTTCCTCAACTAAACTGATTAACTCATTTTCTGTGGTAAATAATTCTTGTAACAGTGTCGATTCTAATAACAACTGTAAGCTATTTTCCTGTACATTTTTCTCATTAATCATTTGGCTGACATGCCACTCAATTTCATTAAGCAGTGGCTTAATATCTTCGCCAACAGCGTCATGCATCCATGCCAGTTGACCTAATAATTGTGCAAGACGATTTTCTAATTCGCGTCGTTTATCTAATAACACATCTTGCTGATTAATAAGTTCTGAAAGCTCATCGACAAGCTGAGTATAAAAATCACGTTGTGGTTTTTGCTCTATAGGAAACTCACGCAGATTATCTAATAACTGATGAATTTCCTGTTGTTGTTGCTCTGAAACTGATTTTCTCTGTGTCTGCTCTCGCTCTTTTAATAGCATTTGTAAATTGGTGCTATAACGCTCCATGTTGTAGCTGGTGGTTAACATCGGTAGAGATTCACCCACAGATGCATTAATTTGTGTCGCCAGTTTTCCCCACATAAAAAAGATAACCACACCAATCAATAAGGTGAGTAAAGAACTAAAGATAAACGCCATATACAGGCGTCTACCTAGTTTGCCAAATTGTTTAGGCACTAATAACTTCATCCGTAATACCTTTCATAAAAACAGTGCTTCCTGCTGTATATTTGAACCACAAGGCGGTTAGGGTGATTTATTTTCTCTCAATAAAGCACGTGCTTGTTCTAGTTTTTCTGCTTCTAATGTACGCCATTGATACAGCACAGCTAACGCTTGATCGGAATACTCTCGTTGATCCGCAGCTTTTGTAAAAAGTGCCTGTAAAGTTGGCGAATTAGCCTCATTTTCACTAATAAGCACTGAACTTGCTATATTGCGTGCCTTACTAATCGCATCAAGACGTTCTGACGTTTGATCATTTTGCCTTTCGGCTTCATGAATATCACTCCAAACTTGACGCATTAACGGAAAGTTATGGGTGATCATCTGATCGAATAACGCATTAACGACTTCGCGGCGGTGATAAGCTTTATTACTATCTAAAATAAAATCTGTTGAATCGGCTAATTGAGAATTTGTACTTAATACTTTTTCACTTAGCGGGATCTTTGCCATATCACTGTTATAAACAATTTCTTGCCCCTCTTCAGAAAGAAGAAAAGAAATAAAAACACCTGCTTCTGCGTGTTTATCACTTTCAGCTAAGATAGCAACATAAGCGGGTAAAATTATTGATTTATCAAAATAGTCGAAATCAATAAAATCAAACCGTTTTTGATGATTGAAAGCATAATTATCAATGACAGGCCCTGCACCGACAATTCCCCTAGCAACGGCATCGCTGACCCTAGCACTTCGCGCTGATATTGATGCTAAATTACCATTCAATTCCAATAAGATTTTCCAACCTTCTTCCCAACCGTTTTCCTGTAAAATATTTTCAACCATTAGCTGTGTCGTGCCAGAATTAGCTGGTGTTGTCATCGTCAAATGACCTTGATAAATAGGAGCTGTGAGGTCTTTCCAACTTTTAGGCGAAGGTAACTGATGCTTTTGTAAATATTGAGTATTACTAATAATCCCAATCCCTGAATAACCAAACGCCGTTACCTTATCGTTTATAATACTACTGTGCTTTAATAACCAGTCAGGGGTTTCATTTTTAATAGGCAAACGAGAAAGTAAGCCTTCTCTATCAAGATGATGATAAAAATTTGCGGAAGAAGACATGACAATATCAATAGATTGATAAGGATAATTTTTTATTAATCTTTCTGCGATTTCAACACGTCGATAAACAACTTGTGTTTTAATATCTGGATATTTTTCAGCAAAAGCTAACATTAATGGCCGCATTACTGTATCTGAATGTGTAGTCAAGATAACAAGTCGATCATCTTTTGCATTTGCGCCGAAAATAAAAAACAAACAAAAGAATGACAGGATAAGTTTCCCTTTCATTTTCCTCACCATAGAAGTTTTCTTAAAATTGTGCTCAGGATCATAAATTTAATATTTCATGACAATTATTTTATTTCGATTGTGAGTCAACTATGACTCAATCTTTTTTGCGATACGCTTATATTCTCTTCTTTTGGTATTAATATAAATTACCTAGATTACAGTTTTAACCCATCAAATTAAGGTAATGTGTCAATCATGACTCATTGTTAGCATTTTGCTGTTATTCCTTCCGACTCGCTAGTATTCACTCCGACTAAAAACTTTCAGCTTTATCTATTTTTTCGGAGCTATCTATATGTTTAAATTCTTTAAAACAAGAAAAGATCTCCCTCTATTAGAAGAATCTAATGAAAAGATCAGATCAATTTATAAAAAATACCAATGGCAGGTTTTTATAGGACTTGTTTTTGGTTATGCCATGTTCTATGTGGTTCGTATGGCACTCGGTGTGGTTAAAAAACCTATGCTGGATGCAGGTATTGTGACAACAACTGAACTCGGTTTAATGGGTTCTGCGTTCTTCTTTACCTATGCATTTGGTAAGTTCTCTAACGGCTTCTTGTCAGATTATGCCAATATTGGACGCTTTATGTCCATCTCGTTAATTGCCTCCTCAATTACTTGTATTTTTATGGGGATGTCAACGGCAGGTCTATTCTTCGTTCTATTATGGGGTATTAACGGTTGGTTCCAATCTGTAGGTTCAGCACCTTCTTGCGTCTCTATCTTCCAATGGTTCTCTCCAAAACAACGAGGTAGTGTTTATTCTATCTGGGGTGGCTCGCGTAATATTGGTGAAGCAATCACATGGATCTTAACTGCAACTGTTGTAAGCTTTTTTGGTTGGCGTGCAGGCTTTATCGGTGCAGGTATTGCTAGTTTAGCTGCTGGTATAGTCTTATTAATGTTATTAAAAGACCGCCCTCGCACTTATGGTCTGCCAGATCCAGCAACGGCATTTGGTGAAGAAGCTGAATTTTCTAAAAGTAACGATCCAAAAGAAACTCGTCGTGCTCAATTATTTATCCTAAAACAACCTACCGTATGGATCATTGCTGCAGCATGTGCGGCTATGTATATCTCTCGCTATGCAATCAGTTCATGGGCTGTCCTTTACCTACAAGGTTCAAAAGGTTACTCACTGATTGATGCTGGTTTTGCAATGTCTACTTATCCAATTGCAGGATTTATTGGCGCAATTCTAGCGGGTATTGTTTCAGACAAACTGTTTAATGCTAACCGTCATATTCCAACACTTATTTATGGTATTGCCAACATCGCCGGTTTTGCATTGATGTTCTGGGGCCCACAAAGCCGTGTTATGGATGCTATTGCATTAAGTATGATTGGTTTCGCTATTGGTGGCTTAGTTGTGTTTTTAGCTGGTTTAACCGCTTGTGACCTGATGCCGAAAAACGCAGTAGGGGCAGTAAAAGGCTTTATCGGACTATTTGCTTATATTGCTGCATCAGCTCAAGAACTGATTTCGGCATCATTAATTAAAGTCTCAGAAATTGATGGTGTAACTCATTATGACTTCACCACAGTACAGTATTTCTGGATTGGTTCTGCCATCGTTTCCATGATTTTAGCGATGCTAGTCTGGAATGCGAAAAAAGTTACCATGGATTAATGAATTAATTAAGTTGTCATCAAGGGATACCGTTGGGTATCCCTCTTTAAAAAGAGAATGTCATTATGCGTAAGACAAAAATTGTTGCGACTCTTGGCCCAGCTAGCTGTTCAGAACAGATGATTGAAAAGCTGATTATGGCAGGTGCTAACGTATTTCGTTTAAACTTTTCACATGGTACTCGCGAACAGCATCAAGCAATAGCAGCAACTATTCGTCAGGTCGCAGAAAAACATCGTGTATTTATCGGAATATTGGCTGATCTCCAAGGCCCTAAAATTCGCATTTCTAATTTCCGAAACGATTCAGTTAATTTAAAACAAGGCGATAGCTTTATTCTAAATGCAGATTTAGACAGCACATTAGGCGACGAGCAACAAGTTGGTTTGGACTACCCACAACTTGTTCAAGAAGTCACACCAGGGAATATTCTGTTACTTGATGATGGCAATATTCAATTACAAGTCAGCGCCGTCAATAATAATAAAATAGAGACTGTCGTTACTGTTGGTGGAAAATTATCTAACCGTAAAGGTATTAACTTACTCGGTGGTGGTTTATCTGCACCTGCATTAACAGACAAAGATAAGCAAGACATACACACAGCAGCCGCTATTCAAGCAGACTATATCGCTGTTTCATTCCCGCGTAATGGTGCAGATATTGAATATGCCCGTGGTTTAGTGATTGCAGCAGGAAGTCACGCCAAAATCGTTGCTAAAGTTGAACGTGCAGAAGTGGTTTCTTGTGAAGAAAATATGGATGACATCATTAAAGCATCTGATGTCATTATGGTGGCACGAGGCGATTTAGCTGTAGAAATTGGTGATGCCAGCTTACCGGGCGCACAAAAACAATTGATTGCACGCTGTCGCGCATTAGGCTGCCCTGTGATCACGGCAACCCAAATGATGGAATCAATGATTGAAAGCCCAATGCCAACCCGTGCAGAAGTTATGGATATTGCGAATGCGGTTGGTGATGGAACAGATGCCGTCATGTTGTCAGCTGAAACGGCGGCAGGGAAATATCCAGTGGAAGCTGTTAGTGCAATGGCACGCGTAGCTGAAGGCGCAGAGCGCTCTTTTGCGGCTAATGCTGAAAATCCTTGGCAATCACCGTCTTACTATTCACAAACTGGTCGTTGGATTGCACTAGCTGCTGCCACAACGGCTTTTCATGACGACAAGTATTTAAGCGTTGCCGCATTAACAGAAAACGGCAAATCAGTGACCTTATTGTCACGCTTTATGCCAAACAACAACGTATACGCATTAACGGATAATCCCGCGCTTGCTGGTCAATTGACTGTATTACGTGGTGTAACGCCTATTGCTTATCAACGTCAAAACAACAATGACTGTGATGAAAGCATCATGCAAAAACTGCAAGCAGAGGGATTATTAACAGACATGAATTCACTCTTAATCACCCGTCTATCAACCTTTGAAAAAACTGGTGAAAGCGATTGTTGTCATCTTGTTCCTGTAAAACAAGTTGAAGCAGCAACGGCTTGAGTGTCTTTCATCAAGGAGCTTATGAGAGAGGCAACCTGAAGTAAATAACAAGAAAAAGAGCACACCAAAATCATTTTAGCCACAGGGACTGTGGCTATTTTTCGTTTAGAGACTTCCATCAGCATGGCAAGGATAGGCATCTTGTAATGCCAAAATATAAATTAACTCCAACGGCGTTTCTTTTTGTTTTTTCTTCACTTCAGGATTTTTATCTAAATAAGCATCGATATGCTTAACCATAAAATCGCCATTTTGTTCTACTTTCGAAGGCGTACAATAAAGAGGTCGAAAATCATCGTTATTTTGATTCTCAATTTTTACGGCAACAGCATAAAAATTAAATCCATTCGCAATACCGTTTAAATACGCTTGTGTCACTGATTCTAGTTGTTTATTAGAAGGATGATCTAAAGCTAATAATCGTTTTACCTCAAGATAACCGCTTAATGTTACTGCCTGTGAATACAGTGGGAATAGCAATAACATTCCTATTAACCCTTTTAATAACATTCCTTTTTTCATGCTAATTTTCTCTTTAGTTCAATAGATATTGATTTCATTCTAGTCGTTTTATTGCCCTAAGAATATGTGCAACAAATATATACATTGAAGATCTTTTGGATGATCTCATTGTGCAAATCAGGCTCATCAAATTGTGATCACAAACGCATTTAGGATGGTTTCTAAACTAATTAGTTGTTTTATACTTTACAAAATAAGTAAAACGGTGCATAACTATCAATCACAGACGATTTTATATAAAAAAAACATCTTTTAGTTTTGTTTATAAACAAATGGAGTAGTAACGTGACACCGAACGTACCCAATACATTACGGCAAATGAATGCCTCGCTTGTATTAAATGTCATTCGTCATCAAGGTCCTTTGTCACGGGCTCAGATAGCCAAAATTAGCGGAATTACAAAAGCGACGGTGTCTGAAATTATTAACGATCTACTTGAAGAAAAAATCGTTTATGAAAGCGGTGTCAGTTCGCCTGCTGGACAAGGCAGAAAAGGTATTTTAGTTAACTTCGATCCTCAACACAGTTTAGGCGTCAGCATTGACTTAGGTGGAACCAAAATCGCTTATGCGGTTTTTAACTTAGATGCCGAATTATTGTATGAATATCAAGAACCTACCTTTGACACTGACGATCGTGATTACTTTATTACGCAATTTGCACAAAGTATTGAAAATGTGATCGAAAAAAGCGGCGTAGACCGTCAAAAGATCAATGTTATCGGTGTCGCCACACCAGGGATCATCGATATCAAAAATGGTGTTGTGCTAGAAGGCTCCCCTAACTTACCTCAATGGGATAATTTGCCTCTAGCACAACAACTTACAGAAAAACTCAATGTACCCGTTGTACTCGAAAATGATATTCGTGCAGCACTTGTCGGTGAAATGTGGAAAGGCCGTTGTCGCCATACACACAGTTGTGCGCTGATTGGCATCGGCACAGGGTTAGGCTCCGCTTTGCTGATGGATGGAAAAGTTATCCGTGGCGCAAACAATGCAGCTGGTGAAATCGGCTATATGATGTTTGCTCGTGATCATCTCTTTCGCAATTGGCGTAATAAAGGATGCTTTGAGAGTTTCTGCTCTGGCTCAGGTTTAAGTGAGCGAATGGCAAACTTACGAGGAGAAAATCTTAGTGCAATTGAGATTATTCAAGCCTCACAACAAGGCGATCCGCTTGCTCAATCCTTAGTTGAAGAAATGGCTGATTATCTTGCTATCGGCATTATGAATTTAGTCGCCATTGCAAATTTGGAAAAAGTGGTATTAACAGGTGGGCTCACCCGCTCTGCTGACACCTTTTTACCGCGTGTTCAGGCAAATTTAGATAGACATTTATTTGCTAACACCAAAGTGAATATCGAGCTTTCTGAATTATGGGAAAAAGGCCCGCTTTATGGCATTGCTATTCTCGCCTTAGCCACGGTTTATCCATCAATTCAATTTATGCCCGAGATCCAATTGAGATAACCCTAATAAAAAAGTCTTTAAACGAGATGGGAGCAACTCATGGCAGGAATACATCTTCACCCACACGATATTTTAGACGAAGGCATGCCCGCTATTCTTCAACGCCTTGACGGTATGAAGCATGTTGAGCATTTATTTGTCGAAATTAATACGATTTTTGAACGTAACCCTTACCCTATTGGTGATCTGCCTCATAACCCTATTCATAATATGGTTATGGGAACAGGTACACTACATATCAATACTCATACTGATTTTCCTCGTCTGAGCCAACGAGTCGATCCCACTATTTTAGCGGGTGCAGATCCACTAATGACGATAAAAAAAGCCACCAACGGTGGAAAATATAAAGTCATTCCATGGGCAAATATTCTGAATGGTGATTTTATTGGTGATGTAGAAAACAATCAGGTTGTCGATTTTAAAGGCCGTCCACAAGCACATTGGCTCTGCCCTAATGCTCCTGATGTTGCTCAATTATGGCAAAAGACATTCACAGCATTAAAACAAAACTACGGTTATGACACCTTTTTAATTGACCGCATTCGTTTCCCTGATTGGGCAGGTAAAGAAGTCAATCCAGCGGGATTATTTACCTGTTTTTGCCCCCACTGTGAAAAGAAAATGGTGCAACAAGGCTTACCTGTTAATGAAATCAAACATCGCCTCGCCGCTTTAGCAGATTCATTAAAACAAGGGGATTTTGAAACACCTGTTACAGCATTAAAAGAAGAACCTCTGTTAAAAGCATGGCAACTATTTCGCCAACAAAGTGTGACTCAATTGGTTGAGAAATTACTATCTGATGCCAAACAAACGGCGGGTGGAATTACGTTATGGCTCGACTTGTGGCCACCTGCTTACAGCTGGATCTTAGGTCAGAACTATCATGAATTAACGCGTTACTCATCCACACTTAAACATTTCCCTTATCACAAATTAGGGGGTGGTGCGGATGTTCAAGGACTAATTAATCATTTTGCTCATGATAGTGAAAGCCAAGAGAGGGCATTCACTGCGTTTAAACGTTTATTTGAATTACCTTATGATATTTCATATGAAACCTTTAAACAGCAGGGTTTCCCTATTCACTTTGTTGCAGAACAAAATAATAAAGTTCGCCAGCTTTCACAGCCAAATACCTTTATTTATAGCGGTATTCAAATGTGGAATTTGCCTGCCTCTCAATTAATTGAAGCCGTTATTGCCGCAGAAGAGAGTGCTTGTGATGACTTACTTTATTATTGCTATGGATGGGCGACTCAAGAATTATTTGATGCGATTGGTGAACACAATACACCTAATAATAACGCTTATAACAACAACACAATTAAAGAATAATACACCGCGGAAAATCAGGATCAAATTATGGCTAAACAACAAAAATGGAAAGTCTTTTTCCTTCTGTTTGTCACGATGTTTTTACTCGGTGGCATTCAAAATACAAAAGGGCTTATTCTCGAACAAGTTCAACATGATATTTCATTAAATATGAGCCAAGTCGGCTCACTAATTACCTTTTTCCAAATCGGTTTTTTAGTCGCCAGTTTATTAACGGGCTATTTTACCGATAAGAAAGGGTTAAAAGTCATGATGTTTATTGGCTCATTAATGATGGCGGTTGGTTTAACAGGAACCAGCCTTGCTTTCAACGTGATGCTATTTTTTGGCTTTTATCTGGTCATTGGTTTAGGGATTGGCTCAATGCTTGTCTCTATCGTGACTGTTATTCCAACTTTCTATAAAGAGAAAGCAGGAATGATGTTTAACGTCTCTAACGCCATGTTTGGTGTAGGGATGATTGTTACACCTCTTATTTTACAATATTTATTCTCACACTCTATTTCATGGCGTACCTTTTATGTTGGTGTTGCCGTTATTGTTGCTGTGATTATTTTAGTATTAAGTACGTTAAAAATAGAAAGTAGCGCACAAGTCGATATGAAATTCAGTGACTTTTTAGAGTTGCTGACACAAAAATCACTGTTGCTGGTTATTTTATTTATCACTTTATATGTGGCAGCCGAAGCCGCATTCTTAAACTTCTTCCCTATTTTCTATACCTCTATGGATATTGGGAATATGAGTAATGCACAAAAAGCAGAAACTGCCGCTTACGTTATTTCTAGTTTTGCATTCTTATTTACTATCGGCCGTTTTATTGGTGGCTTTATTAACCTTGCACTGGGTGATCGCAAAACATTGATTTTATTTTCACTGTTCTCGCTTATCGCCATTATTGTTAGCCGTATCTTTGTGCAAGATGTTGTTTATCTATTTATGGTATTTGGTTTCGCATTATCTGTGCTATTTCCAACAGCAGCAGCAGTTGCCACAAAATTAACCAGTAAAAGTGGCTCTGTAATGGGACTTATTTATGTAGCTTCAGGATTGGGCGGTGCGTTAGCAGGTTCATTAATCGGTCAGGTTTCAGAAAGCTATAATGTTTCTGTTGGCTTTAACCTAATTATCGTATTCGTCGCCCTCTTCTTTATCATTTCTCTGTTTATTAGAGAACAAAAACAATAACAACGACGTATTATGCCTCTGAAATTTCCCCCTCTTTATGAGGGGGTTTTTATTTTTATCACGATATCTTAGCAACCTATTTTCTCTTTTAATCTGTTGATTTTTTCACCACTGCCCTAATAATAGTATTTATATTCACTGTTAAAATAGGAGAATATGATGGCAAGTGGATGGGCTAATGATAGCGCTGTTCAAGAACAAATAGATGCCACCATTGATGATGCAATTGCAAGAGCTCGTAATCAAATGGCACAAGGAGAAAGTGCAGAGTTTTGTGATGAATGTGGTGAGCCAATCTCTCCAGCTCGGCAAAAAGCCGTTCCTGGTGTACGTTATTGTTTACGTTGCCAAGAGGCGTTTGATAAAAAGAATAATGCGTTTAGTGGGTATAATCGTCGCGGTAGTAAAGATAGCCAACTCAGATAATCTGCAATTATTATCCTATAAAACAAAAACTGTACCTTAATATGAGTTTCCTCTATTAAAGTACAGTTTGTTTTATTTAATCAGACAATAATTTAATTAGATTTTCGCAGCCTTTTTTGAGCTCAGATTTTGACTCATTTCAGTTAAAATCTTCATAAAATTATCAATATGTGTACGTTCAGTATTTGGATTCATAAATACTGCTTTTTCACCCGGAAGATAAACATAACGGTTATTTTTCGCATATTTCGAGCAAGCAATAGAATCCACCCAGTTAGTAAACAATCCTTCTCTACCACGCTGTAAGAAAAGTTTTCTATGCCATTGTGTGTTATGAACCATAAAGTCATACGCTTCTTTATCAGTAGAACATGTCAGTTCTAAATCAAAAGCAACATTAGGATCTTTGACTAAATTAGGATCATACAATTTAAAACCAACACTTGGCCCTTGGTTTTGCGGAACGATGACTTTTGCGTTACCCATCTCTAATAGTTGGTGGCGCATGTAGTTCGCGTTTTGCAGGCAGTGAGCAATAATGGTTTGGTAACCTTCAATCCCCATATAGTGCATTGCCGAATAAGCGCCAAAAATACCCACACCACTACGTGTACATTCAATAGTAGATTGTAAGTGAGTCTGCCCTTCTAACTCATGCTCAAAATAGGTGAAGTTTTCAGGATCGTTTTCCAATGCCACGAAGTCATTACCGTTTTTCACCAGCACTAAACTTGAGGTGTAAGGCACATAACCCCATTTGTGGAAGTCGATAGTGATAGAGTCGGCATATTTTAGATGTTTAAATTTCTCAACATTCTGGCGTAAACCTTCTAAAGTGACATCGTTAATTGCCAGTGGATTACTGCTAAAGTCATATTCTAAGAAGAAGATAATCGGCCAACCCACTGCGGCATCTACGTGTACATGTGGCTTAACAGGGATCTCGAATTCTTCACATAAACGGTCACGTAACTCACAAACACCTTTCACATCATCTACACCAAAAGTATCTGTTGTTCCGGTGGTTAACATGATCGTTGGCACTTTGCACTTAACAGTAAAGCACGCTCTTAGTTCACGTTCTAAGTGTTCTAAATTAATGGTGTTATCTTCAGAGACCTTAATACGGATGGTTTTGTTATCAACATCAACACCTAACAGTGCAAGGTTAGTCATATTTGAGTAGTGACCACCTTGAGAGTTAATGATGCGATAATCTTGATCTGCTGCCATACCTAAATGTTTAGAATTAGGCATAGATTTGCGTAAACCAAATAGATAACCATATAAGTTACACATGGTGCCACCTTGAGTGAACACACCAGATGCAACTTCAGGATCGTAACCAACCAATTTAGCGACTTTTTTAATCGTCACTTTTTCTAACGCATCAGCGACACCTGAATATTCACAATACACCATGTTAGGGTTGCCCATTAACCCTAAGATTGAACCATAAACACCCGGATCACTCGGCATTGCAATAACGTTTTCAACCGCTAATGGATTTTCCCAGTTTTTACACAGTGTCGAAACTAGCATCAGTAGTTCATTAGGATCGTTTTCTGGGTAATTAATATTTTGTTGGATTTGCGTATCCGCCATTAAACGATCGAATAGCTGTTGCCCATTTGAGTAACGCTGTAATTGGTCATTATCGTTAGTTGTTGTTTTTCTAAACTGTGTAATCGATTGGATTGTTTTATCCTGAAATATCGGCCAATACTTCGGATCTCGGCTGAAAAAGTGAGCAATAACGTCGTGGTATTTCTTCTCAAATTCCACATTCAGAATGTTAGCAGAAGATAGACCTAATAAATCTTGATTTTTCACTATATTCTCCAAATAGAAACCGACAAAAATTTAAATTGATTGCATAGCAATACTATACATTTTCTAATTAAATTAGTTAGTGCTTCATGTGATCACATTAGCTCTGCTTGCAACCACATAAAACAAAATATTTTATTTAATATCAATACAATAGAAATCTTTGGAAAGTTAAATTTACAGATGTTATTATTTCATTTATATGCTTATGTGACTGACATCACAGTGAAAATAAAGCTATAAACAAAAATAATCACCTGCAATACTATTAACTATTTGAAATATAATCAAAACATAACAATCACATGCTAACCAACTGATATTGCTGAATTCTCAATTTAATTAATTGAATTAATCTGTTATTTCCACAATTGGTACAGCAAAAATTACATTTAATTTAATTACAACGAACAAAATCAAACGAAAACACTACTATATTTTTCATAGCTAGCAAATTAATTCTAATTTTAACAAAAATTAGGTACAAAATATGGGTTAAAACTAAGTTCATAGATAGCGTTCAATGAAAATATAAACAAAGAAATTATCACAGTTGATTGTTCTGGTAATAACACAAATATTGGTTAAAATGAAAATTAGTAACCTAACTAAATAATCAGAATATTTACTCTACATATTTTGTGTTCTTTGCCGATACTTAAAGTAATAGAGTAGGTAATTAACGGAGAACACAATATGAAAGCACATATCGCTGTTGCTGCTGTATTCGTATTATTATCCGCAAGTGTCCATGCTGAAGAATTTACCTGCCAACTTGAAAATGGTAAGTATGTCAGCGTGTTCGTTGAACATGGAAAACCTCCTGTTTATCGTTATGGCACACTTGCTAAAACAGAGATAACACTACCAGTACCTCAACAACCTAATAATAATGTCTTTTATGGGCATCAGATGTTTGTTGCAGGGGCATCGACCTATGTTCGTTTTAAGAATGGAAACTATAGCTACGTCGTTTATGACGGCGAAGGGAGAGGTTGGAATTTTAATGGTATTATTGTTTATAAAGACAATAACATTATCAGTAAGAAAGAGTGTAAAGAGCCGTTATCACCAAGTTTGGATAATATCAAAAATTATGCCATCAAAATGGATCCTTACTTAGAAACGTATATTTATGCTCCTTAGTTTCTAACTTTATTAATTAGACATAAAAAAACCCAATTTAAAAATTGGGTTTTTTACTATTTTTAAGCAACAAAATGTATTGATTAGTCTTCTAGTAGCAGAACAGATTCTAATGCAATTTCAATCATTTCATTAAAGGTAGTTTGACGCTCTTCTGCTGTGGTCTGTGTACCTTTTTTGATGTGGTCAGATACAGTACAGATAGTCAGTGCTTTTGCGCCGTATTCAGCTGCAACACCGTAGATACCTGCTGCTTCCATTTCAACACCTAGGATGCCGTATTTTTCCATTACATCAAACATTTCTGGATCTGGTGAGTAGAACAGATCAGCAGAGAAGATATTACCAACGCGAACTTTAATATCTTTCGCTTTTGCAGCATCAACAGCATTTTGAACTAATTGGTAATCAGCGATGGCAGCAAAGTCTTGGTCTTTGAAACGCAGACGGTTAACTTTAGAGTCAGTACATGCGCCCATACCGATAACAACATCACGCAGTTCAACATCTGGTAATACTGCACCACATGAACCAACACGGATGATAACTTTCACGCCGAAATCTGTAATTAATTCTTTTGCGTAAATTGAGCAGGAAGGAATACCCATACCGTGGCCCATTACAGAAACTTTACGGCCTTTATACGTACCTGTAAAACCTAACATACCACGAACATTATTTACCTGACGCACGTCTTGTAAAAAAGTTTCAGCGATGTATTTAGCACGAAGCGGGTCGCCCGGCATTAAAACGACATCAGCAAAATCGCCCATTTCTGCGTTAATATGAGGGGTAGCCATAATTCTTCCTTTTAATTGATCTTTTTACTATTTAAATATAATTCGGTAGGCATATTGCTATACCTACCGAAGTAAAATTAAAACATTGCTTTACCGTAATCGACTGGAGACAAACCGAAGTATTTAACAACAGTTTGGCCGATATCAGCAAAGGTTTCACGGTGACCTAATGAACCTGGTTTAACTTTTGGACCATAAACAAGAACAGGGATGTGCTCGCGAGTATGATCAGAACCAGGCCAAGTTGGGTCACAACCGTGGTCTGCTGTTAAGATAAGAATGTCATCTTCTTTTACCAGTTCCATTAATTCTGGTAAACGACGGTCGAATAACTCAAGAGCTTCACCGTAACCCACAGCATCACGACGGTGGCCGTAAGAAGAGTCAAAGTCAACAAAGTTGGTGAATACAATTGTGTTGTCGCCCGCAAGTTTCATTTCTTCGAGTGTCGCATCAAACAGAGCATTAATACCCGTTGCTTTCACTTTTTTAGTGATACCTACATTTGCGTAGATGTCAGCAATTTTACCGATAGAAACAACGTGGCCTTGTTTTTCATCAACCAGTTTTTTCAACATAGTTGGTGCTGGTGGCTCAACCGCTAAATCATGACGGTTACCTGTACGAGCGAAGTTACCCGGTTTATCACCGATAAATGGACGCGCAATAACACGACCAATGTTGTAATCGCCTTTGTTTAGTTCATCACGAGCAATTTCACACAGCTCATATAATTCATCTAAACCGTAAGTTTCTTCATGACATGCAATTTGGAATACGGAGTCAGCAGAGGTATAGAAAATCGGCTTACCAGTTTTCATATGCTCTTCACCCAGTTCATCCAAAATCACTGTACCAGATGCGTGGCAGTTACCTAAATAACCCGGTAATTTTGCACGTTTAACGATATTTTCTAACAGTTCTTGCGGGAATGAATTTTTCAGATCTTTGAAGTATCCCCAATCAAACAGAACAGGAACACCTGCGATTTCCCAGTGGCCTGACGGAGTATCTTTACCAGAAGAGATTTCACTCGCGTAGCCATAAGCTCCGATAATATCTGCGTCTTTATCTAAACCAATAGGGAATTTACCTGTTGATTCTTCCGCAGCTTTACCTAAACCTAAACGGCAAAGATTAGGTAAATGAAGAGGACCTTTACGACCTTCTCTATCTGCTTTACCATCAGCAAACGCTTGTGCGATATGCCCTAAAGTGTCTGAACCTTGGTCACCGAATTTCTCCGCATCACCGGCAGCACCGATACCGAAGGAATCTAATACCATGATATGTACACGTTTCATAATTCTCTCTCCTGTGTCATTCTCCGTAGACCACGGATATGTCACTTATAAATCGTAATTGAGTTCTTATTCGCTGATTTGGCGGTACACCATTGGTGAAGCTTCGCGTTTGCTGTCACCAATTACCATCGCTTTACGGACTTCAGCCGCAGCTTCTTGCCATGATTTTTCACTGTTAGCATGGATCATCGCTAAAGGTGTATCTGTATTGATTTCAGCACCAAGCGCTACGATATCGCTTAAGCCAACACTATAATCAATAGTATCAGTTGCTTTACGACGACCACCGCCTAATGTCACAACTGACATACCTAATGCACGCGTATCCATTTCAGTGATAAATCCTGCTTTCTCAGCGAATACAGGTTTACTTAATACCGCAGTTGGCAGGTATTTATTGTAGTTTTCAACAAAATCAGATGGGCCTTTCTGTGCTGCAACCATACGGCCAAAGACTTCTGCCGCTTTACCGTTGTCCAACACATCTTGCAGTTTTTGACGAGCTTGTTGACGATCATCCGCTAAACGGCCTGATACTAACATTTCAACACACAGCGCCATAGTGACTTCAAATAGACGTGGATTACGATATTCACCTGTTAAGAATTGAACAGCTTCACGTACTTCAACCGCATTACCTGCGCTAGAAGCTAATACTTCATTCATATCCGTTAACAGTGCCGTAGTTTGACAGCCTGCGCCATTTGCTACTTGAACAATTGACTCAGCCAGCTCTTCAGATTTCTGATAAGTCGGCATAAAGGCACCTGAGCCCACTTTAACGTCCATCACTAATGCATCTAAGCCTTCAGCTAATTTTTTACCTAAAATAGATGCAGTGATAAGCGGGATTGAATCAACTGTAGCAGTAATATCACGGGTAGCATAAAAGCGTTTGTCAGCAGGTGCTAATGAATTAGTCTGTCCGATAATGGCAACACCGACATTGCGAATAATGTCGCGGAATTTCTCATCATCAGGGAAAATATCAAAGCCCGGAATTGCTTCAAGCTTATCTAATGTTCCACCTGTGTGGCCTAATCCACGACCAGAGATCATAGGAACATAACCACCACAAGCCGCAACCATTGGCCCTAACATCAGTGAAGTTACATCACCCACACCACCAGTTGAGTGTTTATCAACGATTGGGCCGTTTAAATTTAGGCTTTTCCAGTTCAGAACTGTACCGGAATCACGCATAGCTAATGTCAAAGCAACACGCTCTGGCATTGTCATATCGTGGAAATAAATAGTCATTGCTAATGCAGCAATTTGACCTTCAGAAACAGTATTATCTCTGACGCCATTAATGAAAAAACGAATTTCTTCCTCAGTTAAAGGATGACCATCACGCTTTTTACGAATAATCTCTTGGGCAAGAAACACTGCAACCTCCTGGTTTTATAGCATTGGTAACGCCCACAATAATGAAGAGTGGGCGTATTTCACGAATGGATTAGTAACCACTAGACGATTTTTGTTCGCCATGACCTAAAGTGGCTAATAAATTACCTAACAGGCTTGACGCGCCAAAACGGAAGTGACGGGCATCAACCCAGTTGTCACCCATAATGCGGTTAGCTAATGCAAGGTATTGAGCAGCTTCTTCAGCGGTACGTACACCACCCGCTGGTTTGAAACCAACTTCTTTGCCAACACCCATATCGTGGATCACTTGGATCATTAACTCAGCGCTTTCCAGTGTTGCATTTACAGGTACTTTACCTGTGGAAGTTTTAATAAAGTCAGCACCTGCTTTGATTGAAATTTCAGATGCTTTACGGATAAGTGCAGGATCTTTCAGCTCACCCGTTTCAATAATTACTTTCAGTAAAGAACCTGCCTCTGCACAAGCTTCTTTACATGCTTTAACGATATCAAAACCGATTTGCTCGTTACCTGCCATAAATGCACGGTAAGGGAAAACTACGTCAACCTCATCTGCGCCATAAGCTAATGCCGCGTTGGTTTCTGCTAATGCGATATCTAAATCATCATTACCATGAGGGAAGTTAGTTACGGTTGCAATTCGAACGTCTGGAGTACCCTGTTCGCGTAACACTTTACGTGCTAATGGAATAAAACGTGGGTAGATACAAATAGCGGCTGTATTGCCTTCTGGGCTTTTAGCCTGATGACATAATGCAGTCACTTTTGCATCAGTGTCGTCATCATTTAATGTAGTTAAATCCATCAAAGACAGCGCAAGGCGCGCTGCAGCGGTTAAATCTGTCATAAAACTCTCCAACGATGTTTCTCAAGCCCTTTTGGGCGTACGCTTAAGGTTAGCGATTAAATTTGTTGGCGAGCGGACTTGGTTCCTTGAAGATGTTGCTGTAACTTGCGCTACAACGACAGCTGAGCTCCCTCTCACCGCGCTATGCTCACTTCGGCGACCCGTCATTGAGCCTTCGCCATTCCATGAAGTTTCAGCACATCTTATTTGAACACGCTAAGGAACAATTAGATGTGCTTTACGTCACACTAATCAAATGCAACTTGCAAACAATGACATAAAAATGTGACAAATATCACGTTTAGGTCATTTTCTGGTTTAATGTTACTCGAATAGCGCCTTTAAGTCGTCTTTATAACGCAAAAAAAAGCGTGATCAATATGAAATGATATTGCTATTGGCCCTACTCAATACAAATTGCGAAATATCTCACACAATAAAAATAGTTAACATTACAACAGAAAACAAACATAAAAGAGCAGATAGGTAAAACCCATCTGCTCTTCACAATAAAAATCAATTAAGCAGCAACCACTGCCATTGCTGTTAATGCAAAGAAGAAACCTGCAATTGTTGCACTCATTAAGTTAGAGAGTGTACCAGCAAGTACGGCCTTCATTCCTAAACGCGCCACATCTTTGCGACGGTTAGGCGCCATTCCACCTAAACCACCTAACAGTACGGCAACAGAAGAGAGGTTAGCAAAACCACACAATGCAAAGGAGATGATTATCTTCGTTTGCTCTGATAGCACCATAAGTCCAGAACCTGCAACTAATGCATCTTCTTGTAGATATTTACTAAACTCAGAGTAAGCATAGAACTCATTAATAACAATTTTTTGTCCAATAAATGAGCCTGCAATAGTTGCTTCACTCCAAGGTACCCCGATAAGGAAAGCAATTGGTGCGAAGATCCAACCTAACACTAATTCTAATGAGAAATTCTCATAACCAAACCAGCCACCAATACCGCCAAGAATACCATTAACTAATGCAATCAATGCAACGAAAGCAAGTAACATGGCACCGACGTTCAGAGCAAGCTGTAAGCCTGAAGAGGCACCCGCTGCGGCAGCATCAATAATATTGGCAGGTTTCTCATCATCTGCCATTTTATCAAGTGCATCTTTTTGATCATCAGGTGTTTCTGTTTCAGGGATCAATAATTTAGCAAAGAGTAAACCACCAGGAGCGGCCATAAAGGATGCAGTGATCAAATACTCTAACGGTACGCCCATGCTGGCGTATCCAGCAAGCACAGAACCTGCAACAGAGGCTAAACCACCACACATAACAGCAAAGAGCTCTGAGGTTGTCATTCTTGCAATATAAGGGCGAACAACCAGCGGGGCTTCTGTTTGCCCAACAAAGATATTAGCTGTTGCAGACATCGATTCTGTTCGTGATGTGCCTAATACTTTCTGTAAGCCACCACCAAGAATTTTAATCACAATTTGCATGATACCGAGGTAATACAGCACAGCAATTAGTGAAGAGAAGAATACGATAACAGGCAGCACGCGTAGGGCAAAAACGAAACCACCACCACCAAACAACTCAAACATTTTGTCTGATACTAGGCCGGCAAACAGAAAACTCATTCCATTTTCACCGTAATCAATGACATTTTTAACACCATCAGAAATAGCCATTAATACTTTACGACCACCATCTGAATAAAGTACAAATGCGCCTAAGCCAATCTGAATAAGGAATGCGCCACCAACTGTACGTAATCTAATTGCACGTCGATTGCTGGAAAACAGAATGGCTATCAATATTAATGTTGCCATTCCGACCAAGCTCATAATGAGTTGCATTGAAGGATCCCTGTTCACATAAAAATTTAATGGATTATCAATAACGCTCTAACCAGAGCTTATTGACTCTTTTTGCCGGATAATTATACCTAGTCTAAGAAAAGAACCCTCAATACCCATCACAAATAGAGTCTGAAAAAAGTAACACAAAAGTCATAAATGAGAAGTAGATCACACAAAAAAGAAAATTGCATTGTTGAACAGGCTAGGGAGTTTTTAACCTTTAGATAAACCGCATTTTCATTCAAGCGCTAGGTAATATTGTTGAGCCCAAATAATTGTAGGCTATTGAGATAGAGTTGCTCTGCGATCGCCTCTGGTGATCCTTGACGCAGCTCACAGAGTTGGGAAAAAACGTTCTGAATACGTTCTGGGCGATTAGGTTTACCTTGAAAACCACTTACAGGCATATCAGGAGCATCTGTTTCTAATAACAGATATTCTAGTGGTAACGAGGCAATTGCACGGCGAGTTTTTTGTGCTCGCTCATAAGTAATGGTTCCACCAACACCAATAAAATAGCCTTGCTGAATAAACTTTTCTGCCTGTTGCAGACTTCCTGCAAAACCATGAATAACCCCTTTGCGAGGCACATCATAACGGCGTAAAAGTGCACTTAGCTTATCGTGGGTTTTACGTGAATGTAGGATCACAGGTAAATCGAATTTAATCGCTAATTTAAGCTGTGCAATTAAAAATGCCTCTTGCTTCTCTGACTGGGGATTTTCCATATAATCATCAAGCCCAATTTCGCCGATAGCAACACAACGAGAAGTCGTTTTTAATTTTTGTTCCAATTCCAAAAGATGCTGTTCAGTATGCTCATTGATATATAAAGGGTGTAATCCCAATGCACAATATAATTGATGGTGATGGTTAGCGAGCTCTGCAACAACATCTAAATTCCAACGTGCAACGGCGGGAATAATGATTTTTTCAACATGAGCCTGACGCGCTAGTGACAAACTGTTAGCAATATCATCATAAAAAACCGGAAAATCAAAATGGCAGTGGGTATCAATAAATTTATTCATTCTGAATCTGCCTCACATCAGGGTGTACGCTGCGAGTTCCTTGTTGAATTATAGAGGCATTCTCTGCTTTATCAGCCTTCGCTTCTTGTTCAAACAAACTAAAGACTTTTTTATCGTGTTGTTTGAATTTTTTCTTAGAAAAGTGCTGACCAATTGTTGCCAGAAAATAGCGCCCACAACGTCTGCCCACATGATAATCATGATTTAGTGCACTTAAACGACTTCCTAGCGCGCTAGATTGCAATGTGGTTGGTGGATATATTTCAATAACCACAACATCTTCTGGGGGCGATTGGATAAATTTAATTGTCTCGGTATAGGTTTCGATATGCACTTGTGCCATCTCCATAAAGCGCTGTAAACGGCTATTTTCAAACCATTTTCCCATACGCTCAACCCATTCAGTTGTGTATTGATATTCAGAAGGAACAGTGCGAACAACAACAATAGTACGACAACCACGCCTATAAGCTTCTCTCACAGGGATAGCATCACTAATGCCACCATCATGATAAACAACATCATGAAATAAAACACCATTACGATAAAAAGCAGGAATAGCACTAGATGCTTTGATTATCTCAAGCCAAGTCGGTTCATCGGGTTGAAAATAATTTGCCTGAAAATTATCGGAACGACTTGCCACCATATAAAATTCGCGCCCTGTATCAAAACGACGTAGCGCTGTTGGCATATCAAGAGGCATTTCTTTGGCAGTCGTTTCTATATACCAATCAAGATCCAGTAAATTACCACCACGGACAAAGCGAAGGGGATTAAAAAATTGATTATTAGTTGTATAGCGATTAATAATTTTACGTGCATATCCACGCTGACCACAGGCAAAAGCAGATAAATTTTGCGCTCCCGCAGACACCCCAAGTAAAATATCAAAGGGATCAAATTGTGATCGCATAAATTCATCAAGGACACCCGCAGTAAAGATCCCGCGTTGACCTCCGCCTTCACAAACTAAAGCGACTTTGCCTTGTGGTAGTGAGGATTGAAATTCGAGTGCAGTAATATTATTTAATGTGACAGGTATATACTTCCCCATAATGTCTCCTTTATACAACTTATCAAAGGATACCCGCACATTTTTTTGTCGTCATTCTTTTTACGTATTCATACAAATAAATCAGACAATATCTTCTTAGAATATGACGAATATAAAAGAAAATCATTTTTATGATTTGATATTTACATCTGAATCTACGCTTTTAACACCTTCAATTTTTTCAATAATTTGTAAGATTTTTTCTTCTTGCGCTTTACTATCAACAAAACCTGAAAGAAAAACATGTCCAAACTCAGTACGAATAGAAATATTTTCACTATCAATATCTTGCATTGGTAATAGCGTATCTTTAATCTTATTCGAGATGGAAGTATCACTTAAATAATGCCCCGTGTTATTCCCACTGTTATTGATTTCGCTATACCACGATGTTTCAGCTGATGCGCCCATACTGACAAAAGCCAAGCCTATTGACATTACTAGCGCTAATTTCAGCGTTTTATATTGTTCCATTGCTCTCCCCCTAATCACAATAACTGCGACAGGAAATATGTGTGTTTTAATATCTGTATTTTTATGAATTACTACAAAACTTTAACAATCTAAGCTATTACACTAATAAGCTATTTGAGTTAAATAAAGTAAAAAATAACAAATAAAGACTAATCCTAGTAATTTTATTCTAATAATAACGAATAAAACTATAATAAATTTTACATATATTTATAAATAAGTATAAAAACGAGCATAATGTTAACAGAAAAAAAAGAGATTAATTCCAAATGAAGAAGGGCTTTTGGGCTGGATATTAGAGATATGTTGAGTAGATTTAATAAAGAAAAGCTAAGAAACAAAAAAGGCTATATTAAAAAAACATAGCCTTTTCATTAAGTTAAATACTCTAAATAATTCGAGCTACAACTGTAAGTATGCCAATACAGTTACTCTAAAAACTACACCTTGAAGCAGAAGAGTAGATACTCTAAATAATTCAAGATGTAGCTAGGCGACAAGTAAATGAGTCGCTAGGAGCATACATAAGTATGTGACTAGTGCGAATGAACACAGTCAACAACGCTACACCTTGAAGTATGACGAGTATCATAAGTATGTGGTATGTGGCTAGTACGAATGAACACAGTCAACAACGCTACACCTTGAAGCAGAAGAGTAGATACTCTAAATAATTCAAGATGTAGCTAGGCGACAAGTAAATGAGTCACTAGGAGCATACATAAGTATGTAACTAGTACGAATGAACGCAGTCAACAACGCTACACCTTGAAGTATGACGAGTATCAGTGTTCACGTGTCTGATGAAACTCAACATCAGGATAACGCTCACGCGTTAAATTCAAGTTGACCATTGTTGGTGCGATATAAGTTAAGTTATCGCCGCCATCAAGTGCCAAGTTTTGTTCATTTTTACGTTTAAACTCTTCGAGTTTTTTCTCGTTATCACACTCAACCCAGCGAGCTGTTGAAACGTTAACGGATTCATAAATCGCTTCAACGTTATATTCACTCTTAAGTCTTGCAACAACCACATCAAACTGAAGTACACCCACTGCCCCTACGATTAAATCGTTATTTGCCAGAGGTCTAAAGACCTGTACAGCACCTTCTTCTGATAACTGCACCAATCCTTTAAGTAACTGTTTCTGTTTCAACGGATCACGTAAACGAATACGACGGAATAGCTCCGGTGCAAAGTTTGGAATACCGGTAAATTTCAGAATTTCACCTTGAGTGAAAGTATCACCAATTTGGATTGTACCGTGGTTATGAAGACCGATAATATCCCCTGGATAAGCATGTTCAACGTGAGAACGGTCGCCAGCCATAAAGGTTAATGCATCAGAAATCACCACATCTTTTTTGATTCGAACTTGGTGTAATTTCATGCCTTTATCATACATACCAGATACAACGCGCAGGAATGCAACACGGTCACGATGTTTAGGATCCATATTGGCTTGGATCTTAAAGACGAACCCCGTGAACGTTTCTTCAGAAGCGGTAACTTCACGCATATCGGTTTGACGAGGCATTGGTGCTGGTGCCCATTTTACAAGGCCATCAAGCATATGGTTAACACCAAAGTTACCTAATGCCGTACCAAAGAACACTGGAGTTAATTCGCCAGCTAAGAATGCTTCATGATCAAATTCATGAGATGCACCTAATACTAACTCTAATTCATCACGTAATTGGCTTGCTAAATCATCACCAATAGCTTCATCAAGCTCTGGGTTATCTAATCCCTTAATGACGCGAGAATCCTGAATAGTATGACCTTGGCCTGTTTGATAAAGATAAGTTTCATCTTTAAGGATGTGATAAACCCCTTTAAAGAGTTTCCCGCAACCAATAGGCCAAGTCACAGGGCTACACGCAATTTTCAACTCTGTTTCAACTTCGTCCATGAGCTCCATTGGATCACGAATATCACGGTCGAGTTTATTCATAAAAGTCAGAATTGGTGTATCACGTAGACGCGTTACTTCCATTAACTTACGAGTACGATCTTCAACCCCTTTAGAGGAGTCAATTACCATTAAACAGCAGTCAACAGCAGTTAAAGTACGATAAGTATCTTCAGAGAAGTCTTCGTGTCCTGGAGTATCTAATAAGTTAACTAAGCAATCTGCATAAGGGAACTGCATGACTGAGGTTGTAATAGAAATACCACGTTGTTTTTCCATTTCCATCCAGTCAGATTTTGCATGCTGATTTGAACCACGACCTTTTACGGTTCCTGCACGTTGAATTGCTTGTCCGAATAACAACACTTTTTCAGTGATGGTTGTTTTACCCGCATCGGGGTGGGAAATTATGGCAAAAGTTCTACGACGAGCAACTTCTTGCTGAAAAATAGGATTAGACATCAATGGTGATCTTCTAGTTGATAGACGAGAGAATGTAAGGCACTGATATATCGCTATAAGTAATAATTAAAGTGACTATAAAGACATTCAACCCGTAAGTTAATCTTAATTGGCGCTTATTTTCGCCTATCTTGTCTGTATAAACAATCAATGGTTACTATTTTATCTGCTTGAGGGAGTGATGCCTAGTGTTTGAAAAAATTAATCGTGCCTATTGCTTTATAGGGTAACGCTGTTTTCATTGATACTCTCAAAATACTTATTTTACTAAAATTTCTACAAACTGACTTTATGAGTTACTAATAAAGCCCTGAATTAGCCTATTTATTTTCGGTTAAAATCGGGATTGAATATAAGTTCCTAAATAAATACACCTTCATTTAGATTTAATTTTGTCTATATTTAGAGACTAATCACTTTATTTAAAACAAAAATAAATACTCAATTTACTTATTTTAAATGCCATTCACCTTTTTAACACTGTTATAATCACCTAACGTTTTAAAATTAAACAATGACAAAAGTGAAATTAACTTGATAAATTTATATTAAGTGAAAATAAAGATAAATTTTAAATACAATTAATAAAAAATAAAATTTTCACACTTCAAATAAAATAAAAAAACGCCTAATAGAAGGCGTTTTAAATTTAACTTAAATAAAGATTTAATTAGAAAGAAATAGGATAAGCCATGATAATCGCATCTTCATTCCCTGTCTTTGTTGGGTAATAGTTTTTGCGTTTTGAAACGAAATTAAATCCTATAGATTCATAGAGATTGAACGCTTTTTCATTAGATTCCCGCACCTCTAACCACAGGGTAGTAATATTTTTTTTCTCAAGCGTTTCAATCAGTTCTAATAAAAGTTCTTTACCGTAACCTTTCCCCTGATAATCAGGATGGATTGCGATATTAAAAAGTGTTGCCTCATCTAATATTAATTGCGTAATTGCGAAACCTACAATAATATTATCAATGCAAATTTTCAGATTAAAATAATGACTTCCTTGGTTACTATAAAATGTTTCTTCACTCCAAGGGAATGAATGACTTAATTTTTCAATTTGCCATGCTAAAGGTAAATCAGCAGGGTTTAAGAGTGAAATGGTCTTCATATTGATAGATTTGTTTCCAAAGATCGCGTTTTGCATCAGCATCAAAATATAACTGATGTAATGAAGGGCTTCTCAGAGAAGTATATTCAGAGGGAAGTATGAGATCAGTGCCTAATAACCAGCAGGGAAGATCAAATGATTCTGTGAGCATGCTCACATCATCTGTTGTAATACAATAGATTTCGTTTTTATCTATCCCCATGGCGCTAAAAATATCAGAGAAAAGCCCGTTATTTAGATCAACGGTATCATCAGTAATGATAAGTAAACGTGTTGTATCCGGAAATTGAACAGAATGCTCGCCTTTTAACACAGCAGGCTTATGAAGTACCCACTGACGAATTCCAAGTTGGGATAACATTCTGTCTTTACGGCTCATTATGCTTACCTATCAAGTGTAGAACAACGGTACATAGTATCAGAGGGCATAAACTACGCCAATAAATAGCGTCGGTTTCTTTATATCTGATATCATGCGTCTCATGTTTTTTAAGGAGTAATAATCATAATGTCCTCACTGTCCCCTGCTAGCGAAGTTATTCTTCGTCACCTAGATCATTTCGCAGACAGGCATGTACTTATTGCAGGTGATCTCCAAGATACTTTCGCAGCACAGATCCAGGCAAAAAGTGTCAGAGCATATACCAACCAATATCACCAGTGGCTACCATTACTAAAATCAATGGGTGATAACGCACTCTTTGGTTTAGTTGCAGATCAGTCCTTTGTGAAATATTGCAATACCTTGATCTACTTTTGGCCTAAAAATAAAAACGAAGCCACTTTCCAACTGCGTAGCCTTTGCTCTAACTTACAAGTGGGTACTGAAATCTTTATCGTCGGTGAAAACCGTAGCGGTGTTAAAAGTGCCACTGAATTAATGAACGGTATCGCTAAACTTAAAAAAATAGATTCAGCACGCCGTTGTAGCTTATTTTTTGGTACTCAAACATATCAAACACTGTTTGACCGTAATAACTGGTGGCAAACTTATCGCCATGATGATCTCACTGTAATGGCATTGCCGGGTGTCTTTAGCCAAAACGCATTAGATGAGGGTAGCCGTTTATTACTTTCAACTTTTGATGATGCAATGGTTGGCGATTTACTGGATATGGCATGTGGCTGTGGTGTACTCGCCACTGTACTTGGTAAGAAAAACCCAATGTTGAAACTGACACTATGTGATGTGAATGCGGCGGCAATTTCTTCTAGTATCGCCACCTTAAACGTGAATGAATTAGAAGGTCGAGTAATTGCAAGTAATGTCTATTCAGCGGTCGAAGAAACTTATGATTGGATAATCTCAAACCCGCCTTTCCATGATGGTTTAGGCACAAGCTATACCGCTGCTGAAGATATTATTCGCCTTGCTCCAAATTATCTGAAAAGAGGCGGTAAATTGCGCATTGTAGCGAATTCATTTATCCCTTATCCAGATATTTTGGATCATGTATTTGGCTCTCACGAAGTACTTGCATCAACAGGTAAATTTAAAGTTTACCAAGCAACCAAGAAAGACTAATCACAAGCCCTGTTATCTCAAACAGGGCTTTATTTTTGGGGCTGATTTTAAGTGATAACTCAAGGTGTTTTATTTTTCATCACCAAGATAATTTATTGATAAAAAATAATTGACGCCAAAAATAAAAGGCATAAAATTCGCTTCCTGTCTGAATGCGAGAGTGGCGGAATTGGTAGACGCGCTAGCTTCAGGTGTTAGTGTCCTTACGGACGTGGGGGTTCAAGTCCCCCTTTTCGCACCAAACAGACAATATCCAGAGTAAAATTATTGAGTAAGACTGCGAGGATGGCGGAATTGGTAGACGCGCTAGCTTCAGGTGTTAGTGTTCTTACGGACGTGGGGGTTCAAGTCCCCCTCTTCGCACCACTCAATAACCTTTTTTTCTTGTGATAACTCCCCTCCAATCACTCAGCGAATATTCTCTATCCATAATATGCGACTAAAAGTGTCATCAAACTGTAGGTTAATACAACACCTGCGGGTATCATCACCCACATCTGTAATTTTTTATGGAACAGCATCAAGGTGGATAACAGCATTGAAACCACTAAAATCAGCGTAAAGGCTGATGTTCCTGCAATATAATGCGTGATCACTGTTAGCAAAGAAGAAACCGCCAACATTTCCCATAAATTTATACGAGATGTCCAAGATGTCACTGGAGGTATACGTGTTGGTTTAGCCATAATAACACACCATTAATGATAATGATTTTCATTATTATATATAACACTTATACCAAATCAACTTATATAAAGAAAAAAACTTATTTGATATCCTTATTTTTTAAAGGGTTATGTGTATCTTTTAGAATAATAAATAAAAAACGTCTTACCATTTTCACGATAAGACGTTCAATTTTATTATGTTGTTATAGTGGTCAATAAACGAAACTAAGCGTTATTTAGATTGATAAAATGAAAGACTAAATGAATATCTTCAGGCTCTCTTTCATAAAGCTCAGGATCAGGAGTATCAACTAAACGACACCCTAAATACTGATAAAAATTCACACTATTTTCAGAAGGTGTTGATGATATATATAATCCATCAGCCCCTCTTTTCTTCGCATATTCCACACAATAATCAAATAATATTCGTGCTAAACCTTGCCCACGTTGCTGGTGGCTAACATGTAAAAAAGAGAGTTGCAGTAAGGTACCATTTTGACCACGTTTTTGCGGATCAACACTCGCAGCTGCAATCAATTGACCTTGTTTAAAAACACCCCAGAAAGGTGCTCCTCGGTCAAAACTTTCGAGTAAAACAGGAGTGTAATGCTCTGCTTCACCTTCTGGCCAACCTTTCATATCAAAACGTTGCTCTGATAAAAGTAACTTTCCTTCTTTTAATACATACAGCTTTTCAATAAGCTCAGTTCTATCAATTTCCCATACTTGTGGAATTTCATTTCTTGTTAATTGACGAATATTGTTTTTCATTATTAAAGATTAACCTGTTCTGATGATGCTTCACTTCGTTCTAATGCGTGGTAAGCCACGGCACAGAATAAGGAATTCAACCGTTTCATATCACCGAGCAAACTGGTATGCAGAGAACTAGTTTCAATACTTTGCATATTATGCAAATGAAGACGTTCTACATGAGCAAACGAGTAACGCTGGTTGAGTAAACGGAAACGATGTTTTGCTCGACGTAATTTACGAGCATGTTCCATGTTGCCGGAAACAAATACCGACATCGCCAGATTCAGATTACTTTGCAGACGCTCAAGGAGTGTCTGTAATTCACGACGCCCTTCCTCCGATAAAAATAAGTGATGATTTAGACCTTTACTCACCATTTCAGATGACATACGCGCTATGATAGCGGATGATTGCTGTAAATTCATCGCTGTATCAATAATTTCAGCCCAACGTCGAGAGTCTTCAGTTCCTAGATCATGCTGTTGAATTTGTGCCATATACAATTTTATGCTGCTATGGAGTAATTCGACCTCTTCTTCTAACTGGCTAATTTCCCTTTTTTGCTGACGATCACCTTCCATTAATGCAGTAAAACGTTGCAACATTTGTTCGACAACATCACCTAATCGTAGTGATTCTCTAACCGCATTAGCGATAGCTAAAGAAGGTGTATCAATAGCTGATTGATCCAAATAACGAGGTGCCACTTCAGATCCTGTAGCAGGCAATTCTGGGATCAGTCGCTGACATAATTTTGCCATTATGCCGACAAAAGGGATCATCATTACACAGCGTGCAAGATTATAAATAACATGAAAATAGATAACGACTTCAGCCGGTGAAAATCCATATTGCTGAATTTTATTTGCAATGATGGTTATCCAAGGTAAAACCAATAGTGCACCAATCAATTTAAAAAATAGACTTCCTAGTACTACTTGGCGTGAAACAACATTCTGCCCTCGGCTACTCATTAACGCCAACAAACCACTACCAATATTAGAACCAATCACAATGCATAAACTGATGTATAAAGGCATTAGCCCAGTTGCACTTAATGTCGCTGTTAATAACACAGCAGCCAGACTTGAATAACTCACCATAGCAAACAAAGCGCCCACTAAGAGAGCTAAAACAGTGTCTCCACTTAATGATGTGAAGATAGCTTGTACCGCACTGGCATGGGTAATTGGTTCTGCGGAAGTGACTATCAGCTGTAAGGCTAAAATAATTAAACCAAGACCAATTCCTACACGCCCTAATTGCCCGACCCGCTCTTTTTTACGGCTTAGAAAAGTGATCACCCCGACAAGAATAAGTAGTGGAGATAACCAAGAGAGATCAAAGGTTAGCACTCGCGCCATCAGTGCAGTACCCACATCTGCACCTAACATAATAACCAGTGCCGGTGTAATCGAAATCAGCCCTTGCGTCACAAAAGAGATAACCAAAAGTGCCGTCGCATTACTGCTTTGGACTAATGCCGTTACCCCAACACCCGCAAGGAAAGCATTGGATTTCTTATTAATACTTTTACCTAAAATTCGGCGTAAATCAGAACCAAAGACGCGCATAATGCCTGTACGAACAATATGTGTTCCCCAGACAAGAAGTGCGACTGATGAGAGTAAATGAAGCAGTGTCAGCATAGAAATAATAACCTTATTTTTATCGTTGTTTGTTTGACTCTGTTCTCCTTCAATCTCATAAAAAAGAGAAAGACCACGAGCAGATAATCTATCTGAGAAAAATTTTTACGGGTAATGCCTTAAATAACGTAGAGTGTTATTTGACAAAAAGATATTGCAACTTAAGTGCAATAATCAATGGAGAAGTTGAGAATATTACATAGATTAGTTTGTAAGTTCTGTTAATTATAACAGAGAATGTGTAACTTTCAAAATCAGCCTATAAATAACCTATTGATTTATTATCATTTTATTTTAAATAGACTAAATTATTAATAAAAAAACGCGACCAGAGGGTATCTCTCTAAGTCGCGCGAAAATACAACAATTTAGTAAGACAATTCGACTACAAGTTCAGACAGACTATAAATTCAGCTTAAATTTATTTCAGACCCATTGCATCACGCATCGTGAAGAACAAGTCTGTTTGGTCAGTTAATCCAACCACATTAGCTGCATGCGGGCCATAAGCAGCCACACGCAATTGCGCACCAGTATGCTCTTGAGATTCCTCTTCAGAGTTACCGTAATTCACCACCATAACCGCACCATCTTTAGTGATAAGTGCTTGTGTTAACCCGCTTGATTTCACATCCGCTTCAATAATTTGGCTTGAGTGAGCATGGTCTGCAGTCACGATAATCAGCGTATCACCGTTTTGCTTAGCGAAATCTAAACCGATTTGTACGGCTTCATCTAGCGCAACCGTTTCACCGATTTGTCCACAAGGATTAGCGTTATGATCTTGCTTATCAATAGAGGCACTTTCGACCTGTAAGAAGAAACCATTTTCATTGGTCTTCAGTAAGTCGATCGCTTTTTTGGTCATTTGTGCCAGTGTTGGCGCATTTGGATCGAGTTTAGAGTTAGGTTTGCACTCTAATGGTGGATTGTTCAAATTACCATGATATGTCGCTTTAGGGCCTTCCCATGCCACGGCCATATTGCCCTCATGGAACAAACCTAATACTGGTTTATCTTGGTTTGCCAGCGTAATCGCATCCAGTGATTTTGCATCCTTCACTATTTGATAACCACGCTCAATCGCTTGCTGTTCTAACGTTTTGCCTTTGTACTCACCGGCAGCTGCAGTTTGAGCAAAACTTTTCGCTCCGCCCCCTAATGTAACGTCTGCTCGAGTCACTAAAAGCTGCTCAGAGATAGAGCCTCTACCACCATTTTCTAATGCGTTTGTTGAGCATTTTTCTAAAGTCTCAACGGGGCCATAGCATTTACGTCCTGTCACATGCGAGAACAATGCCGCAGGTGTCGCATCTTGAATTTCCGACGTTGTTACGTTCCCTGTTGCCTTTCCATTGGCTTTTGCTAATTCCAAAATAGTTTGGTGATCCTTACCAAACACATCAATCCCTAATGCGCCATTATAGGTTTTCACACCCGAAGCCCATGCCGTTGCTGAGGCTGCCGAATCGGTTACATAGTTAGGTTTTTGTGTTTTTCTATCTAATGAATAGTGTGTGTATTGACCCGTTATCGGTAACGCATCAATGCCTTTAAAGAAACCACCAGCACCTTCAGCGTAGTTACGTGCAACAGTGATTTCAGAATCCCCCATACCATCACCAATAAAGAGGATCACATTTTTTGCCTGGTTGTTATTTAAAGCGGCTTTTAATGCCTCAGTTTGATCTTGAGTCATACGGCGAGCACCGCCAAATTCCGTGATATTACCTTTTGCTGCGCGATCTTGTGCCAAAATTGTATCCGCAGCAACGGGAGCTGCAAAAGAAGAGAAACTCGCACCAGCTAATAGCGTTGTTACAATAACGGATAAAATAGAACGTTGGTAACGATGAGACATAGCTTTTTCCTTGCACTCTAAAATAAAAAAAACAGGATTAATGTTTTAAGTCAGGAAAAGCTTACGGCAGTTAAATGACAGAGAAATGAAGAGTAAAAGTGATTTCGATGACAGCTTTATGACAAGTTGATGACAAACAAAAAGCTTATACCGCGAATGCGTATATAAGCTTCTGTTGTATTAAAGCATATTGTTAAGGCGAGATCTTAAACTAGTCATTCTCTTGGGTTAATGCTTTTGCGCCCAAATACAGGGTTTCACACCAAGAAATATAATCATGCCCACTGGCCATTTCGAGTGATTTAACAGGATAGCCTTTTTGCTCTAAAACCTGCTTAAGATGGCGATTATTATTTAAAATCCCCCCTTTATCACCACGACTTTCAAATAGCCCTGCTTCTAAGAAAAACTGCAATGGCTTTTTATCTGCTTGCTCAAATTGTCGAATAAGCCATTCTGGCTCTTCATTTTCAGGTGTCCACCAATAAGAGCCAGACATACTCAGCACTTTGCCAAAACGATCAGGGCGATTAAATGCGGCCCATGAAGATGCTAATCCACCATAACTTGAGCCTGATATTATCGTTTCTTCCCCAGATACGTGAATACCTTTCTCTTTTTCTAGCCAAACAAATAATTCATCAGCCAAGAAACGATAAAAATCAGGGTTTGGCGGTAATTCAACACTACGGCGATCACTATCAATACTATCAACAAATAGGATCATCATCGGTGCCAATTTACCTTCCTCGATCTGTTTATCAAAAAACCGATCAATACCATATTGGCGACGATAAGTTTGACCATCAAATAACACCAAGATCCGCGGTATTTCCATTTTTTGGGCTGGCAGATAAAGTGCAATTTCACGATCATTATTTAAGATTTCACTGTGAAAACGAACAATCTCGGTCTTGCCTTTCATTGTTCTATCAAGAATATCGGGCAATTGGCATTCACGTTTACTGTCTAACGACAATAACGAAAAGTGATTATAGATATCCTCAGACTGACTTGGTGAATTTTGGGAATTAAACGGATCGGCTTGTGCCGTGGTTAAGATCGCACGACGTTGTTCAAAAGGCTCTGAATTTTCAATAACAGGCACATCAGGCGCTAATTTATATTGCATTAATGTGTCGTTAGGCACGATATAACTGCGATACCAAATATCGCTATTGGCTAAATGGGTTAACGGATCATGGTTACCATCGGGTGATCCCAATAAATAAACATTCTTTTTGGCACCTTGCCATAGAAAAGTGACTCGCTTTTTATCATGATCATAAGGCTCAATCAGAGGAGTTCCTTCCTGATGTATTTGTTGCCAAAATGCCTGAATATTTTTTTGATCAAGTTGTTTGGCGAGTGTTTGTAAACGAGGGCTAGTTGGTGCAATACCTGCATCTTTATCTAACGGTTGATAAGGCTGTGTTATTAGCGTGAATTGCCACTGTTTTTTGGCTTCGCCTTGTGCAACCAATTGATAATGTGTCGTTTCGGGTAATAAAAAGCGTACTTTCTGTTGCCCATCAGCAGGAATATCCTTTAATAAACTACGAATATGAGTGCCATCTTGTGTCTCTAACCGTAGGTTTTGTATCCCTTTTACGTTTAATTCAACATAACGTTGGCTTTCTAAATAAGCGGTAAAACACAACGTATTATTGTTATCAAAATGACCTGTCATTTCTTTATTTTCAGTTACTGCTAAGCAACTTGCAAAGCTGGGAAAAGAGGCCATCAATGCGCATATCATCAGAGGAATTCTCACTTTATTTCTCATTATTAACTATTGTGAGAAGCAATAGTAATGATAATTGTTATCAATTCAATGAAAATTAAATGAGTATAGATAAATAAAAGCCTCCTATTTTATTATTGAGGAGGCTTTCTTTCTAATTAATTACCTGAGAGACTTTCCTATCAACGCTCTTCTAGTGGATAACTACGGAAGCTCCATAATCCTAATGCTTTTAAGCCATCACGATAAATGCCTTGTATATCTGATTTACTTGCCTTTTGTAATTCAGCTAATGGCTTATCTGGTGCAACAACTGTTAGGTAAGAGATATCACTTGGGCCACTTTGCCAGCTTGCAAGTGTGAAAATCGCATCGGCACGACGAACATGACTACCAGAGCTAATAATAACAGCTGTTTTAATACGATGTTTGGTTAAGGCATAGCGGCTAAATAACGCATTCTCGACTGTTGTACGTGCATAGTTCTCTTGGAAAATACGCTCTGGTGCAATACCATTTTTCACCAACCAATCCGCCATTAACTTTCCTTCTGTTTGATGTGCTTTAGGCACACCACCCGTCACGATAATCATGGCTTCAGGTAATTGTTTAGCAACTTCTAAGGTTTTATTTAGACGTTCAATTAAGATTTTATTCATTGTACCATCAGGATTTAATGCATAACCCAATGTCACAATCGCATTGTTATCTTTGGTTTTATTTAGTTTTGCCAAATCTGTTTGCGTTAATTTATCACTTAACGGCATTTTGCTGACACGATCTATCTCAGCAAAGAAACGTTTGAGTTCATCCGCTTTCGCCGGATTTAATGATTTTAATTTATTGAAATAGGCTTCACTTTCTTTATCTTTACCTTCGAAACGTGTCCACGAAGTCACATAAATTAACGCATCAATATCATCAGGAGCGGCTTCTAAAATCTGTTTATAAATCGTAATTGCGCGAGGAACATCATTGTTATAGATATAAGCGCTGGCAGTACTAAATAATAAATCAAGGCGGTAAGGCTCTAATTTATAAGCTTGTTGCAGTTTTTGCGCCACAATTTCCATATTTGATGGCAGTTTTCCCGTAAAACCAGCATCAGAGACACGCGCTGGTGACTTAAAAGCATCTAATGCATCTTGGATCAAACTATCAACCGTTTGGCGCTGAGAGACATACTGCTGATAACTATTATCAGGTTGATGGACTTTTTGATAAGCCAATGCATTTGATGAGACGGTAAAACCTAAAGCAGCAATCGCTAACGAAATGACTGTTTTCTTGATATGAAGTGAAACACGGGAAGGTTGTGCCATTATCTTGTCCTTTTACGAAAAATAGTCTGCTTCTTCACCTAAGCGAATGAAGATAGAGAGTGTGACTCCTCACACCTAATGGCAAAAGAAATACACACCGATAAATCTATACCTATTTTCTATAATAGAGATCCCTGAATTAATTTTCAGTAACCTTTTTCACCTTATTGAAAAAAATAGCATTATTACGTAGATAGCTTATTTGACAGATTTTTTTATATATTTTTATCTTTTGGCAAGAGATTTTGTTCTGATAGGTCATTAGTAGTAAAGAATAAAAGAAATTTACTCAGGAAGAAAAACATTAAGTTTTGAGACAAGCGATTATTATCATTCTTCAATGTAAAAAAACGCCACTAATGGCGTTTTTTAATCATAATGTTACTCAATATGTTTTGATTGCATCATCAATAATTCTCTGACTAATTCAACGCAACTTAAGAAACGTTCGTCATAATCAGGGGAGTTAACTTTGATATACTCAATATTGTTTTTATCGAGCATTTCCATTAATAAGGTTTGGAAACGACGACGATCTTTATCACTCCCTAAACTACGCAAACCATCGGCTACCCATGGCGTGTTATTTTCTAGCAAAATAACTAAATCAAAACGGTATTCATCAATCAGAGCTTGAACAAAGGGGTGCTCTTTACCCTCATAACGTAAACAAAATGCCTGTGTTGTGACAAAGTCCGTATCAACAAAAGCGACTTTATTTGCATATTTAACAGCAAAATCAATATATTGAGCATGCCCTAATGCAATTTTATCGTAGTCGGAATATTGTAATGCCATTTCATCACCACCAAGGTGAGAAAATACATAATCACGACCATATTCCCATGCACTCGTCGTATTGAAAATATTGGCAAGCTTATTCACTAACGTTGATTTACCGCTGGATTCGCCACCTAAAATCGCTACTGTACGCACAAAGAAAGGTTTTACTTCTGTTGGAATATATTCCCAATATTTAAAAGGCGCTTGGCGGATTTGACTGCCACTGATATTCATAAATGAACGTTCAGGATCAATCAGAACCGTTTCAATACCCAAGAAAGCATTATATTGATCCGCATCTTCCCGTTCACTAGTATAGATAAAATCAGGGGTTATCTGCTTTTCACGCAAAAATGTTTTGATCCCATCACTCCACATTTCCCAACCATGAGGCTGTGGCTCTATACCGTGTTCATCAAACTCATGAATACGGATATTCTTTTGATATTTAAAGGTTTGTAATAACCAGCGCAATCTATCACTGACCGTAGGTTGTTGTGACATCGCACTGTTGATAAAAAGGTTTTTATCACGAGGCTCGTCATGACATAAAATGACATGCAATTCATCTACTTGACTACAAGCACGTTGAATTAAATAAATATGCCCGGTGTGAAGAGGATAAAATTTGCCAAAAATCACACCAATGGTTTTCTTTTTCACTGGGTATTCTAACCCTAAAAATTGGTGTAATGCCGACATCTTTTGAGCACTGGGACTCTTGATTTTATTATTAATCAATTGGCTAAGATAGCCTTTCGTCATATCACTTTCATCAGCAACTTTTTGTAAAGTATATCCATTTTTTCTGATAGCCTGTTTGATATAATCAAAAGAGCCCATACTTTTCTCCTTTAGAAATCTTCCAAATCATCAAGGACAGATAACGCATCTGACAGCTTCTTCACACCATACACTTTCATATCAGGGGGATTCTTTTTCGGCATATTTGCACTAGGTACAATTGCACGTTTAAATCCATGTTTTGCTGCTTCTGCAATACGCTCTTGCCCACTAGGTACAGGTCGAATTTCTCCCGCAAGTCCCACTTCACCAAATATCACTAAATCACGCGGTAAAGGACGATTACGAAAACTTGATACTAATGATAATAACAAGGCTAAATCTGCACTGGTTTCTGTGACTTTTACTCCACCAACTACATTCACAAAAACGTCTTGATCAGACATTTGTAATCCGCCATGGCGATGTAAAACGGCAAGTAAAATGGCAAGGCGATTTTGCTCTAATCCCACCGCAACACGCCGTGGATTAGACAACATTGAGTGGTCAACTAACGCTTGGATTTCCACCAGCAAAGGTCTCGTACCTTCCCACACCACCATCACAGAACTGCCTGAGGTAATTTCATCACCTCGGCTTAAAAAGATAGCTGAGGGATTGCTCACCTCCCGTAATCCTTGCTCTGTCATGGCAAAAACGCCTAATTCATTAACGGCGCCAAAACGGTTTTTATGACTACGTAAAGTACGAAAACGAGAGTCTGTTTCACCATCCAACATAACTGAGCAGTCGATACAGTGTTCCAGCACTTTAGGCCCAGCCAATGTGCCATCTTTTGTTACATGACCTACCATAATAATGGCAACATCATTAGTTTTAGCAAAACGGGTCAGATAAGCGGCTGTTTCACGGACTTGAGCAACACTGCCTGGCGAAGATTGAATATCTGCCATATGCATCACTTGAATAGAGTCAATCACCATTAATTTAGGTTGTTCTTGTGAGGCAATTAAACAAATCTGTTCAATACTGGTTTCTGACAACATATTCAGTTCGGCTGTCGGTAAACCTAATCGGTGAGCGCGCATAGCGACTTGTTGTAGCGACTCTTCACCCGTGACATACAGTGTTTTCATTTCAGTCGCTAAACGGCACATAGTTTGTAGCAATAAAGTACTTTTACCTGCACCGGGGCTTCCCCCAATTAAAATGGCACTTCCGGGAACAACGCCACCACCTAGTACGCGGTCGAACTCTTTAAACCCTGTGGAAAATCGAGGTAATGCTTCAAGGCTAATTTCCGATAATTTTTGAACTCGGCTAACCCCTTTCGCATCACCCGCAAATCCACTAAAACGCTCGTTGCGGGAAGAAGGGGCTGCTGCAAGGCGTACTTCTGTAATTGTATTCCACGCATGACAAGCAGAACATTGCCCTTGCCAACGAGGGTAATCTGCACCACATTCATTACATACAAAGGCTCTTTTTGCTGCTTTTGCCACACTTCTCTCCCAACAATAACTATTTAGAAAAACACCCTTAGCGCTCTTCGTGTTTTAAACCACCACTTAAAATACACAATACACCCATTAGATCGGCGTGGCGGATCGCAACTTTTGCCTGAGCATACACTTTAGGTTTTGCATGATAAGCAATACCAAGCCCTGCTTTTCTCAACATTTTAAGATCGTTTGCACCATCCCCAATGGCAATTGTTTGCTCTATTGGGATCTCTAAATCTTTAGCTAAACGTGCAAGGACTTGTGCTTTATATTTCGCATCAACAATAGGGCCTTTAACTTTACCCGTTAGTTTGCCATCTTTAATTTCAAGATGATTAGCAACAGCAGCTACTAAACGTAATTTTTGTTTTAAGTTATCAGCAAAATACGTAAAACCGCCAGATGCGATAGCAATATGCCAATCCATCGCCTGAAGTTTTCGAACTAAGCTCGTTAACCCCGGCATAAGAGGCAAATCATCCATCACTTTTTGTAAAATAGAAGCGTCAGCACCTTTAAGTTCAGCAACACGCAGTTTTAAGCTTTCACTAAAATCCATTTCACCTTGCATTGCTCGCTCTGTTATCGCAGCAACTTTATCCCCCACTCCTGCTAATTTAGCGATTTCATCAATACATTCAATTTGAATTGCCGTTGAATCCATATCCATCACTAAAAGCCCAGGAGAACGTAAACGAGGAATTTCACCTAGAGGAACGACATCTAGGCCACATTCATCGGATAAACGGCGGATCCGGCGAGTTAGGCTACCTGCAATACGCACAACTTGGTAATCATCAATGCGCCATGAAGAAACCACGACGATTGCCACACCTAATTTATGTTGGAACTCACTTATTCTTTTCTTATCAAGTTCACGTCCATAAAGTAACCACCCACTATCTCCAGCACGGTAATCTAGTGGCATTACCTCTTCACCACTGAGTGATAACGGCAGACCTGGCCATTTACGGATTTCATCCGGTAAATAGCAATAGGTCAGACTATTTGACATACTTATTCTCCTGTTTTCCCCTGTCTGAACAAAATAATCGTTATTCAGCCTATTCTATCTCTGGCTCATCTGGCAACATGCACATACTTGCTTACGCAAAAGGATGAACATGCTTAAAGACAAACTAAAATTCAAACTACAAAAAACGGCGATTATACTGATTTGTATCGCACTATTGGCATTTCTTATGCAAGGCGCGTCTTATTTTAGCCGTGCAAACCAGCACGCCCGTATTACTCAGTTTGAAGAGCTTGCAAAAACGCTGGCAGAACAAGTTGCGTTCTCTTTATCCACTTATATAGATGACAGTAGCAAAGATAACGTAAATCCCCTCATTATGGCTAATTTAAATCATCTGACTCACGATAGTCGGGTGCTTGATGCCAGTCTTTATTTAGAAGATGGTACACAAATAGCGCATAGCGGTGAAAATGTCACTGTTAAAGAGCGATTAGCACTAGAAGGGCAAAAAAGTGGCGGTTCTTTTAATCATCAACTTGTTGTGCCTGTACCGGGCAAAGATAAACCTAAAGGCTTTTTAAGGCTTACGCTGGATACTCATCAGCTTGTCACTGAATCAAGCCAAGTCGATAACACAACAAATTTATTACGTGTCATGTTATTAGTTGCGCTTGCGATTGGCTTTTTGCTTTCTCATAACCTTCTTCAACTAACCCCCGTTCATTGGCAACAATCTCCTTATTTATTAACTGCCAATTTACCGCCACGTACTGAAAAAGAAGAGACTGAAGAAAACGAAAGTAATGAAGAAAAAGGATCTATTGAGGAAGATAACGACACGGAGAATAAAATAGAGAAGCCATAATTTTTATTCTATTGAGGAGTCACTAAGTGGGTTGAGTTATTCATTAGCTGAACTCACTTTTTTATTTCTAATTAACCATAATTTGAATTAGATATATCTAATTTATACGTATTTTCGTGCTATTTCCTTAATCTTTAAAGGGGTTTTGTTTAAAATCACGGTAAATTTTCACTAAGTCATTAACCTAAAAAGATAGGTTTTAAATCTTATTCTGGCTCTTTGAGTACTGAGGTGGTTATGACTGAACAATCTGTTATCCAACGTTGTCAACAAATCGTAGAAAACCCAACCCTTTCCCCTGAACAAAAACGTCATTTTCTCGCTTTAGAAGCTGAAAATATGTTGCCTTATCCCTCTCTTCCTGAGGATGCGGCTAAAGCACTGAATGAACGGGTTATCTGTGATATGTATGAAGGTCACGCCCCTTATAAACCGCGTTATGTGTTACCTGATTACGCGAAATTTTTAGCAAAAGGCTCTCGCTATTTAGAACTTGAACCTGCACAAGATTTTGACGATGCCTTAAACATGCTGACTATTCTTTATCATCATGTTCCTTCTGTAACCTCTATGCCTGTTTATTTAGGCCGCATTGATAAAATCTTACTGCCTTATGTTGGTGAATTGACTGAAGAACAGCTTTACCCTAAATTAAAACGCTTCTGGCGCTATCTTGATAGAACGCTACCAGATGCCTTTATGCACGCCAATATTGGCCCAGAAGACTCTGTTCTTACACGTCTAATTCTTAAAGTAGATGTTGAGCTTCAGCAAGTCGCGCCTAATCTCACATTTATTTATGATGCGAAATCAACACCTGCTGATTTACTTCACCAAGCTATCACCAATATTTGCCACAGTAGTAAACCGCATATTGCTAATGGTGCTTTGCAAGATGTGGTATTTGGCAAAGATGAATACGGGATTGTGAGTTGTTATAACTCTCTGCCTCAAAGTGGTGGTGGTAGCACCTTAGTGCGTATAAACCTCAAAGAGGTTGCACAGCGTAGCCAAAATAGCCCAGATTTTCTTGATAATGTATTGCCTTTTTATATGCAAAAACAGATTGAGATCATTGATGCTCGTTGTGAGTTTCTCTATGAAAAATCTAACTTCTTTAAACAGAGCTTCTTAGTTGAAGAAGGATTAATCTCACCTGATCGTTTTGCTCCTATGTTTGGTATTTATGGAATGGCCGAAGCCGTAGCGCTTTTACTTGAAAAAGAAGGTAAAAATGTTGCTTATGGTGCTAATGAATCAGCGAATAAACTTAGCTATATGATCAGTGAAAAATTGGCTCAATTTGTTACCGAAACACCAGTAAAATACGGCTGGAACCACCGAGCAATGTTACATGCTCAATCAGGTATTAGCTCTGATATTGGCACAACACCTGCGACTCGTATTCCTTATGGTAAAGAGCCAGATCCTGTTACGCACTTAATGACCGTTGCTCCTCACCATCAATTTTATACCTCAGGGATCAGCGATATTTTAACGGTTGATGAAACCATCAAACAAAACCCTGATGCCCTAATGCAACTCTGCTTAGGCGCGTTCTCTTCTGGATTAAGAGAATTTACCGCCAATGTGGGCGGAAATGATCTCGTCCGTGTGACTGGTTATATGGTTCGCATATCTGATTTGAAAAAGTATAAAGATGAAGGCTCTCGCCTTAACACTACTTGGTTAGGTGATGAAGCCACGGCAAATTGTCATATTGCTGAACGTAAACCACGAGTTATCAGTCATGAACAGCAGATGCGCTTCGATAAATAAGATACTCCCTTTCTCTTGCGTGGATGGCCCAGGCAATCGCCTGGCCATCTTTCTGCAAGGGTGTAATCTACGCTGCAAGAATTGTCACAATCCCTACACAATGGGGATCTGTGATAATTGTGGCGACTGTATTCCTACCTGCCCACAGCAAGCACTTTCATTACAAAATGGCGTAATGAGTTGGAACAGTACCAGTTGTGAACAATGCGACACTTGTATTCAACAATGCCCACGGCAATCAAGCCCAATGACCTTAACCTATACCGTTGATGAATTAATGGTTATTACACGTAAATATGCAGCATTTATTAATGGCATAACTGTAAGTGGGGGTGAATCTACATTACAACTTCCTTTTTTAATTGATTACTTTAAGGCAATCAAGAAAGCACCGGATCTTAAACACCTTACTTGTTTAATCGACAGTAATGGCACACTTTCACTTAATGGCTGGCAAAAAATCGCCCCTTATATGGACGGTGCTATGATTGATTTAAAAAGTTGGAATGAAGATACTCATATTTATTTAACAGGGCGTAGTAACCAACGAATTAAAGATTCAATCAAATGGTTAGCTAATAATAATTTGCTTACAGAATTACGCCTTTTATATATTCCAGAAAAAACAGATTATTTAGAGAATATTGAATTACTTTCCCAGTTTATTAATTCACTTGGTGAATCTGTATTAGTCCGTATTAATGCATTTCATCAACATGGTGTTTATGGTGAAGCGAGTAAATGGGTGTCGGCACAAAAACAACATATTGATATATTTAGTAAAGAATTGAGAAAAAGAAATATTACAAATATTAACACCCCAGGGATATATTCATAATAAAAATCAATGTAAAATAAAAACAATAATTTCTAATTATTATGAATATAATTAGAAATGCATTTTAAAATAAAATTCATTTATATTGACAGAAAAAGAAGTTCAAATTAGTCTTCAAAAAAACCTGCCAAAATAAACGGAATGATATTTTATGTTTATGAATAAAAAGAAGCTAAAGCTATCGATTATTATTTCAATTATAATTAATTCTACATGTAGCTATGCTTTAAACGATCCATCAGATCTAGTCTCCACAAAAAATATTGAATTTAATTTTGAATCTGTTGATAAAGATTCCCTTCTAAGATATGACAGCAATAGGCAAATTCATGGAAGAATGTTCCCACGAAATCTTCCAACAATCTTAGCATCTAAATATAATAATATAATAATAACATCAGATAAATATAACACTAATATCAGCCATGATATTGGTAAAACCTTTACTTCTTTGAAAATAAAAGATTTTAATAACATCAGTGCTCTTTCACTTTCAGAAGATGGTCATTATTTGACTGCTCATGGTGAGTATAATAACAACAGTGTGTTTTTTGTTTATGATGTTTTTTTAAAAGAAATAAAATTATTTAATCATAAAGATGATATTTCATATTATATTGAAGATGATTATTACTTTACTACTAATGATGGATTATTTAGCCTTTACTCTGAGGATAACGATCCTTATGCAAGGTATACTTCACCTAGCGAAAAGAAATTTTTTATCTTTGATAATGAAAATAAAAAAAGCATTTCACTCAGTGAGTGGAATAAAACAAAAATCAATAATCACATAGAAAAAAATAAATTTATTTTATTTGAAGATTTAGCTTTTATTAATAAATTAATCAAATTAAAACCTAATATTACTGCTCCATCCTTTAGTGGAAAATATCTTTATGGTACTTTACAACGGGAAAACCAAGAATCAAAAAGTGTTAGATTAGCATTTATTTATGATAAATCGAACGATGATGTAAAAATCATTTCGGATTCAGATTATGGCTCATCAAAAATCAATCAATTCTCTAAAAATGATCTAGCCGTTGGTTGGATTGAATCACGTATTAAACGCAGAAATGAAAGCAATGATAGATTAATTCGTGAGGCTTTTATCTATGATCCAACTAAAAATAAAATTAGAAAACCAATAATTAATAATACTGGATATGATCGTTATTATAATTCAGAAGCAACGGCTATTTCAGAAAATGGTGAATTTTTTGTTGGCTGGGTAGAGTACGGTAACAACATTATAAATAAAACGTCTCCATTATCAAAATATCTTAGAAATGCCTTCATCTATTTCGTTGAAGAAAACAAATCCCAATTATTACTAAATCTTAATAACGATATTAAAGAATCAGAAGCACATTCTATTTCTAAAGATGGTAATACTGTATTTGGAATATCAAAAGACATCGATAGCACATGGAGAATGGTTGCATGGAACCTTGGAAGAAAGACTGAGCAAGAAATAGAAAAAAACCAAAGAAAAGAAGCAATAAATATTAAGTTTGACACATTATTAGCAAATAACGATATTAAAAAAGTTACAGATAACTCTAATTTATTATTAGAGAAAATCGCTTTACTTAAAGAAAACATCAACACACAAAGAGAGGAATTATTAAATAAATTAGAAACAACTAAAAATGAAATGCATAAGGCTAATAAGGAAAGAGTAAGAATTGAAAATATCATTGATAAAGGTGAAGAAAATGGCGATCAAGATATATTTAACAGGTACTCAGATGAATATCATAGAAATAAATATAAAGAAGAAGAATATCAAAAAAATGTCGAAGACCTTAATACTAAAATAGCTAATTTCGACAAAGGAGAACAAAGTACAGAGTTAAAATTAACAGAGTATGAATATGAAAAGAGTAAAACCACTCTTAATGCACTAACACAAAAAAATGCGACAATAGAAGTAGATAAAAAACAACGTTTGGATGACGAAGCCAAAGCGGAGCAAGAGCGTTTAGCTAAAGAGCAAGCCGATAAAACCAAAGCGGAGCAAGAGCGCATAGCTAAAGAGCAAGCTGATAAAGCCAAAGCGGAGCAAGAACGTTTAGCCAAAGAGCAAGCCGATAAAGCCAAAGCGGAGCAAGAGCGCATAGCTAAAGAGCAAGCTGATAAAGCCAAAGCAGAGCAAGAACGTTTAGCCAAAGAGCAAGCTGATAAAGCCAAAGCGGAGCAAGAGCGCTTAGCTAAAGAGCAAGCTGATAAAGCCAAAGCGGAGCAAGAGCGCTTAGCTAAAGAGCAAGCCGATAAAACCAAAGCAGAGCAAGAGCGCTTAGCCAAAGAGCAAGCCGATAAAGCCAAAGCGGAGCAAGAGCGCTTAGCCAAAGAGCAAGCTGATAAAGCCAAAGCGGAGCAAGAGCGCTTAGCCAAAGAGCAAGCCGATAAAGCCAAAGCGGAGCAAGAGCGCTTAGCTAAAGAGCAAGCCGATAAAGCCAAAGTGGAGCAAGAGCGCTTAGCCAAAGAGCAAGCTGATAAAGCCAAAGCGGAGCAAGAGCGCTTAGCCAAAGAGCAAGCTGATATTAAAGCTAAAGAAAAAGAGAAAGAAATAACAAAACCATCGATCATTATCAGCAAACCTATCGACATTGAAAACACCTATAAATCAATGCAATTAATGGCTGAAAACGGCTATAAGTTTATGGATATGCAACAAGGGCAATTGCGTTATCTAGCTTCTGCAACTTGCTCTGTAGGTGCTGAAAATGCGTGTATTAGTGGTTTTACACATTATCAAAATCTAAATAAAACGAATGCAACCCAAACAGGATTGAGTAGAGCTTATCGTTTTGATATCAAAAATATTCCACTCGTTGTCGGTTTGGCCATTGATACCGATGTCTCCTCTTCATTACCTAAAGGTTATCAATATCAAGGCTATGCATTACCTTTAATTGGTTTTAGTTTAGATTTAATACCGTCATTGAATGCTGAATTAAATAATAATGCACCACATTTTTCTTTAAAAGGTGCTTATTTAAATCGTAAAGTTTCTATTGAAAGACCTGCATTAGCAGGTACTGAATCGGGTAAAGGAAACGCCAGAATATCTGGTTATCATATTGATTTTCAAACTTATTACCCTTATTCATTATCAGATAATTTACTGCTAACGCCATTTGTAGGAATTACTTTTAATCAAATATCACGTTCAGCTTATAGTGAAACTCAAAATGCCCAATTTGCAGCACACTATGATGCCCTTAAAACGCATTCATTATTCGCCAAAATGGGATTGGGTATGGAGCATTTATTAGGTTCTTCTTTCATACTTAATACAAAAGCGGGCTTACTGTGGAACTTATCGCATTATCAAGGGGATTTTCGTAGCCATATTGACTATTTAGGTCAACAACAAATTGATTATTCAGAAAATAAAAAACAGGTAAAACAACGCCCATTTGCTAATGTTGGGATCACTTATCAGTTTGATAAGCAATCTTCTGTCAATACATCTGTAAATTGGGAAATGACAACCTATCGCAATCACGATATGCAAATTGGTGTAAGTTACACTTATCGCTTCTAATTCCTTATTGTTATATTTGGGGTTACTTTTAGCTGTATTATTTAGCTTCCTATAAAGATATAGGGAGCTCTTTTTTATTAACTGATTGAATAATTCAAATTTGAAATAATAGAATTGTTTTTTTCTTCATTAACCCACCACACTTTGGTAGAAACTTTCTCAAGTAGTGCTTTATTGTGACTAAAAATAATCAAACTTAAAGGACGTTTCTGACTTTCATCGATTAATACTTGCCAAATATCGGCTTGAATTTGTGCATCTAACTGTGCCGTGACTTCATCTGCAATCAATATTTGAGTACGAGGATCTAACGCGCGCAATAACGCAATACGTGCAAGCTCGCCACCAGATAATTCATTAGGTCTACGCGTTAACCACTCTTGCTTGATCTTGAGTTTTTCGAGCCAATATTCATCAGGTGACCAAGCATCACGAACACTATCCCCTGTTGTTCGAAATGGATTAAAACATTTATCAGGATGTTGAGGGACTAATTGAATAGGGCAATAACCCTTATTAGATAATGGCTTGCCATTAATAAGAATTGAACCTTGAGTGGGTTTTTGCCACTGTGCTAAAACGCGACCTAATGTCGTTTTTCCTGTGCCACTTGGCGCTGAAATACCGAGTCGCTCTCCCGCATCTAACGAAAAGGAGAGATCTTGCCATAACACCTTACCTGCTTGCTCCACAGATAACTGTTTTAACTCTAAAAGTGGCATAAAGATAACTCCAGAAATAACAAATGAAATGTATAAAAATAAAACTTAAGAGCTCAATATTATAATGGATTAAGTGATGCTTCTTTTGTATTTATAAATTGTTGTTCAGGTAATGCATTCCAGAGTGTCTTTAACCACTCACTACCTTCATGACGATTAAGCACATTAGCAGGAATGACTTCGTTAACTTCACCCTGATTAAGCACCGCTATCGTATCCGCAAATCTTGCGGCTAAGGCTAAATCATGTGTAACCCAAAGCACTGATTTACCTTGATTGCATAACTCTCTTAAATGGCCTAATAACAAGCAGGCATGTTCATCATCAAGCCATGAGGTGATCTCATCCGCCAAAATATACTGTGCATTAGAGAGTGTTGCATTACAGGCTAATACTCGCTTTGCCATTCCACCAGACAATTTTGCCGGATACGTTTTTACTAATGAGCCCGAAAGGTGATAAAGCCCTAACTGTTGCACAATATCATCAGACGAAACATCTGCGCCACTTAAACGCGCAGAGCGACTTAATTGATCACCGATGCAGATCAACGGATTGAGAGCGCTGACACCTTGAGGAATATAACAAAAGGTATTCCCACGATAAGCAATCAGTTCCCGTTCACTTAGTGTGTGCCCATTTAATTTAATCGCACCACGAACTCGCATGTTGGCAGGTAAAAGGCCTAACGCACTTTGTAATAACAGGCTTTTTCCTTCACCACTGCCGCCTACTAATGCCAGCATTTTTCCGGGCTTAATATCCAGTGAGATTGATTTTAGCAACGGTTGCCAATTTCGTTTTCCTAACCAACGAAATTGTGCGATATCAATGGAAAGCTGTTCAAAACTTAACATCCTGCCCCTCTTAACCATAATTGTTGCATTGCTTTAGCAAATTGATCGAAAATCAATACTAAGCACATCAAAATCAATCCAGGAAACACCGCCATCCACCAAGAGCCTGTACTTAAATAACGTAATGCATCAGATAACAATAAACCTAAAGAAGGTTCATGAGCAGCCTGACCAAAACCGAGAAAACTTAACGCTGCACTGTGTAATACTGCGTGAGGAAACATTAACAAGGTTCCCACGATCCACTGAGGTAACAGCATAGGAATATAGTGTTTTTTTACGCACTCAAAAGGCGTGTTGCCAATACGACGCGATAACATTACATAATCAGCTTCTCTAATACGCTGAATTTCACCTCGTAAAATTAAAGCTAATTTAGGCCAATGGGTTAATGCCACAGCCCAAATCACCCCTTGTTGCCCACCACCTAAGGTAAAACAAATTAAAATCAACAGTAATAAATGAGGTAATGCTAAAAGCGCATCAACAACGCCTCTTACAAAAAAATCACAATAACGATTAATTGAGGAGATACCAGCAAAAATTAAAGCGATTGCACCACTCACAACCGCACTTGTTACACCGATATTTAAACTACTTAACATGCCTTGGAAACAACGTAGCCACAAAGAGCGACCTAAGTTATCAGTACCGAACCAATATTGATCTGACGGAGCCTGATTTCTAGCCAAAAAGTCCATTACGATATCAGTATGAGAAACAGAAAAACCATATGCAACTAGCCCAATTAACGCGAGGGTAACTAATAAAAGTCGTAGCAAAGGCTTGTTCGGATCGTAAATCATGAGTCTCGTAAAATTCCTTTATTAATACGTCTTAATAAGATATTAGAAATACTATTACCAAAGAAAATCAAAATAGTGCTGAAAACAACAATTCCCATTAACAGAGGAATATCGCCTCGTAATCCTGCATCAACCGTTGCTTGTCCTAAGCCTGGATAAGCAAATACTTTTTCAGCTAAAAGAGAGCCACCAAGTAATTCACCAATTGATGCAAACTGTAAGCAAAGTGCAGGCGTAATGGCATGACGTAGAACATGAAATAGCATCATAGCCCAACCTTTATCACCTTGGGCCTTAGCGAAATGGATAAATTCACTGCCCATCACTTCAGCGACTTTCGCACGAGTATGCAAAGCGATATTCCCGGTACCTAATAATCCAAGCGCAATCATAGGTAAGATAAGATGAGAAAGACGCTGGCTTAATGTTGCCGTTTCAGCACTACTTCCCATCGGCCAAGCACAACAAATTGGTGCCCAATGTAAAGTGACAGAAAACAGAGATAGCAGCAGTAATCCCACCCAAAACGTCGGTAATGCCGCTAATAGATAAGATAAAGTAGAGATAATTCTATCTGGCCAACGATTAAGATATCGACCAGCGACTAATCCCATCACAACGCCAATAACACCTGAAAATACCCATGCTGAAAAAAGCAAGATAAACGAAGGTCCTGCACGTTCACGAATAACATCAATAACGGGCATGTTATACAACATGGAATAGCCAAAATCCCCTTGAATGATTTGGCTAAACCAAAGCCAAAATCGCATCCATAAAGGCTGGTCAATTCCCCAACGTGCCGCAATTAAAGGATATTGTTCCGGAGGAACATTCAGTAGATCACTACCGATATAGGCCTTAATAGGATCTATCGGTGAAAAACTTAATAAAATAAAAACACCTGCTGTTGTCACCAACAGCAGGCAGAGTAATCGCAGGAAAAAACCTACACTTTGACGTATTACTGACAAGTCCACTTCCAAGTATCTACGCTATTTAATAATGACCATGAACCATGGATTTCAGGTGTTCCTGTACCCAGATCAACACAAGGATTAGTTAGGTAAGTATGTTGCACATTCATCAACCAAGCCCAAGCAGCATCACCTTTTACACCAACGCCATTTTTACCATCCCATTCCACTGCTTTCCAATGAGGAACGGCTTCTTGCCATGTATGGGCATCAAGTGCGGCTTGTAGATGTTTTTCGACTTCAGGATTTTTATAATAACCCGGATTATAATAACCAACACCAGCAGCATTCGCACTGTAGTGATGATATAACTCCATAGGATCAAGACTACCCCAGCCAAATAAAGTCGGATTTGAGTGCATATAGCGCTCTACAGTATCCCAACTGCCTGATTTAAGATCCATTTGAATGCCGAGAGGTTGTACTAGCGCACGAATTGACTCGGCTAAATCGCGACGAGTTGCATCACCACTGGTATACCATAAGGTGAGTTTCGCCTCTAAACCGTCTTTTTCACGAATACCATTTTTATTGAGTTTCCAACCAGCATCTTCAAGAATTTGTTTTGCCTTTTCAACATCACCATCTTTAAATGCAGCCTCAGTTTGATCCCAAGGAAGCCCTTTTACACCGGTATACGCAGGAACGGCATAACCATCAAGCACTTGCTCTGATAACAATTTGCGGTCAAGAGCATAGTTAATCGCTTTACGAATAGCGATATCTGCGGTGATATCGTTACCAATATCATAACCTTGTGCATTCTTTGCGCCTGATTTTACCATTGGAAAAACAATACCACGGTTTTCAACACTCGGCCTTTCCCACAATTTCGTATTGGGCAAATTCTTAGCCATTGCAGCCGTTGCTGGTGGAATACGCACAATACCCAGTTGCCCACTTTGAGCAGCAGCAAAAGCTGCATCTTCATCTAGGAAAACAAAAATAAGTTTTTCAAAATCATTTTTCTGCCCCGCATAATAAGGGTTAGCTTCAACAATTAATTGCTGACCAGGTTGGAAACTTACCATCCGATAAGGGCCTGCACCAATCGGCTTTTGTGCGTAGGTTTTTTCATCATACTTATCAGCAGAAACAATACCTAAAGAGCCTAGTACGTTTACAAACGTACTTTGTGGTGCTTTTAACGTAATAGTGACATTTAAATCATCATCGGCTTTGGCTGAAAGGAAGTTACCCATATCCACTTTACCGCCACTAGCAGCCGCATTGTTATAGGTAAAGACGATATCTTTTGCTGTAAGTGGCAAGCCATCAGAGAATTTTAAGTCAGGTTTTAACGTTAATTTCCATGTTTTACCATCTTCACTTGGCTGATAGTCACTTAACATATTGCTATACCAAGAGAGATCCGCCTTTTGCTTCAATAATGGGCTATGAAGAAGTAAATAACTACCATGGCTCCATCCCAGCATTGGATCAAAACCTTCGGTTGGCTCTTCACCAATGGCTAATTTCAACGTTTGAGCAGATGTTGCAAAAGGGGCACTTAATGCAGCTAAGCAAGTCAACGTAATTAATGATTGACGCCAACCAAACCGAATAGACATAAAACATTCTCCGATTTTTTAGATACAACTTATCATCAGTCTCTATCTAAATAAGATGAAGAGGCTGAAACAAGATAAATAACAATGATAATTATGATGTTCTGCAACTTGGTAAAGATAAAGGCTAAACCAGTGGCATCATAATAAGTTTTTTTATTCAACTACTCGAATAATATTCGACAGTTTATTGATTTCACATAAACTTTTATTAAGCAGTAATACTCATTATGGCAAACTTCTAGCAAGTGCACAGTATTTTTCTAATAAATAAGTTATATATTTATCATTGAATTTATCAGTGAGCATAAAACGAAATAAAGTGACTTTTTAACGAAATTAAATTATTTCTTTTTATTTAATTTACACTGAAAATAAAAAAGGCACATTATTGTGCCCTCTTGTGATCATGTATTTAATATTCTTTTTAATTTGAAATAGCGTCGTCCTAAACGCCAACGCAATCTAAAATCTTTCGCATTCTGCCAGATAAGTGTCCAAATTCCTCTATCAAAAAATTCTTTAACTATTTGTTTTTTAACTTCAATAGATTGAATAGAACCGATTGAGTGAATAATACCTAAACCTTCTTTGGCAATTTGCCAATAGCATGCATTGATATTTTTAGTGACATCCTTATGCTTTTGATTAATAGCATCAAGCATCTCTAATATTTTCACGTAATTATGAATTGTTCGAACATGAATAGCATCATCCGGTGTTGTATGAGAAACAGATCCAGAGTGAATAAAATAATCGTAGTAACGCTCATCAATATATTTAACACGTTTAGCGGTTAATAATGCTTCTGTTGTCCACGGAATATCTTGATGATGTAAACCTGGCTCAAAATAATAACCATAAGCAAGTAGAAAATTGCGACGATAAATATTTAACCAAGTTACATGTAAAAACTTTTTCGATTCAAGAGCACGCTCAAGCCATTGAGGCCCCGTTAAAACATCTGTTGTCTGTAAGCGGTTAGATGGAAATATAGGTCGTGAAGGGCGCCCATCTGCATAGACATAATTACCATTACAAGTTGCAATATCTAAATCATCAGCAAGCGCGATTTCAAGTAGACGAGGATACATTCTGTCATCAATGACATCGTCAATATCAGGAAACGCCACATATTGGCCACGAGCTATTTTAAACCCTGTATTTCGAGCAACGGAAACACCTTGGTTTTCTTGTGTCAAAATAGTGATATCAGGAAATTTATCCTTCCATTCATAAAGTAATTTTAATGAATTATCGTTAGAACCATCATCAACAAGAATAAGCTCCCAACTTGGTAGTTTCTGCGCTTGTAAATAATTAAAAAATTCTGATAAAAACTTCTCGCCATTATAAACGGCGACCACAATACTTAATTGAGGTACAAAAGAAGACATAACCAACCTTTTATTCTTTCTAATAAGTAACTTTCGCTCTGAACATATTGGTTAAGGACAGAAAAGATACCAACCTCAATATGGAGCTATTATTGCTATTCACTCGTTATGCTTAAGTAAAAAGTTACTTTTTGCTAATTTGAAGTAAAAATCATTATTAATAAAGAATAAGTATAATTAACTTTTAAAATACCCTATGAAGAACAGGTTAAGCAGGATTGTTTTTTAAAAGAAATTACTAAAGGAAAAATTAAGGTTAGCGCATAAAAAGCATGTTATTAGCCACAACTTTATTTTAATGAGTAATATAAGTGTCATTAACGCTTTTTTTTGTAGCTAATGAGTAATATAGGTGTCATTAATGAAAAACATCCGCAAAGCGGATGTTTTAATTTTTATCTATAAACTTTGGATACTTGTTTTATTTTTATTCTTCGATATCTTCTTCATCACAAACTTCAAGCTCTGGAAAGTAATCAACTCGCCAAGACTTGATCCCTTGATACACTTTATCAACGGCATTTTTTACGGCTTCAGTCATTGGGTAATAAAAACCGACTAAATCAGGTTGGATCCCTAGAAAAGTAATATCAGGAATATCATCTTTTAATTGATCAATAAGAAAATTCAGCGGCATATTATGGGTGCTCATAATAAACATTTCCGCTATATAATCAGGATCTATCACCCTGATCTCACCTGGATTTAAACCAATGTCAGCAGCATCAACAACGACAACACATTGCGGTTGTAACTCTCTTACTTGGTAAGAAACATTCTCAGGCGCACTTCCCCCGTTGATAACAATCCATCCATCAATTGGGTTTGCTTCCATTAACTCAGCAAGCAGAGGGCCTGCACCATCGTCGCCCATCATGCTGTTACCGACCGTTAATACCACTTTAGGTGCTGTCATTGTTTTACTCATGGTTTTCTCTTCACAATCAAATAAATAGCAGGTTCTGCGTGGATCTCACCCAGTAATTTAATCAGCGTTTGACTCCATTCACTAAAAATAGGATCGTCATTTTTAATAATAGGATCAAATGCTAACGCTAATAAGTGAGTATGCTCCGAGTTAATATTGATTTCACCAAATGTCAGCAATCCCTGCATTTTGCGTTTTGCTTCACCTTCAGGTAATAAATCAATCCATGCTTTATATTTTTCTAAAGGACAGACTAGCTCTGTTTTTAGACAATCAATCATACCCACGTGGTGACCAATCGCGAGCGAATAGTACATCACCTGTTGCGCTTGCTCAGGAATATCATCGTCGCTATCAACAAACTTTTGTCTTAGTGACCAAAAGTAAACTTTAGCGTCATCAGGCATAAATTCCCCCTTGGCTTAATGAATAGACAAGACGTTTTACAATCTCTGATAAACGAGGATCGTTAGCTTGTCGTAGCCATTCATCAACACGTCCACTCACTTCTTGAATAGTGGCACCTTCTAATAAGGTAAGGAAATGATCACTGATTTGTCTTCCTTGATAATAACCAGCAAGACGACGTGCTTCACGCTCAATCATCACTCGAGCATCTAGAGGAATAGAAGGCAGAATTAGAGATGCTTTCTCATTTTCTACTTCAATATGTGATTCGCCTTTTAATTTTTGGTCTAACAAACCCAATGCAACAGCAAAACCATAAATCGTTGCAGCTGGCGTTGGAGGACAACCAGGGATCCACACATCAATAGGTACGATAGATTCGCTACCACCCCATACGCAATACAGATCGTGGAAAATACCTCCACCACAACCACAAGCACCATAAGAGATACAAATTTTTGGATCTGGCGCTGATTCATAAGCACGTAATGCAGGAACACGCATCTGGCGCGTTACTGCGCCAGTGAATAATAAAATATCAGCGTGACGAGGTGAGGCTACCACTTTGATACCAAAGCGTTCAGCATCAAAAACCGGTGTAATTGCGGAGAAAATTTCAATCTCACAACCATTACAACCACCACAGTCAACACGATAAACATAAGCTGAACGCTGAATATCTTTCAACAATGTCTGTTTTAGCTTTTGTACCTGATCATCAAGGGTGATCGGTTGGCTAACATGATGATTAATGGGAATTTCTGGTAGACTCATTTTATTGTACTCCCAATTTCGCCCACACTAATATTTTCACGACCATCAGATAACAAGTTATGTTTACGCTTACATTCAGGGCAAGTTTCAAATTGTGGGCGCATTGCTTCTACTGTTTGCTCATCCCAACCTGATTGCACTAATAGCTCCATCGCATATTCAACTGATTTTCTAGGCGTAAATGGTTGATGGCATTCACGGCAATTTAATAATTTAAAAGTCCCTTTAATATAAAGATCTGACTTTTTAGTCACTGCCGTTTCAAACATATCGGATAAAACAATCGCTCTTGTTGGGCAAACTTCTTCACAACGACCGCAGTAAATACAGCGACCAATGAATAATTGCCAATGACGCTCGCCTGTTTCCAAATTCGTTTCCATCGTTAACGCATTAGCAGGGCAGGCTGCGGTGCAAGCACCACAGACAATACATTGCTGTGCATCATATTCAGGCTTTCCTCTGAAACCATCAGGTAAATCCAGAGGCTTAAATGGATATTTGGTCGTTGCTTCGCCTGTTTTGATTATGGTTTTAAACAATTTTAACATCGTTCATTCCCTCACTTGAGCGGCGAATTTTTACGTTCGATGCTGTAACGTTCAATTTCTTTATAAGAAACTGTTTTAGATTTACGTTTTTTCACATCGACGAGCGTTACCCTGTCAGTACAGGAATAACAAGGGTCAAGACTACCGATAATTAACGGTGCATCAGAGACAGTATTTCCTTGCAACATATAGCGTAATACAGGCCAGTTAGCATAAGTTGCAGCACGGCAACGCCAGCGGAATAATTTTTGGTTATCACCCAACATACTCCAGTGAACGTCTTCGCCTCGTGGCGCTTCAGTAAAGCCTAATGCAAATTTATAGGGTTGATAAGTAAAGCCTTCGGTTAATAATGGGCCTTCTGGTAAGTTATCTAAGGCGTATTCAATCATTGCCATTGAATCTAAAACCTCTTTGATACGCACCATCACACGAGAGAAGACATCGCCGCCTTCATAACTAAAGAGAGTTAATGGAAGATTGCCATAATCTGCAAATGGGTGATCAAAACGCACGTCACGTTTAAAGCCACTCGCTCTGATCATTGGACCTACTGGGCTAAAATCACGAGCGACTTTCTTATCTAAGATACCTACGCCGACAGTACGTTGTTCCATATTTGGCGCGGACAGAAGTATATCCACTAATTCAGTGACTTCTTTACGCATTTCTCTAACTAATTGAATTGTTTTCAGACGCTGATCTTTTAAAATATCGCGACGAATACCACCAATTAAGTTTAAGCCATACGTTTTACGCGCACCGGTCAGCATTTCTGCAATCTGCATTGATTTTTCACGAATACGGAAAAATTGCATAAAGCCAGTATCAAAGCCTGTAAAGTGGCTAGCTAAACCAATATTCAATAAATGGCTATGAAGACGTTCAACTTCTAATAAGATTGAACGAATAGTATGCGCACGACGAGGCACTTCAATGCCTAACGCATTTTCAACAGAAGTCACATACGCCACACTGTGAGTAAAACCACAGATACCACACACACGGTCTGATAAGAATGTGACTTCGTTATAACCCATGCGGGTTTCAGCGAGTTTTTCCATACCACGATGAACATAGAACATGCGGTAATCAGCATCGACAATATTTTCACCGTCTACGAATAAGCGGAAGTGTCCTGGTTCATCTGAGGTAATGTGCATAGGACCAATTGGTACAACGCGCGCATCTTGCTTACCTTCATTCAAGAAAGGATAAGTTTCAACTTCAGTCGCTGGTGCTGGACGTTGGCGATAATCCATCGCATCTTTACGCAGTGGATACATCTCTTCAGGCCAGTCATCTGGAAGCACTAAACGGCGTTCATCAGGTAAACCAACTGGGATAAGGCCATACATATCACGGATTTCACGTTCCCCCCATACAGCAGCGGGTACACGCGGTGTTACTGACGGGAATTCTAAAGTGATTGGGCTAACGTGGGCTTTTACAACCACCCAGCATTTTTCACCCTCTTCCATTGATAATGCGTAGTAAACAGCATAGTCCCCGTTTAAACTACGTTCGTCGTTACCAAATAAAACAGGTAACCAACCGCCTAAGCCGTAATACAGGTATTCCACCACTTCAGGAAGTGATTCCGTTTTTACTGTTATCGTCAATTGATCAGCGGTTTGTCGCTCTTCATCAAGAACAGCTGATGGGAATTTTTCACGAACTTTGGCAACATAATCTCCACCTAGTTCTTTTCCCTCTTTTCTACTGACATAATTTTGGTAGCTCACGTTACATCTCCTGAACCGATGTGGATGGATTGCTGATTAAAGCCGTTGGCCATGCATAAGTAGGTGACTCACTTTTATCAATATTCATCACGATATTAGCGGCATTTTCTAACAACTCGCTGACAGGCTTAGGAATGTGAGTTCCCATTAACAGCATAAGTGCAATCAGAATGACCATTGGTAATGTGGTTAAAATTCCCAGTTCACCTTTAGCAACAACATCAGGTTTTGGACCAAAGACAGTTTTAGCCACCATACGAACTAACCCACCTAATACTACTGTCAATAACAATAATAATAGGATAGTTAAGCCAATGTGCTGAGAAGCTAAACCTGCTACAACAATCATAAATTCACTGATAAAGACGTTGAAAGGAGGCATACCGCCTAACGCTAAAGCACCACCAGCAAAAAGAGCGGCACTTAATGGCATCACTTTAAACATGCCTTTCACGACATTTAAATCACGAGTACCGTATTTCAATAACACGTTACCGGAGCCACAGAACAACAGTGCTTTCGCCAGGCTGTGGTTTAAGGTGTGGAATAAAGCGGCCAAAATACCAATTGGTCCGCCAATTCCTAACGCAACGGCAATTAATCCCATGTTTTCCACACTGGAATACGCTAAAAGACGTTTCATATCACGCTGAATAAGAATAAAGAACGCCGCGATAGCAACAGAGAGGAAGCCAAAGATTAACAGTAAGTTACGTGTAAATTCAGTACCGATTGCCGCATCAATAATAATGTAGTAACGAATGATGATTAATAGCGCGCAATTCAGTAGTACAGCTGATAACAGCGCACTGACTGGGCTTGGCGCTTCACTGTGCGCATCGGGTAACCATGCGTGCATTGGGAATAAACCCGTTTTGGTACCGAAACCGATTAAAATAAAGACAAAAGCTAAATGCATCAGTGTTGGGTCTAACTGGTCTGTATATTTCAACACTTCAGTCCAGAAGATGGCCTGATCTGGATCAGGCATAAAGCTTGCGGCATTGGCATAAACCAAAATAGTACCAAAAAGACCAAACGCCACCCCCACACTACAAATGATGATGTACTTCCACGCAGCTTCCAGAGAAGAACGTTGACCATAAATTCCGACTAAGAATGCAGAGCTTAGAGTTGTTGCTTCAATGGCCGCCCACATTAAGATCAAGTTATTACTCGTGATTGCTAATAACATGGTGAATAAAAAGAGGTGGAAGAATCCATAGTAGTTACACAAAGTGCGTACTGAGATTTCATCCTCATCCACTTCGTGATTCATATAGCCAATAGAATAAAGCCCCGTTAAAAAGCCGATAATACCTAAGATGGCAAGGAATAATGCGCCTAGGCTATCCACATGAACCCAATTAGCAGCAGCCAATATTTCGCCATGAGACATGACATCTGCCACAGTCCCTAATGCAGCGATTAACAATACGGTGATACCAATAGCATGAATCCCCGTCACAACAGGACGCGCACCCGCTTTTAATAACGGACTTAGAAACGCCAGTATTGAAAATACCAACGGTGCAAACATTAAAATTGTTAACATGGTTGTTTGGTTCATCTCCTCACCCCTTCAGCGCGGTCAGTTGATCCACGTTCAGTGTGTTGAGCGTGCGGTAAATCTTACGAGCCAACACTGCCATAACAATCACAGCAAAGATGGCGTCAGTGGCGATACCGATTTCGACCAGTTCTGGTGCTCTCCACGCTAATAGTGCCAGTGTTAAGTGAGAGCCGTTTTCCATTAAGCAGTAACCAAAAGCTTGTTTTAGGATATTTCGTTGAGTCACGATACAAAGCAGACCCAACATAAAATGTCCTAAAGAAACTGCGAGTGCAGGTTTCAAATCAACAACCATTGGTATTTGAATTGGCTCAACCACAAACCAACTTAAAATAACGATAACAGCAGCCAACAACATTAAAAGTGCAGGGCTAATAACACTGATATTCGCACTAGGATCGGATAATTTACGGAATGCAAATCCTAAAATAAGTGGCACAAGCAGAACTTTAGTAAAGAAGGCGGTGATCGCCCAAAGTGTGAGTTGGTGTGCATCTAATGTATTGGCTAAAGTGACGAAGATCATCACTAAAACGAAAGATTGCAATGCATAGAACCAACATGAAGCAATCGGCTTTTTAGCGCCAATTACCAGCAGCGAGGTGATCATCATTAACCCCGCTAGATTGTTTACGATAAGTGCTCCAGTCATGATTTATCTCCCTTATCCTAGCCAAGTGACTGCGATAACACTGGATGCAAAGGACATCACAATCAGTATTCCAATCACAATTTGCATTGCCATAGGAACAGGTTGCCCTTGTGCAACTTCTGTACTTGGTTTGCCAGGAACAACACGACCAAACCAATAGATAAACCAAGTGAAGCTAGCAACAGATTCAATCAGTACTAGCACCATAATTGGTGTCATCACCCAGAAAACACTCGACAGTTCAAAACCTGCGGCAAAAATTGGGAATTTACTAAAGAAGCCATTCATTGGTGGAACACCTGCGATTGCCAGTGCAGCAACACAGAAACCGACACCCAATAATGGATATTTGTTAATTAACCCTTTTAAGCGAGGCAACATACGAGTACCACAGCTATAACTCAACGCACCCGCAACTAAGAAGAACAAGCTTTTAGCGAAGGCATGGTTAAAGATATAAGCGATACCACCTTCAAACGCTTCACGCGGTCCAAAGATAGAAATAGATAATGCAAGGAAGATATAAGAGAGCTGAGTGATGGTTGACCATGCTAACAGGCGTTTCATATCTTTTTGTGGCAGATACATCATAAAGCCATAAATCAACGTGATAACCGCCATGGTAATACCCACCCAACCAATAAGATGAGGGACATTACCATCTGCTGACATAATCGCACGAGCAAAGATGTAAACACCGACTTTTACCATTGATGCTGCGTGTAAGTAAGCACTCACAGGAGTTGGTGCTTCCATCGCATCAGGTAACCAAGCTTGCAGTGGTAATTGAGCTGATTTACCCCAAGCAGCAAAGAGAATTCCACCAAACACAATCAATTTGGTTGGTTCATCTAAGGTTGCAATTGCGGTTAACTCAAAGGTACCTGTACTCACAAACAGGGTTGCTGCCGCAAGATAAAGACCTATTGAAGCAACGTGAGTGATCAACAACGCTTTCATTGCTGAGCGAAGTGATTTTTCAGATTGGTAGTAGCCGATTAATCCCCAAGAACATCCCCCGGTGATTTCGAAAAACAGGAGTTGCCCTAAAATAGTCGATGAAAGGACTAAACCCGCCATTGCACCAATAAAAATCAGCAAGAAGGCATAATAGCGACGAGTACCATCATGTGGATGCTCACGGTTGCCATTGGTCAGATAGCCAGTAGAGTAAAAACTTACTAACAATCCTAAGAACACAACAGCGAAAGCAATCAATGTACTGACACGGTCAATGGTAAAACCAAAGAGCGCAACATCACCATATTGTACTAGCGTAATTGTGGTATCGACTTTACCTTCAGCGAGGAACTGCCAACCTAAAACAACCGTTCCTAATGTGGCTAATAAAGCGAACAGTGTACATAACCACTTCGCCATCCGATTTGGCATTAAGGACGTAATCAACGCCCCCGCAAATGGGATGAGTAAGGTCGCAAGAGCTATATTTTCCATTGTAATCATCGCTCCTTATAGACCGGTTAAATAGAAAACAAGAGCCAGTGCCGCAACACCGAATCCTAACCATGTCACATGGTGAGTCAGTAAGAAGCGACCACGCGCTAAACTGTTTTCAACCAATGACGCTAATACAAACACCACTAACAATTTCACTGCCATTAAAACTAGCGCAATGAGCAATGCAATAAAGGTGAATTCTGTTGCTTTACCGAAAGGAATAAATATGGCTAAGAACAGTTCAGCCACTACCACTTGTTTTAAACCAAGACCCAGTTTCACCATCGCAAAACCAGAGCCTGAATACTCAGTTAATGGCCCTTCTTGTAACTCTTGTTCAGCTTCCGCAACGTCGAATGGCATTTTGCCCATTTCGATAAATGCGGCAAAAGCACAAGCTAATAAAGCTAACAGTGTTGCAGTGGGTGATACCCAACCTTGAGCCAGTGTTGCACTGATAGTGCCAACGTTGGTTGAGCCTACAATTAAAGCCACCACAATCAGTGATAACACTAAGATAGGCTCAACTAACACACCCAGTGTTAATTCACGGCTAGCACCAATGCCAGCAAATGGGCTTCCTGAATCCAAACCAGATAAAGAAAAGAAGAAACGATAAAGTGCAAATAGATAAATCAGTGCGATAAGATCCGCCGCACCTGCAAACAGTGATGTTGCTGTAAAGACAGGCAACGCCATAGCAACCACCAGCATGCTTCCAAGTAACACATACGGCATCACTTGGAAGATCACACCAGATTGCTCAGGTGCTACTGATTGACGTTTAAATAACTTAAAGATATCTCGATAATCTTGCAGAATTCCGGGGCCTTGACGCGAATGCATCTTGGCGCGAATTGTGCGCGAAATACCTGTACATAATGGGGTTATCGCCAACAAAAAGAGTGCTTGTATTAGCGCGAATATTCCCATCATTAACGTAGGTGCTTCTTGGAAAGTCATAAGTCCCTCTCCTTACGCTGCGATGACTAAAAGCAAGATGACCAGCGCTGCGACAACGTATAGACAATAGAGTCTGAAATCCCCGCCTTGTAGGCATTGGATACGTTTTGCAAAACGTTGGATACCACGAACCAGAGGATAAATAATGCGTTCATCCCAGAATGGTTCGACCTTTTCAGCACCGAGCTGTGTTTTATTAAAACCACGAGACAGCAATGGAGATGGATCAAGTTGTTTACGCATACGATAAAGTGGTGCAAACATGCTACGTAATGCTTGAGTAAAGCCACCTGCTGACACTGCCATATCTTTTTCCCACACATAACCACACGCCCAAGGATTACCTTTACGACGAAACGCTGGTTGATTGCCTTTCAGGCCGAGGTAAATCAGGAATGGGATAAGCGGTAGAGCAATTAATAAAACAAATGTTAATGCAGGAGAGAACATTGCTTGCGATGCAGCATCAGGAACAAGCATTGAGCCTTGAGCTACAGTTAATGCACTGGTTTCACTAAGAGACATTGCAATATTTGCAATAATCGGTGCGACAAAAGCAGCACCCACACCTAACACAACACAGAAAAGCGCTAATAAACCCATCGCAATCGTCATTGGTAGTGGCACTTCTTTTGCTTTTGTTGCTTGCTCACTACGAGGGCCACCACAGAAGCTAACCCCATAAACTTTCACGAAACACATTGCCGCTAATGCCCCTGTAATTGCCAACATAATAATGGCAATAGGACCACTCAAACGCATCACAAAGTTACCTTCGTGACTCATCGTGAATAGAGACTGATAGGTATACCATTCACTCACAAAACCATTTAATGGCGGTAACGCAGAAATTGCCATACAACCAATTAAGAATGCTGTTGCAGTGTAAGGCATCAGTTTGGCTAATCCACCCATCTTATCCATATCACGAGTGTGAATTTGGTTAATAATGGCGCCAGCACCAAGGAATAATAACCCTTTGAACACCGCATGGTTTAATAAGTGATATAAAGCACCTAACAGACCAAGTGCAGCAATAACAGGATGGTCGGTTGCCATTCCTACCATGCCAACACCCACACCCATTAAGATGATGCCGATATTTTCAACGGTATGCCATGCAAGTAAACGTTTTAAATCGTGCTCTGCTAATGCGTACATAACACCCAGTACGGAAGAAACTGCACCGAATGCGAGGACAACAATTCCCCACCACATTTCTGTGGCACCTAATAAATCGATACCGACTTTGATTATCCCGAAAATACCAATTTTAACCATCACACCAGACATTAATGCCGATGCATGTGAAGGTGCTGCGGGGTGAGCTTTTGGTAACCAACTGTGTAATGGCAACATACCGGCTTTGGCACCAAAACCAAAGAAACCCAGTAAGAACACCACAGAGGCCATTGCAGGAGAAAGAGAGAGTTGACGGAATGAATCAAAATCAAGGCTACCACTTTCACGCCACATCAAGAAGAAGGCAATCATGATTAACACGGAGCCTGCGTGAGCGATAAAAAAGTAAAGTAAACCTGCGTGAATAGATTCGTCATCTTGGTCAGCAATCACTAAGAACCAAGAAGCCAGTGACATCATTTCGAATAGGATAATAAAGTAGAACGCATTATCCATCACCACTAAGCCAACCATAGAAGCAATAAACAGATTCATAAAGAATCCCATGCTCCAAGCGCCACGTCCTTTATATTCTTGTACATAAGCAAGAGAATAAAGTGCACACACGCTGACCAGTAATGAAATGACGAACACCATAAAGGCGCCTAACATATCCATACGCACTACAAAGGCGGCAAAATCGAAAGGCCCTGCGGCGGTAAAAGTGGCGATTTCACCACCCAAAATAACTGGTAATGCACTTAAAATACCTAAGACACCACCAATGATTGCGCTGATCCCTGAAATAAGGATTGCCAACCCTTCCTGTTTTTTTAAAAACAGTGCAATAACGCCACCAACAACATACAGGATGACTGACCACAGCAGTAACTGAAGAGGTTCCATATTACTTCCGCTCCTGTGTTAAAGTAGATAAATCGTCAAGACTGGTAATTGGTTCCATCACTGAGCCTAAGCGACGCGTTTTCATCTGCTCTTCAAGTTTGTCTTCTTCAACTAAATGCAATGCATCGGTTGGACATACGTTGACACAAGCAGGGCCTTCATCTGAGAAAGCACATAAATCGCATTTCACTGCGATTGCGCGGACACCCACATTCCATGCAAGGAATGGGTTGGTTGTTGGAAGGCTTGCTGGTACATCAGCCAACATTTCTTCAGGCACAAAGTGTTCAAAAACAGCCGGTAAGTTAACGGGTTTACTGCCTGATGGTGTAATTGCACCAAAAGGGCAAACCAGACCACACAACTTACAGCCAATACACAGGCTCTCATTAAGAAAGATCATATTATCTTCATGAGTGATGGCATTGACTGGGCACACGCGAGCACAAGGAGCATCCTCACAGTGCCGACAAAGCATCGGTGCTGTCTGATCCTCCACTTTTACCACTGTAAGACGCGGATGCGCCTGTAAACCCACAGCTTGGTGAACTTCTGAACAAGCTGCCATACAGGTATTACACCCTATGCATCGTTGTGGCTCTGCAATTACAAAGCGATTCATTCGCCACATCCTCCGAGAAAAACGTTTAACAGCATTACTGTCGTCAATTTTTCTTTAGATGAAGCATATTTCGTGCCAAGAGAGAATTTAATTTATTTGTGATAAAAATCATTGAGATAGAAATACAAGAAAGGATTAAGAATGACGTGTCGACAATAATGACGTTGACAGTAAGTGGTGAGTTCTAAACAGTAATTTCGTCGTCACTATAATTAGGTATCAAAAATGGCGGAGCACAAAGAAAAAAATAGCTGAATTATCTTTAGGTAACTCAGCTAAGTTTAAATACGTAATATTGATATTTTTTATAACATAAGATTAAGGCATTAAAGGCGATACCAGAGGTATTCTTTCATCATTAACCACTTTACCAAAACGCTCACTGCCTGCATTCCAATCGGTGATTGCTTGTTGAATTTCTTCTTTGCTACGACCAATAAAATTCCACCACATCAAAATTTTTTCATTTAAAGGTTCGCCACCTAAGAAAAGAATTTGAGCATTATCACTTAGAGCAATCGTTAATGATTCAGTGTGTTGTATTCCAATATAAGCAAGTTCATTCGCAGCAAAGCTTTCCCCTTCTATTGTCATGTCTCCAGTTAAGACAAAAAGCCCATATTCATATTTAGGATTTAATGATAAAGGAATGCGAGTGGCATGTTTTGCCATAATATCCATGCCAATCATGGGTAATAAACGTAATACTGGGGAATTGTAGTTTTGATAATCACCAATTAGTAACGTGAAGTCAGCGCCATCGGCTTGCCATTTAGGGAGATCAGGATAGTGATCAAAGCGCGGTGGCATATTTCTTTTATCGTTTGGTAGCACTATCCATAATTGTGCTAGATGGACTTCTTTTTTATCACCGTGACTATCTTCTGAATGGCTAATACCGTGACCTGCTGTCATTAAATTCACTTGTTGAGGTCGAATAACTTGCTGAAAACCGAGGCTATCGCGATGCAAAATCTCCCCTTCTAACATCCAAGTAAAAGTTTGCAAGCCAATATGGGGATGTGGAGAAATAGCTAATTTATCGACAGTGTCATTAAAAACAGTGGGGCCTAAATGGTCGAGAAAACACCAAGGTCCAACTAATCGTTGTTTTTTATCAGGTAAAGCACGATAAGTTTCAATTCCTCCAACATCACGGGTTTTAGAGGTAATACGTAATGGGGCATTTACTGTATCAGCGTGTTGATGTTCCATTGTTCACCTACTTTTAATTTATTGTTAAGCCATAAAAATGCTTTATTTATTACCTAGTATAGAGACTAAACCTTTATCTATTTAATAAGCAAAATATATTACTTAAGTAAAAAATAAGCCTGATAATTCAGGCTTATAAAAGTGAATAATAATGACTTAAATTTTATAAATTTTCTTTTCTATTTGTCTCATTGAATTTAAGCCAGATTGCAAATCTTCTGGTGTTGCTTCAGAAAAACCTTCTGTAAAATTTGCTGATAAATAAGCATCAACCATCATTTTAGCTTTAAACGGTGTTATTAATAATCCACCCATTGCCATCATATTACAGTTATTAATGACCTTACAAAAACGGGCGGTTGTGATACTTTCACATACACCACAATAAACATTTTTATGTTTATTCGCACTAATACTCACGCCCATTCCTGTACCACAGAACACAAAGCCAATATATTCAGGATGCTCAGAAATAATTGAACCAACTTTATCACCTACATCACAATAGCCAATAGGCCCTGATTCAGTGAGATCTTTTATTGTGTGATTTTTTTCTAACAAATACGATTTAATCGTATTTTTAAGTTCAAATCCTGAAGGATCAGCGCCCATAATAATCGTTCTATTTTCCATATAGCCTCCTAAATTAATTCAAGCACTACAGGCAAACATAAACCGTTGATAAAATTGAAATTAAAAATAAAATCAAAGACTATTATTTATATTTAACCTAAATAAAGTATAGATTAAAATTCTATTATTTGTGTTTAAGCATGAGGGATTTACAAAAAAAAAGAAGAAATAAAGAAATGGAAACTCATTCCATAAAGAAGGTAATTAACCTATAGAATATCGCTAAATTATTATTTCATAAATTGAATTAATAAAAAAACAAAAGAGATATATCAAAGTAAATGTCTATATTGAAAGGGTTTCCCTAGTACAACTAAAATATAAAATAAAGATCAATAATATTACAGGATTAATGTTTTTATCTATACTCTTCAATATCTCTTAAAGGAAAATCAAAATAACTTAAATAAATATTGCTGTGGATTATCTTTACCAAAACAACCTACACACCCATTCTAAGAAAACGGTTATTTTTTACCAATTCCAATATTGAATATGGCATTCTATTTTGGCATCAGAATAATAAAAGGATAAATAAATCAGAAACAAAATAATAACACAAAAAATTAAATAATGCAGTAATACAAATCACTCAAATTTTTAGAAAGAAAACACTGCCTATTAATCAATATTTATAAATTAAAATAAAAAAATACCGCAGATATTTAACATTATCTGCGGTAATTATTTATTGTGCTTAACGCTACACTCAGTAAAATAATCTATGCGATTATTTTACACGCGATACATATTCACCTGAACGAGTATCAACTTTGATAACTTCACCGATTTGTACAAACAGTGGAACTTTAACAACAGCACCAGTGCTTAATGTTGCTGGTTTACCACCTGTACCCGCGGTGTCACCTTTCAGGCCTGGATCAGTATCAACGATTTCTAATTCAACAAAGTTTGGTGGAATAACAGCAATAGGACGATTATCCCACAGTGTTACGATACACTCAGCTTGGTCGATCAACCATTTAGCATTTTCGCCAACGGCTTTCTCGTCTGCAGCGAGTTGTTCGAATGTTTCATTGTTCATGAAATGCCAGAACTCACCGTCGTTATACAGGTAAGTTAAGTTGATATCCATGACATCTGCACCTTCTGCAGAATCGGTAGATTTAAATGTTTTTTCCAGTAATTTGTTAGAAATCAGTTTACGCAGACGCACACGAGCAAATGCCTGACCTTTACCTGGTTTAACAAATTCACATTCAGTAATGACGGCTGGCTCGCCATCTAACATGATTTTAAGACCTGAACGAAAATCGTTGGTATTATAAGAAGCCATGAATATCCTCTAACTTTTTTAATTTAAAATGGCATAGCCAAAAAATGGCACACATTGTAACTCATAATCACCCCACCAGAGAAGTCTGGTTAACACAACTCGCGCAGGCAATCAGTGATCCTGTTGAATTACTCCAACTTTTAGCATTGGAACATCACGCTGATCTCCAAAAAGGGGCTCAGGCGCGACGGCTTTTTCCGCTACGGGTTCCCCGTGAATTCGTTGCACGCATGAAAAAAGGCGATCCTAACGATCCATTACTTTTACAAGTATTAACTGCAAATGCTGAATTTACCATAACACCGGGATTTTCTACGGATCCGTTAGATGAGCAACAAAATGCGGTGCCAGGTTTATTACATAAATATCAGAATCGTGCATTGCTTCTGGTCAAAGGTGGTTGCGCTGTCAATTGTCGCTACTGTTTTCGTCGTCATTTTCCTTATGAAGATAACAAAGGAAACAAGGCGAATTGGCAAAAGGCAATAGAGTATATCAAAAATAACTCAAAACTCGATGAAATCATCTTCTCTGGGGGCGATCCTCTTATGGCGAAAGATGATGAGCTTGATTGGTTAATAACACAACTAGAAGCGATCCCACATCTTAAACGTTTACGTATCCACTCTCGCTTACCTGTGGTTATTCCTGCTCGCGTCACTGATGCGCTATGTAAACGCCTGCAACAATCACGTTTGCAAAATATCATGGTATTGCATACCAATCACGCCAATGAGATTGATGATGCATTGAGAGAAGCCTGTGCAAAGCTAAAAAATGCCAATGTCACTTTATTGAATCAAGGTGTGTTATTACGAGGGGTTAACGACAGTGCTGAAGTCCTTGCAGATTTAAGTCGCGCCTTATTTGATGCAGGTATTATGCCTTATTACTTACATGTTCTAGATAAAGTACAAGGGGCGGCTCACTTTATGGTGCCAGACAGTGAAGCTAGAGAAATTATGAAAGGACTGATGAGCTTAGTATCAGGTTATATGGTGCCCAAACTCACACGTGAAATCGGCGGTGAACCGAGTAAAACTTTGTTAGATCTTGGGTTACGCCAGCAATAATAAATATCACAAAAACAAAAAAGCTGTAGCTCAGTTCAAACAGATGAAGTGACTACAGCTTTTTATCTATTAGCAGACTAATAAATAGTGAATAAATTAAATGCCCTTACTGGCATTTATAAACTTGCCCACTCATTTTGCTATCTAATGGTGCAAAGCTATCAACAAAGCTACCTGCGCCAGTACCAACGTTAAAAATAACGTTACCACCCATTGCGGCTGCTTTATTACGTAAGTCGTTAGCAGCACCTCGCAGTGATTGGCTTTCAGTACGGGAACCTGATAACCAGTTATTTTGAACACCTGTCACTGTTCCTAATAATTGGCATTCACTGCCTGGTTGCGTATCAGTGATTTGTACCTGTGAGCCAGCAGTGCTTAATGTGTTTGTTGCAGAACAGCCTGCTAGTAACAACGCTGCAGCAGCTCCCAATAACAATTTAATTCGCATGATCCCCTCATTTATTTGAGTGTCCGTTTAGTCACGACAACAATATACCTTGTCATCCCTATTATGCGCAAAAATAAATCATCATCACTATCTCACATTAGCCAATAGCCTTAAGATATTATTTTCGCTTCAAACTTATTTTAACGTACAAATTCGGCTTTGAGATAGACAAAGCAACAATGCCCTTATTCTACACTGCTTTTATGCTTTTAAAACGATCTGCCTTATTTTCGGTCTGTACAGTGCGAGAATGAACACACAATTAGTTCATTTTTTAAAAATCTTCAGACAGCAAACCGCTATCTGAAGATAATATTGGCCAAATTAACTCAAATGATGATTCAACGCTTCTTCTTTTAAATCTAATTCATGGCGTAAACGATGAAAAATATGCTCGCTAATATGACGTGATTTACGTAACTGCTGTAATGTATCACGCTCTATTTTTAACGCACTACGCGACAACTGGCGTTCCATGCTAAACAAGCGTTTCAGATCAAGTGCGCCTTCTTGCACACTGTCTTCACTATCAAGACGACGACTGTAGATTTCTAATAAATGCGAACCCGCTTCATTGCGTAGTGACATCTCATCAAGATCTTCACAAGGCTGGTTCATCAACTCATTAATATGCGCAATCGCCGCTTCGTTTAATGCCAGACGTGTACGAATTTCATCATTCTCATAAGGTAAATCTTCTGATAGCCCTTTGGTTAAAATCGGCAATGCAATAGTTGCAATTAATAATGAACAAAGAATAACGCCCATAGCAATAAAGATAGCGAGATCACGGGTTGGGAAAGGTGAACCGTCTGTCATTAATAAAGGAAGGGTTAAGATACCTGCTAGTGTAATTGCACCTCGTACTCCTGCAGTTGCCATAATGGCCATTAAACGCAGATCATGGCGAGATAAACGTTTATCAGGAGAGCGGAATACTGTCAGTGACATAGAGATCCACACCCATGTAAAACGCAATACGGCAAGCCCTATTGTAATAACGATGATGTAACCTACCACCGCCCAAGGATTAGTCGCACCTGCTGATTGCGTCACTTCAGGTAACACCTTCCACATCGCAGGAAGTTGTTCACCTAATAAAATAAAAATCATCCCATTAAGTGCAACTTGAACAGTATCCCAAACCGCTTTACTTTGCATACGTGTAGCGGCTTGCATACGACCCACAATTTTTTCGTAGTGCATTGCAATACCAGCAACAACTGCGGCTAAGATCCCCGATACATGGAAATGCTCAGCCAATAAATAAGCAATAAATGGCATCAATAAGCTTATCAAGATTTGGATAGCCGGATCTTCACCAGTACGTTTAACCAAAAACTGATTTAATCGACCAATCACGCCAGCCACAATCAAACCAATTGCTGCACCACCTAAAGCCACTAATAAAAATTGCCCTGTTGCTGATGCAATAGAGAAAGAGCCGGTTAATGCAGCCACAACAGCAAAGCTAAAGCAGACTAAACCTGTGGCGTCATTAAGCAATGATTCGCCTTCTAAAATATGCGTCATACGCGAAGGAAGTGGCGAGTTGACAGTCATTGCTGAGACTGAAACAGGGTCGGTTGGTGACAAAATTGCTGCTAATGCAAAAGCGATAGCAAGCGAAATTGAAGGAATAAGCCAATGAATAAAAAAGCCCATACCAATCACTGTCACCACAACTAAACCAATTGCCAGCGACATAATCGGTTTAATTTCTTGGAATAACGCCTCTTTGGGAATACGCCAACCATCTAAAAAGAGCAATGGAGGAATAAATAGGAATAAGAAAAGATGCGGATCAAAATCAACTTCAAAGCCAAAGATAGATAAACAGGCTCCGACAGCAATTTGAATTAATGGCAAAGGAATTTTTTCTGACAGCAATCGAGAGATAAATACACTCACAATCACAGCAAAAAGAAAGATAAGCACAATGGCGACAACAGACATGGTGAACACCCCAATTTATTTAATTATTTTTTAAGCGGTGCAGTAAAAACGATCTGTTGTCTAGTTGTAAAGAAATAAGTTGTTTCTAATTATATAAAAAATAAATTATCTGATAATTCTGAAATAAAACGATATAAAAAAACCCGAGCCTAAGCTCGGGTTTTTCGTGTAAAACAGTTAGCTGATGAATTACATCATGCCGCCCATTCCACCCATGCCGCCCATACCACCAGCGCCACCTAAATTCATTTTGTCGTCTTTAGGTAAATCTGTGATCATCGCTTCTGTTGTGATCATCAGACCTGCGATAGACGCAGCAAATTGCAGTGCAGAACGAGTAACTTTAGTTGGATCTAAGATACCCATATCAATCATATCGCCGTAAGCATCAGTTGCAGCGTTATAACCGTAGTTACCTTCACCCGCTTTCACGTTGTTTACAACAACAGATGGTTCTTCACCTGCGTTAGCAACGATTTGACGCATTGGAGATTCCATTGCACGTAATGCAACGCGGATACCTACTGTTTGTTCTTCGTTATCACCAACCATCTCACGCAGAGCGTTAGCAACACGAACCAGAGCAGTACCACCACCAGCAACAACGCCTTCTTCAACTGCTGCGCGAGTTGCATGCAGAGCATCGTCAACACGAGCACGTTTTTCTTTCATTTCAACTTCAGTTGCTGCACCAACTTTAATTACTGCAACACCGCCAGCTAATTTAGCAACGCGTTCTTGTAATTTTTCGCGGTCATAATCTGAAGTTGCATCTTCGATTTGTTGACGGATTTGAGATACACGACCGCTGATTGCGTCTTGATCACCTAAACCATCAATAATTGTTGTTGTATCTTTGTTGATAACAACGCGTTTTGCTTGACCTAAGTCTTCTAATGTCGCTTTTTCTAACTCCATGCCGATTTCTTCAGAAATCACAGCACCGTTAGTTAATGTTGCAATATCTTGCAACATTGCTTTACGACGATCACCAAAGCCAGGTGCTTTAACAGCAGCAACTTTAACGATACCACGCATGTTGTTCACAACTAATGTTGCCAGTGCTTCACCTTCAACATCTTCTGCAATAATAAGCAGAGGTTTGTTAGCTTTAGCAACGGCTTCTAATACAGGCAGTAATTCACGGATGTTAGAAACTTTTTTGTCAACTAACAGAATGAATGGGTTTTCTAATTCTGCTGTACCCGTTTCTGGTTTGTTGATGAAGTAAGGAGACAGATAACCGCGGTCAAACTGCATACCTTCAACAACGTCTAGCTCATCTTCTAAGCCAGTACCTTCTTCAACGGTGATAACACCTTCTTTACCAACTTTATCCATCGCTTGCGCGATCAGAGTACCGACGGTTTCATCAGAGTTAGCAGAAATTGTACCAACCTGAGCAATCGCCTTAGTATCTGAACATGGAACAGACAGTTTTTTCAGTTCTTCGACTGCTGCAATAACAGCTTTATCGATACCGCGTTTCAGATCCATTGGGTTCATGCCAGCAGCAACTGCTTTTAAGCCTTCAGCAATGATTGATTGTGCTAATACTGTTGCAGTTGTAGTACCATCACCTGCCGCATCATTGGCTTTAGAAGCAACTTCTTTCACCATCTGTGCACCCATGTTCTCGAATTTATCTTCGAGTTCAATTTCACGTGCAACAGATACACCATCTTTAGTAATAACAGGTGCGCCGAAAGATTTATCTAAAACAACGTTACGACCTTTAGGGCCTAAAGTTACTTTAACTGCATCTGCAAGAACATTAACACCACGTAACATTTTATTACGAGCATCTACACCGAATTTGACGTCTTTAGCTGCCATCGTATATTTCCTTTGAATTCGTTCAGTTTAAGAAGATCTTAAAAGAGAAAAATTATTCTTCTACAATTGCTAAAATGTCGCTTTCAGACATGATAAGCACGTCTTCGTTATCAATTTTTTCTGTTTTAACGCCATAACCGTCGTTAAAAATTACGATATCGCCAACTTTAACATCTAGCGGTTTAACGTCGCCGTTTTCCATAATACGGCCTTGACCTACGGCTAAAATTTCGCCACGAGTAGATTTACCCGCCGCTGTGCCTGTCAGTACGATACCGCCTGCTGATTTAGCTTCGACTTCTTTACGTTTAACAATAACACGGTCATGTAATGGACGAATCTTCATTAATAGTGCTCCTATAAAAAAGTCCATATCAGGATTAAGGTTGATACCAGTGCCCAAGATGAACCAGTACCATGACGATACAGGTGGGGGCATCCGGTAAAACTTCAAGGGGAGAAGTGTGATTTTTTTTCAAATTTTCCCCATTTTAGTTGATTATGCTTTGGGCTAATTATTTTTTATCAGAAAAATGGTCGTTATCCTGATCTTCAGCCTTATTATTCAGCTGGTTACTCGGTGAATCCTCTTTACGCTGAAATTCACCTTCGAATGTTGTTCCATTCTGATTAGAAGAAAATCCACTTTGACCATGACCTGCTGAATAAACTCGAATTCGAGAGATCAGTTTCGTCACTAATAGCGCTTGCAATGGTGGTAATAACAACAGCAAGCCCAAGAAATCCGTAAAGAAGCCTGGGATCAACAATAAAATACCCGCCAGTATCAACGAAACGCTTTTCACCATTTCTGCTGCGGGGACTTCACCTACTGCGAGTTTTTGTTGCATTGAAGCAATATTTTTTACGCCCTGATTTTTTACCAGTGAGACACCAACACAAGAAGTTAGCACCACAAGGAATAGTGTTGTAAGAACGCCAATAGAAGATGCCACATTGACGAAAATAACAGCTTCTACGTAGATAAGAAGGCAGATAATAATTAATGGGAGCCAACGCACTTGGTTCTCCTTTTTATAAAAAAAGATTCATATTATTAATAGAAAGGAGTGTGAACTACATCTAAGGTGATGGTTTACGAACTCGCTTTTTCTTAGTTTATCTACATAATAATGGGGAGCCTAACACTCCTTTTCAAGGGGCGTTAAAAAGAGCAGTAGAACTGTAAAATCCATGAGATAGATCACAAAAAGAAAATATTTAGACGTTATTTACTTATAAAGTGATCCAGCTTAAAGGTATTTGTTCACAACCCGAATATGATCATGCCAGTACCAAGCAAAACGGTAAGTTATATTACATTATTAACCGTTAACGATATATTTTATTAACAAGCGCATAACTAGACAGTTAAAATTTTAATAAGAAGGTTCTCATGTCAAATAAAACTCGTATCGAAGAAGACCTGTTAGGTAAAAGAGAAGTTCCTGCTGATGCTTACTACGGCGTCCACACTTTACGTGCAATTGAAAACTTCTACATCAGTGATCGTACCATCAATGATGTTCCAGAATTCATCCGCGGTATGGTAATGGTGAAAAAAGCTGCTGCATTAGCAAACAAAGAACTTCACACTATTCCTCGTGAAATCGCTGATACGATTATCAAAGCCTGTGACGTAGTATTAGAAACAGGTAAACACATGGATCAATTCCCAGTTGATGTATTCCAAGGCGGTGCTGGTACTTCATTAAATATGAATACCAATGAAGTTATCGCAAACATCGGTCTGGAATTAATGGGCCACCAAAAAGGTGAATACCAATACTTAAACCCAAATGACCACGTCAATAAGAGCCAATCAACAAACGACGCTTATCCTTGTGGTTTCCGTGTAGCGGTTTATAACTCTGTTATCAAATTAACTGAATCTATCGAACTGCTGAAAGCAGGTTTTGATAGAAAAGCGGTTGAGTTCAAAGACATCCTGAAAATGGGTCGTACTCAATTACAAGATGCTGTACCAATGACTTTAGGTCAAGAATTCCACGCTTTCTCTGTACTGATGAAAGAAGAAATCAAAAACCTGAAACGCACTGCTGAGTTACTGTTAGAAATGAACTTAGGTGCAACAGCTATCGGTACTGGTCTGAATACAGCACCGGGTTACCAAAAACTGTCTGTTGAAAAACTAGCAGAAGTAACTGGCTTAGCTTGTGTTCCAGCAGAAGACTTAATTGAAGCAACTTCTGACTGTGGTGCTTATGTAATGGTTCACGGTGCATTAAAACGCTTAGCTGTGAAAATGTCTAAAATCTGTAATGACTTACGTTTACTGTCCTCTGGTCCTCGTGCAGGTCTGAAAGAAATCAATCTTCCAGAACTACAAGCAGGCTCTTCAATCATGCCAGCTAAAGTAAACCCAGTAATTCCAGAAGTTGTTAACCAAGCTTGCTTTAAAGTTATCGGTAATGACACATGTGTAACAATGGCAGCTGAAGCAGGTCAATTACAATTAAACGTAATGGAACCAGCAATCGGTCAAGCAATGTTCGAATCAATCTCTCTGTTAAGCAACGCTTGCCGTAACTTAGTAGAAAAATGTGTTGATGGTATCACTGCGAATAAAGAAATCTGTGAACACTTCGTATTCAATTCAATCGGTATCGTTACTTATCTGAACCCATTCATCGGTCACCATAACGGCGACATCGTTGGTAAGATTTGTGCTGAAACAGGTAAGAGTGTACGTGAAGTTGTTCTAGAACGCGGTTTATTAACCGAAGAACAACTGGATGATATCTTCTCTGTTGAGAACTTAAAAAACCCGGCTTACAAAGCAAAACGCTTCGATGATTAATAATTGTGTTTTATAACATGACACTGTTAAACATAAGAATGAGCTCTTAAAAATACAAGGCACGGACTCTTTAAGAGACGTGCCTTTTTACTTGATTGTAAAAACAAAAATTTAACTTATCTTTCTCATTTTTTTAATTATCTCAAGGAGTAAACGCTATGTTAGCCGTAGAATTGATTATCGTTCTGCTGGCCATTTTCCTCGGTGCGAGACTTGGGGGAATTGGTATCGGGTTTGCCGGTGGTTTAGGGGTTTTGGTTTTAGCTGCTATCGGTGTTAAACCTGGTTCAATCCCTTTTGATGTTATCTCCATCATTATGGCTGTTATTGCCGCAATCTCTGCGATGCAGGTTGCTGGTGGTTTGGATTACCTTGTTGGCCAAACTGAAAAACTGTTAAGACGTAATCCAAAATACATCACAATTCTTGCGCCAATTGTGACTTATTTCTTAACTCTATTTGCAGGTACAGGGAACATCTCTTTAGCAACACTGCCAGTTATCGCAGAAGTTGCAAAAGAACAAGGCATCAAACCTTGCCGTCCTTTATCAACAGGTGTTGTTGCAGCTCAAATCGGTATTACTGCATCTCCAATCTCTGCTGCTGTTGTTTACATGGCCTCTGTCATGGAAAATCCAGCAATGGTCGGTGAAGGTAATACAGTAAGCTACATCACTCTGCTGTCTATCTTATTACCAGCGACTTTCCTTGCAATCATTCTGATGTCATTCATCATCTCCTGGGTATTTAACTCAAAACTATCAGATGATGCGGTTTATCGTGAACGTTTAGAACAAGGTCTGGTTGAGTTACGTGGTAGCCAAGAACGTAGAGAAACATTACCTGGTGCTAAATCATCTGTAATGCTGTTCCTACTGGGTGTTATCGGCGTTGTAACTTATGCTGTTATCAACAGCCCAAGTTTAGGTATCGTGAAAGAGCCGTTAATGAATACCACTAACGCTATTCTTATCATCATGCTGAGTGTTGCAACCCTTATCACTATCTTCTGTAAAGTGAAAACGGATACTATCCTCAATTCAAGTACTTTTAAAGCAGGTATGAGTGCATGTATCTGTATTCTGGGTGTTGCATGGTTAGGTGATACTTTCGTTTCAAGCAACATCGATTGGATCAAACTGACTGCAGGTGATTTAATCACTGGCCATCCTTGGTTATTAGCCGTTATCTTCTTCTTCTGTTCTGCGCTGTTATATTCTCAAGCAGCAACAGCGAAAGCGTTAATGCCAATGGCTTTAGCACTAGGTGTATCTCCATTAACTGCAATAGCTTCTTTCTCTGCAGTTTCTGGTCTGTTCATTCTGCCAACTTACCCAACACTGGTTGCGGCAGTTCAAATGGATGACACAGGTACAACCCGTATCGGTAAATTAGTCTTCAACCACCCATTCTTTATCCCAGGTACTATTGGTGTGGTATTAGCTGTCGGATTTGGTTTCCTCTTCGGCGGTATGATCCTGTAGTTTGAAGTAAAAAATTAAAACATTGCAAAAAGCGCCTTGCGCTGACAAGAAATAAAAAAACAAGAAAATACCCCATCGCAAGATGGGGTATTTTCATTTTACCCTCTCGCCTCTTGCTTTCATTTTTAGTTAAAGTCTGCTAATTATGATGTTTTCGCGACAACGTGATTTAAGGAGATTTCCGTGCAACGTGAAGCGTTATTAGACCACGTACTTATCCAGCTAGAGCAATATGGCTTAGCGGCGACTTTACCCGAGCTTCTTCAAGATTCGGGTATCAATGAATCTGACCTTCACCCTTTTTGGCCTGATAGAGACGCATTGATTTTTGATTGTCTTCGCCACCACGGACAGCAAATTGATATTTGGCAACGCCAAGTCATGCTAGATGAAGAATTGACTATCGAACAAAAATTACTTGCCCGTTATGATCAGTTGGCCATACGTTTAGAGAAAAACCGTTTTCCTGGTTGTTTATTCGTTGCAGCATGTAGCGCATACCCTGATGAGCACTCTCAAATTCACCAATTAAGCCAACGTCAAAAACAAAGCTCATTCGATTACTCTAGAACGCTACTACGCGAGCTTGATATCGAGGATAGTGAGTTAGTTGCTAAACAGATGGAACTCATCTTAGAAGGCTGTTTAAGCCGTTTAATGGTGAATCATCACGCTGATGATATTATTACAGCAAAATTATTGGCGGAAGATATTCTTAAGATTGCTCAATGCCGTAAAAATGGTGCGCTAAGTTAGTTTTGAGTGTTGAAAAACGAAAGAAATGAGTTATTTTTTCGCTTGTGCTCAATTTCTATCTATTGAGTAGCAAAAATAAATTAAATCATCAAAAAAAGAGAAAGATTTCTCTTTGATATGCAAAAAAGTGAATATCTTTACTGATTGTTATTTAAGCATTTTTTTACTAAAAAACAGCTTATGATGAAAATTTAAACTCGAATAGAATAAAAAGAAAGCAAACAAACTTATTTTTGCATTTTTTATTAAAAAGACGTTGACGCATCACGCTGAATACGGTTTAATGCGCCTCGTTAGCCCGAATAGCTCAGTCGGTAGAGCAGGGGATTGAAAATCCCCGTGTCCTTGGTTCGATTCCGAGTTCGGGCACCATATTTAGAAAAACCAGCCTTAGGGCTGGTTTTTTGCTTTCTAGCGGTTTGAAAATCATTCTCAAGATCCTAGCTATTTTCTTTTCTTACTATATTTAACAACACTGACGTAATCTCACATCAATTCATACATTAAAAACATAGTCGTATTCATAGATTTTCAATTAATTTTAGAGCAAAAAACAATGCAATCACATTGCAATGCATTTGCATTGTTTTCTTCTATTATCTATAATCAGTTCATAAAACATACACCGTAAGTAAAAGGAGCAAATCATGCTAACCCACGTTTGCACTGACAACATCGCTCTTGAAGCTGATTCAAAAATAACAGAACGTCATCAAACCACAATTCCCGCGTCAATTAGAGAAGCTCTACATCTTAGTGGTGGAGATCGTATTCACTACAAATTACTAAGCACTGGTGATGTACTTATCTCACGTCACAGCGATGGATCTGAAGATCCTGTTATGGCATCGTTTCTTAATTTTCTCGCTCAAGATATAACTAATCATCCTCAAACCATTCAACCTCTCGATATATCTCGTGGTTTTGAATTAGTTGAAGGTATGGATATCAACCTTGACGATGACATCACCGATAACGAATAAAATAATATGGATTTCCCTACAGATTTGAATGGATGGACAATCTACGCACATCCTTGCTTTAAACAACAATATGATGAATTACTACAAAAAGTCGAAGCTCTGAAAAAAAAATATCCCGAAGATTATCAGAAAAAAGCAGATACAAAAATTTTTGCTCATGTATTGAAATCTATAGTAAACATCACAAATGACCCACGGGCACCAGAGTTTAGGTTGGGTAATACTTTAGGAGAAGAAAATAAAAATTGGTCACGAATTAAATTAGTAAATGGAAGATATCGTTTATTTTTTAGATTCAGTTTTAAGGAAAAGATCATCATTCTGGCATGGATAAATGATAATGATACTTTGCGAACTTATGGCAATAAAACTGATGCTTACCGAGTCTTTGAGAAAAAACTAAAGAAAGGTCATCCACCTAAAAATTGGAATGATTTATTTAGTGACTGTATAAATGAAGCTGACTGTCAGGATCCTTAAATTTCTATCTCTTATCACCTTTTTAATGTGATAAGTTTTTGTTTACAAAAAAAGATAATTCTTATTAAGTCAATAATCGATTGAATATTTGCCTATAATTTTTAGAAATACAATAAATCTCTTAGTGAAGAACATTATCATTTTTTGGAAATGAAAAATAGAATATACAAAATATTTTATAATTATTGATTTTCATCTTAATTATTAAAGTAGAGTAATATCATTTTCATTAGATATAATTAATATCTAAACTCTGTTTTCTATAATATCGCTCTAAACGGTATGATTTATCACCCAAGGATCACCAAAAATGGAATTTCCCAAAGACCGGATCTCTCATTCCTTTATCTGCGCACTTGCCTTTGTAGGTTATTTTTTCTCATCGTTTAGTCTATTGCTGACTCCCTCTCCTGTTGCACTATTTCAATCGCCTTATATCATCTCATTGGTAAGTTTTTTTATTTATCTCCCCTACTGCTTGATTATTTGGCTTGCCTATCAAAAACATATTAAATTAATGCCATTAGGTCGCCTTCAATGGAACACACTAAAAGCCCCTTTTTTAGCCTTAGTGGGATTATATTTTATTAGTTTATTTTTAGGCTCTGAAGATGATTCATGGATTACAGAAATCGAATCTATTACAGGCTTTGCCTTCTTCTTATTTGCTCTTTCTGTTATTTTTATTGCTCCAATTACTGAAGAAATCATTTTTAGAGGTTTTCTACTAAATGCAGGTATGTGGTATGGCAATATAGGCAAATGGATTGCCATTATTCTCTCGTCACTTCTATTTGCAGCGATGCACACTCAATATGAGTCAATCACTACGTTTATCCTTATTTTTGTTGTGGGTGTTGTTTTTTGCCAAATCAGAATAGGAACTCGTTCATTAATCGCGCCGATAGTGTTACATGGAATACACAACACAATCAGTATCGTTTTTTTAATGTTATAGAGTTTTTATTTAGTATATTTCTATTTTTTATAATAAAAAACTTATTAACTTAAAAAGAAATGATACTTAATAGATGAAAATATTTTTATTATTTTTTAGAGAATGATCTGATTCTATACACAATAATACCGAATATTATTTATAATCATCTCAATAAGTTATATTAAATTCTATAAAAAATAAAATTGAAAAACAAATAGAGAATGTGATTATAACTACATGCTTTTTCAACGTTTTAAAGTATGATAAGAGATATTAATATGACAATAACATTGCCATTTTCTTAAATTAAGAGAACCTTTATGAATTTGTTTTTCCAAAATAGCCTAGCTTTTCCCAGCATTATTTTTAGTGCATTACTTATTATTATCTCTTTCTATTGGCTCTGCGCTGCTTTTGGATTATTAGATATTGATTTATTTAATATTGATAGTGAATTAGATATCAATGTTGATGCAACAGGGCTTGCTGGTTGGTTAACTAAATTAGGATTAGCGGGTATTCCTGTCACCATTATTTTAACTTTATTCACCCTTTTTGGCTGGTTTATCAGTTACTTTACTAATTATTGGATTATCAATGCTATTGAAACAAGTTTTATTCGTTATTTAACGGGTTTTATTGCCTTTATCATTACTTCTTTTATTGCACTTAATCTTACTGCGGTTTGTTTAAAACCGATCCGTAAAAAACTGATGTCACGTAATAAGCCTAAATCAGTACACCAACTGATAGGTAAATTAGCCATAGTACGATCAGCGAATGTAACAGAAAACAAAGGTGAAGCTGTTTTAGAAGATGGAGGTGCGGGTTTAATTTTACAAATTAGAGCGCCTGAAAAAGAAAATATTAAACGAGGGGATAGCGTAGTTATTATTAGTTATGACGCGCTCACTCACAGTTATCAAGTCGTAACGGAAGATGAATTTCATCGTTAATATCCACATTGATGAAAGACAATTTAGTTAACAGACAAACACTATTAAAAAATGACGGTATCGTCTGAACCTATGGAGAAAAAAGTATGGATTTGGCTTTCGTTATGCCTTTCTTAACTGTCGTTGGTTTCGCAATCCTAATTATTTTAGGGCTATTTGGATTATTTAAGGCTTTCTATATTAAGGTGCCTCAAGGCACAGCCTTAATTGTCAACGATATGACCTCACAACCTAAAGTCCATTTTACGGGTGCCTTGGTTTATCCTGTTATCTACAAAAAAGAGTTTATGCGCATTTCTCTTTTAACGTTAGAAGTAGACCGTCGTGGTAAAGATGGCTTGATTTGTCAGGATAATTTACGTGCAGATATCACAGTTGCTTTCTATCTACGTGTTAATGAAACCACCGAAGACGTACTAAAAGTCGCGAAAGCCATTGGTGTTGATAGAGCTTCTGATCATCAAGCAGTCAGTACTCTTTTTAGTGCAAAATTTTCTGAAGCATTAAAAACCGTAGGTAAACAATTTGAACTGTCGAAACTTTTTGAAGATAGACAAAATTTCCGTGATCGTATTGTTGATGTCATCGGTAAAGATCTCAACGGCTATGCATTAGAAGACGTTGCGATTGACTATTTAGAACAAACACCAAAATCAGCGCTTGATCCTAATAATATTTTTGACTCTGAAGGTATCCGTAAAATAACGGAAATTACCGCCATTCATAATATTGAAACCAACCAAAAAGAGCGCGATCAAGAACTCGCGATTCAAAAGAAAAATGTTGAAACTCGTGAAGCAAGTCTGGCTTTAGAGCGCCAACAAGCCGATGCAGAAGCCCGTCAAAAAAGAGAAATTGATAATATTCGTGCTCGTGAAAATTCGGAAACCTTACGTGTTCAAGAAGAAGAACGTCTTAAAGCCGAACAGGCTCGTATTCAGACTCAACAAGAAATTGAGATCCGCGAAGAAAATCGTATGCGCGAAGTGGAAGTTGCACAACAAAATCGCACTCGCGCAGTTACTATTGAACAAGAGCGTGTTAATCGTGCGCGTGAATTAGAAATTGTTGCTCGTGAACGTGAAGTTGAGTTGCAACGTATTGAGAAAGAAAAAGCGTTAGAAGAAGAACGTAAAAACATCTCAAATGTTATCCGTGAACGTGTTGCCGTAGAAAAAACCGTAGCTCAAGAAGAAGAACGCATTAAAGAAGTACGTGAAGTTTCAGAAGCTGAACGTATGCGCCAAGTCACTGTAATTAATGCACAAGCGGAAGCAGAAGAATCTTTAGTTCGCCAAGTAAAAAGAGCAGAGGCCGATGAATCTAGTGCTAAGCATAAAGCTGAAGAAATCAGCACCATGGCGAAAGCGGAATTAGAAGCCTCAGTAAAACAAGCTGAAGCGAAAAAACGCTTAGCTGAAGGTATTGAAGCAGAGCATGCAGCATTAGGTCTTGCTGAAGCTCGTGTACGCCAAGCAACCGCGGAAGCTGAAGAGAAAGAAGGCTTAGTGCTTGCTAATGTCACTGCTGAAAAACTATTAGCAGAAGCACGAGGCATGAAAGAAAAAGGCTTAACTGAAGCGCAAGTGATGGAAGCTAAAGCACAAGCCCAGCAACAACAAGGCTTTGCAGAAGCGAAAATTTTAGAAGAGAAATTAGCCGCCCAAGCGCGTGGTGAAGAACAACAAGCCAACGCAAAAGAAAAATTAGGTCTTGCTGATGCGAAAATTCTTGAAGAGAAACTCGCAGCTCAAGCACGTGGTGAAGGGCAATTAGGTTCAGCACAAGCCGAAGTTATTCGCCAACGCTTGAAAGCAGAAGCCGATGGTTTAACGGATAAATTTAAATCGATGGATCACCTTAGCGATACGGCTCGTTCGCACGAAGAGTTCCGTATGCGTCTTGAAAAACAATTTGAACAGGCAATGGCATCTATTGAAGCCAACAAAGAAATTGCACGCGAACAAGCTGATGTATTGGCAGCCGCTCTAAGCAAAACCAATATTGAAATTGTGGGCGGTGATGGCAACTTCTTTAATACCTTCTCTAAAGCATTAAGCTTAGGTAAAGCTGTTGATGGTTTTATGGATAAAAGCAGTTTTGCCAAAGAGAACGTTGAAAAGCTGATTAACCGTACTCAACAAGATAAAAAACTCGATATCGCTTCTTTATTAAAAAATCCTGAAGTTCAAGATTTACTTAATGGATTTATGGCAACAAAAGGCGCCAGTCAGCTAATTAAAGATGTGACAACTAAATCAGACTCCTCTAAAGAAGAATAATTTTATTTAAAGGAGGTGAAAAGACATAGCGTTTATCTCTGTGTCTTTTCTTTTGTTTTTATCGTTTAAGCCAAGGAAATCCGTTATACCATGTCTGAAATTCTGGATACGAATCGTGAGCAGGAAATACTCGATAGCGCCGTTGCACAAGGTGGTGCGTATGAAATTTTACGCAAACGCCTCACTGAGCAAGGTCAACAACTTCATCAAAAAGCTACTGAGCTCAATCAGCATCGCTTAGATGAATTTGGTCAAAGCCAAATGGATATTATTGGCCGTATTCGTATTCGCACTGAAAATAACTGCCAAGCCCGAGACATTGTTCGTGTAGGTGAGTGGTTACTATTTGGTTATAACGTTTTCCTTGGATTAAAACGTGAAATACATCTTGAAGATGTTTTTTCGCTTTATCGTTTAATTGAAAATGAGGGCGAATTTGATGTTGAAGCCGTACCTTATGAAAATACGTTCTTAAACGATAATCGCTTTATTCAAGATTTTACTGAGCTCTATACTTACTATAAAAATACGCAACTATTACAGCTAGTTGAGCGTGACGGAAAGTTACTCGCCAGTTTCCAGATTGGTGCCCGTATTACTGATGTGCGTGTTTTTCGTTGGTCAATTTCAAGTGATAAGCAGCGTATTGAATATATTGATAATCGTGGTGAGCGAGATATCGCTCTTCCCCCTGCTTATGATTTTGAATGGACGAAAACCCAACGTGAAGATACGGTTAATGGTCGTTTTCCTCATATCAATATTCTTGATACCGTTTTTGTCGAAACAACCGGTGGCGATCTAACAGTCAAATGTGAAAATAATACAGAAGACGGTTTAGGTATTTATCGTGAAGCCGTATTAGATAAAAACCAATCTCTTGATGATGCACAAATTGAATATGCTCAAACAGGCAGTTTAATTCTATTAAAAATCTTACCGTATCGAGAAGAAAATTGGCGTTATTTGGTCTACAACATTTTGACGCAAACTGTCCAACGCATTGATGCAATTGGGCAAGCTTGTGTTCAACTACCTGAAGATCATGGCATTATTTTCCCTGGCGGTTATTACCTGCAAAATGGTGAATACAAAACCTTTGATCAACCTATGGAAGGTATGTATTTCCGCCGTCTACGCCGTTCACCTAATGGTGAAGACGTGTTATATGTTTTCTACTCGCCTTCACAAGGTCGCCTTGCGCTTTTCAATTACAATATGATTGAACGCAAACTTGCTGTGCCTCTAGTTGGCCACGGTTATGCGATGTTAGAAGACGGAAAAATGGTACTCTTTGAAGGTGAAGGCGAAGAGGCAACACGTGTTCATCCAATGCAAGTTTGGCAAACTCCCTTCTATTCTGAAGAATTTGCCGATAAACAACCGCCTCGTAATGGTTTCTATGGACGCATTGGTAATGCCGATTTAGTACGAGGGATCTCTGAAATATTGCATGTCGCAAAAGAAATTGAAGGTAATCAAGTTTCTATTGCTCGTTATGAGCAACTCAGTTCACAACCTAAAAATTTATTAGATCTCTATTATTGGTTTAATGATGAACACTGTTTAGGTATTGGAAAGCTCCTCAAAGATATCGCTCAAACCAGCGAGTTAGTCCTTGATGAATATGAAAAAGTAGAAAGTATTCGTCAGCAATCTGCGAAATCCATGCTTGAAGCGGTTAATCGCCAAAAATCACTACTCGCCTTAACACTGCCTGATAGTTGGACTGATATACAACAATTTGTTGATAGTTTAAATTCACTGAATGCTCATCGAGGGCATCTGATTTCATTACGTGAATTCCGTTATATGGATTTAACCAAGCTCAACGCGATGGAAACGGAAATTACGGAAACTCAGCAACGCGTTTCTCAAGCTACAGCGCTTTTTCTTGCCAGTGATAAAGCATTACAACCGTTTAAAACTCAGCTTGTTGCCTTTGAAAATCTCATTGAAAAAGCACAAAACAGCGCACAGTTAGATATCCCGATGAATGACATGGAAAAAATGTCTGCTGATTTGGATATGCTTTCTAATTTAATGGCATCTTTAACATTCCAAGATGTCACTCAACAAACGCATATTATTGATGCGATTTCACAGATCTATGCTCAACTAAACCAATCCCGCGCTCGACTACAACAAAAACGCAAATCACAAAGTAGTGTCGAAAGCGTGGCCCAATTTGGTGCACAATTTCGCTTGTTTAGCCAAGGGATCACCAATGCATTATCCCTTGCAACCGATCCTGAGCGTTGTGATGATCAACTTTCTCGCTTATTGCTTCAATTAGAAGAGCTGGAAAGCCAATTTAGTCATCAGGATGAATTTCTTGATGATATTCTCGCTAAACGTGAAGAGTTAGTTGAAACCTTTGAATCTCACAAACAAGTACTGCTTGATGATCGTCAACGTCGATCACAAAGCCTGCTTACTGCGGCAAATCGCTTGCTGGAAAATCTGCAACGCCGAACCTCTCGTTTGCAATCACAAGATGAGTTAAATGCATTCTTTGCATCCGATCCACTATCATTAAAAACACGGGAAATCATTGAAAAACTAAGAGAAATCAATGATAACGTCAAAGCTGATGATATTGATGCGCGTCTAAAATCCTCTCGTGATCAAGCCATTCGTATTCTGCGAGATAAAACTGATATTTTTGAAGACGGCGGCAATGTCATTAAATTAGGGCCTCGCCATCGTTTTAGTGTTAATACGCAAGAGCTTGATCTCACTATCTTACCTAAAGAAGATAAACTCTGGTTATACCTAACAGGAACGGATTACCAAGAGCCGATTGAAAATGCAGAACTTGCCCAATTACAGCCTTATTGGAATGCTTCACTTGAGTCAGAATCGGACACGGTTTATCGCGCAGAATACCTTGCTTACTCCATTATTTATGCGGCAGCAAAACGTCAAGATGGTCTTGATTACGAAACGCTAAAAGAAGCACTCGCTATTCCAGAAAAGCTGGAAAAGCTCGTGCGTGATTTCGCAACGCCACGTTATAAAGAAGGTTATGAAAAAGGGATCCACGATCACGATGCGATCGCTATATTGAAAAAGCTGATCCCAATAGGTGAAAGTGCCGATCTTCTACGTTATAACCCCACAGCACGCGCAGTAGCCGCACTATTTTGGGAAACCAAACAAAATGAGCAATACCCTGCCCTGTGGCCTGAACGTGCAAGAACAGCACTGAATATTCAACAATTATTCCATACAGATGACGCATTAACCGACCTACAAGCCGAAATTGAAGCGGATATACGCCTATTCCTTCATGATAATCCGATTGAGTGCGAACACTATATTCCGATACAAGCCTCTGAATATTTAAGCTTTGCTTTGGCGAGAACCCCCATTGAATTGGTTTATAGCAAATACGCTAAAGAGCTAGTGATTGCACTGCAAAGTCGATTAGAAGAAGCTCATATGTGGATAGACTTTAATCGTTCACAACAAAATTTAGGTACGCGATACGCACAACGTTGGGCACTGATCCAAAATTGGCTACAGGGGTTATGCTCTTTACCTGATTATGCCGATCTTACGCCTTATATTCCGGGTGCTATCGCTATCATTATTTTAGATAAAGTCGCATCAGCCCGTTATAGTGAAGCCGATTTATACTTTACAGTAACGGGACTATTAGGCTCTCACCCAACGATTGAAAATCAAGCGTTATCACTCAGTTTAGATGATTATTTCAGTCGAATGCGTGGGCAGAGAAAGAACTTTATTCCTGCATTTCGACAGTACCTCACCTTGCGTCAGAAAATAGTCAGTGATGAACGTGAGCGCTTAAAACTACATGAATTTAAAGCCAAACCGTTAAGCTCTTTTGTCCGAAACAAGCTGATTAATGATGTTTATTTACCGATTATTGGCGACAATATGGCAAAACAAATTGGTGCTTTAGGAGAAGGTAAGCGCACCGATTTAATGGGATTATTATTAATGATCTCCCCTCCGGGTTACGGCAAAACCACATTGATGGAGTATGCGGCCGCACGTTTAGGTCTTATTTTTATGAAGATCAATGGTCCTGCGTTAGGACATAACGTGCTATCGCTCGATCCGGAGCAAGCGCCCAACGCAACAGCGAGACAAGAGCTTGAGAAACTCAACTTAGCACTAGAAATGGGTAATAACGTTATGCTGTATGTGGATGATATTCAGCATACTCACCCTGAATTCTTACAAAAATTTATCTCACTGTGTGATGGAACAAGACGTATTGAAGGGGTATGGAAAGGAAAAACCAAAACCTATGATATGCGTGGCAAAAAATTCTGTGTCGTAATGGCAGGAAACCCTTATACCGAATCAGGCGAAGTCTTCCGTATTCCTGATATGCTAGCTAACCGTGCTGATATTTATAACTTAGGTGAAGTATTAGGTGGTATGGATGAAGCCTTTGCGCTCAGTTATATCGAAAACAGCCTAACATCTAATGCGGTATTAGCACCACTGGCTCTGCGTGATCTTAACGATCTCTATATTTTAGTGGATAAAGCAATGGGGAGATCCGTTTCTACCAACACATTAAGTTACCCATATTCAGATGCTGAAATTAACGAAATAGTGATGGTACTTAAGCACTTAATTACCTTACGAAACGTTATCTTAAAAGTGAATCAGCAATATATTGCCAGCGCAGCGCAATCAGATAAATATCGCACAGAGCCAGCATTCCGTTTGCAAGGTAGTTACCGCAATATGAATAAATTAAGTGAGAAAGTATCTGCGGTAATGAATGATGAAGAAATTGAACGCTTGCTAGACGATCACTATCTTGGTGAAGCACAACTGCTAACAACGGGTGCTGAGGAGAATTTATTAAAACTCGCAGAATTACGTGGAAAATTAACCGCAAAAGACACCATTCGTTGGGCACAAATCAAGAAAGACTTTATGCGTAATAAAGCATTAGGTGGTGATAACGCCGATATTGGTGACCGTGTAGTATCACAGTTAGCCAATTTGGTGGAAAGTGTGCAAGGTCTACGTTAAAGATAGAGAATTGTCGTAGCCCACTGATTTTAGTGGGCTGTGTTTATTTCGAGTGTTTTATAAATTATAACAATTTAATAAATCAATATAGTTAACAAAAATAGAAATTTAAAATACTCATTACTATTAATAGTTAAAGATATAAAATAAAAAGTTGTACATAATATATCACTATATTAATATCAAAATTCATAAACAAACCAATTATATTATTAAAATTAATAACGTATTATATTTTAACCATAAATTATAAAATATTTTAACAACTATACTTATTCAGTACATAAAATCTATATTAACTCACACTCTGAAAAGAATGAAATAAACGAGATATTAATAAGAATCACTCTTAATCTATTTATGAGATCTCTCTCTAAAGATAGAAAATTAACTTAGGATTAATATTATAGAAATGATAGCATTAAAAGTGCTATAAATTAATTATATAATTTAAGTTTAAATAAATTAAAAAAATTTAAATATATTGTCTTCAATTTATTAACAATGAAGAGAGTAGATATTTTCCTTAATTATTATTTAAACCTACTATTCTAATTTTTAGATTAAAGTTACTGAAAAAATTATTCTATTTTTGTCTTGTTTAAGCCATTTTTATACTCGACAGGTAGCAACACAACAAAATACTTTCAATAAAAGTGGGCGTACTATGAAAAGCATGTTTACGACTCGGGAACTCCCTGACGTAGATCGGTTTTCCGTATTCAGGGATACAATAAAAGACCGCTTTTTATCGTCTTATGAATGCAATGAAGTTGAATTGCCTCCTCATTCTCGGTTTTATGCCAATATTGTCGAACAGAAGGTAAAAAATATTCGCTTTATTCAGCTAGAGTCTAATGGACACTGGGCAAGTAGCCGTCCTTTAACGCATAAGCTTAGCTTAGAAGAGCATTTTCAAATTGAGATACAGCGTTCAGGCACCAGCCATCTGACTCAAGATGGGAGAACCGCCTTTCTACGGCAAGGTGATTTTTGTATTTTTGATATGGCAAGACCTGTATCATGGTCTTTTGATAACGATTACTCATTATTTAAAATTTTGATCCCAAGAGAAAAACTGGCACCACGCTTAGGTAATACCCAAAACCTCACCGCAAGAGCAATACGTGGTAATAGCATTACCGGCTCTCTCGTTTATAGCTTTGTGATGCGCTATATTCCGTTCTTAGATTCAATGCCACCACAACATGCACAGCAACTTGCCGATATTTTATTGAATCTAATTACATCTGCTTTCAGTGAATACAGTATTGCGACACCACCACAAAGCTTAGGAAGATCAACGCTATTTTATTTTGCTCAGCATTATCTTGAGCAACATCTTTCTGATCCTGATCTCAGCGTCAATGAATGTGCAAATGCTTGTGGGATTTCCGTACGCTATTTACAGATGTTATTTAAAGAACAAAATACGTCTGTACTTCGTTGGATCTACCAAAAACGTCTTGAGAATTATAAAACGGCTTTGGTTAATCCTCTCTTGGCAGAGAAAAATATTACACAGTTAGCTTATGAATGTGGATTTAGCGATATTTCTAATTTGAGTCGAAAATTTAAATCTGAATTTTTTATGACCCCTTCCGAATATCGGAAAATACATTCATTAAGATAAATAGACTAATTATCTCCTCCCCTAGTTTACATATTGGAGGTTATTCTAGAGGGAGAAGATAAAAGTTATCACATCAGCCGTAACGAAACTCAATGCCTAATGTGCCACACGGATACTCCCATTTTTTTAAAATGGTATCGCCACATAAAACACGGCAAGTACCACACTCTAAACATCCTGCATAATCAAAAAGATATTGTCCTTTTTCATCTTTTTTATATAACCCTGCGGGGCAAGCTTTCATTAAGATTTCAAATTGTGCAGGATCGATATCATCCTTTAAAACGATATGTGGATTTTCCTCATCCACATTAAATTTATTGACGCCTAATTTAACGTCTACGTTTACTTGACTCATAAAGAACGTACCCCCTTAAATCCATCTTTAATTAAGTTCATCACACCGACTTTCTTAACTTGAGACAGTATTTTCTTACGCACAGGTTTTTCTGGGCCATTAATCACGAATAAATCATGCATGACATTGGCAGCCATTTGCGGGTAATCCGTAAAGAATCTTGTATTATCAAGGAAAGAAGGTAAGCCTTTGTATAACTTCATATCTTTCATAACAAAACTGTCATTTAATAAAGATTGGTAGCAACTTAATTCTTTTTGGTTATAGCTGTTTTGCTCTTTCGCCATCAAGACTGCTTTTGCAGCCGCTTCACCAGAGGCAATTGCTAGATCCATCCCTCTTACGGTATAGCCAACATTAAGGCAAAATCCAGCAGCATCTCCCGCAACTAATACGCCATCTTTAACTAATTCAGATACCATATTCATGCCACCTTCGGGCACCATATGCGCTGAATATTCTAATAATTTGCCGTCTTTGATAAGTGGTGCAACAACAGGGTGTTGTTTAAAATCTTCTAATAATTGAGGAACCGTTTTTTCGAATTTATCGACGTTATGCAGCCCTAAAACAAGACCTAAAGAAACGGTATTTTTATTGGTATATAAGAATCCACCACCCAAATATCCACCTGATGGCGCGCCAGCAAAAAGCCAAGCTAAACCTTCATCATTAGTACAACCAAATCGGTCTTCCATTTGTTGTGGCGTGAATTCCAATAACTCTTTAACACCCACAGCCACGGTATGGGGATTAACTTTTTGTGTCATACCTAACTGTTTTGCTAATAATGAGTTAACACCATCAGCAAGAATAACAACGTGGGCTTCAATTTCATCATCACCCGCTTTTACGCCACACACCTTGCCATCTTTTACCAACACTTCATCGACACGAACCCCCGTGATCACTTGTGCGCCAGCGTCTTCTGCTTTTTCCATCAACCATTGATCAAATGAAGAACGCAATACAGTATAAGAGCGCGCGGCTTCCTCTTCTTGCTGAGTGTGTTGATAATCTAAAGTGACTCCATCGGTTTCCGTTAGCATGGAAATTTTTTCGCGTGTCACAAGCCGTTCAACAGGGGCTTCTTGGGCAAAATTAGGAATAATTTTTTCAAGACTGTGTGCATATAAGCGCCCACCAGTCATATTTTTACTGCCAGCGAAATTACCTCGCTCTACGACTAAAACATCACACCCTGCTTGTGCTAATACATAGGCAGCAGTACCACCAGCAAGTCCACCACCCACAATAATGGCGTCAAAAATATCGTCTGACATACTTTTCTATCCTTTTATTATGTGTGGTCGCTTAGCAAATCATCACTAAGCGACCTACGGTGATTAGCCGCCAAGCTTCGCGGTTAATGCAGGTAACACTTTGTAGAGGTCACCAACAATACCGTAATCCACCATATTAAAAATTGGGGCATTTTTATCTTTGTTGATACCAACAATGATTTTCGCTCTATCCACACCAACCATATGTTGGATTTGCCCTGAAATGCCGACAGCGACATAAACATCTGCACCTAAGGTCACGCCTGAAACACCAATGTAGCGATCGTGTTCCATCCAGCCTTCACCTTCAGCGATTGGACGAGAACAACCCACTTCACCTTGAAGAGCTTTCGCTAATGCTGACGCTAATGCAATATCATCTGCCTTAGCAAAACCACGTCCGACACCAACAACACAATGCGCTTTACCTAAATCAACGGTACTACCTTGTTTTGGCTTACGTGCTAACACTTTTAATGTATGTGCGGGGGCGATAAAGGCACTTTGCACCACAGGTGCATTGGGAGCATCTGTAATGGCCTCCACATCTAATGCACTACCAACGGTAGCAATCGCATAAGGTGAGCGAATTTCTGCTTTCGCATGTGCTAAACCACCATAGACTTGGTGTGTCGCGATCACGGTATTGTTTTCAATAGCAAGACTTAATGCATCACTGATAACACCAGCTTTTAACGTCACGCCAAGGCGAGCTGCTATCGCTTTTGCACGTTTTGATGAAGCAAGGAGAACCAGTGCATTCGCGCCCGCTTCTTTAATAATGGCGGCAAAAGAGGCAGCATAATCTTCAGCAATTACACCTTCTTGTGGTGCGAAGCAATAAACACAGTCAGCGCCTAAATTGACACATTCACGCGTACTTTCATCATCACCAATAAACAGCACATTAACCTTTTCACCAAGACCACGAGCAAACGCAATCAGCTTTGCTAAATCATCCGCTTTTTCGGCATAAACAAAGGTAGTAGGTAGTAAACTAGCCATTTTTAATCTCCTTATTGATTAACCGCTTGGCGTAAATGTTCAGCAAAAGTGGCAATATTTTCATCTGAATCACCTTCTAAAATAATACCGAGGCGGTCAGTCTGTTCTGGTGCACACACTTGTGTTTGCACAACGGTCAGAGCAGAAATATCAACACCGACATCTCCCAAACCCAACTTTTCAACAGGCTTTTTATTCGCAGCTAAAATGGCTTTCATTGAAGGGAGTTTTGGTGTGTTAATACTTGAAGTGACACACACAACGGCAGGTAATGTCAGCTCTAGTTCTTCCGTGATATTTTCTAAGTCACGTTCAACAATGATTTTTTCACCTTCAACGGTGATTTTGTTTACTGCATTGACGCAAGGTAAACCTAAATATTCACCTACCGCTAAACCTGTTTGTTGAGCGTATAAGTCACCAGAACCTTCACCGAAAACTAATAAGTCAAAACCAACTTTTTGTGCCGCTTGCGCAATAATATTGGCAGTATCCGTTGAATAAAGAGCGCTACATGCATCATCAGAAACCAGTGTTAATGCATCAGGGCCACGCGATAAAATATCTTTTTTGATCTTCGCGTTTTCAACCATTGCACTTGTACCCACACTTAATGCAGTTACGGTGCTATCACCAAGGGTGGAGGCAATTTCTACTGCGGTTTCAATGGCATTCAAGTCATACAAACTAATTTTTAAACCCGCATTATCGGTTGCGAGTGTACGATCAGGCCTTGTTGTGATGTCTTGTTCGTCATGAACAACCTTACAGCAGGCAATAAGTTTCATAATTCACATTCTCCGTTTTGCACAATGCAACAAATTAATAAGCTCAAATCTCATTACGCTAAAATATGTTTAGCGATAACCATGCGTTGCACTTCACTTGTGCCTTCAAAAATTTCGGTAAGTTTTGCTTCACGCATCAGACGTTCAACAGGATAGGATTTGGTGTAACCCATACCGCCATGTAATTGGACGGCTTTTTGAGTCACATAAGTGGCAGTTTCTGCTGCATAAAGTTTGGCTTGAGCAGATTCACGGGTATAAGGAAGACCTGCCATTTTGGCAGCAGCCGCGCGATAAACCAGCATACGAGCGCAATCAACACGGGTTGCCATATCCACTAATACCCATTGAATACCTTGATTAGCAGCAATTGGTTTACCAAATTGAATACGCTCTTTGGTGTAAGCAATCGTGGCATCTAATGCACTTTGCGCGATCCCCAATGCAAGCGCAGAACAACTTAAACGCCCGCCATCTAAGGTTTCCATTGCGATATTAAAGCCTTTACCTTCTTCGCCTAACATAGCGTTGGCTGAAACAACGCAATCACTAAAACTCACAGAGCAGGTTTCAGAGCCGTTCATACCCATTTTATCTTCAGGTAAACCAATGCTGATACCCGGGTTATCACGCTCAACTAAGAATGCGGTGATCCCCTTAACGCCTTTGCTTTTATCTGTCATAGCAAACACGATAAAGAACGCACCTTGAGGTGCCGCGGTGATCCACAATTTAGAACCATTAATCACATAGTTATCACCTTGGCGAACAGCGGTTGTTTCTTGAGCAGCAGCATCACAACCCGCGCTAGGTTCAGACAAACAGAAGCACCCTAATTTTTCGCCAGACACTACGCCTGGTAAAATGCGTGCTTTAGTCTCTTCATCAGCATATTTTTGAATAATTGGGCCCGTTAAAGAGCATTGTGAACCCATGATCATCGCGTGAGAGGCACTGACTTTTGCCATCTCTTCTGTTGCTAATACATAGCTAATTGCATCCGCCTCTGTACCACCATAAGCTTCGTCAATATTGAAACCAAAGAGTCCTAATTCAGCCATCGGGGCGACACTTTCACTTGGAAAACGGTGCTCCTTATCAATTGCACCCGCAATTGGTTTAATATCGTTTTCAACAAACTCTCTGACCATATCGCGGATCAGGACTTGTTCTTCTGTTAGCTGAAAATCCATGTTTATTTTCCTCTGAGAATATTTATGGTTATCTCTATGGCGTGCGATTTCACGTTTGTCGTCTTATCGCACGCATTAATGGGTTAACGTTATTTCTACATCGTCGCTATAGATGCAGGTAAAAAGGTGTACAGCAACAACATAAACATCATGGCTAACAATGGGATAGCGAGGGTTAATGTACCCACAGGACCGTATCCCTCTTTATGGCTGACACCACAGACGCTAAAGACAGTAATAATCAATCCGTTAAATGGAGGTGTTGTACTCATAGATGCCATTGTGGCTACACGGTGTAAGGAGCCTTGATCAACCACAGTTGCAGGGAACATTGCAGCAATCATTGGCATAGCAATACTTAACGCACCAGAACCTGAACCACTGATAAACACCAAGGCACCGACTGAAATGGCAGTCACAACAAGTGGATTAAGACCCGATTGAGCAATTGCTTGGAATGATTCTTTGAACGCAGGTAAGGTCATGACTAACGCACCAAACCCAACAATAACCGCCGTATTAAAGAGGGAGGTCACCCCTTCCATCGTTCCTGCGGCTAAATTAGGGACGAGTTTTTTCCAATCGAGATAGCGTAAGTACACAATTAAGGCGGCAATAATCGCGCAGAACAACGCAATAGCAGGGTCCCACTTCAGGATATTCAGCACGACAAGCAGAATAAGCATAGGGAGTAATGCGACTAACACATTAGGTAGTTGGCGATCTTTCTTACCTTCCTCTGCTTTTGCTGTTTTTTCGTCTTCAACCCAGCCTTCACCTTTTGCTTTTACACGCTTAAATAACCAAGTGAGATAAATAATGACTAAGGTGACTTGGAACAGTGCAGTCAACATCCCTGGTACTAAACCAGCAGTAGCCGAAGTACCTAAGAATTTCATTGGGATAAGGTTTTGAATTTGAGGAGATCCCGGCATTATCATCACAAACGTACCCGCACCTGCAAAATAGACAGCCGGAATAAGTCTGCGAGGAAGATTCGCTTTGCGGAATAAACTCACCATCATTGAATAAACGGTAAACAGCGCAACAAACACTGAAACACCGCCGTAGGCTAAAATGGCACAAGCCGCAACTAATGAAGGAATAACGGCTCTTTCACCAAATTTACCAATAATAAAAGAGGCAACACTATCAGCAGCGCCACTGATAGCGGTTAGTTTGCCAAAAATCGCACCGAGTACGAAAATGAAGAAGAAGCTGCCAAAATAACCACCTAATCCGCCGGTATACACTTGTAATAGTGCATCGACAGGATTAAGCATATCTGGTGATACAAGCCATGCAGTCACAGCAAGAAACAGGCTGGTGGTAAAGACAGAAATGAAAATATGTATGCCTTTCATACACATAATCATTAATATCGCTAGCCCGATGATTAAACAAATAATACCCATGATTGCCCCACTTATATGTGTTAGGGTTCAATTGACCTGCGTACATGACGCAGGTCTTTTGTGACTATTGATTAATGTTGTTAAGCAGAAAGCACATCTGCAAAAGTTTGCAGTGCCGTTCTCGCCTGTTCATATGTTTTAGTTTGCTGATCGATTTCGATAATGATGGAAGGAATGCCTTCTCTATCGAGGAATTTCTTCACAATAGGGGCATCAAACTCTTCGGGATCACAGAACTTCGTCAGTAAATAGACGACACCATCAGCGCCTGTGTTTTTCACCATATCGGCAATTAAACGACCACGTTTTTTCTCTGGATCATACAAAAGTGAACACCCTTCAAGCTGAGCGATTTGCTCTGCCATCGCTTCATAAGGTGCTTTGTTTTCAGGGATATCTTGGCGGAACTGACGAGACTCATGTGCGACTTCATCTGCCACAATCGCCATCTTGTTATCAGCCAAAATTTGTAGAATTGAAGGGCTATCCGCAATAATGCCTGTTACAACAATCTTGTGCCCTTTCCAAGGTTCTGGGGATAAGGTTTTACATTGTGCAACAATGGCTTCAACGGCTTTTGTATGTTCAACGACATCCATAAAGTAACCACTTTTGATCACGGTATTACGGCGTTGTGGTGTGATTAAGTTTGGATGAAGCGCAGCCATCTCTGAAAACTCGCGTAACACAGCGCGACGCTGATTAAACAGATGAATCGCATTTTTCAGTGCATCATCTGTCACCGGCTGACCTGAAATTTCCCCTAATTGCAGTGCGATTTTTTTGTATTGTTCGGTTAAGAAAGCAATACCTGCTGGGGTTTTACGATTTTGTGGATGCACCAGTTGGATAAAAGGCACTTGTGACACACCGGCTTTCCAGTTTTGCCCTAAGCATTTTAAGGTGTCACACAAAGAAGGAATTATGGCTGCTGATAGTTTATTCAGCGCACCATCTAACCCCATTTCAAGAGAAGAAAGTGCTAACGCACAATAGAAAGGAGGAAAATATTTCTTCGCTTCTGAGATCTCACGTCCTTCTGCACCCCAAATACCAAAAGGCACCATACCCGCCGCATAGACAATCTCATTTGGGGTATATTCAGGAAAACAACCAATAACCTTTTTGCCACTGCGAATAAAACCATCTAATTGAGCAATAGGGTTATCCACCACGGCTTGTAACTCATCAAACAACTCCGTTAATGTTTTCATTAGATGTCTCCCTTTTTCATTTCTGCTTTGTTAGCAGCCATAATTTCAGTCAATGCTTCAACACGGGTGACATACTGCGCTTCAGAGAAAACACGAGGATCAGCTTGGTCGCCATCAAAAGTCACTGTTGGGATCTTAAGTTCATGGCGAATACGGCGCTCAATTTCAGGCATAATGCCACTCCAGAGCTTACAACTGCGGTTAACGTGAATAATCGCGCCGTCCACTTTATTTTGACGACTAACGTCAATACGCATATCCGCAGCACGCTCAACAGAGACACAGTTAGGAACATAAGAGTAAGCGCGCATCATCTCGTCGCTGTTTTGATAAATCACACCAAACGCGGTGGCATAAACAGTAGCGGTAACGTTGATACCTTGCTCTTTTAACGGAGTCGATGTGGCACGCAAATAAGGCCAGCAGGCAATACCTTCAAAGAGAACACGGTATTTTTCTTCTCCGCGATAAGTCGATTTTTTCTCTTTGATGTTTTGTTCCATCTCTTCACACAGTTGCTCAAAAGCCAGTGCAGCTTCTAATTTACCGCGAGCACAAACCGCAACAGCCATGTGATTAAAGAGATCAAAACCATTCATTGGAGAGGGTTCATATTGGCAATATTCTGCCGCTTTCAACCATGCGCGCCCTGTACGTTGTGAGATCTCACAAACTTCTTTGAATTTCTCTTCGGAGAAAACTTTGCCAGTGACCTTTTCGAGTTGTTTAATCGCATCATCAAATTGAGCTTGAACGTATTTCACCGTGACATCATCGGTGTCATAGTCATTTTTATAAGGAATATCGATAAGGATCATCGGGATATTCAGCTCATAAGCGATATTTTCATACCATTTGATCATGCAGTTACAGATGTTGTTACAGCACAGTAAGAAGTCTGGCTGTGGCATATCCATCTCTTCACACTGTTTAATATCCATGTAAGAGAGGCTGATGCGAGCATAAGCACAGATGTCGTTGGAATATCCCATGCTTTCTGCGTGTTCACACATTTTTAAACCCGCACCTTTCGCTGCAATTGCAGCGGCTTGGTTTTCAGGGTACACCACACATAAACCTAATGTTTCAGCGATTTCTTGAGGGAAGTTAGAGGCACACCACCCTATTTTTTCACCGCTATTTTTCGCATCCCACGCACGCTGATAAGCATCAGCAGCGATTTTTTGCAGTCGTTTTTTCGCAGGAATATAATCCGGCGCATTCATATCTACATTGCTCATTTTGATGTTCCTATTGTTAACGCATCGTCTTCCAGTTGATGGCGGTACGCTTCAAAGGCATAAATGGCGGCACCTATCGCCCCGTTGTATTGTGATAATGGAGAGGTGGCGATAGAGGCGTTCAACTCTTCGCTAACATAACGAACAACTTCAAAATTACTGGCAACACCGCCTGTCATAACAACAGGAGCTTCAACACCAACCCGTTTTGCCAGACCAGCAATACGACTAGCGACAGAGCGGTGAATACCATTAATCACGTCGGGTATTGTTTCGTTATTTGCGAGATGGGAGATAACTTCCGATTCAGAGAACACGGTACAGGTTGAGCTAATTGTGACTTTTTTAGTGGACTTAGCGCCCTCTTGAGCGAGATCGGAAATTTTGGTTTCTAATACTCGCGACATCACATCGAGAAAGCGTCCGGTACCAGCAGCACACTTATCATTCATCACAAAGTTTAATAAACGGCCAGCACCATCCATATGAAGTGCCTTAACGTCTTGACCGCCGATATCAATCACTGTTTTCACGCCCGGGAAAAGAAAGTGTGCGCCTTTCGCATGACAGCTCAGTTCGCTCACTTCTTTATTGGCTTCTTTCAGAGAATTACGGCCATATCCTGTTGCGCAGATCCAGCTGATCTGACTGAGATCGCCACCAAATTGGCGCAATACTTCAGAGATCGCTTTTTCAGGGCCAGATGTCCCAGCACCGACTGATGCCAACGACTTCGCGACAATAACGTCACCATTTTTCATGATGATGCATTTTGATGCAGACGATCCGATATCAACGCCCATTGTGAAAATGTCTTGTTGCATGCCTTTGCTCTCCTGAAAATTAAAAAAGTAAGTGGATTATTCTTTCCACGTCATCACGTCTTTATTGGCTTCAAGGTTTGCTATCTCTTCAGCGCTATACCCTAATTCAGCTAATACAGACGGTGTGTCTTCACCTAACAAAGGACCACGGCGATATTCAGGTAAACCACTCTCTAAGAAATCAATTGGTGGACGAACTAAGGCTTTTTCACTGCCATTTTTGTATTTCATGTTGTAGAAAGTGTTGATTGCCCAAGCTTGTTTGTCTTCCAACACTTCTTCCCAAGTTTGTGCAATGCTGAATGGGATATCGTTTTTGGTGAAAATATCTGCCCACTCTGACGCTGTTTTTTGCTCAACTTGTTGCCAAATCAGGTCATATAATTCAGGAGAGCGATTATTTTTTGCCACTTCTTGTAGACGGGTATAACGTGCGTCTTCCGCTAAATCTGGGCGACCAATACAAGAAATAAAGGTTGGATAATAAGCGTCGTAAACAGGCATACAGACTTGAATAAAACGGTCATCTTTTGTTTTATAAGCCAGAATAAATGGGCTGGTGGTATTACGGCGATCGATTGGATACGGCTGACCATAATCAGGGTATTGTGCCGCTTGGATCATGATTGCTTGGGTATAAATTGAGGTATGCAGCAAGTTAGTTGAAACATACTCTCCTTGACCGATATTTTTAGCACGAATATAAGCAGCTAACACACCTGAAACCAAGCCTAATGCGCACTGGTGATCGCCAAGTCCTGGGATCACGTTCATAGGTACTGTGCCTTTTTGGTACAGCGAGCCTAAAATACCACCACGCGCAAAGAATGCGGTGTAGTCAAATCCCGGTAAGTCTTTATCTGGGCCTTCATCACCATAACCTGTCACGCTAGCGTAAACTAATTTTGGAAAACGTTGTTTTAACGTTTCATAGTCTAAACCTGCGCGCGCTCTTGCACCGGGACGCCAGTTAGTTAAGAAAATGTCTGCTTTTTCTAACAGTTCAAACAGGATTTTTTTCCCTGCTTCTGTTTTCGTATTTAACACGATCCCACGTTTATTGGCGTTTTCTAAATCAAAACTGGTGTTTTCATGTTGATCTAACGGGCGGCCTTCTGTTGGTGCGGTATAGCGTAAGTTATCGCCACTTGGAGATTCGATTTTGATTACATTCGCACCCATATCAGCTAAAATACGACCCGCTGCGGGTACTGCGATAAAGGTCGCCAACTCAACTACGGTGACGCCTTCCAGTGCTTTATGACTTGTCATTTCTTCTCCTAATTATTTTTAGACTTCATACTGCTGTTGTCAGAATGTGGATAAATCCGTTGTCACTTAACCCGCTACTTTGGTTTTTTCATCCTTGATTGAAACGCTATAACCCAGTTGCAATTTCAGCGCTTGCACATCAATTTTTCCGCAAGGGGTATGAGGAAATTCTGTAAAGAAATGGAGTTCTTTGGGGATTTTGTAGCGAGCCAGTCGCTCTTGTAGAAATTCACGTAATGCACTTTCACCAATGCTGTGGCCTTTTTGCACACAAATGGTGGCAATCACTTCTTCGCCTAAATCAGCAGACGAGATCCCAAATGCTTTTGTCGCATCAACACCGGGATATTCAGCAATCGCTTCTTCTATTTCACAAAGACTGATATTTTCACCGCCGCGTACCACAATCTCTTTCATGCGATAGGCATAGTGATAATTTCCTTGTTTATCAACATAACCAATATCACCCGTGTGTAACCAACCCTCTTCGTCTAACGCTTCTTTAGTTTTATCTGGCGCATTGTCATAACCCATCATTACATGGAAGCCACGCGTGCAAATTTCACCTAAAGTGCCCACTGGCACAGGTTTGCCTGTTTTTGGATTGATAATTTTCATTTCAACAAAAGGTAAAGGCTTACCAATAGAGCTGCGTTTGATCTCTAAAGCATCATTAGGGAGAGTTTGAGTGCAACAAGGTGAAGCTTCTGTTTGGCCATAAGAGACGGTGATCCCTTTCATGCCGAGGATATTTTCAATGTCATCGATTAACGCAGGAGGAAAACTCGCCCCTGCGATAATACCTTTATCAAGACTCGATAAATCGTAGTGAGAAAACTGTTCATGCTTCATTAAACGGCTAAAAATCGTTGGCACGCCATGCATAACAGTGCAACGATAGTCTTGGACGACTTTTAAAACATCTTCAGCACAATAGTTATCAAGAAGAACTAATTGGCATCCGGTTGTTAATGCAAAAAAGAGGCAAGAAGAGAGACCAAAACAGTGGAACAGAGGAACGGCTAGACAAATTACATCGTCATGCATAACACCTAAGCGCTGTGCTGACAACATGGCATTATTAATGACATTATATTGGCTTAGCATGACACCTTTAGGCATTGCTGTACTGCCAGAGGTCATTTGGATGGTCAGCAAATCTTTTACACTGACTTGTGCAACCGCATGTTGATATTCTTTATCTGATATTTTTTGGCTAACTTCTTTTAATTGAGATAAAGAGACACTTTTTTCTGCATGTTCATTTCCCATGCTAATAAATAACTGAGGTAATACATCTTTATTTTCAGATGCCTTTTTAGAAAGACAATTAATAACCTCAATAAAATGATTACTTTTAAAACCATCAGAAAAACAGAGTGCTTTAATTCCGGTTAATCGACATAAATCTAATAACTCTCTTTTCTTAAAATGAAAGTTAATACAAACAACAGGAACACCAATTTGAGCAGCAGCAAGAAAACAAATTATCCACTCTTTACTATTGGCAGACCAAATACCTAAACGATCACCTTTTTTTAAACCAATCGCTAAAAAACCACGCGCAACACTTTCTACTTCTTGTTGTAATTGTTGCCAAGAAAGTGTCTTTTTACTTTGGTTTTCAATCAAGGCTATTTGTAAAGCATGTTGCTTTACTACATTGTTTAGACATTCTTTAACTGTCATTTCTAATAAGGTCATAAATACCTACTCAACCGCTTCTTTGCTGGTGTTTACGTCTGTAATGACCTTATTCTGGGTAGGGGAAATTATTCATTCTTGGTAAATAACGAACTGTTTTTCGTCATTTGAATAGTCTGAGAGAGATTTGTGATTGAGGTCTAGATTTGGTGGGTTAAATATATTTTGTAATTGAGGAGTAATTAATAACAATGAGATAAATTTGAAACTAAGGCGTTATAAAGGTGTTATTTTTAATAAAGAAAAAGGAGAGTCACTTTATTTAAATAAAAAATAAAACCACTCTCTTTTTAATATAAATATACTCAGTTTACTTAAAGATATAAATAAATCTTATCAATAACCATTGATGTGATAATTTAAATTAAAATAGTATAAAAATAAATACAATAACGATTTAAATTTATAACATCTAAATAAAAAACGATTTAAATGATTTAACTTATTTTCTTGCTTATTAATTAAAGGAGCTATTTACCCCGTCGCATTGGCATGGTTGAAGTTTGATTAAGTGTTAATCCTTTGGTTTCTGGTGCAAACAACACAGAGACTAGCATGCCGAATAAAGAGATCGCAGCCCCCACCAGCATCGTGGTGTTAATACCATAAGTGGCGATAAAGGCAGGAAGAGCACACGTTGAAATAACCGTACCAATACGGCTTATTGACATAATGATCCCCACTGCCGATGCACGAATATCAGTCGGAAACAATTCGTTAGGATAGAGCCATTGTAAAATTCCGGGGCCACCAGAAAAGAAGGCGTAAGTCGCAAAGGCTAAGATAACAAATAAGATAGGTAAATCAGGAAAGACACCTAACACTAATAATGCCAATGTCATCATGCCAAAACTACCAATCAATAGTGGACGTCGCCCTGTCTGATTTAACCAAAACATGGCAGGAATACACCCAAACATAAAGAACAGGCTAATCACCACATTCCCCAGTGCCGCACTTCTTCCTGCATCCCATCCCAATAAACCGACAATCTGTGGCCCAAAGGTATAAATGGCAAACATCGGGATAACTTGGCAAGTCCAAATGACCGCAACAAACAGAACAAAAGAGAAGTGACGTTTATTAAATAGCTCGATAAAACGCGTTGTTTTGGCATCTTCCGCTTCAAATACTACGGGTTCACCAAAGAGTTTTATCATCATCTCATTACACTCTTTAAGACGCCCTTTGCGTATTAGCCACAGCGGTGATTCAGGTAAATCAAAACGACCAATTAAAATAATCACGCAAGGGATAAAAGCACTGCCCAACATCCAACGCCAACCATCTGCAACATCATATAAAAGATAACCGACTAAGTTGGCGCAAGTCGCTCCGATATACCACATTGCAGCAATAAAACCGACGGCAAAAGCGCGTTGTTTTTTATTGGAAAATTCAGTGATCATCGAGGTCGCAATAGGATAATCAGCACCAATCACAATCCCAATAAGGAATCGCATCACCAACAAACCCACAGGCGTGGAAACAAACATTGTCGCAATCGAAATAATGGCAATAGCCACAATATCCACAAGGAACATTTTACGGCGACCGACTTTGTCACAAATATAACCAAAAAGTGACGTACCAATAAAAAGCCCTGCTAATGTTGCCGCACCAAGCAGACCAATCCATTGTGTATCAAGCTGTAATAACGGTGTGAGTTGCTCTAGCGCCACACCAATAATCACTAATACATAGCCATCAAGAAAAGGGCCGCCACTCCCCCATAACATCACTCGACGATGTACAGAGGTAAAACGAATATCATCAAAGTTTCTGGGTTGCATGACTGCGTCCTGGTATTTTTTCTAAATAAAGCAAAAAAGAAAAGCTCCCAGGCCGGAGCAGCACTGGGAGAAAAGTAGCGATACATCATCCGTAACGATATTCCACGCCAAACGTTCCGCGTGGATATTCCCATTTTTCAAGCGCACTATCTAAACCAAGAATTCGACAAGTTCCACACTCTAAACACCCAGCATAGTCAAAGCTGATGGTGCCATCTTCTTGCTTTTTATAAAGGCCTGCTGGACATGCTTTGACTAAGGTTTCCAATACCTGCATATCAGGCTGCTCTTTAACGACGATATGTGGATTTTCCTCATCGACATTAAATTTATTGATGCCTAATTTGACATCGACATTTACGGGAGAACTCATATTGCTTTTACTCCTTTGATCCCATCTTTGATCAGATTCATCCAGCCCACTTTTTTGGTATGACGCATCATGGTTTTACGCATCGGTACTGGCGCTTCACCCGTTACAGTGAAGAGATCTTTTGCAATACCAACTACCATTTCAGGGTAAGCGGTGAACATACGAGGGTTATCAAGTAAATCAGGCATACGCTGATAGGCTTTCATATCGCGTAATGGACCATCTTCTAAATGTTTGAGATATTCATTTAGCGTTTGCTTGCTAAAATCATTTTTCTCCATGGCAGAGAGCACGGTTTTTGCAGCGGCTTCGCCTGATGCCATCGCTAAATCCATGCCACGGATAGTAAAGCCTAGATTCATACACATCCCTGCTGCATCACCGGCAATCAATACGCCATCACGTACTAATTCGTTTTGCATTCTTAATCCAGCTTCAGGAACAACGTGTGCGCCGTATTCCACCATTTTTCCGCCTTCAATGAGCGGAGCAACAACGGGATGCTGTTTAAAATCTTCCAGCATTTGTGGTACTGATTTTTTCGCATCTTTAATATGGTGAAGCCCACAGACAAGACCTAAAGAAAGCGTGGTTTTATTGGTATATAAGAAACCGCCCCCCATTAGTCCATCGGTAGGCGAACCTGCAAATAACCAAGCCGCACCTTCGTTATCTTTTAGGTTGAAACGATCTTTAATGACACTTTCAGGCAGTTCGATGATCTCTTTTACACCCACGGCTACATTTTCAGCCGCAACACGTTTTGTCATCCCTAACTGTTCAGCCAAGATAGAATTCACACCATCGGCGAGGATCACCGCTTTGGCTTCTAACACATCACCGTCTGCCTCGACGCCGACAATCTTGCCATCACGCTCAACGAGCTTATCAACACGAATACCCGTAATACATTGTGCGCCTGCGTTTTCAGCTTGCTCCATTAGCCATTGGTCAAACTCACCACGTAATACAGACCAAGAGGCGGTTTTTGGGCTCTTCCCTTCTGTATTTTGGTAATCAATGGTCATTGCGCCTGTTTCAGTCATAAATGACAATTTTTCATGAGTAATAACCCGTTCAACAGGCGCTTCTTGCGCAAACTCAGGAATGATGCGCTCAAGGGTATGTGCATACATACGACCACCGGTTACATTTTTCCCGCCAGCGTAGTTACCTCTTTCTATTAGCAATACTTGTGCGCCTTCCCTTGCCAAAACAAGTGCAGCCACAGATCCGGCTAATCCTGCGCCAACAATAATGGCATCGAAAATATCTTCGGAATCGGACATAACATCTCCAGAATTTGCGATAAACAGCAGAGAAGTTTCCTTCCCTGCTTAAATAAATCAGTTAGATAATTGACGAGTTAATGCAGGTAAAATCTTCATTAAATCACCGACAATGCCATAGTCAGCAAATTGGAAGATAGGTGCATTTTTGTCTTTATTAATAGCAACGATGGTTTGTGCGCCATTAGCGCCAACCATATGTTGAATTTGTCCTGAAATACCCGCTGCTAAATAGAGTTCAGGCTTTAGCATTAGGTTAGAAATACCAACATAGCGTTCGTGTTCCATCCATTTTTCATTTTCAGCAACAGGGCGAGAACAGGCGATTTCAGCACCAATGGCTTTCGCTAACTCTTCTGCAATAACGATGTTTTCTTTGCTACCGATACCGCGACCAACGCTAACAACAAAACGCGCTTTATCTAAATCAACTGTGTTGATTGCGCGTGGTTGAACTGAATTACGAACGATAGTTTGAGCTGGAGCAATCCATGCGACTTTTTGTGCATTACCTGTAGCGCCAGTTTCTGATGCAACATCAAAAGCACCCACGCTTGCAGTTACCACACAGTAAGGGGTTTTCAGGGTTTCATCACCAAAAGCAAGACCGCCGTAAACCATGTGTTTTGCCACTAATGCATCACCCTCTGCTTTTAAAGATTGGGCGTCGTTAGAAACGACTGCTTCTAAACGGTGGCCTAAACGTGCAGCTAATAATTTTCCGCGACGTGTATTAGGCAGTAGCACTAATCCTGCATCACCTTTTTGTTTAATGGTTTCAACCATGCTTTGTGCATAGTCTTCAATAATGCGATCGTCAGGTTTACCTTCTAATTGGAAAACCTCTGTTGCCCCTAATTTAAAAGCAGCAACGCTTTGTTCATCATTCAATGTAAATACATTGATAGATTGCCCTAATGAAAAAGCGCCACCCATTAATTCTGGTAAACGGGAAAGTGCATCACTAAATACCCAAACAGTTGAAAACTGGCTCATAACTCCCCCTATTACTTAAGAATTTTACGTAAATGTTCTGCCAACTCAGCAATCTGATCATCGCCATCACCTTCAATAATGATGCGTTGACGTACTTTCTGTTTTGGTGCCGCCACTTTTTGCTCTGAACGCGCAGTAATCGCATCCAGACCAAGATCGGCAACACTCCATTGCTGAACAGGTTTCTTGGCCGCGCCAAGAATGGCTTTCATCGAAGGAATTTGAGGTGTGTTAATGTCGGTAGAAACGGCGATAACAGCAGGTAATGGAATGGTCAGTGTTTCGATTTCATTTTCTAACTCGCGCTCAACCGTAATTGAGTCATTAGAAAGAGAAACAATTTTGTTAATACCATTTATCGCAGGAACATTTAATAATTCACCCACCAGCAAACTAACTTGTTGTGAGCTAAGATCCGCAGAGCCGTCACCGCAAAGAATTAAGTCATAACCTTTTTTAGTCGCTGCCGCCGCCAATGCTACCGCTGTTTGGTAAGGTAAAGAGGCTTCAAATTGCTCATCAACCACAACTACGAGTTCGTCAGCACCACGAGAAAGAACGTCTTTACGTGCTTTCGCATTTGTCAGTGCTTTACCACCAACACTCATTGCCGTGATTTGAATGCCATCAAGCTGAGACTTTAGCTGATTAGCGGCTTCAATTGCATTTAAATCATATTGGCTGATTTTGGTGTTAGCACGAGAAAAATCCAGCGAACTGTCTGCGCTATTTACCGTAATATCCTGCTCATCGGGAACACTCTTGTAACATGTAATAATATTCATTACATCTCCTGAAATTAATAAATAATGTCATTTGCTCTGGCAATGTAATATAGAATTAACACAATTAAGAGATTAAAAAATTAAACCTAGGTCACCAATATTGAACATTACTAAATAAAGAATAGATAGGTTTCAATATTGCTAAACATATCACCAATATTGAAATTAGTTTTAATTGAAGTGAACAACTTTCAATATTGCTACATCGATCAACAATATTGAAAGACAGAATATAACAACCCTATTACATACAAATAGATAGATATAATTATCAATCAGTTACAATGAAAACGAAACGTTATAAAACGTAACATAAAATCGACAAAAAGAATAGTGTGAAGTGAATAACAGAATGGATTTCTTATAATATCCATTATTCATCATCATTAATCGATTTGTGGATTAGCCAATAAGTTTATTTATCTATTATGATGAAACACCAATAGACGAAACACTCATAAATAAACTCAAATGCTTTATTAGATATTAGGAATTAACACTACTTAAACTTCTGCGTTAAATATATTTGGAAAATTTACCTATGAGCAAAGATAATAAAAAGGCAGGAATAGAACCGAAGGTTTTTTTTCCGCCATTAATCATTGTTGGTATTTTATGCTGGCTAACGGTACGTGATCTTGACGCTTCAAATGAAGTGATTAATGCCGTATTCAGCTATGTTACCAATGTCTGGGGTTGGGCCTTCGAATGGTATATGGTCATTATGTTCGGAGGTTGGTTTTGGTTAGTCTTCGGTCGTTATGCCAATAAACGCCTTGGGGAAGATAAACCTGAATTTAGTACCGCAAGCTGGATCTTTATGATGTTTGCGTCTTGTACGTCGGCTGCCGTCCTCTTCTGGGGTTCGATTGAAATATACTATTACATTTCAAGCCCTCCTTTTGGGATGGAAGCTTACTCAACTCAAGCTAAAGAAATTGGTCTTGCTTACAGCTTGTTCCATTGGGGTCCTTTGCCTTGGGCAACTTATAGTTTCCTTTCTGTTGCGTTTGCTTACTTCTTCTTTGTTCGCAAAATGGAAGTTATCCGTCCAAGTAGTACCTTAACCCCATTAATCGGTGAAAAACACGTTAATGGCTTATTCGGTACCATTGTTGATAACTTCTATTTAGTTGCTCTGATTTTAGCGATGGGAACTAGCCTCGGTTTAGCAACACCGTTAGTCACCGAATGTATTCAATATTTATTTGGTATTCCTCATACCCTGCAATTAGACGCCATCATTATCTCTTGCTGGATCTTATTAAACGCAATCTGCGTGGCATTTGGTCTACAAAAAGGGGTGAAAATCGCCAGTGATATTCGTACTTACCTGAGCTTCTTAATGCTGGGTTGGGTGTTTATCGTCGGCGGTGCGAGCTTTATCGTCAATTACTTCACAGACTCTGTGGGGACATTGATGATGTATATGCCTCGTATGCTGTTCTATACAGACCCAATCGGTAAAGGCGGATTCCCTCAAGGTTGGACTGTCTTCTATTGGGCATGGTGGGTTATTTACGCCATCCAAATGAGTATCTTCTTAGCACGTATCTCTAAAGGCCGTACTGTTCGTGAATTATGTTTAGGGATGGTTTCAGGTTTAACCGCAGGAACTTGGCTAATTTGGACAATCCTTGGCGGTAACACCATACAATTGATTGACCAAAATATCCTCAACATTCCACAACTGATTGAACAATACGGTGTACCTCGCGCAATCATCGAGACATGGGCGGCATTACCGTTGAGCACAGCGACAATGTGGGGCTTCTTTATCCTCTGCTTTATTGCCACTGTCACCTTAATTAACGCCTGTTCTTACACACTAGCAATGTCCACTTGTCGCTCTATGAAAGAAGGCTCTGAGCCACCTTTATTAGTGCGTATTGGCTGGTCTGTGCTGGTCGGTATTATCGGCATCATTCTGCTCGCACTTGGGGGTTTAAAACCAATTCAAACCGCCATTATCGCCGGAGGATGTCCACTATTTTTCGTCAATATCATGGTCACCTTGTCCTTTATTAAAGATGCCAAAGTACATTGGAAAGACTGATCCGCTATACGCAAAGAATGACATATTAAGAGGTTATTAACATGGATTTTAGATTGAATGATGAGCAGGAACTGTTTGTTGACGGTGTCCGCGAATTAATGGCCAGTGAAAACTGGGAAGCTTATTTCGCACAGTGTGATCGCGAAAGTAAATACCCAGAACGTTTTGTCAAAGCCTTAGCGGATATGGAAATTGACAATCTGCTTATTCCTGAAGAGCACGGTGGCTTAAATGCAGGTTTTGTTACTGTTGCTGCAATCTGGATGGAATTAGGTCGCTTAGGTGCGCCAACTTACGTTCTTTATCAATTGCCGGGTGGATTTAACACCGTCTTGCGTGAAGGGACTCAAGAGCAAATTGATAAAATTATGGCGTTTCGCGGTACTGGTAAACAGATGTGGAACTCCGCTATCACAGAACCCGGCGCAGGCTCTGACGTAGGTAGCTTACAAACCACTTATACCCGTAAAGATGGCAAAGTTTACCTCAATGGTAGCAAGTGCTTTATCACTAGTAGTGCCTATACCCCTTACGTTGTTGTGATGAGCCGTGATTCAGCGTCTCCAGATAAACCTATCTTCACTGAATGGTTTGTGGATATGAGCAAACCAGGTATCAAAGTCAACAAGTTAGAAAAACTAGGTTTACGTATGGATAGCTGCTGTGAAATCACTTTCGACAACGTTGAGCTTGAAGAGAAAGACATGTTTGGTCGTGAAGGTAACGGCTTTAACCGTGTGAAAGAAGAGTTCGACCACGAGCGTTTCTTAGTGGCACTCACTAACTACGGTACAGCGATGTGTGCATTTGAAGATGCGGCGCGTTATGCCAACCAACGTGTGCAATTTGGTGAAGCAATTGGTCGCTTCCAACTTATTCAAGAAAAATTCGCTCATATGGCGATCAAACTCAATTCAATGCGCAACATGTTATATGAAACTGCATGGAAGAGTGACAACAACTTAATCACTTCTGGTGATGCAGCTATGTGTAAATACTTCTGTGCAAACGCAGCGTTTGAAGTGGTTGATAGTGCAATGCAAGTGCTTGGTGGTGTCGGTATTGCTGGCGAGCACCGTATTTCTCGTTTCTGGCGTGACCTTCGTGTTGACCGTGTATCTGGTGGTTCAGATGAAATGCAGATCCTGACATTAGGACGTTCAGTACTTAAACAGTATCGCTAATTAATCACGAATAACTCTCTCATCCAATGATGAGAGAGTTTTCACTCAGACCACTTACGAGGTGACGCTATGACAGAACATTTACCAATGCCACAATTCGGCCCACTTTCAGGGGTTCGTGTTGTGTTTTCAGGAATTGAAATTGCAGGGCCATTCGCAGGACAAATGTTCGCAGAATGGGGAGCTGAAGTGATTTGGATTGAAAACGTTGCATGGGCTGACACCATTCGCGTTCAACCTCACTACCCTCAACTTTCTCGCCGTAATCTTCATGCACTATCGTTAAATATCTTTAAAGACGAAGGTCGTGATGCGTTCCTAAAATTAATGGAAACAACCGACATCTTTATCGAAGCGAGTAAAGGCCCTGCCTTTGCACGTCGCGGTATTACAGATGAAGTATTATGGGAACATAACCCTAAGTTAGTTATCGCTCATTTATCGGGTTTTGGTCAATATGGCGATCCGCAATACACCAACTTACCCGCTTATAACACCATTGCTCAGGCTTTCAGTGGTTACCTTATTCAAAACGGTGACAAAGATCAGCCAATGCCAGCCTTCCCTTATACCGCAGACTACTTCTCAGGGATGACCGCAACCACTTCTGCGTTAGCTGCGCTGTATAAAGTTCAACAAACAGGTAAAGGCGAAAGTATTGATATTGCTATGTATGAAGTGATGTTGCGTATGGGGCAATACTTCATGATGGACTATTTCAATGGTGGTGAGATCTGCCCTCGTATGACAAAAGGGAAAGATCCGTACTACGCAGGCTGTGGGCTTTACCGTTGCCAAGATGGTTATATCGTGATGGAAGTTGTCGGTATCACTCAAATTGAAGAAATTTTCAAAGATATCGGACTTGCTCATCTGCTTGGTACACCTGAAGTTCCTGAAGGCACTCAACTTATTCACCGCATTAATTGCCCTCATGGTCAATTATTTGAAGACAAATTAGATGAATGGTTAGCTAAGCAACCCATCACAGAAGTACTCAAACGTCTTTCAGAGCTCAATATTGCCAGCGCCAAAGTGCTGACTATTCCAGAGCTTGAAGACAATCCGCAATATGTCGCGCGTGAATCGATTACCGAATGGCAAACCATGAATGGCGAAACCTGCAAAGGGCCAAATGTGATGCCTAAATTCAAAAATAATCCGGGAAAAATATGGCGTGGAATGCCTTCTCACGGCATGGATACAAACGCGATTTTAAAAAATATCGGTTATAGCGAAGAACAAATCAGGGGGCTGGTCGATAAGGGACTGGCTAAAATCGTAAAATAACACTGTAAAATTCAGACGTTTATAGACATAAAGCACGTCTGAATTTACAGCAAAAGATAGGGTAACAGTTTAATGGATGTGATTGGCAAACAAAACTTACGTCAGATGTGGGATGATTTGGCAGAGGTTTATGGTACAAAAACAGCGCTAATTTTTGAATCCGCACAAGGACAAGTGAGACAATTTAGCTACAGTGAATTAAATGAAGAGATAAATAGAACCGCAAATCTTTTTCATGCTGGTGGCATAAAAAAAGGCGATCACGTTGCCTTACATCTTGATAACTGTCCTGAATTTTTCTTTTGCTGGTTTGGCTTGGCAAAAATTGGCGCTGTTATGGTGCCAATTAATGCGCGCTTTATGTATGAAGAGAGCGCATGGATAATCAATCACTGCCAAGCTCATTACGTGGTTACTCGCGATAATTTCTATCCTATTTACCAACCTATGTTGCAGGATGAACAATGCCCTTTAACACAACTGTTTTTAATAACAGAAAACAGTCTGCCTGCTGAAAAAGGCGTTATCGACTTTTTAAAAGAGAAAGCCAAGCACCCTGCTACGCTTAATCATCACACACCATTAAGTGTGGATGACACTGCTGAAATTCTTTTTACCTCAGGAACAACATCTCAACCTAAAGGCGTAGTTATCACACACTATAACCTACGTTTTGCGGGTTATTACTCATCATGGCAAAACGCATTACGTGAAGACGACGTTTATCTTACGGTTATGCCTGCCTTTCATATTGACTGCCAATGCACTGCATCGCTCGCCGCATTTTCTGTGGGTGCCACCTTTGTATTGTTAGAAAAATACAGTGCCAGAGCCTTTTGGAAACAGATCCTTAAATACCAAGCAACGGTCGCGGAATGTATTCCAATGATGATGAGAACCTTAATGGCGCAACCTGTTTCATCAGAAGAAAAGCAGCACAAATTACGTGAAGTGATGTTTTACCTCAATCTTGCTGACGAAGAAAAAGATGCCTTTCTTGAACGATTCAACGTGCGATTACTCACCTCGTATGGCATGACAGAAACTATTGTTGGTTTAATTGGTGACAGACCCGGTGATAAACGCCGTTGGCCCTCAATTGGTAGACCTGGTTTTTGCTATCAAGCTCAAATCAGGGACAAACAAAATAATGAAGTCCCTGATGGAGTTGTAGGTGAAATTTGCGTAAAAGGCGAGCCTGGAAAAACCATTTTTAAAGAGTATTACAACCGACCTGATGCCACAGCAAAAGCATTAGAGCCCGATGGTTGGTTACATACTGGCGATTATGGTTATCGTGACGATGAAGGCTTTTTCTATTTCGTTGATCGTAGCTGCAATATGATCAAACGCGGTGGCGAGAATGTCTCTTGTGTTGAGATTGAAAACATCATTTCTTCACATCCTAAAGTTCAAGATGTGGCTGTAATTGGTGTTCCTGACAACATTCGCGATGAAGCGATCAAAGCATTTGTTGTACTGGTTGAAAATGAGACCTTGAGTGAAGAAGAGTTCTTCTATTTCTGTGAGCAAAATATGGCGAAATTCAAAGTCCCCTCTGAAGTTGAATTTAGAGACGGTTTGCCTCGTAACTGCTCAGGAAAAGTGATTAAAAAGCATTTGAAATAAGACATAGGTAGATTTAACCACAAATTAATAACCTCAATCATAAATGCTTATTTTTGATGACGAAAAGGAATACAACATGAGCCAGTCATTACACCTAACAACTCGTGGTTCAGTACTTGAAATTGTATTAGATAGACCAAAAGCGAATGCCATTGATGCGAAAACAAGCCATGAAATGGGCGAAGTTTTTCTGCGTTTTCGTAATGATCCCAACTTACGTGTTGCGATTATTACAGGTGCAGGTGAACGCTTTTTCTCTGCAGGATGGGATTTAAAAGCTGCAGCTGAAGGTGAAGCACCTGATGCTGACTTTGGTGCCGGTGGTTTTGCTGGTTTAACTGAGCTTTTCAATCTGGATAAACCTGTCATTGCTGCAGTTAACGGCTATGCTTTTGGTGGTGGTTTTGAATTAGCACTCGCTGCCGACATGATGGTGTGTTCAGACAATGCTTCTTTTGCTTTACCTGAAGCACAGTTAGGCATTGTACCTGACAGTGGCGGTGTTCTGCGTTTACCTAAACGTTTACCACCCGCTATCGTCAATGAAATGCTGATGACAGGTCGTCGCATGAATGCCGACGAAGCGCTTCGTTGGGGTATTGCAAACCGTGTTGTCAGCTCCGCTGAACTTATGGACAGCGCACGCGAACTTGCAGACCAAATTGCCAACAGTGCCCCACTGGCTGTTGCTGCATTAAAAGAGATTTACCGCGCTACTAGCGAGCTTTCTATTGAAGAGGGTTACAAACTTATGCGCAGTGGTGTGTTAAAACATTACCCAAGTGTTTTACATTCAGAAGACGCCACCGAAGGCCCACTAGCCTTTGCTGAAAAACGCGCGCCTGAGTGGAAAGGCCGGTAATTATCGTTAATCTCGATAATACAACAAAGAGGAAAACTGATGAGTATCTACGCGTTTGAAGGTCTTATTCCTGTGGTTCATCCAACAGCTTATGTTCATCCATCTGCTGTATTAATTGGTGATGTGATTATCGGTGCGGGTGTTTATATCGGCCCCTTGGCATCACTAAGAGGGGATTATGGGCGCTTGATTGTTGAAGCAGGTGCTAACCTTCAAGACGGTTGTATCATGCACGGCTATACCGATATGGATACCATTGTTAGAGAAAATGGGCATATCGGACACGGTGCCATTCTTCATAGTTGTATTATCGGGCGTGACAGTTTAGTCGGCATGAATAGCGTGATTATGGATGGTGCAATAATCGGCGAAGAAAGTATTGTTGCCGCCATGAGCTTTGTAAAAGCAGGCTTTCAAGGGCAACCTCGGCAAATGCTGATTGGTAGCCCTGCAAAACATGTGCGGGATATTACTGACAATGACATGGAATGGAAGCGTATGAACACACGCGAATATCAAGACTTGGCGGTTCGTTGTCGCCAAAGCTTAGTTGAAACCACACCTTTAACTGCACCTGAACCTAATCGCCCGCGTTTACGCGGTACAACAGATGTAAAGCCGAAAGGTCAGTGACAAACTACGACAGGCGTTGCAAGCGCCTGTCGTCATTGTTCAAATTGTTTAGTATGAAACGAAGTCACGTAATTAGCGACGTTGAGATTTTGACAACATCCATTGCCATTTTTGCTCATGGTTCAACCCATGAGGGATCATTGCCGCTAATTTTTCAGGAGAACTTTGACTACTTTTACCTTGAACATGGCCTTTTAAGCGTGAATAAAGTTGAGGATCGATATGACTCACTTTGATCATTCGTTGACACTGACAGCCTCTACCTTCTAGTTGGTTAGGTACACTTTTCGTTTCACACTCAATTTCTTTTACATCAGAAAGAATGTAAGAAACGATATTAATCGCATTGCATTGAGGAATATCGAATTTTTTTGCGATTTCCTTTGCACTTACCCAACGTTCTTGCTCTTGAACCCAGTCAGCAATTGACAGATAAAGTGGCTTACTCATGTATTCTTCACACATAATTACTCCAATATCACAAATGAAATTTATTTATTGCTAAATAAAGATAATAACTATATATGTTAATTATCATTGCACCGCGGAGTATCGGTTTTCCCTGTTAATTTGAGAAGTTAACAAACTAATCAAAATAATATTTAGTTTACTTTTAACAACCAAACTCTTTAATTAACACACCCGTCACAATTTATTATTTTGTTATTAAAGCCAAAGTAATAACAATTAAACCGAGTAAAAACAAAAAATTAATTAAATATTAAAATATAAAACACACCTTTTAAAGAACTACTTATCAAATTGATTTTAAAGGAGTTTTAATAAACAAAATAAAAAAAGAAATAGATTATATTAATAATCCATTTATAGACTAAGATTATAGTAATAGATTTTAATTTAGATTGCCAGAAAGGTGGCTTATTATTAGATATAAATCAATAATCGTTTATCTTCACTTGCTGATAGGTCTATAAAAAATTCATTAGAAAAATTAAAGATTAAATAGAGTGATAGGAAAGAATTTAATTTTAATACTCATTTCCCTATTACATTATCAATAATGTACCCAGATAATAATAATTAAAAATCATGTATCTATAATATAATCCTATAAAATTAGCAAAAATAAGCAGATGATCGCTCTATTTATAATCACTAATAAAAGAAGATTATTTCAATAATAATTATCTATTTATCTTCATTTAAAAATAATGAAATATTATTTCAAATAAGACTCATTTACGCTTATCTCAAATAAACATCAATTAAGCGCTATATAAATAGAATAGCGCTGATCATATAATGTCTAAGTAGATCCGACTAAAGAAGGCGACGATCAAATGCAGTTTGCCAGTCATCGGCGAATCTATTTACCGCATCATCCACAACCGGGGAACGAATAATAGAGTAAGCAAGCTCAATCGGTAATGTCACTGAAGAAGCGCCTGCTAATAAACAATCGACCACTTGTCGTGGTGTTTTAAAACTCGCTGCTAGGATTTTTGTGGGTAAATTATGCATAGTAATTAGAGTTTGTAACTCTTTTACCACTCTTACACCATCAGAGCCTTGTCTATCCATTCGATGCACATAAGGAGCAATATAGTCTGCACCTGCTAATGCCGCCATTAACCCTTGAGACACACTGTAAATTGCAGTGCCTAATACCAGCATATTTTTTTGCTTTAATTGTTTAATAGCGACAAGCCCTGCTTCTGTAACAGGAATTTTAATCACGGTATTATCTGCAATATTTCCTATACGCAATGCTTCTTCAATCATGGTATCGACATCACTGGCAATGACCTGTGCAAATACGCGGCCTTTACCGCCCATTGCTGCTTTTAATTCGGGTAACAGTATTTCAATATCTTGTGCGGATTTAGCAATAATAGACGGATTGGTGGTGACACCTGCAATAGGAAGAACTTGAGAGAGTTTTCTGACTTCTTCGATATCCGCTGTATCTAAATATATTTCCATAATCGCGCCTCAATAATGTTGGTTTTTAAGCTAAATAATTATAGGTATAACGTAAAAAGTAGCATTGTGCGCGATGGATTTCTAGTGGTTCCAATAAAAATAGCGCCCGAGTAAAGGCGCTATTAATTAAATAACGATAATAAATAGTCATGTTTTTTATTTAATAAAAGACATTAGCACTGTTCCAAATTTAGAATTCGGATTTATGATCTATTTATAATTTAAAAATAAATAAGATTGAGTACAATGCCATTATTAATATTAAATAATTTCTTCTATTACGTTAAATTGATTATTTTTTAAAGTCAGCATCAATGACTTGATAAAATGCATTGCCTGTATCTGCAATATTCCAAACACCTAAAATAACCTGATAACCTGAACGCTCTGGTATATTACAATTTAATTTTACGGTTTCTGTTGGTATTTTCCCATTATCATCTTGTTGACAAAATGGTGTTAAATCAAAAGCAGCACGAGTCAGTGGTTTATTTACATCCCACTCTGGTTTGGTAATAAAGAATTGCCATGAAGCTGTACTGTGTTTAGCGGTTAATGTCCATTTAAAGGTATTTTCTCCACTTTTCATTACTACTTTATGCCAGCGATCAGCACTTTGTTCATTTAAAGCAGAAAAAGCGTCTTTTCCACCACTGGCAATTTGACCATCAGCAGGCCCGCCATTAGGAAATCCTTTTTTCCCTTCAATTGATTGAGGTTCATACTGTATTGGACCACAATCTTTATTTAAATTTTTCCCTTTTGCTGAACAAAGAAAAGCTCTACTGGGAGGGACATCAATATAGCCATGTTTTAACGTCACATCAGCTGACGCTGTTGAAATAAAACCCGCTGATGATAATAATAATGTTGCAGTGAATACCATAAGTTTATTTTTCTTCATAATAAAGCCTCATAATTATTAATAAGTGTTTTTAAATATAATGATTGCATCAATCACAATATATACTAGTCAAAAAAAGATAATTAAATATTGATTTATTTATATTTGTGAGTGATATCGCTATTTAATTTAATATAAAAATGGAACTAACACGGTAATTTAATATTTATTAGATGATGATATTTTACTGGAATAATAAATAAAAATAATTTCTTAATATTATTAAAAATAAAAATAAAGTCGCAAATAAACACTTAAATAGAATATTTACGAACTGCTTAATTATTAAGATAAATTTTATTATAAAAAATCTTACAATAAAAAGTTAAAACAGCGCATTGATATAATCAGAGGTAAATCCACGATATTGTAGATAGCGAATTTGCTTGGCTCTCTCTTTAAAGTCTTTGGGTTTAGCTGTACCGAATTTTTTTTCTTTAAGATCTTGGCAAAGTGCGTACCAATCAGTATCTGTTTCTTCTAATACGCGTTCAATAATTTCGCTAGGAAATCCTTTTAGTCGCAACTCTTGGCGAATACGTAACGGCCCATAGGATTTATTTAAATAACTGCGAAAGAAACTATAAATAGTTCGATTGTCATCGAGATACTGGCTTTCAAGTAAACGTTCGATCACTTGAGGCAAACATTCGGGAGCCGTCGGTGAATCTTTCTCAGTTTCGCGAATTCGGCGTTCGATTCGACGTTGTAGTTCACTTGTACTGTAATCACGACGAGACAGCATAAAAATAGCGTACTGATAAAGCTCTTGATAGGTCATAACGTTCCTTTATTAAAAGAGTCCATATAAAACGACTATTATCTTAACGGTTTATCACCGAAATAGCTTATTTCAGTGTTAATTTCATCAGTAATATCAAGAGAAATAAAACAATAATAATTAAAAGAAGAGTTACTATTCTCTTTTAGAATTTTAATCGACCAGTTTTATTAAGATTTTCTTAGGGAAAATAGGGGTATTAACTTAATAATCCCTTAATAATACTACAATAATGCGAAATACAAGCATCAATTACTGTATATCGCACTTATAGCTGGTGACCATCTATTAGAAAAAGATTAAAATTTCCGGCTACTCTTTTACTACTTACTTTTTTAATTTTCTGTGGGTTATGTATGAACTTTTCCAATTTAAATAAGGTGGTGTTGACCGCCTCCCTTCTTGCGACTGGCTTCTCTTATGCGGATAGCGATCGTCCACTGTTGTCTTTAAGTGTTAGCCAATCTGGTGGTACTGCTTTAAATAATGAAGGTTCATTAGATACTCGTACCCCAGCAAGCCAATCTCGTGTTTTACCCATTTGGGGCGATGAAGCTCGTTCCCGTGGTTATGATATTCCAGAGCCTTTTGGTGCTAGCTATAGTTATATGAATCTACGCCAAGATATTATTGTAGATAAGATCGGTTTTATCATGCCAGCAAACCCAGAAACAGCAAAAGCACTAAAAATAGATGCAGGTCATACTCGTGAAAAAAGTGAAACCCATATGCTAAAACTGGATAGTTGGGTCTTTCCATTTTTGAATGTTTATGGGCTATATGGAAAAACTAAAGGAACCTCCAATACTATACTAGCAGGCGGTAGTTTGGGTCCTATCCCATTAGATTTTCTACTTAAAGATAAGCCTTTTAAATTAGATTTTGAAGGTAAAACTTATGGTGCAGGCTTTACTTTAGCGGGTGGCTATAACCAATTCTTTACTACTTTTGACTTAAACTATACCAAAACAAATCTAGATATCTTAGACGGTGATATTAAAGCGTTAATAATCTCACCTCGTGTAGGTTATGAGTTTGTTTTTGAGCCTTTAATATCAGGCCAAGGTAATACTAAATTGCAAATTTGGACAGGTGCAATGTATCAAGATATTACCCAACGCTTTAAAGGGAATATTAATGGTTTAAATCTCCCACCAGATTTTGCTGGTTTTATTGAAGAAATGGGTGATCCTAATATGAAATTCGATGTTGAACAGCATCTTGCCCATAAATGGAACCAAACTGTAGGTGCGCGTTTAGAAGTGACTCGTAATTTTAATGTGATCACTGAGCTTGGTTTCAACAACCGTAATAGCTTCTTTGTTTCAGGTGAGTTCCGTTTTTAATGGTTAAATACCCCTTTATTTTTGGGCTGGCATTTGCCAGCCTATTTATTTCGCATACAGCACAAGCTCAACTCTTTCCCGATAGACAACAAATAGACCAATGGCTAGTTGGATTAGGGGGAGAAAATAACTTCGACCGCAGTAAAACTATTGACTGGGGCGTATTACCGGGCCCATTTTATACACCAGAACTTGAATTGGGTGTAGGTATCGCCCTTGTTGGTCTTTATCAAGCGGATAGTCGCCCTGATAGCAAAATCTCGTCTCTTTCGTTAAGTGGCTTTGGTTCATCAACTGGTGCTTTCGGTATGACCTTTAGCAACTACACTTACCTCGCTGATGATACATGGCGCTTTTATCTCACTGGAACACTAAATAATGTCCCCACTAATTATTGGGGAGAGGGTTATCACGAAGGGCGTGTAAAAAATCATTTTGGCGAATTTCGCTCTCAAGAATTGCGTCTAACTCCCACTTTATTGCGCCAAATTACCAAAAACACCTATATAGGATTAGGGTGGGATTACTCCAACCTACAAGCCGCGGCTCCAGATGCTCCCTTCAAAAACTATATGAATGCACGTAATTTACCTTTGCGTTCAACCAGTTCGGGATTAACGGCTCGCTTTACTTATGATAGTCGTGACTTTTTGCCTAATGCTTATCAAGGTCAGGCTTTTGATATCAGCTATACCCATTATTCACCGGATACGGGCAGTAATAATCGTTTTAATGCGACGCAGATACAATATAACTACTATTATCCTTTAAGTGATAATGCGGTATTAGCATTTGATAGTTATGCTCGTTTTACATCAGGTGATGTGCCTTGGAGCCAATTATCTAAACTCAGTAATGGTCACCAAATGCGAGGCTATTATGAAGGGCGATATCAAGATAATCATGTGTTTTCAACCCAATTAGAATACCGCCAAAAACTCGATTGGCGTCATGGCATTGCACTTTGGGTTGGTGGTGGTACGTTAAGCGACCAAGCGCGTGATTTAGGTAAAAGCCATTGGCTACCGAGTGTCGGTGTGGGTTATCGATTTGAATTTAAACCACGTATGAATGTGCGCCTCGATTTTGGTATAGGTAAAGAAAGTACAGGATTCTATTTTCAAGTAGGTGAAGCATTTTGATGTTTAAGCGGTTTCTTTTTATCAACACCTTTGTCTTCTTCTTATTTATTGCAGGTTGCACTCAAGTCACTCCTGTAAAATCTCTGCATGCCAATCTTGATAGTGTTACCGATGAAGAAGCAACACAGCTTTGGCAAACCCCCACACCATTAACCGCACCCAACGGCTTAAGACCTTGTTGCGCCTTTGGTTACGACTTAAAAGTTAAAGCGTTCGAAATCCCTATTCCTTTTTATCGTATTGATAACGTTGTTGAGGCCTCAGCATTGGGTAATCATCGTTATAACGACAGTTTTTGGTTAGGTGCAGGTGCAGTATTGGGCTTAGGAAGTGAAAAATCTGGCTTAATTTATTCTCATAAAGGGGGATTTCTTGATATCGCCCATATTCGTGATACGGCGGATTATACTTATTATCTTTTTAGCCATATCTACCCAAAATTAGGGCAAGAGTGGACGCTAACGCTAAGTGATGAGTTGGCACAACGTAAAATCCACTTTAATACATTCACTCCACCTAAAAACGAATTAGAACGTTATACCTTAAGTGCCTATCTTGCCGCACATCTCGGTTATCGCCTTGCGGTATGGCATGAAATTGCACAATGGTATGGTTTTCGCTCTGTACCCGGCTTTTCAGAAGGTATTTCTGCATTTTCACCCGAAGATCTCTATTCCAACTTAATTGGGGCAAGGCTTTCTCTTACGCTTATCTTAAATGGTCATGCCACCAGCCTTGAACAATATAATCAATCAATGCAAGGTATTATTCCCTCTGCGCTCTACCAATTAGAGGCTCAACCTCGCCAATTAACGCAACAATGGTTTGATGTGATTGATGGGCAATGGTGGGATAGCCAGCAACGTGTACCTGATAAATTCTTAGTTTTATTGCGTGATTATCATATCTCAGACCAACGGTATCCAGTGTTACCTTTCGAGGAAATAACGGCCCCTCACTACCTCACTTTACCTAGTGCTTATTCTGGTTACGTTTTAGAACAATTAGCAGAATTTCAGCTTTGGCCAACAAAGGAGATGGGAAATTTGCCTCATACCCAAACCTATTTAAGTGAAGCGGATTTTACTGATTTAACAGAAAAAGCGCGTGAAATTGATAATAAAACTAGACCAAAAACAACAAAAATTGACTAAATAACCAACAAACTTGACACATTAAAAACGCTTAATTCTACTAAATTTAGGTTAAGTCATGTCTTTTTACATAAGATAAATTTAAGATTGCACCAAAAAAGCATTTTTTGTTAAAGGAGAAAAGCGATTATAAAACGTGGCTTTCCAGTAAACCTTATACATTTATTTAACAAATCACTCGTAGTTATCCTAATGTGAGACGATATTTTGTAGCTATGAAAAAAGTAATTTGCTAGTATTCGTTCGATTTTTATCCAGTTAAACGAGGAGAAGCAATGCCCTCTCAATTGATGAGGACAAGTGCCGTCTTCGCTTTCTTGATTTCACTACTATTTACTGGTGTAAGTTTTGCTTCAACCAGTACCAGCAGTTCCCAGATACTGCAGGCGTATTCTTTCAAAAACACGTCAACACCGTTGCCAGATTTGAAAAGATACCCTTCGGGAACACAGCGTAAGAAAGCGTTTTTAAATGTCATAGTTCCTATTATTGATAATATTAATAATAAGATAATGAGAGATCGTGAGTGGTTAACTGCTCAACGTAAAGCCCAGCACTGGGGCAGCGCAGATTTAAAAAAACTGCGTGAAATCTGTCAATACTATGGCGTCACATGTACCAGCCCCAAAAAAGTAAATTGGGATTCGTTATTAACTCGCGTTGACATTATTCCGACACACTTTGTCGCAACGCAAGCTGCAACGGAATCTGGCTGGGGAACATCGAAGTTGGCACAACAAAATAATAATCTATTCGGTATGCGATGTGGGAGTCAGTCTTGCAATAACGTTCCAGGGAAAACCAAAGGCTATGCAGCCTACCCTGATATTGAAGGCTCAGTGATTGCTTATATGCGTAATCTTAATACGCACCGCGCCTATAATTCATTGCGCTCCTCAAGAGCACAGCAAAGAATGACGCAGCAACAACTCGACTCTCGCCAGTTAATCACTGACTTGAAAGGTTACTCAGAATTGGGTTCAAGTTATAACGATTATCTGACCGAAATGTTCGACTCAAATAAAAAGCTGATTACTCAAGTTCAGTTGCAGTCGAAACAAGATAGTTAAGCCTTTACAGGCTTTCATCTGACAAAAAGCCACTTTTCTTTCTAGAGAAAAGTGGCTTTTATTTATCATAAGATAATCTTTTGATTGAAAGCCTGCTTAGAATTCATAATATATGGGGTAACACATTTGGTATGACTTTTAAATCACACCCTTAGAGCCCTTTATGAATTTTTTTTCATTCGAGTTTCTCGGAGCCTTTGTTAGTTTTTTTGTTCTATACTGGCTCTTCCAAAAGCATATTAAGATCCAAAATATCTTACTGATAACAGTAAGTTACGCTTTTCTTTTTTATGCGGATTATCGTCCTGCGATTATCTTATTAAGTTACACTCTCTTTATTTATTTACTGGCGAATATATTAACTAAGTACACATCTTCTAAAGTCATATACTGGCTATTAGGATTATTAGTTGCGATCTATTTTACTGCCTTTAAATATTACTCATTCTTCCAAGAAACGCTGACACAAGCATTCCAACAATGGGGGCTCAGTATTGAGTTGCCTCTTATTGAATTGCTTGCGCCATTAGGGCTCTCTTTCTATATTTTCCATTCGGTTAGTTACGTGGTTTCTGTTTGCCGAAAAGAGATCCCTAAAGCACCGTTTTTGGATGTCGTTCTTTATTTATGCTTTTTCCCTAGCATAGTCGCGGGACCAATTAATCGCGCTAAAGAGTTTCTTCCACAAATTCAGGCTCCAACACGAAAAATCATTGATTATAAAGGGGCGATAATGCTGATTGTTTTAGCTATCGCAAAACTCTTTTGGTTAAGTGGTTGGTTCTCAACAAACTATGTTGATCCGGTATTTAATGCGCCCGATTTAGCGCAAAGCGGACAAGTGCTGACGGCAATTTATGCCTATGCATGGCATATCTATTTCAATTTCTCTGGTTACACCAATCTTGTTACAGGTATTGCCTTATTGCTGGGCTTTGTTGTCCCTCGCAACTTTAATGCTCCTTATTTAGCGATAAATTTAGCTGATTTCTGGCGTCGCTGGCACATCAGTTTATCTACCTTTATTCGTGATTACGTCTATATTCCTTTAGGGGGTAATCGTAAAGGGGTGATTAGACAAAATTTTAATGCCTTTGCCGCGATGGTAATTTCCGGATTATGGCACGGTGCTGCTATGACCTTTATTATTTGGGGTGCTATTCACGGGATTGGAGTCGTGTTATTAAATATTAAACACCGCCTCCTCCCAGCGAAGAAAAATGCCCCACCAAGCGCGTTATCGTCATTAAATATGTTGTTGTCATGGATAATCACTTTCCACTTTGTTTGCTTTGCTTGGATATTTTTCCGCAGTCAAACCGTGGGAGATGCTTTAGTTTTAATACAGCAACTCTTTAGTGTGGGTGCTTGGGCGTCATTACAAGCTGAAGGCTTAACCCTCTTTATGTTCTGGGGACTTTTCTTACTTTACCCTTGCTTTGTCACATTAAGGGATATTGTGGCTCGTCTTGAGAAAAGAGTACCGTGGTATGTTTATCCACTACCACTTGCGTTGATCCTCACAATTATTTTCATGTTGTCTCCAGATGGGGTGCCAGGATTTATTTATGCCAGCTTTTGATTTCTGCTCAAACTTAAAAAAGACAGCAAAAGTTGCCTTAATGGTGCTATTTAGCACCCTCTTTCTGATTTGGCTAAACCAAACATCACTAGAGCGTTTTTGGCAACAACAATATCATCGCCCTGCACCTTGGTCTGGGCTTTCTCACTATTATGCTTGGCAAGTGGGTGGACAACTGCGGGATGGCGTATTCGTTGCAGTAGAAAGCTATGAAAATTACCTACAAGTTAATCATCCTGATAATCAAGCTAAACCAATAGTGCCAATCTCAGCCCCTGAGCAGCTTCCTGAAGGCTTTGCTGTTGGCTTACACTTCTTTAATGGGTACACACGACCAGCGACTCAATTAACGCAACGCTTTCCTCAATTATTAGAGCGCAAGCAAGCAATGGGTGGATTACCTTACCATTCTGTTACTGACGTCTCTGATGCGGCATTAGAAGCCTTAAAACCTATTGTCCCAAAAACAGAAATTATCTTATCACCAAAAGATAAAGTGTTATTTGCAGGTGATTCAATGATGCAAGGTGTTGCCCCTTTACTTAAACGTCAACTGCAAACGGATTACAACATCAGCAGTATCGATTTAAGTAAACAAAGTACAGGACTTGCCTATCCACGCTTTTTCAATTGGCCACAAACCATTGCGACACGTTTAGCCAGTGACGACTCCATCAAATTATTAGTGGTCTTTTTAGGCCCTAACGATCCTTGGGATATGCCACCTGATGGTGGAGGACGCTACTTAAAATTTGCCAGTGAAGCATGGGAATCTACCTACCGATCACGTATTGCAGGCATTATAGAAAATGCGAGACAGAATAATGTCACGGTGATTTGGGTTGGGCCTCCTAATATGCGTAAACAGAAATTATCTGAAGGTATGGCATATCTTGATAAACTTTACCGTGAAGAAGCTGAGAAAATGGGCGAAATTTACCTTTCCGTCAATGATATGTTTAAATATGAGAAAGATATTTATTCTGATTATATGGGTGATGGTAGCAGTCGTGTTAAGTTAAGAGCCGGTGATGGCATTCATTTTAGCTTAAAAGGTCAGCAAATTATTGCTCAACACGTATTCTCACGTATTCATCTTCAAGAAGAAATTAAAGAAGATAATGCAGTCGATGATGTAAAAGATAAAAACACGGTTATTGTAAATGAAACAAATAACGCACATCCTTGAGCGTAAAACTTTAGTCAGTAGCTCGATCATACTGGCTTTAGTTTCGCTCTTAGTTGCTTGTAACCAAGACTCTGAAAAAACAGTAAAGCTCCCAACTCCCACAGTATTACCTGCTGATGGTTCAAGACAGCTTTATAACTACCATGATCCCCATTTTGCAGGCTTTGTTAAGAAATTACAGCAAGGTCGCCAAAATGTGCATATCGTTCAATTAGGGGATTCTCATACTGCAGCTGATTTTTTCAGTGGTAAGTTGCGTGAACGTTTTCAGGCCGACTATGGTAATGGTGGTATTGGTTTTATTCCTCCGACGAATATCGCAGGTCAGCGTATTGCGAACGTACAATACCAAAGTGACAAAAAAGCTTGGACACTGCTTTCAAGCAGGAAAGATAGCGATCCTGATTTCCCATTAGGGGGCTTTATTAGTGAACCTCAAGCTAAATGGGCAAAATTGCAGTTATCTGAAAACCCAGTCACTCAGCAACGCTATCAATTACAAGCACTTTATAAAACGCCAACAACAGCGCAAGTGAATGTACAGTCATCGACAAGCAAAGTTCTTTCACTGTCGCAAACACATGGTAAATGGCAATTTTCGAATCCAACAGCCATGACATTCCCCGTCAGCATTACAGTTAGCAAAAATCAGCCAGTTAAATTAGGCGGTTGGTTGATCACCAATCAACAACCCGGAGTTATGCTTTCCTCATTAGGCATTAACGGTGCCACTATTAATATGATGGATAGATGGGGTACACAGTGGACCGAAACATTAGGGCAATTACATCCTGATATGGTGATTTTGGCTTATGGTACGAACGAAGCCTTTAATGATACTTTTGATTTAAATGCTTATCGCCAGCAACTTACGGATAAAATTCGCCAAATTCGCCAGCAAGCACCTAATAGCGCTATTTTATTAATTGGGCCTTCTGACTCAATCAAGAATAAAGAAGCCTCTGACTGTCGTTCACAACAGCCTCAATGGCTAAGTGATATAGTCAGAATTCAAAAAGAAGTTGCCCAACAAGAGAAAACGCTGTTCTGGGATTGGCGTGACTATATGGGGGGAGAATGTTCAATAAAAGCGTGGGCATTGTATGATTTAGCAAGACCTGATGGTGTTCACCTTTCTCGAGAAGGTTATGAAAGCAGTGCCAACACACTTTATAGCCAACTGAGCACATTAATGAATAAAGGATAATTCATTCTTTCCGACATACAAAAAGGAGCTTATCGCTCCTTTTTGCTTTTCTTATTTTTATTATTTAATTAGTAAGACTCTGAATTTAATAACGCATCCACATATTTGATAACACCAACACTGGCTTGTTCCATTTGTTCTATATATTGTGTTACGGCTTCTTGATCACCATTTATGTTGGCACTTAGCGCTAAACGGCCACATTCATGGACTAACTTATGTGGCTCTTCTAAACGACGAAAAGCCTCTGTGCCTGCAAATTTCCGACCATCACCTTGGTAATACCATTTCCCTAATCGGCATTCGGTGTGTTGATTAACACAGTGCTCATCATCATTATTTAATAAATGAATATAAATAGCTTCTTTCCATAAAACATGATCGAGTTTGACGGTATTAAAAAACTGTTGCATCGAAATAAAAGTAAAAATATGTTTAAGCTCGCTCACTTGCTCTGATAATGACGTTAAATTTTGATGCCCTTCTTCTACCTGTATTTTGATTTGTTGAACCTGTTCTTGGTTTTTTTCTGTGGTTTCTTTAACGGGAATAAAGCGAGCACCTAAATTATTGTTAATGCTAGCAATAGAAAATGCCTGTTTCTGGATCTCTAATGACAATTTTTTCATCTCTTGAGCTAAGACTGAAAAACCTGCACCTTCTCGTCCTATGTGCCCTGCTTCAATTGCTGAATTTATCGATAAAATATTCGCCTGACTGGAAAGCCTATCGATATTGCTGGCGCTCTCTTTAATTTTTTTTAGCCAGCTAGAGAAATTTTCTATCTCTTCTCGGCTATGCGTAAAATGTGTATCAACTTCATTTAAGAATTGAGTTAATAAGCGGGAATTATCTAGCATCTTGCTAAATAGATGTTCCATCTCATCGAGCAAATTAAGCTTATCTTGTAGCTTATTGCTTGATGATAAAATCGAATCACGTATCAGTGTGATTGTGTGAATATTACAATCCGTGTGTTTAATAAAAAGTGAATTATAGTCAACCATAATATGACAACCCCAATGTGCCCCACAGAATAGAGAAACCTATAGGTTAATGAGACACGAGGTATTTTCTGTCATATTTGATAGTCATTTATAGCAATGAAAAAAGCGCGTCAAAGGACGCGCTAATAATTAAAAAATAAAGATTAGATATCAAAGAAATGCAAAGAAAATCATACCGATTACAGCACCTGTTGTGCCAAGAATAGTTTCCATTAATGACCATGTTTTTAAGGTTTGAGCTTCTGTTGCACCCGTAAATTTACCAAACAACCAGAAACCAGAGTCATTAACGTGGCTAAGAATAATAGAGCCACCCGCGATACAAACTGATAATGCCGCCATTTGAGCACCGCTGTAACCCAGCTCATTGATAACAGGTAAAACTAAACCTACTGTGGTTAAACAAGCAACCGTTGCTGACCCCTGAATAACACGTACTGCACCAGCCAGAATAAAACATGCGACTGCGATTGGCATACCAGCACCAATTAAAGCATTCCCCAATGCAGGACCAACACCTGAATCTACTAATACTTGCTTAAAGACACCGCCAGCACCTGTTACCAGTAAAATGATCCCCGCAGGTTGGATTGCAGCGGAACAAATTTCCATCACTTTTTCTTTGCTCATTCCTCGGCGGATTGCTAAGCCGTAAATAGCAACTAAACAAGCGACAAGAATAGCGATAAAAGGATGGCCAACAAATTCAAGAATATTGTACAGATCTGTGCCTTTCTCAACGAAACGTGCACCAATGGTTTTGCATCCCACTAACACTAAAGGTAATAACACCAGTGCAAGGCTAAAACCAAAAGAAGGCATTTTGTTTTGGCCCAAACTTGGTTCAGTTAAATCTTTTGGTAATTCTAACGTCACGTAACGGCTGATAAAGTTACCAAAGATAGGACCTGCTAATAACATTCCCGGAATAGCCGCGCACAGACCAATTAAGATCATCCAACCAAAATCTGCATTCATTTGGTCAGCTAACAACATCGGTGTTGGCCCCGGTAATAAGAAGGCTGCAGCACCTGCAACACCCGCAAACAGAGGAATTGCCATTTTCACTACATTGCCACCTGTACGGCGAGCAACCGCAAATACAACACCAATTAATAAGACAACGGCCACATCAAAGAACAGAGGTAGAGCACAAATTAGCCCAGCGATACCTAAGGCATAATTAGCTCTTTTCTCACCAAAATATTTTAATAATCGTACTGCGATTTGGTCTAATGCTCCCGTTTCATGCAACACCTTACCAAACATTGCACCCAGTGCGACAACGATAGAAAGGAAACCCAATGTTCCCCCCATTCCGTTTTGCATGGTTTGTGTGATTTTTTCCAAGGGCATGCCTGAGAAAATACCCGCACCAATGGCAACAATCATTAATGCAATAAAAGCATGTAAACGCGCATACATAACAAAAAAGAGCAGTAATAAAACAGAGCCAACTGCCGTTAGCACAAGTGTTAATGTACTCATACTGTTTCCCCTTCAAAAGTCCCTTGCGTGACTGAATTTATCTTATTAATTGCACTTTCAATCACATCATCAAGTGGCATTGAAATGTCAATTTCATACACATCGTTTTCAGCTGTTGTTGGCTCTTCTAGAGTCTCAAATTGTGTTACCAACATTTGAGGTTTAAAAAAGTGCCCCTTACGTGCTTTTAAACGACTTTCAATCAGCTCATAGTCACCTTTTAAATATAAAAAGTGTAGGCATTGATTGCCGTCTCTTAACATATCGCGATACTGTTTTTTCAATGCAGAACAAACAATTAGCGAAACGTTATTGGTTCGTTGCATCGCAAATGCGGCATCATTTAATGCTTGTAGCCAAGGCTTACGATCTTCATCATTTAAAGCGTGGCCTGATGCCATTTTAGTAATATTTGAGCGAGGATGGAGGAAATCACCGTCCAAAAATGCAGCACCTGTGCGTTGTGCTACACCACTTGCGACCGCAGATTTACCGCTGCCTGATACCCCCATTAAGATGAAAACATGGTGTAGGGATTGGGTATCGTTCATAGAATGCTCCTTTAAGGCAGATATTAAGTCTTTTTTGTAATGTTACCCGTAACTGTTACGGGTAACATATCCGAAGTGGCAAGGTAAATACAACAACGAAGATTAACTAAGAAGTGAAAATGTGAAGCGACTCTCAAATGAAAGTAAGATGATCTACAAAATGACAACAAAATATCTGACCAACTTCTTTTTATTCACAGCCAAATTGGGAGTAATAGCGCTGAAAGAAGGCATCTCAATAAAAAACCCTACTGTTAAAAACATAACAATAGGGTTTTAAAAACATTATTTTCTAAATTATCAATAAGTTAATTTATTATATACTCTCACCAGTAATAATACGGAAACCAACATCAATCACTTGGCCACGAGCAATTTTACCTTTCATTCGTTTAAGTAATAAATCAGCCGCTTGTTGCCCCATTTCATCACGAGGGGTAAAGATACTTGCCAAACGAGGCGTCATCACTTGTCCAACATCGTGCCCGTGGAAACCCGATATCGCAATATCCTCTGGCACAGAAAGACCTAAACGTTGACACTCAAAAATAGCACCAATTGCGATATCGTCATTAGTGCAATAAAGCCCGTCTAAATCAGGATATTGCTTACGTGCAGCATGTAATAACTCAGCCCCTAACGAATAAGATGAGCTCTTTGGCGTCATCACATTTCCAATAGGTAAGCCTGCATTTTGCATTGCTTTTTCATAACCTTGTAAACGCATTAAGGTTCGTTCGTCCTGTCTTGCTCCAAGATAGATAACACGCTTACATCCACGTTTGATCATCTCATTGACCATCTGTTCTGAAGCATCAACGTTATCTAATCCCACAGCCGAATCAAAACAAGGTGAAACACTATCCATGATTTCCACCACAGGAATGCCTGCAGTTTCTAACATTTTCATTGTCTTTGGTGTATGCGTTCTTTCAGCGAGAATAAGCCCATCAATATTATAAGAGAGTAATGAAAGTAAGCGCTCTTCTTCTTTTTCAGCACGATATCCGTAGTGCGCTAACATAGTTTGATAACCGTATTTATCGGTTACTGATTCAATGCCACGAATAACTTCAGCAAAAACTTGGTTAGTTAAAGAAGGCAACAATACCCCAATCGCATGACTGGTCGAATTCGATAAAATATCAGGGGCGCGATTAGGAATATAATTGAGGCTATCTAATTCACGCGCAATTTTTTCTCGTAAAGCTTCCGAGACTTGTTCGGGATTACGCAAAAAACGGCTAACCGTCATTTTGGTAACACCAACTCGCGAAGCGACATCCTGTAATGAGGGGCGTTTTTTCTTCATTTTATATCGCAACTATCCAAAAACATTCGTATTAATACGCGCTTTAATTTTTCCAAGAACGCTGATTATAGCCCTAGGTTATACACTATTTCGAATAAAGTTTTTCAGATGTGTGCTTAGATTTGATTTTGACTGATGATCCCTTGACTTAAGCCAAAGGAAATATAGTATTCCTCGCTATATAATAAATGAAACAACGATACCAATATAAAACAATAAACAGTGTGAACTTATGGCTATCCGTAGACGACAATTTTTAACTTACCTCACAACAATTGCGGCATTATCAGCGCTTCCGCATTCTGTAAGAGCCACAATAACCTCACGTATTGCAGCGCAATTCGGTCATATTCCAGCATCAACCGCGATCCATCGCGTAATAAGTGCAGGACCTCCTACTGATCAATTGTTACTTGCATTAGCGCCTGAAAAATTATTGGGATTTTCTTCACTTAATTTAGAAAAAAACCCTTTATTTTCAGATGAACTACGTAAATTACCTCGTTTAGGACGTTTATCAGGACGGGGAAGTACACTCTCTTTAGAAGCTTTACTGACGTTAGAGCCAGATATCATTATTGACAGTGGCAATGTGGATGAAACCTATCGCTCATTGGCTAAACGTGTTTCTGACCAAACGGGTGTACCTTATTTGTTAATTGATGGCACATTAAAAGATAGTCCAGCTCAGTTGCGTCAAACGGGTGCTCTATTAGGCGTTTCAGAAAGAGCAGAAACATTAGCGCTGATTGCAGAGCAATATCTTAGTGATGCAGCCTTATTTGCTTCTACACAAAACATAAGCCCTCGTTTTTACCTTGCTCGTGGAGCAAAAGGATTACAAACAGGTGCAAAAAGATCTATTCATACCGAAGCGATTGAAACATTAGGCTTTAAAAACGTAGTAGATATTCCGAATTTCACTGGGTTAACGGATGTTTCACCAGAGCAACTACTGATGTGGGACCCTGAAATTATCATCACACAAGATGAAAATGCCTATCAGCAAATTATGCAAAACTCTGTATGGAAAAGTATTCAAGCCGTTAAAAACAACAAAGTCCTCCTGTTTAAAGGCTTACCATTTGGTTGGTTAGATGGCCCTCCGGGGATCAACCGTTTAATGGGAATGCGTCGCTTACAAAGCCATTTTGACGCTCGAATAGAAAAACAAGCTGCTCAAGATCTGCAAAATTACTTTGCTCATTTTTATCATACGCAATTAAGTGCTGAACAATGTCAGCAATTGCTGAGGTATTCATGAGTCAATCGGTACGCATCACGCTTTTATTTGCATTATTCTCCATCGTTGCGTTAATTGCGATTACTAGTGGTAAGTATTCACTTACTACTAGTGAGCTGTGGACACTGGTAAGTAATAAATTAACGGGCAATGTAGAGTATAACCGCACTGAAACTGTCTTCTGGCAAATAAGATTTCCTCGCGTTCTGGCGGCAATTTTAATTGGTGGAGGACTTGCAATTGCGGGTGCTGCTTATCAAGGTATGTTCCGTAATCCTTTAGTCTCACCCGATATTCTTGGGGTTTCATCAGGTGCAGGCGTGGGTGCTGTATTAGGTATTTTTCTTGGCCATTCCATGTTGTCGATCCAGCTTTTTGCCTTTGCTGGCGGTTTAGCGACCGTTGCCCTAGTCTATTTTATTGCAAGGCTTGCAAAACAACACGATCCAGTGCTTTCTCTTGTGTTGGTTGGTATTGCTATCAGTGCGTTATGTGGCTCAGCAATCTCATTAATGAAAATTCTCGCTGATCCTTATACTCAATTGCCTTCCATTACCTTTTGGCTCTTAGGCGGGCTTTCGACCATTACGGCTTCTGATTTAATTTCTGTTGCGCCTTTAATGTTAGTCGGATTTATTCCACTCATTTTATTACGCTGGCGTATGAATATTCTCAGCTTATCTGACGAAGAAGCCAGAGCGTTAGGTTTAAACGTCGAAGTAACCCGGCTTGTCTTTATTTTGTCAGCCACATTAATCACCGCAAGTGCGGTTTCTATCGCGGGTATTATTGGGTGGCTAGGTTTAATTGTTCCCCACATTGCAAGATTGTTAGTGGGTGCAAACTTCAGTCAACAGCTCCCTGTTTCCTTACTGGTGGGAGCCATAATGTTGTTAATTACAGATACATTAGCTCGCACAATTGCCAATATTGAACTTCCACTAGGCATTTTAACATCTGCCATTGGTGCGCCATTCTTCTTAATGTTGTTACTGAGAACGAGGAAAGGCTGATGATCATTGCTAATGCGAAACAGCTCGCCATTGGTTATAAAGGCAAAACTTTAATTAAAGATCTCTCATTTTATATCGAACAAGGGCAAATCATCTGCTTATTAGGCGCCAATGGCTGCGGTAAAACGACGCTAATGCGAACACTATTAGGGCTAATACCGTGTATTGATGGTGAGATTAATATTGCGGGCAAAACATTAAGTGAGTGGTCACCAACAGAGCTTGCTAAAGTCGTAGCCTATGTTCCTCAAGCCACACATATCCCCTTTTCTTTCAATGTCATCGATATGGTTGTGATGGGGCGAGGTGCGCATCTCTCCTTTTTCTCTATGCCTAGCTCGCAAGATAGAGCGATGGCAATGAAAACCTTAGAAATGCTCTCGCTTTCTCATCTTGCTCATCGAACTTTTGATACTTTAAGTGGTGGTGAAAAACAGATGGTCTTGATTGCACGCGCGTTAGTGCAACAACCTAAGTTGCTGATCATGGATGAACCTGTAGCAAGCCTTGATTTTGGTAATCAAATCAAACTGCTTACCCAAGTTAAGGCATTAAAAGCATTGGGGATCAGTGTTTTTATGTCTACACATCACCCTCAACATGCTGCCTCTTTGGCGGATGATGTTATTTTACTGACACCTAATACCCCTGTTTTGCAAAACAGCCCTGAAGTTTTACTAACACCCGATAATTTAGCGCACCTTTATGGTGTACAACCCACAGATATTCAGGCGCATTTTCACGCCTACTCTGACAATAAAAATGACCATAGGCAAGAATATGAACACTATTGAAACCACGGATTTTGCTGAACTTTATAAAAACCACATGGTACAGGCGGAAAGAACCAAAAAAGAGCCTGAACATTGGGATAAACGTGCCGAAAAAATGGCAGAAACTTGTGCTAATCCTAATGATCCTTATTTAATAAAATTTCGTGAAATGATGGATTTTACCGGTGCTGAAACCCTATTAGATGTAGGTTGTGGCCCTGGCTCTATCAGCATTCATGTGGCAGATAAATTCAAGAAAACAATTGGTATTGATTACAGTACAGGCATGTTAGCTGTTGCTAAACGTAGAGCTGAACAAGCTGGTATCAACCACGCTGAGTTTATCACTTGTTCATGGGAAGATAGTTGGGATGCTCTTCCTCGTTGTGATATCGCCGTTGCTTCACGCTCAACTTTAGTGATGGATTTGCAAGCCGCTCTCTTAAAGCTGAATCGCCAAGCTAAATTACGTGTTTATACCACTCACACGGTTTCTCCAACCTTTGTTGACCAACGTATTATTCGCTTATTGGGTCGTGATGTACCCACGCTTCCAACGTACATTTATGCTGTAAATATGCTAAACCAAATGGGTATTCACCCTAAAGTGGATTATATCCGTAGCCGTAATTGTCAGAGTAATTTCAATAGCCTTGAGCAATTTATTGAGGGCATTAATTTCTCCGTAGGGCCTTTAAGCGAAGACGAAATTGCACGCCTAACAAATTACTATCATGAAAGCATTGAAAAAGGCGTTTCACTGATTTCACCCACTCGTGATTGGGCGATGGTTTCTTGGGATGTTGCTCCTGAAAGTGAGCTAACTCTATGATTTATTATCCTGATGCCTTTCTTGATAATTTATTGATGGAAGATATTCAATATGGCGATCTTACCAGCCGAGCACTCAATATCAGTGATCAGCTAGGTACAATGACATTTACCCGTCGTAAAGCCGGTTGTGTCAGTGGGATCACACTAGGTTGTCGTTTACTAGAAAAATTAGGATTGGTAGTAACAGCACATCTACAAGATGGTGAACTTGCCGATAAAGGCGATTGCTTAATCACCGCTGAAGGTCGTGCTGATGCACTACACCAAGGCTGGAAAGTCGTACAAAACGTGCTTGAGTGGAGTTGTGGCGTTAGTGACTATATGGCAAGAATGCTAGTAATCTATCACCGCTATCAACCTAAAGGGCAAATTGCGTGTACGCGTAAAAATATACCTAATACCAAATTACTGGCAACTCAAGCGGTACTTGCTGGCGGTGGTGTTATTCATCGTCAAGGTTGCTCTGAAACTATTTTGCTCTTTGCTAACCATCGTCGATTTTTATCAGAGCCTGATAATTGGGCGCAACATGTTAAGCAGTTACGCCAAGCAGCACCTGAAAAATGTATTGTTGTAGAAGCGGATGATATTGAACAAGCAAGAGAGGCGTTAAAAGCACAGCCTGATATTTTACAGCTTGATAAGTTCTCGATTGAAGATATTGCACAGTTACAACAAGAAGCGCCCCACATTGCACCTTATTGTCACTTATCTGTGGCGGGTGGTATAAACCTCAATACTATCGAAAAATATGCACAAACAGGCATCACCTTAATGGTGACGTCAGCACCTTATTATGCACCACCGGCGGATATCAAAGTTCGCCTTCACCCAAAAGATTAAATAAAAATAACAACTTATAAGTAAGTGAGTATTTACATATTTAATCAATAATAAATAAAGACAACATCGACTCAATGTAAAAGAAGTTATAACAAGGAAATGGTTGTCGTGGCATAGAGGAACATCTTTGCTGAGCTTCTTTTATATAAGTTTGTTGCTTTATTTTATAAAAACTAAGTGCTAACAGATTGTTAGCGCTCTTTTTATTCATTTATTTTTACGTATATCGCTATATAAACAATTATATATTGATTATAAACTGAGATTGGAATGATGAAATTAAAACCTCTATGCTACTGTTTATCACTTGCTCTATTGCCAAATATTGCACTTGCTGAAACCACTTATGGACAATCAACGCCTGATTTATTAACCGTTTGGAGTAGCCCTATTGCTGCAAATCCAGACGTTTTAACACAAGAGCAGATGCTTGAACAAAATAAAGTGAATGCAGCACAAGCCATTGCAACATTACCCGGTATTGTTATGCAAAAATCAGGCAACCGTAATGAATACACGATTAAAGTGCGTGGTTTTGATAGCCGTCAAGTGCCTGTATTCTTTGATGGTATTCCAACGTATGTTCCTTATGATGGCAATTTAGACTTGGCACGCTTTACCACAAACGATCTGGCAAGTATCGAAGTTAACAAAGGCTATACCTCATTACTGCAAGGTCCTAACTTAATGGGGGGCGCAATTAATATCACTACTGCGACACCGAAAAAACCACTAGAAGGAAGCATTGCTTATTCTCAAGGTTTTGCTCGTGGTGCTGATTATGCACACAATATGAGTGCACGCTTAGGTGCGCGTAATGATTTAGGATTTATTCAAATCAGTGGTAGCCAATTAAAACAACGCTTTACGCCAATTCCTGGTACTGATGAAAATAATGTGGCTGCGGGTACTCATGGACGTCGTGATAATTCAGCAACTGATGATAAACGTGGCATGATCAAAGTGGGTTGGACGCCACGTGCTTCTGACGAATATACCCTAACTTATGTAAAACAAAACGGTGAAAAAAACAGCCCACCAAATACTTCTGCTAATGCTAAAGGTAGATATAAATATTGGGCATGGCCGGATTACAACAAAGAGAGCTATTACTATAGCGGTATCACACAAATCACTGATGGTATGAAATTACAAAGCCGTGCATACCACGATAAGTTCGAAAATACCCTTTATATGTACCCTAAAAAAGGTAATACACCCGATTACAGTCACTATGACGACTACAGCACAGGTGCCGCATTACAATTAGGTATCGATACACGTGAAAATGATCTGCTCTCCTTTGCCGCGCACTGGAAAGATGACGTTCACCGTTCTCAAAAAGAGAAAAATGGTGATTGGATGCGTTATAAAGACAGAACATGGTCTTTAGCAACAGAATACCAATGGGCTGCTACTAATGATCTCGATTTAGTGGGTGCAATTAGCTATGACTGGCGCGATAGCATTGAGACTGATAAAGGCGCTGATGATAACAAACAAACTGCCTTTAACTGGGAAATGATGGCGAAATATTCATTAGCGAATAATGATAATATTCGCTTTTCTATATCTGATCGTAGCCGCTTCCCTACACAAAAAGAGCGTTACACAACTGAAAAACCTAAAGATGGCTCTAAAGGGATCATCAATCCCGATTTAGATCCTGAACGCGCATTATCTTTCGACTTAACCTATGAAGGACATATTACGGATAAATGGGGTTACCAAACCAGCATTTACTATAACCGCGTCAGTGATGCAATTATGGCACACACCGTTTATCGTGGTGGCAACGCATTCTTCCAAAACCAAAATAGCGGACGTATTGACTATGTTGGCCTTGACTTAGGTACGAAAGGAAACGTGACTGATTGGTTAGAGCTTGGCTTAAACTATAGCTATATCCATAGTGATCCTAAACAAGTAGCACATGTTGAAGGTTTACCAAAACATAAAGCCTATATGTGGATAACATTTATTCCTGTTGAACAAGTTCGCTTTACGATTATGGAAGAAGCGCAAAGTTGGACTTATAACCGTATCGATGAAAATGCCAAATTAGCAGGCTATGCTAAAACAGATCTACGTTTAGATTATGATTTTGGTTATGGTGTTTCTGCTAATACTTCTGTTAATAATCTTTTTGATAAGTCTTATGAATACACTCAAGGTTATATGGAAGATGGTCGTAATTACTGGTTAGGTATCGAGTATAAATTCTAATTTAAGCCATTATTTATAGATTCCAGAGCTGATATTATTAATATATCAGCTCTTTGTTATCCCTAAAATAGATTTATTTTCCATAATATCACTCTACAAAAAAATCAAAAACGCAAGAACCCCTTTGCCATTTCTAATAATGTATTCATAGTGCTGCTGACTATTTTTACGAAATTATCATAGTTACTATTTACTGAACTGTATTTTTTAGAAAGTTCATCCAAATTAGTATTAATATTTTTCTCAAAGGTATCTAATGTTTTTTTAATTAGTTCAAATTCCGTTTGTAAAATATCATGAGGACCTTCAGGCATCCCTTCTAAATAAATAATTAAATTATCTAATTCCAATAAATTTATATTTACATTAAACAAAAAAGAAATATCAGGCCGAACAGATGATGATTTATCTATTTTTTCTGAAGTTACTCCTTTTATTTGACTCAGTAATTTTTCTATTGCAACAGCAGCCTTATCTACTTCAAGATTATTTTTATAATATATTTTCTCCCCATTAATTTCCCTATAAAATCGACCATCACTCTGTTTTTTAAAATACGTTTGAAGATTGAGAATGTCTTTATCTTTAAAAGATGTCTGTAGCCCACTCAAAGCATAAATTAACTTTCTAGTATCTATATTTATATATCCATCCTTACTCCCCGCCTTTACTGACTCACTTAGGTTAGATAATGCTTCTCTCGCCATTTTTACAAAGTCCATATACTGAGAAAAAACATTCTTTAAAACATCTAGATAATCATTCTTACCAGCTGTAATCGATTGTTTTACATCATTAAATAAATCATTCAGTGAATCAGTGGGATAGCTATTACTCGGTTGTGCATTTGCAATAGAACGAGCAACACTACTGATTGTATTCAGACTGTTCTTTTGATTAATAGAATTCTTTGCATATTGTTCATTTAGAAAAAGAGCCATATTACTATTTGATATATTTTCTAGATTTTTATTAATTTGATATTTGTCAATACAAATATTTTGGTATTCTCTTTTTACTTTTGCTAATAAATAATCAACTTCATTATAAAACTTTTCGCTCTCTATTCTATTAGAGGGATTATTAACATCAACCTTAGTATAAAAATGCTCCCCTACATTTAAATTATCATTTATATTAATTAAATTACTAACAGTAGCCATAATATTAACCTTTTGTCATAGTAAAACTGTAACAAATAAAGCTATATACTATTAGAAATATTAGTTTATTCTCTATAAAATACCGTTTATTTGTTTTTAATCTAGTTTAGAAACGTAAGAAACCTTTTGCCATTTCTAATAATGTATTCATGCTACTACTGACTATCTTTACAAAATTATCATAATTACTATTTGCTGAGCTGTATTTTTTAGATAATTCATCAAGATTTGTATTCATCTTCTTTTCTAATGCATCAAGTGATTTTTTAAAGAGATCAAACTCTGTTTGTAAAATATGACTCATTACTTTTTCATCATTCTCTTTTCTCCATTCTTTCATTTTTTCATCTGCCTGAGCTTCAAATGATTGTTCCAGAATTTTTTTTGTCATTCCATAACTCATTTTGTAAAAAAAATCATCCTTAAGATCTTTTATATAATCTTTTCTTTTTTGTTGTAACTCTTCTTCTGTCAGTTTTTTTTCTTTCGACTCTTTTTCTTTTATCATATTTATAAATTTATCAAAGTCTGCAAATTCTATAGAGCCGATAAAATTAAAATTCATATCTTTACCTGATTTCTCTACTTTAATACCCTTTATCTCCTTTAAAAATTTCTCCATCACACTGATTGCACTATTAATCTGTTCTTTATTTTTATAAAATATTTTCTGTTTATCTATCTTCCTGCTATAACTACCTTTGTTTTCACTTACAAATAACATCTCAATATAAAAAAACTTCTCATCTTTTAATTTTTCATTGTACTCTTTTTTAAAATTTTCTAATTCTAGTCTAAAGTCACAAAAATTAACTGATAGAGTCCCATCCTTATCACCTGCTTTAGTATATTTTCCTATAGATGTTAATTTCTCTCTTAGCCCCCTTATATATTCCATATAATTTGAAAAGATTGTTTTTAATACATCTAAATAATCATTTTTACCAACAATAATGGATTGTTTTACCTCAGAAAAGAAATCACTCAATGAATCAGTGGGGTAATTCTTATTAGAATAATTATTTTTTATTAATGGAGAAGATTTATCCAATAAACTCAGGAATTTATTATGTCCAATGAGATTTTTATTATATTGTTCAGAGAGTAAAATAAATATTTCCTTCTCTGTTTTTCTATTTAAATTATTACAACTTTTCCAACTATCAAGATCGAAATTCTTATGCTCCCGTCTTATATTAATGATTAAATTCTCAATATCATTAAGAAACTCTTTTTTATTTTCTTCAACAAGAGTCGGTTCCACCGTTGGAGGATAGTTTGTTAAAGAATGAGCTATGCCAGCCATTCTTGAATTAATAGTCTGATTCATAAGATTATCCTTTTACATTTGAACCAATAACAGAAGCCGCGTCTTGTTGAGCATGAATAACAGCTTCAATAGCTTGCAATAAGGCCTTTATTACTTCTGTGATTTCTCTTAACATTTCATTGTTATTATTAATAACATGATTATTAATACTACCTCTTGCTTCTAATACTTTTTGTTTACCATCAAGTATAATTCCTTGAGATTGCATAGTTTGATCTGCAACTCTTGCCAAAGGATCAGCTGTTGAAGTCACTAGGTTCCCTATGACCATAGTAGGATTAGAGTGCCCTATTAGATTTTCACCCATTCCTTTAATAGAAATAAAGGCCCCCATGCCATGAATTGCCATTGAAATACCTGCGCTAGTAATAGCAGCACCTATCATAATATTCGCTTTTTTATTTAAATTATCTTTTATTTGTTCTGCTATATTTAACTCCACATTCATTAGCATAATACCCATATCTCTGGATACCTCAAACTTCTTAATCATCGACACGAGGTATTTAACCATTAAATTAATTAACTTCATCATATCATCAGAAATAAAATTAAATGTTCCTAAATTCTCCGTTTTAATGTTATCATAAACATCATTATCATTATCCACCTCAAGTGATTTCAATATTTCTTTTATATTAGGCGTTTTTATTTCAGGTTCTGATAAAATAGGATTTATGTTATTTTTCGTTTTTTCTATAAACGCTTTAACTTTCGGTTCAATTAACTCTCTTAATTTATTTTTATCAATAGAACCTTTATTACCACCAACCTCATCACTATCTAACTTATAATTATTAAAAAAATTAGAATTATCAACATTTACTTTTACGCTCATATAAAAACCTCAATAAAATAGACTTTATTAAATAGAATTAAATAGATATATTTTTTATTACATCAAATCTTAACTTATTACTAACGGACGTTTTTTCACTCATATTTTTTAATATTTCAGTTAAAGTATCAATATTTTCATGATAACTTTCCATTATCTTATCCATTAATTTTTGAATAAGATTTAATATAGTTTCTAATTTTTTACTGTCTGCCATAGACTGCAATATTTTAGCTGAAATGACACTACTATAAATATTAACTGCATTAGTTGCTGTTGAGTTTGCCAATTGAGAAATAACTACTGTACGATTTAGCATGGTAATTGCTTTTTGTGAAATATCTTTAGCTAATTGTTTATTAATTTTTTCTATTGCTTCTTCAAATGCCTGAACAATTATCTCTTTGATCATTTTACCAAGCATAACTTCTAGTGCATCATGTAATACTCTTTTTAATGTCTCTCTTACCTGTTGATTAAATATTTTCTTTGCAACATTTGTAAGACCTTTTACTGCAGGTCCAATAACAAAACTTAATGCCACTGCGGCAACAAATAGAATAATAGTAATGGCTATTTTTAGTGCCATTTTTAATTTTTCTTGAATTGAGTTTTTCATATCCTCAATAACTTTCTTATCTATACCAAATACTTTTAATCCTTCTAATGTGCTATTTATCACGTCAACCAGAAAATCAACAATTTTATCTATTGCATCCATAATAGCATTAGAAATAGGTTGCATGATTTCATCCATAAATGATTTGCCATGTATAGCTTGATACACTTCATCAGCCACCGTTAATGCTACATCAGCAACAAATAATGTTACCGCTACGGCCATTAATGCCATTGATGCACCCGCCGTAAAAATAGAAGCAATACCTGCGACAAGCGCAAGCAATCCTCCTAAAATTTTTAAGCCGATGCCTGCCCAATATTGAATTTCCTCTTGTTTTTTAATTTGAGCCTTTTGCTCTTCAATTTTATTTTTTAATGATTTTTCTGTTACTTCCTGCATTTCTTCAAAAAGTTTTTGCTCACTCTGAGTTCGCTGCAACATTACTTGTAATGTTAATTCTCTTGTTTTCGCTAACAGAAACGTTAATAATGCTATTCCTGATAATGAATCAGACATTATTTCAATCTCTAATGCACTTTGTGAAGAAAACAGTGTTCTATAGGTTTCTTTCGCTTTTTCCAGTTTACCTTTTATTGACTCATTTTCTTTCTTATTTATTAATGCCTTTAATTCCTCTTTATGTGACGTAATTTTATTTATCTTATCGTCATCCATTGGAACATTAGGCATATACTGGAAAGCATTATTAAAGAAACTGGATAATTTTTCATATAAAAGATCTATATTATCTAATGATATTTTTGAAATATCATTAGGAAAACTTAAAAATGGAAAAGTCTTTTCAAGTAACTTTCCCATTTCCTCTTTAGATTTTATTTTTCCAGAAAGCAATTTTTTTATTAAGGAAGCAGGAACCTCCTTATTATTTAAGAAACTTTCAACTTCTGATTCTGTTTTTAGTTTATTTTCTTTTATTTGATTATATACTTCCATCCAATAGTCAATGATAGCACCTTTATTATTTTTAATTTCATCCAGTATTGATTTCATTTGGTTTCTTAAACCATCAACACCTTTAGATAAAATATTCAGCTTATTGAGGTAATAATCAAACTTATTAGGATCTTTAATTCTATCTAAAACATTTTTATTAATAATATTTTGGTAGGATAATTGTAAAAATAAGAAATCATAGTCTTTGTTTTTTTTCTTATTTTCTGATTGAGTTATTTCTAAAGGTATAGATGACAATGATTTATTTTCAGATATATTAATATTATTTTCTAATTTTTGATCATATAGGTGCTTCTTATTAGTAAGAATATCAAGCTTTTTGTTTTCACTTTCAGTTTTATTTAACTCCGCCTCATTTAACCTATCATTTCCATTAGAGTTTAACCTTTCATTTTCTTTTTGTGTTAAAAAAACATTTATTTTATATTGAGCATCATCTTGAACATTAATTCGTTGATTATTTCTTTTTTGTTCAATAGGTGCACGAAGAAAAGGTGCCAAAAAATTATTTTCTTTATCTTTAAGCTGAGATGCTACAAGATGTTCACTTGCAGCATTAATTTTTTGGGCTTGCTGTACTGTATCTTTAGTAACTTTATCTACTTCTTTTGATACTAAAGGTGTAGATAGAATTGAATTTTCATTATGAATAATCATACTATTCTTCCTTCTCGGTATTCAAAATAATAAGAGGAATATCTTTTAATGATTCTAAATAAACATTAGCCCTCTCTTTTATAGCGGTATCATTGATATTCTTTGAAACCTGATCAAAACAATATTTTGCTTTTTCTTTTTCACCTAATGATAGATTACATTGTCCTGCATAAAAAACAGGCCGGTAATCATTCTTTGCGTTTAAATAAGCTAATGCATAAAGATCAATTGCTGCTTGATACTGTTTTTTTAGTTGTTTAACTGCAGCGAGCCCCATAATATAGTCAACATTATAAAAATCATAGAGGCATAAAAATTTAAAAATAGCTTCTGCTTCATCCAGTTTTCCTTTCTGGTAAAAGTCATATGCAAATGAATAAATTCCTTCCATAAATCCTTCGGGGATAGCGCCTTCATCCTTTAGTGATGTCCCGTTTTGAACAATAGAAACAATATAGTTTGCTAATTGATCAAGTTCTTTTTCTGACATTTTTTCATATACTGACATAATGTTAATCCTTTCATCTATGATGAATAATTAATAGTAAAATTCTAAATTAATTATTAATTAATTACTTTAATAAAACACACGCCTATATTTATAAATATAAATATATTATTTTTATAATTAATATGTGAATGCGGATAATGGATCTATTAGTGGCACGTATAATCCATTTCATCTCTCAACAAACCTTCAATTTCTATTTTCTTAAGCCAAATAAGAATATCCATAACATTCAATAAATCCTGATCTATCATTACATCAAACAAATGATATTTATGATAAAGTTTTCTCGCAAGTTCAGGATAACGAACAACAGGTGTACCCACTTTTTTAGCGTAAGCTTTCACAGCCAATGCTTTATCATTAATACACTTGAGGGAAACGAGTGGCATAATGCCATTATCGGGATCAAAATAAATACCTATCGCTACATGAGTTGGATTAACAATCACAGCTGATGAATCTCGAATAACTTTTTTCATGGGTTCATCAAGTAATTCTTGATGTAATTGTCTGCGTGTTGATTTTATTTCAGGATCACCTTCCATATTCTTATTTTCTTGCTTAACTTCATGTTTCTCCATCATCATATCTTTCATAAAAATAAAGAAGTCGGCAATAATATTTAAAATAAGAATGGGTATTGAGAGGATAAAAAAAACAAATATAAATTCAATAACAAGCGAACACCATTTATCAATAATAACATTCAGGCTAGAGCGATATAATATAAATATTTCGTGTCCATGTAAAATAACAAAAACATAACAAGTAACTAAAAATATAACTATAAATAATAATGTTTTTAAAAGATCTTTTATTGTTCTTATACTAAATATATTTTTAAATCCAGAAATCGGATTTATATGGTTAAGATCAAATTTAATCGCTTCCGTAGCAAGTTTAAAACGAGATTCGAATAGTGAAGGAATTGCGCCAGATAAAAAAGTCACTGTAAGTATTGGCAATATAATATCAAAGAATAATTTCGATATAACATTGACGTAACTTTTTAGTGTGATATTTGTTGGATGCAACAAAAGAGATTGATAAAAACGGCTAAACTCATCTAAGTTAACCTGTTGGAATAAATACATAACACCAATCAGATAAACCAGTCCTGATGTTAACTCTTTACTCTTGAAACTTTGCCCTTTCTTTGAAGAATCATCGAGTTTTTTCTGAGTTGGTTTTTCTGTTTTTTCAGCCATGATAAATACTCATAAAAATTGTATAAAAGTATCTATCATTAAAAAACTCATAAAGCTCTGAAGTCATTGCTGGAGCAAAAAAAAGAAGTAGTGATATAAATGCAATAATACCTTTGATACACAATGATAAGGAAAATGCATTTAATTGAGGGCAAAATAATGAGTAAACCCCTAATGCCACTTCGCTCAAAAACATAATAATAAGAACGGGTGAAACTAAAACGATAGCAGTGCGGATCATGTCATTAAGCCAATGATCAATAAATGAATAGCCAATTTCTTTATTAAAATAACCAATAGGAAATACATCATAGCTATCTTTTATTGAGCTCATTAACAACGTTAAGCCTCCACTAGATAAAAAATAAGCAGCACAAAATAACCCTGTCAATGAGGCAAATTCAGAAGATTCGATTCCTGTTGTTGGATTAATTGTATCACCGATACTTGCTCCTCGCTGATTATCAACAAATTCACCAAATGCAGAGGCTATCCAAAAGGGTGTTGCAAATAACAATCCGATTAAAATCCCAAGCACTAATTCGCTCAATAATACTATTTCCCAAGTATTTCTTATTTCGTCAGTGATTGTAATACTTGGTCTTATTCCCATCGCAATATAAAAAATAATAATATATTTTAACAATTGACTATTTAGCACTCGGCTATTTAAAAAAGGAATAAAAAGAAAAATAGGAAATAATCTTGTCACCAATAAGAAAAGGTCAATTAAATAAACCTGTATATACCCTAGCAGTATTAACATGTTATTTATCCTGCGGCTAATCCTAACATCATCATCTCTTTGGCATACACTAATATTTTATCGCCCATCCACCCCATCATAATTAATAAGCAAACAAAAACACCGACAAGTTTTACACCGAAAGGTAATGTTTGTTCCTGTACTTGAGTGATAGTTTGTAAAAGGCCAATTGCCAGCCCAATAAATGTTGCGATGGCTATAGGCGCAGCCGAAAGCAATATGACTAAATACACCGCCTTATTCGCCGCATAAACCATATCCATTATCTTACCGCCATGAGATCAAGATATTGATTAATTAATCCCTTAGCCAAAAGGGTCCAGCCATCCATAGCGATAAATAAAATTAATTTCAAAGGTACTGATAATGTAATTGGACTCATCATCATCATACCTAGAGCCAGTAGAATACAAGAGACAACTAAATCAATAACAATAAAAGGCAAGTAGAGATAAAAACCAATAATAAAAGCAGATTTGATTTCACTTAAAGCATATGCAGGAAGCAACGATAATAAAGAATTTTCTATACTTTCTTGATCCCCATAACCATTGGGCCGATTACCTTGTGCTTGTTCAAAAAAATCTAATAGTTCTGGCTCAGAATATTTGTACAAATAACGTTTATATTCCGCTAATGCATCATCAGAAAAGCGTTCAAACGAATCAGGGGAAGTAATATCAACCGGATTTTCAATAAGGTATTCATAGGTATTTTTTGCTATTGGTGTCATCACAAAAAGTGCCATCATTAATGCAATCGCATTGAGTACCATATTTGAAGGTACTTGTTGAACACCTAACGCATTACGAGTCATCACCAACACGATAGAAAATTTTAAATAGCAAGTCCCGGCAGCAATAATAAAAGGTGCCAATGTGGCTAATGACAATGTTAAAATGAGTGTTGTTGAGCTTTCCATATTATTTAATCTTGCTGTACATAAGCATGTTGAATTTCAACAGCAAATCGCTCACCAACTTTTATTAACTCCCCTTGAGCGATAGCAACACCATTAGCAATTAATGTGATATGGCGTAATGCATTATCTGGTAAAGTAATTTGTTGCCCTGGTGATAACTCTTCAATTTGATCAAGTAACATCACCTGACTTGCAAGTAAAAAAGAGAGAGTAACAGGAATAGATTGCACCCCTTTCAACTCTATATTTTTTTGTAATGACATTTCAGTATCTTCGGCTAACGCTTCACGCTCTGTTTCATGAGTAAATAACTTTTCATCTAAAACCACCGTATTTTCTCCTTCTTGCCACTGATAACGCATCCATTTTTTTTCACCCATAATAAGTGAAAAATCCATGCTATCAATCAGTACAATATCGCCCAAAGAGAGCGTTTTTAATAATGAAAATGACATTGTACTTTTGCCAAATTGAAATTGAGCAATAGCACTAATTTTATTTTTTAATGGTAATGCCCATTCATAATTCTTTTCAAAAGAACAAATAAATATATCACCGACTTCAGTATTAATAATCGGGTAACTAAAGTTTTCTTGTTCTCCTAAACAGATATTATCAACCATTAATGACATGGGCTCTTTCGAAAAAGGCAACAATATTTGTGAACATTTTTGAGAGAAAAGAGTATGAAGATAAACGTCCGGAACAATATCCCAATCTATTGTTTTATTAGAATAAATTTTATCCATCACTTGACTTACTTCGATAATCCCCGTGAATGAACCTAATGTATTATTACCTTTTATCTTAAAATAATGGGCCGAAGAAATAGGTGATTTGGATGTATATAAAGATGATAAAATATCCATGAAATGACTATTTTTTTTATTAGCACTATTTTTAGGATCTAAAATTATCATTTTTCATCTTCTTTATTATCAGATGAAGGATCTATCGCATTAATATGCCAATGGTTATTGTCATTCTCTAATGAAAGGGATAATCGCCCTTGATATTGGCTAAAATTTTCTAGAGATGATTGATAAACTCGTCCAGTAGAAGCTATTAATTGGATCTTTTTATCAGTATCAAAATTCACTTTCATTTGATGAAGTTCGTTTCCCCATTTTTTAAAAATATAAGTAATACTAGGAGGTTGAGATAAGGCAGATACTCTTTTATAAAGGAGGCTAAAAGCAGGAATATCAAGTATTTTTCTATCAGATAATGGCTCTGGTAACATTTGCTGATATTCTGGTTTTATACTATTAAATGGGATTACATCACTAACATTCTCTTTCGCTTTTTCTTTATATAGACTTTCTATGTTTGAATTTTTATTTTCAACATTTATTAGTAAAGTATTTTTATTTATATTTTTACTATCTAAATGATCGATTTCTTTAGATGATTTACTCTTTTCAAAAACAACACTATTTTTAATATTAATTAAATCTTTTTCGTGTTTTAATTCAATTTTATTTTTAATGTTATTTGTTTTCAGCTTATCAAGATAAGGCTTACTATAAATATTCTCTTGAATTTTATCAGTATTTTTTCTCTTTTCTAGTTTTTGGATAATTTTATCCTTATGCATATTGGTCGTTAAGTCATTAAAATGAGTACTTACTTCTTTTTCGTCTTTAAATATATCAATAGCTTTTAATTTATTAGATTCAAAATTAATTTTTTTATTTAAATCATTTTCAATGACACTTTCATTAGCCTTATTCGTCTTATTTTTTTCATAACGAAAAAAAACCTTTTTCTCTATTTTATTTTCTTTTTCAAAATCACAAATTTGTGAATATATTTTTCTTTGGGTTAATAGCAATCCTTCTATATTTGAATAGTCAATTTCTTCTTCTTTTTCATCTTCTAATGTATTAATTGATTTATCAGTTTTTATTTTTAAACTTTCTTTTAAATCATCTTTTAACTCAATAAACTCTTTACAATCAAGATGATAAAAATCAGCTAGCTTTTGTTTTATTTTGCTGAGTTTTTCAGGAGAAAGTTGTTCTTTTTCAAGATGTAACAATGCTATTGTTGTAGAAAGCGATGATAATTTTTTAGAAAAAACAGTTTTACTTTCACTGTGTTTTTCAGTGATTAAACCTTTATTTAATCTTATATTATCTGTCTTTATGGACATCATACAACACCATCTCCTGTATTTCGTTTTGTTCTAGTCTTTCAATATATAACTCTTTTTCTCGCGCTTTTCTTTCAAGATAAAGCTTCATTTTATTTTGTTTTTTGATTGTTTTTTCTCTTTCTTTTTTTAAAAATAAGCTTCCTTTTTTTAGTTTTTCTAATTGATACTCTATTTCTTTAATTTGGCTAATAGCAATATTTAACGAAGCTAATAAAATGGCTTGTTTACGTTTTTGTTGATTTAAAGAGAGTGTCGAATAACTTCCCACTTTTTCATAAAAAGGGATCTCTTTTTCTAATGCAGATGCTAATAAAGTTTGCTCTTCTTTTTTACTTTCTGCTTCTTTTATTAACCGTTGATATTTTTGTTGCTCTTTCTCTATTCTTTGTTGACGTTTTTCAATCGCATTTATCAAATATTGCTGATTAAGAGGTAAGCGCATAAAGTTGATTTAGTGTTTGTTGAAATTCTGCTTTTTCTTTAAATGACTGAATAAGAAAAGCCTCTATTGCTGATTGCTTACTGACAGCCATATCATTTAACTCATTTTCTCCTGTACGATATTCTCCTAGCTCTTGTAATAATTTGATATCCTGTAAACGCATCAATATTTGCCTTATTTTTAACGCAGCCTCTTGTTGTTCTCTATTTGTTATTTGCTGAAATATACGACTCACACTCCCTAAAATATCGATAGCTGGATAATGACCAGAAGCCGCTATTTTTCGTGAAAGATAAATATGCCCATCTAGAATAGAACGGATTTCTTCACCTATAGCATCTGGCTCATCATCACTTTCCAGTAAAACAGTATAAAACGCAGTAATGGAACCTTGATGAGTCACCCCTGGCCTTTCTAAGATTGCAGGTAATTTATCAAAAACAGAAGCTGGATAGCCTTTACGAACCGGAAGCTCACCTGCTGTAAGTGCAACATCTCTTAAAGCTCGACAGTAACGCGTCATAGAATCAATAAATAACACGACATTCTTACCTTGCTCTCTAAAATATTCAGCAACTGTAGTAGCAACTAATGCAGCATTACAACGTTCTATTGCTGGCTGATCAGAGGTAGAACAAATTAATACCGTTTTTTCGCATCGTTTGTCACTTTTTAATTCCTCAACAAATTCAGTAACTTCTCGCCCTCTTTCACCTATAAGCCCAATAATAAAAATATCAGCCTGAGAGAAACGGATAAACATATTCATCAACATAGTTTTACCCGTTCCTGCGCTGGCAAAAATCCCCATTCTCTGCCCTAATCCACAACTGAGTAATCCATCAACTGCACGAACACCTGACTCAAATATTTCTGTAATAGGGCGCCGTTCATTAAATGAGGGAGGATGACCATCAATAGGTAAATAGGAATAGAAATTTTCTTCTACCTCTTTATTATCACTGAATCGTAATAGGCAATTACCTTTAATATCGATCATACTCCCTAAAATATTAGGACTTAAAGCAACAGAAAAAGCATTACCCGTAGGTACTACGATTATTTGCAAAGAATAGCCTTGAGAGCTCCCCATCATACTTAAAATCGTAGTACCGTTGCGAAAGCCAATCACAATTGCTTCACCAATTATTTGCCCATTAGTAATAGAATCTTTTAATAGACAAATTTCTCCAATAAATACACCTCGCAACATCACTTCAAGAATATTGCCTTGTATTCGTATAGGGTGTGCTGCATGATGAAATATTGAAAATTTGTTATTCATTTTTTAATTAATAAGTTGTTGATGAATATTATTCATCATCTGAAAATATTCATCTATTGCTTTTGCCATTGATTCACCATTTTGCAAAGCAATAGGCATAAATGAAGCCCGAAGTTCTAATTCAGATTCGACTTTCACTAAAGCGGGTTGACCAGGATAAAAACTTTCTGTTTGATTGTTAATATTATTTAATAATAATGAAGTACTTGTTTGTGATAATAAATTTTCATTATATTCACCGAGCACAGACCAGATCATTGGAACTTCATCAACCACTAATAAATTGATATCCGGCATATCTCCTAAACTGATGGTTATTGTTGAATGATTATCCACAGATTTTCCTTCTGAGAATAAATCACTTCTTCCAATGACATTCATAGCATCCATAATCAAACTTGCTAGATCAAAAGACATAATTTCTCCTAAATAGATTGTAGAACGTTGATTTCGATATCTGATGTAATTTCATCATAAGACAACACAGATAATTGTGGATACTGTGTTTCTATTAGTTTTTTAACAAAACGCCTTATATCTATTGCTGTTAAAAATATATAATTTTGTATATATTTAATTTCATCAATAGTCGCAGATATTTTTTCTATTATCATGTCAAGCTCAGCAGGTTCTAAGTTTAAGAATGTACCTGAAGAACTTTGCCTTATTCCATTGCGAATTATTTCTTCTACATGATGAGATAAAATAATTACATTAAGTTTTCCATCATTTGAAAAAAAATGGCTAATATAGCGTGAAAGTAATGAACGAATATGTTCAGTTAAAAGTACCGGATCTTTCTCTTTACTTCCCCACTGCACTAACCCCCCTATAATTGTTTTTATATTTCTGATAGGAATTTTTTCTTGTAATAAACGTTGTAAAACATCATTAATTCGTTGAATTGAAACTTGCCTATAACACTCTTTTAAAAGTTCTGGCGAGTTTTCTTCTACTTTATCAAGAATATTTTTTGTTTCTTGTATCCCAAGAAATTCAACAATATTAAATGTAATTAAATGAGAGAATTTTCTATAAAAATAAACCTCTGGTAATTCTAATTGGTAACCTAACAATTCAACTTGTTCTTTATCACTTTTATTAATCCAATAATTTTTTATATCCTTATCTTGTATTTCCATTACTTTAAAATTCAAAGATAAAATTTCATCATTAGGATTTTCTATACGAATAAGAGGGAAAGGGCAATCAAATTCATCAGCCTTAACTTCATTTATTAAAACAATAATTTTATTATCATCAATTTTATCTGAATAATGAATAATAATATCGGGGAGCAATACACCATATTGTAAAATAAATTCTTTTTTTAACCATTTTTCAAAAACGAGTCTCGAAAGGTATGCTTTTTTCTTAGACGATACAGTAAGAATTAAAGGCAATGTTTCCGCTTGAGATAATGTAATATTTTCTTTTGATAAACTATTTTCATCTTCTGAATCATTTTTATTTGAAAATAGATTCGAAATTAGTCCTTTTTTACCATCTGTATCTAAATCACTATCTTCATCCTTATCTTCTTTATTATCTGTTAGCGTTTCTTTTTTCTTATTTTTCCATTGTTTTTTAAAGAAATATCCACCTAATATGACAGATAAAATAAGAAATACGGGTGTTGGAAATCCGGGCAAAAAACCAATGATAAAAGCAAGGATCGCAGTCACTAATAGTGCAAAATCTTGAGCAAGTAACTCGTTCATAATGCTAAAACCAAGATTATTATTTTCCCCACCTACACGTGTAACAATAAATCCTGCACTAATAGAAATAAGTAATGCTGGAATTTGTGCAACTAGCCCATCACCAATGGTTAAAAGCGTATAAGTATGCAGTGCCTGTGAAATTGAGAGATCCATTTGCGCCATACCAACCGAGATCCCTCCTATTAGATTAACAAAGATAATCACAATACCAGCTATTGCATCACCTTTAATAAACTTCATTGCACCATCAAATGAACCATATAATTGGCTTTCTTGCCCTAATTCTTTTCTTCTTATTTTCACTTCTTCATTATTAATAATGCCAGATTTTAAATCAGCATCGATGCTCATTTGTTTTCCTGGCATTCCATCCAAAGAAAAGCGAGCTGCCACTTCTGCAACCCGCTCTGAACCTTTAGTGATAACTAAAAATTGTACGATAGTAACAATAGAGAAAACCACAAAACCAACGACTAAGTTTTCACCGATGACAAACTCACCAAATGAAGTAATTATTTCACCCGCATCCGCATCTAATAATATTAATCGGCTTGTACTAATAGAAAGCGCAAGCCGAAAAAGAGTCGTAATCAACAATAATGCAGGGAAAGTCATAAAATTTAATATACGAGTAATATAAAATGAACTCATAAAAATAAGTAAAGAAATCGTAATGTTGAGTCCAATAAGAAAGTCTACAATATAGGTTGGTAATGGTATAATTAACATCATAATAACCAAAACCATAACCGATAATACGATTAACTCAGGTCTGTTTTTTATTGCCAAAAGAAATCTATAAATCATAGAAATTACCTGTGAATTATTTTACTTATTTTCTTTGTTGATATTGTTCTAATCGAAGATAATTATCTATAAATTTTTGCATGATTATTTGGCATTCATCTCTAAAATCATAAGATAAATACAATGACTCAGGATATTCATTAAACATTGTTTTCAACCCTTGTAATAGCTTCATCTTTATATTCGTTAAATAATTAAGCCACTCATTTTCCAAGAGAGAAATTAAGTATTTTTCCATTTCATCAGGAAATGTCATACCATAAAAAATTAATTGATAAAGATCCTTTTCAGTTATTGTATTTTTTAAATCTTTTTTTTCTAATGTTTTAACATTCATTTCTATAAAACTATATAAAGTACGTAACTTATTAACCCTCTCTAGTAAATAACCAAACTCTGAACTTTTCGAACAACTTGGCATTAATGATTGCATATCACAAATTAAGCTTTGAGTTAAAAAATTCAAAATAATAGTACACTGCTTTAGATCATATTCTTCAATCCACATTTGAAAAAAATAAATAGGTTCAAGATCAAGATTGATATAACTACGATAAAGATTTCTTAATGTTGAAGCATCGAGAGAAAGTAATTTAGCAAATGCTTTTGCTTGCAAAGCAATATTAATTCCAGCTCGAATTTGCTTTCCATTTTCACCTTCAAGTAGATTGTTTATCTCATTCTCAATTCCTGCATCTAACTGCGCACCTAATTTTTTTTTCCTTAATAATTCTCGTAAGACCATAACGAGATCACTTTCATCAGGAAACATTTTACGCAAATATTGAAGTAATTCTTGCAAACTTCGCCCTGATTTTCTAAACAACATCATCACTTTATCTAATTTTTTATCAGCCCCCTCTTCTGCAATATATAATGTATTTTTTCCTCTATTGGCTTTTTTCTCTAATCTTTGACCAAAGCGTTGCGAAAAAAGAGTGGCAACCATAGACATATCATCAGATATCTCTATTAATTGATTTTGATAATTTTGGCTTTCAGTAACTTTAGGTTGTTTATATTCGGTTTCTTGTTGGCTTTTTTTACCAATACTGGTAGACGCAGAATGTGTTGAAGTAAAGGTATTAATTGGCCCAATCATGACATTACCTCATAAAAGCCTGAAGTTGTTTTAATGCCTGAGATGTTGTTTTATCCATCGGTTGAAAGGGACTTTTAGTGACACCACCTAACGACTCTATTTGAGTTTTTTCTAATAAACGTGGCTGTAACATAAAAATTCGGATCATTTTTTTATTATTATCAGATTCATATTTGAATGCTCCGCCAATTAAAGGGATAGCACTTAGAAAAGGAACTTTAGTTTCTGCTTTCACGTTATCTTCTCGCGTATATCCACCAATTAATAAACTTCCTCCTTCAGAAACACGAGCCACAGTACTAATATTGGTACGGTTAATCACAGGTAATTTTTCAACACTTTCATCATTCCCGTTATCATCTTTTTTCTCTGCGCCATCTTCAAGATTAATAATCATCTCAATATCTTTATTTGAGTTACCAATACGTGGTAATACACTGATCATTGTGCCAAATGTTGTTGATTCTAATGAAGCAACACGCTCACCTTTTATTTGCGTATAAAAAGTTGTGTTATTATCAAAAATCGCGGGAGTATTTTCTTGTGTTAATAATATTGGGCGAGATACCATTTGAGCTTCGCCATCTTCACTTAATGCTTTTATTTTACCTAAAAAGTTAAAACCAGATGCGGCACTTAAACTTGCTGTATTAAAAAAGAAACTACCTTTATCAGCACTATAATTTGCTTGCCAATTAACACCTAGACTATCTGCCTTATTTTTAGAGATATCGATGATCCATAATGACAATTCAACTTGTCGTTTAGGTTTATCTAATTGAGCAATAAGTGAGCCTATTAATGCTAAACCTTCTCGACTTGTTTTCACTAAAAGACTATTTGAACCGGGTAAAGGGACTAATTCGACATTATATTGCCCGACTTGAGTGATAATAGGCGTATTAGTTTCTTCAATACCATTTACCTCTCCATCGTCTTTTGGGATATTGCTATTTTCTAGAGTTTCTCTAGGCTCCACATTTGTTGTTTTGATTTCTTTAGTGGACATAAAGAGTTGCTGTAAAACAGTAGTAATACCAGGTAGTACTACTTTTTCATCACGCAGACTATAAGTTCTATCTTGTACAAAAGTATTTTTTAATGGAAATATCTGTACAAATTCATCACCATAACGAGAACTTCCCACTGGTACTTGGTTATTTGTATTTTCATTAATTTGCTCTTGCACATCATTATCTAAAAACTCAGCAGCAGCTTTGACTAATTTAATATAAACAGGCGGGCCAGAAATATAAAAAGTGCGTTGATCTCGACCTGCACGTAGTGGATAACGTGGATCATATAATCCAACATCCTGTAAATACCCTTTTAGTTCGACTAGGCTTATATTTTTTACCTGAAAGAGTTCTTGTAAGATCTCACTACTTTCATAAACATAGACTGATTTCCCATCATTAAAATAGAGTAATGACAGACGTTTCACCATCAATTCAAATGCTTCTTCAGGTGAAGAAATATCAAAGTTTCCAGTTACTCTCTCCTTTTTTACAGCACTACTCAAAATAAAAGGTTTATTTAATTTATCTGATAGCACAAGAAAAAACTGCTCTACCCGTGTATCAACAGCGATAAACACATCAGGTTTTTTTACCTGATGTGTATAGATAACCTTTCCTTGCGTAGCTTGAATTTGAAAAGAAAAACTACAACAAAGTATTAGCCCAATGACACTATAAATTTTATTTTTTGTTTTCATAAAGATGTTGACCAATTCGACGAAATTCTGTTGGTGTAATGCCAAATAGCGTCTTAATTTCATTCGAAAAATGAGACGCAGAACTAAACCCATTATCGACAGCAATTTGTGTTAATGACTCATCAGTTGATAACGTCGTTAAAATAGAAGATGCTGCACGCCATGAGCGCAATTGACTTTTTCCACAATTACCTAAATAACGTTTACATAGTCGTCTAAAATGTGTACCAGATACTCCATATCGCTCTCCAATTTGTGCAATATTACTTTTCTTCTCATCTAGATAACTGATGAGATGTAAAATAAGCCAATAACTTTCACTATGTCTTATCGTGACAAATAACGGCTCTAATTGGCTTTCCGCTTTTATTGCTTCATTTATTAATACATATTCTAGAGATTTATTTGTATCTTCTATATAAAAAATCTGCTGATTAATATCAAATTCAGATCCTATTGCCGTCATCTTTGAAAAATTACGAGCATAATCAATAAATGCTAATAATCTTGCACAAATAAAAAATGATCGTTTTTCAATTTTCCATGATTGATTTTCAGATTTAAAGATAACATTTTCATTTTTGGAATTATAAATAAAAGCCTTTCCTTTTATAATTTTAGTCGTTTTTTCATCATATATTCTTACTAGAGAATCATTATCCTTAGGAATGCAAAAGAACAATGAATTTCCCAATAAAATATTTTTATCGCCACTTATTTTTATATCATTTATTAACATAAAGAATACCTTGTTTTATCTTGTTAAATAATAAAACTTAAAGAAAGTAAGCTATCAATCAACTCATTCTTATGTTTTTGCTTTATATAAAGCTACAATAATATCACCTATTATTAACTATAAAGATGAATACCAAATTTTTTCTGTTTATTATTTAAAAAAAGCATTAGTAATATATCAACACCTACTATCAAATAAAAAACATGTGCTTTTTTTTAAAAGAAATTGAGTAACCACTTCACTAAACTATATTTAAATCATGAATTGATAACATTTTATCATTAGGCTAAATCTATGTTTTATTACATTTATATTCTTTCTGGTCCATTAAAAGGAGCGACAGTTCCTTTACCGCCTAATCACTATTCTTTTTTTTTACAAAATAAAGAGCCTTATGATAATAAAGAAGAAAATGAAAATAGGGTGCTTTATATTCCTTGTGACAATAAGGAATGTGAAAAAAAGCTCGCTATTATACTTGATGAAAATAATAGTGAAAATAATAAATATAAAATAGAAAGTAGCTTTCTATCAAAAGAAGTCGATAAGGAATACTCATTATCATTAGAAAAACCCGTGTACTTCAATGATATTCCTATATTTCTAGTCAGTAAAAAAAGTGATTTCTCACTTAACTCATCTCATTTTAAAAAAAATAAGATGCCGTTAATTACTCTTAAAAAAATATTCACATTATTAATGTTATTTATATTAGTTCTTATTACATTTTTATTTTATATAAATAACCCAAAAGAAAAATCAACCACATCAATTATATCAAAAAGTTTAAATTTTAAAGGTTTTCAAGGAAAAAATGGATATTATTGTATTTTTGATGATTCATACTCTCCTTCAACAGAAAAAAACAGTTTAGAAAATAACGTTTTTTATATAGATAAAAGAAAAATAGAAAATTTAATTATTGAAAATAGTTATAAAAAAACACATTCAATTTTTAAAGATAAACACAAACCAATTATTAATTTTATTTATCATAATGATAAGGAAAAACTAAAGATTATTGATGCAATAAGTAGTTATTTTTCGAAAGATTGTTATCCCATCATTAAAGAAATTTCTATTTCAAGCATTATTAACGATATAAATGAACTAGAGTTAACAAAAACAATTGGTTATACCATTGAAGAAAAAAATAACGGTTTAACTTTTATTTTTGATGACTTATTAGGTAAGGAAAATAAAGAAAAACTTGATACTTATATCAAAAAACAAACGACTATTTTTGGAAGAAAATTCATCTTTTACCGTGAAAATATAAGTAATCCAATACTAAAAAACAAAGCAACCTTACAAGAAGAACGTGGGTATATCTTTCTTGACAATCAACATCGCTATTTTCCCCAAGGCTAATAGTGGTATTTATAAGCAATAACTTAGAATTAAAATTAGAGGAATAATATTATGCCAGCCTATCCAGTTGCCGACGATGTAAGCTCCATTGAAAAAATTGATGACTATTTTCAAGAGCCAGTTAAAAACCAAAGTGATGCATTAAAAACCGCACTAGATGCATTAAAAGCAGATACATCAAATGCCGCAGCATTGGCTGATTATCAAGCCAAGCTCGCTGAATATAATATTACGCGTAATGCACAATCAACATCGATTAAAGTTGTGAAAGATTTAGCAATGAGCATTATCGGGAATATGCGTTAATTTTTTTATAATGGAGATAATATATGGCAATTACCCCTGTAGTTCCTGCGCATTTAACAATGCCACTAAATGATAACAATAATAGTGATAATAACTTATCTTCGATGATGATAAATACGGTTACAAATAGCTTTCAATATGAAAAACAGATCCAAGAAAAACTAACAACATTAAGTCAACTAAGTGATACTCAAAGTTATACCAAGCTACAAACCACACTTAATGACTATACAATTACAATGAATTTAGCGAGTACTTTAGCCAGAAAATCACTGAATATTGTTGAAACATTGCTCAAGGCTCAATAGTAATGAAAATGCGATATCTGTTATTGGCATTATTATGTTGCCTGTTCCCATTATTAAGTGGATGCAAGGATCAATCATTACTCACTAATTTGGATCAAAGACAGGCAACAGAAATTCAAGCTGTTTTGCAAAAACACCAAATAACCAGTACGCGTAAAGCATTAGGAAAAGGATTATTTGATATTTCTGTTAAGCAAGAAGATATGGGCATTGCGATTCAAATTCTAGAAGAATATCAATTGCCCACATTATCTCGAATTGAAGTAACGCAGTTATTTCCGTCAGATGCATTAGTATCATCACCACAAGCCGAAAAAGCACGTTTAATTTCAGCTATTGAGCAACGATTAGAACAATCATTACTCACTATTGATCATATTATTGATGCGAGAGTTCATGTGAGTTATCCAATCTCTCCTACTGAACGTATTATTCCACCTCCTCATGCCTCAGCATTGGTTTTTTATGAAGAGGGTATGCTTGATAATAACCAGCTAACTGACGATGTCCGTGCTTTTATTCATAATGCCTTTAGCGATATGAATGAGGATAATATTACTGTTTTGTTATATCCAAGAAATATCAATAAATTCAATATGACAAATAATCAACCTTATCAAAATCATTCTGATTCATTCTTTAATTCTTGGTTATTTCTAAGCTTAGTATTGGTTGTGATCGTCGCTATCATTACAGTTTCATTGATAATATTTCGACGCAAAAAAACACTGAAAGAAGAAAATAATGACAAATCTGACTTCTGAGCAATTCGAAATGATATCTAATGTGATGTATGAACCTCTTAGTTATCTTCATACAGATTACAATGTATTGGCTTCAAAAGAAGAAAGTGTAATCTGGCAGAAATTAGCTAATCGCCAATTAATTCAGCAATATCAACTTATTAATCAGCTTGATTGTGATATCGATATCATTGTAGAAAAAATTTTCACCCATTGGGCATTACTTCCGCGTTGCGCTCTATTTTTAGGTTATTTTTATTCTAGAGAGACTATTTTATTATCGGGTAATTACTATCAGCTAGAGCCACAATTAAAAGCATTTTTATCACTTTACCCTGTTTTAAATATCGATAAAAAAATAACGACTCTACAGAAAAATATCGTCCCAATGAATATCGGATATCAATTGCTATTCAATTTTATTGATCGCATTTCGATGGCACTTTCTCAACGCTTTGCATTACTTTTTGCACCACAATCGTCATCAATTGAACTACCTCAATCACTTTTTTTATCTCGCTCACTTTTTCTTTTGGTATTAGATTATGCTGCGCTCCCTGTCTAAGAATCTTTTAACATACACTTGTGAGGGCGTATTAATACGATCTCGCTATGTTCGACAGCTTGATGATATTTATAAAATAAAATCAGCAGCCAAACACGCTGCAAAAAAAATAATTCGAGATTTTAATAACAAACTAGAAAAACATAATAAGGAGATAATAAGCCAAGCCTATAGTAAAGGATTACAGGCGTTATTAGGGGATATTTTAAGTTTTGTCGTTCAATATCAAGAAAAACTAACACATTATGAATGTCAGCAAAGAAAACAATTAATAACAACTATTGCCCAATTTTTTGATTCACCCGAAATTCAAACTGAACTCACACACCGTTTGATTTCAACAATACCTTCAGATAAAAAAATCACTCTCGATATTCCTACAACATTACGCCGTTATCTTGAGAATAAGCTCAATCAGCTTGATATCGAACTTTACACTCATGAAAGTAAAACAATTGCTGTTCATGCCGGTGATCAAATTACTTTTTTTGATCCTGCAATATTCATTGATGATCTAAAAGCACAATTCCATCGTCCTTATACTGAATCTTATCAACCTGTTTTTACTAAAGAAATTAAAGAAATTCTACTGAAATATATTAATACATTCGATGTATTCGATAATATTTCCTCTCAAAGTAACATCTCTAGTGAGCATAATGAAAATGAAGATTGATGCTTTAAAACCACAAACGTTATATGGATCACAACTTTCTTTGCTCGAACCCAAACAGCTCGGCAATAAAGGATCCGACCCTTTAATACCCATATTAAATTCTTCTTTTTATCAATCTTTAAAAGGGGACAACATTAATAGTGCCAAAGATGTATTAGCATTATTAAACCAATTTGATGTCAAAAATGAAAATAACCAAACCTTAAAAGAGAAGCGTCAAGTTGCACTATTAATCTATGCGCGCCAAGCAAGTGAATTGGAAAATAGCGATAATAAAGAGGCTATTAATCAGGCATTAGTTTCAATCCTTTCTTATCAAGGTTTTTATCATCAATTTACTCTCGATTTATTAGGCATGAACGATAACCAAGAAGACTATGAGGAATTTTTTAAACCTGATAGCGCTTCGTTTTCGTTTTAACAGAAACTATAGGATCTGAGCTCCCGCACCCTTCTCACCTAAAATATCATCAGGATTACGTAATGGGCAGTCACTTAACGATAAACATCCACAACCAATACAGTGATCAAGTCCATTACGTAACCGCTTAAGACGGCGAATACGTTCATCTAATCGCACTTTCCAATCCGTTGATATTTCGTGCCATTGTTCTGCCGTTAATTTACTATTTGGTGGATATTTTCCTAGTATTTCCTGAATTTCTTTTAACGGAATACCTGTACTTTGCGCAGCTTTTATAATCGCCACGTAACGCAACACAACCGGTGGGTAACGACGCTGATTACCTGCACTTCGATAACTTTCTATCAACCCTTTTTCTTCATAAAAATGTAACGTTGAAATTGCAACGCCACTTCGTTTTGCTACCTCTCCGACGGTAAGTGCTCTATTGAAATCTATTTTTTCTTTTTTCATTTTTCACTTTTTCCTCTTGACCTCAACTTAACTTGAGGTTTTATAGTCCTCTCCTCAAATTAAGTCAAGTCAGAGGGATACTGACTTTTATTTTTTAAGAATGCTGAGGTCAGATGAATGCCTAATTCAATTGCACGTATTCTCGAAAGTCGCTCTATGTGGCTTATCGCCAGATTACTTATTCTTGTTTTGTTTCTCTCCTCTGGCTTTGCCAAAGTGTTTGATTACCAAAATAGTTTGGCTGAAATGCGTGCAGCAGGATTAAATCCGGATTGGTTTTTTAATATTGCCACCGCGATCATTTTATTTTGTGGCTCACTTTTAGTGCTTTTCGATCGCTATTTATGGCTAGGTGCAGGCGCTTTAGCTCTCTTTTTATTTTTAACTATCGTGATTGTTCATACTTTTTGGAATATGACGGGAGATCAGGCCATGTTGTCTATGTATTTCGCAATAGAACATCTCGCTGTTATTGGTGGATTAATCACTACGGCAATAGCAAGTCATTTCAGAGCGTTATGGATAAAAACTAATGCATAAAACGATAAGAAATATAAAAACTTTCACTATGGGATCGGCAATAAAATGAATAAAAAACTGACTATTACAGTATGTGCCTCACTCTTTTTACTCAGTGCAGGTGCAATGGTTTACGCAACCACATCATCAGATGATGAAACACAGCAATTTGCTTATCCACCGACAAAAGTCGCATTAGCAACTGTACAATCATCAAAATTACCCAACAATATGCAAGGTGTTGGGGAATTAGAAGCCGCACGCCAAGTCTATTTAGCAGCAGAAACTAATGGTCGAATTGCTGTGATTAATTTTGAGTCAGGGCAAACCGTTAAAGCTGGCCAAGTTTTAGCTAAATTAAATGATGAACCTGAACAAGCCGAGTTATTACGCTTACAAGCGCAATTAACCAATGCAGAAAAACTCTATTCTCGAACAAGACAACTTTATAGTAAAAATGTCGCAGCTGCCGCGCAATTAGATAGCACCTTATCAGAGCGCGACATGATTGTGGCTTCTATTCGAGAAGTGAAAGCGCGAATTGCACAAAAAGCAATTAAAGCCCCTTTTGACGGTATCGTTGGGATAAAGCTGGTTCATGAAGGACAATATCTAAATGCGGGTGAACGTGTTGCTTCACTTGTCGATGCGAGCCATTTAAAACTCAATTTCTCACTTGATGAACAAACAGCACCCAAAATTTCCACAAAACAGCCTATCAATATCGAGGTCGATGCTTATCCAGAAATGGTATTTACAGGCTCTATAAATGCGATTGATCCTCTTATTGGCTCTTCTCGTACAGTGCAAATACAGGCTGTTTTACCAAATGCTGACAATAAATTAAAAGCGGGCATGTTTGCTCGCGTTCAAGTTACTTCTCCTGATAGTCCTATGGTATTAACCGTACCGGAAACGGCAGTCACTTATACTGCCTATGGAGATACCGTGTTTGTAGCGCAATCTGACAATCAAAAAAACCTTATCGCTAAGCGTGTCTCTGTGAAAGTTGGATTGCGCTACAACGGCATGATCGAAATAAAAGAAGGTTTAGCCCTTGGGGATCAAATTGTTGCATCAGGGCAAATTAAGTTAAGTGATGGGATCTCAATTGAACCTATTGAGCAAGATACATTAACGTTAGCTCAATCAGCGACAACTAAACCATAACGGGAGTTAATAATGAAGTTTACCGATATTTTTGTTCGGCGCCCTGTTTTGGCATTAGTTGTTAGCACACTGATTTTTTTACTGGGCGCATTTGCGTTCAGTAAACTGCCAATACGCCAGTATCCTATGTTGCAAAATTCAACTATTACGATTGCAACAGACTACCCCGGAGCATCATCTGAACTGATGCAAGGATTTGTGACACAACCTATCACTCAAGCCGTTTCTTCTGTTGAGGGCGTTGACTATATTTCTTCATCTTCTGTTCAAGGGAAAAGCTTAGTCACCGTCAGAATGGAATTAAACCGCGATCCAACTCAAGCCCTAACGCAGGTAATGGCGAAGGTAAATCAAGTACGTTATAAGTTACCTGAGCAAGCTTATGATCCCGTTATCGAGCTTTCATCTGGTGAATCTACTGCGGTAGCTTATGTGGGTTTTTCAAGTGAACAGCTTTCTATCCCTGAACTCACTGACTACCTTTCTCGTGTTGTTGAACCAATGTTCTCATCCATCAATGGTGTTGCCAAAGTACAGGTTTTTGGTGGACAACAATTAGCGATGCGTTTGTGGTTAGATGCAGACAAACTGGCTGGTCGTAACTTAACGGCAAGCGATGTTGCAAATGCAGTACGCCGTAATAACTATCAGGCCGCCCCCGGGAAAGTCGAAGGCGAGTTTGTGATTGCCAACGTTTATGTCAATACTGATCTCACTAATGTCGAAGAATTTAAAGACATGGTTATCATTAATGATGGCAATAATCTTGTTCGTTTACGTGATGTCGGTACTGTCGAATTAGGTGCTGCGGCTACTGAAACCAGCGGTATTATGAATGGTAAAAAAGCCGTATTCTTAGGTCTGTTTCCGACACCAACGGGTAATCCATTAGTCATTGTTGATGGTATTCGTGAACATCTTGTTGATATTCAAAAGACCTTACCCCCTAGTGTCGATGTAGAACTGGCATTTGAAACTTCACGGTTTATCAAAGCCTCTATTAACCAAGTAATACAAACCTTAATTGAAGCGATTTTAATTGTTATTGCGGTTATTTACCTCTGCTTGGGATCGTTCCGTTCTGTTCTTATTCCTGTACTTGCCATTCCATTATCGATGTTAGGTGCTGCCGGTTTAATGCTTGCCTTTGGTTTTAGTATTAATTTGCTCACTCTACTGGCAATGGTTTTAGCAATCGGATTAGTTGTGGATGATGCGATAGTGGTTGTTGAAAACGTCCATCGCCATATTGAAGAAGGATTATCGCCTGTTCAAGCCGCTTTAGTCGGTGCGAGAGAAGTTGCCGGCCCAGTTATTGCAATGACGATCACGTTAGCGGCCGTTTATGCTCCTATTGGTTTAATGGCGGGATTAACGGGGGCATTATTTAAAGAATTTGCCATAACATTGGCAGGTAGTGTGATTGTATCCGGTATTGTGGCATTAACCTTGTCGCCAGTGATGAGTTCGTTAATGCTAAAACCAAAAGAAAATGAAGGCAGAATGGCTAAAATAGCCGAATATGTCTTTGATAAACTGGCTCATTATTATGGTTACGTACTCAATTTTTCTTTAGCTAATCGCTGGTTAACTATTGTTTTTGCCTTAGCTGTGTTTGTCAGCTTACCGTTTTTATATAGTCAGACAAAACAAGAGCTGGCTCCTTCAGAAGATCAAGCGAGTGTCTTAACCGCCGTAAAAGCACCGCAACATGCAAATCTTGCTTATGCTGAACGCTTTAATCAAAAGCTTGATGAAATTTATATGAGTCTGCCTGAAACAGACAGCACGTGGATAATTAACGGTACAGACGGGCCTTCAGCTAGCTTTGGTGGTATAAACTTTGATGGTTGGGATCTCCGAGATCGCAATGCAGATCAAATCCAAGCTGATTTGCAAAATCGCGTCGACAATGTGGAAGGTACTAGTATTTTTGCTTTCCAATTAGCCTCTTTACCCGGCTCGGTAGGTGGATTACCTGTACAAATGGTTTTACGTAGCCCGTTAGGTTATCCCGTTTTATTTGAAACAATGGAACAAATAAAACAACAAGCGAGAGAAAGCGGTTTATTTGTCGTGGTAGATAGCGATTTAGATTACAACAATCCTGTTGTTCAAGTTGCCATAGACAGAGCTAAAGCCAATAGTTTAGGCATTCGTATGCAAGATATTGGTGAATCACTCTCACTATTAGTGGGTGAACATTATATTAATCGTTTTGGTATGGATGGTCGCTCTTATGATGTTATTCCACAAAGTGTACGCCATCAACGCTTAACACCTGCGGCTCTTGCCGGACACTATATTCGTACTCAAGATAATGTGTTAATTCCATTATCAACCGTAGTAAATATTACAACTCAAGTTGAACCTAATAAACTGACACAGTTTAATCAACAAAACGCAGCTATTTTCCAAGCGATCCCCGCCCCCGGCGTCACGATGGGACAAGCGGTCGCGTTTCTTGAAACTGTAGCAGATTCATTACCAGCGGGCTTTAGTCATGATTGGCAATCTGACTCTCGCCAATTTACCCAAGAAGGAAATACATTAGTCTTTGCCTTTATTGCAGCACTTATCATTATTTATTTAGTGTTAGCTGCACAGTATGAAAGTTTGGTTGATCCTTTGATTATCTTAATTACTGTACCGCTATCAATTTGTGGCGCATTAGTCCCTCTCGCTTTAGGGATGGTGACGCTAAATATCTACACTCAAATTGGTTTAGTCACACTAATAGGACTTATTAGTAAGCACGGTATTTTAATGGTGGAATTTGCTAATGAATTGCAAGTTCATAAAAATCTAAACCGTCGTGATGCCATTATTGAAGCTGCAAAAATCCGTTTGCGTCCTGTCTTAATGACCACGGCAGCAATGGTTATTGGACTTATTCCATTGTTATTTGCCAGTGGCGCAGGTGCTAATAGTCGCTATGGATTAGGGCTGATTATTGTGTCGGGCATGTTAGTCGGCACACTGTTTACCCTATTTGTGTTACCAACAATGTACAGTTTCTTAGCTAGAAACCATCAAATCAGCGCTCAAACTGAGCGTCAAAAACAGTTACAGCAAGTTAGTGAGCCGTAAAACTAAAAAATAAAAAGCAGTAATGTCGTAAACCAATCCCCATTGTAAATGCAATGGGGATTTTATCTTTAAAGTTATCAAGATAAACCCAGATCTATTTTGAAATAAAATCGTTAACTGAAATCATTGTATAAAAATATTATATCGTGATTTTTATATTTCAAAAAAAATAGAAACACTGAATCTATTTTACCTAAAACTCAGTGTTTCCATTAAAAATAATTAATATACAACTACATGGTAGAGAATGTATTCATAATTATCCCACCAGAGATAATCAATGCCATCGAGAATATAGCTGGTAAATCTGGTTTTTGTTTATATAAAATCATCGCAACTAACGTTACACCCACAATACCAAACCCACACCAAAGTGAATAAGCGACACCAACAGGGATATATCCCATTGCACGTGTTAAAGCAAAATAACAAATACAGTAAGCAGCAATAACTAAAACAGAAGGGGCTAATTTACTAAAGCCGTTGGTCTTTTTAATCATTGAAGTACCAGTGATTTCAGAACCAATAGACAGCGCCAGCCATAAGAATCCGGTAAACATAATTGTTATCCTTATTTATTTTAATAAATACTTATTTATCAAAGAATAGTTTTATTAAAAATAGATTTATCAAGAAATAGATTTATTTATTAACTGGCGATACTGCCTGTTTAATATTCGGAGTTTCAGTTGTCTCTTCTTCCTCTTCTTCTGATCCCATTTTGGAGAAGAGGTTCATAATGACAATACCACTGGCAATAACAGCCATACCGATAATTGCAGCAGTATCAGGATGTTGACCATAAAACAACATACCTAAAGAAGAAACCACTAAAATACCTGTACCTGACCACGTTGCATAAGCCAGACCAACAGGAATATTTTTAACTGCCCGTGATAATGAGTAATAACAAATAACGTATAAAACAACAATTAAGCCTAATAATAATGTCTTGGTTGTTCCTTCACTATTATCAAACATTTTTAAAGTAGAGGTTGCTGAGGTTTCTGAAATAATAACCGCCAGCATCCAAAGCCATGATTTAGCTTTTGGTGACATAATAAGACTCCTGAGTTATCAGATATAGTTTAAGGTTAATTTTTTAAACTTTTTAAATATTCAATAGCAGAATCTGTCAATTTATCTTGCGATAAACAGTATTCTCCAGGCTTATTCATTACCTCTTTCAAAGTAATATAGCGATTATTATTCTCTTGTTTAATTTCAGGTTTATATTCAGGTTTAGCTTGATGCTTAACATCATAGTTTATTAAATTAGCTTCAACATCATTTATAGGGTGAAACATAATACCCATTGATTTTAATCGACTAATATTTTCCTGAATAAGCAGGTTGTACTCTTTATTTTTATTTAAACCTAAAATCTCATTTAATTCACTTTCTGGTTGGCAAAAATAAGGTAATGCAATAACAGGAATATTTTGAGCAAGTGCAGAATGAATTAGCTTTCCTTCTTCACTTATAAATAATCCGTTAATAATTTCACCCACCAGCTTTTTATCGAAATAGGGAACGAATAAAGCGTGATAAGAAGATAAAGTATTAATATCAAACTCGTCCGCTTTATGCATATCACCTAGATGACGCCATTTCGACAAATCATGGCACGCTTGTGCCGGTGTTGTGACAAATAAAGAAAATCGAATATGAGAAAAAGTATTGATACGTTGGCAAATTTCATCCTGGTATCCCGGTGCAGGAGTAAGCGCTAACAGCACCGGCTTTTTCATTCTTTTTTCTATTTCAGCAACAATCCTTTCGATTAATTGATTGTCCATTACGCCACCTCATTGTCTTAGCTGACAATAAATACGCTATCGTTGTTACGAAGCCCTGCTGCATTAGCTTCATCAGTATCTATATGAAATTCCAAAGCGAATTTTTCACTAACACGAACAACAACTTCATCAAAAATTAAACTGCGCTCACCTTCTGTTTTAACGTGTACTTTTTGTCCATTGGTGACATTTAACATTCTGGCGTCAATTTCACTCATATGAATATGGCGTTGAGCGCAAATCACTTGCTCTTTTAATTCAACATGACCCGCCGGCCCCATTAAAACAGCATTGCCAGAACCCACTAAATCACCCGATTCACGTACTGGCGCTTTGATGCCTAATGCAAAACAGTCAGCTTTTGAAATTTCTAATTGGCTTTGTGGACGAACAGGCCCTAAAACACGAACTTTGCTGATCGAACCTTTAGAACCCACAATAATCACACACTCTTTTGCTGCAAATTGACCCGGTTGTTTAAGATCTTTAAACGGAGTGAGTTGATAACCTTTACCAAATAACGCTTCAACATCTTTCTGTGAAAGATGTACATGACGATTAGAAATACCAACAGGGATAGCCATTCCTTGCGTCTCTCCCAACATCACACCATGTGTGGGTAAACGAGAGAGAATTTTCCCCATGAGTTGTTGATTAATCATTATTTTTTACCTTTACGGCTTTCTGGTTTGAGCTCTTTTTTACTGCTTTGTGCTTTATCTGTTACTGCTTTAGTTTCAGAAGCAATATTTTGAGCCTGCAAATCCGCAATTTCTTTTGTGGCTTCAATGGCCGTCTCTTGCACTTTTTCAGCAACAATAGGTGCTTTTTTCTTACCTTTTATCGTCAGTAATTTAGTAATAACACTAGACTCTGGTCTTGCGATAACCAATGAACCAATCACCAACTCTTTTTGGCTCACGACATCAACACCATGATCAACCGCAGTTCTTACTGCACTGATCTCACCTTGAAAACAGACCGATACCAAGCCAGATCCTACTTTTCGGTATCCAATAATTTCCACGTTTGCTGCTTTACAAGCCGCATCAGCGGCTTGAATGGCTGCGGTTAATCCTCGTGTTTCTATCACACCTAAACTGTTCATCTTTCTCTCCTACTTAGTGACGGACAAGACGGATATCGAAATCAAATTTCTTAAAGAAGGCTTCTAAACTGTCTAACTCTTCTGGCGTATAACTTGGATCGTTTTTTATCGGATAGATCATTTCCAATTTTTCGTATTTATTACGTCCAAACTGGTGATAGGGAAGAATATCGATACGCTGAATATTGCCGCGTTTTGAGAGCTCCTTCGCGTAATTAATCGCGCCGGTGATCGCGTCATAAGAATCGTTATAACCTCGCACTAAAGGCATACGAATAACTACATTGGCACCGAGATCCATTAAACGCTCTAGGTTACGACGGACATTCTCATTACCAATGCCAAATAACGCTTTATGCTGAGCAGTATCAATATGTTTGATATCAATCAGAAATTGATCAACGACTTCCGCTAATTTTTCATAATTCGCCACGTTAGTGGTCGCTTGTGTTTCCACAGCGGTATTGATCATCATCTTTTTACATTCTCGTAAAAGCGCAACCGCAAAATCAGTTTGTAAACTCATTTCACCGCCACCGATTGTGACACCACCTCCTGAAGAGATATAAAAATCATAATCTTGCATAATGATTTTCATTAGCTCAGAGACTGAAACATCTTTCCCTATAATATCAAGAGCATCAGAGATACAGACTTCTTCACATTTACGACAACCAATACAATCAACAGCGCGATCAACACGATGAACTTGTTTACCACTTTCATTGGTTGTCATGTAATGCACACCTGCAGGGCAAACATCAACGCATTTACCACAATCCACACATTTGTCGTGAGAGTACATCACCTGAAATTCACTGCTGAGACCTTCTGGATTTGAACACCAAGGGCAGCGGATATTACAACCTTTTAAGAAAACGAGAGTACGAATACCATCACCGTCATAAATAGAGTATTTCTGGATATTAAATATCCGCCCTCTTATTTCTGCCGCCGTCTCCATCTTTACGCCTCCAAATCTGCATCAAACATCCTTGTTCGATAAATTTAAATCTTGTCTTGTCGATTAAAAGGGATAGTCTGTGCCATCCCTATGGCTATGATTAGAATTTCTCAATCACAGTACGACTGATAATTTCATCCTGAACTTCTTTACATAATTCAACGAAGTAAGCACTGTAACCTGCAACACGAACAATTAAATCGCGGTATTTTTCAGGCTCAAGTTGTGCTTTTTTCAGCACTTCATTATCAACATAGCTAAATTGCATCTGGCCGTTACCCAGTATTGAAGCCGTTCTTAATAAGGTAATTAAACCTTGGCGTCCTTCATTGGTATCTAACAACCCTTTCAGGAATTTGAAGTTATGAACCATACCGATGTTCATAGTTTCAACATTCATCTTACTGATTGATTTGATAATCGCAGTTGGACCATGTTTATCAGCACCTTGCGTTGGGCTAATACCATCTGATAATGGTTTCCATGCTAAGCGGCCATTTGGTGTGGCTGCTGTTAACTCACCAATTGGCGTATTGTTAGAGATAGACAGCGTACCGTGGCTCAAAGTGGAATAGAGCATTTTGTATTTACGACATTCACGCTCAGTCCATTCCGTAATATCTAGCGCATATTGGTCAACAACATCATCATCGTTACCAAATTTCGGTGCATTTAAGCAGTCGCGTAGCAACTCTTCTTGGCCTTCAAAATTAGCTAATAACGCATCACGAATTTGCTCTAAGGTGTATTTTTTATCTTCATAAACAAGTTTGCGAATAGCGGCCATTGAGTCCACATAAGTCGCTAAACCTGAGAAAATAAGACCCGGACCATGGTTTATCATTGCGCCACCCGCAGTGACGTCTTTACCTTGTTCCATACAGCCTTCTACTAACAGAGACATTAATGGTTTTGGTGCTACATCGCGGTGAACACGTTGACTTATCACAGTACCAATTGCAGATAAACGAACGATATGTGCTACTTGCTCTTTTACAGCGCGGTCGAAATCTTCATAAGTACGCAGGTCACGTAAATCACCGGTGTCTAAACCTTGATAGCTATCAAACAGCACCATACGACCACGATTTAAGACAAACTCAATCGCGATAGGCCATTGGGTGTAACCTGTTGATGTCCATTGATAAATACGACCTGATTTTTGTGGTTCAACACAACCCATCAAGCAGTAGTCACGCGCATCTTCAAAGTCGAAGCCTTTACGTAGCATCATCTTGATATGAGAGTCATCGAAGTGACATGCAGGGAAACCCATACCGGCTTTAACTACATCAACAATTTTTTCCATATATTGTTGTGGAGATTGGTTATGAATACGACATGCTAGTGAGGGTTGATACACTTTCACAAAGCGCACTGCATCCATAATCAAGTAAGTTAAGTCGTTACACGCATCGCCACCAGAGCGTTTTTGTCCACCAATGGTTAAGTTAATAAATGGCTGATAACCTGCAAAATATTTCGCTCCTAGCTCACTCGACATCCACATTAACTCAGCACATTTGATGATAAAGGCTTGCATCATTTCCAGTGCTTGTTCACGCGTTAAACGACCTGATTTGATATCGTTTTCATACATTGGGAAGCAGTATTGGTCTAAACGACCTAAAGAAAGACCGGTTTGGTTTTCTTCTACTTCAAACAGTGACTCAACCGTCCAGATACTTTGCAGTGCTTCTTGCAGTGTTTTTGGTGGATTAGCAGGTACGTTTTCGTTAACTTGAGCAATCGTCAGTAACTCTTCACGACGTTGTGGATTGCTCTCTTTTGATGCTAATTCACGTGCATGTTCTGCAATGCGATGGGCGTAAGCAATCACACCTTCACAGCTTTCAATAGACGCTTTGTAGAAGTAGATACGGTCGATATCAGCAGGATTTTCCATGCTTAATTCAGCCAGTTTTGCTTGCGCATCGGCTTTAATACCGTTCATACCTTTGGTGAAAAGTAGTACGTCATAACCTGGGCAAGTATCACCACCACCGTTTATTTGGTGATAAGAAAGGTCACTGACAAAGGTTTCACCACTAAACTCCCACACACCTGCTTCGCGATATTGTGCTTCACAGATCTCATCCAGAGAACGCCCTTCCCAGAATGGAACAATCTCTTCACGAATAACTTTTTTGTCTTCTTCTGAAATTTGGAATGGATCTTGTGGACGCGTGCTCATGGTATCAAGTTCATCACGAACCCAACGCCATGCGATATCAGGAGAGAAAGCACCCGCACGCGGTTTTCCACAAGGATGTCCAACAATCAGCTCTTCATCTTGAATTAAGATAGGTGCTGTTTCACATGCACGACGGAACGCTTTAGCACGTAGTAAGATTGGTGGTAAACCTGGATTCTCGCGTGTAATTTCAGTAAATGCTAAAGCTCTATAGATAGAAACACTTGGGCGTGCTTCTAAATAGCGATTACGTAAACGCTGTAAGCGAGGTGTTAAACCTTCCATCACTTTGAATTCGCTCACGTCTGCCGTTGGTGCAACAACGTTTGCAGAAGGTGCAGCATATTGAGGCTGTGAATTCATACGACCATTGTATAAACGCACTTGCAGTGAACTGTGCAAAGTTGACAAGTTAGCACGAGCTGATAGCAACATTTCTGATAATTCGTTAATGCTGACACGTGGATCGTTGATATCAACACCTTGCGTCATGGCATCAAACATTGGATAACCATCAACTTCTTTGGTCGCACGCACTTCTGAAAGCTCAGCTAATTTCAGCCATACACTTTCAACAATTTCATACGCTTGTGCTTGTGTTAAACGACCTTGGTCGATATCACGTTGATAGAATGGATAAAGTGCTTTATCAAATCCCATTGGATTAATGGCATAGCTACCATTTTCCAGATGTAAAACTAATTGCAATAAATAGAATACTTGAACCGCTTCTTTAAAGGTTTCTGCTGGTTTTGCAGGAACTTTACGTAATACCGCTGCGCTATCTAATAATTCTGCTTTACGATATGGGTTACCTTCCATTGCGGCTAAATTCTCTGCTTTTGCAGATAGAATTTGTGCAAAATACAGTGCTGCATCACATGCATAAATAGCTGATTTACAATAATTAGCTTCATCCATACTGCTACGATTTACGGCACTACCAATGCTTCTAATTCTGTCTTCAAGCTGTGCTTTGATGGCTAAGAAACCTTGGTTTACTACCAGCATATAATCAGGTGATGCAACGCTATTGTTAATACTTAAGAAACGGTAGATAGAGTCACTACGCACTTCTTCTTCAGTATGAAAAATCGCACCGCGTGGTGTAGATGACTGGCTGCCGATAATCAGTTCATCTTGTGCGATATAGCTTGGAAAATGGCGGATAAACTCATAAAAACGTTGTGCAGGTTTAATCGCTTGTGGAACACCTGCAATGCTGTTGTCTAATGAATCAAAAATGGTTGCACGCTCTGTACTGATTGAGCTATTACGTGAAACTAAACGTTCTGCCAGCATTTTTACGCGTGGCGTCAAAGAATATTTGGCCATGTGAGGCTCTCCTGATGTTCTTTACTTGACCTAATCGGTATTAATTCGGTTGAGCATTAACTGTGTGATACACCGGCAAATGCCTGACGATACAATGTTTCTAATTGGTGTGTGTTCACGTCACGTGGATTTGTCGGCGTACAGCTATCTCGTAAAGCCTGTCCGACCATTTCCGTGAAACGGGCATAAAAGTCCGTTTCACTGACACCGGTATCGCGAATACTCTTCGGCATACCCATTTCATCTTTCAATACATTAATGGCGACGATTAAACTGGTTACCCCTTCTTTTACTGTGTTAGCCGGAAGCCCTAAGCTTTGAGCAAGATAGGCGTAACGTTTTGCAGCTTCACTATTACAATCACCATGAAGATTGGCGTTAAAGGCAACAACATGTGTCATCAATAACGCATTTGCACGACCGTGAGGAACGTGGAATACACCGCCTAATGCGTGGGCAAGACTGTGAGTAATACCCAACGAGGCGTTAGTAAATGCCATGCCTGCAATACAAGATGCGTTATGCATTTTTTCGCGAGCAGATAAGTTGTCACCTTGATGGTGGCAATCAATAAGATGACCAAATACTAACTTGACGGCTTTTTCTGCCATCGCATCAGAAAAATCAGATGCCGCTTTAGAAACATAAGCTTCTAGTGCATGACAAAGGACATCCATACCTGTATCTGCCGTAATTGCAGGAGGTACAGATTTCACCAACTCAGGATCGAGAATGGCGACATCAGGCAACATAAACTCATCAACCAAGACCAATTTTTCACTGCGTGATTTGATCACTGAAAAAGAGGTCACTTCAGAGCCCGTACCACTCGTGGTTGGGATAGCAATAAATTGTGGTTTTGTTCTGTTGCTCTCTTTACGGGTATGCCAGAGGGAGTACATAACGGCTTTCGCGGCATCAATCACTGACCCACCACCGAGTGCGATAACCAAATCTGGATAATGCGCATCCATCATCTTCATACCACTTACGATGGCTGAAATATCCGGATCTGAAGCTACATCATCGTAAACTTGGAACTCGATACCCCGTTGCATTAACTTGTCAGTGACTTTATTTGCAAAGCCAAACTTCACCATTGCTTTATCTGTCACCACAAATGCGCGGCGGGCAGTTAACCCAGAAAGAAAATCCAGCGCATTGGTGCCAAACTGAATTTTGGGTTTTATCAGAAACTCACTCATGTCGTTATTACTCCTTACTGTCCCGATAAACCTTCTCAACAATGGCAACCACTGACATCGCTTTGTAACGTTCTTTGTTCAGTGCGAAGTATTCTTCAGCCAACACAACATCGTTGATACCTGCACCTACACTATCCACTGCAACATACGTTTTGTTCTTCAGTGGCTTAAGCTCATCATCTAAGGTCGCTATCATTAATAAATTGCTCCCTTTAAGTTCTGGGCTTTTTTGTGTCGCTACTACGTGTCCGATTACCTTTGCGAGGATCATGGTTTATATCGCCTTATATCAATGAGTTATTTACTCAGACGTCCGAGAACTTCCTTGATAATGCGTTCCACGTTTTCTTCGGTAATATCACCTTGTTCAATCACTTGTTGCGCACAAGCACTGACCGTCGTTGCATAAGGAGATGCACCAAAGCGATCATCACCTTGAGTTTGACGTTGTGCAGTTGCACATTCCGCATGAACAGGAGTTAAAGAAGGTGAACGAAAACGATCATCATCAAGAATGCTGGTCTGGTGATTTGTGCTAGAAACAGCACAAGCAGAAACAGCAGATTGAGCAGCTTCTTGTGCCAAAGGACAAGGTTGTTTCAACTCTTCAACGGTACGCACGCCATAACCTACTTTACGAATATTCAGTAGATTCATTGGGCCAACGTTGTCAGAGCTAGAACCGCCACCAACAGCACCGCAACCTAAAGTAAGTGCAGGAGTAATATTGGTTGTTGCACCGATACCGCCTAATGCCGCAGGGGTATTAATCAGAATACGGTTAACCGGTTTTTCTAAAGAGAACTGACGAATAACATCTTCATTTTTGGTGTGAATAACTAAGGTATGACCTAAACCTTCGTTAGTCAGTAATTGCACCACGCGATCGCACGCTGATTTCCAATCTTCTTCGATATACATCCCTAAGATTGGGCATAATTTTTCACGTGAATACGGATTTTTTGGTGAAACAGTATCTTGTAATGCGATTAATACACGCGTATTTGCGGGTACGCTAAAACCTGCACGCTGACTCAAATAAATCGCATCTTTACCCACAACTGCTGGGTTAATTGTGCCGTTAGCACGCAGTAATATTGAAGCCACTTTTGTAGCTTCTTCGTCATTCATAAAGTAAGCACCTTGCGCCAATAGCTCGCGGTGAACTTCGTTATAAATGCAACGTTCAACGATAATGGATTGCTCTGATGCACAGATAACCCCATTGTCGAATGTTTTACTGGTGATGATATCGCTAACTGCTTTTTTGATATCGGCACTGCGTTCGATAAAGGCAGGGCCATTACCTGGGCCACCACTGATTGTCGGTGTGCCTGATGCATAAGCTGCACGCACCATACCTTCACCACCAGTCGCTAAAATTAATGACACATCTTTGCTGTGCATTAATTCTTTCGTCGCTTCCAGTGTTAGTAATGTCACACCATCAACGATCCCAGCTGGCGCCCCAGCTTCTAGCGCAGCTTTTTTAACAATTTCTAACGCACGGAAACTACACTGTTTTGCATTTGGATGCGGAGAGAAAATAATCGCATTACCCGCTTTCAGTGCAATTAGGGTTTTATAGATAATGGTTGATGTTGGGTTAGTTGAAGGAACTAACGCCGTGATAACACCTAAAGGCACGCCAACATCCATGACTTTTTTCACTTTATCGTCATTGATAATGCCAACGGTCTTCATGTCTTTCATATGTTCATACACACGCAATGACGCGAAGGTATTTTTCAGAACTTTGTCTTCCCACTTACCAAAGCCTGTTTCTTCGTTCGCCATTTTTGCCAGCTCTTCTGCATGACGAGCAGCTTCAAATGCAATGTGTTTTACAATACTGTCGATTTTTTCCTGCGCAAACTTAGCATAAACAAGTTGTGCATTTTTCGCGTTACGAACTAGCTCACGAGCCAGTTGTCTGGATTGCAAATCTTTATCTAATGCAACCATGTCTTCCCCCATACAGGAGTTAAAAAATTTAGCTGAATAACTTATTTCTTTGCTTTACAGCACGCCTGAAAATCAGGCTTTGTGCTGTTGTGCAATTTTCTCGATATCGTTATGCGGTCTTGCAATAACACGAGAAGTCACCACGGTGCCGATACGTTTTGCCGCTTCAACACCTGACTCAACCGCTGCATTGACTGCACCGACATCGCCTTTCACCATGGCTGTCACTAAACCTGAACCGACGTTTTCATAACCAATCAGTTCAACATTGGCTGCTTTGCACATTGCATCAGCAGCTTCAATGCAAGCGACAAGACCTTTGGTTTCAACTAGACCTAGTGCTTCTTTCATATTTATTTCCTTCGTTATTCAGTCACTTTGTACTGGGCAACGATTTTTTGAATATCGTTATGTGGACGAGCGATGACTAATGAAGTCACAACAGTACCAACACGTTGAGCAGCTTCTAAGCCTGATTCCACAGCGGCTTTAACGGCACCTACATCACCTTTCACCATTGCAGTCACTAAACCAGAACCCACATTTTCGTAGCCGATTAACTCAACATTTGCCGCTTTACACATCGCGTCGGCGGCTTCAATACAAGCAACCAGCCCTTGAGTTTCAATAAGTCCTAATGCATCACCCATACGTTCTCCTAAGGCAAAAACTATGCCTTGTGTTTGATAACAATCTTGTTGATGTCATTGTGAGGACGAGCAATCACGAGCGATGTAACAACTTCACCCACGCGCTGTGCTGACTCCACACCTGAATCTACTGCAGCTTTCACTGCGCCTACGTCGCCTTTCACCATCGCAGTCACGAGACCTGAACCCACATTTTCATAGCCAATAAGTTCAACGTTCGCGGCTTTACACATAGCGTCAGCGGCTTCAATACATGCCACCAGACCTTTGGTTTCGATCAGACCTAATGCATCACCCATTTTCATTTCCTCCGAGAAGCCGTTTAACGGTTTACGTTTGCCCATTGTGTCTGCGTGGTGATTTTTTAAACGCAGACGTTGGTTTCAAAATCACTATAGCGCGTAAAAACGAAAACAAAATATAAATCCATGATATGAACGCATATAGAATTTAACTCTGTTATTTAGTGTTTTTTATGCCTGTATTTATATATCTATGCTGTTAATTTGTTTTTTTCATCGTTATAAATTTATTGATTTACGCAAAAAATAGATGAAAAAATAGGCAAATTAACTTTGTTAGGAGGATGTTGAAAAGGTGCAAAAAGGCAGTACATATTGACGAGAAAGATGTGCGAGATATCACTGATATTTCAATGTGAGATCAATAATTGAAAAAGGCTAAATCAAGTCTATATACAAATCGTGCTATTTTTTTGTTGATAACATATTTATTAAATCTAAACCTTCACTGCGATGTATAAAAATAAAGGTGAGCACTCTTATGTGATAAAAATCATGCAGACAATCTGTTCAAATTACGCAATAAGCAAAGCACTAAATCTAAGAGCTAAACCTAAGGCTATGTGAGAATAGAAAGTTAATTAGAAGGATGGGATGTATTGCGTGTTAGATAAACAAAAAGGCGACTATATAGAAGCCACCTTGCAAAAATAGAATCAGATAATCAGGACGATTAATCGAATTTACTACCCGGTTTTAAGGTACAAATATAGAGTGGTGAATTGAGCGAGCTTAATAGTAATGTTTTTTCATTTAGCTTCTGTGCATTAATAAATAGCCCATCATGGCTATCTGACATTTCACGCATAAAATAGTCAAAAATAACGTCTGGAGATTCATCAATTGATGATGCACTCGCATCCCATTGGCTAACAAAATAGTGACGTTCGGTTGGTGAAACACGTTTGGTCGTATAATCAAATTTCACATAACGTTGTAAATACAACCATCCTGCTTTTGAGGTGGTATAGCCTTCAACAACAATTGATCCTTTACCATTGGCACCAAATGAAAAATGAATATTGCCATTTACATTTTCATCTTCCATATTTTCAAAACGCATAATGCCTTTAGTTGAACAAACCATGACACCTTCATTTTTAATGGTTAATAATCTTGTTGCTGCATAAGTGGCGACCAAGATAAAAATCAGGGCCGATAAAAAACATAAAAGTTTCCCTGAGATTTTCATTAGTATTTCCAAGAATAGTAAAAGTAATTGTCGCAATAACTAAATGGATTATCTTCGTTCTTTGCACAGTGCGCTAAAAATACGCGCCCTAATCCATTTGTTTGTAATTTATCACCATAGAAGAAAACAAATCGCTCACCTTTCACACACTGTAAATTAAGCTTCTTTCTTACTGCGTCAAAATTGCGAACATAATTATCACTTACCGCAGAATTAATCATCGCTTCATTAGAAAGTAATTCACAATCATTATGTGTTAATGGTGTCAGTGAAATTGGCTTTGATTGATGTTGATTAAAAAAGATGATCACCGTAAGAAATACCGCACCTAATAAAAAACCAATGCTGGCTAAATACCAACAAATTTCTGGTTTCTGTTTTTGTTGCGGTGTTTCTTCTTGTGTAGACTCTAAAGGTGTTTGAGTTAAAGATAAAGGTGTCGTTGTTTCAACGGCTATTTTGTTTTCATCCTTAACTAAAATAGGTTCTTCTTCATTTGTTTGAGTTGAAGGTAATAACGTTGAATCATCAATAAGTTCAACTGAAATATCCGGATTGAACTCTAATCGCCCTTTCGCAATAGTGACAATGATATTTTCAATACCATAATGACGAAATGTTTTTCGTAATAAACTCAAATATTGGTTTAAATTACTGTTTGATGAAACCAGCCCATTATCATCCCAAACACGTTTTAATACTTCATCACGATTAACAACACCTGGATGCTGAATAAAATAAAACAGTAACGCATTTGCGGTAATAGAAAGATGTGTATCAACACTCTCTTTTTCTAACGATATCGCGCCATCCGTTGCGTCGTAATAAATTAAGGCATTTATTTTGTATTTCATTGTGCCCTCATTCATCCTGATTAAAATTACTGATTTACTGTGTTTGCCATATAGTCAAATGTCATCTCAGATAATCTTTCAACTAATGCATTACGCTCTTCTTGTGAAATCGTAGGGCCTTCTGTTAATTCAGATAACCAAAGACCATCTGCGGCATAACGAATTAATGTACCTAAATAGCTATTATCTAATTTATCGCCTTTGGCTAAATGATCTAACATCCAATCTCGCCAGCATTTACGCATAATAGGCTCGTTTGGCATTGCTAAAGACAGTATAGCTAATTGGCGACTTTCGTCTGACTGTTTTAAATCAGAAATATAAGTTAAATATGCGCGAGAAAAACGCCCCGCTTCAATAGGATCATTTTCCATAATAACTGCAATGCGACTATCCATAATACCTAATAGCCGTTTAAATACTGCCTGCACTAATTCTAATTTTCCGGGGAAATGATGAAGTAGACCACCTTTACTTACACCCGCTTCTTTTGCTACAGCATTTAAAGAGAGAGAAGCTATTCCTTCATTAGCCACAATAATACTTGCCGCTTCCAATAATTGCTCTTGAACTCGGATAGGGTCTTTTTTTCGGTGATGCGCAGTTGTATTCATGCACAGGATGATACCGACCAGTCGGTATGTTCCTTATTGATCGAAATCAATCTGATTTCGACTGAGGCTTATTATATGTAAATAATGCAGTTGACTTCACATTCCTTTATTTCCCAATCAAATTTAATTTAAAAAATTAAACTTATTTTACAAGATTGATCTAAATAATTAATTTAAAAATTAAAGGGATATAAAATTTGATTTTTATCAAAAAAAAATATGTTTATAATCTTAATTAAAAAACCAATTTAGCAAAAATAAAGAAATCAATATCTAATTAATTTCTTTATTTTTAATTACGCTTATTTTTTTATCTGAATCATTATATCTTTATACTGCTGTTTTTTATTAAAAATAGAATCACCACCAGTTAAATGGTATTAAATTTGGTTTTATCTTTAAGTAAAAAACCCCATAGTTTTACTTTCCGTTAGAAGTTTATCATAAATATCTTCTTTAGAAGGAACATTATAAGTATGGTCTTCAAATAGAATACTATAAGTATGCTCTTCAAATGGAATACTATAAATATGGTCTTCAAATAGAATACTATAAGTATGCTCTTCAAATGGAATACTATAAGTATGCTCTTCAAATGGAATACTATAAGTATGCTCTTCAAATGGAATACTATAAGTATGCTCTTCAAATGGAATACTATAAGTATGGCCTTCAAAAAGAGTAGTATAAATATGTTTTTCAGAAGGTTTATTATGAGTCTGCCCTTCAAAAAGAGTAGTATAAATATGTTTTTCAGAAGGTTTATTATGAGTCTGCCCTTCAAAAAGAGTAGTATAATAAGATTTATCATTAGATGTAGTCATACAATAAACAACCTCACTATATTTATTTTCAATCATGTTTGAATTATTTTCACATTTATTTAAAAATTCATTTATAATTCCAAGTGAACTTTTTATTGATTCATCCTTATTATTTACAAAGTTTATAGGTGTATGACTAATAAAACTCGGCTCTGTTTTAACCTGTCTAAAATAAATATTACTATTAAATATACCCGTTATTCCTGAACTAAGATTAGAAAAAAAATCAACAATATTGTTTATTACTTTTCCTGCTCCTGTTGTCAGTTGATTCACTGTATCTCTAAATATAGAATTAATATTCATTTATATCCTTATATTAATTAAAATAAATTTAAATTGATTGCCGATAATATTGAAATTAAGATCTTAAAATATAAAAAAACCTCCTTTAAATAAAGAAGGTTTTAAATTGATAATTGATAACTGTAATTAAATGCTGGCTTTTAATGCTTGTTCTAAATCTGCAAGAATATCGTCGATATGTTCAATACCAATAGATAAACGAATTAAATCTCGTGAAACACCTGCGCGTTCTAATTCTTCATCATTTAATTGACGATGAGTGGTTGAAGCTGGATGACATGCTAATGATTTTGCATCACCAATATTCACAAGGCGAACAATGAGTTGCAGTGCATCAATAAATTTTGCTCCAGCTTCTGCGCCCCCTTTAATACCAAAAGAGAGAATACCGGCTGGTTTACCTGACATATAACGTACCGCTAAATCATGCTCAGGGTGATTGCTTAAACCTGCATATTTAACCCATGCAACTTGAGGATGGTTTTGCAAATATTCTGCTACTTTCTGTGCATTTTCAGTGTGGCGATCCATACGTAGTGCCAGCGTTTCTAACCCTTGTAGGATCAAGAATGCATTAAAAGGTGATAGAGCCGCACCAGTTCCACGCAAAGGCGCAACACGACATCTTGCTATATAAGCCGCTGCGCCAAAGTGCTCGACATAATTTACCCCGTGATAAGAAACATCTGGTGTATTTAAAATCTCAAAACGATCTTTATGCTCAGCCCAAGGGAATTTACCGGAATCAACAACAATGCCTCCGATAGAATTACCGTGACCACCAATATATTTGGTTAAAGAGTGAATAATAATATCCGCACCATGTTCAAAAGGGCGACATAAATAAGGTGTGGCAACCGTATTATCAACAATTAAAGGTACGCCATGACGATGAGCGACATCGGCCAATGCTTGGATATCGACAATATTTCCACTTGGATTTGTGATGGTTTCACAAAATACCGCTTTTGTTTTATCGTCAATTAACGCTTCAAGAGCGGCAATATCATCATGAGGAGCAAAGCGTGCCTCAATACCAATACGAGGAAATGTGTGCGCCATTAAGTTATAAGTACCGCCATAAAGCTTAGCGACAGAAACAATATTATCCCCCACTTGTGCAATAGTTTGAATTGCATAAGTGATAGCAGCCATGCCCGATGCTACGGCAACTGCCGCAATTCCGCCCTCTAATGCTGCAACACGTTTTTCTAATACGTCATTGGTTGGATTCATTATGCGGGTATAAATATTACCGGGCACTTTTAAGTCAAAGAGATCCGCACCATGCTGCGTATCATCAAATGCATAAGATGTTGTTTGATAAATAGGTACAGCAACGGCTTTTGTAGTTGGATCAGGTGAATAACCCGCGTGAACAGAGAGTGTCTCAAGTTTCATAGCAATTCCTTTTTTGTTGCATTTGTTCTTATAGTATTACTTATACTCTAAATAATTCGAGATGTGGCTAGACAGCAAGTGAATAAGTCACTAATCAGTAAAGCTACAAATTGAAATATGATGAGTATAGATAAGCCGATATTCCTCTCACCGCATAGTGAAAAAATTTCAACTTGCACAAATGCTTCTTTTTTAAATAGAGCTTATTAAGCCAATGATCTCTATTTACATCAATATTTAACTTAATAACCCTCTATTTTGCATTATTTTGCCATTTTAAGTGGTTTTATCGTTTTTTGACGAGTTGCTAACCAGCAAATTAAAGAGCCCCCTGTCACCATCATTACCCCTTGCCAAAATGAGAAAGAGAGTGCGGTAGACAACAATATTGATGAGAATGCAGTAGAAATAACGGGAGTGAAATAAGAAAGTGTGGCTAATAAGGTCACATTGCCCCTGATCATACCGATTGTCCAAGCAGCATTTGCAAGCCCAATAGCGGCACCAGTTATTAACAATAGCGTGATACTTTTTGTATTAACGATCCACTCTACTGGCGCGGAGAATAGGTATTGCCCCCACAAGGCAAGTGACGTTAATAAGAAGAAAGGCACAATACCGTTATTCCCGCCAGACATAAGGCGCGTTAAATTACTATAAAACGCCCATAAAATGGCACCTGAAAATGCCAATATATAGCTTAATGGATTACTTTGAATATTCTTCCATAAACCGTCAATTGTTAGCGGATTATCACCACTAACAACCCAGACTAATCCACTAAATGCACATAATAATCCGACAATCAGTAAAATAGAGAATCGTTGCTTATTAAGTATTACAGCAAGGGCTAACGTAAAACTAGGCCATAAATAGTTAACCATTCCTAGCTCTATGGCTTGTGTTCTGTCTGTTGCAAATCCTAAAGCCAGAGATAAGCATACTTCATAAGTAACAAATAATAGCCCACCCCAGAAGAGATAGCGTTTAGGAAAGCGTGATAACTTAGGTACTCCTAAGATCAAAATAAGAAAGAGTGTGCCTGTGCTATAAATCAGTGCAGCACCTCCTACAGCACCAAAATACTCACTAATATTACGAATTAAGCCAACAATGGTGCTCCAAAGAAGAATAGCAACAATGCCATATAACGTCCCTTTTGATGAGCTAGATATCATTTTGTGCCTTCAGATTTAAGATTTTATCATTAGAACCGATATTAAAATAAAACCAGCATAATTGCTTTAATCACTTTTATGCAAAAATAATAAAGAAAAAATTGAATGGTGAAACATTTTGTTACAATTAATATCAAGCAGAAAACACATTGATCTACTCCCATAGGTAGTGAAAAAAGTATCATCAATTTTATATTTTTAAAATATGTCTTTTAATTTCAACTTAAAATGAATAAATAATATTTCTACTTTTTTTATAAAATATAAATTTAAAATTTATATTTGAATAAAGAAACAGACAATATTGTCTTTTTTGAACACAAAAAGTGTTATTTTTTGTATCATTCTATAAATAGTTTCACTATGAAATATATTTTATGAAACATCATCTTATAAGTATATTTACATCATCTTTTTAAGATGTTCTCTATTAGAGTCAAATAACAGAGTAAAAACAAAAAGTAAAAAAATGATAAATATCAACACGATACAATAAAACATAAAAATCATTAGATAAAGTAATATATTTATCCACTTTTTAACACTAACTATTACCGATAGTTATCACGACATCAATAGATACCACCTATAAAACAAGCTAAAAACGATCGTTTAAAACGATTTCTCTATTTTTTTTAGCACATCTATAATTTTTGAAAATTTGACTTAGGTGTGAATATGACTGTTTTATCGTTTTTACGATAATTGCGGTAATCAGCGCTCTGTTAAATATATATAAATAGTCTTACGTTACACGTCTAAAAATAATTTATCCCCTTTTATTCTCTATCTAAGAATAGGAAATAAATAGAGTTAACTGTTAGCTTAATTTATTAAGTTAACGGTTAGATATATATTTAAAAAATAGGAACAATTAATGAAAAAGTTATTATTATCTGCAATTATTACTTCTGCAATGGCAGTTATTGCAGCACCTGCATTTGCAGAAGATACTGGTACTCCTGCACCAACAGAAGTAACAGTCAATGGCGGTACTGTTAACTTTGAAGGTTCTGTTGTAAATGCAGCCTGTGGTGTTGATAGTAGCTCAGCAAATCAAACTGTTCGTTTAGGTCAATTCCGCGTTGCCGAATTTACCAAAAAAGGTGACGAAACAGGTCGTATTCCTTTTAGTATTAAATTAAATAACTGCGATATTACAGTTTCAACATTAGCGGCAATTACTTTTAATGGCACTGCTTCTGATGGCGATGCAAATGCATTTGCATTACAAGGTAGTGGTGCGGCTACAAATGTAGCATTAAAAATTACTGACTCAAGCAGTAAAAATGTTATTCCAGGGCAACCATCAACGACTCAAAAGTTAATTGAGGGCGAAAACCAATTAAATTATAACGCATCTCTAGTTTCAACTGATGATACTGTTAAGGCAGGTAGCGCAAACGTTACCACAAACTTTATGGTTACTTACTCTTAATTGCTAATCATTTTTGATTGATATCTTATTGCCAAGGACGGCATATTTTTATCAAAAAATAATTGTCCTATATTCATTATCTAATGTATTTCTATTATGAAAAAAATACTTACATTCCTTATTATTTTTCTCTTTCCATTATTATCTTACTCTAATGGTGTTTCATTAGGTGCCACACGTATTATTTATAACTCGAATATTAAACAAACCAATCTTGTTATTACTAACTCAGATAAAGAAAATAGCTTTTTAATTCAATCATGGGTTTCTGATAATCAAGGAATTAAAAATAATGATTTTATAGTAACACCTCCTTTATATATTCTTGATGCCAATAAAGAAAATGCATTAAGAATTATGTATACCGGAGCACCATTACCTGAAGATAGAGAAAGTTTATTTTGGATGAATGTAAAAGTGATCCCTTCATTACAAGATGAACTTGCTAAGGAAAATACACTACAAATCGCAATACAGAGCCGAATAAAGCTTTTCTATCGTCCAGGAAATTTACCTGCATATAATGAAAAATTTGCAAATGAGATTTCTTTTTCTTACCAAAATGGTGAGCTTATTGCGAATAATCCAACACCTTATCATATAACTATGGTGAATTTAGCAGTAGTGGATAATCAACTTCCAGCAAGCATCATGATCAATCCGTTATCTCAATTAATGTTAGGAAAAATAAAGAGTAATGCGAAGCTAATTTCATTCCAAACAATCAATGATTATGGCGCACAGACAGCTGTATTAAAAAAAGAAATTTCTCATTAATGATTACATCGGCTCCAAGCTTTTTGGTCAAAAAACATGATTAATAAAAATACAGTTTATTTTTTCTTTTCTGGTGCTATTACTATATCAATGGCTTTGCCATTTTTAGCACACGGTGCAAACCGATTTAATCCTGCATTTTTGGCTGACTCTCCCGATTCTGTCGCTGATTTAAGCTATTTTGAAGCCGGAAATAGTATCAAACCAGGGGATTATCCTCTTGATATTATTTTTAATCATGAATATCTGAGAACAGAAAACATCCGTTTTATTAGCCAAGATAAAAATGTAATCCCTTGTTTAAATAAATCTTTTTATCAATCATTAGCCATTAATACTAAAATATTTTCTAAAATTGAAAATGCCTTAGATAATCAATGTATTAATATTGAAGACATTATTCCTGACTCTATTGTTAATTATGATATTGAGAAGCAAGCATTAAAAATTCAAATTCCTCAAGCCGCTTTAGATCTTAAAGCTCGTGGTTATATTCCACCAGAGAAATGGGATAACGGTATTACTGCGGGAATATTAAATTATACCTTTAGTGGAGCCAATAGTTGGGGAAACTCCCATAATAATAGTTACTATCTAAATCTACGTAGTGGGATCAATATTGGTGCTTGGCGATTAAGAGATTATTCCACTTGGAATTCATCAAATGGAAAAAACCAGTGGAACCACATCAATACTTATCTTCAACGCAATATTGTATCGCTAAAAAGCCAATTACAAATTGGCGACAGTTATACGTCATCAACACTTTTTGACAGCATTAATTTCCGAGGAATTTCCTTAGAAAGCGATGACACCATGTTACCTGATAGTCAAAGAGGTTTTGCTCCTATTGTTAGAGGAATAGCAAATAGTAATGCCAAAGTCGTTATAAGACAAAATGGCTATATTATTTACCAAACCTTTGTCGCTCCTGGAGCATTTGAAATTAAGGATCTCTATCCAACATCAAATAGCGGAGATCTCTATGTTTCTGTTGAAGAAAATGACGGCGGAAAACATGATTATGTCGTACCGTATTCTGCGGTACCCATTTTACAGCGGGAAGGTCAAAAACAATTTGTTATTCAAGCAGGTGAAATTCGCCAAAATAACCAAAATAAAAAGCCACGCTTTTTACAAGGTCACCTAATTTATGGATTGCCTTATGACACAACAGTATATAGTGGAGCTTTAGTTACAGCAGATTATCAATCTTATGCACTTGGGGCCGGTAAAAATATGGGCACCTTGGGCGCATTATCAACGGATATCACTTTTGCTCATAGCAGACTACCTGATGATTCGATATCTGAGGGCTACTCTTTACGTTTTCTCTACGCAAAATCACTTAACCAATTTGGCACTAATTTTCAATTATTAGGCTATCGCTACTCTACTGCTGGATTTTACACATTAGAAGAGACGCTCAACACGCGTATGTCTGGTTATCTCTATGAGGATAATCAACAAACACCTTCACGTTATTTTGATCTGCGTAATCATAAAAAAGGCAGTCTCCAGATCAATTTGTCACAACAACTTGCCGATTATGGCTCTGTTTTTATGACAACACACTGGCAAAACTATTGGGGAACAAATGAGAAAAATGTATTAATACAAACGGGTTATAACGGCAATATCAAAGGACTTTCTTACAACATTATTTATAGTTATAACCGCATGATGAATAGTGGAGAACGAGCTCAAACTCTCTCTCTTGGAATTTCTATTCCGTTACAACTTCTTATGCCTTCCGGTTATCAACCCGTCAATAGTGCCTATCTCACTTATAACTACAGCCATAATAATAACGGCTATTCTGCTCATAATGCAGGTGTTGCAGGCACTTTACTCGACGACAATACATTAAATTACAGTGTCCAACAGGGATATAGCAATCAAGGTGGCAGTTATACAGGAAGTGCATCCCTTGGATATCAAAGCCGATATGGCAATCTCAATGCTGGTTATAACTACCATCAAGATGCTCAACAACTCAATTATAGCCTTGCAGGTGGTATGTTGTTACATAGTGAAGGGATCACATTAAGTCAGCCATTAAGTTCAAATACTATTTTAGTCGATGCTGGCAAAACAGCAGATGTACCTATTGATAATGCAACGGGGATTTATACCGATTGGCGTGGATTCGCGGTCATTCCCTATGCCACAGCTTATCGCCAAAACAAAGTTGCTCTTGATACCACCGCCCTCCCTGATAATGTTGAAATTGAGCAAAACATTCAGCAGGTTATCCCTACTCAAGGTGCTGTTATTAAAGTTAACTTTGACGCCAAAACAGGATATCGCTTATTACTGACATTAAGGCAACAAGGACGACCTTTACCTTTCGGTGCAATTGCCACCGATAAGCTAAATAATCTCTCCGGTATTGTGGGCGATGATGGTTTGCTCTACCTCTCTGGTGTACCACTCTCAGGCCTATTAGATGTTCGTTGGGGCAATGGATCGTCCAAACATTGCCAAGTGCGCTATCAACTACCTCTTGAGCAACTTAATGAGCCCTTTGTAAAAATGACACAGGAGTGCCAATAATGCGCAGATTAATGCTTATTTTGGCTTTATTGATGCTTTCTATAAGTAAAGGCAATACTTATGACACTTTAGTTCAAATTAATGCTCGAGTAACTGGCAACACTTGCACGGTAGAAACCAACTCAAAAACAATTACAGTAAAACTAGGTGATATCGCGACTAAAGATTTCACTTCAACGACAATTGCTCAACAACGTACACCTATTATCCCTTTTAGTATTAAGTTGGTAGATTGCCAACCCGAAGCCAGCGGCGTAAAAGTCAGCTTTAAAGGAACACCTTCTGCATCTGATAATACATTACTTGCAGTTAATAAGGATGGTGCTCAAGGCGTTGCTATTGCACTTATGGATAAGTCAGGCACACCTATTGCCATCAATGAAAAAAGCCAACCTTACCTGTTATTGCCTAATCAAGATAATACCTTGCAATTCTACGCCCGATACATCGCAACACATTTGCCTGTCAGTTCAGGGCAAGCTAATGCGACTACAACCTTTTTACTGGAGTACCAATAATGAAATATTCCCTTTCTTTCTTATCATTACTGGTTTTTTTAGTGTTTACTCCTGAAAAGATGGCATGGGCAGTGGCAGATCCTCTTATTGTATCACCTGTACCGATGAATTTTGATGGTGCAGCAGACGGAACACCCGCTGGTACCCCCATCACGTCAACATGGATTGGAGAGACATCTGTTCATAACGGCTTTAAATGTGAGAATAAATTTCTACAAAAATGCTGGGTTGAAACGCTCTATGCTAATGCACTGGGTTCAAAAATAAGTGGGATCTATTATTACGAAGGGAGTAATCGATATCCGGTTTATTCGCTAGCTGGTGTAAAAGGTATTGGTTACGCCTTTGGTTTAAAAGATAACAATGACAATGTTTCTTATGTCCCTATTGATGTCGGCACTGGCTCTAGTGCAACTATTATTTATCCAGCTGTAGGCTCTACCGTAAATAAAGGTGTAGACCGTGTTTCATTAAAAGCAAAAGTTGTCTTTGTTGTTACTGACGAACACTTAGAAACGGGTGTTTATAATATTCCTTACACCGTAATTGCCAATACTTGGTCTGAATATGGCGGAGGGCATAAAGGAAATAACACATCACTTGTCGCAATAAATCCTGTAACAATCACCATTAAAGCTCGTGGTTGCACCGTAAATACCAAAAATCTTACTTATGAATTAGGTGATATCTCAATGAGAGATATGAGTGCTATCGGCTCAACCTCAAAAACACAAACAAAACCCATTTCAGTAACTTGTGATACTAATGTTCACTTGTATGCCAGCATGACCGATCAATCTACTTATTCTAATAATACGGATGTTCTTACATTAACATCAGATTCAGATGCATCAGGTATTGGTATTCAATTTTTCTTTAATGATAACCCGACTCCAGTAACTTATGGGCCTGACATTAGTGCTACAGGACAACCTAACCAACGCTTACTTCATATAACAACATCTAATAACGAAAACTACACATTAAACCTGTCAACTCGGTATATCACGACTGGAACACTAAAACCTGGAAAAGCAAACGGGTTAGCCAGTCTGACTTTTTCTTATCAATAATGATTTGAATTTTTAAGGCTGATAAATGATAGATAACAGCAAAACCATTAATTTTCGTATAGGCCAGCGAATACGCCATTTACGAAAAAAATTAAAATGTTCGGGAACTGTATTTGCTAAAAGATTAGAGATAAGCCAGCAACAGCTTTCTCGTTATGAACGCGGAACAAATAGAATCAGTATCGAGTTAATTTATCGTATCTCTGAGAAATTTGATGTTCATATTAGCTATTTCTTACAAAGTAATCATACTACAAGTATTGAACAACGAAGAAAAACTCAAGAAAAAAATAATCGGTTAATTGCCGAAAGTTGTATTAAGAATGATTTTAATTAAGCGTAGTCTATTTACACTTTTCCTTATCACCGACTCTCTTTTACTTCTCTTTATTTTTAATTAAATAAAAAATGTATTCTCTTCTGTTATAAAAAAGCCACCTTAAAGGTGGCTTTAGCATAAAACATGAAATTTATTAACGACCCGCTTTTAGTTTCTGGTAATAACTTTCATATAACACGGTCGCATCACCAACATCATTTTGCCATTCACCTTTGTTGATAATTTCTTCTGTTGGATAAAGAGAATTATCTTTAGTGATCACATTTGGCAGTAATTTTTGTGCAGCTAGGTTTGGTGTCGGATAACCAATATTCTCCGCAACTTTGGCTGCTATTTCTGGGCGTAATAAGAAGTCGATAAGTTTATGAGCACCTTCAACATTCTTGGCATTGGCAGGAATAGCTAAGCTATCCATCCAGAATATGCCCCCTTCTTTTGGCCACACCATTTCAATAGGAGCACCCGCATCGCGAGCAATAAATGCCGAGCCATTCCAAATCATCCCTAAATTAACTTCCCCTTGCATATAAGGGTTAGCGGGGTTATCTGAATTGAAGGCTAATACGTTTGGCATCAGCTTTTGTAGCTCTTTATAAGCTTCTTCAATCTCTTTAGGATCGGTTGTATTACCTGAATAGCCTAATTTTAATAATGCCATCTGGAAAACTTCACGGGCATCATCGGTTAATAGCAGGCTATCTTTATATTCAGGTTTCCATAAATCTGCCCATGAAGTAATGCTACTGACATCAACTTCATCACTATTAATACCAATAGCGGTCGCACCCCAAATATAAGGGATGGAATAATCATTTTTTGGGTCGAATGACTTATGTAATAAACTAGGATCGAGATTATCAAAATGCGTTAATTTTGATTTATCGATTTTTTGTAGCATTCCTTCATGGCTCATTTTAGAAATAAAATAAGTGGAAGGAACCACCAAGTCATAAGCACCCTCTTTGTAGGTCTTTAACTTGGTATACATGCTTTCGTTGGATTCATAGGTGGAGTAAATCACCTTAATCCCAGTTTCTTTCGTAAACTGTTCAAGCAAACCAGGCGGCACATACTCCGTCCAGTTGTAGAAATATAATGTCTTACCATCATCAGCCGATGCTGTGCCGATACTTAATGCCATTACGCTGGCAGCAAGTACTGAGGACCACTTTTTCATTTATGTTTCCTTCAGTGGTTGATGCGTTAATATCAAATAGGCAGCGAGCCTACCTCCAACAGATTGGTCTTTAAGACCCCAAAAGTGCGAGAAACTCGCACTAATACATGATTACGCTTTGCCAGTTCTGTCTTTCAAAATCAACTGACTAATTAATACTAATATTAATGATAGACCTAAAAGGATGGTTGCAAGCGCATTCACTTCCGGTGAAACCCCGACTTTTACCATTGAGTAAATTTTCAGTGGTAAAATTTCATAGCTTGGGCCCGTCACAAAAGAGGAAACTACAACGTCGTCCATAGATAACGTAAAGCTTAATAACCAACCTGAAGCTACTGCTGGCATCGCCAGAGGCATAATGATTTTACGTAAAATAGTAAATTCACCTGCCCCTAAGTCTTTCGCCGCTTCCAACATTTTCACATCAAATCCACTTAATCGTGAATACACTGTGACCACAACAAAAGGTAGGCAAAATGTAATATGTGAAAATAGAAGCGACCAAAATCCTAATGAAACACCTAGGATCATAAACAGTACAAGCAACGAAATCGCCATAACAATATCTGGCGACATCATCACAACAAACAGCATACCACCGACAAATTTTTTACCACGAAAACGGTAGCGATAAAGAGCAACTGCCGCTAATGAGCCAATTAATGTCGCAAACGTTGCAGAAGTGACCGCCATTGTTAATGAATGTCCAGCTGCTTGAAGCAGACTGTCATTATTAAATAAAATGGTGTACCAATCTGTGGTAAATCCTTTCCAATTAATCCCGAAACGTGATGAGTTAAAAGAGTTAACTATCAGAATGATGATCGGGATATAAAGATACGCGTAAATAATGGACATAAATCCACCACGCAATAACCGTCCTATCATTCTATTTCTACCTTCTTATGCAGTAACTTCACAGCTCGGTAATACACAAACAGCATTAATCCCATCACTAATGTTAAGCAAATACTGGTGGCTGCACCGAAAGGCCAGTCACGAATATTTAAGAATTGGCTCTTAATTATGTTACCAATTAATAAATTTTTCGCGCCACCCATTAGATCAGCAACAAAGAATAAGCCCATAGCAGGTAGCATTACGAGTAAACAACCCGCAATAATCCCCGGCATTGTTAATGGAATAATGATACGAATAAAGGTCTGAAATTTATTAGCACCTAGATCACGCGCCGCTTCTAAACAAGGTTTGTCTAACTTTTCAATGCTGGAATATAACGGTAATACCATAAAAGGTAATAAAATATAAACCAGCCCCAGTACAACCGCTTCTGGGGTATAAATAATTCTGAGTGGTTTATCAATAAGTCCAATCCACAACAGGAATTCGTTAAAATAACCTTTGGTACTTAGGAATATCTTTAATCCATAAATACGAATAAGCGAGTTTGTCCAAAAGGGTACAATCAATAAAAACAACATCAGTGGCTGTATTTTTTTAGGCATTTTTGCAAGGAAATATGCAAAGGGATAACCTAATAATAAACAAGCTAACGTTGCGACCACCGCCATATTAATAGAATGCAGTAATACTTCTGCATACATAGGATCAAATAAGCGATAATAGTTATCGAGTGTAAAGACCATCTCGACAAGATTGGCATCATCACGCGTTAAAAAACTGGTCGCAATGATCATGATATTCGGCAAGAAGACGAACACCATCAACCAACCCACAACACCGGTAATTACGATGTTTTGAAATAGTTTACGTGTTTTCTTCATCTGCCAGCACGACCTCCCAGCTTTCAACCCAAGTTACTGCGATTTTTTGGTCTAACGAGTGATCAACATCTGGATCATCTTCATTAAAGAACTCACTGACCATCACCACCTTGCCATTTTCCATTTCAACAACGGAATCTAGCGTCATGCCTTTATAGTTACGTTCACGAACATAACCAATTAGCCCTGGAAGGTTTTCGAGATCGTGAATTTCTTCAACACGGAGATCTTCAGGTCGAAGCAATACTTTGAGTTGCTGGTTTTGTGTCACAGGTAATGTGGTATAAATATCACATTCATGGCCTTCAACATCAGCACGGATACGCGTTTCATCAATACGATGAAGAACGCGAGCATCAAAAATATTAATTTCACCTATAAATTGCGCAACAAACAGATTTGTTGGCTCTTCATAAATTTCACGCGGAGTACCATCTTGCTCAATACGTCCTTCACGCATCACCACGATCCGGTCTGACATCGTCAGCGCCTCTTCTTGGTCATGAGTCACGAAAATAAAGGTGATCCCTAATTTACGTTGTAAGGCTTTTAATTCATTTTGCATCTGTTTACGTAATTTGTAATCCAGTGCAGATAATGATTCATCAAGCAATAAGACCTTTGGTTTATTCACCACAGCACGCGCAATCGCGACACGTTGTTGTTGCCCACCAGAAAGATGTGCAGGGCGACGTTGTGCGAAATCTTCAAGTTGCACCATACGCAAAGCTTCTTCAACGCGGATGTTAATCTCATCAGCAGGTGTTTTCTGCATACGAAGACCAAATGCGACGTTTTCAAAAACAGTCATATGTGGGAAAAGCGCGTAACTTTGAAAAACCGTATTTACAAAACGTTGTTCCGCTGGAATATCCGTAATATCTTGCCCATCAAGGATAATTTGCCCATCGTCAACGTCTTCTAAACCCGCAATTAAACGCAAAACCGTCGTCTTACCACAGCCCGAGGGACCGAGGATGGTTAAAAACTCGCCATGGTTGATAGTGAGATCGAGGCGGGAAATAATTTGTTTTCCGTCGAAACCTTTACTTAAGGATTTTAATTCGACAACTGGTATCAGAGATGTTTTCTCAGTCATTTAAGGTAATACTCTATCCCGAAGAATAATGCAGATAGAACCGCCACTGGAAAAGACTGTGTGAGCTGCCGGAGCATTATGCTCCACAGAAGCCCAAAACCAGCGACGCCGTATGTATAGTACAAGCGGAAAATGATAAACGCAGTGGCGTGAAATTGAAAGCAAAAAGGCGCATAAACAATGAAAAACTATTCATATTTAAGTTTTTCATCATAAACTATGCTCTTTAGGGTTTATGCTAAAAATACAGTAAAATCAAAATGCTATTAATTTATATAAATCACAAAAATCACTTAAGTTTATGATTAAATAAATTTTCTCTCAGAAGTTATCTAATCGCCTTATTTTCCTATACAAACTTATTATCACGTTTATTTGTAACACAATTTTATGATTATTATTTACACAAAAAGTGGATTAAATTGTGCTTATTTTTAGATCCCAATCTTATTAGGATGATAAAAACTTTATATATCATATAGATGAAATTTAAATAACACCCCCTAATATTTAGGAGGTGCTAAAGGAATTAACACTATTGTACTTAATGACGTTTTATTAGTTTTTTTAAATACAGAATGGCGTTATTCACATTGGGTAAAGGTCCAATTTTGCCATTTAACAGTGGAAAAGTGCCTGTTCTAATTAATAAGTCACGCATTTGTATCGGTGTTAACACACTGTTTGTATGGTCTTTATACCAAGATTGGATCACAGCGGCAGCTCCCGCAACTAAAGCACTGGCTGACGATGTACCACTAAAATTAGCCGTATAAGTATGGTTATCATCACTTCGAAATAGATCACCATAACCCGCAGTTGCAACATCCTCTCCCCATGCTTGTACATGAATAGGTGAACCGTGTGTTGAGAAAGGTAATCGATTTAATGTATAAGGTGAGCCGGCACCAACACGTATTGAATTATTATCATGACGTTGTCGATAACTTTCATAAACAGGTAAATCTAGATCTACCCCTCCATTACCTGCAGCCATAATCACTATGATCCCAGCATCGGTTAAAGCACGAGTTGCTTCCCAAATATGCATTTCATAATCCGCAGGTACATAAGCCTGATGCTCACAGATTGTTTGCATTTCGTATAAAACAATATCACCAGCATGTAGTATGCGTTTACTCGCGATAATCGCATCGATACGTCCACAAGTTAATTCAGAGATGGCATAAAACATATCTAATTTATAAGCGAGTCCAGTGATCCCTTTGCCATCATTTTTCCCCATAATTAAGCCAGCGACTGCTGTTCCATGATCTGCCTGACTAGTTTTTTCATTGAAAGGTAATAATGATGTAATGTTATCCGTTGATAAATCATGATGAGAAAGATTGAAATCCCATTCAATATCAGCGATTTGTACTCCTTGCCCGTATGCTTCTTGTTTCCATGCTTCACAAATCCCAAGCCCTTTAATTTTATTAATATTCGCCGTTGTTTTTTCTGGCGAATTTAAATATTGCTGATATTGAGTAAAATCAGGCGTAATATTAGGAGGTTCAATAGGCTGTATAGGCACTGTTTGTACATATTCAATGTCAGGGTGTTGTCTTAATGCTTTAATAACTTCATCTAAAGGATAATGATTATTCTCCGGTAAATTTAGATAATAATATTTATTTAGATCATTAAAGTTTATTGAAATAGAATCAATATAACTTTTTGGTGGTAATTGATGAACAGATGATGTTACCGGAACTAAGGGTATATTATTGAAAAGGGAATGATGTATTTCATGGGAAGTAGGAAGTGACAATTTTTTATTATCACAATCAAGATTGTTTAATTTTATAAGGATCTTTCTTTTAATGTTCATAATCAATGCTCCTCTTTTTATTTTTTTGCTTTATAGCGTAAAATATTGAGCAGTGACTATTTCCATTTTTAATAGAGATAATATAAATAGGTTGTTTTTAACAAAATAAATATTAAGTCTATATTATAAAAATAGACTTAATATTTATTGAGTAATATTTTTAACTAAAATCGATATGTAGACGTAGTTTTCCACAACAGCAACACTTAAACAAATAACCTTGGCAATGGCCTTCATTAGTTAAGTTATTAGGTAAATCATCCATATTCATACCTATCTCACCAATATCTTCTGCCAAAGAAACAAATTCATCTAATTTATCAGCAATATCTTCCCATCCAACATAACCAACAAATGCACAAAGATCGCCACAATGTGTAAGCCAATGTTCTTGTTGCCATCCTTGATATCCCGGCGTTCTACGGATCAACTCTTCAAGATTTTCTTTAGGTACACCTGACTGATAACCTGAATATTCACCGTTACTATCATAGGTTGATAATATTCCTTCAACAGAAGAGAGATCTTGAAAATCACCTTCAAATTTCTCACTGGCAGAGCCATCTGCAATACACCAAGGACAAAGCGCTTCAATATCATCAACACTAAAAAAAGGCCCTTCGTAATAAATATTGGTTTCCTTTCCACAACAATCACATATAACGGTATCATCTGTGATAAAAGCACCTGTTTTTATCGGTTCAGGATGATATTTGAAATAAGGTAATGCTCTTTTTTCTGTTGGCATTATGTTTTCCTATTTTATAGTTTATTATCACTTATCTTCAGCTTTATAAAATCATCCTAGCATCAGATCCACCATGTGTAAGCTATCCTCTATGCTATAATGCGCGCTCATTTTATCTCCTTAACAATTTAGAGATAATCACCGCCTAAATAGACGAAAGAATTACAACATGTTAGAGAATATAGAACTCAATAAATCAACAGAAAATCATAATGTTAGTAGCAATTCAAAAGAGTATAGTTTGAACCGCTTCTCTGTTGCACCGATGCTCGACTGGACAGATCGTCATTGTCGCTATTTCTTTCGTCAATTAAGTAAAAATACATTGCTTTATACTGAAATGGTTACAACAGGCGCCATTATTCACGGTAAAGGTGACTATCTAAAATACAGTGAAGAAGAACACCCGGTCTCTTTACAGTTAGGTGGAAGCGATCCCCAAGCTTTGGCGCAATGTGCAAAATTGGCACAAGAGCGTGGCTATGATGAAATTAATTTAAATGTGGGTTGTCCTTCAGATCGCGTACAAAATGGGCGCTTTGGTGCTTGTTTAATGGGAGATGCGCAACTCGTCGCTGATTGTGTGAAAGCGATGCGCGATGTCGTTGATATTCCTGTCACAGTAAAAACACGTATTGGTATTGATGATCAAGATAGCTATGAATTTCTATGTGATTTTATTGATACGGTTAGCTGTGATAATAACTGTGATACCTTTATTATTCATGCACGTAAAGCATGGCTATCAGGTTTAAGTCCAAAAGAGAATCGTGAGGTTCCACCTTTAGATTATCCTCGTGTTTATCAGTTAAAGCGTGATTTCTCGCATCTCACTATGGCGATTAATGGTGGTATTAAGTCACTAGAAGAAGCGAAGGAACATTTAAAATATATGGATGGTGTTATGGTTGGTCGTGAAGCTTATCAAAACCCATCTATTCTAGCGCATGTTGATCATGAGCTTTTTGATAATCAGTTGCCTATTGCTGATGCCGTCGCGGCAGTAAGAGCAATGTATCCTTATATTGAAAAAGAGCTTTCACAAGGCACTTATTTAGGTCATGTAACTCGTCATATGTTGGGAATTTTCCAAGGTATTCCAGGTGCTAGACAATGGCGTCGTCATTTAAGTGAAAATGCCCATAAACAAGGTGCTGATTTATCTGTTTTAGAAAATGCTCTTAAATTTGTCACTGAAAAATAATTGAAGAATAAGTATTTAAAACCTGTCTACTTTATTTCAAACAGGTTTTAAATCTTACAAATAATAATTAAGGAATAAGTAAGCTTGATCCTTGGGATTGTCTACTTTCAAGATAACGGTGTGCATCTTTCGCATCTGCTAAAGCAAATTTCTGATTATCAGGTACACTTACATTAATTTTACCGCTACCAATTAATGCAAATAACGCTTCACTTGCAGCATCTAGCTCTTCACGCGTTGTGATATAACCTGAAATAGATGGGCGCGTGACATACAAAGAACCTTTTTTATTGAGGATACCTAAATCAACGCCAGTTACTGCACCTGATGCGTTACCAAAACTCACCATTAAGCCACGACGTTGTAAACAGTCTAATGAATCTAACCAAGTTGCTTTACCAACAGAGTCATAAACAACGGGTACTTTTTGGTTATTAGTCAACGCCAAGACACGTTCTACAATAGACTCAGTCTGGTAATTAATGACTTCCCATGCACCTGCCGCTTTTGCTTTGGCGACCTTTTGATCACTGCCTGCTGTACCAATCATTTTTGCACCAATAGCTTTCGCCCACTGGCTTGCAATTAAACCAACACCACCAGCCGCTGCGTGGAATAAGAAGGTTTCACCGGCTTGTAGTTTATAGGTTTCATTGAAAAGATAATAAACCGTTAATCCTTTTAAAAAAGAGGCTGCGGCTTGTTCAAAAGAGATGTTATCAGGCAGGCGTGCTACTTTATTTTCTGGTACATTATGCGTATCACTATAAGCCCCTAACGAAGACTGCGCATATACAACTCTATCCCCTTCTTTTAGTGAAGTTACTTTAGCGCCTGTTTTGATAATAATGCCCGCAGCTTCAGTGCCTAATCCACTAGGAAAGTGGCTTACAGGATATAACCCACTACGTACATAAGTATCAATATAGTTAATACCAATTGCCTTATTGGCAACCTGAACTTCGTGTTCACCAAGAGGAGCAGGTGTAAATGTTGCTAGCTCAAGAACATCAGCAGTGCCATGAGTCGCAAATTGAATACGTTTAGCCATTACTATCTCCTTTATAGGATAAGAGGTTAAATAAGCGAGCACAAAAAACCTTTAGAGATAATGACAAAGGATAGCTATTTCTACAAGGCACAGATAATTGGGTTAGCGTATACTAGAGCGTACTGACACTTTTTCGATTTTTATGCAGGATTTATGGCCAGAAATAAGACCACTGACAAGCTGATGTCTGATATCAAAGACCGACAAATGGAGGGATTAAAACTACCTCCCCATTCGCTGGAAGCAGAGCAGTCCGTGTTAGGCGGTCTGATGATAGATAATGAACGTTGGGATAATGTTTCTGAGCGAGTCACCGCAGAAGACTTTTATAGCCGCCCTCATCGTACTATTTTCTCGCAAATGCAACGCTTGCTGGAACTAGGTAAACCTATCGATCTTATTACGCTATCAGAAGCATTAGAACAAAATGCTGAACTAGACAGCGTGGGGGGTTTTGCTTACTTAGCAGAGCTTTCAAAAAATACGCCAAGTGCGGCGAACATTAACGCTTATGCGGATATCGTCCGAGAACGTGCGGTTGTTCGCGATATGATAAAAGTTGCCAATGAAATTGCAGATGCAGGTTTTGATCCTCAGGGACGCACCAGTGAAGATCTACTCGACTTTGCCGAATCTAGAGTATTCCAAATCGCTGAAACTCGAGCCAATAAAGACGAAGGCCCTAAAGCAATAGAGGCTATTTTAGAAGAAACTGTTGAAAAAATAGAACAGCTCTATCAAAAACCTCATGATGGTGTCACTGGGGTTTCGAGTGGTTATCAAGATCTTGATAAAAAAACTGCAGGATTACAAAAGTCAGATTTAATTATTGTCGCAGCACGTCCTTCTATGGGTAAAACCACATTTGCCATGAACTTATGTGAAAATGCGGCAATGACCGAAGAAAAACCTGTACTTATCTTCAGCTTAGAGATGCCCGGTAACCAAATCATGATGCGTATGTTGGCATCATTATCTCGTGTCGATCAGACAAGAATTCGTACAGGCCAGCTTGATGATGAGGATTGGGCTCGTATTTCAAGCACCATGGGTATTTTGCTTGAAAAACGCAATATGTATATCGATGACTCATCAGGTTTAACCCCAACAGAAGTACGCTCTCGTGCTCGTCGAATTTATCGTGAACATGGCGGTTTAAGCCTTATCATGATTGACTACTTGCAGCTAATGAGAGTACCTTCATTATCTGAAAACAGAACACTAGAAATTGCTGAAATTTCTCGTTCGTTAAAAGCATTAGCTAAAGAACTACAAGTTCCCGTGGTTGCACTATCACAGTTAAACCGTAGTTTGGAACAACGTGCTGATAAACGCCCTGTTAACTCCGACTTACGTGAATCAGGCTCTATTGAGCAAGATGCTGACCTTATCATGTTTATTTATCGTGACGAGGTTTACCACGAAAGTAGCGATTTAAAAGGTGTTGCAGAAATCATCATCGGTAAACAACGTAACGGCCCAATTGGTACAGTAAGGCTTACCTTTAACGGCCAATGGTCACGCTTTGATAACTATGCTGGCCCTGCTTACGACGATGAATAATCACTAACCTTGACTTAATTAAAGGAAGTATTGGAATAATATGAAAGCGGCAACCGCAGTGATAGATCGCCGCGCTCTGCGTCACAATTTTCAGCATGTGAGAGACTATGCCCCACATAGCCACCTGATAGCTGTCGTGAAAGCAAACGCTTATGGTCATGGGTTATTAGAAACAGCATATACCTTAATGGATAATGCTGATTGTTTTGGTGTTGCACGTATTGGTGAAGCATTAACCTTACGAAGTGGGGGTGTTGTAAAACCCATTCTCCTGTTAGAAGGTTTTTTTGATGTCGTTGACCTACCTATTTTAGTTGTTAACCACATTGAAACCGTTGTTCATAGCCAAGAACAATTAGAAGCATTAGAACAAGCTGACTTAGATGAACCCGTCAAAGTATGGATGAAAATCGATACGGGTATGCACCGTTTAGGGGTACGTCCTGAGGACGCACAAGCCTTCTATTTACGGCTTTCCGCCTGCAAAAATGTACAACAACCTGTCAATATTGTGAGCCATTTTAGTCGTGCTGATGAACCCGATGTTCCTGAGGCGACACAAAAACAAATCTCGCTATTTCAAGATTTTATTCAAGATAAAGCCGGTGATAAATCTATCGCAGCTTCTGCTGGTATTTTATTTTGGCCTCAAGTCCATTATCAGTGGGTTCGCCCCGGTATTATCACTTATGGTATCTCTCCTACTGGTGATGAAAGAACGGGCAAAGACTTTGGCTTAATCCCTGCAATGACGCTAAAAACAAGCCTGATTGCTGTTCGTAAACATAAAGCTGGTGAGCCTGTTGGTTATGGTGGCACATGGGTAAGTGAAAAAGACACTTATCTTGGTGTGATCGCAATTGGCTACGGCGATGGCTATCCCCGCAGCGCACCTTCAGGTACTCCTGTGTGGATAAATGGTCGAAAAGTGCCTATTGTTGGTCGCGTTTCGATGGATATGATCAGCGTCGATTTGGGGACTGAACTGATTGATAGTGTTGGTGATGAAGCTATTTTATGGGGAGATGTGTTGCCGGTAGAAGAAATTGCCAAATATAGTGGTATTAGCGCCTATGAGTTGATTACCAAATTAACCTCGCGCGTCATCATGGAATACCTAGACGAACAATAATACACACGATATTGTATCCCTATGACACACTAAAAGTGATTGGAGAAGAAGCCGTGTTTCAACAGGTTGAAGCGTTTCCGGGAGATCCGATTCTCTCATTGATGGATGTTTATAACAAAGACCCACGTCAGGATAAAATTAATTTAAGCATTGGTCTTTATTATGACGAAGAAGGCAAGACCCCTATTTTAGGAACAGTTTCAGTTGCACGTCAGCAACTCAATGCCATGACACCCACCGCAACACTTTATTTACCAATGGAAGGGCTGGCGCCTTATCGTAGCGAAATTCAAGATCTCCTTTTCGGTGCAGATAATCCTCTAATTGCAGAAAAGAAAATTGCCACGATCCAAACATTAGGTGGATCAGGCGCATTAAAAGTGGGTGCTGATTTTCTGCATCGTTATTTCCCTGGTTCAGAAGTGTGGATAAGTGATCCAACTTGGGATAATCATGGTTCTATTTTTGCAGGCTCAGGCTTCAAAGTGAATCACTACCCTTACTTTGATCCTGAAACCAAAGGCGTAAAATTTGAAGCTCTGTTAGATTGCTTTAAAAAACTGCCTGAAAAAAGCATTGTATTGATGCACCCTTGTTGCCATAACCCAACAGGTTCCGATCTAACTAAAGATCAATGGGATCAAGTCACTGAAGTATTGAAAGCTCGCCAAGCCATCCCATTCTTAGATATTGCTTATCAAGGCTTTGCCGAAAACTTAGATGACGACGCTTATGCTATTCGCACTATGGCAAAAGCAGGATTACCGATACTTATCAGTAACTCTTTTTCAAAAATATTTGGGATCTACGGTGAACGCGCGGGCGGATTATCCATTGTTTGTGATAATGCCACTGAATGCGAACACGTATTAGGTCAGCTAAAAGCGGGTGTACGCCGTATCTATTCAAGCCCTGCAAACTATGGCGCGCAAATTGTTAATAAAGTGCTATCAGACCAAGTTTTAACTGCACAATGGCAAAAAGAAGTCGCGCATATGCGTGACCGTATTAAAGAAATGCGCGTGACTTTAGTCGAAGCTTTAAAAGTTGCTCTGCCTGAAAAGAATTTTGATCATCTATTAACTCAACGCGGTATGTTTAGCTATACCGGCTTTACACAAGCACAAGTTGATAGATTACGTGACGAATTTGGCATTTATCTTGTCGGTACGGGTCGTGTTTGTATGGCAGGTGTTAATACAGGTAATGTTCAGCGCATTGCCCAAGCCTTTGCTGCTGTGAGTATCTAAGCCAATCAATGTGATTTCATGATAAAAAATACCTGCCTATTCTCATAAGCAGGTATTTCCTTTTACTGCATCACAACATCACTGTCGCTTTAGATTTTCGCCTTTTATATATTGACAACTTGCTTCTTTTCCCCAGCATTACGACGCGCTTTTTCTTCCATAATCTCAATGATTTGAATATCCGTATGTTGCATTGCACGACTGGCTAATGCACAGAGATTCGCTATTGAGCTATCGACATCGTCACTGACAATACCATCAGTACCCGCAACACTTTGATTTTGCATCGCCATTAATACGGCTTTATAAGCACTCGCTGCACTACTTGATACTTTCATTGCACAGCTATTCGATGCGCCATCACAGATAATGCCACTGATATCACCAATCATACTGTTGATAGACATACTGACAGTGGTGAAATCTTTTGTGAGTAACCATGCCATTCCTGCAGCTGCTCCCATTGAAGCGGTTGTTGCAGCACAAAGGGCGGAAAGAGGTGGAAAATGGCTATGAACATAAATTGCCATTAAGTGAGATAAAACCAACGCACGCAGTAAAGTTTCATCATCTGCTTTGATAAATTCAGCAACAACCATCACAGGCAATGTTGCAGCAATTCCCTGATTGCCTGAGCCTGAATTACTCATTGCCGGTAATACCGCTCCACCCATGCGAGCATCGGATGCAGCGGATGCTCTGATCATGATTTCATTAAGTAAGTCTTTACCTAACAAACCTTTCTCTTGTTGCAGAATTAAGGTACGACCAATGGCTAATCCATAGGTGTTTTGTAGCCCCTCTTCCGATAAAGCGCCATTTAAACGAGCGGCATTGAGCATAAACTCAATTTCACTCACTGGCACATTAAGTGCAAAGTTATAGATATCTTCAGCACAAACATCAGTAAAAGGTTTTTCATCAGTACATTCACAATTATTGGTAAGCGCTGATTTATCTTCCTCAAAAACAACGTTACCGTTACATTCACAGCGAACAACATGTGTATGCTCTCTTGCGATACTGACGATGGCATAACCAGATTGGCTATACACTTTCGCTTCAGAGTAAAGAACATCCTCACAAGGTGCTTTTACACCCACGGTGACTTTACCTTCAGCGACCAGTGTCTTAGCTTGAGCAACTGCATCAGCGGATGCTTTTAACAAGACCTCCAGCCCTGCATCAGGCTCTCCTCCTGTTGCACCTAATGCTACTGCAATAGGTAGCCCAGCCATTCCCGTTCCCGGCACTGTTACGCCCATTCCGTTTTTCATCAAGTTTGGTGAAACCCAAGCTTCGATACGAACAACAGGCTCGCCTAAAAGTGCGGTTGCTTTCGCTGCTGCCAATGCTAATGAAATTGGCTCAGTACAACCGACTGCGGGCTTAACACCTTCACGTAACTGGCGAACAAACTGTGACCATAAATGAGAATTTTTGTTCTGGCTCATAATCTAACACCTTGGATTAATTTAGTTTTTAAAAACAACTCCTAACTAGAACCGAAGTTGGCGACTATGAGAATGCCAAGAACGGAGAGATAACGAGCAGTAAACCGGTAAAGATAATCAGGTAAAGTGACGCACCTTTGTATTTATGTAACATTGGCACTTTGTACACTAAGTATGCAGGGATAAGACAACCCACCATACCGAAGATTGGGCTACAAATTGAAGTGAAGCTCAATACTGGTGCATTAAGGATGATTGCGCCCCATGCCAGTAACACAGCGAAAATCATGATGCCGTTTTGTACCCATTTTTGGTTAATTTTCTCTGTTGGAAGATAACGTTGCAGGATGTTCATCACGATCCCTTGTGTCGCTTCACGGAAACCTAAGTAAACACCAAAGAATGCAGTCATTACGGCAAAGATGTTCAGCATTACGCTTACAACGGTTACCCAACCACCAGGGAAGAATTTCGCAGCAATCGCTAATGCAGAGATATTTTGCTCATACGCTTTAACTGCTTCATCGTGACCCATTGCCAATGTGAATGAGATTGCATAGAAGAAAACAGTACAGAACAACACACCGAACGCGATATTCATTGCACGTAATGCTTTGTGACGAGCAACTTCACGGTTTTTATTACGACCACGGTAAGAGATAACCATTGGGCTTAATGTTTGGATAAACAGAATTGAAGTCAGTGTAAAAGGTAATGTAATGATTGCTTCTTTGATTAAGCGTCCAGCTGGTGGTAATGCACCTACGTTATAAAGATGCCACATACCAATCATGGAGAGCCCTAACGCTGCAACAACAAACAGTTTAGTCAGTACCATAAAGCTTGATACTTTAAACAGTAATTGTTCACCACGAGAAGAGATAGCCACTAACGCACAAATCAGGATCAAACCATAGAATGGGTTTTCTGACAGTAAACCTTCAGTAACACCAAATGTTTGTAAGTAAGAAGCACTGTCATTGGTGATAGCTGTTGAGTAAACAAACATCCAAATGACTAACATCACAAAGTAGAGTGCACCTAATAAAATACCCCAGTTTTTACCGAGATAACCAGTGATAACGCTTGGGTAGTCTTTACACTCCGGAGATTCAGCCAACGTATTAATAAATAGACGCTGGAAAAGATACATCGCTGGATAACCAATGATTGAGGATAGTAGGAAAACCCATAATCCCATCAGGCCTACCTGTACAGGTAAAAACACAATGCCTGCACCGATAGCCATACCGATACTCATGATAACCCAGCCCACATCATTGCCGTCGAATTTAATTGCTGCACGCCATTCTTGTTCAGTCATACCTGCGCGGCGAGCGCCAGCACTAGTTGCGGGATAGCTTGTTGTCTCTGTTTTTGAGGAAGCCGTTTCCATTTTAGTACTCACTTTTTATATTGTAATTGTTAATAGCAAAACGAATTTTTGGGGGTAAAAAAAGTCTATCTAACATTGCGATGTCGAAATAGCCTTACTCTTTGCAGGTATTATTTATTATGGGTAAATGATAGGGAATATTACGGAGAAAAAAGTTGTTATAAATCGTGATAGCCTGAAATGATTTGGAAAAAAATTCTATCGTAAGGAGAAAAGTAGGATTATCTGTTCAAAGAGCATAGTAAATAATAACCTTCCCTCTACTGCACCTCTCAAAAATAAATAACTGATTGATTAATAATAAAAAACACCCATTGTTATACAATAATAGTCAAGTATAACAATTGAAACAAATCACCAAATAAACTGTGCTGTCCATCACGATATACTATGATAATCCTTTCTATTTAGCTTTGTTATATCGTATTTGGTTAACATATCGTTACAAAACAGCATAATTAACCATTTAATCTGCTTTTTATAAAAATAGGCAGTTAATAAGATAAAAAATCGATAAGGAAGTGAATAGCCAAAAGAGAATACTTTTTTCAATAGAATTAAATTCTATCATACTCCGCGGATTTACTTTTCTTGAAGAAAGCGCGCTACAAACAGTAAAGTATTTATTGTCTGTAGCGCTTAGATCATAAGGGAATAAGTGACGTAATCTTAATAACCACGCTCTAAGATTGGTTTTAAGAATTTTGCAGTATGTGAACCTTCAAATTCTGCAACTTGCTCTGGTGTGCCTGACACTAAAATTTGACCACCACCACTTCCGCCTTCAGGGCCAAGATCTACAATCCAGTCTGCTGTTTTGATCACATCAAGATTGTGCTCAATGACAACAATAGTATTACCTTGGTTACGTAACTGATGAAGAACTTCAAGCAACAACTCAATATCAGCAAAGTGAAGCCCGGTTGTCGGCTCATCGAGAATATAGAGTGTCTGTCCTGTTCCACGTTTTGACAACTCTTTTGCTAACTTAACCCGCTGCGCTTCACCGCCCGATAAAGTCGTAGCTGATTGCCCTAAACGAATATAAGAAAGACCAACATCAATCAATGTTTGTAGTTTACGAGCTAATGCCGGCACTGCATCAAAGAATTCTCTCGCCTCTTCAATGGTCATATCCAACGCTTCGTGAATATTTTTTCCTTTGTATTTAACTTCAAGGGTTTCACGGTTATAACGCTGACCTTTACATTGATCACAAGGTACATACACATCAGGTAAGAAATGCATTTCAACTTTTAAGACGCCGTCGCCTTGGCAAGCTTCACAACGACCACCTTTGACGTTGAAACTAAAACGACCCGGCGTATAACCACGAGTACGAGATTCAGGTACACCCGCAAATAACTCACGAATAGGTGTAAAGACACCCGTATAAGTTGCAGGGTTTGAACGAGGAGTACGACCTATTGGGCTTTGGTTAATATCAATAACTTTATCGAAATACTCTAGCCCTTCAACATCTAAATAAGGCGCAGGTACGCTATTTGTAGCCCCATTTAATTGGCGTTGGGCAATAGGGAATAACGTATCGTTGATAAGCGTTGATTTACCTGATCCTGAAACGCCTGTAATGCAGGTAAATAAACCTACAGGTAATTTCAGATTAACATTTTTTAAGTTATTACCTTTTGCGCCAAGAATGGTCAGCATTTTTTCGCGATCAACCGGTACACGTTGCTCTGGAATTGCGATACGACGCTCACCACTTAAGAATTTCCCCGTTAATGAATTCGGGTTATTAATGATATCTTCAAGAGTTCCTTGAGCGACAATTTCACCACCATGAACACCCGCACCAGGTCCAATATCAATAACATGATCAGCTGCACGGATAGCATCTTCATCATGCTCAACGACGATCACGGTGTTACCCAAATTACGTAAGTGGATCAGCGTTTCAAGTAAGCGATCGTTATCTCGTTGATGTAAACCAATTGAAGGCTCATCCAACACATACATAACGCCAACTAATCCCGCACCAATTTGGCTCGCTAAACGAATACGTTGTGCTTCACCACCTGATAATGTTTCAGCGGAACGAGAAAGTGTGAGGTAATTTAATCCCACATTTACCAAGAATTTTAGTCGGTCACCAATCTCTTTTAAGACTTTTTCTGCAATCTTCGCGCGTTGACCACTCAATTTCAGATTTTGGAAAAAGGTCATTGCATGACCAATGCTGTAATCGGCTATTTCTGGCAATGTTGTATTTTCAACATACACATGACGTGCTTCTCGGCGTAAACGCGTACCACCACAAGAAGCACATGAGCGATTACTAATATATTTAGAAAGTTCTTCACGTACCGCACTAGATTCTGTCTCACGGTAACGGCGTTCCATATTATTTAATACACCTTCAAAAGGATGATGACGAACAACAACATCGCCACGATCGTTTGTGTATTTAAATTCAATATTCTCTTTGCCTGACCCAGTTAAAATGACTTTCTGGATATTATCTGGTAACGAATCAAATGGTGCTTCAACATCAAAATGATAGTGTTCACCCAATGAGCGAAGCATCTGGAAATAGTAGAAATTACGGCGATCCCACCCTTTAATTGCGCCACCAGCAAGAGAGATCTCTCTATTTTGGATCACTAATTCAGGATCAAAGAATTGCTGAACACCTAAGCCATCACACGTTGGACACGCACCAGCAGGGTTATTAAAGGAGAATAAACGAGGTTCTAGTTCGCTCATGCTGTAACCACAAACAGGACAAGCAAAGTTTGCAGAAAAAACAATATCGTCTGCATTGCTATCGTCCATATCAGAGATAACAGCGGTACCACCAGAAAGCTCTAATGCGGTTTCAAAAGATTCAGCTAAACGTTGAGCTAGATCGTCACGAACCTTAAAGCGGTCAATAACCACTTCAATGGTATGTTTCTTCTGTAACTCTAATGTTGGCGGATCTGAAAGATCACACACTTCACCATCAATACGAGCACGAATATAGCCTTGAGCAGCAAGATTATTAAGTAACTTAATATGCTCGCCTTTACGCTCTTTCACCACAGGCGCTAAAAGCATTAAGCGCTTGCCTTCAGGTTGCTCAAGTACATTATCGACCATTTGGCTGACTGTTTGAGCCGCAAGTGGAATGTCGTGATCAGGACAACGAGGCTCACCAACACGTGCAAATAAAAGACGCAAGTAGTCGTGAATTTCTGTAATTGTTCCCACTGTAGAACGTGGGTTGTGCGACGTAGATTTCTGCTCAATCGAAATAGCGGGAGATAAACCTTCAATATGGTCAACATCAGGTTTTTCCATCAACGAAAGAAACTGACGAGCATAAGCAGAAAGCGATTCTACATAGCGTCGCTGCCCTTCTGCATAAAGCGTATCAAAGGCTAAAGAAGATTTACCTGAACCAGAAAGCCCCGTAATAACAATTAGTTTATCGCGAGGAATGATCAAGTTGATATTTTTTAGATTATGGGTGCGAGCGCCCCGTACTTCGATTTTATCCATGAATATATCCCGGATTGAAAGAGTCGCCGAAAAAGAAAGAATCGGATAATTATGACACAAAGTTAACTGAATGGATATACAGTATATATAGTGAAATTGAATGGTGATGTAACTCTGTCATTTTGAGACAGAAAAATTTCGACAATGTTCACAATTGAGAAATTCATCACACGTCATATTCAAATTTTAGCGTACGTGATAAACTTATTCGCTTATGATTTCAAAAAATTTACTTTCGCAGGAGTACCTCACATGGCGAGCAGAGGCGTAAACAAAGTTATTCTTATCGGTAATTTAGGGCAGGATCCAGAAATCCGTTATATGCCAAGTGGCGGTGCAGTTGCCAATCTAACACTGGCAACATCAGAAAGCTGGCGCGATAAACAAACCGGTGAAATGAAAGAAAAAACCGAGTGGCACCGTGTGGTAATTTTCGGCAAATTAGCGGAAATTGCAGGCGAATATCTGCGTAAAGGTTCACAAGTGTATATCGAAGGTCAGTTACAAACACGTAAATGGCAAGACCAAAGCGGTCAAGACAGATATAGCACTGAAGTTGTTGTTAACATTGGCGGCTCAATGCAAATGTTAGGCGGCCGTGGTAACCAAGATGGCGCACCTTCTCAAGGTGGTCAAGGCGGTTGGGGTCAACCACAACAGCCACAAGCATCACAACAATTTAGCGGTGGTGCACAATCTCGCCCAGCACAACAACCAGCTGCCGCACCAGCGCCAAACAATGAACCACCAATGGATTTTGATGACGATATTCCGTTCTAAATTTCAGAACAATTTATCTAAAATCACCTAAAAAACTAACCCAGCTCAAGCTGGGTTTTTTGTTGTTAATAGTTAGTACATACTCCATGTAAATAGTTTTACACGATAAAAATTTCTCAATTCAGAGGCAAAATATCTTTATTTCTCTCAATATCTTCATTTAAACGAAAATTGAGGCTGAGGTTATTTTCACAAACCCCCACTTTACACAAAGGTTTACTCTTGAAAAATATGATAGGATTGGTGCCATTAACAACGTCTGAGAGCATCTGATCCCCATGAATGAAGAGAAATTGCTCGCTCAGGCAGAAAAGATCTGCCAGAAACGAGGTGTTCGCCTGACTTCACAACGTCTGGCAGTATTGCGTCTGATAATACAGCAACCTTCTGCTATCAGCGCATACGACTTATTGGATTTATTACGCCAAGTTGAACCACAAGCAAAACCACCTACGGTCTATCGCGGGTTAGAATTTTTACTTGAGCAAGGATTTATCCACAAAATAGAATCCACCAACAGCTATGTGCTTTGTCATCACTTTGATGATGTTGAACATACGTCAGTAATGCTAATTTGTGATCGTTGTTTATCTGTCACTGAAAAGAATAGCCATAAAATTGAAGATGCAATTTCATTACTAGCAAAAGAGAGTGGATTTCATTTACGACATAGCGTCATAGAAATTCATGGATTATGTTCACAGTGCCATGAAGCACAAGAGTGTACACATCCTGAAGGTTGTCATCATGATCACAGTATGGATGATAATCTTAAACAGAAAAAAACTGGCGACTATAAGCCGCGTTGAGCTTATAAAAACAAAAAGCCAGCTAAATGCTGGCTAATACATGTTGTTCTTTTGAATTCTCACTTCAGCTAATGAATAAGCTTTACTCTCTTCACGCTTACCAATAGCAATAACTAAAATCACAACTTCAGAATCAATAACTTGGTAAACCAATCGAAAACCAGATGCTCGTAATTTAATCTTATAGCAACCCGCGAGATCACCTTTTAAGCGAGCTGACTCTATATAAGGGTTTTCCTACAATTTTTTTAATTTCTTTTTAAACTGCTCTTTAATGCTTTGATCGAGTTTCTGCCATTCTTTCAAGGCACGCTTATCAAACTCAATATTAAAGATCATCAATATTTACTCTTATACGTTTACTTGGTTTTTTCAAACGTTCACGTACAACAGCTAAAATATCCTCATCTTCATCCAGTTCCCCAACAACGACAGAAACTTCTGAGAAAGGTAATTTTTCATTTTCAGAAACATAACGTAGAAATAATCTTATGGCATCTGAAGGAGACAGGTTCATTTTTTCAAATACTTGATAAGCTTCTTTTTTGAGCTCATCGTCTACTCTAACTTGTATCGTTGTCATAGGCACCTCCGTAATTAAAACACATCATATTGTAATTACATTTGTAGTGCGATGGTGTTTTTTTATACAAATTAGAAATAAAAAATGCAGATGATTTTGTGGTTTTACACATCATCTGCATCTTTTTAAAATAAGTTGTATTGACTTACTTTGGTACAAATTACAGCCATTCGCCGTTACGAATAACCCCTACAGCTAAACCTTCTACAGTAAAGCTTTGTTCGCGTAAATCGACGATAATAGGTGAAAATTCTGGGTTTTCTGCATGAAGTTCAATTTTATTACCGCTTTTCTTAAAGCGCTTTACTGTCACTTCATCTTCGATACGAGCCACAATAACTTGCCCGTTGTGAACATCTTGCGTTTTATGCACAGCAAGTAAATCGCCATCCATAATACCAATATCTTTCATTGACATGCCATTAACGCGCAATAAAAAATCTGCACTTGGTTTAAATAGCATTGGGTCAACTTGATAGTGGCTTTCAATATGCTCTTGCGCTAAAAGTGGTTCACCAGCAGCGACTCGCCCAATTAATGGCAGTCCTTCTGGCTCTTCTTCCATTAGCAAACGGATACCTCTGGATGCACCAGAGACAATTTCTATCACGCCTTTACGAGCAAGAGCTTTTAAGTGCTCTTCTGCCGCATTTGGTGAGCGAAACCCAAGTTGGGAAGCTATTTCAGCCCGTGTTGGTGGCATACCCGTTTGCGAAATGTGATCACGAACCAAATCGTAAACCTGCTGCTGCCTTGCAGTTAATGCTTTCATTCCGCCCCCTGTTTGTTTATACAGTCAGACTGTGAGTATATACAGGTATATGACGATTTGAAACCTTAAATGAATATAAAACACGCATCTTTGGATTATTTTTCGACAAAAATCGAATTTTTTAACTTTATGCGAAGAAATGCCCCCAAAGAATGGTTACCCAAGTAAATAATCCCAATATAATAGCTATCAGAACGGCGGCAGAACCCATATCTTTTGCACGTCCGGATAATTCGTGATATTCAGATCCAATTCGATCGACAACGGCTTCTATTGCACTATTTACCAGTTCCAAGATCACAACTAGTACAACGGAACCAATGAGTAAAATGCGCTCTAGACCACTGACATCGATGAAAAATGAAAGGATAATTGCAACCAAGGTCACAATTGCTTCTTGTCTAAAAGCGGCTTCATTAATCCAAGCAGCACGAATGCCTTTGTATGAATAGCCACCAGCTTTGATGATTCGGGTAAGACCTTTATTTTGATTAGCCATAATAAACTCTATCGAAAACAAACGATTATTTTGCCACTTTTCTCTATTAATATTGTCACAGCACCACAGATCTACGAAAGACTTTCTGTTATGCTTTCGAAGTATTGCTAATAAGAGGCTACAACTATTTATGTCAGCTTGGCGTAAACTATATTATAACACATTGAATTTACCACTAAAATTATTGGTAAAAAGCAAACGAGTTCCGACTGATCCTATCGCTGAATTAGGGTTAGATACGTCGCGATCTTTCCTTTATGTTCTGCCCTATCATTCAAAGGCGGACTTACTGACATTACGACAGCAGTGTCTCTCTTTAGGATTGCCTGATCCGCTACAACCTATTGAGATCGGTGGAACTAAGCTTCCTGCGTATGTCTTTATTGATGACGGCCCAAGAGTATTCCGTTACTACTCGCCCGATCCTCGTAAAGATTCCGTGAAGACATTCCACGCTTATCTGGATGCACATCGTAATAACCCACATCTTGATATCGAGATGTTGCCGGTTTCCGTGATGTTTGGGCGCTCTCCTGGTCGTGAAGGCCATAATGGCGTTCCACATTTACGTGTGCTTAACGGTATCCAAAAATTTATCGCTATCCTCTGGCTAGGTCGTGATAGCTTTGTTCGTTTTTCACCCACGGTTTCAATGCGTGAAATGGCGAACGAACACGGTACTGACACCAGTATAGCCCGAAAACTCGCGCGTGTTGCACGTATCCACTTTTCACGTCAGCGTTTAGCGGCTGTTGGTCCGAAATTGCCAGCACGCCAAGATCTCTTCAATAAATTACTTTCCTCGAAAGCCATTGAAAAAGCGATTGAAGATGAATCAAAAGCGAAGAAAATTTCGCTCGATAAAGCGCGTAAAAATGCCACAGATATCATGGAAGAAATTGCAGCTAATTTCTCATATGAAGCGGTGCGTATTAGTGATCGTGTATTAAGTTGGACATGGAATAAGCTCTACCAAGGTATTAACGTTTATAATGCCGAGCGAGTACGTAAACTCGCACAAGATGGGCATGAAATCGTTTATGTTCCTTGTCACCGTAGCCACATGGACTACTTACTACTTTCTTATGTGCTTTATCACCAAGGCTTAGTACCACCTCATATTGCGGCAGGTATTAACCTCAATTTCTGGCCAGCAGGGCCTATTTTCCGTCGTTTAGGGGCTTTCTTTATCCGAAGAACCTTTAAAGGTAACAAGCTTTACTCCACCATTTTCCGCGAATATTTAGGTGAGCTATTTACACGCGGTTACTCGATTGAATATTTCGTTGAAGGTGGACGTTCTCGTACAGGTCGATTGTTAGATCCTAAAACAGGGACACTCTCAATGACAGTACAAGCCATGTTACGCGGTGAAACACGCCCTATCTCAGTTGTTCCAATTTACATTGGATATGAACACGTTATGGAAGTGGCAACCTATGCCAAAGAGTTACGTGGCGCAACAAAAGAGAAAGAAGGCTTTATGCAGATGGTCCGGGGATTACGTAAATTACGTAACCTTGGTCAAGGCTATGTGAACTTTGGTGAGCCGATTTCTGTTGTCCAATACTTAAACCAGGCTGTTCCACAATGGCGTGATGATATTGACCCAATTGAGCCACAACGCCCAAGTTGGTTAAATCCAACAGTAAGCACACTGGCAGACAACATCATGGTTCATATCAATAATGCGGCGTCTATTAATGCAATCAACCTTGTTTCAACAGCCTTGTTGGCATCACGTCAACGTGCTCTCACTAGAGAACAGCTGTTAGAGCAAGTAGATTGTTATCTGCAATTATTACGCAATGTGCCTTATTCGACAGACATGATTGTATCTGATAAAAATGCTGAAGCCTTATTAGAACACGCGTTGCAATCAGATAAATTCCAAGTCGAAAAAGATAGTCTAGGCGATATTGTGGTGCTCCCCCGTGAAAGTGCGGTATTAATGACTTACTACCGCAACAACACAATCCACTTAATGATCACTCCATCATTAATTGCCAGCATCGTCTTACATCATGAAAAAATTCATCGTGATGATTTAATGAAACAAGTTGAGCTAATTTTCCCTCTTATTAAAGCGGAACTATTTATTCGTTATGAGAAAGAAGAGCTCCCTGAAGTCATTAATACTTTGATTACAGAACTGTGCCGTCAGCGCCTGATTTGTTGTGATACTGATGGCTTACTGCGCATTAATCCGGCGCGTATTCGTCCATTACAACTTTTAGCCGCCAGCGTCAGAGAAACACTGCAACGCTATGGGATTACGCTTTCCTTACTCAATTTTGCTCCTGAAATTAGCCGTGCATTATTGGAAAAAGAGAGCCGTATCTTGGCACAACGTCTTTCTGTCTTACATGGTATCAACGCACCTGAATTCTTTGATAAAGCGGTATTCTCTACCTTAGTTTCAACGCTACGTGAAGAAGGCTATCTCAATGATAATGAAGATATCCTAAAAGCAGATGCATCAACCCTCTACCAAGTGATTGCAAAATTAATGTCACCAGAAATTCGCTTAACCATTGAAAGCGTCGGTGTCACTGAAGATAATAATTCAGTACAAGCTATTGAAGAAAAAAGTGAGTCTAAAGCTGATGATTAATCAGTAAATAGCAGTATGATTGGAATAGAAAAGGGATAAGCATATGCTTATCCCTTTTTGTTTCTACTCAATAGTAGAGAATACTTCAGCGCTTACTTACCTTAAAAGTAACTAAATAAAATACCCGCAAATAAAACAAAGCCAACATAGTTATTATTCATAAAAGCTTGGAAACACGGCGCTCTTTCACGCTCTGCAATCAACTTCTGTTGATAAATAAACAGCGCCGTTGCTAACAATAGCGACCAGTAATAGATACCTTTCAAATTTAACAAAATACCAATACCCACTAATAGTGCTAACATCACCAGTTGTAAAATACCGATAATAATTTTGTCATAACGACCAAATAAAATAGCGGTAGATTTAACCCCTATTTTTATATCATCATTACGATCAACCATCGCATATTGGGTATCGTAAATCACTGACCAGACAATATTGACAAGGAATAATAGCCAACACACTAACGGCAAGCTTTCAGAAACGGCAGCAAATCCCATTGGGATTGACCAGCCAAAAGCCATACCTAAAATAAGCTGAGGTAGATTACTAAACCGTTTAACGAAAGGATAAAACCATGCCAGCGCAAGCCCTGCAACAGAGAGCCAAATAGTCATAGTATTAAGTGTTAGGACTAATGCAAAGGACAAGAGCACCAATACGATAAATAAAATTTTGCTCTCTTTTTCTGTCACAGCCCCACTAGGTAATGGTCGATTTTTAGTTCGTTCAACACTGCCATCAATTTTTCGGTCAGCAAAGTCGTTTATTACACACCCAGCGGCACGCATAGAGAACACGCCAATAGTAAAGACAATCAGAATATGCCAATCAGGAAAGCCTTTAGCAGCAATCCATAAAGCCCAATAAGTTGGCCAAAGTAATAATAGCGCTCCGATAGGTTTATCTATACGCATTAAACGGCTATATGCTTGCCATTTACTTTGCGTCATACTTCCCTCCAATTTTAGCTCCCCCTAATTACTTCTTATACACTGGTGATGCCGGTAGAAACATCTCGGTTAATAATAAAGGTTTATCTGAAAGCTGGAAACGAGAACGGCGTAGCCAATACCCATTTTGTTGCCCGATATGAATAAAATCGCGACTTAAGGTTGTTTCCTGAAACAGATAACGCCCAAGTGGAACGGTTCTTAGATTGACCAGTTTTCTATCTTCGCCTGTCAATGTCTCTTCTGGTACTAACGTCCGCCCTAATAACCAAGGAGTATCGTCACCACACAATACCACTTCTCTTAACCAATAACGCTGACTTTTGGGTAAACACGCGCATTCATCAGTTGATTCAATAACGTCAATAAATCCTTCTTGATAAGGCATTACAGTAACTTTCTGGCAATATTGTTCAAATCGCCGTGTCATTGAGCCTAATTCCATTAACCAACTTAATGTACTTTCTTGAATAGTTGCATGTTCCTCACTGGGTAGCCAATGAATAGGTGCAGGGGTAATTATTGATTTTTTGAACATTTATTCATCATCACGCTTTGATGATCCTAGCTTGTGTGAGTCATGATGCATAAGGATATCATGATGTGACTAATGGAAGTTAAAAGCTGATAACATTTCGCATAAATAATCTAAAAAAGCGTTAAAAGAAAATCAGGTTGAGCACTAAACAATCAAAAAGCAAAGGAGGTTATAAAAACCTCCTTTTTATCTAACCAACTACTTATATTCAGATTATTCGATTAACGCCATGCTTTATAACGATTGATCAGATTATTTGTTGAGCTATCATGGCTGTTAACACTTTCCTTACCTTTCAATTCAGGAAGAATGCGGTTAGCCAGCTGTTTACCTAATTCAACACCCCATTGGTCAAACGTGAATATATTGAAAATAACACCTTGTACAAAGATCTTATGTTCATACATTGCAATTAATGCACCTAATGAATAAGGCGTAATTTCTTTTAGCAGAATAGAGTTAGTTGGACGATTACCTTCGAACACTTTAAAAGGTGCAACATAACCCATGGTTTTAGGATCTTTTCCTGCTGCGGCAAATTCAGCATCAACTTGCTCACGTGTTTTACCAAAAGCAAGTGCTTCTGTTTGAGCAAAGAAGTTAGACATCAGTTTTGCATGATGATCTGATAATGGATTATGGCTAATTGCTGGAGCAATAAAATCACAAGGGATGATTTTGGTTCCTTGGTGGATCAGTTGGTAAAACGCATGTTGACCGTTTGTACCCGGCTCTCCCCAAATGATAGGACCCGTTTGATAACTCACTTTATTTCCATCACGATCAATATACTTACCATTAGATTCCATATTGCCTTGTTGGAAGTAAGCAGCGAAACGATGCATGTATTGATCGTATGGCAGAATCGCTTCAGTTTCTGTGCCAAAAAAATTGTTATACCAAATGCCAATCAGAGCGAGGATCATTGGGATGTTATTTTCAGCATCTGTTGTTCTAAAGTGGTTATCCATAGCATGAGCACCTTCCAGCAATTGCTCAAAGTTGTCATAACCAACAGATAATGCGATAGATAAGCCAATTGCTGACCATAATGAATAACGGCCACCAACCCAATCCCAGAACTCAAACATATTGGCGGTATCAATACCAAATTTTGCCACTTCGGTGCTGTTAGTCGATAACGCCACAAAGTGTTTAGCAACAAAAGCACTCTCTTTCGCAGAAGCTAAGAACCAATCTCTTGCTGAATGCGCATTTGTCATGGTTTCTTGTGTGGTAAATGTTTTTGATGCGATGAGGAATAACGTTGTTTCAGGATCACATTTTTTCAGCGTTTCTGCGATATGCGTACCATCGACATTAGAAACAAAATGCATAGTAAGATGATTTTTATACGGGCGTAATGCTTCTGTCACCATATAAGGGCCAAGATCAGAACCACCAATACCAATATTTACAACATCAGTAATCGCCTTACCTGTATAACCTTTCCACTCACCACTAATAATACGCTCACTGAATTTCTTCATTTTATTCAGCACAGCGTTAACTTCTGGCATGACATCCTTGCCATCAACAATAACGGGAGCATTGCTACGATTACGTAATGCGGTATGTAATACAGCACGATCTTCAGTACGGTTGATTTTTTCACCCGTAAACATGCTATTTATCGCACCTTCAACATCACATTCCTTAGCCAAAGCCTGCAATTTCTCTAATGTTTCTTTCGTAATACGGTTTTTTGAAAAATCCACTAGAATTTGGTCTGAAAACGTCTTTGAAAATTGCTCAAAGCGTGATGGCTCCTGAGAAAACAGTGTTTTCATCTCCGTATCTTTGATAACCGAAAAATGGTTTTCTAATGCCTTCCAGGCTAAGGTTTGGGTTGGGTTTACATTTTTCATTCACAATACTCTCTTAAGATTACAATCCAATATTCTCAGATTGTAGCCTGACATTTAATAGTTACAGTCAATTCTTTCTCATTTGATGATATTGGTCAAAACCATTCAACAAATCTAGTACTAATTACTTACATAGGTAAAACCGATAATGCGGAGCTGATTATTAATTAAATTGATTATTCTTCACTCTGCATTGACTCTCTACTTAATAACCGATATTCCTAAGTGTGTCCAACATCTCATTTTTGCCTAAAGGAATACGACAATGACTGATAATACTGCTACGCCTTCAACTGCATCATCACCATACACTATCGCTAAATTTGGTGGCACCAGTGTTGCTAACTTTTCAGCAATGGAAAAATGTGCAGATATTATTCTTAAACAAAAGTCAGTTCGTGTCGTCGTTCTTTCGGCATCTGCGGGAATTACTAATCTATTGATTGAGCTTGCAGCTGGTACTGAACCTTCACAACGAGAAGCTTTACTCTCACAAGTTCGTGATATTGAATACGCGATTATCAACCAGCTTTCTCAGCCAGAGATTATTTCTCAAGAAATAAACCGTCTGCTTGAAAATATTGAGATGCTTTCTGAAGCTGCTTCACTTGCCACATCGGATGCATTGACAGACGAATTAGTCAGTCACGGTGAATTAATGTCAACCTTGCTTTTTGTTGAATTATTGCGTGAAAAAGGCATACAGGCAGATTGGTTTGATATCAGAAAAGTGATGAAAACGAATGATCTATTTTGTCACGCTGAACCCGATATGGCACAGCTTACTGAACTCACAAAAAGCCTTATTCAACCTCGCCTAGAAGAAACAGTTATCGTAACGCAAGGTTTTATTGGTCAAGAGCCAAAAGGCAGAACCACAACACTAGGTCGTGGTGGAAGTGACTATACAGCTGCCTTGATTGGCGAAGCTCTAGGAATGTCTCGTGTCGATATTTGGACAGATGTACCTGGTATTTACAGTACCGATCCAAGAATAGTGCCAGAGGCACATCGTATCGATCAAATCGCCTTTGATGAAGCGGCAGAGATGGCAACTTTTGGCGCTAAAATATTACATCCTGCGACATTATTACCTGCTGTTCGTAGCGGTATTCCAGTGTTTGTTGGATCAAGCAAAGCTCCCGAAGAAGGTGGTACTTTAGTTTGTGCGCAAACAGAAAACCCACCGGTATTTCGCGCAATTGCACTGCGTAGAAAGCAAACATTGCTCACATTACATAGCTTGAAAATGCTTCATGCGCGTGGCTTCTTGGCTGAAATTTTTACTATTTTATCGCGCCACCATATTTCGGTTGATGTGATAACAACATCTGAAGTCAGTATTGCTCTAACCCTTGATACTACGGGCACAACAAATTCATCGGGCAGTTTATTAACCAATGCCCTATTAACCGAGCTTTCTGCATTATGCCGTGTTGAAGTAGAAGAAGATCTGGCATTAGTTGCTGTGATTGGAAACTCACTTTCACAGGTAAATGGATTAGGTATTAAGATTTTCGGCACATTAGAAGATTACAATATTCGTATGATTAGCCATGGTGCAAGTACTCATAATTTATGTTTATTAGTTGATGGCAAAGATGCGGATAATATTGTGCGTAAATTACATGATACTCTGTTTTAATTAATAACAAATTCCAATATATAAAAGAGAGATAAAATTTTATCTCTCTTTTATTTTTTAACCTTGGGGTTATAAAAGATAAAAGTTTTAAAGTCATTAACTTAGTATTCATTAAAATAAACACCTTATTAAATTAATAAGGTATTAAAAATGAAAATATATAATGACTTTAGTCTCCTTAATGTTATAAAAAATGCAGCAAGTGAAAAATCAATTTCAAAATCTGATTTAGCAAATTTAAGAGCTAACATCACCAACATCTATAATTTAGCAATAAGTAGTGGAACCTTATCGGAAGAACAAACAACTAATGTAATATATCAAATAGAAACGGGTGGAATAGTAAAAGGCTTTATTCCATCTATGATAGATAAAGAATGCATTAATTCAATAATTAATATTCATAACAAAGTAGATAATAAATCATCAAAAATCAAAGAATACATTATGATATTAAATCGCATTTAGACAAATAGTTTAAAAAACATAAGTACAACAAGAGAAAATATAAATGAAAATTAAATTAAGAATCATTAAATGAAACTAATAGTATTATAATTTAAATAAATAGGCTTCTTTTTAGAAGCCTATTTATTTAATAATTTAATAAACCCGATAACCACCATATTTTTTTGCAAATTGATTAAATTTACCGAAATCAATTAAGGCAATCTCTAAAGTCTTATGCGATAAATGAGACATCTTTGCAATTTTTTCAACAAAAAGTCGGTTATCTTCCAACAAGTTAGCGGTAAGTGTAGAAGCAATAATCTCACACTCTTTCGGCGTGACAATCCAACCATCATTAGTAGCGAATTTATGAATAGGGATATTCCCTTCTTTTTTACTCTCTTGAGCCAGCAACGCTTCTTCTTCTTTCATTGCCTGCTTAAATAATGCTATTTCTTCTTCAACAGGCTCTGGGGAAGTCGGAGTTTTATGATAAATATAGTCCCCGACTTCTTCAATTCGTGCAGGCGTCATTTCTGCTTTTAGCCAAATTTTATCAAATGCTTTTTCATCTAAAACAGCATCAGTGTCTAAATTTCCTGTTAGTTGCATCAGATTTAAAAAAGCATTAATTAAAACTTCACTTAGTGGATAATTTCCTTTTGCTAAAGAAGGAAACGGCACCTCAGCGCCAGCAGGTGGTGTTTTCTGAAGGTACAAAGTATAGCTCATTGTAATGTCCTTTTTTCTGATACAGGCTTATAGCTTAAACATCTTTAATGGGAACGGCTAGAGGAAATAACAAGAGGATATTACTATCCCCTCACTATTTATTACATTATTGAGATCTGAGAATAAAAATAAACTAAGACTCATACCCTAAATTAGGCGCCAACCAACGTTCAACTTCACTTATGCTCATTCCTCGACGTTTCGCATAATCTTCAACCTGATCTTTTTGAATTTGCGCAACAGCAAAATATTTACTTTCAGGATGACTAAAATACCAACCTGATACCGAAGCACCGGGCCACATGGCGTAAGCATCTGTCAGTTGCATCCCAATGCGATTTTCAACATCAAGTAATTGCCAAATTTTGGCTTTTTCTGTGTGTTCAGGACAGGCAGGATATCCCGGCGCAGGTCGCGTTCCTTGATATTTTTCTCGAATAAGTTCGTCATTGGAGAGGTTCTCATCAGGGCTATAACCCCAAATTTTTGTTCTAACCAATTGATGAAGATATTCCGCAAAAGCCTCTGCTAATCTATCTGATAACGCCTTTACCATGATTTTATTGTAATCATCATGAGCATTATCATAAGCATTTGCGAGGGCATCTTCTTCTAGCCCTCCAGTTACAGCAAAAGCACCGAAATAGTCAGGGATACCACTTTCCACTGGCGCAATAAAATCGGCTAAACAGTAGTTAGGAAACTCTTTTTTCTCTGTTTGCTGGCGCAAATGGCAACTGTGCAATAACTCATGCTGTCGGCTTTCATCTTGATAAATAATAATATCATCACCCAAACGATTAGCAGGGAAGATCCCCATTATTCCTTTAGGTGTTAATAATTTTTCACGACTTAGCTTATCCAGCATCGTGTTCGCATCAGCAAATACCCGTTTCGCTTCTTCACCGACCACGTCATCTTCTAAAATACGTGGATATTTACCTGCTAAAGACCACGTCATAAAGAAAGGTGTCCAGTCGATATATTCACGCAAGATTTCGATACTTGTAGTGATCTCCTGCACACCTAATTGATTGGGTTTTGGTGGTGTGTAATTTTGCCAATCAATGTATAGCGCATTTTTTCGCGCAATATCTAAAGAAACAGGCGGTGTACGAGGTTTTTTTCTGGCATATTGCTGGCGTACGACTTCATATTCACGGCGCGTTTTAGCAACAAAATCGGCTTTTTGTGTTTCAGATAATAGTGCAGCAACAACACCTACAGTTCTCGATGCATTTTGTACATAAACGGTAGGATGGCTGTAATTAGGTTCTATTTTTACTGCGGTATGCGCTTTAGAAGTTGTTGCTCCACCAATCATTAAGGGTAAAGAAAAACCGCGCCTTTCCATCTCTTTGGCAACATTCACCATCTCATCAAGTGAAGGGGTTATCAGCCCTGAAAGACCAATAATATCAACTTTTTCATCAATCGCTGTTTGTAGGATCTTATCGCAAGGCACCATTACGCCAAGATCGATGATCTCATAGTTATTACACTGCAAAACAACACCCACTATATTTTTACCAATATCGTGAACATCCCCTTTTACAGTAGCCAGTAAAATTTTACCTGCAGAAGTGCCTGCTTGTTTTGTCGCTTGGATATAAGGTTCAAGATAAGCAACAGCTTGTTTCATCACCCTTGCTGATTTCACAACTTGAGGTAAAAACATTTTGCCTTCGCCAAACAAATCACCCACAGTATTCATACCATTCATCAACGGCCCCTCAATCACTTCAATGGGGCTTGATGCTTGTTGGCGACAAGCTTCAGTGTCTTCAACAATAAATTCGGTGATCCCTTTAACTAAAGCATACTCTAGACGTTTCTCTACATCCCATTGTCGCCACTCAGCCAGTTGATGGTTTTGTTCATCACTTTTTGTTCCGCGATAACGCTCTGCCAACGCGAGTAAGTTGTCTGTGCTTTCTTCATGACGGTTTAAAATAACGTCTTCAACCGCATTACGCAGTTCATCTGGCAATGAATCGTAAATAGCAAGTTGCCCTGCATTTACAATCCCCATATCCATGCCATTTTTTACGGCGTAATAAAGAAAAACAGAGTGAATTGCTTCACGAACAGGATCGTTTCCCCTAAATGAGAAGGAAACGTTAGATACCCCACCAGAAATTAAAGCATAAGGTAGTTGAGATTTAATATCTGCACAGACTTCAATAAAATCAACAGCATAATTATTATGCTCCGCAATTCCTGTTGCGACAGCAAATATATTAGGATCAAAAATAATATCTTCAGGTGGAAAACCCGCTTGTTCTGTTAATAATTGATAAGCTCGACGGCAAATTTCAATTTTGCGTTCTCTAGTATCTGCTTGTCCTACTTCATCAAATGCCATAACGACAACAGCGGCACCGTATTTACGCACCAACTTAGCATGTTCAAGAAACGGTATTTCTCCTTCTTTCATCGAAATGGAGTTAACAATTCCTTTGCCTTGAATGCATTTTAAGCCTTCTTCAATCACTTCCCATTTAGAAGAGTCAATCATCACGGGTACTTTAGCAATATCAGGCTCACCAGCAATAAGGTTAAGAAAACGCGTCATGGCTTCAACAGCATCTAACATGCCTTCATCCATGTTGATATCGATGATTTGAGCGCCATTTTCAACTTGCTGACGTGCAACATCTAACGCTTCTTGATAATTACCTTCTTTTATCAATCGCTTAAACTTAGCAGAGCCTGTAACATTAGTTCGTTCTCCCACATTCACAAACAGTGAATTCTCATCAATGATTAATGGTTCAAGACCTGAAAGACGACATGCTTTTTTCAAGGAAGGTAATACTCTTGGCGCAATACCTTCTACTGCTTGTGAAATCGCGAGAATATGCGCAGGGGTTGTTCCACAGCATCCACCGACAATATTGAGAAAACCCGCTTGTGCCCACTCTTTAATTTGCTCAGCCATTTCTTGGGCATCTAAATCATAGCCTCCAAATGCGTTAGGTAAACCCGCATTAGGGTGAGCACTGACATAAGTTTCAGAAATTTGTGAGAGTGTTTGAATATATTGGCGTAATTCTTTAGGGCCTAACGCGCAGTTTAAACCAAATGAGAGCGCATCAGCATGACGTAAAGAGTGGTAGAACGCTTCTGTTGTTTGACCCGTTAAAGTTCTTCCTGAAGCATCTGTAATGGTGCCAGAGATCATCACAGGTAATTCAATATTCAGCGCTTCAAATTCACATTTAATCGCAAAAATAGCTGCTTTCGCATTTAATGTGTCGAAAATAGTTTCGACCATAATTAAATCGACACCGCCTTTAATTAATCCACGCGTTGCTTCTCGATAAGCGTCCACCAGCTTATCAAATGAAATATTACGAAAAGCGGGGTCATTAACGTCAGGAGATATGGATGCTGTTCTGTTTGTTGGCCCCAAAACGCCCGCTACATAGCGAGGTTTATCCGGTGTTAAGGCACTCCATTTATCTGCACAGGCTTTCGCTAATTTTGCCGCCTCTTCGTTCAACTCAAAACAGAGCGACTCCATGTGATAGTCAGCCATCGCAATGGATGTTGAGTTAAAGGTGTTAGTTTCAACAATATCAGCACCAGCTTGAAAATAAGCATCATGTATATCTGCAATAATCTGAGGTTGTGTTAAGACTAAAAGATCATTATTCCCTTTAACATCACAGTCCCAATCAGCAAAACGCTCACCTCGATAATCGGCTTCTGTAAGTTGATATTGCTGGATCATCGTACCCATTGCGCCATCAAGTACTAAGATACGTTTTTCTAATGCTTCCACCAGTTGTTGTTTTATGTTTGCCACGTTGTTTCCTCTTAATCGAGAATGCTTTTGTACTGTTTTTCTTTATTGTTATTTCGTTGTTTTTTTATCCTACCATATCTTTTTGCAAAGATTTCTAAGACGAAGATGAGAGATTTTCACGTAGCGATTAACGTTTTTAATAAATATTTCTTATCGCACTTCTTGTTTTGATAAATGCAGTGATCGGAGGAGTTTTATTATGCGAGATAGTTCATAATAGATATTAATATGGATAGCATTTCTGGAGTGTATACATGACAGTTTCCCCAACAAATAAAAAAGTGCGTAAGACGAAAACAACCGCCACTCAAAGCACCGCACAAGGAGGTCCTGTTCAGTCGTTAAGTCGTGGACTGACATTATTGGAATATATTTCCGAATCTCCGGGTGGTATCGCCTTAACAGATCTTGCCTTTCAAGCTGGATTACCTAATTCCACAACACACCGCCTACTCACTACACTTCAACAGCATGGTTTTGTCCGCCAAGTCGGAGATTTAGGCTTATGGGTTGTGGGAACACACGCCTTTATTGTTGGTAGTAGTTTTCTACAAACTCGTAATCTTTTGGTAATGGTGCATCCTATTTTGCGTCAATTAATGGAAGATTCTGGCGAAACCGTTAATCTGGCTATTCTTGACCAAATTGAATTTGATGCGGTGATTGTCGATCAAGTGCAATGTAATGCACTAATGAGAATGTCTGCCCCTATTGGCGGTAAATTACCAATGCATGCATCTGGTGCAGGTAAAGCGTTCCTTTCTACTTTACCAGAAAATAAATTACTGCCTTTGCTCCAGAAAAAAGGCTTAATGGCTTATACACCTCACACCCGAACACTCCCTTCATCTCTAAAAGAAAACTTAGAGCAAGCTCGTAAACAAGGTTTTTCTTTCGATGATGAAGAACATGCTTTAGGTCTTCGCTGTATTGGTGCTTGTATTTATGATGAACACCACCAGCCTTTTGCGGCTATTTCACTTTCAGGTCCAGTTTCTAGAATGACAGATTCACGCATTACTGAATTAGGTGCGATGGTTATCAAAGCAGCAAAACAAATTAGCCGTGAATACGGTGGCGTAAAAAGTTAATCCAATTTTTGCCTTCCTTGTCATCAACAACAAGGAAGGTATTTTCCAAAATAAAACGATTCAGCTTGGTAAAAAACCTACTTTTTCCTCTTTATTCCCATCAAATATTAAAAAACTGTTACTTATCACCTTAAAAAATTGACGTCGATCACAGATGTTGTTTAAGACCTATTAAGAGTATTGCAACTCTTCTTGTTACCCGTAACAATGTTACCGGTAACAAATACTATAGCGAATTTAAATATTCTTTTTCTAAAGCTAATAGTAACGCTCATCACCCTTGTGTGAATAAAGGAAGCATCATTATGAACCCTAAAAATCATGACCCAATTCAGAACGACTTTGTCCCCCTTAACGAGACAGTAAAACAAGTGACTGAGCGTATTATTGCTCGTTCACAAGCGACTCGTCGTGCTTATCTGAACAAAATTGAAACAGCAAAAAGCCAAACCGTGCATCGTGCTCAATTGGCTTGCGGTAATTTGGCTCATGGTTTCGCAGCTTGTCAGGTAGAAGATAAAAATCGCCTGAAAAATATGGTTCATAATGATATTGCCATTATCACTGCTTACAATGATATGTTATCGGCTCATAAGCCGTATGAAAATTATCCTCAAAAAATTAAAACAGCATTACATGCTGTTGGTGCAGTAGGACAAGTCGCAGGCGGTGTTCCTGCAATGTGCGATGGTGTTACTCAGGGTCAAGATGGCATGGAGTTGTCGCTCCTTAGTCGTGATATTATCGCAATGTCTGCGGCGGTCGGTTTGTCTCATAATATGTTTGATGGCGCACTCTATTTAGGGATCTGCGATAAAATTGTTCCTGGGCTGACTATGGCTGCTCTCTCTTTTGGTCATCTTCCTGCTATTTTTGTTCCAGCAGGCCCTATGACTAGCGGTTTGCCAAACAAAGAGAAAGTTCGTATTCGTCAACTTTATGCTGAAGGTAAGGTTGATCGTAATGCTTTATTAGAAGCCGAAGCAGCGTCTTATCATAGCATTGGAACCTGTACTTTTTACGGTACCGCAAACTCTAATCAAATGGTCATGGAAATGATGGGATTACATTTACCCGGCGCTTCCTTTGTTCATCCAGATACACCACTACGTGATGCATTAACTGATGCGGCGGCAAATCAGATTGTACGATTAACCGAAAATTCAGGTAATTATCTTCCTATCGGTCAATTAGTTGATGAAAAAGTCATTGTTAACGGCATTATTGCGCTACTAACAACAGGAGGTTCAACTAATCTAACCATGCACTTAGTCGCAATGGCACGCGCGGCAGGTATTATTATTAATTGGGATGATTTTTCTGAACTATCACGAGTTGTTCCTCTTATTGCACGCATTTATCCTAATGGCCCTGCTGATATTAACCAATTTCAAGCAGCCGGTGGTATTGCACTGATCATTCGTGAGCTACTGAAAAAAGGTTTAATCCATCGGGATGTAAACACTGTTGCAGGATTTGGTATTGAACGTTATACCTTAGAGCCTTGGTTAAATGACGGCAAACTTGATTGGCGTGAAGGCGCTATAAGCTCTTTAGATAAAGATGTGATTGCGGATATTAATACCCCATTCTCATCACATGGTGGCACACAAGTGATGCAAGGTAATTTAGGTAGAGCCGTAATGAAAACCTCTGCGGTACCTGATGAAAATAAAATCATCGAAGCGCCTGCTGTTGTGTTTAATAGCCAACATGATATTGCTGCTAAGTTTGAAGCTGGTGAGCTAAATAAAGATTGTGTGGTTGTTGTACGTTATCAAGGACCACAAGCGAATGGTATGCCTGAATTACATAAACTTATGCCACCTTTAGGTGTATTAATGGATAAAGGCTATAAAGTCGCATTAGTTACAGATGGCCGACTTTCAGGGGCTTCAGGTAAAGTACCCGCCGCAATTCATGTTACTCCAGAAGCGGTAAATAGTGGTTTACTATCCAAAGTACGTGATGGTGATATCATTCGCGTTAATGGTCAAACAGGTGAGTTAACGTTGCTTGTTGATGAGCAAACATTAAATGCTCGCCAAGATGAAATTCCTGATTTAAGTGCCAATAATACAGGCTGTGGTCGTGAGTTATTCGTTAATTTACGCCGTCATTTATCAGGTGCTGAACAAGGTGCTTGTTGCATTGATTTTTAATGTAGGCAAGTTTTGAAGCTTAACGAGGAGCAGATTAAATTCATTTGCTCACCACTTTCTGATTAGGAAATACAATCATGGATCATTGGAATACAAGTGCAGAGTCTGTACTAAAATCAGGGCCTGTTGTTCCTGTTATTGTTATCAACCATATTGATGATGCCGTCCCTGTTGCAAAAGCTTTAGTCGCCGGTGGTGTAAAAGTTTTAGAAGTAACATTACGTACAGAATGCGCAATTGAGGCGATCCGCCGTATTGCCAAAGAAGTTCCTGAAGCTATTGTAGGCGCAGGTACAGTAATTAATCCTCAACAATTAGCGCAAGTCACTGAAGCAGGTGCTCAATTCGCTATCAGCCCAGGATTAACAGAAGCGTTACTCAAATCAGCTGTTGCGGGAACTATCCCTTTAATTCCGGGCATTTCGACAGTGTCTGAATTAATGCTGGGAATGAGCTACGGGTTAAATGAATTTAAATTTTTCCCAGCTGAAGCTAATGGTGGAGTGAAGGCATTAAAAGCAATTGCAGGACCATTCTCAAAAGTCCGCTTCTGCCCAACAGGCGGTATTTCGCCAGAAAACTACCGTAATTACCTTGCACTTGAGAGTGTGCTTTGCATTGGTGGCTCTTGGTTAGTGCCTAATGATGCAGTGAAAGCAGGTGATTTCCAGCGTATTACTGAATTAGCTAAAGAAGCCGTCGCTGGCACTCAGCGTTAATTATTTCTGTATAAGAATAAGTTTTATCCAATAAAGGTAGGTATCCCCTTGTACCTACCTTTATTTTTATCTTTTCTCCGGATTATTTATTAAATAAATCGCTTAGATTGAGAATAGGCATAAACATCTTCGATATACCCTTCTTTAATCTTTTGCTGTTGTTGCTGCCAATATTCTGGGGATAAAAGCTCACGATGTTGAGCTTCAAAATAGTGGCAAACTTGCTTATCACTACATAAAAAATAGCGAAATTCTTCAGGAAATACATCATTGATTGCAACGCTATACCAAGGCTCGCTCGCTAATTCATCTTCAGGATAACGAGCCGGCGGGATAGCACGAAAATTCATATCTGTCATATAACTAATTTCATCGTAGTCATAGAAAATCACACGATGGTGCCGAGTCACACCAAAGTTTTTAAACAGCATGTCGCCGGGAAAAATATTCGCCGCGATAAGCTCTTTCAACGCTTGCCCATAATCTTCAACAACAGCTTTAAGTTGATTTTCATCGCACTGCTCCATATAGATATTGAGCGGTATCATTCTACGTTCCATATAAAGATGGCGGATCAGTATTTTATCACCCAGATCTTCCAACTTATTGGGGATCTCTTGTTCAAGGATCGCCATTAATTCAGGGCTAATTCTTTTCTTATCGATCACAAAATTTTCAAATTCTTGAGTATCCGCCATTCGTCCAACACGATCATGCTCTTTAACCAATTGATAGCACTCTTTTACTCGCTCTGCAGTGATCGTTTTTTGTGGTGCAAACTTATCTTTAATCACTTTAAAAACACGATCATATGTTGGTAATGTAAATACCAACATCACCATACCTTTTACCCCAGGAGCTTCAATAAATTGCTCTGATGAAAAATTCATAAAGGCAAGATATTCGCGGTAATATTCTGTTTTACCATGCTTTTGGCATCCAATAGACATATAAAGCTCAGCAATAGATTTACCTGGTAATATATCTCTTAGCCAAGCAACTAATGCCGCAGGAAATGGGGCATAAACCATAAAATAAGAACGAGCAAAACCAAAGACAATACTCGCTTCATCCGCAGAGATAAGGCAAGTATCAATCAGTAGCTGTTGCTCAATATTATGAATGGGTAATAGGAATGGAATATATTGATTATCAATAACAATTTTACCTATTAGCCACGCAGCTTTATTACGATAAAAGAGTTCGTTTGCAATATGAAATATCGCATTGTGCAATTGTTCAGAAGTGAACTGAGCAGTAAGTACATCACAGATAGAGTGAATATCGCGTTGTTTATTTTGCCACGGTAACCGCAAAGGTAGGCGCGATAAAATATCTTGCACTAATGTCGGTAAATCACTCTGAATAACAAACTGCTTTGATAATGGTCGAGGTGCTTGTGTAAAGCGGTAAGCCGGTTGTGATGAGAAAACAAAAAGATTCTTTTTATTCAATTCACGATGGTAAAACAGACGACAATAAACAGAATTAAAAAAGCTTTCGGCAATCTCAAATCGAGGGTAATTGGGCAATAATTGCGTATAATTCTCTTTCACCTTTTGTAGAAAAAGACTTTCTTTGTCAATATCATGTCGAATACATTTAAGTTGTTCAACCACCAATCCCACATGATTATCGTATAAACGGATGCGCTCTTTCATCGCGATTTGGACACCATGCCAATCTGCTTGCTCAAAACGATATTGTGCTCCTGATGTTATCTCAAGAAAGCGACCATATTGAGCATCAAAGCCTTGTAAAATTGTTTGAGCAATCAAATTTTCTGGCGTCATTCACAACCTCACGAAAAAGAGGAGCATCCTGCTCCTGAATTATCACCACAAAAACAGATAATGATATTTTGGGATCTTAGAATTGTTGCTCTTCTGTTGAGCCTGTTAGTGCCGTTACAGAAGACATACCACCTTGAATAATTGTCGTTACTTTATCGAAATACCCTGTTCCCACCTCTTGTTGATGCGATGAGAAGGTATAGCCTTGATTAAGCGCCGCAAACTCTTTTTCTTGTACCTTCTCAACATAATGTTTCATACCTTCGCCCTTGCCATAATCATGTGCTAGATCGAACATGTTGAACCACATGCTGTGAATGCCAGCTAAAGTAATAAACTGGAATTTATAGCCCATCGCAGAAAGTTCATCCTGGAAATGCGCAATCGTGCGGTCATCAAGATTCTTTTTCCAATTAAAGGAAGGCGAACAGTTATAAGCCAGCATTTTCCCGGGATATTTATCATGAATAGCTTCTGCAAACTTAGCTGCCATTTTCAGATCAGGAAGTGATGTTTCACACCAGACCAGATCTGCATAAGGAGCATAGGCAAGACCACGGCTAATAGCCTGATCAATTCCCGCGTGAGTACAGAAGAAACCTTCAGGCGTACGTTCTCCAGTTAAGAACGAGCTATCATAAGGATCGCAATCTGAAGTTAAAAGATCGGCGGCATCGGCATCTGTTCTCGCAACAAGTAAGGTAGGCACATCAGACACATCCGCAGCTAAACGCGCAGCGACCAGCTTTTGTACCGCTTCTTGGGTTGGAACTAATACTTTTCCTCCCATATGTCCGCATTTTTTTACCGCAGCTAGCTGATCTTCAAAGTGAACTCCCGCAGCTCCAGCTTCAATCATCGCTTTCATTAATTCAAAGGCATTTAATACTCCTCCAAAACCTGCTTCAGCATCAGCCACAATGGGAAGGAAAAAATCAATATAATCTTTATGTTGAGGACCAATACCATTTGACCACTGAATTTGATCAGCTCGTCTAAATGTATTATTGATACGCTGAACAACATTAGGAACAGAATCAACCGGATATAAAGATTGATCAGGGTACATACTTGCTGCCGTGTTAGCATCTGCTGCTACTTGCCACCCTGAAAGATAAACAGCTTCTAACCCTGCTTTTGCTTGTTGCAATGCTTGTCCACCCGTTAAAGCACCTAATGCATTAACATAACCTTTCTTTGATTTTCCATTTAATGATGACCAAAGCCTTTGAGCGCCGCGTCTTGCTAAGGTATGTTCTGGGTTAACCGAACCTCTTAATTTAATGACATCTTCAGCGCTATAAGGACGGGTAATACCTTTCCAGCGAGGTTGTTCCCACTCTTTCTCTAATTGGGCGATTTGCTCTGATCTACTAATAGTCATAAAAACAGCTCCTATAAATACGATAGTGATGATGTTTGCAGTTTATAAATACGTTTTGACGTATCTTTTTTAATTTAAAAGTTGGTAACCCGGTAAAGTCAGAAAATCGACTAATTCATCTTGGGTTGTAATCTTATCCATCAAAGAAGCCGCTTCTTTAAAACGCCCTTCTTCAAAACGAGTTTCACCGACTTCTTGGTGTATGACTTCAAGCTCTTCTTTCAGCATTTTACGAAAGAGATCTTTAGTCACGACTTGCCCATCAGACAGTGTTTTTTGATGGCGGATCCATTGCCAAATAGAGGTACGCGATATTTCTGCTGTTGCCGCATCTTCCATTAATCCATAGATAGGTACGCAACCATTACCCGAAATCCAAGCTTCGATATATTGCACAGCAACACGAATATTAGCTCTCATGCCCTTTTCTGTGCGCTCTCCAGTGCAAGGTGCCAATAACATTTCTGCTGTTATTTTTTCATTACGTTGCACATCAAGTTGATTTGAACGGGCCCCCAATACAGCATCAAAAGCAGACAATACTGTTTCAGCAAGGCCTGGATGAGCAATCCAAGTACCATCATGGCCATTTGTTGCTTCAAGCTCTTTATCATCAAATACTTTTTTCAAAATAATGCCATTTTGCTCTGGATCTCGACTTGGGATAAACGCAGACATTCCCCCCATCGCAAAAGCACCACGTTTATGGCAAGTCTGGATCAGTAAACGTGAATAAGCACTTAAGAAAGGTTGAGTCATCGTGATCCCTTGTCTATCAGGCAAGACACGATCAGGATAATTTTTTAATGTCTTGATATAGCTAAAAATATAATCCCAACGACCACAGTTAAGTCCAACGATATGCTCTTTCATATGGAATAGAATTTCTTCCATTTGGAAAACAGCGGGTAAGGTTTCAATTAATACTGTGGCTTTAATGGTTCCTGTTGCTAAACCAAAGCGTTTCTCTGTGAAATGAAAAACATCACTCCACCATTTAGCCTCTTGCCATGTTTGCAATTTAGGAATGTAAAAATAAGGGCCACTCCCTTTTTCTAATAAGGCTTTGTGGTTATGGTAAAAATACAGAGCAAAATCAAATAATCCCCCTGCAATAGGCTTGCCTTGCCATAACACATGCTTCTCAGGAAGGTGAAGACCTCTTACTCTGGCAATCAATACCGCAGGTGACGCTTTAAGCTGATAACACTTGCCTTGTTCATTGGTATAAGAAATGGTGCCTTTGACGGCGTCACGCAAATTGATTTGACCATCAATCACTTTGTCCCATGTAGGTGCTAAGGAATCTTCAAAATCAGCCATAAAGACTTTTACGTTAGCATTTAATGCATTAATGACCATTTTGCGATCAACAGGTCCCGTTATTTCAACACGACGGTCTTGAAGATCTTTTGGTATAGGATTAACTTTCCATTCCGATTTTATAATGGAATCAGATTCCGAAATAAAATCAGGAAGATCGCCATTATCAACTCTGTATTTCCAGCTATCCCTTTCAGCTAATAAAGCATGGCGTCTATCTGAAAATTGATTTACCAAATCAGCCAAGAATAACTTAACATCTTGATTTAATATCTCTTTTTCCTGATCACCAAAAGATTGCGTAAAATTTAATTCTTCTGTAGTTAATGATTGTGACATTCTGCATTCCCCTAAAAGCTTTTGCACACCTGATTAAGACTAATGCAGTTTTTACAAAAATCAAAAATGAATTCCATTTTTATTTAAATAATTTTTAACAATGTGATTACATCGGTGTTTTTTTATTGTACAAAAATCAGAATTTCAAAAATAACTCGAGGGATCTGGAAGAGATCGATAATAAACAGAGAAAAGGAATGGTTAATGCTTGATGATTTTAGCTATATAGCTTTTTCTTATATGAATATTCTTCATGCACAACATGAAGACCTCGACATTCAAAAGGTTATTAGCTAAATTTAGGCTTCTAGATGTCTAGAAGTTTTTAGAGGTTATTGAAATGCCAATTAGAGTACCCGATGAGCTACCCGCAGTCAGTTGTTTACAAAAAGAGAATGTCTTTGTTATGACATCCAGCAGAGCGAGTATTCAAGACATTCGCCCTTTAAAAGTACTTATCCTTAATTTAATGCCAAAGAAAATAGAAACAGAAAATCAATTTCTGCGATTGCTTTCTAATAGTCCTCTTCAAATTGATATTCAATTATTGCGTATTGACTCTCGTATTCCTAAAAATACACCTGTAGAGCATCTCGATACTTTCTATTGCGATTTTGACCAAATTAAAGAGCAAAATTTTGATGGCCTTATTGTCACGGGCGCGCCATTAGGGTTAGTTGAATTTGAAGATGTAGCTTATTGGGATGAAATAAAAGAGGTGATTACATGGGCTAAAGAGCATGTTACTTCTACACTCTTTATTTGTTGGGCGGCTCAAGCTGGATTGAATATCTTATATGACCTTCCTAAATATACGCTAGAACAAAAAATTTCAGGCGTATATAGCCATAATACTTGCTCACCATATTCACTGTTAACGCGAGGATTTGATGAGACTTTCTTTGCTCCCCATTCTCGTTATGCCGGTTTTCCTATCGACTTTATTCAAAATAATACTGATTTGGAGATCCTTGCAACTTCGGAAGAAGCAGGTGCTTATTTATTTGCATCAAAAGATAAACGAGTTGTTTTTGCAACAGGGCATCCTGAATACGATCCTAATACACTCGCAGATGAATATCACCGTGATGTTAAAGCAGGATTAGATCCTCAATTACCAGAAAACTATTTTCCTAATAATGATCCGAACAAAAAACCTATCGCTTCTTGGCGTAGTCATGGACATTTATTGTTTGCAAATTGGTTGAACTACTATGTTTATCAGATAACACCGTTCGATCTTGCTCAAATGAATCCAACATTAGACTAAAGAAAAACCCCAAACTTAATTTGGGGTTTTAAGATAATCATTTACCAAGCTAAGAATTATTTATAGCGATGAGCCAATGCGTTAGCTGCAATCATTGCATTATAAACATCTTCTTCAGTCACTCTCATTGGCATATTGCCCATTGTGTCGCCTTCAGCACAGGCAATTTTAGCAACAGTACGCCATTCGCTTTCAATAAATTCTTTCATACCCATATCTTCAAGTGTCAGTGGTAATTCTGCCGCTTTGATAATACGGATCACTTCATCAATTTCTTCTTGTGCTGCATTTTCTAACACTAGCTGAGTTAATAAACCAAATACTACTTTTTCACCATGTTGAACACGGTGTAAAGACTCAACTGCAGACATACCATTATTTACTGCGTGAGCAGCTGCTAAGCCACCTGCTTCAGCACCAACACCACTAAGGTAGATTGTTGCTTCAATAGTTTGCTCTAATGCAGGAGTGGTAATTTTATGGCGAATCGCATCCATTGCTTTATCAATATTTTCACTTAGCATTTCAAAGCAAAGTTGCGCTAAACCAAGGCCTGTACGTGATGGACGTTGATTAACTAAATTTAAGCCGTCAGCTTGATAACAAGCACGAGCTTCAAAGTAAGTTGCTAGTGCATCACCAACACCCGCCGAGAAAAAGCGTTGTGGGGCTGATGCGATAATAGCGGTGTCTGCGATAACAACATCAGGGTTTTGTGGTAAGAATAAATATTTATCAAACTCACCATTTTCTTTATATAGCACAGACAATGCAGTACAAGGTGCATCCGTTGAAGCGATTGTTGGGAATAAAATAACAGGGATGTGCTGATAATAAGCAACTGCTTTAGACACATCTAATGTCTTACCGCCCCCAATACCAATAATAACGTTCGCTTTATTTTCAACGGCAATTTTACCTAAGCGATTAACTTCTGCCTCAGTACATTCATAATTAAATTTTTCAACCATTGAAACAATGCCATTTTCTTTTAGAGAAGGAACTGCTTCTTTAGTTACTTTTTCTAAAAAAAACTCATCACTAATAATAAATGCATTATCACCAAAATCTTTTACATATTTGCCGACAGAAGACAGTAATTGGCTACCAATAAAGAATTTTTTTGGCGAGGTTACAGAGCGAGGTAATATAGATGACATAACTAAATTCCTTTATTTTAGATTTTGCTACAAACAGTAGCAGAATTAGTATTTCATCTTACCTCTCATCATAATATGAATCTAGTAAACTCTCTGATAGTCATTACCTAAATCATTTTCGTTCATCATTTTTAATTTATATAAAACAAGTGGTTATTTTTAAATAATTTTAAAAAAGCAGATTACCTACGTATTTATTACTATAATAAAGGCATCATTTTACAACTAAAATAATGTTATTTAGGATCATCTATGACTCTTATACGAGAAAAGCTCACATTACCTGCAAATGCAAATAAGCTTTTACTACACTCTTGCTGTGCTCCTTGTTCTGGTGAAGTCATGGAAGCATTACAAGCTTCAGGTATTGATTACACTATCTTTTTCTATAATCCCAATATTCATCCCCAAAAAGAGTATTTAATTCGTAAGGAAGAGAATATTCGTTTTGCTAAAAAACATAATATTCCTTTTGTTGATGCTGATTATGATACAGATAATTGGTTTGAAAGAGCTAAAGGAATGGAAAAAGAGCCTGAGCGTGGTATTCGATGCACAATGTGTTTTGATATGCGCTTTGAAAGAACAGCCCTTTATGCCTCTGAAAATGGCTTTTCCGTTATTTCCAGTTCACTTGGGATCTCACGTTGGAAAGATATGAAACAGATAAATGGCTGTGGTGAAAGAGCAGTAGCGCCTTATCCTAATATGGTTTATTGGGATTATAATTGGCGTAAAAAAGGGGGCTCAGCCAGAATGATCGAAATAAGTAAACGTGAACAATTCTACCAACAAGAATATTGCGGCTGTATTTATTCATTAAGAGATACAAATAAGCATCGAAAATCACAAGGTAGAGAACTTATTAAGATTGGTGTTCAATATTATACCCCTTAGATCTTCCTTTCCTTTTATTCTAGGCATCATTCCTGTGATGCCATAAAAAGAACAACACAATAAATCATTATTTGATATACAGTCATGTTATATTCACGCTATAACAATATATTATTTTATTAAGGTGATTTCTTGTGGAAGACGCTGTCATTCTCGTAGATAAAAATGATAATGAGCTGGGAACAATGCCAAAGCTTGAAGCTCATATTGTAGGCGCCTTACATCGAGCCTTTTCAATATTTATTTTTAATTCAAAACAGCAGTTACTTATTCAGCAACGTGCAATATCTAAATATCACTCTGGTGGTTTATGGGCAAATACATGTTGTAGTCACCCGCTTCCAAACGAATTACTTTCAGATGCTATTCATCGTCGTCTAGATGAAGAATTAGGTATGAAATGTGATATGCAATCTATTGGAACTATTCTGTATAACGAAAAAGTGACAGATGATCTGATAGAGCATGAATTTGATCACCTATTTCTTGGGTTTAGTAACGAATTACCACATAGCAATCCAGATGAAGTAATGAATTATCGCTGGATCTCTCTTGATTCTCTTTATCACGATATTCAAGAGAATGCACAAAATTACAGTGTTTGGTTTCGTTATATATTGAACAGGATGGGGATTGAGCAATTTTCTCGTTGGAGCCAAGGTATTATTTAGCAATTATCCTATTAACAGCCTCAATATAAAACAAACAACTCGTGTTTTTAGGCTTTTAAGCTATATAAAAACCCAAACGCAAAAAAGCCAACCCATTGGGTTGGCTTTCTCGTCTTATTTAATGCCTGGCAGTTCCCTACTCTCACATGGGGAGGCCCCACACTACCATCGGCGCTACAACGTTTCACTTCTGAGTTC
>NZ_JAMQBJ010000040.1:0-282 GCF_023701425.1 Proteus sp. FZP2095
ACTGACTCCCAGCCTGTTCGATCCATCACAGAGTCGTCTCTTTGACTGTCGACCCCAAAACCAACACTGCTCAACACTTCCAACTTTTAAACGGGGCGGTGGGGCAGTGTGTATCTCTGGAGCTATCAGGCTAGAGATTTTACCGCCAAATCGAACCGAATTAGAGCTGTTTAGGCTGGACCGGCAGTTACAATTGGGTCTTGAGCGGTTAACGAGTGAGGGAATTTCAGGTAAGATACTTCGGATGAGGAGCAAAAATGTTGTTTATACTTCCTATACCCA
>NZ_JAMQBJ010000041.1:0-281 GCF_023701425.1 Proteus sp. FZP2095
AAGTTGAAATAAATACTTGCGCTAATCCGAGAACTCCCTATAATGCGCATCCACTGACCGACGATGAGCTGACAACAGCCACGAAGGACAGCGAAGAGAAAAGAAAAAAGTTTGAAAAAACTCTTGACTCTTCAGAGGAATAACGTAATATACGCCTCCTCGCAACAACGCAGAAGACCGGAAACGGCAGCGAATGTTGCACTGCTCTTTAACAAATTATCAGACAATCTGTGTGGGCACTCGCAGAGACGATATCTTCTAAAATATTAGATGTATCAAGT
>NZ_JAMQBJ010000042.1:0-280 GCF_023701425.1 Proteus sp. FZP2095
GGAATTTCGTGTTCCGGTACGTTTTACTACCACAATTTGCCTGTTTATCCTTTCGGAGACCGGGGTAAGTCCGAGGCAATCAAGTGGTGCATTTGAGTTAATGTCGTTGAATGGTTTTAAGGAAGTCGTGACAAGCGAGCTTCCCATTGTTAAGATTGGATTGTCTAGGTCTGATCTTAGCAACGAATGCACCGAATCAGATTAGCAGAGGCGAAGTTATGTCACAATCATTTCGGCTCTGTGCCTTCTGGAGTATCACAAAAAATTTCACCGTATTTCA
>NZ_JAMQBJ010000043.1:0-260 GCF_023701425.1 Proteus sp. FZP2095
CGGGTCTATACCCTGCAACTCATTCGCCCAGTTAAGACTCGGTTTCCCTACGGCTCCCCTATACGGTTAACCTTGCTACAGAATATAAGTCGCTGACCCATTATACAAAAGGTACGCAGTCACCCCATAAAGAGGCTCCTACTGCTTGTACGTACACGGTTTCAGGTTCTTTTTCACTCCCCTCGCCGGGGTTCTTTTCGCCTTTCCCTCACGGTACTGGTTCACTATCGGTCAATCAGGAGTATTTAGCCTTGGAGGAT
>NZ_JAMQBJ010000044.1:0-255 GCF_023701425.1 Proteus sp. FZP2095
TCCCGCCATCACGCGCTGGCAACAAAGGATAAGGGTTGCGCTCGTTGCGGGACTTAACCCAACATTTCACAACACGAGCTGACGACAGCCATGCAGCACCTGTCTCAGCGTTCCCGAAGGCACTCCTTTATCTCTAAAGGATTCGCTGGATGTCAAGAGTAGGTAAGGTTCTTCGCGTTGCATCGAATTAAACCACATGCTCCACCGCTTGTGCGGGCCCCCGTCAATTCATTTGAGTTTTAACCTTGCGGCCGT
>NZ_JAMQBJ010000045.1:0-255 GCF_023701425.1 Proteus sp. FZP2095
TCCCGCCATCACGCGCTGGCAACAAAGGATAAGGGTTGCGCTCGTTGCGGGACTTAACCCAACATTTCACAACACGAGCTGACGACAGCCATGCAGCACCTGTCTCAGCGTTCCCGAAGGCACTCCTCTATCTCTAAAGGATTCGCTGGATGTCAAGAGTAGGTAAGGTTCTTCGCGTTGCATCGAATTAAACCACATGCTCCACCGCTTGTGCGGGCCCCCGTCAATTCATTTGAGTTTTAACCTTGCGGCCGT
>NZ_JAMQBJ010000046.1:0-255 GCF_023701425.1 Proteus sp. FZP2095
TAGTGTTACCCAACCTTCAACCTGCCCATGGATAGATCACCGGGTTTCGGGTCTATACCCTGCAACTCATTCGCCCAGTTAAGACTCGGTTTCCCTACGGCTCCCCTATACGGTTAACCTCGCTACAGAATATAAGTCGCTGACCCATTATACAAAAGGTACGCAGTCACCCCATCCTCAAATGTCCCGCTTGCTTTTACTGTCAAACTGGCTCGATTTTTTAACTTCCGTTGCTCGTGTACTTCTATGTACACT
>NZ_JAMQBJ010000004.1:0-260289 GCF_023701425.1 Proteus sp. FZP2095
GCACCACCGTAAGTTTTAGCTAAAACTGTAGTGATTGCAGCAGTCAGAGTTGTTTTACCGTGGTCAACGTGGCCGATAGTACCAACGTTAACGTGCGGTTTTGAACGTTCAAATTTTTCTTTAGACACGACTATATTCCTTAATATCGCTCCCTCAAATAGAGGGAGCGTAAACTAAATTGAACTCGAAAGGATCTTATTTCGCTTTACGAGCTTCGATAATAGCCTGAGCGACGTTGCTAGGCGCTTCGTTGTACTTCAAGAACTCCATAGAGTAAGAAGCACGACCCTGAGTTTGTGAACGCAGGTCAGTTGCATAACCGAACATTTCAGCCAGTGGTACTTGAGCACGGATGATCTTACCGGTAGGCAGATCGTCCATACCTTCAACCATACCACGACGACGGTTTAAGTCACCGATAACGTCGCCCATGTAATCTTCTGGCGTTTCAATCTCAACTTTCATGACTGGCTCAAGCAGAATTGGCTTAGCTTTCATGAAGCCGTCTTTAAATGCCATTGATGCGGCAATTTTAAACGCGATTTCTGAGGAGTCAACATCATGGTAAGAACCGTAATGTAAACGAGCCTGAATATCCACAACAGGGTAACCTGCTAATGGACCAGATTTCAGCTGTTCTTGAATACCTTTATCAACAGCTGGGATGAATTCTTTAGGAATTACACCACCAACGATATCATTGATAAATACGTAGTTCTCTTCACCACCTGCTGGTAATGGAGACAGGTCCATAACAACATGACCGTACTGACCACGACCACCAGATTGTTTCGCGTGCTTACCTTCGATATCAGTTACTGTATCACGAATAGTTTCACGGTAAGCAACCTGTGGTTTACCTACGTTCGCTTCAACTTTAAATTCACGACGCATACGGTCAACTAACACGTCTAAGTGCAGCTCACCCATACCAGCAATGATAGTCTGACCAGTTTCTTCGTCGCTTGATACGCGGAAAGATGGATCTTCTTGAGCCAGACGGTTCAGAGCGATACCCATTTTTTCTTGGTCAGCTTTAGTCTTAGGTTCGATAGCAACAGAGATTACTGGCTCTGGGAATTCCATACGTTCTAAGATGATTGGTGCATCAATTGCACATAAAGTATCACCTGTAGTTACGTCTTTCAGACCGATAGCAGCAGCGATGTCGCCCGCACGAACTTCTTTAATTTCTTCACGCTTGTTAGCATGCATCTGAACAATACGGCCAAAACGTTCTTTTTTGTCTTTAACCGGGTTCAGAACTGTGTCACCTGAGTTTACAACACCAGAGTACACACGGAAGAATGTTAAGTTACCAACAAATGGGTCAGTAGCGATTTTGAATGCCAGAGATGAGAATGGCTCGTCGTCGCTTGAATGACGTTCTGCTGGAGTATCTTTACCGTCTGGTAACATACCTTTGATTGCAGGAACATCTGTTGGTGCTGGCAGGTATTCAATTACCGCATCCAGCATTGCCTGAACACCTTTGTTCTTAAATGCAGAACCACAGGTAACCAGGATAATTTCGTTATCTAGAACGCGTTTACGCAGAGCAGCTTTGATTTCTGCTTCTGTCAGTTCTTCACCGCCCAGATATTTGTCCATCAGGTCTTCTGATGCTTCAGCAGCAGATTCAACCAGGTTGTTGTGCCATTCTTCAGCTAAATCTTGCAGATTTGCAGGAATGTCTTCGTATTCGAAGGTAACACCTTGGTCTTCTTCATTCCAACGGATTGATTTCATTTTAATTAAATCAACAACACCGGTGAAATTTTCTTCAGCGCCTACTGGGATTTGCAGTGGAACTGGGTTTGCTGCCAGACGTGTTTTGATTTGTTCAACAACACGCAGGAAGTTTGCACCCATACGGTCCATTTTGTTAACGAACGCGATACGTGGTACATGATATTTGTTAGCCTGGCGCCATACTGTTTCTGACTGAGGCTGAACACCACCAACTGCACAGTAAACCATAACCGCGCCATCAAGAACACGCATAGAACGTTCTACTTCGATTGTGAAGTCAACGTGTCCTGGGGTGTCGATGATGTTTACACGGTGAGGCTCAAACTGTTTAGCCATACCAGACCAGAATGCAGTAGTTGCTGCGGATGTGATAGTAATACCACGTTCCTGCTCCTGCTCCATCCAGTCCATTGTTGCTGAACCTTCGTGAGTTTCACCAATTTTATGGTTTACACCGGTATAAAACAGAATACGTTCACTTGTAGTGGTTTTACCGGCATCGATGTGCGCACTAATACCGATATTACGGTAGCGTGCTATGGGGGTTTGACGAGCCATTTTTTCCTCTCTCGTGGGCGTTCAATTCAGGTAAAGGACAGCAAAGCTGTCCTGAAAAGAGTTGCAATACTCCGTGGATTACCAACGGTAGTGTGCGAACGCCTTGTTTGCATCTGCCATACGGTGAACGTCTTCACGTTTCTTAACAGCAGCGCCTTTGTTTTCAGCCGCATCAGATAATTCATTTGCCAGGCGAAGAGCCATGGATTTATCACCGCGTTTACGAGCAGCTTCAACAATCCAACGCATTGCTAATGCATTACGACGAACTGGGCGTACTTCAACTGGAACTTGGTAAGTTGAACCACCAACACGGCGGGATTTAACTTCCACAGTAGGACGTACGTTATCTAATGCGATTTCGAACGCTTCCAGTTCAGTTTTGCCTGAACGCTGAGCCAGGGTCTCAAGCGCATTATATACGATAGATTCTGCAGTAGATTTTTTACCGTCTACCATCAGAATGTTTACAAATTTGGCCAGCAGTTCTGATCCGAACTTAGGATCTGGCAGAATTTTACGTTGACCAATTACACGACGACGTGGCATGGAAATACTCCGTTTAAATTCAGGGTTGTCCAAAACTCAATGAGTTTATTTTGACATTAATGGTGAAAAAATGTTTGGCCTTACTTAACGGAGAACCATTAAGCCTTTGGCTTCTTCACACCGTACTTAGAACGAGCTTGTTTACGGTCTTTAACACCGGAACAGTCCAGCGCGCCGCGAACAGTGTGGTAACGCACACCTGGTAAGTCTTTAACACGACCACCACGGATTAAGATTACGGAGTGTTCCTGCAAGTTGTGGCCTTCACCACCGATGTAGGAAGAAACTTCGAAACCGTTAGTCAAACGCACACGGCATACTTTACGCAGTGCTGAGTTTGGTTTTTTTGGAGTGGTAGTATATACACGAGTACATACGCCACGTTTTTGCGGGCAAGCTTCCAGAGCTGGAACGTTGCTTTTAACAACTTTCGAGCTACGAGATTTGCGCACCAGCTGGTTAATAGTTGCCATTTAAAAAAAGCTCCTGGTTTTTGCTTCGTAAACACGGATTTGAACTCTGTCTTGTCAACAAGACAAAACATGAGGACGCAGAATTTTATTGCTGACGGGCTCATGTGTCAAGAATTATACAGCAATTCTACGCTCCCCAATGAATTTGTTGGGGGTGTTTTACCGTTAAATCGACAAAATCACCATAATTGATAAGTTTAATGTGATGAGATACTTGATCTTTTAAGCCTCTTGCCAAAACATCATCAATTAATGCGTAAACTGAAATTTGCTGTTGGAGACAATATTTTAATAAGGGATTGTCTTCAAGAACTGCCAGTACACCATCTTGTATTAACAAAACATCATCTTCTTTTGCCAATAAAGATAAAAAAGCCTCTAAATCACTTTGATAAATAGAGACAGAATAAGTATACAACATAACCGTTCAACCTTCCTGACTAACTTCTGTATTAAAAGCGCAATACCACATCATATTCACTCAATTTTTGAGCAATATCTTCTTGGGATATCACCTGTGCATCCAACACAAAAGAAGTTTGAGAGGATAATCCACGATGAGCCATGTCTTTCTGTGATATATAGACGTTTGTCACATCATACAAGGGTAGCACTTTAAATGTTGCCGCATGATGACGTGATAGCACTCCTTCAGGCTGTTGATTTTCAACAAGTTGAAACACACCATCAGAGATAAAAAAAACACCAATATCTTCTGTTAATGCAGAGGTTGCGAGTAAAGCATCTAAACCTTCTCGCCCTGCACTATTACCATGAGGTGCTTGAGTAAAAAGGAATGCGATTGAATTCATTTTCTTCATTAAAATTGCACCACACGGGAACAGGTTAACATCGCTTGAGCCAGTGAACCTAATCCGCTTAACTCAAATTCAGTTGCCATATTATGGCAATCCCTTTCCTGCTCTTTTGCCTGCTGCTCATCGATAATTCCTCTACGCAATGCGGCAGCAACACAAACATTCAAGGGAATTTGATGTTTTTTAGCCAATGTAACCCACGCTTTAGGGAGATCAAATTCATCATTTGCAGGCGATACCAATTTATTAGCATTCACAACACCTTCCCGATAGAAGAATACTTGTGAAATCTTATGCCCTTTTTCAAGAAGGGCATTTGCGAATAAATAGGCACTTGAAGCTTGTTCAGTTCCGTAATGAGGTCCTGTAACCACTAAACAATATGTCAAGGAACTCATAATGTTGCCTTATTCTCCATTTTTAAACTGGCGAATATAGAGATACACAGTATGTTTTGAGATATTTAAGCGATCTGCAACCTGATTAATGGCATCTTTAATATCAAAAATACCTTTCTCATAAAGGCTTAACACCACTTGTTTATTCTTAGCATTATTCGCAACTTCGCGATCATTATTTACTTCTTCAATCGTAAACTCTAATGTTTGAGCCACTAAATCATCGACAGATGAAGCAAAGTTAACATCGGATGCAACTTCATGCGTTTCTTCAGGAATAAAGGTTTTGATTATTTCAGAGAATGGAACATCAAGGTTCATATTAATACACAATAAACCAATGACACGACGTTCACGGTTACGAATAGCAATCGTGATTGACTTCATCAATGCACCACTTTTCGCTCTAGTAAAATAAGCCTTTGAAAAACTTGAATCTTCATCTGTGATGTCATGTAACATTTGTAATGCCAAATCGGTAATTGGAGAACCAATCTTACGACCAGTATGTTCTCCATTCGCGATTTTAACCGCTGAACATTTCAAATCTTCCAGAGAGTGCAATACGATTTCGCAATGATTGCCAATGAGCATTGCCAAACCATCCACGGCTGCTTCATAGGACTTTAGTATTTCGTGATCAGTTTGAGTAAAAGGTCGGCTATCTAGTTTTTCAAACTCGCTGCTGTCACCATTAAATAACGGGCTAGACATTTGATTATATAATCCTTAAAGGCTTTAATTATGATAATGACTTGAGGTTCTATTTTTTATAACGATTCGTCATTGCGGATCAATTCAATATTAAAAAAATTTAAATATAAAAACAGAATTAAGAACGATTCTGACGTTAGATCGCCAGAAGATCTACGTCAAGTAACTTAGAATAAGAGCTTTGTGATAGGTCACAGCTTTTTTCATTTTTCTTTATCTTTTGTACTCATTCCCACCTTTTATTTTTGAAAATTTTCCTTTTTCAGAGTGGGCAGGATAAAGATTGACACTACTGAATAGATTACCTATATTCCAAATTATTGTTATTTTAACGAGTGATTAATCCTATGAATACACTGATGATATGCCAATCTCAGCAAACTTCATCAATAATAGGATCAATTTCTGTTGCTTCTATGCCTATTGAGATTCTCTCTTCACCACCTCCGCCTGTGAAAGTGGTTGTAGTCAATACAACGGTTGTTGTTGCAACTCACGTTGCTTGATTTATTTACTTAGCTTAAGAACGGACTTAATCACCACTTATATAGTGATATGTTGCTTACGTTTATTCATTGATATTTTATCAATTAGCTAATAATCATTAAAAATAATCAAGCTCTCTTATTGCTTATTTTACAGGTATATCATCATGTACTTACGTCAATATTGGGCAAAATTCGGCCCAACAACGTTATTCGTTTTATTGTGGAGTAGTGGCGCTATCTTTTCTCGTTGGGGATTAGATAATGGTAGCTCATTTGCAATTTTAACTTGGCGTTTTATTATCGCTTTAGCGTTTCTCTCTTTTTTATGTATTCAGCGCCATCGCTTTTTGCCACCGAAAGGAAGTCGTTTAAAAACAGCATGGGTCGGTTTACTTATTATTGGTGGTTATTCTATCTGTTATCTTTTAGCGCTTGCTAATAGCATTACACCAGGAATGTTAGCCACAATTATGGGCGTTCAGCCAATTATTACATTATGGATAATAGAACGTAATTTTACAGCGACACGACTATTAGGGCTTTTAATCGCCTTGGCTGGATTAGTGTTAGTCGTTGCCCAAAGTTTATTTAATACGGCCCTCTCATTGACGGGAATGATTTATGCGTTAGTCGCACTACTCTGCATGAGCTTTGGTGCAATCTCACAGAAAAAACTGCAATTAGCACCGATGGATGCCTTACCGTTACAATATGTTGTTAGCCTTGCGTTATGTTTATTATTTGTACCCTTCCAGCCTTTTCATGCTTCATTCGACATTGGCTTTATCATTCCTGTACTTTGGCTTGCTGTGATCATTTCTGTTGTTGCTCAATTGCTACTATACCGCTTACTCACAGCGGGTAATTTAGTTAACGTCACTAGCTTATTTTATTTAGTACCTGGCGTAACAGCATTAATGGATTACATCTTCTTAGGTAACAAAATGTCTTGGCTAAGTTTGGCTGGAATGGGAGCAATCATTGTAGGCTTGCTGTTTGTTTTCAAAAAGCCCAAAGCCATTATTATTGAAGAAACAATAGACTAACACTATGAGTTAATAAACAAACAATAAGCTATACATTAGAAATAAAAATGCTGACATGAATGTCAGCATTTTTTTAGTGATATTTAGAGATAAGTGAATTACTTATCGCTTTCAACACTCAGTAATTCAACTTCAAATACTAATGTTGAGTTAGCAGGAATACCACTTGTTGCACGTTGTCCGTAGCCTAATTCTGGTGGAATAACTAACTTGATTTTACCGCCTTCTTTGATGTACTTCATACCTTCAGTCCAGCCAGGAATAACGCTTTTCAGGCTGATTGTCAGAGGTTCGTTACGATCATAAGAGCTATCAAATTGTTTACCATCAATCAGCATGCCTTTGTAGTTTACAGTAACACGATCAGCATCTGTTGGTGTTTTGCCTTTACCTGGGTTTTCAACTAAATACAGTAAGCCTGATTTAGTTTTTACTACACCTTTCTCAGCGGCAAACTCTGTACGGAATTTATCACCCGCAGCTTTGTTTTCTATCGCTTCTTTTTCCATTTTTGCTGTTGCAGCAGTACGGACTTGGTCTTCAAAAGCCGCTAATGTTAATTCAATTTCAGCGTCTGATAATTTTGATTTACTATTAAATGCATCCTGAACGCCTGCTAACAGTTGTTTGGAATCTAAAGTAATACCAATATTTTTTTGTTCTTGTAATGCAGCTTCCATATAGCGACCCATCGACGCGCCTAACGCATAGGCATTTTGCTCATTTTGAGTTTTAAATGCGCTATTTAATGTTGGCACTTTAGCTGTAGCTTCTTCAGCGAATGCATGAGGTGCACTGAATGCGAAAGCTAAACTGGTTGCCAGCAACGTCGTTTTTAATAAAGATTTCATCCCATTCTCCAGTATATGTTAGTGAGTCGCTACGTTTTGCAAACGATCATCATAGATCTTTGCTTAAACGTTTTGCATCACATCTTGCTGTCGTTGCGGTATAGATCTCATCCGCGGGTAGCAATTTTATATGAATTTAAAAAATTTGCCGACACTCTTAACAGTTAATGTTAGGATTTTTGTCAGCACAGAGTGCTATCACATTAGCAAAATAGTCTTTTATCTCAAACCAGATTTATGTCTTCCTGTGTATATATCAGTAAATAAGATTAAATTTCGCGAGTTTGTTAATCATATTCGTCGTAATAGGACATTTTAAAGGAGGAAAAACACAATGGATATTAAGGAAGTAGAGCGACTGCTCATTCAATTAGAAAGCAAAGTTGCTTTCCAAGATGCGACTATTGAAGAATTAAATCAGGTGGTCACACAGCAACAAATCGAAATTAGCCGCTTTAAAGAAGCCTTAAAAATTGTTTCAGAGCGCCTAAAAAACTCTCAAACTTCAATACTTGCTAGACCTGAGGACGAAACACCTCCACCTCACTACTAAGTTCTCGTTTGTTATTGATATCAAAACCGAAAACAAAAAAGGAGCGTTTAGACGCTCCTTTTGATCTTTTCAACGAAAGATTAGTGCTGGCAACCACAACCGCCATTACCGTGGCCGTGACCACCGTGGCCATGACCGCCGCCACCGCAGCATCCACCTTCTTCACCGTGTGAATGACCGTGACCGTGGCCACCGCCACAGCATCCGCCTTCTTCACCGTGACCGTGGCCACCGCAACATTCGTGCTCTTCTTCTTCACCGTGTACGTGACCGTGAGCTAATTCTTCTTCAGTCGCTTCACGAATTGCAACGATTTCAACATGAAACTTCAGGTTTTGACCTGCTAACATGTGGTTACCATCAACGATAACTTCGTCACCTTCAATACCTGTAATTTCTACTGGTACTGGACCTTGATCGGTATCAGCAAGAAAACGCATACCAACTTCTAACTCATCAACACCAACAAAAACATCTTTCGGTACACGTTGAACTAAGTTTTCGTCGTATTGACCATATGCATCGTCAGAAGCCACTTCTACGTCGAATTTTTCACCGACTTCGCGACCTGTTAACGCATTTTCTAAACCACTGATTAAAGAACCACGGCCATGCAGATAGTCTAACGGTGCGCTCACCGTGGACTCATCAACTAAAACACCGTCTTCTGATCTTACTTGATAAGCCAGACTAACTACCAAGTCGTTTGCTACTTTCATGACATCTCCTACATACCCGTGGGCAAAATTTTCCCGATTGTAACGAAAAATAAATCTTCTGTATCGGGTTATATCAAAAAACCTACAATTATTGTGGTGTAAAGATCCCAATGACCTGCTCATTTTCACGAACAAGGGAATTAACTTCACCCTCTGTTTGCCGTTGTTGATGGCCACATTTCGCACATTCCACAATATCCACTTTATCTTCACGCCACATTTTGAGTGTATCTTGAGCTTGACAGTGTGGACACACAGCTCCTGCGATAAAGCGTTTACGGGTTGCAGACATGGGGTCAGTTCTCCTATTTATCAATAGATTTTTTTTCTTTATGTATTTGAGGAATATCTTCTGTTAAAGATTCATCCCAAATATCAGGCTGATGGTGCTCTTGACGAATTTCTTCACTAAATAACTCCTCAAGTTCCCGTCTCGCTTCTTTTACTCGTGAAACGTTAGAAACTTCTTCAGGTGATTCATCCACCAGCTTTCTCAATAAGTTGATATCCAGACGACGAAAATGCTGTTGTGCCCGATAAGCTTGATGAGGATGCATTCCTAATTCAATTAACGTCTTACGACCTAGCTCTAAGGCACTAGAAAATGTTTCACGACTAAAATCTGTTACGCCTGCTTTGAGCAATTCATGAGCTTCAACACGTCCTCTTGCCCTTGCAATAATATGCAAGTTAGGGAAATGATGCTGACAGAGATGAACAATTTCCATCGTAGCTTCAGGTTCATTACAGGTGATAACAATGGTTTTAGCATGTTCAGCACCGGCAGCACGCAATAAATTGAGATCAGTGGCATCACCATAATACACTTTATAGCCATATTTACGCATGGTGCTTATGCTTCCAACATCATGCTCTAATACCGTGACGTTAATCTTATTCGCTATTAACAAACGCCCTACAACCTGACCCATTCGGCCAAATCCGACAAGAATGACCTCTGGGTGGTTATTTTCAACAAAGGGCTGTTCGTCCGTTTTAGCTTCATTATAGCGACGAGCAAACACAGCGTCTGTCATTTGCATCACAAGAGGCGTTGTCATCATAGAAAGCGTGACAACAACCAACAATAACGCCATTTGCTGACTATCTAATACGCCCATTGCCATCGATGTCGAGAAAACAACAAACGCAAATTCCCCGCCTTGGCTTAACACAGCTGAGAATTGTAATCGTGTGGAAAAACGTAATCTGGCTAACCACGCAATACTATAAAGTATCAATGCTTTTACAATCACCAGAACTAAGACGCCCAATAATACTTGTGGGAGATAACGCCATAAAATACCGATATCTAAAGACATACCGACAGAGATAAAAAAGAGTCCTAAAAGTAAGCCTTTAAAAGGCTCGATGGAGATCTCTAATTCATGTCGATACTCTGAATCTGCCAATAACACGCCCGCAATAAAGGTTCCCATTGCCATTGAAAAGCCAAGAGTTTCCATAAAAATAGCGGCACCTAATACAACAAGCAGCGCAGCGGCAGTAAAAACTTCCCTTACTCCCGATTTCACCACTAAGCGCAAGAGTGGACGTAATAAATAACGACCACAAATCAGCAATCCAGCAAAAGCAGCCACTTTCACACCAATGCGATACCAATCACTACTTGCCGTTTCTCCAGCCAACAAAGGAATAACGGCAAGGATAGGAATAACGGCCATATCTTGGAAAAGTAAAACAGCAAAACCTAATTGCCCGCCTTCATTATGGTTCATTCCTTTTTCGTTCATAAGTTGCAACGCCATTGCCGTGGAAGACATCGCAATACCTAAGCCTCCAATAACAGCCGCCTGCCATGAAAAAGAAGTAAAAACGAGAATGAGCCCTGAAAAAATAGATGCAGTTAATACCACCTGCATTGAACCAACACCAAAAATGGCTCGCCTTAATTCCCATAACTTGGCTGGATTTAATTCCAAACCAATAAGGAACATTAAAAAAACCACACCTAATTCAGCAAAATGTAAGATGTTATCAACATCTTTAAACAGCCCTAATCCCCAAGGACCAATAGCAATACCCGCAATCAAATAACCGAGTACTGCACCAATTTTAAGGCGTTGTGCAATCGGCACCATAATCACGGCAGCACACAAGAAAAAGAGCACAGCTTTAATCATCCAATTATCTTCCATTAGGCTTGCTCCCCTTCAAGTGGCGCACTTAACCAATGACGATAAGCCTCACCGATATGAGTCAGTGTTGTTTTAGACTGTTGTCTTGCTGAATACACAATCATTGGTGATAACCAGCGCATACCACACATTTCTGCCATTAATTCAAAAGGACGTAATAACTCTGTCAGTGTGTAGTGATTCTTCCCATCATGTTGATAAGCCTGCTCAGGCTCTCCCGTTGTAATAACACAACGAAATGACTTACCCTTTAATTGTGCTCTACCTGCTTTGTTAGCAAATGGACGAGTTAACACTCTGTCTTGCCACTCTTTTAATAATGCAGGGCAACTATATGTTTGCAATGGAAATTGAAAAACGATCACTTGGTGCTTACACAGCAAGGATTGTTCATGGTGTATATCAATAAAAAAATCAGGATAAGTAGCATATAAATCATGGATAGTTATATTTTCTAAATCCCTCACCGCTTTTAATAACGCCTTATTGGCGATTGATTGACGCGGCTCGGGATGAACATACACCAGCAATACATTTGATGCGTTTGACATCATTCCTCCTTACAAAACGTGTCAGAAACTGTTTTTTCCGTTACCATGCACGCATTGTGACCAACTGTTACGAACAACTTACTCTATATATTAATTTACATACTCTTAATAGACGATATTTATGATTGTTTTTTCTTCTTTGCAAATTCGCCGTGGTGTCAGAGTGTTACTGGACAATGCCAGTGCAACTATTAATCCAGGGCAAAAGATTGGTCTAGTCGGTAAAAATGGCTGTGGCAAAACCACATTACTTTCTTTATTGAAGGGTGAACTTCAATCTGAAGCAGGCAATGTCACCTATCCTAGTACATGGTCAATGGCATGGGTTAACCAAGAAACACCTGCACTTGATGTACCTGCTATTGATTATGTTATTGATGGTGATAGAGAGTATCGCCAGTTAGAACAACGATTACAAAAAGCGAACGAAATAAATGATGGTCATGCTATCGCACTGATCCACGGGCAATTAGATGCAATTAATGCATGGACAATACAATCCCGCGCAGCAACCTTACTGAATGGTTTAGGTTTTAGCCAACAGCAGCTTAATGAACCTGTAAAATCATTTTCAGGTGGCTGGAGAATGCGTTTAAACTTAGCGCAAGCGCTGATTTGCCGTTCGGATTTACTGCTACTTGATGAACCAACCAACCACTTAGATTTAGATGCCGTTATTTGGCTAGAAAAATGGCTAAAGAGCTACACAGGCACGCTTATTTTAATTTCCCATGACCGCGATTTTCTTGATCCTATCGTGGATAAAATCTTGCATATCGAGCAAGAAAAAATCTTTGAATACTCAGGCAACTACTCTTCGTTTGAAATGCAACGTGCGACCAAACTCGCACAACAACAAGCTTTGTTTGAAAATCAACAAGCCAAAATTGCACACTTACAGAGTTTTATAGATAGATTTAAAGCGAAAGCGACAAAAGCCAAACAAGCTCAAAGCCGTGTCAAAATGCTTGAGCGAATGGAAAAGGTTGCTCCTGCACATTCAGATAACCCATTCCATTTTAGTTTCCGTCAACCTGAAAGCTTGCCTAATCCTCTTTTATCAATGGAGAAAGTCAGCGCGGGTTATGGTGAAAAAATTATTCTTAATGATATCAAACTTAATTTAGTTCCTGGCTCACGTATTGGATTATTAGGACGCAATGGTGCAGGTAAATCGACACTGATTAAATTACTTGCAGGTGAGATTGAACCGTTACAGGGGAAATTAGCACTGTCTAAAGGTATTAAGCTTGGTTATTTTGCCCAGCATCAATTAGAGTTTTTACGCTCAGATGAATCGGCACTACAACATTTAACTCGTTTAGCACCTAAAGAGACTGAACAAAAATTACGTGATTACTTGGGTGGTTTCGGCTTTCATGGCGACAAAGTCACAGATGCTTGTGGTCAATTCTCTGGGGGTGAAAAGGCGCGTTTGGTCTTATCACTTTTAGTTTGGCAACGTCCTAACTTGCTATTAATGGATGAACCAACAAACCACCTTGATCTAGATATGCGCCAAGCACTGACTCAAGCTTTAATTAGCTTTGAAGGCGCAATTGTTGTCGTATCGCATGATAGGCATTTATTACGCTCCACCACTGACGATCTCTACCTGGTGCACGATGGTCAGGTTGAGCCATTTGATGGTGATCTTGATGATTATCAACAGTGGTTAGTTGATCAAAATCGTCAAGAGACACAGGCAAATAAGAGCCAACAAGATAACGACAATATCACGACAACCACCAATTTAAGCGCTCAAGATAAAAAAGAGCAAAAACGTAAAGAAGCGGAGTTTAGACAACAAACCCAGCCTCTACGCAAGAAACTCACAACATTAGAAAGCAAGATGGATAAATTAAGCCAAGAGCTTAGTGATATCGAAACAGCTCTTTCTGATAGTGGTATTTATGATACTAGCCGTAAAAATGAGCTTTCTGATTGCTTAAACCGACAAGGTGTTGCGAAATCTGCACTAGAAGAAGTGGAAATGGAATGGATGGAGTTACAAGAAACACTGGAAGAAATGACAAACACATTTGAAGCCCAGTAATACAACGCAATCCATTTAAAAAGGAACTATTTTAAAGTAAATAGTTCCTTTATTTTTGCTCTTCAATTCATTCTGAAAATTTATACAATTCATTTCACTTACGGTATTTATATCATTTTACAATAGCACTATTTACACAAAATATAATCTCACTCTATCTAACAATAACCCAATAAAAATAACTAATTAACGTTTATTTTCTACCTATTTATATTAAGTAAGGGAAATAAATTCTTTCACGCTAAAGTTTTTAACATTCCAGCCGAATTAATCATTCTGCTAAGTGGACCTCCCACTTACCAACGAAAAGGCAAAGCTAATAGGTAGAGTTATGTTAAAACGAATTAAAATCTCTCAAGGTTTAATGTGTGTCCTGACTCTGTTTTGTATTATTCAGATCATTTCTGGAGTACAAAGCATTCACGATGCCTACCAGACTCAAAATACACTTAAAAGAATTTCATACAGTTTCGATCAACTACGCACCATGGATAATACTTATGCGGAGTTGAATACATTACGTACTGATATTATTGCACAAGCATTTAATTATATTTCAAATCCTCAAACCGAGGATGCAAATGTTACTGCATTTATGCAAACCATGCCTGAACGTAAAGCACAAGTTGACGCATTGATGAATGAGTATGTTGAGCTATCTGCGCAAACAGGTTTCGATCAGCAACGTATGGCACAAATCAAACAGCTTTATCAAAAGAGCCGTGCTGATCTTGATTTACTGGCGCAGTATTTAAGTGAACGTAACACGAACGCGGTTCGTTTAATTTTAAAAAGCCCAGCAAACACTAACTTCACTAATTCATTGTATGAAGCCACCGACTTTATTACCGATGAAGTTGTGAATCCTTCAGTGATTGAAGCAGAAGGCAACTACCACAGCATGTTGTGGATAGCATCGCTCTTTATGGGTATCTTCCTCATCTTTACCACCTTAGTGCTTATTTGGATCCGCAAATACATCATTGTGCGCATTAACCAAATGATCATCTATCAAGAGGCAATTGCTAAAGGCGATCTAGTCAGTCGTATTGATAGCGATGTTTCAGGTAAGACTGAAATCGATCAACTCATGCTCGGCTTACAACAAATGCGAGCTCAATTAAAAGAGATGGTAAGTTCGATTCGAAATACTAGTGCAACTATTTACACTGGCGTACAAGAGATTGCTGCAGGTAATAATGATTTATCGAGTAGAACTGAAGAGCAAGCCAGTGCATTAGAAGAAACAGCATCCAGCATGGAGCAGATGACCGCAACTATTCGTAATAACACAGAAAGCGCTCGTGAAGTCACAGAGCTCGTTATGAGTACTGCCGATATTGCCGTTCAGGGGGGTGAGCATAGTAATAAGATGGTAATGACAATGACAGATATTGCCGATCGCTCACAAAAAATTGGTGAAATCACTGCGGTCATTGATGATATTGCTTTCCAAACCAATATATTAGCCCTTAATGCTGCCGTTGAAGCGGCTAGAGCGGGTGAGCAAGGCCGTGGTTTCTCAGTGGTTGCAAGTGAAGTTCGCAATTTAGCACAGCGTAGTGCGGAAGCGGCGAAAGAGATCAAAGAGCTGATTGAATCGACAATATTACGTGTTAGACAAGGTAATGATCTTGTCGAACAAGTGAGTTTATCAATGGGTGAGATTGTCACCTCTGTTAATCATGTTTCGGGTTCGATGAAAGAAATTTTATCTGCATCAGAAGAACAAACCCGCGGTATTGCACAGATCAGCCTTGCTGTTAATGAAATGGATAAAGCAACACAGCAAAATGCGGCGATGGTTGAACAATCAACAGCTGCCTCTGCCACATTAAGTGAACAAGCAGGTATGCTGGATACGATTGTGAATACATTCAAAGTTGAGCACGAAAAAGTTGCACCAACTAAAACTAAGTTACCTACATTCTCAGCTAAATCACAAGACACAGAAACACTTAAAACACCAACAATAAAAACCAATAATCACGAAACAGACGATAATTGGGAAAGCTTTTAATGATACCTCTCACACAATATCGTGAGAGAGAGTTGTGTAGAAAATAGTCCAGAACATATAACAAAACCTCTACCTACCATACTCCCAGTGATTTTTCTGGGAGTATTTCTGAGCCCACCGCACATAAACACAAAAAAACAGATCGTTTTTTATACGAAACAAAAGCATTTTTTTAGAAAAATTAAGAGCGTTTATGAAAGCGATAATTTTATTTTACTTATCATAAGATAAAAAGATAAATAAAAATAAAATACTGCTTATTATTGTTTTAATATCCAAAAAATCATTATTAATATTTATATTTTAATAATTAACACAAAAAATAAGTAAGATAATATACTTATGGTTTTTTCTGTTAATCATTAGAAAATTTTAGCCATTAGCTGATAATCAAAGCTAAAAAAAGAAATATAAGTCGTCTTTACTATCAAATAGAGTAGAAAAGGTAAAGTTTTTAAATATTGAGCCGAATAAGTTTAATTGATAAATAGTTATCGCTCCTTGCTGTGTGTCCTACAAACCAATTAAATAGGTAAGGCTATGCTGAAACGAATAAAAATATCTAATGGCTTAATGTTTATCTTAATACTGTTTTGCGCCATTCAACTTTTTTCTGGTGCAATGAGTATCCGTGATGCGAGTTTAACAAATAAGCGGATCTCACAATTAGCGAATGGCTTTGAACAGATAAAAACGATGGATTATGGTTATGCTGAGTTAAATAAACTACGTGAAGATATGCTAAATGTTATGTTTGAAGCCCATCTCACGCCCGATATTGCAGAAAGTAAAATTTCTGATTTCATTTCCTCTTATCCCAAAAGAAAACAAGAAATTACACGTATTATTACTGCATATTTCACTGCTACCGAAGAAGCAGATTTTGATCCCGAAAAAATAGAGAGCATGAAAAAGCTCTTTAATCGTGTACTTTATGATCTTGACCAACTTGTATCATGTTTAGAAATTCGTGATTACTACGGCTTTCAATCTCTTTATGCACATAATACCAATGACCGCTTTACTCAATCCCTTTATGAAGCAACAGATTATCTCAGTGATAACGTTGTTACTCATGCAATAAAAGCAGCTCAAGGTAATTATGAACGTACCTTGGTTTTAGCTTTTGTCTTTATGTTTATTTTCATTCTTTTTACTGTTCTTGTTGTACTTTGGATACGTCGAAATATTGTTTTACGTATCAATCAAATTGTCGATTATATGTCGAAAATCTCACAAGGAAACTTATTAGAAAATAAAGATGTTACAGTAAAAGGAAATAATGAAATCGACCAATTAATTACAGGTATTCAATATATGCGTACTGAACTGTCATTAATTGTGAATGCGATCCGAGGGACAAGCCATCATATTTATACCGGTGTCCAAGAGTTATCCGCAGGGAATACCGATCTTTCTTGTCGTACCGAAGAGCAAGCGAGTGCATTAGAAGAAACCGCCTCAAGTATGGAACAACTCACAGCAACAGTGAGAAATAATACAGAAAGTGCTCGTGAAGTTTCACACCTGATTAGTCAGACCTCCAATATTGCCAGCAAAGGGGGCGACGTCACCAATAGAATGGTGAAAACGATGACTGATATTGCCGATAGCTCACAAAAAATTGGTGAAATTACCGCGGTTATCAATAGCATCGCTTTCCAAACCAATATTCTCTCGTTAAATGCTGCGGTTGAAGCCGCAAGAGCGGGCGAACAAGGTCGAGGTTTCTCAGTGGTTGCAACAGAAGTAAGGGAGCTAGCACAACGCAGTGCCGAAGCTGCAAAGGAAATTAAAGAGTTAATTGATGCCTCTATTAGTCGTGTTCGTCATGGCAATGATCTGGTTGAGCAAGTTAGCATTTCTATGGGCGAAATACTCACATCCGTAAAACATGTTGAAGATTCAATGACAGAAATTTTATCTGCGTCAGAAGAACAAACTCGAGGTATCACTCAAGTTTCTCTTGCAGTCACTGAAATGGATAAAGCAACACAGCAAAATGCGACGATGGTTGAACAATCTTCTGCTGTTGCCAGCTTATTGACCGAAGAAGCAGGTAATCTTGAACAAATTGTTGAGCAATTTAAAACGGCTGAAAGTGAACAGTTCAATAAAAAGACACAACATAAAGTAATAGAAAAACAGTTCTCATCTGAAAAATCACAGCATACAAAAGATGAGAACATGAAAAATATCGCTAAAGATGACGTGAAAGAGAGAAAATCAGCAAAAGGAACAGCAACTGTAAATGACGGTGAAGATGATGATTGGACAAGCTTTTAACTCATTGAGTTGATCATGATAAAAGCGTGATTTAGATAAACACAAAGACACCTATTTTTAGTAGGTGTCTTTTTCTTTTACTTCTTAAATAATAACAAATTAATGAAATACATTGATTGCACTAACTAAGTAATTAGTTTGTACTTTCATTTCACCTGAAATCATTGAGGCTTTAGAAACATAATTCGCATTTTCATGCGTAATCGATTCCAATTTTTCAACAGCGCGACCAAGCTCTTTTAAACCTGCACTCTGTTCTGATGATGCAAGACTAATTTCACCAATTAAATCAGTTACATTTTTAACATGCACGACAATATCTTCCATAGTTCCGACTGTTTCATTGACTTGCTTTGAGCCGACTTTGATATTGCTACTTGAAGCACTGATCAATGTTTTGATCTCTTTCGCTGCCTCTGCGCTGCGCTGCGCTAGCTCCCTTACTTCTGTTGCAACCACTGAGAAACCTCGACCTTGTTCGCCTGCTCTGGCCGCTTCTACGGATGCATTAAGTGCAAGGATATTAGTTTGAAAGGCAATGCTATCAATAACACCAATGATATTACTAATACGATCAGAACTCTTCGCAATATCATTCATTGTATTAACGATATTATCCATTGCATTACCTCCTTTTATCGCTGCCTCACAAGTGACATTAGAAAGGTTGTTTGCTTGCCCTGCCGTTTCACTATTGCTGCTTACCGCTGTCGTTAATTCATTCATCGTTGAGGCCGTTGCTTCAACATTGCTGGCAGTTTGCTCTGTTCTTACATACAGATCACGATTACCTGCAGCTAATTGATCACAAGAGATGTCTACTTGATGTATTTGATGACTCACATCACTGACTAACCAACGGAACATACGCCCTAGTTGATTAACTGAACGCTGTGTCATACCCACTTCATCAATGCGATTTATATATGTAACGTTATGTTCATCGCCAGTTGCAACTCGATTCGCTTGCTCATTCAGGAGTCTAATTGGCTTAACAATCTGAAAATAGAGAATACGTTCATTTGCCATCAGTAATACCAGCAAAATCGCCATATGCATAAAAAGAGCATAGCCAGATAAACCAGCAAACCATGCACTCAACAACATAAAAGGTAGAGGTAATAGGATAAAAAGACGGAGTCGTTTTTTTAATGAAATTGTCTGATTCCATGAGCGCCAACGCTGCCATCCTTTATACACAAAAGCGCCTTTTAAAAACATGTGTGAAGGATACTTACCTTGATTAAACGCAGCGTAAAGCGCTGAGGCTTGTGCTATTTCCTCTTTTCTTGCAGAAGTCCTTACCGACATAAAACTTTGAATTTTACCCTGACGTATAATAGGGGTGATATTCGCTCTTACCCAATAGTAATCCCCATTTTTACGCCGATTCTTCACGATCCCAGTCCAAACCTCTCCTTGTTTTAACGTTTTCCACATATCCTTAAAAACTGCTGAAGGGATATCTGGATGTCGGACAATATTGTGGGGTTGTCCCACTAGTTCTTCCACTGAAAACCCACTGGCTTCGACAAAGTCCTCGTTAGCATAAATAATATTGCCATCAAGATCTGTCGTCGACATCAGTGTTGCGTTTTCAGATACCGGGTATTCTCGCTGTGTCACCGGTTGATTGTTACGCATTAGTTACTCTCCTCGACATTGAAATTAAAACATCTCAACAAAAAAAGACTGCCTAAATAACTATCGTTTCGGCCGTTAGGAGAATAACTTTAGCAATAAGTGTAAATACCTATGTTTAAATATTAATTTTTTGAATCAGTTCAAATTTTTTAATTATCTAAGCTATTAATTAATGCCTGCGAACTTAGCACTAATGTCTTGGCACACTCATCACGTTTCTTTAATAACGCCATAAAAATGAGGTCAGTGATCGTGTTTTGTGCTGTGCGTGAAGAGATTGAAGCGCTTCGCCACTCACCTTCATCCGCAATTGTTTCTAATATATAATCAGAAATTCTTCCTAATGGAGAGTGTTTTTCTCCTGTAATGGCAATGATTTTTGCTCCCTGTTTTTTAGCTACAGAGGCTGCGACTAACATATCTTTTCTTTTGCCACTATAAGAAATAACTATCTGTAAATCCTTTGAGCTTAACATTTGGGCAACAGATATCTGAACATGATGATCTGTTTCAATCAGCGTGGTTATTCCTATTTTTTGTAATTTATAGCTTAAATCTCTTGCGACTAATCCTGAGCCACCAATACCAATAATCTGAACTCGCTGAGCTTCATCAATAAGTTGGATCACCTTTTCAAAATGAAGGTAATTAATTTGGCGAGTTGTATCGCAAATTGAATTATTTTTCTCTTGAGCGAGTTTTTGTGCGATAACCTCTAAACTATCTTCCGAGCCTATTTGATTATGTAATAGGCTAGGGTTTGCCCCTGAATTCGCGTTTTTTCGACCTAGCTCTTCACTAATGGCGAGTTTCAAAGAAGGAAAACCTTTAAATCCTATTTTTTGACTAAATTTAACAATAGCAGATTGACTCACACCCATTGTTTCAGCAAGTTGCTGTGACGATAAAGTGATTGTTTTCTCTGGATTATCTAAAATGTAGTCTGCTATTTTTCGCTGATTCGTAGCCATACCCGGCTTTATCCAGGCAATTTTCGTTAATGTCGGCATAATGACAATATCCACTTCGAGTACTATATAGTTATATATGGAGTAATTCTTGGTACAGTATTTAATACCTATAACAATTAATTTTTTAGAATAAAATCAATTAAAAAGAGATAATGAACAACAATAAAGTATAGAAAAAATCACCTTATTATTGGAATACTTGTTTTTATAATAGTTTTATAATTATCTTTTCAATCAGAACGATATTCATCAGTCCCTACATTTATAATACTTAATTTACTCCCCTCTCTATTTTAAATAATAATTTATTCTTTTAGGTCAATAGAACGATATAAACTTAATCTATTTACTCTTAATAAATTGTTATTTTCAAACACTTCCATTCATTTAATAACAATTCAAAAACATAAACGTAATAAAAATCACTTTAATAGAAACAGTAAAAAGAATAAATAATTCCTATATAAAATAGTTATTTTCCATTTTAATGGTGTAAATAATGAGAAATAAAAAAATCAAATAGTTGAATAATGAGAACTATATAACGACTAAAAAATCAGTCATCACTTTATACAAGAGAGTACTTTAACATGAATGATTGTGTCAGTGGGCGATCGTAGATCTCTCTTTTTATAGAGGAATACTCTTTTTTTGATACACATCAAGAGAGATCATTTCAACCAATCTTAAAAAACATCATTTAAATCAAAAAAGTTTGATTACCACTTGATTTATAACTATTTTCTGAAATTACTCTATCCAAATCAAAGGGACGCAGAGCGCCGTTAATAATCCCATTGAAATATTGAAAACAAACCAAGAGCGTCTGCTTTGTAAAAATAGGCTAATTAATGTTCCGCCTAATATCCAAACAATACCAGCAACAAAATTAACAATAACCATAACAATGCTAATAGCAATGACTGAGCTAAAATAAGCATCGCCTGATAGACTAAAGCTCCCTACTGCACCTAATCCCATCATCCACGCTTTTGGATTTAGAAATTGCAACAATCCGCCCTGAAACCAACTTACTGCTTGTGGTGTTTTTGCTGGAATATCTAAACGCTGATAAGATGATGTCGCTGTTTTCCAAGCAAGCCAAAGTAAATACGCACTCCCGATTATCTTCAACCCGATATGCAGTGCAGGATAAATTATCAATAATGCGGCAACACCAAATGCAGAGCTTAATAAAACGCATTGCATACCCAGCATAATGCCGGCCATTAGCTTTAACGAGCCCTTAAAGCCCACATTTGCCCCAGATGAAGTAAGCAGTAAATTGTTTGGTCCAGGTGTTATCGCTGCAATAAACAGGAAAATAGTTAAAGAAAAAACAAGGCTAATTGTCATTGAGTATGCTCAAAGATGTGACAGACGTTTTATTTTCACCGAAAATAGCAGTATGTTATTTAGCAAACAAGTGTTAATTCATTTTGATAGACGGAAAATATGTCTCAATACTTTAATCCAATACGTTGGGCTAAAAATCCACATTTACAAACGCTCTTACCAAGAATTGTACGTAGGACGCCACAACTTACGCCACATTGGCAACGGCTCAATCTTCCAGACAATGATTTTGTCGATTTAGCGTGGAGTGAAGATCCGGCAACGGCACTCGATAAACCGCGCTTAGTCATCTTTCATGGCTTAGAAGGTGGGTTTAGTAGCCCTTATGCTCATGGCATGTTAGCCGCCGCAAAAGAGAGAGGCTGGCTAAGCGTTGTGATGCATTTTAGAGGATGCAGTGGTGAACCCAATAGACAAAATCGCATTTACCACTCAGGTGAAACAGAAGATGCTCGCTACTTCTTAAATTGGTTGAAAAAGGAATTTGGCGAACAACCAACAGCCGCCGTTGGCTATTCACTTGGTGGAAATATGCTTGCCTATTATCTTGCTGAAAGTGGTGAAAATGCGGTTGTAGATGCAGCTGTTATTGTCTCTGCGCCATTAATGCTTGAACCATGTTCAACAAAAATTGAACATGGTTTTTCTCGTTTTTACCAATGGTATCTGTTAAAAGAACTTAAAAATAACGCAACCCGAAAACTTATTCGCTATCCAGAATCCTTACCGATTAGCTTATTGACGATAAAATCCATCAAAAAACTACGCCAGTTTGACGATCTTATTACGTCTAAAATTCACGGATTTAAAGATGCATTAGATTATTATCGCCAATGCAGTGCGTTGCCTTTATTAAATAAAATAAAGAAAACGACACTTATCATTCATGCTAAAGACGATCCATTTATGTCTGCGGATGTTATTCCTGATGTCAAAACGCTACCCAATAACATTGAATACCAACTTACAGAGTTTGGTGGGCATGTGGGATTTGTTGGTGGGAAGCTATCAAAACCGGTGATGTGGCTAGAAAGGCGTATTCCTGATTGGTTGGCTACCTATTTGGAGAAAGCAAAATGATAATACCTTGGAGCGAGCTTTCAACTGAAACTCTAGACAATCTCATTGAAAGTTTCGTTTTACGAGAAGGTACTGATTATGGTATCCAAGAGAAAACGCTTGAGCAAAAAGTCGCCGACGTAAAAAAACAACTTAAATCCGGTGAGGCCGTGTTGGTTTGGTCTGAACTTCATGAGAGCGTCAATATTATGCCTGCATCGCAATTTCGCTCTGATTAGTTATTCAAAGTTAGCGATGTATCGCCATCAATAAGGGCCAACCTTATTTAGCAAAAGGATAACCTATGTCAATTAAGCATCCTATCATCGCAGTAACTGGTTCAAGTGGTGCAGGAACCACCACAACAAGCCAAGCTTTTCGTAAAATATTCCAACAGTTCAATGCAAATGCTGCATTGATTGATGGAGATAGTTTTCATCGCTATACCCGTCCTGAAATGGATATGGCGATAAGAAAAGCCAGAGAACAAGGTAGACATATCAGTTATTTTGGCCCTGAAGCAAATGATTTTAGCTTACTGAGTAAGACCTTAAGTCAATATAGCGATACAGGACAAGGGCAATCTCGCAAATATCTACACTCTTATGATGAAGCAACCCCTTACAACCAATTACCGGGAACATTTACCCCTTGGGAGCCATTAGCTAGTAATACTGATATTCTCTTTTATGAAGGATTGCACGGTGGCGTTGTTACCAACGAACATGATGTAGCTCAACATGTTGATTTATTGGTCGGTGTTGTTCCTATCGTCAACCTAGAGTGGATACAAAAGCTTATCCGAGACACGACAGAAAGGGGACACTCACAAGAAGCGGTAAGAGATTCAGTTGTACGCTCAATGGACGATTATATTAGCTACATTATTCCTCAATTCTCACGCACCCACATTAACTTCCAACGCGTTCCGACCGTTGATACTTCAAACCCTTTTTCTGCCAAAGCAATCCCCACTCTTGATGAAAGTTTTATTGTTATTCGTTTTCGTGGCTTAACTGATATTGATTTTCCCTATTTACTTGCGATGTTACATGGCTCGTTTATGTCAACAATAAACACTATTGTTGTACCGGGCGGGAAATTAGGATTAGCGATGGAATTAATTATGGCACCATTAGTCAAAAAATTATTAAATGGCGAAAAGATAAGTTAACCAAAATAAAATTTGTCTCTATAAAAATAATATCCCTTAATTAATGGGATATTATTTTTCAAATTAAACTTTATTTTAAAATATCAAAATTAGTCAACATCTTTTATTTCAAATGAATGCGTAATATTGGCTGCTTTTCCTAACATTAAAGAAACAGAACAATATTTTTCTGCGGATAATTGAACTGCTCGTTCTACGATTTTATCCGTTAATTCTTTACCTGAAACAATAAAATGTAAATTGATATCAGTAAATAAACGAGGGGCTTCTTCGCGTCGCTCTGATGTTAATTTCACTTCACAATCAGTCACTTGGTGACGACCTTTACGTAAAATGCTTACGACATCAATAGCGCTACATCCACCCGCAGCAATTAATACCATTTCCATTGGGCTTGGGGCTTTATCACCCGAATTCCCATCCATCATAATCTGATGGCCTGATGAAGATTCGCCGACAAAAGATAAATCTTCAACCCACTTAACTCGCGCTTCCATTTATTTTCCCCCTAAAGATGACAGAAACTAAAAGAGTACATTCTCATAATTCAACTAGCAATTAGCAAATAGGTTTATTATGCTGACTGCGTAAAACGAGACTTAATGCACTAATTGTGTTAAAAACAATATCTGCTTGATGATAGTGGTTAAGATCAATGCATTATTTTCTCATTTATTATAATCTACTCCATATTAACTGACCGTGTTCTCAGGAAGTTAATAGGTAAAGATAGGATTTTTAAGCACGCTGTCTCAAAAGGGAACCTATCCGTTTTGAAAGGCTGCATTTAACGTACAGAGGATAACGCGAATGGTTCTCGGCAAGCCGCAAACAGACCCGACTCTTGAATGGTTTTTGTCACACTGCCATATTCACAAATATCCATCCAAGAGCACGCTGATCCACCAAGGTGAGAAAGCGGAAACACTTTATTATATTGTTAAAGGTTCCGTGGCTGTTCTTATTAAAGATGAAGAAGGAAAAGAAATGATCCTCTCCTACCTAAACCAGGGGGATTTCATCGGTGAACTTGGATTATTTGAAGAAGATCAAGAACGTAGTGCATGGGTTCGAGCAAAAACAGCCTGTGAAGTAGCAGAAATTTCCTATAAAAAATTCCGCCAATTAATTCAGGTTAACCCTGATATTCTGATGCGCCTTTCTGCTCAAATGGCGAACAGATTACAAACAACATCAGAAAAAGTAGGTAACCTTGCTTTCCTTGATGTAACAGGCCGTATTGCACAAACCTTATTAAACTTAGCAAAACAACCCGATGCAATGACACATCCTGATGGCATGCAAATTAAAATTACACGTCAGGAAATTGGTCAAATCGTTGGTTGTTCACGCGAAACTGTAGGCCGTATTCTGAAAATGCTGGAAGATCAAAACTTGATCTCCGCACACGGTAAAACTATCGTCGTTTACGGGACTCGCTAAGTTTTCCCGCTCGAAACAAACAATAGCCCATAACAGGGCTATTGATATACTTTTTGTGAAAACCCCATCCTCGCTGATGGGGTTTTCAGTTGATACTATCCTTTTACAAATTCTGCAATAGCCGCTTTCAATGCCACCATTCCTTCTTGCAGTTCTTCTTGAGTAATAATTAACGACGGTGTAAAACGCATCACATCAGCCCCTGCATTTAACATCATTAAGCCATGTTTAGTAGCAAGACCGAGTAATTCTTTGGCTTTACCTTCATATTGTGGCGCTAATTGCGCTCCTATCAATAAACCTTGTCCACGGATTTGCGAAAAGACATGGTACGTTTGATTGATTGCCGCCAGTTCATCCACAATCCATTGATAGCGCTTTTCTACCCCCTCAAGTACCTCAGGTGTATTAATTAAATCAAATGCGACATTGCCCACTGCACAAGCTAATGGATTGCCACCATAGGTTGTACCATGCGTTCCAACCCCCATTGCGGAAGCTATCTCATATGTTGTTAACATCGCACTAAGTGGAAAACCGCTTCCCAGCGCTTTTGCGGTTGTAATAATGTCTGGTGTCACATCATAGTTCATATAGGCAAACAGTTTACCTGTACGCCCCATACCTGTTTGTACTTCATCAAGAACAAGTAGAGCTTGATGCTTATCACACAGCTCACGTAGCCCTCTCATAAACTCAGGTGTTGCCGCTGTTACGCCACCTTCACCTTGAACTGGCTCTAAAATAACGGCACAAGTGTGGTCATCCATAACCGCTTTAACAGCATCTAAATCATTAAACGGTACATGTACGATATCGGCAGGCTTAGGACCAAAACCATCCGCATATTTAGGTTGTCCACCAACCGATACTGTAAACAGCGTTCTGCCATGAAATGCATTGTGAAAGGCAATAATTTTAGTTTTATAAGGGCTATGACGAGTAATGGCATAATGGCGAGCCAATTTAAATGCGGCTTCATTTGCTTCTGCGCCCGAATTGGCAAAAAAGACACGTTCTGCAAATGTGTTATCTATTAATTTTTGTGCTAAACGTAATGCAGGTTCATTCGTAAAAATATTACTGACGTGCCAAAGTTGCTCACTTTGTTCTTTCAAGGCTTGATTTAGAGCTGGATGAGCATGCCCTAGTGCTAAAACCGCAATACCACCAGCAAAATCGATATACGATTTTCCTTGCTGATCCCAAACACGGCTACCCATCCCTTTGACAGGAATAAATTCTGCGGGTGAATAAATTGGCAACATTACTTGATCGTATGTTGCCCTATTGATGCTTTGATTTGTCATTACCCCACCTGATCGTTATCCATATTCAATATGAAAATATAATCACTAAATATGAATAAAAAATCAAATGTGGTTTTGTATAAAAAGACGTTATTTCGCTATTTAAATACTATCCATTTAATATTTAAGGAAATTATTTAATAGCTCATGTCCTTGTTCACTTAAAATACTTTCCGGGTGAAATTGAACCCCTTCAATTGGCAGTGTACGATGGCGAATTCCCATAATTTCATCAACATTTCCATCATGTTGGCTCCATGCCGTCACTTCAAAAGGTACTGGTAATGTTGTCGCGTCAATCACCAAAGAGTGGTAACGCGTCACACTTAAAGGTCTATTAAGTCCCTTAAAAACACCTTGTTGATTATGATGTATTAATGAATTTTTACCATGCATCACTTCTCGTGCTCTGATAACCGATGCACCGAAAGCTTGCCCTATCGCTTGATGTCCAAGACAAACCCCAAGAATAGGAATTTCACCGGCAAACCGCTGTATAGCCTCAAGAGAGATCCCTGCTTCATCAGGAGTACAAGGTCCTGGCGAGATAACAAGATGTGCTGGCATCATCTTTTCTATCTCTTTAAGTCCGATCTCATCGTTACGCTTAACAACAACCTCAGCACCCAATTCACAGAAATACTGATAGAGGTTGTAGGTAAACGAGTCGTAATTATCAATAAGTAACAGCATATTAGCCTATCCGACTGATTTTCTTATCATTATCTATTTTATTACTATTTTAAAGCGAGTGTAGATTTGCCAAAATAGTTCGTTGTTTAACCGACTTGGGTACAACAAAGCCGATTATCATAGCACAGGTATAAAATATGAATAGTAAGCAAGAAAACCTGCTGATTTATTGCGCAATAACAAGAATGACGGTAATTGATGATGAATAGAGTGATTAATAGCGTAGTGAATACTTATTGCAGGAGATCACACGAAAAAAGGAAGGATAAAAAATATTTTTTTCGTACTAAAAAACCCGGAATGAAAACACTCATTCCGGTTTATATGCATTTTATCTTATTAGAATAAGTAGATATCCTATTCTAATAATGCGTTTATTGTTTTACGACTTCCGCAGATAAAATAGTAACCGTTTTTACTGGCACATTTTGGTAAGGCCCAATGTTACGAGTTGGAGTTTGTGAAATTTTATCGACTACATCCATTCCTTTCACAACTTTACCAAATACGGCATAGCCAAAATCACGTTGGCCGTGATCTAAAAATGCATTGTCAGCCACATTAATAAAGAACTGGCTGGTTGCGCTGTCTTTATCTGACGTGCGCGCCATGGCAATAGAACCTTTTACATTGCGCAATCCATTATCGGCTTCATTTTTAATTGGCGCTCTGGTTTGTTTTTGCTGTAAATCAGCAGTAAAACCACCGCCTTGAACCATAAAACCAGGAATAACACGATGAAAAGTGGTGCCGTTATAGTACCCATCTTCGACATACTGAATAAAATTTTTCGTTGTAATGGGGGCTTTTTTATTATCCAGTGATATTTCAATATTGCCTTCAGAGGTGACTAATTTAACGAAGGTTTCTCCCGTTGCCATTGCAAAAGTCGCTGTTGTTAAAGTGCAAGCGGTAACGAAGGTGACAAGAAAACGTTTTAACATGCAGGGATCCTTTACTTTAATAGTCTACAACTTACTTAATATGCAGCGATTCTAATTCGCTGAGGTAAATAGTGCCAATCATTTACCTTTATTTACGCTCAATAAGTCTAATTACGTTATAACAGGGTAAATTTTAATTTTTAAGCACTGTTATAAGTCATTAAATTGCGCCAAAATAGAGCAAATAAATATTTTAGATATTCATTTTCATGCAAAATTGAAATAAGTATGCATGAAAAGCCGCATTATTTCAGAGAGGTTTATACCATAATGGCCCAATTTAACTACCAAAAAGCACATTTCATTATCAGTGCGCCTGATATCCGCCATTTACCACTAGATACAGGAATTGAAATTGCCTTTGCGGGTCGCTCTAATGCCGGTAAATCCAGTGCTTTAAATGCGTTAACCCAACAAAATGGATTAGCCAGAACCAGTAAAACGCCAGGCCGTACTCAATTAATCAACCTTTTCCAAATTGAAGAAGGTTTACGCTTAGTCGATTTACCCGGCTACGGCTATGCTCAAGTTCCTGAAGAAATGAAACGTAAATGGCAACGCTCTTTAGGTGAATACTTACAAAAAAGAGAATGCCTAAAAGGTGTCGTTATTTTAATGGATATTCGTCATCCATTAAAAGATCTCGATATGCAAATGATTGACTGGGCTGTAGGCTCAGAGCTTCCTACTCTCGTTTTACTGACTAAAGCAGATAAACTCGCATCAGGTGCGCGTAAAAAGCAGTTAATGAGCGTACGTGAAGAGCTGGCAAATAAAGTGGGCGATATCCGCGTAGAATATTTTTCATCATTGAAAAAAATCGGTATTGATAAGCTACGTAACACACTTAATGAATGGTTTTCAGGTTCAGAAGAACAACCTACAAATGATGACAACGCTTAATTATCTTCTTTTTTCTCAACGATAGCGTTCTGTTCTTCTATTGATAAAAGGGAAATCACTTTCCCTTTCACTTCTCGCACAAACCACTCCAGTGAATTTTAGGCAAAAAAATGCCCCAGTCGAAATAAAGTCGACTGGGGCAGCTAATATTCAGCTAAATCCGATTACGTGAAGTAAAAGGTCTGAAAGATAGAACATCTTACCTCTGTACCCTACGAGAGATAATGTACTCTATTTTATTGGTTAATAAAAGCCCTTTTGTAATTTTTTTTCACATGCAGACACGATTCAGCTGTGTATTTATGTATTCAAACCATAAATAAATGTAGTTTAATTACATAATTATGAGACTTTAATCACTTACGTGAATATGATTAAAAATAGAACAAATCACACAAAAGGTGCGGTTTATCCTTAATGATTTTGTGATACGCTTATCGCGAGACCGTAGTAAATATGTAATTAGCGATAAAATGAGGTATCCATGGCTGTATTAACGCTCCTGCGTTTTCCAGATGAGCGTCTGCGCAGAGTCGCAGTACCAGTGGAAAAAGTAGATGACGAAATACGCACATTAATCGATGACATGATTGAAACCATGTATGCAGAACGAGGTATTGGCTTAGCGGCACCTCAGGTTAATGTATCTAAACGCATTGTTGTAATTGATGTTTCTGAAAACCGAGATCAACCGATTGCACTTATCAATCCTGAAATTATCAGCACTGAAGATGAAGTGATGGATATGATGGATGGGTGTCTATCTATTCCAGATTCTTTTGCCCCAACAGAGCGTTACCGCTTCTTAAAGGTCAAGGCATTAGATAGAAATGGTGATGAAATTGAACTTGAAGCCTCTGATTTGTTTGCAGGCTGTATTCAACATGAGTTAGACCATCTTGATGGCAAACTCTTTATTGACCATTTATCTCCGTTAAAACGTCAACGTATTGAGAAAAAACAGAAGAAATTGAGCAAACTGATCGACTCACAAGTTGCTTAATTATTCACTTATCTCTTTTTCACATTTTGATAAGTTTTGACATAAAAAAGCTCGGTAATTAACCGAGCTTTTCTTTTTTTATATCCTAATACAGATAAATTCTCGCTGTTTTTCTCTCCATCCCTTATACAATAGATTTAAAATCTCACCAGTAAATCACTTGAGGAAAAAATGGAAAACAGTCGATTTAAGGATTTATGTGAACAACTCAAAGCCGCCGGTGCAACAAACCCAAAATCATGGGCAAATAGTGAATTACAAGAAAACATCCCACAATTTGCACGCTTCCTTGTGTTAAAAGGGTTCACCGATATCTATCGTGATGTTGAAGGAAATCTCAGTGAAATGGATATTTACTCTGATGAAGCACCCGAAGTATATCAAAAGCTAGCTTCCCAATTTGATGAGCAAGAACTGAAGGAATTACTGCATTTCTATGGTAAATCAATCATTGGAAAAGTAATTGATATGCTTGATCAAAGCTATCTTTATGACGTGAATGATAACGTGGGTTGGTCTTTGATGGAACTCGATAACAAAGGCACCACAACAGATAGGTTAATCCAAGGTTTGCATGAAGACTTTCTTGAATTTGAAGAGTCAGAACTTGCTCCAAACAGCAAAGCATAAACAAAAAAGGGCACAATCCTGTGCCCTTTTCTAGTTAAAAATAGTGTTTAAAAACTAGTGTGCTTCATCCCAATTATTACCGACACCCACTTCAACTTTTAACGGAATAGCTAATTCCATACTGCTTTCCATTAATTTGTGGATCATGATATTTGCGTTCTCTAAATAAGACTCTCGCACTTCAAATACCAATTCATCGTGCACTTGCATAATCATATGCACATCATCAGGGCATTCACTGCAAATCCAGTTATCAACAGCAATCATCGCTTTTTTGATGATATCAGCAGCAGTACCTTGCATTGGGGCATTGATTGCCTCACGCTCTGAAGCTTTACGACGAATAGCATTTTTTGAATTAATTTCTGGTAAATAGAGACGACGACCATCTAACGTTTCAACATAGCCTTGTTCAGAAGCTTGCTTACGTGTGCGTTCCATATAATCTAATACGCCAGGGTAACGCTCAAAATAGAGATCCATATAACGCTGAGCTTCTCTTCTCTCAACACCAATTTGTTGTGATAAGCCAAATGCACTCATGCCATAAATAAGACCAAAGTTGATCGCTTTCGCACTACGACGTTGTTCAGAGGTCACTTCCTCTAAAGGTATGCCGAATACTTCAGATGCAGTGGCACGGTGAATATCTTTACCTTGAGCAAAGGCATCTAACAAACCTTTATCTTGCGATAAATGCGCCATGATCCGTAATTCAATTTGTGAATAGTCGGCAGCGACAATTTTAAAACCTTCACGCGCAATAAATGCTTGGCGAATTCTACGTCCTTCTTCATTTCTCACTGGGATATTTTGAAGATTCGGATCGCGAGAAGATAAACGCCCCGTTGCCGTTACCGCTTGATGATATGAAGTATGTACACGCTTCGTCTTACTATTCACCATCAATGGCAATTTATCAGTATAGGTTGATTTTAGTTTCGCAAGACCACGATGCTCTAAAATTAAGCGAGGTAATTCATGACTGTGTGCTAATTCTTCCAATACTTCTTCATTGGTGGACGGTGCCCCTTTCGGGGTTTTCTTGATAACGGGTAATTGCAGCTTATCAAATAAAATTTCTTGTAACTGTTTAGGTGAAGAGAGATTAAACTCTTGTCCCGCTAACGCAAATGTCTCTTTTTCAATTTCAGCTAAACGTTGTGTAATCTCTTGAGATTGAACCGCTAGCACTTGAGCATCAATTAATACCCCTTTGCGTTCCATCCTAGAAAGCACAGGAACTAGTGGCATTTCGATATCGCGGTAAACATGTTTAAGAGGCTTAATGGCTTCTATTTGAGGATACAACGCTTGATGAAGTAATAAAGTGATATCCGCATCTTCAGCTGCATATAACGTCGCTTGCTCAACCTCAATTTGGTTAAAAGTCAGTTGGCCTTTACCTTTACCCGCTATCTCTTCAAATGTGGTGGTTTTATGGTTTAAATGTTTTTCAGCCAACGTATCCATATCATGTCGATTACCTACGCTATTTAATACGTAAGATTCCAACATCGTATCAAAATGAATACCGTTTAATGCGATACCTTCATTTTCCATAATGCCGCGGTCAAACTTCAAGTTCTGCCCAATTTTTAGAATATTTTTATCTTCTAAAATGGGTTTTAATGCCGTGAGCACATCATTAACCGGAAGCTGGTCTGGTGCATCTAAATACTCATGACGCAGTGGAATATAAGCGGCTTTACCCGGCTCAATAGCAAATGACAATCCTACTAAGCGAGCATCAATATTATTTAAGCTGTCGGTTTCTGTATCGAATGCAAATGCTGATGCCTTTTTGAGGAGTTCAACCCATCGCGCTAAGCTTTCGTGTGTTAAAACAGCTTCATAATTTTCCTGTGTAATAACAGGGAAATTAGCTGACACAGGTACTTCCTTGGATTTTACAACTTCGGAGGTGTAAGGCACTGCGATTTTGTGTGTACTACGTTGTGCTAACCAGCCACCATTCTGAAGATCACTTATCCAGCGTTTAAATTCATAACGCGTGAACATATCTAATAATTGATCTAAATTTGGCTCATTAACCACTAAATCATCAAATGTTTTATCGAGTTCAACATCTGTTTTAATCGTTGCCAGCTTATAAGAAAGTTTTGCTACTTTCTCATGTTCCGCCATTTTTGCGCCCAGTGTTTTAGCGCCACGGAAACTCAAGGTTGCGATATTATCAAGCTGTTGATAGATATCATCTAAACTACCAAGCCCTTGTAAAAGGCCTAATGCGGTTTTCTCACCCACCCCCGGAACACCAGGAATGTTATCTGATGAATCACCCATTAATGCGAGGAAATCAATAATCAGTTCAGGAGGAACGCCATATTTCTCTTTAACTTCATCGGGGCCTAAAATAACGTTGGTCATGGTGTTAATAAGCGTGATCTTTGGCGTCACTAATTGCGCCATATCTTTATCACCAGTACTTATTAGGACATCACGTCCATCAGCCGCTGCTTTTAGTGCCAATGTGCCAATAACGTCATCCGCTTCTACGCCTGAAATAGATAACAAGGGTAAACCCATTGCTTGCACCATCTCATGTAAAGGCGCTATCTGCTCACGTAAATCATCCGGCATTGGAGGACGATTAGATTTATACTCCTCATACAATTCATCACGGAATGTTTTACCTTTAGCGTCAAACACAACCGCAACATGGCTTGGTTTATACTGTATTATCAGGCTACGTAACATGTTCAACACACCATACATCGCACCAGTTGGCTCACCTTGGCTATTGGTTAGCGGTGGAAATGCATGATAGGCGCGATAAAGATATGAGGAGCCATCTACAAGGATAAAGGGGTTTTCTGCTATCTGGACCATAATCTGTTCATCATTGTTCTGAGGTTCGTTGATATGACTAGAATGCCACATCACAGCCCAATAGACGAATATTACCTGTTCTTAAATTCAGAAATTCGGCTTAAATACTCAATTATTTATTATTAGCCGAACTTAACAGAAAAATAAGTATGAATGATAAATTAATATTTATTAAAGTACTTTTTTATCAGAAACCACTCCCATTAATCTGATTCTAATTATAAATAAAGACTAAAAAGCAAACAGACCACTTTATTTATAAAGCATTTAAGATAGGGCCATTTACTCATCATTAATATTAAAGGTCATATTAGTGTCATCTTTTTCCTCTCAGACTTTATTTTTTTAACCAGTATCAAAACAACCTGTGGATAACTCTGTGAGTAGTTTTGTAACCCTCTCTATATTAATAAGTTAAGCTTCTTTTCAATTTATTAACATAATTAAAAAATCAATCACTTAGAGAATTCATTAAGATATTATAAATTAATCTTAGTATTTTTTATTAATGTGGATAGTTATATTATGACAAAAATATGAAAGTAAAAAAAATAGCACTCCTATTTCTTGAGTGCTATTTCTCATATAAAAATCTATATACTTTTACTTAGTCCATATAGGAAAAGATTAAGCCTATATTATTTTTTCAGCAATAATTGATTCACAATATCAGAATATGTTTTTGCATACTCTTCTGGTGATTTTGCACTGATACCATCATTTTTCATTTTATATTTACCGCCAATTATCATGGCAGGAACACCATTGATTTGAAAATCAGCGACAGCATTTTGTTGTTGGCTAACTAAAGAATTCACCACAAAGCTATTCATTGCAGCATCATAATCTTCGCCTTTAACGCCAGCGTTAATAAAGGCATTACGGATATCGTCAACAGAACGGATAGATTGAGTCTCTTGAATTCCTTTAAATAAAACTGGAGAAACTTGATCTTCAACACCCAATGCCATTGCAACAGCCCAAGAACGTGTTAAATCCTTACCTAAAGGCCCTAAGAAATCAACATGATAGCGGACAATGTTGGTGTTTTCAGGTGCATTCTTTTCAACAGTGCTATTAACTTTATACACTTCAGAGAATTGATAGCAGTGTGGGCAATAAAAAGAGAAAAACTCAACAACATCAGGCGCCGAAGCAACAGGTTTAGAAAGGTTAGTAAACTGTTTCCCTTCAGAAATATCAGCAGCAGAAACACTGAATGCCAATACCATACTTGCTAACGCCAGCCAAATCTTTTTCATTTCTCATCGTCTCCTAAGAATTAATACATTGGACCAAGCTGTAAAGGAGGCTCATTTAATTGCTCCACTTGTCCCTTGAATAAGGCTAATTGTTTAAACCAAAAATCTTGCTCTTTAAACCAAACAAAAGCGCGAGGGAAAGCAGGATCATTCCAGCGTTTTAATACCCATGCGAGGTAATGCACCATTCTCATCGCTCTTAGTGGTTCAATTAATGACAATTCACGTAAATCAAAATCTTGGTATTCATAATAAGACTCAAGGATCGTATCTAATTGTATAACCTGCTCTTGCCGTGAGCCATTTAATAGCATCCAAAAGTCTTGTACCGCAGGTCCCATTCGGGAATCATCAAAATCAACCATTACAACTTCATCACGCCACAATATATTACCGGGATGGCAATCACCATGTAGCCGTAATATTTGCCATGTAGAGTCCTCTATTCTAGGACGCACATCATAAATAAGTTTATCTATAACCTCTATAAATTGAGATTTGAGGTTATTAGGAATTAACGCACTACTTTCAAATTCCAATTTTGGTGCTATCAGATATTCTGCAATAGAAACTGTTGGTCGATACTCATAACTCTTTTTTCTGCCTATTTGATGAATGCGCCCTAATGTGCGTCCTACTTCTTCTAGCTGAAATAAATTATCAGTTTCATATGCTCTTCCCCCTATGCTGGGGAATATTGCAAAATAAAAGCCATCATCAGAAAAATGAACTGTCTCATTATTAATCATTAAAGGGGCAGCTACAGATACCTCAGCCTCCTTTAATGCTAAAGCAAATTCATGTTCTTCTTTTATTTGTTCATACGACCAACGTTGTGGACGATAAAATTTCACCACATAACGTTGTCGATGTTCATCCATAAATTGAAAAACACGATTTTCATAGCTATTTAATTCCGTTAACCCTGATTCAGGATAAAAACCGATTTTAACTAACGCATCCCAAATGTTATCAGGTGAAAGTCCCTGAAAATTAAATGAGGCAGACATTTCCATTTTCTATCCTGAATTTAATCTTTAATCACGCCACGAGCACGTAAAATGGCGGTTTTAAAATCTTCTTCGTAATCTTTTTTCAGTCCTGGTATCACATCTGTCGGCGCTGAACCGCGCATTTTCAGATGGTAAATCAAAATATCATCAGTCAGATCAGATAATTGACCTTTAAAACCCGCTTCATCAGCCAGTTTCTGCAATAATTGAACTAAGTTTAAATCAGAATTTTCTTCCCAAACTGGGTGCAGTAATTCCATAACTTCATTAAGACGGTGACATTTCATACAAAAAATCCTTATTATTAATTACAACAACAAAGTACCAATTATTATCCGATAGAAAAAGGAAACCTCTGTCAATATGCGTAAAGATTACGCTTTTTTGATAAAAATTGCTGTCGCTTTACATGAAATCTCATTAAGTCGATATTTTTTATTAGTATATCGTCTTTACTTGATAAAAATCGTTCGGAAATTTTAGCCAATTTATTCACAAATATTGAATATGAAAATGAAGAATATTACAGGTGGTATACTTGCGGGTGGCCAAGCAACACGAATGGGAGGTGCTGATAAAGGGCTTCAAATTCTACATGGACAGCCTTTATACCACCATATAGCCCAAAAACTAGCACCTCAAGTTGATAGCATACTGATTAGTGCTAACCGAAATTTAGAACAATATCGCCAAAGCCAATATCCCGTTATTACCGATGAAATAGAGGGATTTTCAGGGCCTTTAGCTGGCATGCTTACGTTATTAAAGCAAGCCTCAACACCTTGGGTTGCCTTTGTACCCTGTGATGTCCCCTACTTTCCTCTTAATTTAGTTGAAAAACTCTATAAACAAAGAGGAGAAGCATTAGCCGTTTATGTTGATGATGGTGAAAGAGAGCATCCTACCTTAGCACTGTTAAATCGTCGTATTATTCCTATGCTAGAAGCTTATTTAGCACAAGGTGATCGAAAATTAATGTTGTTTATGAAGCAGATAAATGCGCACCCGGTTTTATTTGCAGATCAAGCAAATGCTTTTATTAATTTAAATACCCCTGACGATATTGAAAAAGCCAACAAATTAGAAAAATAGGAATGAAAAATATGGCACAAGTAGATTTACCCCTTTTAGGGATCACTGCATGGAGTGGAACGGGTAAAACGACACTCCTAAAACAACTTATTCCACAATTACGCAAAAGAGAAATTCGTGTAGGTATGATCAAACACACTCATCATGATATGGATGTGGATAAACCCGGAAAAGACAGCTACGAACTTAGAAAAGCAGGAGCAGACCAAACATTAGTCGCAAGCCAACAACGTTGGGCATTAATGACAGAAACTCCAGAAATCCCAGAATTAGATTTGTATTACCTCGCATCTCGCTTTGATGCGAGTAAGCTGGATTTAATCTTAGTGGAAGGATTTAAAGGCGAAACTATTCCTAAAATTGCCCTTTATCGCCATATCAACAACCGTGATTTTAATGATTTACTTGATGAGCACGTTATTGCCGTCGCCAGTGATTGCGATTTAAGCGTCAATTTTCCATTACTCGATATCAACGCACCTGAGGCTATTGCAGAATTTATTGCAGATTGGCTGAAGCGGATGAAATAAAAATCTCAAATAATAAAGCGCCCTATAAAGGCGCTTTATTTTCAATTAAATAGAGGAAATTAAGCAAATATAATTGCTTGATAAGGCTGAAGAATAAAATGGCCTTGTCCATCTTCCACTATTGGACTGTTATGCAAATAAATATTTTTAGCGTTAATGGTTAGTGTTTTTTCTTCACCACTAAAATTACAGTAAATATTGACTGAGTTGCCTTCATAAGTACGCTTAAAAGCAATCACATTTTCTGGTGAATCTAATGGTAAAAACTCACCGTAAATCAGAATATCACTGATCTCTGAATGTCGTCTTAATGCAATTAATTGTTGGTAATAAGCGAAAAGAGAGTGCTTATCGTTCGTTTCTTGTTGCGCATTAATATCGACATAGTTAGGGTTAACTTTTAACCAAGGTTTACCTGTACTAAAACCACCATTTATTTCACTATTCCATTGGAAAGGTGTTCTTGAGTTATCACGACTACGGCTATTAAAGTATTCTATAATTTGCTTATCGCTATAACCTAATTTCTTGCCCCATTCATGCAATTTAACCACATGTAAATCATCATGTTCCTCTAATGTCATAGGGCAATTTGTCATGCCGATTTCTTGCCCTTGATAAATAAAAGGCGTCCCTCGTTGAGTTAATAAAAATGTCGCTAACATTTTGGCACTAATAGGATTAATGCCTCCTGTAGGAAGAAATTTATTTAATGAACGAGGTTGATCGTGATTTTCTAAATAAGGTGCCCCCCAACCTACTCGTTGAGTATCTAATTGGCTTTTAATAAATACAGGTTTTAATCTTTCACCTGTGATTGGATTTATGGTAAATGGTTTCTCATTACGAATGTCTAAGTCAGCAATACTAAAATCGAATACCATAGAGAAATAACCATTCTCACCAACATAAGCACGTAAATCTTTTTCAGGCACGTCAATTTCAGCAACTGTCATACTATTTGCTGGCTTAAAAGTGTTCTCAGCTAATTCAGTTAAGAACTTATCAATGCCAGGTTGATTTAAAACCCAAGGTACTAAAGATGCAGAACCATCATCTTTATCGGGTTCAAATTGATATTCAGATAAGGCTTCAGGGGATTTTTTTAAATTACCAATCGCATCAATACGAAATCCAGCAATACCTTTTTTGATCCAGGCATTAATCATATTGATAATATCTTTACGTAATTGTGGATTTTCCCAATTTAAGTCCGGCTGTTCAGGGCCAAATGAATTGAAATACCAACGATTTGTTTTTCCAACACGACTCCAAACAGAGCAGTCAAAATAAGTACGTAAATTATTAGGAGGAGTCGGCTTATCCCATTGTTTAAATATATAGTAATCGGCATATGGGCTATTTGGATCTTCAATTGCGGCTTTAAACCATGGATGCTCATCAGAAGAGTGATTTAATACTAAATCTAATAGAATTTTAATATCACGTTTTTTAGCTTCGCTAATTAGCTTATCTAACGCGTTATTATCCCCAAAGATAGGATCGACAACAGAATAATCAGCAATATCATAACCATTGTCTTTCATTGGCGATTTAAAAATGGGGCATAACCAAATAACATTTGTACCGAGTGACTGAATATAATCTAATTTCTCTGTGATCCCTGCTAAATCCCCAACACCATCCCCGTTACTATCATAATAACTCTTAGGATAAATTTGATAGACCACCGCTTCTTTCCACCAAGAATTAGACATATTCACCCCACTAAGGTAATTAGTATTTATGGAACTGTTCCATAATTAATATAAGTTACTATAGACACTAAAATTGCGAATAAGGCCATTAACCTACAAAAATGTGAAATAGCTCATACTAAAAAAACACAATTACCTCATTAAATATGGCTTTGTATAAATCAGATTAAGATATATTAAGCATTCAACTAATAAAAAGGAGCACAGCATATTCAATGGCCGGGATCCGTGATGTCGCAAAAAAAGCCAATGTCGCAGCAAGCACTGTTTCTAGAGCATTAAATAACAGTGGTTATGTATCTCAAGCTGCACGAGAAAAAATAAAGAAAGCGGTAGAGGAATTAGATTATATTCCTGATACTTGGCTAAGAAATTTATATCAACAGAAAAGTGCCGTTGTTGGTGTCATTATTAATAGCCTTGAATACCCTTATTTTGCGACAGTGACACGTTTTATTGAAAATAAGCTCGCTGAAAATGGCTATAGCATGATGTTATGTGCAACACAAAATAGCAAAGTACGCGAACGTATATTTTTTGATATGCTCAAACGTGGTCAGATCGACGGTATTATTGCAGAATATCTATTATTGGATGATAGAGAATATCAACATATTAAAAAGCCTGTGGTAACACTAGATCGTCATCTTCGTGATATTCCATTGGTTTGCTCTGATCACCATACTGGCGGTCGATTAGCTGCAGAACACCTTATTCAAAAGAGTTGCAAAAAAATCCTCTATATTGAAGATAACTCAAGTTATTTATCATCAACACCTTCATATCAAAGCTGTTTAGCTTTTAAAGAAACGCTTATTCAGGCAGGTATTAAACCTATTCCATGCAAAGTAAATTGGAAGGAAGAAGAGAAAGATTATTTTCACTCTTTTGCCACAAAAATACTTTCTTTGTATTCAGATATTGATGCCATTTTTGCCGCTGATATTCCAGCAATGGCATTATTTAATGAAGCAACAAGACGAAATATTGCCATTCCAGAACAATTAAAAATTGTTGCTTACGATGGAAGCCCTTGGTTAAATCAGACACTGCGCCAATTAACTTGTATTGAACAGCCCTTTGAAAAACTGGCTGAAAAAAGTGTAGAAGTGATTAGTGCATTAATTGAGAATAAAGAAATAGCAGATAACGTCTCTGTTATTCCAGTGAAGTTTATTCAAGGTGAAAGTAGCTAAGACATAATTTATAAATATTTACGTATTTCAATTAATTATAGATCTGGTGGTAATAGTGGTAAATCGTTATAGGGTGTTTTAGAAACCCAACTCATATGTTTATAAAACTCATTTATATAGACATATAGCTATAACATGTCTATACCATAAAAAAACGCCAAAGAAAGTTGCCCCTCTTTGGCGTTTTATTCGATTATGTTTTACTTCAAAATTGAGTAAAAGCTATCGTTCTTATTTTGCAGGACGGACAGCGATGACTTCAATTTCTACACGCCATGCTGGATTTGCCAGTTTAGCGATTTGGAACGTTGAACGAGCTGGCAGTTGTTCAGTTTTCGAAGCATCAAAGTACTTAGAATAACCGTCCATAAAGCCTTTAAAGTCCATCTCACCTTTAGTTTCTTCACCACCGACTAAGAAGACTTGCATTTTAACAACGTCTTTCATGTCTAAGCCAAGTTCATTCAGATGAGTTTTGATTTGCTCTAATACACTGATAGTTTGTTCTTCAGTGTTACCATAAGAAGCTAATACACCTTCTGGCGCATCTGCTGATTTCTTAGCGGGTACTTTGCCACTTAAGAAAACAAGGTTGTTACCTGCACTAACTTCAACAGACTCCGAAATAGGCATACCGTTTAATTTATGGTGCACAACACCCTCCGCATTCGCACTTGCTACACCAAAAATAAAAGGTAGGGCAACAAGTAAACTTTTATAGCGCATGAAAACTCCTTAACATGTTTAATTTACAGTAAAACAAGGGGTTACTTATTTCTTAAAACGATCCATACTAAATGGCGTTGGATCAATAACTGGTTTTTTGCCCGTTACGATATCAGCAGTCACTTCACCTGCTGCTGGGCCTTCGGTCATACCCCATACTGTCGCGGTATTGATAACCAGACCAGGGTATTCTTTGACCTCAGAAATAATTGGTAATTCATCAAATGTTGGGCTAACAACAGCTCCCCAACGTTCAACGACTTGTGATTTTTCAAATACTGGGAATTCCGCTTTCATTCTTTGGAATACAGCATCTAAGTGCTCAGTATTTTGTGTTGCTGTTGCTGTACGATATTGTTCAAACGGTGTTTTTTCATCTAATTTCCAAGATGTTGCCATCTTGAATGAATTAAATAAGTCTTCACCGATAGAGAATTCTAATGGCAGCTCACCACCACCTAACAGATGCATGAACTTAGGCCCTAACAAGAAGCTATCTTTCACGATAGAACTTGTGAAAATACGTGGTGCGACAGCATAAGTACCATCGGCTTGTTCACGGAAGTGAATACCATTTGGTAAATGCACATTGCCACGAGGTGCGCCCGGAACACCTGATACACGTTGCTGTGATAAGTAAACATTCAGCGTTGGAATATCAATGCCCATGTTACCCATAAATAAACGTGACCAAATACCCCCCGCAAGAACAACGTGAGATGTTCTAATTGCGCCTTTTTCTGTTACAACATCAGAAATTTTACCACCCGCAGTTTCGATGCCTCTTACAGCGCAGTTGGTGTAGATTTTTACGCCAATTTGTTTAGCGTAACGAGCTAATGCAGGTGTTCCTGTTTCTGGATCAACAGAACCTGAGTCTTCTTCAAAAGCAGCAACAGTCCATGGTGTTTGGGCACCAACAAGACGGTTTGATAACTCTTCACCTTTAATAATGCGAGTATTTAATGGTGTATCAAATCCAGCCGTTTCTTTAGCTGTTTTGATCCATGCTTGAGCTTTATCAAACGCTTTTTCATCAGCAAGGGCTTCTACACGACCTTGTGTGCGATAACTGGTATCGGCACCAATTTTCTCGTTCATTCCACGCCATAAGATTTTCCCGTAATGGTGTAATGGGAAAATTTCTGGTGATGTCTGATAACTAATAATTTGGCTGTATGCTCGGCCCGATTGTTCACCGCCAATCTCGCCTTTTTCTAAAATAGTGACACTCATGCCACGTTCTGCAAGGTTGATAGCGGTCATGATACCTTGGATACCAGCACCGATAATCACTGCATCAGACTCTTTAGGCAGAGCACCCTCTGTGCCTTCGACAAATGATACTCTAGATTTAGTTTCAACGAATTTGCCATCACGGCGAACCATTGGAACTAACGCAGCGCCACCAGCTAAAACACCCGCAGCACCAACACCTAAAAGCAGCTTTCTCCTTGAAATTTTCATCTTCTACCTCAGTAATGGATTTACCATTTATATTTATAATGTTATTAATTTGTATCTTTAAAAGTGGATATTATCATAGTTCATTACATTGTTAATAATTATAATTATTTGTTAACCATTTACCTCAACAACAATATCCATAGATACAATATGGTCAATTTAATCGATTTTTCTCATAAAAAAACATCATTTAAAGACATTCCTTCCCTGAATGAGTCTAGGTTACCCTATGATAAATAAAGATATAATTACCCACCTTAACATTATTAATAAAAAATATAATTGTTTATTTAATTAACATTTAGATACAAATCAGTATGTAAACCTGTCAATATTTGTTTACAAAACAAGCAAAACCCATCGCACAAATGCATAAAATAAAAAGAGGATATCGATTAGGTAATAACCTTTTTTTTACAAGTCGATAATTTTACTTAATCACTGGTTTATTGGTTAGTTAGTAGACGAATATGCTTTTTTGGGAAAATAGGTAGAAAAGAGGATGTTTGAGTCCGAAACAAAACGGGGCTAAGTACAATTTTTCAATAAAAAAGCCAGAGAGTTAACTCTGGCTTTTCATGTAATTATAAAAGTAAGCTGTATAAATATAGCTTATCTCATCGTAACAAATTCTTCTGCTGCAGTTGGGTGGATTGCCACAGTATCATCAAAGTCTTTTTTCGTTGCGCCCATTTTCAGTGCAACAGCAAAGCCTTGTAACATTTCATCCATACCAAAACCAATACCATGAATACCAACAATTTTTTCGTCTGCACCAACACAAACCAACTTCATACGACATGGTTGACGATGACGAGTCACTGCACTATACATCGCTGTGAAAGACGATTTGTATACTTTGACCTGATCAGCACCGTATTGCTCAACCGCTTGGGGCTCTGTTAAACCAACAGTACCAATAGCAGGATGGCTAAATACAACGGTCGGAATATTTGAATAGTCTAAGTGTTCGTTAGGTTTGTTATTAAATAAACGCTCTGATAAACGACGCCCGGCGGCAACAGCAACGGGTGTTAATTCAACCGCTCCTGTGTTATCGCCAACCGCATAAATACCTTTTACATTGGTATTTTGGAATTTATCAACTTTGATATAACCTTTTTCATTTAACTCGACGCCCGTTACTGCCAGATTCAGGTTATCTGTTGCAGGCTCACGTCCAATTGCCCAGATTAAAGTATCAACAGTCTGCTCTGTACCGTTTTCTAGTTGTAGCGTTAAACTTCCATCTGCATTTTTAATCACAGCTTTAGGAATAGCATGTGTATGTAACTTAGGCCCTTCGGTTTCCATCACTTCTAACAGTGTTTCAACGATTAATGGGTCGAAATTACGCAGTGGTGCATGTTTACGCACAAATAGATGTGTTTCGCTACCTAAAGCATTTAATACACCAGCAAGTTCAACAGCGATATAACCAGCACCAACAACAGCAACGCGTTTTGGTAAGGCTTTTAATTCAAAGAAACCATCAGAATTAATACCATACTCAGCGCCCGGAATATTAGGTTGAACAGGACGGCCGCCTGTTGCAATCAGAATATTATCAGCCGTGATCTTCTCACCGTTGACTTCAATAGTATTGGCATCAACAAAACGAGCAAACCCTTGGATAACATCAACTTTGTTATTGCCTAAAACACGGTCATAAGATTGATGAATACGGTCAATATAAGCAGAACGGCTACTGATGAGTGTATCCCAATCAAAACGGTTCACTGTGGTATCAAAACCATAATCAGGACCGTATTGATGAATAGCTTCGGCAATTTGGGCTGCATGCCACATCACTTTTTTAGGTACACAACCCACGTTTACACAAGTGCCACCTAATGCTTTCGCTTCAATTAATGCACATTTTTGGCCATACATTGCCGCTCTATTAATTGAAGCGATACCGCCACTACCGCCACCGATGGCGATATAATCGTAATGTTTGCTCGTCATTTCTCTGATCCATTTATCTGTAGAAAAATAGGTAACTCACAGGCTAAGTCTTTCATATCATGATGTCTATTATGACAAAATTTAAAACATAGCACGTTAGATTTTAACTTTTACAGTAATAGGCAAAAACAATAATAAAGATGCTTATTCTGGTACAACCCACTCAACTAATGTATGTCCAATCCCCTCAGGAACTAAGGTTTTATGTAACCAAGGGAGTATTGATTTCATTTGTGATTCTAATTTCCAAGGTGGATTAATCACAATCATCCCTGATGCCGTCATTCCCAATTGATCACTATCAGGTTTTACTGCTAATTCGATTTGTAAAATCTTACGGATCCCTGTTGCTTCAAGCTCTTTTAACATACGTTTGATTTGCTGACGATGAACAACAGGATACCAAATCGCATAAGTTCCCGTCGCGAAGCGCTTATGGCCTTCAACAACACCTTTAACAACGGCAGAATAGTCTTGTTTAAGCTCATAAGGTGGATCAATTAATGCAAATCCACGACGACTTGGAGGAGGTAACTTAGATTTTAATTGACCAAAACCATCTTCACGAGAAACTCTAGCTCGCTCATCACGAGAGAATTCAGTACGTAATAAAGGAAAATCTGTTGGATGTAATTCTGTTAGTACTAAAGAATCTTGTTCTCTTAGTAATTTTCCCGCTAATAGAGGAGATCCAGGATAATAACGCAGTTCTCCACTTGCGTTTAATTCTCCGACCGCTTCAAGGTAAGGCAAAATAAGCTCAGGCACCTCTTCTTGTTGCCATAAGCGCGCAATCCCTTCTAAATATTCGCCAGTGCGAGTCGCATGAGCATTGGTTAATTGATAACGTCCAGCGCCAGCATGAGTATCAAGATAAAGAAAAGGTTTCTCTTTCTCTTTTAAAGACTCAATGATGAGTGTTTGAACAATATGTTTTAAAACATCGGCGTGGTTGCCAGCATGGAAACTATGGCGATAGCTCAGCATTCTTTATCTTCCGTTAGAAATAAGTATAGCTTAGTAATTAATTTACTCTGAAATCGTGATTAAACTCAGTGTATCAGAAAAAGCCGAACTTCTTCATTGAAAGCGAAAGAAACGTTGTGTCTTAGTATTCAACCGTTATGATAAGTCCATATTTCACTTTAGTTTAAATAGGATAATAAGATGAAAAAATTACTTTTTACTGCCATAACCCTAAGTTTACTCGCAAGTAATGCTTATGCTGATAGATCAATCAATGGCTGCGAAATAAAAAAACAAAATATCCAAAAACAGATGGAATATGCGAAAGCACATGGTAATCAATACCGTATCCAAGGTTTAGAGCGAGCATTGCAAAATGTTGAACGCTATTGCACACCAGAAAAAGTGGTTGAAAACACACGCCTTGAATTACGTGAAAAACAACTCGATGTCAAAGAGCGTGAACTTGAATTAAAAGAAGCGCAACTTAAAGGTGATGCAGATAAAATTGCTAAACAAGAAAGAAAACTGGCTGAAGAAAAAGCAGAATTAAAAGCCATTGAAGATGAATTAAATCTACTGACAAAGTAGTCATTATCAGTAATTAATGCCTACTCCTTATTTGACTGTGAAATACAGAATAAAATAATAAGTGAGTAGCCATTCTCTTATTAAACTAAACTTAATTTCAGAATTGCTGTATTGGTTTTTTATCCTTTATTAAGTACAAGATTATCTACGCCTTTTGATAGAGCATCATCTACACTTAAGCCAGAACAAACAAATACATCTCCTAAATCAGTGGCTAATTACAATAAGCATAAGGTGTGTAATAGAAATTAAGCTATGATATTTTTGAGTGAAAACTATAGTAGTGACACTCAATTATTAAAAATGGACAGATCTAATTAAAGAGGATATATGTCAGAAGAGCAGCAACCCCAAACAGAAAATGAAAAAACTCAACTGACTCAGCCGCTCAAAAAAGGGCTGGAAAAAGGGCTCCATGGCGGAAAAAAAGCCATTGGTGTTGGGATTAAAATCAGTAATTTTATTACTAACATTCCTTTTATTGCACATCTAATTCGCACCGCCGAACGTTTTACTGACAGAATGGGAAATCAGTTTGGTGCCGCCATTACCTACTTTTCATTTTTATCATTAATCCCTGTATTAATGCTTTCCTTTGCTTGTGCGGGTTTCGTTTTAGCTTCAAACCCAGATTTACTCGCTAAATTAATTACAGGTGTTGCAAATAGCATTGATGACCCAACGCTTGCATCCACTGTTCAACAGAGTATTGATACCGCAGTTCGCCAGCGTACAACTGTTGGTTTAACTGGTTTAGCGATTGCACTTTATTCTGGTGTCAATTGGGTGGGTAATTTACGCCAAGCAATTTTGGCGCAATCACGCCCCGTTTGGGAAAGAAATAAAGAAGAGCAAGAAAAAATCTATTTCCGCTATTTTCGTGACTTTTTAGCGCTAATTGGCTTACTTTTTGCGTTAATTGTCACTATTACACTAACTTCTGTGGCAGGTTCAGCCCAAAGAATGATTGTTCATACACTAGGGTTAGATGGTATTGAATGGCTAACACCAGCATGGACAACAATCGGCTTAACTATTTCCATTACCGCAAACTATTTACTCTTTTTATGGATTTTGTGGATCTTGCCTCGTCATCAGCCCAAACGGATTTCACTTATTAAAGGTACTCTTATCGCTGCGATCGGTTTTGAAATTTTGAAATCGGTAATGACATGGATGCTACCAAGAATAGCCAGTTCACCTTCAGGCGCTGCATTTGGTTCAGTGATAGGTTTAATGGCTTTCTTCTACTTTTTTGCCCGATTAACGCTCTTTTGTGCCGCATGGATAGCCACTGATGGCCCAAATATGCGTAAAGAACAGCTGGCTGAAACGCAATCAACATCTTAACTTTATGATAAAACTATATGGTTAATTCCCTGCATTAACCACCTATAAATAACGTAATAAGGAAAAACAATGCCATACGTTAATATTAAAATTACACGCGAAGGTGCAACCGCTGAGCAAAAAGAGCAACTTATTGTGGGAGCAACACAACTTTTGGTTGATGTATTAGGTAAAAACCCAGCAACTACCGTTGTAGTAATTGATGAAGTTGAAACAGACAACTGGGGAATAGGCGGTAAAACAGTAACAGAATTACGAGCAGCAACAAAAAATAAATAATGAATTTCTGCAATATAAATAAAGGGTGCCAAGTACACCCTTTTTGCTGATTTATTTTCCTGACAGATAAGGAAGTAACTATGGTTCAATCAATAACTGATGCTTTTCATGCCTTACCTTCAGCAAGTGCTATCTATATTACAGGCGCAGGCATCCAATACCCTTTTGGTATGGCACACGGATTTGCCGACGAAAGTACCCAGAAAAAATTAACTGTAGATACGCCTTTTCGAATCGCTAGTAATACAAAAACCTTTCTCGCTGCCGCTTTTTTACGTTTATGGGAACAAAATGCTCTGTCTCTTGATGATGACATAACGAAGTATTTAAGTGCTAATTATCAACAGACATTATTAGAGCTAGGCTATGATCTTAAGACCATTACACTACGCCATTTATTAAGCCATAGCAGTGGTTTATTCGATCATGCAAATGAAGCTTATCTTGAAGATGTAATTAAAGATCCCTCTCATAAATGGACACGAGAAGAGCAAATTACACGCTATACTCAACAAGTTTTTCCCATTATCCCTGCGGGGAAACGCTTCATTTATTCAGATACAGGATATATTTTGCTAGGTGATATTCTTTCTCAGTTTATGAGAAAAGATATGGCTACTGCCGTTCGTGAACTATTGCATTTTCAAGGCTTAGATTTGCCACAAACGTGGTGGGAAGGTTTAGAACCACAACCCAAGCATCCCAAAGCGCGTGCCAGACAATTTATAGGCGAACATGAAGGAACTCATATTGATGCTTCAATGGATGCTTTTGGTGGTGGCGGACTTGTGATGACAACCCTTGAATTAGCTAAATTTACAGCTGATCTCTTCGAAGATAGAGTTTACTTGCATCCATCAACCTTAAAAGAGATGAAATGGCAAGGCTCACACTCTGGGGCTGCAAATTATCGTTTAGGTTTAATGGCTGAAGAAACTAGTCTAGGTACGCTTTACTATCACCTTGGTTACTGGGGCTCAGCAGCGTATTACTTACCTGAAAAACAGATTGCTATTGCAGGTTTTACAACCCAACGAAATAACCGTGACGATTTGATAGCTATTATTAAAGAAGCTTTTAAACGTCTTTAAGATCAAACAAATAAAAAGCCAAAAATGTATCAATAACACTTTTGGCTTTTTAGTTACTTTATGGCTGATATATTTTCAATATCAGCCTATCTTTTGCTCTATTACGATTTCTTCGTTGGTGTTGTTTCTACCGCTGGAGTTGTTACCGCTGGGTTTCAACTGCTTTACTGGGTGTAGTCGTTGTGACAGGAACAGATGTATTTGCCGTTTCTGGATGAACTTGCTTTTCAAATTGAATGCGCAATTCACCTAGATTTACAGTTGGCGTTTCACCACTTTGCGTTAGCACAAATGCAATATCTTCAGATAAAACTCTTGAAAGTTCCTGATTTAACGTCTCTTTTGTTAAGCCCGCTAAAAATGCTTGGCGTAGGCGCTGATATTGTTCAGGTGGAATATCAATAATATTGCTTTGTTGCGATAACAGGCGCTGATTAATTAAAATAGCCGTACTGGTTTTTGCATAACGCGCAAATAATTGAGTTAATTGAAGTTGTTTCTCTTGTTGCAACTCTTGGTACAACTCATCGCTGATACCTTGGTTACGCAAGCGACCCAATTCTTCTCCTACCCATGATGCTAATGCAGGAATGTGTGCTGTAGCAGTATCAAGATTTAAAGAACAACTTGCACGCTGATATTGTACTCGGCAATCAATGTTAATTTGAGTGCTGTCATTTTCTTTACGTTGTTCAAGGCTACGACCTAAATGTACGAAAATCACTTCACGAGCTAAATCACTTAACCAATATTTATTTAACGTATCAGAATCTTTTACTGGCGACCAATTTAAATCCCAAATTAAAGCAATTTGGTCTTTTGCACGCATAGGCTCTTGTACATATAACGTTTCAGGTTTCATATCAGCAAGAACAGGGACTGGAACTGGCGTTACACGCTTTCCTGATAGAGATGAAAAAGCCTGATTAATACTTTCAGTTAATACTCGATTATCAACATTACCTGCAACATAAAGCGTCATCATATCTGGGGTGTACCAACGCTGTTGGTAATCCGACAACTCTTTAGTATTTACTGATTGATTAACGGGTTTGCCCGGATTGTGGCCTTTTAAATTAGAGCCTTCAAGACGTGAGCGCCAGATAGGAGCTTCAATATTAACAGGAAATGTTGCAATCGGAAGTGGTGATTGAACTGCGTTACGAACCGCATTTTCTGTGTATTGTGCAGGTTTAGCAATACCTGCTAATAATGCAAAAGCATCCTTTAACAACTCAGGCTGGTTGTTCGGTAAACTTAGATTATAAACAGTAAAATCATATGAAACGATCATTGGAGGTAACGGATAGTCAGGATCTAGCGCATTTTTCCATAGATTATCGCGTTTCTCTGGCGTTAAACCTGTATTTTCCAAAACATTGAGTTTGGACACTAAGGATGAAAAACCCGTTTCACTGCTTTTTTCTGATAAAGACCCCGTATTAACTAATAAACGGATCTGTATTCTATCATTTGGGCGTTGCGGTGTTTGTAATATTTGCCACTGAAAGCCATTTGCTAGTCGCCCTTCTTGCCAAGCCGGATCAGGCTGTAAAGCCTCTGCTTGAACTTGGCAAACAACAGCGCCGAACATAACGCTTCCCAATAAAATTCGTGTCATTACACCCTGCATGTGAACCTCTGTTGTATTAATCCTTGGTATTAAACCACTTATGAGGTTTAACAATAAGTGCCAAAAGACATGTTAGATGTTGGATGTCTATTTTTTGTTTTATCATTCTTTATCACCACAAAAACATGAAATGAAATCACTATAGTGATTAGACTCATTATGGCGTAAGAAGGTTCAGACCTTCGGCAATTTTTGATCAGATTTTTGATGATTATATCCTTTAACCAGCAAACCAATCTCATCATCACAATGTGATTTTGGGCAAGATAACGCTGAAACTTGGCTATCTTTATTAAGGGTGACGGCGATTTGGCGTAAAGGTTTTACAACAATACGATTAATACACCAACTAATAGCAACCGTCAGAATAAGCCCCATCAACAGATATGTTGTTAGCATCAATGCGACAGTATTACTGGCAAAACGATAAAAACGGTTTGTGTCAGCCTGTAAAATGAGATGACCACTATAGGATTTATCATCTGTTGAAGTAATACCTAATGGTTGTAAAGGAACAACAGCTTCAACGGGAATACCAAAAAGCCAACTTGAAAATTCAGAGACTTCTTTTTTAGGTGCAAAATCTAAATTCATTACTTGCACATTCTTGGGTTGCATGACAATCGCTTTACCCAAAATCCCCGTCGCTTTTAGTGCAACTATCTGTTGTTTAGCATCGTTCAAATCTGACCGTAACAATGCATCAGCGAGTGGTTGCTGGATACTTACACCGGCATTAAAAAGCTGATTTTGATAATCTTCACGGCGTTGATCTATCAAATAAACAAGTTGAATACTGATAAAAATAGCAATAGTCACCAACGTAACGCCCGCAACAGCGGCCATCTGTTTTATTGTTAATGAATGTTTAAGATGAGGTTTCATCATTGCTATTTCCAATATACATGTCTGATCAGAGTGATTATACTGTATTTTTATGATTATGTATCACTCTCAATAAAGAAAACAACGTTATAAAAAGCGTCCATCCATTAAAATGAAAGTAAATAAATATATAATTATTATTATTTGAGTATAGCTATAAGATAAAAATAGTAAAATAAAAATAAAATATTACTCTCTCTTTGTTATTTACAACAAATCTACTTTATATTAATGAAAAGATACAATTCACTAAAAAACACCAGAGCATATAAAATTAAACACTATTAAATCCTTAACCCCAAGTTAAAACACAATGCTAAGCGTTGTATATTTCTTAATGGAAAATATTATTTTTCATTAATATCATTGAAGTGTATATTTTAAAAAATTCACATAAATATAATATTTGATATCTATAAAATCATTATTAGATTATTTAGTTAAGATTAATTAAATATTATTAATGAAAAAAATAAGAACAATATAAATCAATATATTGTTCTTATTTAATGAGATGCGTTTATTTTATTTAAACTATTGCGTTATCTTGCTCCACAGCAAAACAAGCAATAAGCTGACCGTTATACTCTTTTAATGTTGGCTGTAATTGACTACATGATCCAAATGCACGACGACAACGAGCGGCGAAAGCACAACCCGGTGGCGGATTTAATGGGCTTGGCAATTCTCCCGTTAATTTAATACGCTCTCGCCTTAATTCAGGTGTCAATCTCGGTGTTGCTGATAATAATGCCTGCGTATAAGGATGTTGTGGATTTTCAAAAATTTGCGCTTTTGTTCCTTTTTCTACACAACGCCCTAAGTACATTACAATAACTTCATCTGCAATATGCTCGACAACCGAAAGATCATGGGAAATAAACACATAAGAGAGCCCCATATCTTGTTGCAGATCCATCATTAAATTCAGCACTTGGGCACGAACAGATACATCCAGTGCAGAAACAGGTTCATCTGCTACTACAATATCTGGATCAAGCATCAAACCACGCGCAATAGCAATCCGCTGACGTTGACCACCAGAAAACATATGTGGGTATCTGCTATAGTGTTCTGTTTTTAATCCAACTTTAGCCATCATTGATAATACTTTTTCTTTACGCTCAGAGGCATTCAGTGTTGTATTAATTAATAAAGGCTCTTCTAAAATTTGCCCCACTTTTTTACGCGGGTTCAATGATCCATAAGGATTTTGAAACACAATTTGGATCTTCTGGCGGCGTAACTTCTCAGCCGATTTATCTTTAATTAACAGATTTTGACCACGATAAGAAAGCTCTCCAGAAGTAGGGATCTCAATCATTGTTAATAATCGGCCTAATGTGGATTTGCCACATCCCGATTCACCAACAACGGCTAAGGTTTTACCGCGCTCTAATTCAAAAGAGACACCATCAAGGGCTTTAACTGTTCTCTCTTTTGAAAAAAGCCCACCTTTTACGCTGTAATATTTCGCCAAATTAACCGCTTTTAACAAGGGAGTTGATACAGTTGGATTAACTTCAGCCATGGGTAGGTCTCCCTGCATTATCTAACGGTGTATGACATTTCACACGGTGCATTCCTAATTCTTTTAATTCAGGCTCAGCCTTATAGCATTCATCATGAGCATATGGGCAACGTGGATTGAGTAAACAGCCTGTTGGTCTATCATAACGTCCCGGTACAACGCCCGGTAGTGATGCTAATCGCGCTTTATTGCTCGCAAATTCAGGAAGTGCTCTTAATAATGCTTGAGTGTAAGGATGGCGAGGAGCTTTAAAAATTTCTGATGCTTTTCCAGATTCCACTACTTGCCCCGCGTACATCACAATAATAGTGTCTGCAGCTTCTGCTACTAATGCGAGATCATGAGTGATCAACACTAGTGCCATATTTTCTTGTTTTTGTAAGTCGAGCAAAAGCTCTATGATTTGTGCCTGAATAGTGACATCCAGCGCAGTGGTTGGTTCATCAGCAATCAATAATTTAGGGCGACAAGCGATCGCCATTGCGATCATAACACGCTGACTCATTCCCCCTGAAAGCTGGTGTGGATAAACATCTAAGCGAGAAGCTGGATCAGGAATTCCAACTAGCGTTAAAAGGTCGATAGCACGTTGTTTGCGTGTTTTACGACTTCCCCCCTGATGAACTTTTAACGCTTCCATAATTTGATAGCCAACCGTAAAGCAAGGATTCAAGCTTGTCATTGGATCTTGGAAAATCATCGCAACATCGGCACCGACCAAATTACGTCGCTCTGATTCAGAGATCTTCATAAGATCTCTACCATCAAAATAGAGCTCTTGTGCGCTCACTCGCCCCGGAAAATCAATAAGCCCCATAATCGCCAACGAGCTAACAGATTTACCCGAACCTGATTCCCCGACAATACCGACTACTTGCCCTTCTTCAACCTGATAACTAATTCGGTCTACCGCTTTAAACGGAGTATCTTCATCACCAAAGTGAACAGATAGTTGATTAATATTTAGTAGTGCCATGTTCTTACTCCGTTACTGCTTTAATTTCGGATCAAGCGCATCTCGTAAACCATCACCCATTAAGTTAAAGGCTAATACGGTAAACAAAATCGCTAGACCAGGAAACGTCACAACCCACCATGCACTTTGTGTAAACTGCAACACATCAGATAACATGGTCCCCCATTCAGGTGTTGGTGGTTGTGCGCCCATGCCTAAAAAGCCCAATGCCGCCATATCTAAGATTGCATTAGAAAAACCTAAAGAGGCTTGAACAATTAAAGGCGCAAGGCAGTTAGGTAAGATATTGATAAACATCTGACGCATTGAACCCGCACCCGCAACACGAGAGGCAATCACATAATCGCGGTTAACTTCAATTAAAACAGCGGCACGAGTCAGTCGAACATAGTGCGGTAAGGCAACAAAAGTTAATGCGATAGAAGCATTAACAATAGAGGGACCAAAAATGGCGACCAATACTAGTGCCAATAATAAACTAGGTAGTGCCAGCATGATATCAACAACACGCATTATGCCGATATCCACAAGACCACCAAAATAACCTGCTGCTAACCCTAGAATAATTCCTAAAATAAGTGACAGTACGACAACAATACAGCCCACCAATAATGAAAGGCGAGCACCAAACATTAGGCGCGAAAGAATATCGCGGCCAACATCATCTGTACCTAAAATAAATTGCCAGCTTCCGCCTTCTTGCCAAACAGGAGGTGCCAATAAGAAATCACGAAATTGCTCATTAGGGGCATGAGGTGCAAGAAAACCTGCAAGTGATGCAATAAGCAACATAATTACAATATAGATTAACCCAACAACGGCACCTTTATTTTGTTTAAAATAATGCCAGAATTCTTGGAAGGGCGTCATGGGAGCCGGTGCACTGATGACCGGTGTTACTTTATTTTCAGTCATTTATGCATTCCTTATTTTTTATGGCGAATACGAGGATTCACAATGCCATAAAGAACATCAACCAACAGATTGACGAAGATAATCATCGTTGCAATTAAAAGCACACCACCTTGAACAACGGGGTAGTCACGTCGCTGTAAAGCATCAATCAACCAGCGACCTAATCCCGGCCATGAGAAAATGGTTTCTGTTAAGATTGCACCTGCCAGCATTGTCCCGACTTGTAGCCCAATAACTGTGACAACAGGCAACATCGCATTACGTAATGCATGGATAAGAATGACTCGAGCACGGCTTAAGCCTTTTGCTCTTGCAGTACGAATATAATCTTCGCCTAATACTTCAAGCATCGAAGAGCGTGTCATACGCACGATAACAGCTAAAGGAATGGTTCCTAATACAATGGCAGGTAAAATGATGTGATGGACAGCATCTAAGAAATCCCCTTCTTCACCCCAAATAAAGGTATCAATCAGCATAAATCCAGTGAGTGGATTACTGTCATCTAAAAAGACGCTATCAGCAAGGCGCCCAGAGACAGGTGTAAGGTCTAATTTCACAGACACTAGCATGATTAACATGATCCCCCACCAGAAGATTGGCATAGAATAACCTGCTAATGACACACTAATCGCAGTATGATCAAAGATAGAGCCACGTTTCACCGCAGCTAAAACGCCCACAGGAATACCAACTGAAACCGCAAAAATCATGGCGCACACGCCAAGTTCTAAAGTGGCTTTAAAGCGAGGTAAAAATTCATCCCATACAGGAATGCGACTTTTTAATGAGATACCCAAATCACCATGGAAAATGCCATTTAGGTAATTGATATATTGTTGCCATAAAGGCTTATCCAGCCCCAATTCTGCCATTAAATAAGCATGGCGCTCTGGAGAAAGGCCACGTTCACCCGCCATAATCATTACCGGATCACCGGGAATAAGATGGACAAAAATAAACGTCAGTAATGTAATTCCGATAAACGTAGGGATCACAAGTCCCAAACGTTGAAGGATAAATTGCAGCATATCCTAATTCTCTTTTCAAACATCAGCTAAAAGATAGCGCTGATAAATCAGGGGAAAGTCCCCTGCGCCCACAGTGTACTGAATGTATTCGTTATTATTGAATAGTGGTGCCTTTCATAAAGAAAGACACCATATTTAAAGCAATCCAACGATTAGGTATTGCTATTATTTAAGAGAGACATTCTCGAAGTGATGTTTACCTAATGGATCAACTACGTAGTTTTCTACTTTTTTGCTCACTGGTTCATAAACGGTCGAGTGAGCAATAATCAGTGCAGGTGCTTGATCATGCATAACAACTTGAGCTTGTTTGTAGAGTTCAACACGCTTGTCGTGATCGGCTGCGACTCGAGCAGGTTGGATCAGATCTTCAAATGGCTTATAACACCATTTTGAATAGTTCGATCCTTGCTCTTTTGCCGCACAACTAAATAGCGTAGCGAAAAAGTTATCTGGATCCCCATTATCCCCTGTCCAACCCATCATCACTGCTTGGTGTTCTCCGGATTTAGCACGTTTGAGATATTCGCCCCACTCGTAACTTACAATCTTGGTTTTAACGCCAATTTTTTCCCAATCCGCTTGTACCATTTCAGCCATACGACGTGCATTTGGATTGTAAGGGCGCTGTACTGGCATTGCCCATAAATCGATAGTAAAGCCATCTGCAAGACCCGCTTCTTTTAGCAGTGCTTTGGCTTTTTCCGGGTTATATTCGTAATCAACGATATCGTCGTTATAACCCCACATTGTAGGAGGGATAAGGTTTTTCGCTTTCTGACCTGCACCTTGATAAACAGCTTCAATAATGGCGTCTTTATTCACCGCCATACTTAATGCTTGGCGAACCTTTTGGTTATCCAGTGGTTTTTTCTCAACATTAAAAGAGATATAACCTACGTTTAAGCCTGGTTGCTCTAATAGGTTGATATCGCTATTTTGTTTCATCTTCGCAATATCAGCAGGATTTGGGAAAGGCATTGCCTGACACTCACCTTTTTGCAGTTTTGCATATCGTACTGAGGCATCAGGTGTAATAGAGAAGACTAAACGGTCAATATCTGGTTTTTTACCCCAATATTGGTCATTAGCTTTATAAAGAATACGAGAGTCTTTTTGATATTGCTGTAATTGGAAAGGCCCTGTACCAATAGGATCTAAGTCCACTTTTTCAGGTGTACCCGCTTTCATCATATTATCCGCATATTCAGCAGATAATATAGAAGCAAAGTCCATTGCCATATCAGCAATAAAAGGGGCTTCTGAACGCGTTAAAACAAAACGAACGGTATGATCATCAACTTTCTCGATTTTCTCGATCATGTTGTTCATATCCATTCCTGAGAAGTATTCATAACTTCCACCAGACACTTTATGGTAAGGATGTTTTGGATCCATTTGACGCATAAACGTATACATCACGTCATCCGCATTAAATTCACGTGTTGGCTTAAAGGTTTTACTACTATGCCAATTCACGCCTTTACGCAAATGGAAGGTATACACTTTGCCATCATCGCTCACATCCCAGCTTTCAGCTAAGCCTGGAATGATTTCTGTTGTACCTAGTTTAAACTCAACTAAACGGTCATAAATAGGTACTGAACTTGCGTCATAGGTTGTTCCAGAGGTAAATAACTGAGGGTTAAATCCTTCAGGTGAGCCTTCAGAGCAATACACCAATGTTTTCGCCTGCACACCAGCAGAAACAGCTAATGCGAGTAATCCAATTGTCGCGGTCAAAATTCCTGTCTGTTTTTTGGAGCTTTTCATCATTACTCTCCGAAATTGTTCTGTTGTGTTTTGGTTTCCTGTTTAAAAACGGAATACCTTTTTATTTTGTCATTGTTCAATTAACCAACTGTACTCCCTTACGTCAATAAGGTGTTGGAAGGTAAAAAGAACAAGTTATAAACACAAATGAAACGAATATCGAACAAACTCAGAATAAAAAAATAAGTCTTTGACTAATATCTAGTCAATAAAACCACACATTAAGAAATCCTTAAGTGAAATGACTATTTTAAAAAAAGCCATAATTTGTGATTAACCGCTTAAATATTGAACGAATATTTTGAAATGAAACAAAGAACTTGGTGCTTTATTCTGTTATGGAAGAAAAATAGTCACCTTGCTAGAGGATCTCTGATTTTAGTTTTAATCAGGCAATAGAGTGAAAAATATCAATTTTTAGCTCTTAGCAAATCACTTAACTAGATAAGACCATGAAATTCAGTCTGTTATTAATGATTTTAATTCTTTCATAGTGAAAAATTTATATTATTTAAGCATTATCAGAAGTTCTATCGTCCATAAAAGTGGCGTTGGAAGAAAATTTACAGACTTCTTTAGGTTGTTTATTAAAAAATTTCTAAAATAATTTAATGCCTAAACGACTTTATGGGCCAGCTAAATCCACTGCATTTTCAGCCAATATTTATCTTGACTTGGAAAATATTTCCACGGTTCTCTGTTTCTGAGTTGCATGGGAGTTTGGAATGTGTGGGAGAGATGAGGTAAAAGTAAGATGATCGAGAAAAAATACTTTTTATGGTGAAATCAAAAATAAGAGTGAGACATTTTTGATAAGGCTAAAACGACAAAACCCCGCTTTTAAAGCGGGGTTTCTTAATATGGTCGGCGAGAGAGGATTCGAACCTCCGACCCACTGGTCCCAAACCAGTTGCGCTACCAGGCTGCGCTACTCGCCGAAAACGAGGTGCATCTTACTGCCAGAAACTCACTCCGTCAATACTTTTTTAGTATCTCCTGACTGTTCGTATGGTTTTCAACCAAAATGGTTGATTTTTAACTTTTTTATCATAAAAAGAGGTGAGTTTTAGCGTCATTGTAACACACCTACTTACCTATCTATCTTCGTTTTACTATGGCTTTCTTTACGTTACCCATAAAACATGAAAAAAAATAACAAATTTATTCTCAATTATTATCGTCTAATTAGTGTGCTTTTTATATAATTCCCTTATGTCAAATAAGGTAGGTAGTTTAGAGAATGAAACAATGTTGGTGGGGTGTCACATTACTTTTATTGTCAACCACACTTCCAGCTCAAGCATCTACAGCTCATGCTTGCCGAGTGTACTTTAAAGAAGCGGATAGATTTATTCAGTACATTTCTCAAAGAGAAGATCTAAAACATAATATGCCGGAGATTAAGGCTAACTTCGAGCAAAGCAAAAAGCAGATAATGACAGCGCCTCTGACAGAACAAAAAGTAATATGTGATAAGGAAATGCAAGAGCTTAATAGTTTGAATAAAATGTTTGGACCTAAAGAAGAAACGGTACTAAATAAATAATCAAACAAACAGATAATGACTAAATATAATTACTTATTTATTATTTAGTCATTAATTTGATATTAATTCTTATTTTCATGATTATTATTCGCCGTTGTACTTTCCAATCTTTTTATGCGTTCTTTAGGGGAATTATCACTTTTATCATCACCCTGAGTATAATAATCGTAAGGTAATAATAAAGTATCTAATACGGCACTAAAAGGGAGATCGAGAATAACTAATGGTTTCATTGCCCATCCGGTTTCATCATCTTTTAGCATTGTCATGTTATTTTTTGTCCCTGAATAAAATTCTTTATTCGGGCCTGCGTGGGTCATAACGCTTGAGCAACCTGTCAGTAATGTCGTCAAAAATGTGACTAATGCTAAATTTTTACTTGTCATTCTGAATATCATAGGGCACCTATAAAACGAGATCCGTAGTCAACACTTTTTATCATATAGTTAAACCTGTTTTCTCTTACAGGACAAGAGAAAGATGATATAAAAAAGCTTAATTTTTTAGTCATTAAATAAATAAGCCTAGCGTGAGAATGTTTCAATTTACCTAATAAAAAAAACATAATAATATTATTAATTATTATGTTTCGAAGATATTAAAATTCAACCTTCATTATTTTAAATAAACACTTTAACTCTATATTTATCTTTCTTGTTTTTTTGATCTCTATATATGTTGAATCTGTGCGATAAGACACAGCGACTTTCATGGTTCTTTGCCAAAATAGGTTTATCGTTTTAGCTCAAATTTTCTCATTTTTATTTTTTTGGGTACAGGATCTTTTTTATGAGTGATATTGCATTAACAATGGTGATGTTGTCATTAGCAGGCGCTCTAGGTCTTTGGATTGGCAATATCAAAATCTATCGAGTTAGCCTAGGAATAGGTGGCGTTCTTTTTGGTGGAATTATTATTGGTCATTTTGCTCAGCACTATAACTTTTCGCTGAATGCACAAACCCTTCATTTCATTCAAGAATTTGGACTTATTCTTTTCGTTTATACCATTGGTATCCAAGTCGGCCCTGGTTTTTTCTCCTCACTGCGTGTTTCAGGCTTAAAACTAAACGCCTTCGCCATCTTAATTATTCTTCTGGGCTCAGTCATAACCGCTTCTATTTATCGTCTATTTGACGTTCCTTTACCTATTATTTTGGGTGTTTTTTCTGGTGCTGTCACCAACACCCCTTCTTTAGGTGCTGGGCAACAAATACTGACTGATCTGCATGTTGATCCGGCTTCTGTGGGGCAAATGGGGATGGGCTATGCCATGGCTTATCCTATGGGTATCTGTGGCATTCTGCTAGTTATGTGGCTTATTCGTGTGTTTTTTAAAATCAATATTGATGAAGAAGCAAAAGCCTTTAGTAACCAACAACACAGTACTAAAGATGCCCTACATACCATTAATATTGCGATTAAAAATCCCAATTTAGATGGCTTATTAATGCAAGATATTCCTCTGCTCAATGAAGATGCCATCGTCTGCTCCCGCTTAAAGCGTGGAGATAACATTATGGTACCTATGCCTTCAACGATTATTCAGTTAGGGGATTTACTGCATATTGTGGGTTCAAAAGAAGACCTCAATAAAGTACGTCTAGTACTTGGCGAGGAGGTCGATGCTTCACTTTCAACATCAACAAATTTACTTCAATCAGTACGAGTCGTCGTAACGAATGATTCTGTGCTCAGTAAACGTTTAAAAGATCTGGATCTTAAAAGAAAATACGATGTTGTAGTGACGCGATTGAACCGCGCGGGTATTGAACTTATTCCGAGCAATAATAGTATGTTGCAATTTGGGGATATTCTTAATGTTGTTGGACGCCCTGAATCTATTGAAGCCATTACAGTCCTGTTAGGTAACGCTCGCCAGAAATTAGAACAAGTCCAAATGCTTCCTGTCTTTATTGGCATAGGCTTAGGGGTTTTACTTGGCTCTATTCCTATTTTTATTCCCGGTATTCCTGTGGCACTTAAATTAGGTTTAGCTGGTGGTCCTCTTGTTGTTGCCTTAATTTTAGGGCGTATTGGTACATTTGGTAAGCTCTATTGGTTTATGCCTCCAAGTGCAAACTTGGCATTGCGAGAGTTGGGAATTGTCATGTTTCTTGCCGTGGTAGGGTTAAACTCCGGTGGTGAATTTGTCGAAACTTTAATTTATGGTCAAGGCTTGAGTTGGATTGGTTATGGTATTTTGATTACATTATTACCGTTATTGATTGTCGGTGTGATTGCCAGAATCTGCTTTAAGCTTAATTATTTAAGTCTCTGCGGGATGTTGGCAGGTTCAATGACCGATCCTCCTGCATTAGCCTTCGCAAACTCAATTCATAGCTCAAGTGGGGCTGCTGCGCTTTCCTATGCCACAGTTTACCCTTTAGCAATGTTTTTACGAATCATAACACCACAATTAATGGCACTTATTATATGGACTTTGTAGTAAAAATAATAAATATATTAAATAGTTGAACCAAATTTGTTATCAAAATCCACATTTGGCTTAGCAGAGGGATAATTAAGGCAATGAATGGCTCTTATTTAAGCCATAGATTTTATAAATGTCTGTTTTAATAGTTCTCGTGCTAAGAAATTTAGATTGAGACGGATTGCTAAATTTTTAGTGATCAATTTCTTTCCGTCAAACTTATGCTCAAAAGTCCTCGTTATTGTCTTTGCCCCTTCTTCTCGCTGAAGGGGCATTTTTATTAGATATTCACTGGCTGATAGATGTTCTCGATTTCTTCAGCCAGAATTTTTATTCCTTTCTCAATCAATTCAGGCTCAGGTACGTAATTCATCCGCATACATTGATGAGCGTGATCCCATGAATCTTCTAATCCCGGAAAGAAGTAATGTCCCGGCACCATTAATACACCACGTTTTTTCAAACGGCGGTAAAGCTCTTCACAAGAAACTGGTAAATCTTTAAACCAAAGCCATAAAAAGATCGCACCTTCCGGCTTATGAATAAGACAACGTTCCTCAGGTAAGTAGCGACGTATAATATTAATAGTTTCAAGTACTCGTTGATGATAGAAGGGCCCTATCACATCTTGAGATAACCGCATTAAATCATCGCGTTTTAGCATTTCTAATGCCATTGCAGGTCCAATTCCACCGGGTGCAAGACTAATAATGCCGTTAACATTTGTAATGGCTGAAATCAGCTCTTCATTGGCGATAATAATGCCACAACGTGCACCCGGTAAGCCTAACTTGGACAGGCTCATACAAAGGATAGTGTTGTCATTCCAACGAGGTGTTGCTTGAGTGAAAATAATACCCGGAAAAGGCACGCCATAAGCGTTATCTATAATCAGAGGGATATTGTGCCGTTTAGCTAAAGCCTCTAGCTTTTCAACTTCATCATCAGTAATTACATTACCCGTTGGATTAGTTGGTCTAGAAACACAAATAGCGGCAATGTCATCACCAATTTCAAGATGAGCAAAATCAACATGATATTTAAATTGCCCATTCGGCAACATTTCTATTGTTGGTTTATTCGCAACAAACAGATCTTCTTCTAGTCCAGAATCAGTATAACCAATATATTCAGGGGCAATTGGGAAAAGAATTTTACGTTTCTTCCCATCTTTGGTTGTGCCACCTAATAAATTAAATAGATAGAAAAAAGCACTTTGGCTACCATTAGTTAGCGCAATATTTTTTGCCGAAATGTTCCAGCCTAGCTTATGTTTTAAACATGCCGCCAACGCTTGTAACATGGTATCTTTGCCTTGCGGGCCATCATAATTACAAACCGCATCACTTAATGAGCCATTTTCGGTCATCTCTTTAAGTAATTGGCTAAAATAGTTATCCATTTCAGGAATATGGGCAGGATTCCCACCACCTAGCATCACAGCACCGGGTGTACGTATTCCTTCATTTAAGTCTTGCATCAAGCGAGCAATGCCTGAGTGCTGAGCAAACTTTTGCCCAAATTGTGATAATTGAGTCATCTTTGCAGGTATCTTCTATGTTGCTTTCTCGTTAAGAAATACCATACCGCGAGCTTTAACCTGCATCAATAGTTATAATCGAAATGATAGAGTAGTAATATTAATATGATTTTAAATATTGAAATATAAAGCCAATAACACTCTACATTAAAGATAACTCAACTCATATTTTACTTTTTATTGGCGTTTTCACTCTCTTCTTGGCGACAAAAACAAGAGAGAATATGGTCATTAACCATGCCAACAGCTTGCATAAAAGCGTAGCAAGTTGTTGTACCAACAAATTTAAAGCCTTTTTTCTTCAACGTTTTTGCCATTTTATCCGAGATTTCAGTGGACGCGGGCACTTGAGAAATATTAATCCACTGATTAATAATGGGTTTATTATCAACAAATTGCCAAATAAACTGACTGAAATCTTCGCCTTGTTCTTCCATTGCCATAAAAATACGGGCGTTATTAATAATGGCGTTAATTTTTCCTTGATGACGAATAATTGCGGGATCTTGCAATAAAGCTTCAACATCCTTATCTGTCATTTTGGCAATTTTTTCGGGTGAAAAATTAAAAAAACAGCGACGATAACCTTCTCTTTTCTTAAGTACGGTATACCAAGATAACCCAGCTTGTTGACCTTCAAGACAAATCATTTCAAAAAGCTTATATTTATCTCGTTCAGGTTTACCCCATTCATCATCATGATATGCCAAATATTCAGGATCATTAGTTACCCAATCGCAACGCTGTTTATTCATTTTCTCATTCCTTGTTACCAATAACTTGTAATATCACCATTTTATATACTGTATAAATATACATGTAAATGGGTGAAAAAAAATTCAATCTAATTCTTTGAGCATAGTCATAAAGTCAATTAAGGGATTATTTTTTTGATCGAGGGAAAATTGCCCGCATTCCTTGCTGTATATCTTTCGTCTAGAAGGTATACTGAAACCTTTCTTTTTATTCTATGTATCGCCATGCGGATATAACATGCAAAAGTTTGATACCAAAACCTTTCAAGGTCTTATCCTGACACTACAGGATTACTGGGCTCGCCAGGGCTGTACCATTGTCCAACCATTAGATATGGAAGTGGGTGCAGGCACATCACACCCAATGACTTGTTTACGTGCATTAGGCCCAGAGCCTATCGCTGCGGCTTATGTACAGCCTTCTCGTCGTCCAACAGACGGACGTTATGGTGAAAACCCTAACCGTTTACAGCACTATTACCAATTCCAAGTTATCATTAAGCCATCACCTGATAATATTCAGGAACTTTATCTTGGCTCATTAAGAGAATTAGGTTTAGACCCAACAATTCATGATATTCGTTTTGTGGAAGATAACTGGGAAAACCCAACTTTAGGAGCTTGGGGCTTAGGCTGGGAAGTTTGGCTCAACGGCATGGAAGTGACGCAATTTACCTATTTCCAACAAGTAGGTGGATTAGAGTGCAAACCTGTTACGGGTGAAATCACTTACGGCTTAGAACGTCTTGCCATGTATATTCAAGGTGTTGATAGCGTTTATGACTTAGTTTGGTGTGATGGTCCATTAGGTAAAACCACTTATGGCGATATCTATCATCAAAACGAAGTTGAGCAATCAACCTATAACTTTGAATACGCCGACGTAGACTTCCTCTTCTCTTGCTTTGAACAATATGAAAAAGAAGCTCGTGAGTTGTTAGAGTTAGAAAAACCTCTGCCTTTACCTGCCTATGAACGTATTTTAAAAGCAGGACACACCTTTAACTTATTGGATGCACGTAAAGCTATCTCTGTGACAGAGCGCCAGCGTTATATTTTACGTATCCGTACTTTAACCAAAGCGGTTGCTGAAGCATATTATGCTTCTCGTGAAGCGCTTGGTTTCCCTATGTGTAAAAAGTAAGAGGCTATCATGACAACTGAGACTTTCCTCGTGGAAATCGGCACAGAAGAATTACCGCCGAAAGCGCTTCGTTCTTTAGCCGAATCTTTTGCTGCTAATTTTACTGCTGAACTGGATAACGCAAATATCACTCATGGTGATGTATCTTGGTTTGCAGCTCCTCGCCGTTTAGCTATTAAAGTAGCTAATATGGCGAAATCACAAGCAGATAGAACCATTGAAAAACGTGGTCCTGCAATTGCTCAAGCATTTGACGCTGACGGTAAACCAACAAAAGCAGCTGAAGGTTGGGCAAGAGGTAATGGCATTACTGTTGACCAAGCAGAGCGTTTATCAACAGATAAAGGTGAATGGTTATTTTATCGTGCAGAAGTAAAAGGTGAAGCTGTTAACCAATTACTGATTGGCATGGTAAGCAATGCATTATCAAAATTACCAATTCCAAAATTAATGCGCTGGGGCGATAAAGACACTCACTTTGTACGCCCTGTTCATACCGTCACCTTATTATTAGGTGATACCGTTATTGATGGTGAAATTTTAGGTATCCAAAGCGATCGCATTATTCGTGGTCACCGTTTTATGGGTGAAGCTGAATTCACTATTGATAATGCAGACCAGTATCCTGAAATTCTTTATGAGCGCGGAAAAGTTATCGCTGATTACGAAACGCGTAAATCAATTATTCTTCATGATGCCCGTCTTGCTGCTGAAAAACTTGGCGGTATCGCAGATTTAAGCGATAGCTTAGTCGAAGAAGTCACTTCATTAGTTGAATGGCCAGTTGTGTTAACAGCAAAATTTGAGGAAAAATTCCTTGAAGTTCCTGCTGAAGCGCTAGTTTATACGATGAAAGGTGACCAAAAATATTTCCCTGTTTATGACAAGCAAGGCAAATTATTACCTAACTTTATTTTCGTCACTAATATTGAATCTTCTGATCCACAACAGATCATTAGTGGTAACGAAAAAGTAGTGCGTCCTCGTTTAGCGGATGCTGAGTTCTTCTTCAAAACTGACCGTAAACAACGTTTAGAAGATAACTTACCACGCCTTGAAACCGTATTATTCCAGAAAGATTTAGGTACACTGCGTGATAAAACAGACCGTATTCAAGCATTAGCTGGCTTTATTGCTGGCAAAATGGGTGCTGATGTTAATAAAGCAACCCGTGCAGGTTTACTGTCAAAATGTGACTTAATGACCAATATGGTGTTCGAATTCACAGATACCCAAGGTGTTATGGGTATGCATTATGCTCGTCATGATGGTGAAGCCGAAGAAGTCGCGGTTGCATTGAAAGAACAATATCAGCCTCGTTTCGCGGGTGATGAATTACCTTCTAATCCTGTTGCTAGCGCTCTCGCTATTGCAGAGAAGATGGATACACTTGCAGGTATTTTCGGTATTGGTCAACATCCTAAAGGCGATAAAGACCCATTTGCTCTACGTCGTGCATCTCTGGGTGTTTTACGTATTATCGTTGAGCAAGATTTACCATTAGATATTGAAGAGCTGACACAAGAAGCGGTTCGCCTTTACGGTGACAAACTGACTAATAAAAATGTGGTCAGTGATGTGGTTGAGTTTATGTTAGGTCGTTTCCGTTCTTGGTATCAAGAACTGGGTTATAGCATTGATACTATTCAAGCTGTATTAGCACGTCGCCCAACACAGCCTGCTGACTTCAATGCTCGCGTTAAAGCAGTAACTTACTTCCGTACATTAGACGAGGCCTCTGCATTAGCAGAAGCTAATAAACGTGTTTCTAACATCTTAGCTAAATCCGCTGATGTAAAACTGAATGACACCGTTTTAGCTTCCGTCTTAAAAGCCCCAGAAGAAGTTCAACTAGCAGCTAATCTTTCTGTATTACAAGATAAATTGGCACCATTATTTGCAGAGCGCAAATACCAAGAAGCATTAGTTGAACTGGCCTCATTACGTGATGTGGTCAATAACTTCTTTGACAAAGTCATGGTAATGGATGAAGACGAAGCTGTTCGTATCAACCGTTTAACCATGTTAAGTCAATTGCGTGAACTATTCTTAAAAGTCGCGGATATTTCTGTTTTACAATAAGTTGTAAACTACAGAAAACAGAAACCGGCATTGTGAAAGCAACGCCGGTTTTTTTATTCATTTTTAATAGGATTGACATAAAAAAGATTTATTTACACAGGGAAATATAGTGGTAAAATTTACCATAGTAAAAACTACCACAGGGGAAGTGATGGTTATCTATAAAACAAAGATGTTCAAAAACAGTTTCAAGAAAATGCCTATCAATGATGCTGCTTTAATAGATATTGCCAACGAAGTATATGCAGGACACTTTGAAGCTGACTTAGGTGGGGGGATTATCAAAAAACGGATCTGTATCCATGGAAAAGGAAAGAGTAGTGGAATTAGAACAATTATATTTTATAAACAGGGAAGTAATTTATTCTTTGCTGATGGATGGAAAAAATCTCACTTGAGCGCTAAAAAATCTAAAGAAATTACAGATGATGAACTAGAATCCTATAAAGATCTGGCAAAAGATCTCTTCAGTGCAACTAAAAATAAAATAGATAAGATGGTTGCACTAGGCCTTTTAACGGAGGTTAAACATGACTGATAAAATGCAAGAAATGCTGAAATTTGCACAAGAAATGGAAGTTGCGGGAATAACCGATGGAGAATCGGCTAGACGAATTGCAGCGAGAATAAAAGCCAAAGAATTAAAAGAAAGATATGCTCACCTGACTCCAATGAATGGTGAAGATATAAAAAGAATTCGCGAGCAAAATAATATTTCGCAATCGTCTCTTGCTTTAATACTAAATATGACAAAAGAGAGCGTATCAAAATGGGAGCGGAACGAAATTAAACCCAATGGAGCTGCATTGAGACTTTTGAATTTAATAGATAATAAAGCAATTTCAATCTAAGATTATTTCTACTAAATACTTGTTAGTAGATAAACCGGCATTGTGAAAGCAACGCCGGTTTTTTTTATCAAACATCATTATTTTTAGTTGAATTATCTTTTAGAGGATGATGAATAAGTTCCATAATTCTTATCGATTCTCTATCAATGATATTCACAATAATATGCAGTAAATCATCAATATCTTCTGCATAAAAAGATTCAAGTTCAGTTTCTACCTCAATAGGAAAACCATTTACTTTACTAAAACTATAACCAAATAATATAAACCCAGACTTATCACTTACATTTACTTTATCAACATAAATAAGCCTTTCGCTATTAATAAATTTAGGACAATAATGATGATTATCTTTAAATAATACTTTAATTTTATTATTAGTGATCACTTCTAGTTTTTCGACAACTATACTTATTTTATTCTCTATTTTATTTTTTATTAAATAAAAAGGTATCTCATTATTTAAGATACCTTATTTATATACGATAAAACTTTACAGCCCAGTCTCTACAGTAAATATTTGACGATAACCATCAACATCACGCATAAATGCAATATATTGGTCATTTGGAGAGAACACAACGGCATCACTACTTGGCGCCTGTGCTGTTTTTTCTGTTAATCGAGTTAACTCACTTGTTTTCACATTACATAACATCACACTGTTATCACAAATAAAGGTGAGATATTGTCCATTACTATTCCACGTAAAGGCTGACTGAATGTCCCAATCCTGCGAAGTGATTTGTTTTATCTCTTTCGTACTTGGCGATACGGTATATAACTGCACAATACCGTTATCATCTTTCATTAAGAAAGCGATCGCATCACCTTGTGGGGAACTTCTTAACCAGTGACGAGGCTGATTTAAAACACCGGCATATTTTCTATTTGCTGTATTTGTTAGGCGAACTTGATGAATGCCTTTAGCTACTGCTGGCATTGTTGTATCGGTTCCTGCCAAAGGTTTATCACCTTCAACACTGAAAGCCTGATTATCATCAGGTAAATCCACTAGGAAAATATCAGCAACTTTATCGCCATTTTCACTCATGGTATCGCCGATAAATGCAATAGCCCAACGTTGTTGCGAACCATCAGTCTTTATATAACCTTGAGTACCAACCCAACACTCTTCATAAGCTTTATTAATTTCGTCACTTCCCTTTTGTGGATGAGCAACAGTTTGGCTTACTACAGTGCAAAAATATTCACCGTCATATTCACGAGGGTGTTTTTTAGCGAAATTAACCGCTTTTAGTGGCACCGCAACAGCCACATTACGTTGATCATATTCGCCACCAAGTTCATGCATAATATGATCATTGTAGGTAAAGCTTAAACGCGTACCGTCAGGACTAAAAACGTGAACATGTGTACCGCCACGTAATGCACCGGCTTGATAAGGTGATGTCAACGAACAAGCGTCGATATTAAATGCACGATTATTATCTGACTCATCAACAATCATGCCTCGACGATGATGAAAATCATAATGCCATTCATTATCCGGATTTTCTGGCCCATGAATAAAGGCGTAACGCACAGGCTCTGTTGGGCTTACTGTCGCAACCCCTACATGTGCCCCTTGTGTTGCTGTGTAAATGATCTGTTGCTGTTTTGTTTTCGCATGAATTTTTTCTATGGTTAGACCTGTAAAAGATCCCCCATTGGGACGTACATCATAGACTAACCACTGGCTATCTGGCGTCCAAACATTTATATTAGTTAGCTGATGATGACGGCTATCAAACGTAATCTGGTGTTCCTGAAAAGACATATTTATCCTTATCGGGAAATAAATTTCCACATTATAAAAACTAATTAATTTTACCTGGCACTAAAAAAATTCAGTCGAGACTTTTTCGCAAGGTAATTACTCTATCCTCACTAAATAGTCAGAAAATTAGAAAATCATGTTACTTAGTGTTCTCTATATTATTGGTATTACTGCAGAAGCCATGACGGGTGCGCTTGCTGCTGGCCGTCGTAAAATGGATGTTTTTGGCGTAATTATTATCGCCTCTGCAACAGCCATTGGTGGGGGCTCTGTCAGAGACATTCTACTCGGCCATTATCCATTAGGTTGGGTAAAACACCCTGAATATATCGTCACTGTTGCATGTGCTGCTGTGATCACCATGTGGGTTGCACCTATGATGAAACACTTACAGCGACTCTTCCTTATCTTAGATGCCATCGGTCTGATGGTTTTCTCTATCATTGGTGCACAAATCGCACTCGATATGGAGTATGGCCCAATTATTGCCGCTATTGCTGCGGTGATTACGGGCGCTTTTGGTGGTGTATTAAGAGATATGCTTTGTAATACCATTCCTTTGGTTTTCCAAAAAGAAATTTATGCCGGTATCGCTTTTGGTGCTGCTTGGCTTTATATGGGATTACTGTTTTATACACCGTTACCAAGAGACGTCATTATCATCATTACCCTAATTGCAGGGTTAACCGCTCGACTTCTCGCTATTCGTTATAAATTGGGCTTACCTGTCTTTAATTACGAGAATCAAGATTAACGAATCGCTGTTTTAACGACAGCGGTTCTTTTTGATTCTGTGGGGTATCTCAAAATATAATCTCTTTTCGCTATTGTGATAAAAGGTAATTCCTATCACTGAGCCTTTAATTGTATGTTAATATTGACATAGTTTAATTTTTCTCTTGTTTCTATATTCAGAAAATAGAATGTAATAAGAAAAAAATGGCCCTGTATTAAACATGGGCACTGTATGTCATTCATTGTATGTGTATACTATACGGGGGATTTGCTCCCTAAACATGTATTTATACTTAATTCTCCAGTCAAATTCAGAAAGTCATCATGATCCAAGGAACACTTTATATTGTTTCCGCTCCAAGCGGTGCGGGTAAATCAAGTCTTATTCAAGCGCTGTTAAAAACACAGCCTTTATATGACACTCAGGTTTCTGTCTCTCATACAACCCGCCCAATGCGACCGGGAGAGAGCCATGGTGAACATTACTTCTTTGTTACTGAAGAAGAATTTAAAAGCATGATAGACAGCGGGGATTTCCTCGAACATGCTTGTGTTTTTGGTAACTATTACGGAACATCCGGCAAAGTTATCAAAGAAATCTTAGCCAGTGGTGTAGATGTCTTTTTAGATATCGACTGGCAAGGCGCACAGCAAGTGCGTAAAGCGATGCCTGAAGCTCGTAGTATTTTTATTCTGCCACCGTCAAAAGAAGAGCTTTACCGCCGACTTCGTGGACGTGGGCAAGATAGCGAAGAAGTGATTACAAAACGTATGTCGCAAGCTGTATCGGAAATGGAACATTTTAATGAGTATGATTATTTGCTGATTAATGATGATTTCAATACTGCGCTTGCTGATTTACAATCAATTATTCGTTCAGAAAAATTACGCCTTGATCGTCAAACGCTACGACATGGTGATTTAATCAGCAAATTATTGGCAGACTGAGTTAACTTTCAGTATTATGCCCAGTCATTTCGTTAATGGTGGAGTAACACAAATATGGCACGCGTAACCGTTCAAGACGCTGTAGAGAAAATTGGTAACCGTTTTGACCTCGTTCTGGTCGCAGCACGTCGTGCGCGTCAGTTACAAGTTGGCGCTAAAGATCCTTTAGTTCCAGAAGAAAATGATAAAATGACTGTTATCGCGCTACGTGAAATCGAAGAAGGCCTGATTAACGGTAAAATTCTTGATGCTCGTGAACGTCAAGAGCAGCAAGAGCAAGAAGCAGCAGAATTACAAGCTGTTTCAGCGATTGCGGAAGGTCGTCGTTAATCGTTTTATAAAATAGGGGTAGGTCTGCCTTGTACCTGTTTGAAAGCCTGAATCAAATCGTTCAAAAATACTTGCCATCGGAGCAAGTTGAACAACTTAAAAAAGCCTTTATCGTCGCCCGAAATGCCCACGAGGGACAAACTCGTTCAAGTGGTGAGCCTTATATTACTCACCCTGTTGCGGTTGCGTGTATCCTCGCAGATATGCGATTAGACCAGCAAACGCTGATGGCGGCGCTGTTGCATGATGTTATCGAAGATACACCTGCAACCTTCCAAGATATCGAAAGCCTCTTTGGTAGTACGGTGGCCGATCTTGTTGAAGGGGTGTCTAAACTTGATAAATTGAAGTTTAGAGACAAAAAAGAGGCTCAGGCTGAAAACTTCCGTAAGATGATTATGGCGATGGTAAAAGATATCCGCGTCATTTTGATCAAGCTGGCAGACCGAACTCACAATATGCGCACACTGGGATCATTACGCCCAGATAAACGTCGCCGTATTGCTCGCGAAACACTCGAAATTTACAGTCCTCTCGCACACCGTTTAGGTATACATCATATCAAAACAGAGCTTGAAGAGCTGGGTTTCGAGGCACTACATCCCAATCGCTACCGTGTAATCAAAGAAGTCGTTAAAGCAGCTCGAGGCAACCGTAAAGAGATGATTAATAAAATCCTCTCTGAAATTGAAGGACGCCTGACAGAAGCACATATCGAATGCAAAGTTAACGGTCGTGAAAAACACCTTTACTCTATCTATCGGAAAATGTTGTTAAAAGAGCAACGTTTTCACTCGATCATGGATATCTACGCCTTTCGCGTGATCGTGAAAGAAGTCGATACCTGTTATCGCGTTTTAGGTCAAATGCACAGTCTTTATAAACCGCGCCCCGGTCGAGTTAAAGACTATATTGCAATCCCAAAAGCCAACGGCTATCAATCTCTTCATACTTCACTTATTGGCCCTCATGGGGTGCCTGTTGAGGTGCAAATTCGTACTGAAGATATGGATCAAATGGCAGAAATGGGGGTTGCTGCACATTGGGCTTATAAAGAGCAAGGTGAGCAACCTGGCACAACTGCACAAGTTAGAGCTCAACGCTGGATGCAAAGTTTACTTGAATTGCAACAAAGTGCAGGTAGCTCATTTGAATTTATTGAGAACGTAAAATCAGATCTCTTTCCTGATGAAATCTACGTTTTCACGCCAGAAGGTCGCATTGTTGAATTGCCAACGGGTGCTACTCCTGTCGATTTTGCTTATGCTGTACATACTGATATCGGTCATGCCTGTGTGGGTGCAAGGGTTGATAGACAACCTTACCCACTTTCACAATCGCTACGCACCGGACAAACGGTTGAAATTATTACCGCTCCAGGTGCAAGACCCAATGCTGCTTGGCTAAACTTTGTCGTCAGTTCAAGAGCACGCTCTAAAATCCGACAACTGCTGAAAAACTTAAAACGTGAAGATTCTATTAATTTAGGTCGTCGTTTACTCAATCACGCATTAGGTGAGCACAAGCTTGCTGATATTTCAGCTGAAAATATTGAGCGCGAATTGAAGCGTATGAAACTTCATTCAATCGACGACTTAATGGCTGAAATTGGTTTAGGTAATACCATGAGCGTTGTTGTTGCGCGTAATTTATTGATTGATAGTCAAAATCAAGATGAAAACGCACAAACAGAAACAACCAATGATGAAACACCTAAACTCCCAATTAAAGGCGCCGATGGCGTATTAATCTCCTTCGCTAAATGTTGCCGCCCTATTCCGGGTGATCCTATCGTTGCACATATTAGCCCAGGTAAAGGTTTGGTTATTCACCATGAATCTTGTCGTAATATTCGTGGTTACCAAAAAGAGCCTGAAAAATTCATGCCTGTCGAGTGGGATAAAGAGATCAACAGCGATTTCATTACTGAAATTAAAGTCGATATGATCAACCACCAAGGCGCTTTAGCAAACTTAACCGCAGCAATTAATGATGCTAACTCAAGTATTCAAAGCATGAATACAGAAGAGAAAGATGGTCGTGTGTATTGTGCTTTTATTCGCTTAACTGCGAAGGACAGAATTCAATTAGCCAATATCATGCGTAAACTTCGCATCATGCCAGACGTTCTGCGCGTTAGCCGTAATAAAAACTAGTCATGAATTCAATTCGATATGCCCGCATCTGCCAAATGATGGCGATGCGGCAACCTGATCTTACCGTTTGCCTTGAAGAAGTGCATAAATCCCATAATGTTGCAGCCGTTATAAGAACGGCTGATGCTGTAGGCATTCCTAAAATTCATGCTATTTGGCCTGAAGAAAAAATGCGGATGTTAGTTTCCCCCGCAGCAGGAAGTAATAGCTGGGTCAATGTAGAAACTCATCCTACTATCACAGAAGCGGTTAACGCCTTTCGTACCCAAGGTATGCAAGTTCTTGCGACTCATCTCTCAGATAAAGCAGTTGATTTTCGTGAGATTGATTACACTCGTCCAACTTGTATTATTATGGGACAAGAAAAAACGGGGATCTCACAAGATGCTATCGCACTTGCAGATCAAGATATTATTGTGCCGATGATGGGAATGGTACAATCGCTGAATGTTTCTGTCGCCAGTGCACTAATTTTATATGAAGCACAACGCCAACGTCAGGCTGCAGGTATGTATAATCGAACAGAGAGCACCTTAACAGAAGAAGAACAACAAATTCTTCTCTTTGAAGGCGGATACCCGGTATTGGCAGAAGTTTCTCGTCGTAAAGGACTGCCTCGCCCTTATATTAATGGTAGCGGTGAAATTGAAGCGCCAGAGTCATGGTGGGCGGAAATGCAAATGACACAAAAACAACTTAGGAAATTAAAAAAGACGGAGTATTGATCCCATGAAAGGAAAACTGCTTGATGCAATCCCCTTAACCACTCTTCACGGCGTAGGTGCAAGTCAGGCAGACAAGCTGGCAAAAATAGGGCTTGTGACTATTGAGGATTTGTTACTCCACCTTCCTTTGCGTTATGAAGATCAAACGCACCTTTATGCTATCAGTGATCTCCTTCCCGGTATTCCTGCCACTGTTTCTGGCGAAATCTTAAGAACTGAAGTCAGTTTTGGTCGGCGTAAAATGATGACCTGCCAAATTTCTGATGGCTCTGGAATTTTAACACTTCGCTTTTTTAACTTTACAGCGGCGATGAAAAATAACCTTGCTCAAGGTAAACAAGTCACAGCTTATGGCGAAGTTAAACGAGGAAGTCGGGGCCCTGAAATTATTCACCCTGAATATAAAATCAAAGTTGCAGGCTCTGAAGTTAAACTGCAAGAAACACTCACTCCCATCTATTCAACGACAGAAGGCTTACGCCAAACATCATTACGTAAATTAATAGAACAAGCATTAGAATTACTTGATACCTGCGCTATTAACGAATTATTACCTGAGCAATTTATTCACGGTTTACCCCCATTAGCCACAGCATTACGTACACTGCATAATCCGCCTCCTGATATCGCTTTTGCTGAACTTGAGAAAGGACAGCATCCTGCGCAAAAAAGGCTAATTATTGAAGAATTGCTGGCTCACAATCTAGGTATGCTCAATGCAAGAGCTGGTGCACAATCTTATCGTGCAGAGCCATTGTTTATGCCAAATACATCAACGTTACGTCAGCAATTTCTCGCCTCTCTCCCCTTTACCCCGACTAATGCACAACAACGTGTCGTCAATGAGATAGAAACAGATTTAGAAAAAGACTATCCAATGATGCGATTGATCCAAGGAGATGTAGGCTCAGGTAAAACGCTAGTTGCCGCATTAAGTGCGTTACGTGCTATTGCTAATGGTAAGCAAGTGGCTTTAATGGCACCAACAGAATTGTTAGCAGAGCAACATACATTAACCTTTAGAAAATGGTTTGAGCCTTTTGGTATCCAAGTAGGTTGGCTAGCAGGAAAACAGAAAGGGAAAGCCCGCGAAACACAGCAAAATGCCATTGCAAATGGTGAAGTATCGATCATTATTGGAACACATGCGATTTTCCAAGAACAAGTTAAATTTCACTCTCTAGCCTTAGTGATTATTGATGAACAACACCGTTTTGGTGTGCATCAACGCCTTGCCTTATGGAAAAAAGGTGAAGAACAAGGCTTTCACCCTCATCAATTGGTGATGACAGCAACGCCTATCCCACGAACATTAGCGATGACCGCTTATGCTGATATGGACACCTCTATCATCGACGAATTACCGCCGGGGCGTACACCTGTTACTACTGTCGCTATCCCTGATACTCGCCGTAATGACATTATTGAACGCATCAGACTAGCTTGCACAGAAGAGAATCGACAAGCCTATTGGGTATGCACCTTAATTGAAGATTCTGAAGTACTTGAAGCGCAAGCTGCCCAAGTTATCTATGATGAACTTACAATAGCACTCCCTGAAATCAAAGTAGGATTGGTACATGGGCGAATGAAGCCCGCAGAGAAACAAGCTGTAATGGCGGCATTTAAAGAAAATGAGCTCCAACTTTTAGTTGCAACAACAGTGATTGAAGTTGGCGTTGACGTACCTAATGCAAGTTTGATGATTATTGATAACCCAGAACGGTTAGGGCTAGCACAATTACACCAATTACGTGGACGTGTAGGTCGAGGTGCTATCGCCTCTCATTGTGTCTTGTTGTATAAAACACCACTCACTCAAACAGCGCGTTTGCGATTGCAGGTATTAAGGGATAGCAATGATGGTTTTGTCATTGCGCAAAAAGATCTCGAAATTCGTGGTCCCGGTGAGCTTTTAGGTACTAAACAAACAGGTAATGCACAATTTAAGGTCGCTGATTTATTACGTGACCAAGGACTTATTCCTGAAGTACAACGCATCGCGCGTTACCTACATCAGCACTATCCTAAGCATTCTCAAGCCTTAATCGAACGCTGGCTACCTGCCAAGACACAATATAGCCAAGCTTAAGATTACTCTTTTGCATGACTTAGCGTGCGTTCAAACTCGCTTTAAATTAATTTCGAAATATTAATACGTTAAGTACTCCATAGGAAAACACCTCAATGTCGATATTCAACATTGAGGTGCTCTTTAACGTTTTTGAAACTATTTCAATTTATAGTAGCTAAACTACCCTACAACTATAGGTGTAAAAAACGGTAGCATCAGATACAGTTTAATCACTATTGCATTCACAATATCAATGAAGAATGCACCGACCATAGGTACGACCAAGAACGCAAGATGAGACGGCCCAAAACGGTCTGTTACAGCTTGCATATTCGCAATCGCAGTTGGCGTAGCACCTAAACCAAAACCACAGTGACCCGCTGCTAAAATCGCGGCATCGTAGTTTTTACCCATGACACGGAAAGTCACAAAAATTGCATACAGTGCCATTACACCTGCTTGAACACCAAGGATAACCAGCATTGGTATCGCCAGCGACGCAAGCTCCCATAATTTTAAGCTCATTAATGCCATCGCTAAGAATAACGATAAACTCACGTTACCTAAGACTGACACCGCTCTATCAAAAACTCGGTAGAACCCAAGCATTGAAAGGCTATTACTTAAAATAACACCAATAAATAGAACACACACAAAGGTCGGTAATGAGAATGCAGTACCTTCTAATAATTGAGAAAGGAATGTACCCGCCATTAAACAAATCGCGATCATCGCAATGGTTTCTAACAAGACCATTGACGTGATCATTCTGCCTGTAGTGGGCTTCTCAAACGCTGTTGGCATTTCATGGTCGTCAGCGCCTAATCCTGGCGTTGGAATATTTTTGATTAAGTAGCGCGCAACAGGCCCACCAATCAATCCTCCCAAAACTAAACCAAAGGTTGCACACGCCATTGCCACTTCAGATGCACTCATGAAGCCATAATTTTCAACGAACGTTTTACCCCAAGCCGCTCCTGTACCATGACCACCCGATAATGTAATCGAGCCTGCCAGTAATCCCATTAATGGATCAAGACCTAACATTTTTGCTAGCGCGATACCAACGGTATTTTGCACTAACAACAACCCAACAACGACAAAGACGAAAATAAAAAGCGCTTTTCCTCCGGCCTTTAAGCTCGCGAGATTTGCGTTTAACCCAATTGTTGCAAAGAAGGCTAACATTAACGGATCTTTAAGTGATAGATCAAAACTCACTTCCCAGTCCATAAAAGATTTGAATGCTAATAGAAGAACTGCAACAAGTAGCCCACCTGCAACAGGTTCTGGGATCGTGTACCGTTCTAAAAAAGGAACAGATTTCACTAACTTACGTCCGATCAAGAGAACCAAAGTGGCCGCAACCAGCGTGCCATAAACATCAAGATGATACATTTATGTACCCCGTCTTATTTGTTAATTTTATATAAAAATACTACGACGCTAAGTTCATCCATAAACAACGCCAAAAGCAGGTATCCCCGATTAGAAAAAAAAACGGAGACAAACACAAGTTAAAACATATAAAAATGTGAGCACCTCTTATGCATTTTGATAACATCATTTTTACGCAAACGATTGCTTTTGTGGCGTAGATCATTAAAATACCGTTTTTGCCGAATAAGAAATTCACACCATGGTTACTTCAGAAAATCAAAAATTGCCTAAAAATAGTGACGTTTCAATTAAAAAAAATAGCGAACTTCTTTTTGCTTTAGAAGAGAAACCGCCATTACCACAAACACTTTTTGCTGCTTGCCAGCATCTTTTAGCTATGTTTGTCGCGGTTATCACGCCCGCGATCCTCATTTGCCAAGCATTAGGATTACCTGCACACGATACTCAACGCATTATCAGCATGTCTTTATTTGCATCAGGCATTGCCTCTCTTATTCAAATTCGAGCTTGGGGACCAATAGGTTCAGGATTGTTATCAATTCAAGGAACAAGCTTTAACTTTGTTGCTCCACTTATTATGGGGGGATTAGCACTTAAAAATGGTGGTGCAGATATTCCGACAATGATGGCAGCCCTTTTTGGTACTCTAATGGTTGCCTCATTAACCGAGATTATTCTTTCTCGTGTACTTCACTTGGCAAGACGTATCATTACGCCGTTAGTTTCAGGTGTCGTGGTGATGATAATCGGCCTCTCTTTAATTCAAGTTGGATTAACCTCTATTGGTGGTGGTTATGCAGCCATCGAGAATAATACCTTTGGTTCACCACAAAACTTGTTATTAGCAGGCTCTGTTCTTATCGTTATTATTTTACTTAATCGACAAAAAAATCCTTACTTACGAGTAGCTTCTTTAGTTATTGCAATGGCTGTAGGTTATGTTCTTGCTTGGGCTTTAGATATGTTACCCACCCCCGCAGAACATCAAGAAACACCGCTGATGACGATCCCTGAACCATTTTATTATGGCCTATCATTTGATTGGCATTTACTTATTCCTTTAATGCTAGTGTTTATGATCACTTCACTAGAAACCATTGGTGATATCACGGCAACTTCTGATGTTTCAGAGCAACCCGTCAGTGGTCCTTTGTATATGAAGCGCATTAAAGGAGGTGTATTAGCTAATGGAATTAACTCCATGGTTTCAGCATTTTTCAATACCTTCCCAAACTCTTGTTTTGGCCAAAATAATGGTGTGATCCAATTAACGGGTGTTGCCAGTCGCTACGTAGGTTATGTTGTTGCAGCAATGCTTGTTATCTTGGGTTTATTTCCATTCGTTGCTGAATTTGTACAGAGAATTCCTGAGCCAGTATTAGGCGGCGCCACATTAGTGATGTTCGGTACAATAGCTGCATCCGGCGTACGTATTGTTTCTAAAGAAGCATTAAACCGCCGAGCCATCATGATCCTTGCTATTTCACTTGCGGTAGGGTTAGGCGTTTCGCAACAGCCTCAAATATTACAGTTTGCCCCTGATTGGCTAAAAACATTGCTGTCATCAGGTATTGCTGCGGGCGGTTTAACGGCCATTATTTTAAATCTGATTTTCCCACCAGAAAAATAATTATTAATTAGCAATAAACGAGTAAAGCGCTATTTTTGATTATGAAAATAGCGCTTTTTTTATGCTTGTCATATGGACACTACAAACAAACAAGTTGAATCTCTTTGATTTATCCGATGAATACTTGAGCATCGCCTAGTTTTCAGGCATAACTGTATAATGTTTTGATGGAGTATAAAACGGGAGAAGGATTATGCGCTGGCTGATGAAAAGTTTGGTATCTCTGATACTTATCGTTATTTTATTTATTATTATAATTTACGCTTTTATTCAGACTCAGTGGGGCGCGCAGAAAACCAGTGAATGGCTGACACAATACACTGACTATGATATTCGCTTCTCAGGTATTGAGCATGATCTTATGCAACCTGAGCAAGTCATTGTTCATGATCTCCTCGTTAATCCTAAACAAGACAAAGCCACTGTATCGGCAAAATCAGCACAAATTCGATTTAATTGGCAATTTTTTACCACGCCTTCTCATCTGCAAAAAATCACATTAGAAAATGGCAATATTGAGTTTGCAGACAAAACACCTTCAATCCCCTTAAGTGCCGATATCTTACAATTTAAAAATATGGCGCTAAACAGTAAAAAAAATAATTTTTCTTTTGATGCCAAGAAAGTAACAGGTGGTATTACGCCATGGGTCCCAACATCAACTGACTTGATAGGGGCAGGCCATTTCCAATTTTCTATTGCTAACGGCATGATAAATAATAATGAATTCAGTAATTTTATTATCTCTGGGCAATATCAGCCCAATAGTATTCAAATAGAGAAATTAGGTACTCGCCTACTTAATGGCTCACTATCTTTGAGTGGGCAATATCAAGATAATCAATGGAAATTTGATGAGGTTTATATGAATGGGTTGCGCTGGCAATCCTCGCAAACCTTTAATGAATTAATTCAGTCTCTCTCTGAATATCCTCGTATTAGTATAAGAGCACTTAATATTGTTGATTTTACTGCTGAAGGAAAACAGTGGGCAGTCAGTGGCTTTGATGGGCAATTTTCTCAGTTTAGTTGGGATAACGCTCTTTCATTTACAACTGGTGAACTCAATACAAATGATGTTGTTTTTCAAGATGAACACTTCACTGATCTTATTGCAAAACTCAACCAGCAGAACAATCAACTCAATCTAGATAGCCTCAGCCTACGCTACGAGAAAGGCTTAATTAAACTTGCTGGCCATTGGAATAAAGACAACAAAAGCATCACGATCCAAGACGCTACATTATCGGGCTTTTTATATACACTACCTGAAAATTGGCTCACTTTTTTAGCTAAACCAATAGATGATAAGAGTAATATTCAAAATATCACTATCGAACAGTTATCTATCAATCAATCCATTTTGATTGATATCACGCCAGAATTTCCATTCCAATTCACTAACTTAACAGGAAAATTGCAAAATTTAATGATTGCAAAAGAAGGTGAATGGGGATTATGGCAAGGCTCTGCAGTATTTAATGCTGATAGTGGTACATTAAATCGTATTGAATTACGCCGCCCTGATTTAAAAATTATCACTCAACAAGACAACGCTATCGTTGAGCAATATTCAGCATTTATTGGTGATGGCATTGTTCGAGGTTCAGCCGGTTTAGTGCAATCTAACCAACAGCGCCAATTTTCACTTATTGCTAATGGACTCAATGTTCCTTTATCAATACCTTACACATTAGGTTTCAAAACAACCTACTCTGACGAAGTAGGCCAATTCTCACTAAAACTGAAAGGTGATTTACGCTCAAGCCCAGTGGAATCAACACTTAATGGTACATTAACTGGAAGTAAAGGTGAGCAACAAATACTCAACTCAGTGATACAAAATGGCGAAATAATTAATCACCGATAATATTGATCTTTCGCAGGAGCACGGATTGCTCCCTTTATAAAAAGCGTTACAATGCGCTATTGCCCTTTTCTTTATTGTGGAGTTTTCATGTCTGACGAAGATTTTTCCCCTGAAAAAATATCTTTAAATGCGTTTCAACAATCTCCTTTAACTGCACTTGAAGATAACAGCACACTGCTTGTGTGTGATGACAACAAAACTCCGTTGTTCTATTGCCTTTCTAAAGAAGACTACGATGCATTGATTGAACGAGTTATGGATGCTGAACTTGCAGCGATCGTACTTGAACGTCGCCAAAATAAATTAGATGAACTTGATTTAGACTAATCTTATCGATGTATAATTTGTCTTAAATAGAACAAACAAAAAACACCCTTTCAGATGTTTTTTGTTTTATCGCGTCTTCAAAAATGAACTTAACGTTTTTTCTTTTTACGGCCAGGCTGAACAAAACGCTTACGGGAATTATTTTCCGTTTCTTTGGTTTTTGTTTGAGGAATATGAATACCCAATGCTTTTGCATTACTACTGATTTGTTTTTTCGGCTTATTTTGCTTTGGCTTTGGTGGTGCTTCAGAAGTTGATTTTTCAATCGCTTCAAATAAGGTAATTAGTTCATCATCGGTCAAATCACGCCATTCACCAACAGGCAATCCCGATAAACTCACATTCATAATACGAATGCGTTCAAGCTTAGTGACTTCATAACCAAAATATTCACACATACGACGAATTTGACGATTTAATCCTTGAACTAAGGTAATACGAAACACCATCGGCGCTTCTTTCTTAACCTTACATTTCTTGGTTTTTTGTCCCATGATAGGAACACCAGCACCCATTCCATGAATAAACTCATCTGTGATCGGCTTATTCACTGTCACAAGGTACTCTTTTTCGTGATCATTACCTGCACGTAGGATTTTATTCACTAAATCGCCGTGGTTGGTCAGGAAAATCAATCCTTGTGAATCTTTATCTAAACGTCCAATTGGGAAAATACGAGTACTGTGGTTAACATAGTCAACAATATTATCTTTTTCGCCATCATCTGTGGTACTGACAATACCCACTGGCTTATTCAGTGCAATCAAAACCAGCTCAGAGTTATCCTGTGCTTCAATCAATCGACCATTGACTTTGACTTCATCGCCAGCAAATACTTGGTCGCCAATACTGGCGCGTTTGCCATTAATAAGGACAAGTCCTTGCTCAATATAACGGTCAGCCTCACGGCGTGAGCAGATCCCGCTTTCACTGATATATTTATTAAGACGAGTAGATAAATTGGTGTCCATGCTTCCCTCCGTAAACTGCGAAATATACATCAATTGGATAGCGATAGAAACACTATAAAATAAGCATCAAAGTATAGATTGATTATCCCCACACTTTAACGTAAGAAAAATAACAAAAATGTCTGTAAGAATGGTAAAAAATAGATTAAATTCAATAAATTACAAAACACACATTTAACACTGCTTATTTTGTGTAGGTAAAACAATATAAGTCCCACTAAAAACAGCACCGACACCTTCATCACCACAAATATCAACATCTAGCTTAATGCGGGCCTTACTGCCCTTCGCTAATCGCCCTAAATCCCCGCTTAAATTTTCCATATCTGCAACAGCTGCAGGGCGTCCTGATACAGGTTTGCGATAACGAATATGAGCATCCACCAGCACAATATCGCCTTGCAGCTTATGCTCTCGCATTAATAGCCAAATCAATCCCCAACCTGTTAATGTTGCGAGTGAAAATTGGCTTCCTGCAAAAATAGTGTAATGAGGGTTTTGGTTTCCCGCTTCTGGGATAGTGGTATAAAAACGAGTTCCCGTATATTGAGTAATACGTAATCCCATTTTCTCACTTAAAGGTATATGTTGGTGCCACTGTTTTTGTAATTCAGCACACCAATCTGGTCGATGAAGAATGTCATCTAAAGACTCAATGCTTTTTTTCATAAAAAAGTGCTTAATGGGTGTGGTTTGAGGGCCAGTGACTAGACCACAATTTTCATAACCCAATTTTTCAAAGAAGTTTACAGACTCTTCTCTTGCACTACACACGATCCGTTTTATACCTTCTTGGCGAGCCAATGATTCTAGCGCCATAGCGACAAGAGTGCCTAAGCCTTTACCTTGTGCATCGGTACGTACTGCCATAAAGCGGATAGCGCCTTCGTTATCCGCATTAATATAAAGCCGTCCAATCGCGACAGGTTGTCCAGTTTCATCGACAACCATTTGGTGATGAGCAAAGGTATCATAACCGTCTTTTTCAGAGCCTTCTGGTTGATGTAGAGGTTTACGAAGCATTTCCCAACGAAAAGCATAATAGGAATCAAATTCCGCCTCTGTTTTTGGGGTTCGCAAATGGTACATATCAGAGCTCCTTTTAACATCACTATATGTTCGACGTTATACCTGCAACCAAAAGGTGACTGGACCGTCATTAGTCAGTGTGATTTGCATATCCGCGGCGAATTGGCCTGTTTGTGTTTCTAAACCTTGTTGCTGACATTGTTCTATAAAGTAGTGGTAGAGGTTTTTCGCTAATTCAGGGGGCGCACCATTCGAAAAACCAGGGCGCATTCCTTTTTGTGTTTCTGCTGCCAGTGTGAATTGAGAGACGACTAATAAACTACCACCTGCTTGTTGCACATTTAGGTTCATTTTATCGTTTTCATCGCTAAATATGCGATAACCGCACACTTTTTCACATAATCTTTTGGCTTTCTGTTCGTTGTCATCTTTCTCTACACCTAATAAAACCAACAAACCTTGATTAATAGCGCCGACTGTTTCACCAGCAATATCTACTTTTGCCTGTGTCACTCGTTGAATTAACGCGATCATACTCTCTCCAAAATAAATCAATAAAAAAGGATAACAAATTCAATCCATTGTTATCCTTACAATAGCATTATTCTTCTACAGGGAGAGAAAAATCATAATCTTTGAAATAATCAATGACTGTTTGTTTATCAATAACATGTACACCTTTCATACCCACAGCAATAGCTGCATCAACATTGGCTTTCACATCATCAAAGAAAACGGCATCTTGTGCTTCAATGTCTTCAGACTGTAAAACATACTTATAAATTTCAGGATCAGGTTTTCTCATACCGATATCTTGAGATAGATAGAGGAAATCGGCGGAGGCTGCTATTTCAGGATAGTGTTCAGGCCAGTAATTTTGATGTAAACGATTAGTATTTGATAACACCACAACCCGATGTCCTTGCTCTCTTAACTTATTCATTATATCAATGACTTCAGGGCGTAATGCGACGAAAATAGCTTGCCATCCTTCTGCAAACTGTTCAAAGCTTAAATTCATTTCTAATTCTGAACTGATTTCTTCTGCAAATTCGATGTCTGTAATATTACCGCGTTCGTGTAATTTAAAGATCTCTCCTGTGGTGAAGTTCTTTTTTATGTTCGCTAATGGAACACCACTGAGTTTACTCCATACTGCGAATACCCGGTTAAAATCGATATCAATAATCACATTACCCATATCAAAGATATAAAGCATAAATCCTCTCCATAATAGAAAACTCATTTTACTTTAATCATAAATCGCTTTACTGAACAGGCTTAAACGCTAAAAAGTACAATAATCACACTTAATTTTTTTGTAAAACATAAAACCAGAATAGGTGAAGATGAAAAATGAGACTAAAAGCATCATTATCCATGATGCATAATAGGGTGGATGATGACTTTTGATATTGATACCAGAAAAAAACACTTAAGTTGTAAATGTAAGTTGAGGAATAAAAGATAAGAAAAGAGATGAAAGAAGAGAAGAGAAAAACTTATGCGGTGGCAAATTTTCCACCGCATTCGTCTTATAGTACAACTAGTACCATATACTCTAAATAATTTAAGTTACAGCTAGGCGACTAATTAAGCGCAGCCAATTCTGTAACTTGAAGTATGACGAGTATAAACTCAGGGCGCTAACGCGCCCTAAGAATTATGTTATCAGAATAACGAATTAGTCTTTGTTACGGTAAGCGCGACGACGATCGTTTTCTGACAGATAACGCTTACGCAGACGAATAGACTGCGGAGTAACTTCAACTAACTCATCGTCATCAATAAATTCTAATGCTTGCTCTAACGTTTGCTTAATGTGCGGCGTCAGTGTTGTCGCTTCATCCGTACCAGAAGCACGCATGTTAGTCAGCTTTTTACCTGTTAAGCAGTTTACTGTTAAGTCATTAGAACGAGTATGAATACCAATGATTTGGCCTTCATAAACTTCTGCACCATGAGTAACAAATAATTTACCGCGATCTTGTAAGCTATACAGTGCGTAAGCAACGGCTTTACCTTGACCATTAGAGATCATAACACCGTTATTACGACGACCGATTTCACCTGGGCGAACATCATCATAGTGACTGAATGTTGCATACAGTAAACCAGTACCTGATGTCATAGTCATAAATTCAGTACGGAAACCAATCAGACCACGGCTAGGAATAATGTAGTCTAAACGTACACGTCCTTTACCATCTGGTTGCATATCACGCATTTCGCCTTTACGCTCACCCATCGCTTGCATCACATCACCTTGGTGTTGTTCTTCAATGTCGATAGTAACTTGTTCGAAAGGCTCTTGTTTACGACCGTCAATATCACGGAAGATAACTTTAGGACGAGATACACCTAATTCGTAACCTTCACGACGCATATTTTCAATCAGAACTGACAGGTGAAGCTCACCACGACCTGATACACGGAATGCATCTGGATCTTCAGTTTCTTCTACACGTAATGCTACGTTATGGACTAACTCTTTTTTCAGACGATCTAAAATCTGACGAGAAGTCACAAACTTACCTTCACGACCACAGAAAGGTGAAGTATTAACACAGAAATACATGCTAACAGTTGGTTCATCAACGGCTAATGCAGGTAATGCTTCAACAGCACCTGTTTCACAGATCGTATCAGAAATATTCAGTTCACCTAAGCCTGTGATTGCGATGATATCGCCAGCTTCAGCAACATCTACTTCGATACGTTCTAAGCCTAAATGACCTAACACTTTACCGACTTTACCGTTACGAGTATTACCTTCGCTATCGATGATAGTCACTTGCTGGTTAGGTTTAACCTTACCACGCTTGATACGACCGATACCGATAACACCTAGGTAGTTGTTGTAGTCCAACTGAGAAATTTGCATCTGGAATGTGCCTTCCAGATCAACTTTTGGTGGCTCTACATATTTGACAATAGCTTCATATAACGGAGTCATATCTTCAGCCATGTCATTGTAATCTGTTCCCGCAATACCGTTTAATGCAGATGCATAGATAATTGGGAAATCAAGTTGTTCGTCAGTTGCGCCTAAGTTTACGAACAGGTCAAATACCTGATCAACAACCCAGTCTGGACGCGCACCAGGGCGGTCAACTTTATTGATAACAACAATTGGTTTTAAGTTGTTAGCAAACGCTTTTTGTGTCACAAAACGAGTTTGTGGCATTGGGCCATCCATCGCGTCAACCAGCAATAGAACGCAGTCTACCATAGACATAACGCGTTCTACCTCACCACCGAAGTCGGCGTGTCCTGGGGTATCTACGATATTGATACGATAGTCATTCCATTTAATCGCTGTATTTTTCGCAAGAATAGTAATTCCGCGCTCTCTTTCGAGATCATTTGAGTCCATCACGCGCTCAGCAACGGTTTCACGTTCGCCGAACGTACCAGATTGCTGTAGTAATTTATCGACGATAGTTGTTTTACCATGGTCAACGTGGGCGATGATGGCGATATTACGCAAGTTTTCGATCACAAAATTTGCCTCAGGCATTGTAGAAATAAGCGCAGTATTGTACACGCTTTAGACGAGAGACTAAACAAGATCACAATAATGATTGCTTAACAATATGCAATTAATTGAATTGTGATCCTTTTCACGCCTCAGAATTTAGTAGCATCCGTTCGATTGCACCAAAACAGTGCAACTAATTAGGCTTAATTTGCACCAACTTTGTGCAATAATTAAAAAATCACAGGAGATATTCTACACTAAACTTCATCAATACAGTATATATCCCTTTTTAGATAAGTTGGCATGCTTTTCGCAATAGAATTTAGGTGAGCAAAAAATTCACCGAAAAATGTGTAAGGCCACTGCACTCAATAAAACCATTCGCCAGGAGAGTTCCTATGTCCCTTGAACATGTATTATCCATGATTGAAGAACATAAAGTTAGATATATTGACTTACGTTTCACTGATACCCGCGGTAAAGAACAACACCTTACTATTCCGGCTCATCAGGTTAACGATGATTTCTTTGAAGAAGGAAAAATGTTCGATGGTTCTTCTATTGGTGGCTGGAAAGGCATTAACGAATCAGACATGGTACTGATGCCAGATGCAACAACCGCAATGCTTGACCCATTTTTCCAAGATCCAACCCTGATTATTCGTTGTGACGTTTTAGAACCTGGCACAATGAAAGGTTACGATCGCGATCCACGTTCTATCTCAAAACGTGCTGAAGATTTTTTAAAATCAAGTGGTATCGCAGACACAGTGCTGTTTGGACCAGAGCCAGAATTCTTCCTGTTTGATGATATTCGTTTTAAAAACGATATTTCAGGTGCTTCTTACGCTATCAATGATATTGAAGCGGCTTGGAACACTAACACGAAATATGAAGACGGTAACAAAGGGCACCGCCCAATGGTTAAAGGGGGGTATTTCCCACTGCCACCTGTTGATTCATCACAAGATATTCGTTCTACCATGTGTAACATTATGGAAGAAATGGGCTTAGTTGTTGAAGCTCACCACCATGAAGTAGCAACTGCTGGCCAAAATGAAGTGGCAACCCGCTTTAATACTATGACCAAAAAAGCAGATGAAACCCAAATTTATAAATACGTGGTACAAAACGTCGCTCACGTATTTGGTAAAACCGCGACCTTTATGCCGAAACCATTAGTTGGTGATAACGGTTCAGGTATGCACTGCCATATGTCACTGTCTAAAAACGGCGTAAACCTGTTTGCAGGCGACAAATACGGCGGATTATCTGAAATGGCGCTGTATTACATCGGCGGTATTATCAAACATGCTCGTGCATTAAATGCATTTACTAACCCAACTACTAACTCTTACAAACGTTTAGTTCCAGGTTTTGAAGCACCTGTAATGCTGGCTTACTCTGCACGTAACCGTTCAGCGTCAATTCGTATTCCAGTTGTTGCTAGCATGAAAGCACGCCGTATTGAAGTACGTTTCCCAGATCCGTTAGCAAACCCTTACCTTGCGTTTGCTGCGCAGTTAATGGCTGGTCTTGATGGGATTATCAATAAAATTCACCCTGGTGATGCTATGGATAAAAACCTCTATGACTTACCACCAGAAGAAGCGAAAGAGATCCCAACTGTCGCAGGTTCATTAGAAGAAGCATTAAATACATTAAATGCAGATCGTGAATTTTTAACTCGCGGTGGCGTATTTACTGATGATGCTATTGATGCTTACTTAGAGTTATTACGAGCGGATGTTCAACGTGTACGTATGGCTCCGCATCCTCTTGAATTTGAAATGTATTACAGCGCTTAAGACTATTTTTACTAATAAACACTTAAGCCTAGATGTAAAACTGTTTTTTTTGCCGTGAAGCTATTTTGCCCATCTTCGGATGGGCACTTTTCTCCCACTTAAGGAGTCAGTCTTTTCACTTACGCATTGGTTCATTAATGTAATAAAGGTAAGATGCACTAAAATGGTGCAATGGGGTATTCAATATGGAAACGGCAGACTTACCTGACAACACATTAATTTTAGACTCACTGATACACTCTGTATTAGTTATCAATAAAGAGTTTATTATTTGCTACGCAAATCATTCTGCGTTACAGGTTTTAGCACAAAGCCGTCGAAAATTATTTGAAACGCCTTTCACTGCCCTTTTCAGCTATTACTCTTTTGATGCTGATTTAATGCGTGAAACATTAGCGAATGGACAAAGCTTTACCGACAATGAAGTGATATTGGTTGTCAATAACCAATCACACACAATGTCGCTCAGTGCCCAACCTATTTCCGAGCAACATATTTTGCTGGAACTGGCGCCTATGGATAGTCAACGCCGGTTAAGCCAAGAGCAGATCCAACAAGCCCAGCAAATGGCTGCTAGGGAATTGGTTAGGGGGCTGGCACATGAAATAAAAAATCCATTAGGAGGATTACGAGGCGCGGCTCAGTTGCTGGCAAAATCCTTACCTGATCCAGCATTAACGGAATACACGCAAGTCATTATTGAACAAGCTGATCGCCTACGTGTGCTGGTGGACAGATTACTCGGCCCTCAACATCCAGGGACAAAAACACATCAGAGCATTCACCATGTTGTTGAGCGCGTTGCTCAGCTTATTTCACTTGAATGCCCTGAAAATGTCACCTTACTAAAAGATTACGATCCGAGCTTACCTGAGTTATCTCATTACCCAGATCAAATAGAACAAGTACTCCTAAATATTACACGTAATGCGTTACAAGCCGTTGAAAAAACAGGAGGGACGATTATTTTACGTACCCGTACTGCTTTTCAAGTCACACTTCATGGCGAACGCCATCGCCTTGTTGCTCGCATTGATGTGATTGATACCGGTGATGGTATTCCTCCTCATCTGCAAGATACACTTTTTTATCCCATGGTTAGTGGTCGAGAAGGTGGCAATGGGTTGGGGTTATCTATTGCACGTAATTTAGTGGATCAGCATGCTGGTAAAATTGAATTTACTAGTTGGCCCGGAAATACTGAATTTTCTATTTATTTACCAATTAAGTAGGAGATAACCAATGCAAAAAGGAAATGTATGGGTTGTTGATGATGACAGCTCTATTCGCTGGGTACTTGAACGCGCTATTTCTCGTGAAGGTCTGTCATGTAAAACCTTTGAACATGCGAATGATGTACTTAATGCACTTAATGCAGAAATACCTGATGTATTGTTATCAGACATTCGCATGCCTGATATTGATGGTTTATCTCTTCTAAAAATAATTAAAGAACAATACCCAACTCTGCCCGTGATTATTATGACAGCACATTCTGATCTCGATGCTGCTGTTAATGCTTATCAACAAGGGGCATTTGATTACTTACCAAAGCCGTTCGATATCGACGAAACGTTGGCATTAATTGATCGCGCCATTACTCATTATCGTGAGCAAAAACAACCGAATACCAATGAAACTTCGTTGCAATCAGTTTCAGATATGATTGGTGAAGCTCCTGCAATGCAAGAAGTTTACCGTATTATTGGTCGGCTCTCTCGCTCTTCAATTAGTGTACTGATTAATGGGGAATCAGGGACAGGGAAAGAGTTAGTGGCACATGCATTACATCGCCATAGCCCAAGGGCTTCCTCTCCTTTTATTGCCTTAAATATGGCAGCCATCCCTAAAGATTTGATTGAATCAGAGCTTTTTGGTCACGAAAAGGGTGCATTCACAGGGGCTTCTCAAGTACGTCAAGGCCGATTTGAACAAGCGAACGGTGGCTCATTGTTTCTTGATGAAATTGGCGATATGCCTCTCGATATTCAAACACGTTTACTGCGGGTTCTTGCTGAAGGGCAATTCTATCGAGTCGGTGGTTATGCCCCTGTAAAAGTCGATGTGCGTATTATTGCCGCTACACATCAAGATTTAGAAAAACGAGTTCAAGTAGGCGATTTTCGTGAAGATCTCTATCATCGGCTCAATGTAATACGCATTCAGTTACCTCCATTACGCGATAGAACCGAAGACATTCCCAGCCTAGCGCGCTATTTTCTACAAAAAACAGCTAAAGAATTAGGTGTCGAAACCAAAGTGCTTCATCAGCAAAGTTTGCAAATAATGATGGAATACAACTGGTCAGGTAACGTCAGACAATTAGAGAATGTGTGTCGCTGGTTAACCGTAATGACGGCAAGCCAAGAGATTATGCCTCAAGATTTACCACAAGAAATTCGCCAACCAGATGAGAAAGCCAAAAATATCAGTCGAATTGCATCTTCTCAACATTGGTCACAACATCTTTCATTATGGGCAGATGAAGCATTAGGGGAAGGGAAAGAAAACATCTTAACAGATGCCCTACCTCAATTTGAACGCACGCTATTACTTAGTGCCTTGGCATACACACAAGGGCATAAACAAGAGGCAGCAAGATTATTAGGTTGGGGTAGAAATACATTAACCCGTAAATTAAAAGAGTTAGGGATAGAGGAATATTGATCCTCTACCCTCTTCATCGATTAAATAACACGCGAGAATTGGCGTTGGCGCATTTGATTTCGTAAATAAGTATCAAAACACATACAGATATTACGAATAAGCAAACGTCCTCGTGGTGTAACTTGAATACCATCTGCTGTTATTTCAACTAAACCGTCATCCTTCATTGGCACGAGTAATTCTAAATCTTCTTTAAAGTAGTCATGGAAGACAATATTGTGCATTTTTTCAATATCTGAAAAATGCAGACTAAAATTACAAATTAAGGTTTTAATTACATCTCGGCGAATACAATCATCATTAGTCAGAGATAAACCTCGCCATAGTGCATTCCCTTCACTATTTACACGCGCATAATACTCTTTCAATACTTTTTCATTTTGCGCATAGTTATCGCCTAACATACTTATTGCAGAAACTCCCATACCTAATAAGTCACACTCTTCATGAGTGGTATAGCCTTGGAAATTACGATGTAAAATACCTTTGCGCTGAGCAACTGCTAATTCATCATCAGGTTTAGCAAAGTGATCCATACCAATAAACTGATAGCCGTTTGTTGTCAGCGTAGAAATTGTTTCTTGTAATATTTCTAATTTTTCTTCAGCTAAAGGGAGATCTTCATCTTTAATTTTACGCTGAGCGGCGAATAAATTAGGCAAATGTGCATAATTGAAAACACTCAATCTATCAGGTGATAATTCAATAACGCGTTTTAATGTAAAGGCAAAACTCTCTTTAGTTTGCTTAGGTAAACCATAAATTAAGTCAATGCTAGTGGAGTGAAAACCCACTTCACGCGCACGCTCTACCAATGCAAAAATAAACGCTTCATCTTGCTCTCGATTGACTTTTTGTTGTACTTCTTTATTGAAATCTTGCACACCCATACTTAGGCGATTAAATCCTTCATGACGCAGATGGTCGATAACATCTAGCTCAATTTCACGAGGATCGATTTCAATAGAGAGTTCTGCATTATCAACAAAATGAAAATGATGGCGTAATAGCGAAACCAATCGGCTAATTTGTTGCTTATCCAGAAAAGTAGGTGTACCCCCACCCCAATGCATCTGAGTCACTTTTCTGTCTTTAAAATAACGAGCTCTGTTAATAATTTCTTTTTCTAAAACATCAAGATATTCATCTGCCTTATGTTTATGCCGCGTGATAATTTTATTACAGCCGCAGAAATAGCACAGCTTATGGCAGAAAGGAATATGAATATAAAGCGATAAAGGGCGCTCAAGATAACGTTGAGTCGCTTTGATAAAATCATCATCGCCATATTGCTGATTAAACTCTAATGCTGTTGGGTATGATGTATAGCGAGGACCTGAATAGTTATACTTATGGATCAGGTCAAGATCCCAAATAATTGTTTGTTCTGACATGCCTCTACCTTCCAAAAGTGAACCGCTGATATTTCATACCAGCTAACAGACATTATGAATATCTGAAAGAGTAGTGTAACCAATAAATCAGGAACTGAATATGATCGAAAGGGGTATCGTATAAATCCCTTTCTTCTTATTGATAGGCGATAACACTCAAATACACGACGTGATGTAAATCACATTATGTAAAAATAATCTTATCCATTAAAGAAATTCATGAATAAATTAAGTTTATTCAATATGTTAGTAATTTCAATTCATACTGAAATATCAGAAGAAAACTTTTACGCCGAGTTTAAAACGATATATTACTCAAAATACGATTTAAATTAATTAAATATCTCGTTATATTAGTTTTATTATTCTTTTATTCCCTCTTAATTCGATGATTATAATAATAGTAACAATTATATCTTTACCTAAATTATAATATTACATATCCTAGAGACAAACATTGATTAATATCCAACTAAGTCGTGTTTTGATTTAAATTTGAGGCTCATTTAAAGAATAAAGGTCGCTATATTACAAGGAAAGATAGCATCCCCCATACCTTATCTTATTCTAATTGACGTTTCTCTTATTTAATCAGTCTCTTTTATATACCCGAATTATGGATTATTAACCACGGAAGGAAACGGACTAGCAACCAAGGATGGTTTATCTCTTCAATAACAATTCATCTCTTTTATTCACTCTTCTATTTGACGTTTATCTTACAATAAATATATGTAGTATTACCTAGCATCAAATAAGAATAATTATTATTTATTACTTATAAATAAAATAAGACTCTACTTATTCTAAAGTTAATAAGCAGAGCCTTTCTCTTTATTATGCTTATTTTATAGCATTTATTTATTCTGCTTCTTTACCATAATTAGGAGAACGAGGGCCATACAAAATACCATTCGCATTTCCAGCAGAAAGTAAACGGACACTGGTTATGCCTGCAATTTGATAGCTTTTATCTGATACTGTATTCACGATTTGATTCACAACCGCTGAAACCAGCATCCCGACTAAACTACTCGATGAACCTTCTGTTTCTGTACTTGATGCCGTTGCAGAGCTGCTCCACAACACACCACCATTACGAAGATCAACAAGCTTAGCAGCAACAGTAACTCTCGTATCACTAGAAATAATTTGATATGACGTTCCAAATTCTGTGATATCTAAGTATAAAACAGTATCAGCACCAAAGATTTCACGTAATTTATTAGGACTTACTGCATGAATATCCCCAGCCATTGATAAGCCATTTTGTTTAAATGTCTCTTCAACGACAGCTACAGGGAACACATAATATCCTGCTTCCGCCAATGGATATGTCACTTGAGATAAGAAACTGTGTCCAGCTCCAACTTCTGTTGTATGGTTTTGAGGCACCAAGACTAAAATGCTTTTTGGTTTACTCTGTTTAAATGCGGAGTAATCTGTTTTAACAGGCTGGGCACAACCCGTTAATATCAGCGCAAAGGCCAAACAAATTAAAGTGAATAAGCGACTCATTTTTGCATTCCTTTATTTTTCATCAAGCGATCCATAAATTCCGCTGATTCTGGGTAAAGTGCTTTCTCTTCACTAAATTCAGCCATAGCTAAATCTAACGCACCCGTTGCACCGTATAACATACCTAAATGTGCATGTAATCCTGGTGGAATACCCAATGATTTGGCACGAGAAAGCTCAATACTTTTCTTTAATGCATCGATTTGTGCTTGAGGATCACTTTCACTTTGCTGATAGTACTGATACACCACTTGTTGATAACTATCCCAGTTATAAAGTGGTTTAGGGCCACTTGCACAGCCCGTCAGCAATAATGCCCCCAAAACAAGGCTTATTAATGATTTAGACATCGTTATATCCTTATAAAATGTGCATTATTTTGAAGGCTGCCAAGCATTACTTTCAATACCTGCAACTAAGTTATTAACCGCTTCACGAATAGCTAAATCAAGCACTTTACCGTTAAGTGTTGAGTCATAGCTTGCTGTTCCACCAAACCCAATGATTTCACGATTAGAAAGCTCGTATTCACCCGCACCTTGAGATGAGAACACCACTTCTGAGGTATTCACATTCACAACGTTTAAATTCACTTTGGCATAAGCAACTTGTGTTTTACCTCGGCCTAAAATACCGAATAATTGGCGGTCACCAACTTCTTTACGGCCAAATTCAGTGACATCGCCAGTGATAACATATGTTGCACCTTTTAACTGTTGGCTTTGTCCTTTAATGCCAGCTTCTTCTTTTAATTCAGATAAGTTAGCTCTATCTAATACATTAAAACGCCCTGTTTGCTGTAAGTGCGTCATTAAAATCGTTTTAGATTGATTTCCTAATCTATCTACTCCATCAGAGAATATTCCATTCATATAACTAGAACGGTTATCAAACTTACCAATAGAAATAGCGCTCTTAGTGCCCGTATAAGTTGTGTTATAGGTTGCAACTTTAGCCACTTCTAAAGAGCGTGAAGATTCTGATGCACACCCTGCAAGTAATGATGCAGAAACCAAGATCAAACCAAGCGATAATTTATTTAAATTCATATTAATAACCCAATAAAGGTGAAATAAACCCATAGATATTCATTCTATTAATTGAAATAGAGTTGATATAAACGGAAATAATAATTTTCAGTTTTAGCTCATATAGCCCAAACTTATAAACCTCAGTAATAATAAGGTTAAAAGATAAGTCAACTCTTATTTATAATATAAAGGCAATCAGCGACGGGGAGAATAGAAGATAAGTGATAAAAATCATAACAAATAAATATAGAGATAAAATAGAGGATCCTTTATCTATTATTTTATCAATATCACTTAAGTCAGTTTAAAATTGAACTGATAAAAAAATGAAAAAGAATTTGTACAATGTTGCTATTTAATTAGTTTTTATAAATATCTTTATCTAAAAAAATATCTAAATAACGTGTAATAAAAACGTGATATAACCAATATTGGTTATATCACGCTCATTATTTTCATCCTTTTTACCAACTAATACCGTAGCAATAAATGCGCTCTTAGCGTTTTTTTCCAAATGCCGCAGCTAAAGCGTCACCCATTGCACTATTTCCCGCATTATTACCATTATTTATTGACTGGCGGTTATTACGAGTTGGTTTCTGTCCTTTGTTGTTTCTAGCTGAATTCGTGTTATTTGATGATGATTGTTTTTTATCACTATCACCTGCGACTTCATCTAAACGCATAGTCAGTGCAATGCGCTTACGAGCTAAATCAACCTCTAGAACTTTAACTTTAACAATATCGCCCGTCTTCACCACTGTGTGTGGATCTTCAATAAATCGGTCGGCTAAAGAAGAGATATGAACCAAGCCATCTTGGTGTACACCAATATCAACGAATGCACCGAAATTAGTCACGTTAGTCACAGTTCCTTCAAGGATCATCCCACTGACTAAATCATTCATCGTTTCGACACCCTCAGCAAAGGTTGCAGTTTTAAACTCTGGACGTGGGTCACGCCCTGGTTTTGCTAACTCTTTTAAGATGTCATTAATTGTTGGTAAACCAAATTGCTCTGTAATAAATGCTCTAGCATCTACTTGTGAAATTAGGGCGCTATTGCCCATCAAATCATCAATTTTTTGATGTGTAGATTGCAGGATATTTTCAACTACTGGGTATGCTTCAGGGTGAACCGTTGAGGCATCTAGTGGATTTTTACCATCACGAATACGTAAGAAACCAGCGCATTGCTCAAAGGCTTTCGGCCCTAAACGCGCCACTTTAAGCAGCTGTTTTCTATCAACAAAACGACCGTTTTCATCACGCCAACTAATGATATTTTGAGCAATAGATTGGCTAAGTCCAGCAACTCGCGTTAATAACGGCACTGATGCTGTATTTAAATCAACACCAACACCATTCACACAGTCTTCAACGACAGTATCAAGTTTTCTCGCTAATAATGTTTGGCTAACATCATGCTGATACTGGCCAACCCCAATAGATTTAGGATCAATTTTCACAAGTTCAGCCAAGGGATCTTGTAAGCGACGCGCGATAGAAACCGCACCACGGATAGAAACATCCAAATCAGGGAATTCATTAGCCGCAAGCTCTGACGCTGAATACACCGATGCACCTGCTTCACTGACAATCACTTTCTGCGCTTTGACTTCTGGGTAGCGTTTTACTGTTTCAGCGAAAAAGCGCTCTGTTTCACGAGATGCCGTACCATTACCAATCGCCACCAGTTCAACATTATGCTTAATACACAACGCAGCGACACTTGCCGCCGCTTTATCTGCTTGTCCTGTATGTGGATAAATAGTATCTGTGGCAATTAATTTACCAGTGCTATCAACAACCGCAACTTTAACACCGGTGCGTAAACCAGGATCAAGCCCCATTGTGGCACGCATACCAGCAGGAGCCGCCATCAGTAGATCATTAAGATTACGAGCAAAAACATTAATCGCTTCTTCTTCCGCTTTTTCTCGTAATTGGCCCATCAATTCTGTTTCAATATGCATTAAAACTTTAATGCGCCAAGTCCAACTAACAACAGCTTTACGCCAGCTATCAGCAGGTTGATTATTTAAACGTAATCCTAAATGTTCCGTGACCAGTTGTTCACCGTAGCTCTCTTTAGGCGCTTCTTCAAATTGTGGATCTGGATTCAGTGATAATTGAAGGATCCCTTCATTTCGACCACGAAACATCGCTAATGCACGGTGAGAAGGAACATTCGCGATAGGCTCATGGTGATCAAAATAATCACTAAATTTCGCTCCTTCGACCTCTTTGCCTTCAATCACTTTGGCAACAAGATGCGCATTTTTCCATAAATATTGACGAACTTTTGCTAATAATCCGGCATCTTCTGAAAAACGCTCCATTAAAATGTAACGCGCACCATCTAAAGCTGCCTTCGTATCATCAACACCTTTTTCTGTGTTGATATAAGCGGTTGCCGTTTCTTCTGGATTATTTTGTGGTTCATTCCACAGTAAATCCGCTAAGGGTTCTAATCCATTCTCAATCGCAATCTGGCCACGGGTACGACGTTTAGGCTTATAAGGAAGATAGAGATCTTCCAATTCTGTTTTGCTTTGAGTTTCATTAATTGAAGAACGTAATTCTGGTGTCAGTTTTCCTTGTTCTTCAATTGATTTTAAAATAGTTTGGCGGCGATCATTGAGTTCCCGTAGGTAACCGAGGCGAGTTTCTAATTGACGTAATTGCGTATCATCTAATCCGCCTGTGACCTCTTTACGATAACGGGCAACAAATGGCACCGTATTCCCTTCATCCAGTAACGTTATGGCCGAAAGGACTTGCTGGGGCTTAACCGAGAGCTCATCTGCAATAATTCGGCTTAATGATTCATTCATAAAATATTTACCTACCGAGAGGAATAATTAAAAAAGATGCCTATTATACACGCAGAGCACTAAAAAAATTTGGCAAATTTCCCATCTAGCTCGACAATTATGAGGAAATTAACAGATTATTTTAACATTCACGCTATAGTACCTTTATGAAATTCAATGTTGATGATAGTTTTTATTCGTAATGGCAAAAAGTAACTATATTACTCGTGATGGCTGGTATGCCTTAGACAAAGAGCTAAAATATCTTTGGAAAGAAGAGCGACCGCGTGTTACACAATCGGTTTCAGAAGCAGCTGCTCAGGGCGACCGTTCAGAAAATGCTGAATATATTTATGGAAAGAAGCGATTACGTGAAATTGATAGACGTGTTCGTTTTTTATCAAAACGTCTTGATGAATTAAAAATCGTTGATCCTGATCCTCGCCAAGAAGGAAAAGTCTATTTTGGTGCTTGGGTCACACTTGAAGATGATGACGAAAACGTCAAAACCTTTAGGCTTGTGGGTCCCGATGAGTTTGATCCAGCAAAACAGTGGATTTCTATTGATTCCCCTGTTGCCAGAGCGCTTATTGGTAAGCAAGTTGACGATGAAATTTGTGTGCAGACACCAGGTGGTGAAGTTAATTACTGCGTATTATCTATCAAATATTATTCGGAATAAGATAAATAAATAGTTTTATCCCCTTCAGTAAAGCGAATGAACAAGTTTTATCTATAAATTATTAACATTTATTCTTTGGTTTTGGTTTAATATTCTTAACGATGATAGAATTCGCTAATAAAAGCATTTGCACTTCGGGAGCTTAAAAAATGCAAGAAAGTTATAAAGTGCTAATCGTGGATGATGATTTACGTCTGCGTTCACTCTTAGAGCGCTATTTGACAGAGCAGGGTTTTCAAATCCGTACTGCTGCAAACGCCGATCAGATGGATCGTCTGCTCACTCGCGAATCTATCCATCTTATTGTGCTCGATTTAATGCTTCCAGGTGAAGATGGCCTATCTATTTGCCGTCGCTTAAGAAGCCAAAACAACCCTATCCCTATTATTATGGTTACAGCAAAAGGGGAAGAGGTTGATAGAATTGTTGGACTTGAAATTGGTGCTGATGATTACATATCAAAACCATTTAACCCAAGAGAATTACTCGCACGTATTCGTGCCGTTCTTCGTCGTCAAGCGAATGAATTACCTGGCGCACCTTCGCAAGATAACGCCATTATTACTTTTGGTAAGTTCAAGCTAAATCTGGGTACACGTGAAATGTTCCACGAAGAAGAGCATATGCCTCTGACTAGTGGTGAATTTGCTGTATTGAAAGTGCTGGTATCACACCCTCGTGAACCTCTTTCTCGTGACAAATTAATGAGTCTTGCTCGTGGTCGAGAATACAGTGCTATGGAGCGTTCAATTGACGTTCAAATCTCTCGTTTACGTCGCATGATTGAAGAAGATCCAACACACCCTCGTTACATTCAAACAGTTTGGGGTCTTGGTTACGTCTTTGTCCCTGATGGAACCAGTGCTCAATGAGAAGGCTGAGGCTTTCTCCTCACAATAAACTAACACGCTCGTTATTTCTGGTTATCTCGCTCCTCTTTTTTAGCTTGATAGCCAGTTATATCGTTGTGCAACACCTTATTGTTGGGCCAAGCCTTCAGCAATTTAATAAAGTATTAGCGTATGAAATACGTGCTTTAATGCCTGAGGAACTGATCCTCGTTGATGGTACCCCACTAAAAATTTCCCCTGCTTTACGTAATAAAATCTATAACGAATTAGGCATTTCTTTCTTTGATAAAAAAGCAGCACTTGAAGAAGGGCTTTATTGGGCAAAAATAGATGATGAGTTAAGTGAGCAGATGACTGAACATCTGGGGGGAAAAACCGAAATTTGGATCGAAAACACGCTGGAATACCCTGTTTTATGGGTCAATACGCATATGTCGCCCTCGCTTTGGATACGTGTTCCGTTGACTGAATTAGGGCAAAATTTCTTACTCCCTGTTTATCGACAAGCGATCATTTTTATTATTATCGTTGTCGCTTTTTTCTGGCTCTATAGCCGTTTTCAAAATCGCCCACTAAATGAAGTGGAATATGCAGCGCGTCGCATTGGAAAAGGGGTTATTCCTCCTCCCATTCCTGAATCTGGCTCTTCTGAAATGCGCTCAATTATTCGAGCCTTTAACCAGATGTCATCAGGAATTCGCTCATTAGATAATGATAGAACACTCGTTATGGCAGGTGTCAGCCATGATTTGCGTACACCATTGACGCGAATTCGTCTGGCAACTGAAATGATGAGTCCCGAAGATAGCTACCTCGCAGACTCTATCAATAAAGATATTGAAGATTGTGATGCCATTATTGGGCAATTCTTAGACTATATGCGCACAGGTAAAGAGATGTCTTTAGAACTATGTAATATGAATAATCTATTACAAGAAGTCATTTCAGCCGAATCTAATTCGGGAAAAATCAGCGAAGAACATCTTCATCCTGAGCCTATTAATATCACAGCTAACCCTATTGCAGTAAAACGAGCACTCGCCAATATGATTGTGAATGCCACTCGCTATGGTAATGGCTGGATAAGCGTTTCAAGTGGAAAAAATGAAGAGTATGCTTGGTTCCAAGTTGAAGATGATGGTCCCGGCATTCCACAAGAAGATAGACAACGTCTTTTCCAACCATTTGTTCAAGGTGAACAAGCGCGTAGCTCAACAGGTGCGGGTTTAGGATTATCTATTATTCGCCGTATTATGGATGCCCACGGCGGTTATGTTGAGCTTGATGATAGCGTTAAAGGCGGATTACTTATCCGTGCTAACTTCCCATTAAAAGAGCGCAATGATGAGGACGATTAGTCCTTTCTATTCAAGTATTGAAGTGCTTTTTTATTACGCCATTTCCATTCTAATTTCTCTCCTCCTACAAATATTTCATCATTTTTTTGCTTTGTCATAAAACTGTCACAATTAAGACATTTAATTGTCATCAAACTGACCTATTGTCTGTGCGTACCGTAACCGAAGTTGATAGATGTCGAAAATTATTCTACCTATCCCACAGGAGGGATTATGAAACTGATGCGTACCACCCTGACTAGTGTCATTGCCGCTGCGTTTTCAATGACCGCTCTTTCTGCACAGGCAACGACCTCGCTGACTGGTGCTGGCGCAACGTTCCCTGCCCCAGTTTATGCTAAATGGGCAGATTCCTATCAGAAAGAAACGGGTAACAAAATTAACTACCAAGGCATTGGATCCTCTGGTGGTGTTAAACAAATCAATGCAAATACTGTTGATTTTGGTGCTTCTGATGCACCATTAACAGACGAAAAATTACAAGCTGATGGTTTATTCCAATTCCCTACCGTGATTGGTGGCGTTGTTATGGCAGTCAATATTCCTGGTATCAAATCAGGTGAACTGACCTTAGACGGCGATACTATCGGTAATATCTATCTAGGTAAGATCCAAAAATGGAACGATCCTGCCATTAGCAAACTCAATCCGGGCGTAAAATTACCAGACCAGAATATCGCGGTTATTCGCCGTGCTGATGGTTCAGGAACATCTTTCGTTTTCACTAGTTATTTATCAAAAGTAAATAGCGCATGGAAAGATGAAGTAGGCGCTGGCTCTACTGTTAAGTGGCCGACAGGCTTAGGTGGAAAAGGGAATGATGGTATCGCAGCATTCGTTCAACGTGTACCAGGTTCAATTGGTTATGTTGAATATGCTTATGCGAAACAAAACAACCTTGCTTATACTAAATTAGTCACAGCTGATGGCGAAGTAATTGCACCAACAGCAGATAGCTTTAGTGCCGCAGCAAGAAAAATTGATTGGAGCAAAAGCTTTGCACAAGACCTAACTAACCAGAAAGGTGAAAATGCATGGCCGATTACTTCAACGACCTTTATCTTAGTGCATCAAAAACAGCAAAATGCAGAAAAAGGTAAAGAAGTGCTGAATTTCTTCAATTGGGCTTACGACAAAGGTAATCAAGAAGCGAAAAATCTAGATTACGCCGTATTACCAGTCGAAGTTGTAGAACAAATTCGTGCAGCATGGAAAACTAGTATTAAAGACAGTAATGGTAAGCCGATTTACTAATAAAATCGGTAGCCATTAAGAGATAAGTTAACGTTCACCCCCTGCTAAACAGGGGGTAATAAATTAAAAGAGGCTTTATGGCCGAGCATACAACGGTAATAAAGGCCCCTAGTAAACGAGGGGACGTTATTTTCAGCGCACTGGTTCGTCTAGCTGCGTTGATTACACTTTTGCTTTTAACAGGTATCATTGTTTCACTGATTTTCGCCTCATGGCCAAGTATTCAACAATTCGGCCTTTCATTCTTATGGTCGAAAGAGTGGGATCCTCCTGCTCAGGAGTTTGGGGCATTAGTGCCTATTTACGGCACCATTGTAACGTCAATCATCGCGCTGGTTATTGCCGTTCCTGTCAGCTTTGGTATCGCTCTTTTCTTAACTGAATTAGCCCCTAATTGGTTAAAACGACCGTTAGGTATCGCTATTGAGTTACTCGCGGCTATTCCAAGTATTGTCTATGGTATGTGGGGGCTATTTGTTTTCGCACCGCTCTTTGCAACCTATTTCCAAGAGCCTGTAGGCAATGTGCTTTCTTCTATCCCTATCGTTGGCGAGCTTTTCTCAGGCCCTGCTTTTGGTATTGGTATCTTAGCTGCGGGCGTTATCCTCGCTATCATGATCATTCCTTATATTGCGTCTGTAATGCGCGATGTGTTTGAACAAACGCCTGTTATGATGAAAGAGTCTGCCTACGGCATTGGCTGTACAACATGGGAAGTGATTTGGAATATCGTTCTACCTTATACCCGAAATGGCGTTATCGGTGGTGTGATGTTGGGATTAGGACGCGCCTTAGGTGAAACTATGGCAGTAACCTTTATCATCGGTAATACCTACCAATTAGACTCCGCCTCGCTGTTTATGCCGGGTAACAGTATTACGTCTGCATTAGCGAACGAATTTGCTGAAGCAGAAACGGGATTACACACTGCCGCATTAATGGAATTAGGGCTTATCCTGTTTGTCATCACCTTTATCGTCCTTGCGATTTCTAAGTTTATGACATTACGTTTATCAAAAAATGAAGGAGCGCGCTGATATGTCTAAAACATCCTCTTCTTCATTGCGAGTTCAAACAGAAAACGAATTGCGTGTACGCCATAAACGCCAACTTTGGCGCCGTCAAAAAAACCGTATCGCACTGTTTTTGTCTGTCTCAACCATGGCATTTGGTCTTTTTTGGTTAACGTGGATTTTATTCTCCACCTTCACCAAAGGCTTTGATGGTATGTCATTAGCCCTTTTCACAGAGATGACTCCGCCACCTAATACGGAAGGTGGTGGATTGGCAAATGCTATTGCCGGTAGTGGATTACTCATCCTTTGGGCAACCGTGATTGGAACACCATTAGGCATTCTTGCAGGGATTTATCTTGCTGAATATGGTCGTCGCTCATGGCTTGCTGAAACCACACGTTTTATTAACGATATCTTGCTGTCAGCGCCATCCATTGTTGTCGGGCTCTTTGTCTACACCATTGTTGTCGCACAGATGCAGCACTTTTCAGGATGGGCAGGAATTATCGCATTAGCGTTACTGCAAATTCCTATTGTTATTCGCACCACTGAAAATATGTTGAAGTTAGTGCCTGATAGCTTACGCGAAGCCGCTTACGCATTAGGAACACCAAAGTGGAAGATGATCTCTAAAATCACCTTAAAAGCCTCGGTTTCAGGCATTATCACAGGTGTGTTATTAGCGATTGCGCGTATTGCAGGCGAAACTGCACCACTGTTATTTACTTCACTATCAAATCAATTCTGGAGCACAGACTTAAACGAACCGATAGCTAACCTACCTGTGACTATCTTTAAGTTCGCCATGAGTCCTTTCGCTGAATGGCAAGAACTTGCTTGGGCTGGCGTATTACTTATCACCCTCTGTGTTCTATTTATCAATATTATTGCGCGCGTGCTATTTGCTAAACGCAAGCACGGTTAACGCAGAAAGTTAAGCAAGAGAGACGTTGAATGATTATGGCTAATGATAACGCAGGAAATAAAATTCAAGTTCGTGATTTGAACTTCTACTACGGTAAATTCCATGCGCTGAAAAATATCTCTTTAGATATTGCCAAAAATAAGGTAACTGCATTTATCGGCCCTTCTGGCTGTGGTAAATCAACCTTACTGCGTACTTTTAATAAAATGTATGAGCTTTATGGTGAACAACGTGCAGAAGGTGAAATTCTGCTAGATGGCAACAATATCCTGACAGATAAACAAGATATTGCGTTATTACGCGCCAAGGTCGGAATGGTATTCCAAAAACCAACCCCTTTCCCGATGTCAATCTATGACAACATCGCCTTTGGTGTACGTTTATTCGAAAAATTGTCTCGCGCTGATATGGATGAACGAGTTCAGTGGGCTTTGACTAAAGCCGCATTATGGAATGAAACTAAAGATAAATTACATCAGAGTGGATATAGTCTTTCTGGCGGTCAACAACAACGTTTATGTATAGCACGCGGTATCGCTATTCGTCCTGAGGTTTTATTACTTGATGAGCCTTGTTCAGCACTTGACCCAATCTCAACAGGTCGTATTGAAGAACTTATCAGTGAACTCAAATCAGAATATACCGTAGTTATCGTGACACATAACATGCAACAAGCAGCACGTTGTTCTGATTACACAGCATTTATGTATTTAGGTGAGTTAATTGAATTTAGCGATACGGATACGTTATTTACGCGTCCTGCAAAAAAACAAACTGAAGATTACATCACTGGGCGTTATGGCTGATAACGAGGCAATAAATGGATAATTTAAATCACAATAAGCATATTTCTGGTCAATTTAATGCTGAGTTAGAGCATATCCGTACTGAGCTGATGGTTATGGGTGGGCTTGTTGAAGAGCAACTGAAAAAAGCTGTTATGGCAATGCATAATCAAGACCAAGCATTGGCAAACGAAGTTATTCAAGGTGACCATAACGTCAATATGATGGAAGTCGCTATTGATGATGCGTGTATGCGAATTATTGCTAAACGCCAGCCAACAGCGAGTGACTTACGTTTAATTATGGCGATATCAAAAACGATCGCTGAACTAGAACGTATTGGCGATGTTGCTGAAAAAATCTGTAAAACCGCACTTGAAAAGTTTTCACACCAGCATCAACCACTGCTCGTGAGCTTAGAATCTTTAGGCCAACACGCTATACAAATGCTTCACGATGTTCTTGATGCCTTTGCGCGTATGGATTTAGATGAAGCAGTACGTATCTATCGTGAAGACGCTAAAATTGATAACGAATATGAAGGTATCGTCCGTCAATTAATGACTTATATGATGGAAGATCCTCGCACCATTCCTAGTGTACTCACCGCACTATTTTGTGCGCGTTCTATTGAACGTATCGGCGACCGTTGTCAGAACATTTGTGAGTTTATTTTCTATTACGTAAAAGGTCATGATTTCCGCCATTTAGGAGGCGACCAAGTAGAAAAAATGCTAACAAGAAGTGACGACAGTAACGCTTCTAAATAAATTTCTCTCTCTTTTTCTTCTCTTCAAAACAGCGACATAATTGTCGCTGTTTTTTTTATTCACTCATAAATGAATACCGTTCTAGCTCAACACTTTTTCTCATCTTATTCCTTAAAAGCATATTCATATCAATTTTTATTATTTTATGAACTTAGATCAACTTGATAGCGTGATATCCAACATAACGATGATAATTCTTTTCTTTGGGGTGAATAATGAAATTACGTGTCTTGGCAACAGCATTAATTGCAGGCTCTGTGCTTTTCTCTGGTATTGCAAAAGCAGATAAACTTGATGATATAAAAAAAGCAGGTGTAGTACGTATCGCGATTTTTGACAGTAATCCTCCGTTTGGGTTTATTGATCCTCAAACCAAAAAACTTGCAGGTTATGATGCAGATATCGCCAATGAGATCGCCAAAGATCTAGGTGTAAAACTGGAACTGCGTCCAACAAACCCAGCAAACCGTATTCCACTTTTAAGCTCTAAAAAAGTCGATTTAATCGCGGCGAACTTCACCATTACCGATGAACGCGCTAAGCAAGTTGATTTCTCTGTTCCTTACTTTGCAACCGGACAAAAATTTATTGCACGTAAAGGGGTTTTAACTAATCCAGAACAAATCCACTCACTGCGTATTGGTGCAGATAAAGGTACTGTTCAAGAAATCACATTACGTGAACGCTATCCTGACACCAAAGTTATCTCTTATGACGATACACCACTGGCTTTCGCTGCATTACGTAACGGTAACGTACAAGCTATCACACAAGACGATGCGAAATTAGTCGGTTTATTAGCAAATCTTCCTGATGCCATTAAAGCCGATTTTGAAGTGTCATCATTTAGTATCACCCGTGAATACCAAGCAGTTGCAGCTGCTAAAGGTGAAGAGCGTTTAATTAACGAAATCAATAACACTCTATTAAGATTAGAAAAAGAAGGTAAGGCAGACGAGAGCTACAATCGTTGGTTTGGTCCTGAAACAAAATCGGCTCAACCTCGTGGTGATTTTAAATTTGCCCCACTATCAGAGCAAACACCACAATCTTGATCGTTAAAGCGTAATAACTTTCTTCTTTCATCAAAAAAAAGTTATTCCTTTATTAAAACACCTACCCCGCCTTTGCGGGGTTTGGTGTCTACAATAGGCCTATTATATGTTTGAGCAATTTCTTTCACATTACCTTCTTGAGCCACACTATTTAAGTTGGCTCTGGAATGGTTTTCTAATCACCTTGCTTATCTCTTTTTGGACTATTGTCATTGCAACATTAATGAGCTTTGCCCTTAGTGCTGCAAGAGATAGTGCTTTTACACCATTACGCTGGTTAGCCACGGCTTATACTTCGCTGTTTCGTAACACTCCGCTGTTAGTACAGTTATTCTTTTGGTATTTCGCATCAGGCGAAATTCTGCCACAAAGCGCCATGATATGGTTAAACACGCCTCATGAGATTGCATTTTTAGGTGTAACCCTTTCTTGGCCTTCTTTTGAGTTTTTAGCGGGCATTGTGGGTCTGACATTTTACTCAACGCCATTTATTGCCGAAGAGCTAAGAGCCGGTATTCAAGGTGTTAAACAAGGGCAAAAATATGCCTCTTTAGCATTAGGTCTAACGCAATGGCAATCTATGCGTTATGTGATTTTACCCCAAGCTTTTCGTATTGCTCTGCCCCCATTATTGGGTCAATACATGAATGTAATAAAAAACTCATCACTGACTATGGCTATAGGTGTTGCGGAGCTTTCTTACGCATCAAGACAAGTCGAAACAGAGTCTTTACGCACCTTTGAAGCCTTTGGGGTTGCAACGATTCTCTATATTGCAGCAATCGCATTGATGGAAGCTTGGGGACAATGGCATCAGCAACGTAAACTAGCACAAGGGTATTAATATGGACTTTACTGTTATTGCTGATAACTGGCAGTACTTACTCTTTGGTGCTTATCCTGACGGGCCTTTAGAAGGTGCAGCACTGACCATCTTTATCAGTATCATTGCTGGTATTGCATCAATTATTTTGGGTACATTAGGTGGCATTGCTTTGGCTATGCTTAGGGGCGTCTGGGTTAACCTTTTTGCGGCTTTTTTAGGTTTTTTCCGTGCAATTCCCATCATTATGTTGATATTTTGGGTCTATTTTTTATTGCCTGTTATATTAGGGATGGAAATACCTGAAATCACCACGGTAATTTGTGCGTTAGCTTTAATTACATCGTCTTATATTGCGCATGGCGTTAAAGCCGGTATTTTGGCGATTGGAAAAGGGCAATGGCAAGCAGGGTTATCGCTAGGTTTTAATCGCTGGCAAGTGTTGTGGTATATCGTATTACCACAAGCATTACGCATGATGGTACCTTCGTTTATTAATCAGTGGATAGCCTTAATTAAAGATACTTCACTAGCTTATGTAGTGGGTGTGGGTGAGCTTTCTTTCTTAGCGACCCAAGTTAATAACCGCAGTATGGTTTATCCAATGGAAGTTTTTCTATTCGTTGCTTTTATCTATTTTATTCTCTGTTTTTCATTGGAAATTATTGCCAATAGAGTGGCTAAATTATTCTCAACACAAAAAGAGAAACGCCCTTTTTGGCAAATGGTGTTGCCGATAAAAAAGAGACAATTTGTTGAGAAGAGTTTAGGTTAATGCAAAGAAGGCTAAAAATATTTGGCCTTCTTTAAATAATAGAAAAAAGTAAAATTACCAATATAATTAGTGTGTTGGCTTTAATTATTATTTGCTAGACAAAACTAAATACCTATCATCATGCCTTACTAAATAATCTCCACACACACCCATCAAGTACTTACTTCTGTACTTAAATACTAAATCGTGTATAATTCGACCAAAGTAGATATAACTCTCTGGATAACAAGATGAAAACGATAAATTATACAGAAGCAAGACAAAACTTAACTTCAATTATGAATGAAACAATTGATGATAGAGTACCCATCATGATCACAAGGCAAAAGGGTATTCCATGTGTTCTTTTATCTCTTGATGAATACCAAGCACTAGAAGAAACTGCCTATCTGTTACGATCTCCAGCGAATGCGCGCCATTTGCTCGATTCTATTGATGAACTGAACCAAGGTAAAGGTATAGAAAAGGATATAACGGAATGAAATTAATTTTTTCTGAGCAATCATGGAGTGATTATCTTTATTGGCAACAAATAGACAAGAAAATAATTAAACGCATTAACGAACTCATAAAAGATATTAAAAGAACACCGTTTAGCGGAATAGGTAAACCAGAGCCCTTGAAACATAATTTAGCAGGTTTTTGGTCAAGACGGATCACTGATGAACATCGCCTTATCTACCGTATTACTGATTCCGCTATAGAAATTGCATCATGTCGATACCACTATTAGCCTCCTTACATTTATCCAGTTTAACTCTTAAAGGATCTCAAAGTATTTTTAAGCTTTAGATTTTCCTTCTACGCAATCGATTACTTTTTTAGGTGCAGTTATTGTTTTATTTGTGTAGGATAAAGCGAAAAACATTTTTTTTGGGATCTTTTGTCTATGAGCATGTCATCACCAAATTCTGGATCACAGGGTTTGCTCCAACGCCTGTTTAAGCTACAAGAACACGGCACAAACGCTCGCACCGAACTGATTGCGGGTATCACGACTTTCTTAACGATGGTTTATATTATCTTCGTTAACCCTCAAATTCTTGCTGCTGCCAATATGGATATCAAAGCCGTCTTCGTGACGACCTGCTTAATTGCAGCTTTCGGCAGTATTTTAATGGGATTAGTAGCAAATTTACCTATTGCTGTTGCGCCTGCGATGGGCTTAAACGCATTCTTTGCCTTCGTAGTCGTTGGTGCTATGGGTTACTCATGGGAAGTCGCTATGGGGGCGATTTTTTGGGGTGCAGTAGGGCTATTTTTGCTGACTCTCTTTCGTATTCGCTACTGGATAATTGCCCATATTCCACTGAGTTTACGTGTTGGTATTACTAGCGGTATCGGTCTTTTTATCGCCATGATGGGCTTAAAAAACTCCGGTATTATTATTCCTAACAACGATACCATCGTTACTATCGGTAATTTTGCTTCTCATAACGTATTATTAGGTGCATTAGGCTTTTTTATTATCGCTATTCTTGCTGCTCGTAATATTCATGCCGCAATTCTTATCTCAATTGTTATCACCACTGTAATTGGTCTTCTTTTAGGTGATGTTCAATATCAAGGTATCTTCGCTGTTCCTCCTTCTATCACAACCGTTGTTGGTAAAGTTGATATTATGGGCGCCTTAGATATCGGTCTTTCTGGCGTGATCTTTGCTTTTATGTTGGTTAACCTATTTGACTCTTCAGGCACATTAATTGGTGTCACTGATAAAGCAGGTTTAACTGATGACAAAGGCAAGTTTCCACGAATGAAACAAGCGTTATATGTCGATAGCTTAAGTTCTGTTGCAGGCTCTGCAATGGGTACATCGTCTGTAACTGCCTTTATCGAAAGTACTTCCGGGGTTTCTGTTGGTGGTCGTACAGGTTTAACTGCCGTTGTTGTGGGTATTCTTTTCTTACTCGCTATCTTCTTGTCACCACTAGCAGGTATGGTGCCAAGCTATGCAACGGCAGGGGCACTGATTTATGTGGGTGTATTAATGACATCCAGCCTTACACGCGTGAAGTGGGATGATTTAACAGAATCCGTTCCTGCTTTTATCACCGCGGTCATGATGCCATTTAGCTTTTCCATCACAGAAGGTATCGCACTAGGCTTTATTGCTTACTGTGTTATGAAAGTGGGTACTTTCCGCTGGAAAGAAATTAATCTCTGTGTTGTGATTGTTTCACTGCTATTTATTTTAAAAATATTACTCATTGATACTCATGTGATTGATTTGAATTCTTTATTCTAATATTCAATAAATTAAGATCATCATGATACAGACAAAACGGCACCAATAACGTGCCGTTTTTTATAAGAAAAGAGGTGATTATGCACGTACTTTTACAAGTAGATTTCCCTTATCATGGTCCTTTCGGTGATGAAATGACACAAGCTATGGATGCATTATCTGCATCAATCAATCAAGAGCCTGGCTTTATTTGGAAAATTTGGACTGAAAATAAAGAAACCCAAAAAGCAGGTGGGATTTATCTTTTTGATTCAAAAGAAAATGCTCAAGCTTATTTAGAAAAACACAGCGCTCGGTTAAAATCGTTTGGTATTCCAGAAGTACGTGGTGATATTTTTGCAGTAAACCAAGCTTTAAGCTTAAAAAATCAAGCCTGTTTTTTGGCTAAGTAGCTAAAAGCACAAGTGTTATATGCCACTTGTGCCTTTCTATTTTCTGCAATTACTCTGCTTTTGTGGGCAACAGCAAACCAAAAACAATAGAATCAGAAACTTCATCACCGACTATCCAGCGCTGTTTTAAATACCCTTCTTGCTCAAAACCTAATTTCGCTAACAACGCAGCAGATGCTTTATTATCAGGGTGGATATCCGCTTCTAAACGACGAACAGATAGATGTGTTTGAAGATACGTGATAAACGCAACCATCGCTTCTTTCATAACACCTTTGCCTTGATAAGCTGTATCAAGGCAATATCCAATTTCACCACGTCGTGAATTTGGGTAATGATTAAAGAAAACACACATGCCCATCAGTGCATTTGTTGCTTTATCTATCACCGCTAAGCGCAGATACTCTTTTCTTTCCATATGCGTGATATCTTGAATAATATCTTCTTGCGCTTCTCGCAGTGACTGCCAAGGAAGATGGCTCCAATAACGCGTCACTTCAGCTGAACTCATGATCTTAAACCAATCTTCAGCATCCCCCATTTCAAAAGGACGCAATCTTAATCTTTCTGTTTCAACCTGAATATCAGCATAACGCATCTCTACTTTTCCTTATGTGTTTTTGGGGCCACAAAAGCAATACAAACAGGCTCAGCAATAGCATCGGGTTCAGCACGAAACATGATCTCTTGAGTATCGGCTATTTTTAAACTCGGCCAGTGCTTTAAGCCTTCATCAAAATGGGCTTTTTCACAGTAATAGCCAACTTTACCCACCAATACGACACCTTTTTCCTCTAATTGTTGGAGCGTAATATGTCGATTATAAATATTCGGAGGCTGCACATTTTCTTCTAATATCCAAGGCTGTGAAGATAGAGGCCTATCTTTACCATAAAAAGTGACCCATTCATGCATATATTCCCCCCCAACATACGCTAACGGTGTGTGATAATGCTGATGCCAAGCTTGTTCAACATTTTGCACAAAGGTTTTTATACCGATAAATTTTTGACCTGCATTACGCACATTAGCGGCTTGAACAACGGTATAACCAGAAACAACTAACATACCAAAAACACCTAAACCATACAGCGCACCACGCAATGAACGTTTGGGCATGACACTAATTGAGCCCACAAAAAGTGCAGTCGCAATTGACATAAAAGGTTGCAACCACTCAGTGATACGCCCCCCTTCATGAAAACTAAACCAAATAAAAATAATCGTTAATGGAAACAGAAAAATAAAATTGAGTAATTGGCTATCTTTAGAAGCAGACCAACTTACACGTCCACCATAAAAACGTAAAATCCCCCACATTAAAATCACAGGGTAAAAAACAGTCAGTGCAGCACGCGTCGTACGCAAATTAAAACGGCTCTCTATTTGAGAATCGACCCATTTAAACGCCGCAAAATCGGTTTGCCATAACCAAATAAAGTTGGGAATAACAAAAGCAAACCAAATAGCCAATGCTAAATAGAAATAAGGTGAACAATAACTTGCTCGAACTTTAGGTACAAAAAGGCTTGATAAAAATACAGAACCAATAAAAGCTAATGATGAATATTTCCCCATTGTGGCAATACCCATCGTAATCGCAAAACCAATCCAATATTTTTGATTATCATTAATAGCACAAAGGAAAAAATAGAACGCCCATGCCCAACAACCAACTAGAATATAGTTATCGTTATAAGGGATAATATCAAAGTTGATAACACCAGATAAATTAAGCGCCAACATAGCAAACCAAGCTAAGTTAGTATTTTGCGTCAATTTATAAGCTAAGTTCCAAACCCCTAATAATCCAATAGCAATGATAATAAAGTGGATAAAATACCAATAAAAGCTAAAATCGATACCGCCGTAAATAGCAGGTGTCATTATAAAGCCAACAAACCAAGGATTTTTAGGGGAACCCCACCCTCCGTTAGTGCCCCAATTGACAGCCTCTACGGCATCATAAGGCACAGTAGGGTCAAAGAGATAACTCACTAAGATCCAAAGTGCTGCATAACCAATAACCCACCAATATACTGGTTTACGTAATTGTGTAGATGATAATGTCATAATAAATAGAAATTTAAGTTGATTAATTTAGTTTGGTCATTAATTGACGTCTCAACACAGTAAAGTATAGTGAAACGAACCGCACATTGTACGTGAGCAAAAATTAAATTGTCTTAAATTTGCGCTTTTATTGAAAATTTGTTTCTGATAGATTGCGCAACCAAGAAGATCACTATCGAGTTACCATTATGAATATGATTAAAAGAAAGCCCGCAGCTAAAGCACGTAAAAAATCACGTGAAGAGCTGAACGCGGAAGGACGTGAACGTAAACGTCAAAAGAAACACCGTGGCAATCCTGCCGGTAACCGTCAGCAGGAAGCGGAAAATAAACAGCAAGCTCAAAATACAGCACCGAAAGATCCACGTATTGGTAGCAAAAAACCGATCCCTCTGATTGTGGGCGATGCACCAAAAGTCGTGAAGAAAAAACCTGCGCCAGTTAAAGCTGAGCCAGTTCGTTTAACGCCTGAACAAGAATTAGACCTGTTAGAAAACGACACACGTTTAGATGAATTACTGTCTCGTCTTGAAAACGGTGAAAAACTCAATGCAGAAGAACAGGCTTATACTGAGAAAACCCTTGATCGTATTGACGAATTAATGGTTGAGCTAGGTATTGAGTTTGAAGATGATGACGATGAAGAAAAAACTGAAGACATCATGCAATTACTGAAAGGTAAATAATCAAAAGGCTAATCATTCGCCTTAATTACCTTACATCTAACGGATATCAATAACTTATTGATATCCGTTATTTTTTATAAGACACTCGCTTTTTTATTTTTCATTAATCCTCACTATTAACAATAGATCAATTAACTACCCCAAGCTCAGATAACTCCATCTATTCCTCTCTTGTTATCCCTGATATTCTATTTTTCTATCTTTAATATACGAGTGATAAAAAATATGGATAACAGACAGCAGTACTTAGATATCGCAGCCGGGCAAGGAGAAAAAGTGCCCTCTCGTATAGTGGCTTTCCCTGCACAGCCACTAAACTATGCGCTTATTGAACAACGCCTAGAAGAGCAAACCGATTACACTGATGGTGAGATAAATTATCTAAGTGAAAATATTGACGACGGTTTTTTCTATCGCTGCCAACATGGTGATGACGAGTTACATTTTTTCGTCTGTCTTTACCCTCGTGATGAAGATTACGAAATACGTCCAATGTATTCGACTGACGAACTCACACCACAACTACTCGCACATGCAAATGCGACAACTCAAGATTTATTATTAGAAACACTCTTTACTGAAGCCTTGCATCCTTTGGCAAGTTATCGCCATCAACTGAACTTTCTCAATATCATCGCACCTGAAATGGTCTTAGCATTAGATGAATCAGCGGCAGGTAAGGCATTAACGCCTGAGTGGATACGCTTTCAATTAGAGACCCCAGATCTCTATCCCGAAGTAGAAAGCTTATATGTTATTCATGCTGCCTATGACACAGAAAATGAACCACCGACTATGTTCTGGTTCCACACTCATGGATTAGCACGCTGCGGCTTAACCGAAGTCGATTTAGTTATTCCCAGTATGCTTGAGTCTTACTATGGTATTCCTGATCTCTTCCGTTGCTTTGTTAACAACAGTATTAATCATCGTCAAATCGAATTTGGTGAACCGATGCTTTGTGGTCAAACATCATCAGGCTTGGAGTATCTTGTCGCATTACCTTTTGAAGAAGGTATTCGCCATGTTAATCAATCAACACCACTTGAAAACCTTAGACCTTTAGAAGAGATGCGTTATGACACGGAAGGCGCACCAAATGGTATTTTCTTGGGTGATTTAGCTGATCGTGATGAATATCATCAACATCCTTCTTCTATGCTCTTTAGAACCAATGAAGAAAACCCTGTTTTAGAAACCTTCTTTAGAGGTTATGAAGAACAACAAGCGATGATGCTACTGCGCAGTAATGAAGAAACCTACGAGATGTCTGAAAAAGCCAAGCGACGCTGGGAATACTTCGTTTCTATGTTTGATAACTACAATCAACCGCCTGTTGAGAAAAAAAGTGGTTTTCTCTCTAAGTTATTAGGAAAAGACAAACCTGAAGAGACCGAAAACCCTTGGCAGTTTATGATCAAGTTCGGCATTCCTTATGGTGAAGGGGAAGAAAAAGAGCTAGAGCATATGTGGTTTGTACCACAGTCTAGAGATGGAGACACGATTTATGCAAAATTACTCAACGTGCCATTTTATGTTGAGGATATGCAAGAAGGTGAAACCTATCCTATCAACACTACACTAATAACAGATTGGGTCGTTTCATACGAAGCTGATAGCTATACCCCTAACAATATTTACCAACTTTTTAGCCACCAGCAAACCCACTAATTAGCGGGTATTCACCATGACAACGTGAGCTTTTTACTTAAGCTCGCGTTCTTCATATTCTTGAAATCTACTTTTATATTATCATCCGTTAACATTATTAATTGATTGTTATTTTGTTGCTACATGAGCATTTCAACTTTTCACATTCTGTTTTTGTCCAGTAACAGATAAAATAAACAGTCTAATTTCATCTCAATATCTTTTCTCAGATTGATTTAAATCAAGTGCAGATAAGCTCAGACTAGGCTAAATTATACCCAATAAAGATAATTATAATTCTCATTAGCATTAAAAATATTTATTATAATTAATCTGACCATGACGGTATGAACCTCATACGTGTAAATAACTATCAGTATCATTATTTTTTGTATCAATATTCGTGGAAGGACGATTATGTCTCTGATCCCAAATCACAGTTATAAAATCTTGAGCTACTCACCTCAGATTAGCCCGGCATACAGACAGAAACTATTATCTTTAGGTATGTTACCCGGCGCTGTGTTTAACGTTATCCGTATCGCACCACTGGGTGATCCTATTCAAATAGAAACGCACCGAGTATCCCTAATTTTGAGAAAAAAAGATCTCGCACTCATTAACCTTAGCGAAGTGGTTCATAACGAAAAATAATCGTTATTTCTCATTCAACCAGGCAAGACAACTATTGGCATCACTATTATGACTCCTCTCACTATAGGCCTTATCGGCAATCCCAATGCCGGTAAAACAACACTCTTTAATCAGTTAACAGGCTCTCGTCAGCGTGTGGGTAACTGGGCAGGTGTAACGGTCGAACGCAAAGTTGGTCGTTTCACTACTGCAAATCATAAAATTGAGCTCGTCGATTTACCCGGGACTTACTCTTTAACGACAATTTCAGAACAGACATCTCTTGATGAGCAAATTGCCTGCCATTTCATTTTAAGTAATGAAGCAGACATGCTGATTAATGTGGTTGATGCATCAAATCTTGAGCGTAACCTCTATTTGACATTGCAACTGCTTGAGCTTGGCATTCCATGTATTGTGGCATTAAACATGCTCGATATTGCAGAACACCAAGATATGCAAATTGATATCAACGCACTTTCAGAGCAACTGGGTTGCCCTGTTATTCCGATGATTTCAACCAAAGCATCTGGTATTGATAAACTCAAAGAAGCCATTGATACCTTCCCTGCTGAAAAGAAAAAACCACAAGAATTACTGACTTCTTATCCACTATGGTTATTAAATGAAGTCGAGACACTTGCTGAAAAAATTAATCATGATGAGTTTAATTTACAGCAACGTCGTTGGATGGCATTACAGTGTTTAGAAGGGGATATCTATACCCATCAACGCGCTCAAATCACCAGTGAAGATATCAAAGCCATTCGTCAACGAATTCAAGATGAACATAATAATGAACCAGAATTAGTCATTGCTGATGCCCGTTATCAAAATATTGAGCGCATCTGTCATGCTGTGATTAATATGGAATCCATTAAGCCCAATATCCTGACACAAAATATCGATAAAGTGATATTAAACCGTTGGTTAGGCGTGCCTATCTTCCTATTTGTCATGTATTTAATGTTCGTACTCGCAATTAATATCGGTGGTGCATTACAACCTGCTTTTGAAGGTGGCTCTGAAGCTATCTTTATTCATGGTATTCAATGGATTGGTGCAACTTTTAACTTCCCTGAATGGCTGACAATTTTCCTTGCTCAAGGTGTCGGTGGTGGTATCAATACGGTTCTTCCATTAGTGCCACAAATCGGGATGATGTATCTCTTTTTATCTATCCTTGAAGACTCGGGTTATATGGCTCGCGCTGCGTTTGTTATGGATAGATTGATGCAGGCTCTGGGGTTACCGGGTAAATCATTCGTACCACTGATTGTCGGTTTTGGTTGTAACGTACCTTCTATTATGGGTGCGCGTACTCTTGATGCACCAAGAGAACGATTAATCACGGTATTAATGGCACCGTTTATGTCTTGTGGTGCTCGTTTAGCTATCTTTGCGGTATTTGCGGCAGCTTTCTTTGGTAAAAATGGTGCGAGTATTGTTTTCTCACTTTATCTTCTCGGTATTGTGGTTGCTATCCTCACAGGCTTACTACTAAAACACACCATTATGCGCGGTGAAGCGTCACCTTTCGTGATGGAACTGCCTGTTTATCACGTTCCTCACCTAAAAACGTTACTCATGCAAACATGGCAACGTCTAAAAGGTTTCGTTGTACGTGCAGGTAAAGTCATCATTATTGCGAGTATGTTTATTGGTGCGCTAAATAGCTTTACCTTCTCTGGTAAACCAGCGGATAACATCAATGATTCTGCATTAGCGTCTGTCAGTAAAGTGATCACACCACTACTGCAACCTATTGGTGTTCACAATGATAACTGGCAAGCAACGGTTGGTTTAGTTACTGGGGCGATGGCAAAAGAAGTGGTTGTGGGAACATTAAATACCCTCTATACCGCAGAAAGCATTGTTAATGAGCCATTTGACCCTGAAGAATTCGACCTATGGGGAGAAATTGGTGATGCCTTTGGTGAAACATGGGATAGCTTAAAAGAGACCTTCACTTTAGCTGCACTTTCTAACCCAATTGAAGCTAGTAAAGGTGATGGTGAAATGGATACTGGCACAATGGGAACCATGGGTGCTAAATTTGGCTCAGGCACTGCTGCTTATAGCTACTTAATCTTTGTTTTACTGTATGTACCTTGTGTTTCAGTAATGGGTGCTATTGCTCGTGAAACCAGTCGTGGCTGGATGACCTTCTCTATTCTTTGGGGATTAAATATTGCTTACTCACTGGCTGCGCTGTTCTATCAAGTCGCAACCTTTAGCGAGCATCCACAAAGCAGTACAATCACCATTGCTGCGGTTGTGATATTTAACTTAATTCTATTTATCTTGTTGCGTAATGCTCGTAATCGTCTAACAATTAACTTAAGCAATAAGCCATCATTGGCTAAACAATGTTGTTCAAAAGGTAGCTGTCACTAAGTGACAAAGGAAAAGTAAGATGGCCAGTTTGATAGAAGTACGTGATTGTATCGCCCTTAATGGTCGAGCCGATGCCCGTCTTATCAGCCATCAACTCAATATGCCTGAACCGTTGGTGCAAGCAATGTTAGAGCGGCTCACATTAATGGGTAAGCTTCAAGAAGTCGATGTCGAGGATTGTCTTACGGGTAGCTGTAAAAGTTGCCCAGAAGCCACCGCCTGCCAGACAAAGCTTTATCAAATAGCCTAACAAATTGATAAATACCATCATGAAAATCCCTTACTTTGTGTAGGGGATTTTTTTATCTAATGCACAAGGTGAATCATTTTCATCTTCCTATTTAATGATTTACTTTCCTAACTATCACGGCATAATCCATTAACTATAGACGTAAAGACGTCTATTTAATTTCACTTTATAAGAATATAAAAATTATGCCAATAACTGAATTTTCATCAACGATCACCACAGGCGAGCAAGGCAGATTACAAATGCAATGCGCGTCGCGCCAATTTCAATTTTTACTTGATGAACCTGTATCACTGGGAGGTAAAGACAGTGCAATGAACCCTGTGGAAGCACTATTAGGTACACTAGGTGCTTGTAAAGGTATCGTGGCAAAAAGCTTTGCACGTATGCACCAAATTAATCTTAAAAATATTCGTATTGAAGTCAGAGGCGAATTAGATACCGATGGTTTTACCGGAAAAAATAAAGAAGCCAAAATTGGTTTTAGCAAAATTACGACCGAGTTCTTTATTGAAGCAGATAATAGTGAGGAAGAGATCGCTGCATTTATCGCTTTTATTGAACGCACTTGCCCTGTTGCAGACACAATAAAAAATGCACCGATCCTAGAAACGTCATTTCATCTCGAAAACATAATCGCATAATCATGTCGTTATTGCTGCCCTTAATAAAAGGGCGGCATTGTTACAGCTGACATAAAATAAGAATTAACTTTATCGAAAAATGTGCTCTAAACTCGCTATTTTTAGGCTATAACCTACGCTTAATTGGCATGATAAGTAATATCACTTATTGGATGATAAAAATAACATTCCCTTTTTAAAGGATAATATTATGCCAATTATTGAGTTTTCATCTGTTATCACTAATGACGCATCTTCTCCCTTACAAATGCAATGTGCTTCACGACAATTTACGTTAATTATTGATGAGCCTGTTGCTTATGGGGGGGAAGACAGTGGTGTTAATCCAATTGAAGCGTTACTCGCCTCAATTGGCGCCTGTAAAGGAATCGTTGCTAAGAGTTTTGCACGGCTTCACCGTATTAACCTTAAAAATATCCGTATTGAGATGAAAGGTGAGATCGATCCTGATGGATATATGGGAAAGAATAAGCGTGTAAAAATCGGTTTAAGTCGTATTTCAACACATTATTTTATTCAAGCTGATAATACAAAAGAGGAAATACAGACATTTATTAATTTTATTGAACACACTTGTCCACTTTCAGATACCATCAAAAATGCCCCGATCTTTCATACTTTTGTTGAAATTGAATAAATAATATCTGCATAAAGAAATCTGCCCTTAATTTAAATAAAGGCAGATCTTTAAGATAATCACGAACGAATATTACAAGCCTCAATTAGCGCTTGAGTAAATTCATCTGGATGTGAAATAAAAGGCGCATGAGCCGCATTACGGAAAATAACAGAAGGTGAATGTGGATAAATAGCATCTAATAACCCAGCCACTTTCCGAGGAACTAAACCATCTAAATAGCCGTAAAAACGAATAAAAGGGCAATTCAACGTTTTTAACTCTTCTCGTAAATCCTCAGTACGCAAAATTTCTAGTCCACCATTAAGTACTTCGACAGAAGGCAGTGGTTGCTCTAATACTACTGACTTTAATGCCTTCATATCTTCACGCGCACTTTGCGTACCCAATGTTTGTAGTGCTAAAAAACGTTCAACTGTACGATGAAAATTCTCGTTTAACTGCTGCTCAAACCCTTTTAACACTTCAGGTTTGATACCCGGCCAATCCTCATGAGCACCAAAACAAGGTGAAGAAGCCACTGTAATCAGCGCTTGCACATTATTGGGATTATCTAAAACAACACGGCTAGCGACTAATCCACCTAAAGACCATCCTAACCAAATGGCATTATCAGGAGCTTTAGCAAAAACAATGTCAGCCATCTCTTTTAATGTGAGAACAGGAAAACCTTGGCTACGACCATATCCTGGGAGATCAACAAGATGCAGTGTAAAGTGCGAGCTTAGTCGCGGTATTAATGATTGCCAGACCTCTGCATTCAATCCCCACCCGTGTAATAGCACAAGATGCGTTTTTCCTTCACCCATTGTCTGCCAATACAATTTATTCATTGTTATGCTCTCTTCTCTTAGTACAGGGATTTTCATTATGTGGATAACAATAGCAGGATATTGTTGGTTATGTCGCCAACCCTTACATTATGATACTAAAGGTATTTGTTCGAGTTGTATTCGACATTTACCTAAACAGCATAACCGCTGCCCATGCTGTTTATATCCCTCATCTCACTCTATGATGCTTTGTGGACACTGCTTGCAATCGCCTCCATTATGGAAACACATGTTGACAGTCACGGACTATCAACCGCCATTAAATAAATTATTACACCTTTATAAATACCAACCTCGCCCTCAAATAGCTTTATGTCTTGCACGACTTTTTCTATTGCGATGGCTTTCACATCGGCGAGAAAATTTGGTGCAAAAACCTGACAGAATTATTAGCGTTCCTTCGCATCATCATCGCCGTTGGTCTAGAGGCTTTGAGCAAGTAGAAGCTATCGCTAAGCCTTTGGCAAGGTGGCTAAATTGTGCTTATCAACCGGATACCCTGATAAGAACTCGTGCTACACTGGTGCAAACGCATCTTAATGCCAAACAAAGGCAACAAAATTTAAAGAATGCATTTGTATTAAATAACACAGTGTCGGTATCAGGGAAAAATCTGGCACTAATTGATGATGTTATCACTACAGGCGCGACATTAAAGAGCATTGTACCCTTGTTATTTCGTGCGGGAGCACGCTCTGTTGAGGTATGGGCGATTTGCCGAACCTTGTAGTTAACCGCCAATTGGGCGTATGATAACCAACCAGAACAGTCAACTATTGAGCAAGACGATATGATTATTATTACTGATGCCGCACAGGCGCATTTTGCCAAACTACTGGCTAACCAAGAACCCAACACCCAAATTCGTGTATTCGTTATCAATCCAGGTACACCTAATGCTGAATGTGGCGTTTCATACTGCCCACCTGATGCCGTAGAGCCAAACGATACTGAAATTAAGTTCGAAAAACTTTCTGCGTATGTTGATGACATCAGCGCTCCTTTCTTAGAAGATGCGGAGATTGACTTTGTCACTGACCAACTGGGCTCACAATTAACGCTGAAAGCACCTAACGCAAAAATGCGTAAAGTCGATGCTGATGCACCGTTAATTGAACGCGTTGAATACGTACTGCAATCACAAATTAATCCACAATTAGCCGGTCATGGTGGTCGCGTTAGTCTGATGGAAATCACTGAAGATGGTTATGCTATCTTACAATTTGGTGGTGGCTGTAACGGTTGTTCCATGATTGATGTCACATTAAAAGATGGTATCGAAAAAGAGCTGTTAAACCAGTTCCCAGGTGAATTGAAAGGTGTGAAAGATTTAACTGAACACCAACGCGGCGAACACTCCTACTACTGATCTCTCTGTATCACATCCCCTATGATACTCACCTACACTGATATCATGGGGGATTTGTTTATTAAAATAATGATTTACAAAGTGTAACGTCATCTTTACTCATTTGACGTTATGATAAATGTATCGTTCTCTCGCTCAGAACAAATAAATCAATTAACAATATAATAAATAAGACAATTATGGATAAGTTTCAGTTTCTCAGCATTGAACAAGCCTATCAATTCTGGGCATCTCAATCAGCAATCTTAGTTGATGTTAGAGATCCTCAGAGTTACCGCATTGGTCATGCTACCGGCGCATTTCATCTCACCAATGATACGCTAAACCAATTTTTACAAGATGCTGACTTTGATGTTCCTGTGATGGTGATGTGTTATCACGGTCATAGCAGCCAAGGCGCAGCTCAATATCTGGTCAATATGGGCTTTGAAACCGTTTATAGTATCAATGGGGGTTTTGAAGCATGGCTAAGAGAGTTTCCACAAGCGATAACTTCTCTGCAATAACTACAGATGAGTTTTGTTAATGATCCACATTATTACGCTTTCTAACCCTCAAGCTGCTGATTTGTTTGTCAATTATATGACAACAAAAGGTGTGCGAATTCACGCAAAAAATGAAAATCAACAGATCTCACTTTGGTTAGAAGACCAACATCAGTTGGATATGGTTGAAAAAGAACTAAATACTTTTTTACGTGAGCCTTTTCACCCACGTTACCAAGCAGCAAGTTGGCAAACCGGTGATCCGAAAAACACGGGTATAAAATATCGTCCTGCCTTTTCGATAAAAAATATGGTGCAACGCTCAGGCCCATTAACGGTGCTGGTGGTCATTTTATGTGTCCTTATTTTTATTTGGCAACAAGTCGTAGGCGATTATAACGTTATGCTCCATCTGGCGTGGCCTTATAAAGAGAGCCTGAACTTTGAAGTTTGGCGCTACATCACTCCTGCGTTTGTTCACTTCTCACTCATGCACATTGCCTTTAACCTTGCGATGTGGTGGTATCTCGCAAGTCAAACAGAGCAACGATTAGGTACGGGTAAATTATTTGTCATCATGCTCGTTTCTGCGCTCTTTAGTAATTGGGCACAATCACTATTCACAGACTCTAATTTTGGTGGGCTTTCTGGTGTTGTTTACGCATTAATTGGTTATGTAGGCTTAACAGGAATACGTAATCCAGAAAAAGGTATTGGTGCTCCAACAGGCTTAATCGGCTTTTCGATTTTGTGGATTGTTGCGGGTTACATGGGCGTTTTAGGTGACTCTATCGGAAATACTGCACATTTTGCAGGCTTCCTTATCGGCTTATTGATGGCTTTGTGGGATAATCGACATCAATTATCTCGTAGATCATAATAAAATTAACATGATATTTTTAACATTAGGGGATACCTGTGAAGCAAACGCAACGACATGATGCCATCATTGAACTGGTACGCCTACAAGGCTATGTCAGCACTGAAGAATTGGTGGAGCATTTTGAAGTCAGCCCACAGACAATCCGACGTGATTTAAACGAATTAGCGGAAAAGAACAAAATCCAACGTCATCACGGTGGTGCTGCATTACCTTCAAGCTCAGTGAATACGGCTTATCATGATCGTAAAATCATGTGGTCTGATGAAAAATCACGTATAGCACAACGAGTCGCAAGCTTAATTCCTGATGGTGCAACACTGTTCATTGATATCGGTACAACACCTGAAGCCGTTGCGCATGCTTTAATTAACCACAAAAACCTACGTATCGTGACCAACAATCTCAATGTGGCAACGTTACTGATGGGCAAAGAAGACTTTCGCTTAATTCTTGCAGGTGGTGAAGTGCGTACACGAGATGGTGGCATCGTCGGTGAAGCCACACTTGATTTTATCTCTCAATTCCGTCTTGACTACGGTATTTTAGGGATAAGTGGCATCGATATGGATGGTTCTCTACTTGAGTTTGATTACCATGAAGTTCGAACTAAACGCGCAATTATCGAAAACTCACGCTGTGTAATGTTGGTGACTGACCATTCTAAGTTTGGTCGTAATGCAATGGTGAATTTAGGCAATATGAATTTGATCGACTACTTATTTACCGATCAAGAACCACCAGCAGGGATCCAAAAAATTGTTGAGCAACACAACGTTCAACTCGAATTATGTTAACTGAATAAATTCCTCAAAAAGTACCTTCTTAGGTACTTTTTTTTCGCCTATTTTCTACTAAAATTAAGTTAACTCACTCTATTTGCTCTCTTTTCTGATATACCGACTCTCTTTTTTTATTAACACATTAACAATGTTGTTTATTTTTAATAAACCCACAAAACATGTGGATATGATAATAAATTGTTATCCATATCACGCGGTTATGTTTTTTATCAGTTATATAGTTGGCATTTTCATCAAACTTCATTACAATTATGAGCGAAAACGAACATTAAAGAATTGTTTCGCGCATTCGTAGGAGGATGTTATGAAAACTCAAGACTTGATTGTCATCGGCGGCGGAATAAACGGCGCTGGAATTGCGGCGGATGCAGCTGGCCGAGGCCTTTCAGTACTTATGCTGGAAGCTCAAGACTTAGCAAGTGCGACATCTTCCGCGAGCTCTAAACTTATTCATGGTGGCTTACGTTATCTAGAACATTATGAGTTTCGCTTAGTTAGCGAAGCACTGGCGGAGCGTGAAGTATTATTACGCTTAGCACCACATATCGCATTTCCAATGCGCTTTCGCCTGCCACATCAGCCACACTTACGCCCAGCTTGGATGATCCGTATTGGTCTATTCCTTTATGATCATTTAGGAAAACGTGTCAGCCTACCAAGCAGTAAAGGCATTAAATTCGGTGCAAACTCTGTTTTAAAACCAGAATTAACACGCGGTTTTGAATACTCAGACTGCTGGGTTGATGATGCACGTTTAGTGGTGCTCAACGCACAAGAGATCGTCCGTCGTGGTGGTGAAGTGCGCACTCGCACAAAAGTAACCCGTGCTTGGCGTGAAAATAATTTATGGATGGTAGAAGCACAAGATTTACGTACTGGTGAAACATCTCTCTACCAAGCGAAAGCCTTAGTAAACGCAGCAGGCCCTTGGGTTAAAACCTTGTTTGATGAAGGCTTAAAACTGAAATCACCTTATGGCATCCGCTTAATTAAAGGTAGCCATATTGTTATTCCTCGCGCTCATAACGAACCACAAGCTTATATTTTACAAAACGAAGATAACCGTATTGTTTTCGTTATTCCTTGGATGGATGAGTTCTCTATCATCGGTACTACGGATGTTGAATACAACGGTGATCCTAAAGATGTCGCTATTGATGACAACGAAATTCAGTATTTACTGAAAGTCTATAACGATCACTTTAAGAAGCAGTTAACGAAAGAAGATGTGGTTTGGGATTACTCTGGCGTGCGTCCATTATGTGACGATGAATCAGATTCACCACAAGCGATTACCCGTGACTACACCTTAGATGTACATGATGATAATGGTCAAACACCACTGTTATCTGTATTTGGTGGTAAATTAACGACTTATCGTAAATTAGGTGAGCACGCTGTTGATAAACTTGTTGCTTACTTCCCTAACATGGGTAAACCGTGGACTAAAAATGGTCAATTACCAGGTGGTAATTTAGAAGGTTGTGATCGTGATGGTTATTCACGTTTAATCCGTCAACGTCACCCTTGGTTACCAGAAGCACTGGCACTGCGTTTTGCTCGCACTTACGGTAGCAACACTGAATTACTGCTTGAAGGTATTACTGATTTAGCAGGTATGGGTGAAAACTTCGGTCATAATCTGTATGAAGCAGAATTACGTTATTTAGTGAAACATGAGTGGGTTATCGAAGTTGATGATGCTATTTGGCGTCGTACCAAACTCGGCATGTGGCTAAATGACGAACAAAAACAACGTATTAGTCAATGGTTAGTGGCAAATACACACACTGCATAAGAGTAGTAAAAATATTCTCTGACTCTGTTCGATGTTTTTATTAGCAATTTTTGTGGCGCCTAATACCGCGCCACTTTTTTTTGCTTTTTTTTACCAAAACGCTCAAATTATTCATGATTAACAGTGTGCTAACTGTTTTTCTAGAAAAACTTTTAACACGGTTGCATTATTTTGTTGCTTATCTTTACCTGAATAAAGTAATACTAGCGGTTGCTCTTTTGCTATTACAAGAAGAGGTCGCCAATGCTCAGGTGTAGCCATTAATTCTTGCGTATAACGTTGCGTGAATTCAGTAAAATCTCCCCCTCCGCCATGAAACCATTTTCGTAATTCAGTCGAAGGCGCGACACCTTTATTCCATTCATCATAATGAAAGTCTGTTTTTTTCACGCCCCTTGGCCATAGCCTATCGACTAACACACGATAACCTTCATGCTCACCGTTTTTATCATCATAAACACGTTTACAAGTGATCATTTCGCCCCTCATCAATACGTTAGTTAGCTTTATTGTAGAAGAAAAATGAGAGAATTGGCCTCTCAATACACTCATTTTCATCATAGAGCCCTTTTCAACATGAAGTTTTCTCTCATTTCTATTGAATTATCCTCATCAAAAACAGGGTGAATAGTTGTTGACTAAATAACCGAATTAAGAGAATCTACATCTAGACGTCTAAATGGTTAGATGGGTAAATAAGTAGTGATACTTAAATAAGAATAACAACACAGTGACATGATTGATGAGGTACAGGTATGAGCTTTTATCACGCAAGCCAACATGAAGCATTAAATCAAAATCTTGCCGAACTTGATGGTCAGATCCAAGTTTCCTTTGAGTTTTTCCCGCCTCGTACCGAAGAGATGGAAAATACTCTTTGGCAATCTCTTGCGCGCTTAAATACCTTAAAACCGAGTTTTGTTTCTGTGACTTATGGTGCAAACTCAGGCGAGCGAGATAGAACGCACTCGATTATTAAAGGAATTAAAGAGCGCACAGGATTAGAAGCCGCACCGCATTTAACTTGCGTTGATGCTAGCCATGAAGAGCTACAACATATCGCGCAAGATTATTGGCAAAGTGGCATCCGCCATATTGTTGCCTTACGAGGCGATTTGCCAGATAACACTCAAAAACCCGATATGTACGCTACAGATTTAGTTCACTTACTCAAAGGTGTAGGTGATTTTGATATCTCTGTTGCGGCTTATCCTGAAGTGCATCCTGAAGCCAAAAGTGCACAAGCCGATTTAATTAACTTAAAAAGAAAAGTAGATGCGGGAGCAAATCGCGCGATCACGCAATTTTTCTTTGATGTCGAAAGCTATTTACGTTTTCGTGATCGCTGTGTTTCAACGGGTATTGATGTTGAGATTGTGCCGGGAATTTTACCGGTCACGAATTTTAAACAACTAAAACGCTTTGCAGGTTTAACCAATGTAAAAATTCCGGGTTGGATGCATAAAATGTTTGATGGGTTAGATAACGATCCTGAAACCCGTAGTCTGGTAGGTGCTTCAATTGCTATTGATATGGTGAAGATTTTAAGCCGTGAAGGAGTCAAAGACTTCCATTTTTATACACTTAATCGTTCAGAATTAACCTATGCTATTTGCCATACGTTAGGTGTTCGTCCTGAACTTGTGCAAGCCTGATCCAATCTTACAATTACCCCGCCAATTAAGCGGGGTGACATCTTGATGAATTACTCACCAAAGTGATACGGTTTTTCTATCGGTAATAGGCTGTATGCGGTGTCGAGATCACCATTAGCAATACAAGCATCAATTTTACGTACCTTATCGGTAATATCCGTAATATTCACAATCCACTCTTTGCAATATTTTTCAACTGCTTGATCTCGCAAACCAATTTGGATGGTACGATAACTGAGTCGATTCAAATAAATATCACGTTCAGGATCCCACTGAATGCGGATATTACTGGTTTCTGACGCTTCTTTCCAAGCTTCAGCAGTAGTATAGCGGTCTGGATCAAAATGACTCACAACACCTTGTGTCAGCATCTCTTGAAAGCCTTCATGCGTAATATCAACCGCAAGAATAGAAGCTTGATTAGCGTCTTTACGTCCCCAACCAGAACGGTACATCATCCAAAGAAAGGAAGGTTTTACCCAAGTCATACGGGTCATACTAAAAGGGGGCGAAACAAATGTTCCGTTTGCGACTGCGCTCTGAGCAATAGTATTTGAATAGGCTTGATAAACACGAACAAAATCATTCGTATAATATGCCCTTACTTCACACTCAGGACATCGGTCAACATCATCGTTCATCTTTCTTTAATATCCTTTTATATTAATAAAATGGAACTATCCGCTTAAATTATGAGCCTCTGATTGCAGATAATCAAGAGCCCCTATTTTTGTTAAAACGAGATAAGTAGAGTAGCGCTCATTTATAAAAGTAAAAAAAAGAATAACAATAAAACGAGCAGACTAATGTTCCTATTGTGGCTAAATAATAATAATTTAGTCTTGTAAAATATATCTCACACTTCGCCCGCCAGCCCCACTGTCTGCTAAAAAACCCTGCTCAACAAGAAATGCTAAATGTCTTGTTGCACTTGCTCGACTTACTTTTGCCACACTCTTATATTGACTATTATTAATTCCATCGACAAAATCCCCTTGAAGCATTCTATTGATAACTTTTGATTGCTCTGGCGACAACAACGCTTGATCATGGGTTTGCCAATATTTAGTTGCTCTTACTGTCTTATCAATTTCATGTGTAGCTTCCAAAATAGATAATTGAAGCATTTGTAAAAACCATTGAAGCCATAATGTAATATCACCATCACCTTTTTGGGTATTTTCGATGACGTCATAATATTCTTGGCGATGCTCATTAATCGTTTTTGACATCGCATATAATCTGACTGTTTTATTTTCAGCTTGAGCTAATGCTAAATCCATAATAAGTCTGCCTATTCGCCCATTTCCATCTTCAAATGGATGAATAGTTAAAAACCACAGATGGGCAATAGCCGCTCTGATAATCAAATTAGGCTCATAATGAACTCTTGTTTTATTAAACCAATCCAAAAATAATGCCATCTCAGTTTCTATTGATTCAGGTGGCGGAGCTTCAAAATGTACAATAGGTTTATCAATTCTTTTACCTGAAACGACCTGAACAATACCTGTTCGGTATTTCCCTGAAGTAATAGGATTTAAAATAGAATGTCCTTCAGGAAACAATAGACTATGCCATTGAAATAAACGTTCATGAGTTAATGGTTCATCTAAGTTATTAATAGCATCTAATGCAGCTCGCACAAAACCCTCTGATTTTTCATCAGTTGGATATGTTTTCTCTTCTACAATACCTAAACGAGTCGCTAGTGAAGAGCGCACAGAAAATACATTTAGCTTTTCACCTTCAATATCACTCGAATAAATAATATTTGCCAAAATAGAATCTAAGGCAGATGTACTGTTTTCAGGCAACATTTGGCTTTGGCCATAGAGCATCCCTTGAACAAAACGAGTATCAATAAGTAAAGGGATCACGGTATTGTTGTTAAATCTGAAATGAGTCCAGTTTGAATGTTGCCAAATCCACATAAATCACCTCATGAGTCAAATATAAACTCTATTCTACTCAAAAAGTGAGGCGAATAGAAAGCCTAATCTACTCACAAAGTGAGGCGAATAAGCGGTTTAATTGACTCACTGAGTAGAAATTAGGCGCTCGATAAGCTGTGTTTTTATTAATGCAGGGGATTTAACTGCGGTGCCTGCTATCTTTGCAGACATGATTTCAAAAGCTTTTTCGACCAATAAAGCTTCATCTTGCTTCATTGACCACACATTATTAGGTAAAAAACTGAGCATCACATGATCATCGAAGGTACCAATATGAAGATGAGCCGGAATACTTCCTTCACGCTGACGAATAACACTCAATAAACCTTCAAGAATAGGCAATGATGAGGCAATAAAATGAGAGGGTATTTGCTGATGTTGCTCTAAATACTGTTTCATCATCAGCTCACCATCTTTGGTTGTATTATGCTCAGCATAAGAGACAGTCACTCGGTTATCATCACCATAATGTCCTTTTATAGCTTGCACATAACCGCGCAAACGCGCTGCGATGGTGGGTAATAATGCATCACCCGCAAAAAAATGAATTGGCGCATCTAGCTTTATCATCGCTCTTGTTAGTTGAGCACCACTGTCACAGTTATCTGAAGCGACACAAATAGCCTCACTGACAGAGAAATCTCTATCTAAAAAAACCAATGGTTTTTGGCGATGCTTCACATGATGTAGCTGATTTTTACGGCTTGATGACACAATGAAAATACCATCAACATTACGCTCATCCATTGATTTAACGAGTTTATTTTCATTTTTGATATCACCATAGGTACAACTAATCGTTAGCTGACAACCAATTTGGTGACAATGCATCTCTAATTTTTCAGCCAAAGCGGCGAAGAATGGGTTAGAAAGGCGAGGGATAACCAATCCGTAGGTATCTGTTTTATTAAGCTTTAAACTTCTAGCCGCATGATTGACGGTATAACCAAACACCTCAACATAGTCCGCGATCTTTTTTTGCGTTTTTGCACTGATACGGTATTGATCACCTTTGCCATTTAATACCAATCTGACTGTGGTAATAGACAAATTCAGGTCATTTGCAATCTGTTCAACTGTTTTTGCCATTAATATTCCATATTGATATTGCCCTCACCTTGATGATGAGGGCCAGTTAACCTTTACTGAGCAGGCTTAGCTCGGTATTTCTTCCACATTGCTTTTAACGAAGGTCCAATAATGGGTAGGATCAACGTTAGTATCGCAATACCTAAGAATGTCGCAGTAATTGGGCGTGTATACAGAATAGATAAATCACCCTGAGACATCATTAAAGCACGACGTAAATTTGATTCCGCCATCGGCCCTAAGATAATCCCGATAACCACAGGAGACATAGAGAAATCGAGCTTAATCATAATGTAAGCGAGTAACCCTGCTCCCATCATCACGAATACATCAATGATACTATGGTTCACAGAATAAGCACCTACACTACATAATACAAAGATAATTGGTACTAATACGCGACGCGGAACATCCATCACTCGAACAAAGAGTTTCATACATAAGAAACCTAAGATACCGAGGAAAATATTCGCCATCATCAAGCCAATAAAGATGCTGTTAACTTCAACTGGATTGTCAGTAAAGAGCTGAGGCCCTAATGCCAATCCCTGAACCATAAATGCACCCATGATAATGGCGGTTGCGCCATCACCCGGAATACCTAAAGTCATTAAAGGCACCATGGTTCCGCCTGTTACTGAGTTTGCACCGGCTTCTGGTGCAGAAACACCTTCTGGTGAACCGTGACCAAACTCTTCAGGGTGTTTAGACCAACGTTTTGCTTCGTTATAAGAGATAAATGATGAGATATCTCCACCCGTTCCCGGAATTGCGCCAATCGTTGTACCAATAGCAGATGAACGGAAATAAGTCGGTAACACACGTTTAAAATCAGCCCATGTCGGTAATACACGGTGAATACGCGCATTAATTTTTTCACTCTTCTTTTGTTTGCGCTCACGATACTCTTCTTCAAAACTGATCAAGCCTTGAGAGAAAGCGAACAAACCAACCAAGATAGGGATAAATGAAACCCCACCCATTAGGTACACAGTATCAAAGGTGAATCGAGGCCCAGATGTCATTGGATCAAGTCCAATTGTTGCAATCGCTAAACCTATCGCACCGCCCATCAATCCTTTCACAATCGATTGCGATGATACACTGGTAATAATACTTATGCCAAATACCGCGAGTGCAAAATATTCAGCTGCAGAGAAACCTGTTGCCACTTTTGCTAATTGAGGCGCTATTACAATCAGGGCAATCGTACTAAAGATCCCCCCAAACATAGAACCCATCGTAGATAAACCCAGCGCGCGTCCTGCTTCACCTTTTTTCGCCATTGGATAACCATCCAATACCGTTGCAGCAGAAGCGGGAGTACCCGGCGTACTAATCAATATCGCAGTAATTGAGCCACCGTAAACGGCACCACAATACATTCCTAATAATAGGAGGATCCCTGTCATTCCTTGGAAGGAGTAAGTTAATGGGAGAAGTAATGCAATCCCCATATTTACTGTTAGGCCCGGTAATGCGCCGATAATAATACCCGCGAATACCCCTAACAGGATCATCGTTATCGTTTCCAGAGTGAAAACGACCATTAAAGCGTCTAGTATTTCCATCTCAAAGCTCCTTTACCGCTTATTCAAAAAAGACGGAGGTTGGCAGAGGTGAATTAAAGATAATGTCAAAAAAGACATAAACGGCGGCAACCATCACAACCGGAATAACAACCAGTGCAATAGGTTTTCTTTCATTCATCAGCCACATAATGACCGGGATAAGAAGCAGTGACGGAATAATAAAGCCAAAAAAGTGCAGACCAGTGGCATAGACCAACATAAAGATGCCTAAACCATAAGCGCGTTTAACTGCAGTAGAACTCAGGTCAACAGACTTATGTACATGTTTGATTTTATCAACCACGATACTAATCCATTGAAAAATCCCCAGTAAAATAAATAAGATGGCAAGACCATAAGGCCAAAAACGCTCCCCAGGCACACCATAATCATCAAACATGCTCATATCACGGGAGAGATAGATAATTAGTGCCCCGAAAGCCACTGAAATCGCACCGATGATTGTATTGATTTTTGTCATGTCGGGATCTCCCCGACCCTACCTGCCGTAACAGGTAGGGTGGTTTATAATATTAGAAAAGTTATTTTTTCAGGGTTGCTGCAATTAACTCAGCATACATCTCGTGGTCTTCTTTCATCATTTGGTAAGCATCATCACCCGTAATAAACACAGGCATGATACCTTGTTTTTTCAGTGCTTCTTGGTATTCGGGTTTTTGAACTACTTCAGAGAATGCATCAACTAACTCTTTCTTCACGTTATCAGGCACATTAGCGGTTGTTGCTAATACAGCCCAAGCACGCATTTTCACGTTAGTATCTAATTTCAATGCTTCTTTGAAAGTCGGTACGGCTGGGAATAATGGGAAACGACGCTCATCCATTACACCAAGAACACGTAGAATACCGGCATCAACTTGAGATTTAACTGCACCCGGAGTTGTTAATACGCCATCGATGTGGTTGCCCACTAAAGCAGCAATTGAAGGGCCTGTACCTTCGTTGTAAGGGATATGGTTAAATTTAGCACCAGTGGTACGTTCGATATTAACGCCAGCTAAGTGATAAATAGCCCCCATACCTGAGTTACCGACTTTCAGTTTACCCGGGTTCGCTTTCGCACCCTCAATAAACTCTTGTAACGTGGTATAAGGTGATTCTGCATTAACAACTAACACCACTGGATCAGCGATAGTTGTTGCGATTGGGGTAAAATCTTTATAAGTAACTGGTGATTTTCCTTGGTGTGGGAACATCGCCAATTCAACGGTTGTCATCACTAACTTCGTGCCATCTGGGCGTGCATTAGCCACTTCAATCAGACCCGTTAAACCATTACCAGCAGGCTTATTCACAGGAACGAAAATACGTCCAGCTGGCATCACATCTTTTGCAAATTCAATGATAGTACGTGCAGAAGTATCAGTACCACCGCCCGGGTTTTTCGGGATGACAACATCAATATTTTTTGTAGGATACGTTAACTGTTGGGCAACTGCGTTCCCCATGCCCAGTGTCATCGTAATCGCCAACGCTGCGAGTAGACTCTTTTTCATAAAACCCTTTCTCCACATTTTTATTGAGTAGCCATTAGTTGCTGATAAACAATGTTTTTTCGATTCCAAGTAAAGGTCACGTGTAGGGTATTGTTTTCAGCAATAATAGCCGGATATGAAAATTCGCCTTCCCCATCGAGTAAATCGAATGGTTCAGACCAAGTACTGCCATTATCGGATGAAAGACTGACAGAAATAGGATAACGACGACTCCAGTTACCTGAGTTCGGGTTATACACCAATGCCAGTTGACCATCTGCGAAGGAGACGACATCAATGCCGCTATTATTATTTGGTAATATTGTTGCATAAGCTGGACACCAACTGCGCCCATAATCCGTTGAATCGCTACGATAAATAGTACCGCGCGTACTCCGCATCATGGCATGCACATGCCCAGGCCGGGATTCCCATAGTGTTGGCTGTATCACGCCATCCCATTGAAAAACGCGTTGTAGATCAGTCTCCCATAAGGCATCGTCCTTTAAACCCTGCCAGATTTCATGTTCCGCTTGCTCACCTTTATAATGTTCAATTGGAATATCTACTCGCAACCAGTGTTGACCGTTGTCACTCGAAATATCGACAAACGCATCCCAGAACTGGTCATCCTCAACCGACCCTGGTGCCAACCACTCGCCATTCGACATCACTAACACTTTATTTTTCACAGGACCTCTAGGTGCTACATCACCAGAAACCAATTCACTCGGTAAACTCCAGCTATTTCCGCCATCCTTCGAGATAACGTATTGGGTTGTCCAACTATGTACGTCGGGACCCGTTTTATAAAACAGCCAGATATTACCTGTTGATGGGTCAACATGTAAAACTGGATTCCAGTGCGCAACACCCGGATTTTTAACAACAGGTTGAGCGTGTTGCCAATGTTCACCCTCTTTCACCACTAGCCAGATAGCGGTATTACCGCTACCTTCTTTATCGCCAGCAAAAAAAGCGGTTAACAAACGCTCAGAGTTAGGCACACGCACAATCGTTGAAGCATGGCAGTGATTAAAAAGTGAATGTGCATTATCAAGCACAAACTGGGTTTCCTTCATCACGAAAGGCATATTCCTACTCCTGTGTCCTAAATTAATCTAACGAAAGCCACTTCTTCATATTCTCACCCAATGCAGTCATGCTATTGACGGCAGAAGGGAAAAATGAGTTTTCAAACTGACTGCTGTTACGGGAACGGCAGACCAGCGTACTGAAGTTACCAATCAGGCGCTGATGATATTTCGCGCATGCTGGATAATCCAGTGTTTCGGTCATCGCTGCTGTTGATAAATAATCTGCTAATACCGCAGCCTGCTCTGGTTTATCCTTCCAATTCTCATAAAGCCAAACATAAAGCTCTGGATGGAAGTTTGCCATTACACCGCTATATGCCTGACATCCAGCTTGGAATGAAGCTAATAGCGTTTGACTGTTGGCGTTTGCAAGATGCAAGCGGGTCCCTTTTGATAATGCCAAACGACGTTCTATCATCGGAAGAGAACAGCACGTATCTTTGATAAAGGTAAAGCGATTACTTTGAGCACACCACTCTACAATTTCTTCAGATAACAAACGTTTGTAAGGATAAGGGCATTCATAGATACCCAAATCAATCTCTTTTGGTACCACATTGGTTAAGACTTGCAGTGTTTCCAGCGCTTTATCATCCGACTCCCCGACTAGAGCCAAGCGATTACTGATCATAATGACGCCATCGACGCCTGTGCCAGCCATTGCCTGCAATTGTTCTTTTTGCTGACTTAATGCTGTTGCAGTATGACCAGAAGCAACTACAGGTACTCTTCCATCTGCTTTTTCAACGATAAAACGGGTGAGTGCTAGAGTTTCCTCATCACTTAAATAAAACATTTCGCTTGATTGGCAGGCGGCAAAGAGTCCATGTACACCAGAATCGATATACCAGTCTACAAGGCGCTCTAATGACGCCCAATCAATCTCCCCTTTGGCATCAAAAGGGGTTAGCATAACAGGCCAAATACCGACGTATTTTTGCTGACTCATCATCAATTCCTTACAGTAAGTTAATGGCATCGCCTGCCACTTTCACTTGGATACCTTGAGTCAGTGCTTGAGCAACAAATGCTTTTAGCACAAACGCCAATTTATCTTCATCAACATAAGCCACAGTAATGTGGTTACTTTGATGTCCCGCCATAAGGTCATCACGAGTTACGCCATCTAACGTACAGTTCAATAATGGCCATTCGTAGTTAGTTGCTTTACGGCGACGTTCAAATTCTGCTTCAGGTAACTCCACAGCCACACCTGTACCAATATGCATAATCACATCAGTACCTTCATAGTGTGCACGGCCCCATAATAAGCGCCCTGCTTTACCTTGACCTGCGATAGTTGAACCCCCTTTAGGGAAGAACATCGGAGGTTGGCGATAACCTGTTGCACCTTTTAGGCCACCTTTGAGGTGTTCAAAAGGAACAGAGCCTGAAATTTCCATATCCCAGTAGAATGTTCCTTCATACTCACTACCCCAACGAATATCATGTAGCGTGGTTTCAGCAGGTAATCCTAATGATGTTAATAAACGCCATAACATCGTTTGAGGAATAGCCGTACCCATATCCACTTCGTTGATACAAGGAATTGGTGTGTTAGGGCAAATAATCTCGCCGTTTTCATCTGGCAGTGGGAAACGCGCGGTTGAACCAATCGCACCTTCAGCAAAGTCAGACGCAGGGCAACAATCTTTTAAGCCCTGCTGATATTGCACACCTACTGCTGTTAGACCAAAACGTTTTACGAAACGCGCCATTGCAATCATCATGGCGCACTGCTCCATCACTTGTTCACGAGTGAGTTCAGTTGTGTCATCTTGACCGAACATAAACGTCATCCCGTTATCTTCGTACCACTGCAAACATGCTTCTCTTAACTCTGTCGGTACTTTCGCCATTTCGACCAGTAACGCAGATTGAGAAAGGGATTCAATTGGCATACCAATATTGATCATTGCCTGTTGTGGGAAGACCCCGTTAATCATTCCCATACAGAATGTATCGAACAAACCTATTATTTCTTTATTTTTAATTATATATTCGCCGACTTTACGACCCACTTCGCCGGCTTCTGTCGCCATTACCCTGTGTGTTGGCGCAATATCTGTAAGATAGCTAAGCTTATGATTTACATAACCATATTTTAACCAAGTTGCTAAACTATCTACAAAGAATTCATCATCAAACTCTTCTGACCATAAACGTGAATAATTTTTACCTAAACTAGTCATCGTACCCGCTAAACACAACATGCCCACAAGACCCGGCCATGTACCATCAAAGTTAGCCAGCAGTAAAATAGGGCCACGATGGTGTGCTAATGAAGAGGCAATATGGTGTGAATATTGCCAAGCGGTTAATAACACAATAACCGGTGCATCAGGATCGATTGCAGCAAACATATCGCAACCTTCACGCTGACTACTGATAAAACCATGACCGCGAGCTTCATTAATTTCATGAGCACGCTTCATTTTGTAACCTTGAGCTTCTAATGCTGCAGCCAGTTTATCTTCAAATTTTTTCTGTACAGGCCAGCACGTTACGTTTGCAGGCTCGCGTAAGTCTGCGTTGGTGACCATCAGGATCTCTTTCTGACCTGCTGTGATGGTTGTCGGTAATTTTGGTAGATTTAAGTTCAACATAAGATATCCCTGGTAAGGTAAACTCGGTTCATAATCGGAAAAATTAGTGGTCAACAATCTGACATCATTTCGTTATAACGCTGCTGATCTTGATACATCTGCAAATAAACTTGGTATTTGGCCTGATGGAAGGCAAACGTGTCGCTATCTGGTGTGATAATGCCACCTTCTCGCACCATTGCACTGGCAGCTTTAGAGAAATCATCAAAGGCTTTACATGCCACCGCACCTAATAATGCAGCCCCTAAATTCACTGCATCTTCTTCTTGTGCTAAATGAATTTCACGACCTGTTGCATTGGCATATTCGCGTAGCCACAATGGATTTTTCGTTGCACCACCACACATCACGATGCGATTGATTTGATGTCCAGCATCTTCAAGCGTGTCGATAATATGGCGTGTACCATAAGCAATAGATTGCAGTGTCGCGAGATAATAACGAGCTAACGCAACTCGACCACTTTCCAGCGTTAATCCGCTTACCATGCCTTTGGCTGCAGGATTTGCACGCGGAGAACGATTGCCATGATGGTCAGCTAAAACATGAAACTGTGCTGTTGGATATTGTTCATTCTCTTCCAATTCAGCGACAGCTTCGTTTAATAAGGCATAGTAGTTAACGCCTTTTTCATTCGCCTCTTGCTCTAATTCAGCCCATGATTCATGACGGCGGATAGACCATTCAACTAACGCACCAGCAGCACTTTGACCACCTTCGTTTAGCCATAATTCGGGTAACATCGCGCCAAAATAAGGCCCCCAAACACCGGGTACCATAATTGGATATTGGCTCACAATCATATGGCAGTTAGACGTACCACTGATAATTGCCAAGCTCCCTTCAGGTTGTGATGCCGTTAATGCCAAACCACCCGCATGTGCGTCAATAATGCCTGAAGCCACAATGACACCCGTGTGCAAGCCAAACGCATTGGCAACCGACTCGTCTAAACAACCTGCTTGTTCACCTAACGCAAGAATGGTTTGTGGTACTTTTTCTAATAATTCATCCAAACCGACATCGGCTAACAAGCTCTCACTAAATTGCCCCTGATGTGCTAAATAGTTCCATTTACAGGTTAATGTACAAGTACTTGCTACATCCCCTGATGTTGCTTTCCAAACTAAAAAGTCAGCTAAATCAAAGAATCGCCATACATTCTCATAACGCTCTGGATAATGATTTTTTAACCACAGAATTTTTGGCAATTCCATTTCAATACTGACTTCACCACCAACATATCGCAGTGAAGGATCATTGGTGAGATTGATAGTGACTGTTTCTTGTACAGCACGGTGATCCATCCACATGATGATATCTTGTTCAGCTTTACCGCTTGGTGAAACAGAAAGCCCTTTACCGTCTTTATCCACCGCAACCAAAGAACAAGTGGCATCAAAACCAATAGATTTCACATGGATAGGATCAATCGCAGATAACGCCACCGACTCTTTTACGGTAGTGCAAACCTGTTGCCAAATATCGGTAGACGATTGCTCAACGAAATCCGTTTTTGGGCGAAATTGAGCAATAGGGCGAACAGAAAAGCCCAAACGCTTTCCATTGCTATCAAATACCGCTGCACGGACACTGGCTGAGCCAACATCAACGCCAATAAAATATTGTTGTTCCATGCGAACCCTCATCATTTGCTAACGCTATGCTAATTTTTGCTACTTCGAGTTAGCAAGTTAATTCGAACATGACGAAAAAACAATCACAATAAGATTACTTTGTGATGCAGATCTACATAGATAACGTAATTATATGTTTTTAATGGAAATTTATTTATTTGGCTTTGTGGGTTATTTAAGTGATGTACTGAATCGATTATGTTCGTTATGAAACTAACGAACATTTAATTAATTAGATAAGTAAAATCACTTATAAAAATATCAATATCTCAACAATAAATATCCTTTTATAAAAAGATATCTCACTAATAATGAGAGATATTATTCAAAAAATAATGAAAAAAGGAAAAACAATAATATTCCTATTGCTATAACGCGCTATTACTTTATTTTTAATAAGTTAACTTAAATTTATATATTTTTTTTTGGAGCATTTAATTATGTTGAAAAATATTGCTATCAGTCTTTCTCTGCTGTTTATTTCCTCTTCTGCTTTTTCAGCGACATTAGCAGAAAAAGAATTACACCAAAAATTCGAAGAAAATATTCAGTCCCGTGTTGTTGATTTAAATAAAAGCTGTGATGCCAATATAAAAGTTACTTTTGATTGGCCTGCATTTACTGCTGATGATTTAAAAACAATAGGTGTTGATAGTTATTGTAGCGAAGGATTAAAAGGCGTAATTAATACTTGTGAGAGCTCGAAAATAGCACAAGAAACAGTAAAAGAAAAAATACAGAATATTACCTGTTCTAAAGCAACACCTCGTAGTATTGAACTTAAAGAAGGCACGCTGAATTTTGGTATTGATTTCAATGCTGCAAATGATGCAAAAGCGGTTCAAGAACACTTAATGAATAATCTCTAAATACATTAAATTCAACAAGCAGTAATGCTAAAAGGCATTGCTGTTTATTGATTAAATAACAGCTTGAATAAGCTTTTTAGAATAATCATGAGAAACATTGCCTAAATTATTTATCTCACACAGTTCAATATTCCTTCCTTGTAAAAAAAACATCACTTTATCGCAGAAATAAGCCACCGTTTGAATATCATGACTAATAAAAAGATAAGAGAGTGTAAACTCTTCTTTCAACTGTTTTAATAAATCTAATATTTGAACTTGAGTGGGAATATCTAAAGAACTAAGTGCTTCATCTAATACAATAAGTTTTGGATAAGACGCTAATGCACGACATAAACAGACTCGTTGAGCCTGCCCACCAGACAGTTCAAATATATAACGTGTATAGCAACTTTTAGGTAATTCTACTTTATCTAAAAAAGCAAAAATAAGTGTTTTCAATGCTTGATAGCTAATACTTGGATTAATGATTTTAATCGGCTCAGCAATAATTTCGCCTACCGTTAATGTCGGATTAACGGAAGTCATATAATCTTGAAAAACGATACTAATTATACCTTGGCGATGAAGTCGTTTTGTAACGGGTTTATTATTTAAAGAAATAGCACCACTATCAGGTAATTCTAATCCACAAATTAAACGCGCTAACGTGCTTTTCCCACTGCCACTTTCACCCACTAAACCAAAGGCTTCACTTGAATTAATACTAAAAGAGAGTGAATCGATAACCTTCACTTTTTCACCAAATAGTGTGTTATTTTTTTGAGTATAAAACTTACTAATATTCTCAACACTTAATAACATAAACCCTCTTTTATTATGATGGCATTAATCTATTTTTTTATTAATCAATTGCTCGAAGCGTAATGAAAGCTGCCGGCGTGCATTAATTAAATAACGCGTATATTCTTGTGTTGGATGTGATAAAACGGTTGTTTTATCGCCACATTCAACCATTTTCCCTCTTTGCATGACGACTATATCGTCGGCAATTTCATTAACTAGCCCTAAGTCATGAGAAATAAAAATCAGTGTTGAATGATGAGTTGTGACGACATGATGAAGCAATTTTAAAATATCTTGGCGAAGTGGTGCATCAAGCGCCGTTGTCGGTTCATCCGCAATTAATAATTTCGGTGATAAAGCGAGCGCAATCGCAATCATCACACGTTGTAGTTGTCCGCCACTTAGTTGATGAGGAAACGCCTGCATAATAGATTGAAATTGATGAGGAAAAACATGAGATAATGCCAACTGTGTTTCTTCTATGGCTTGCTTTTTAGAATAGGAAAAATGGTAGGTTAAAGTTTGGCAAAATTGCTTTCCTATTCTCATCAAGGGATCGAAGGCACTCATACCATTTTGCACAATCACACCTAAAGATGTTCCTAATAAAGCTCGACGTTGAGAAAGTGTTTCATGACTGATTTTCTTTCCTTCAAAGAAAATCTCTCCTGACATCGCTAATTGTTCAGGTAGCAATCCCATAATGGCTTTACTCATCAAACTTTTACCACTACCGCTTTCTCCGACAATCGCTAATGTACGTCCTTGTTTTATCGAGAAAGAGATGTCATCAATCAGTTTTTTTCCACTTTCTTGATGAAAAATAGAAACATGCTCAAGCGTCAGTAAGTTGTTCATGCTTTTCTCCTACTGACTGGCGATTATCGGGATCAAACACATCACGTAAAAAATCACCCCAAAAATTAAATGCGGTAACGACAAGAGTGATAGCAATCCCCGCTGGCAACATTTGTTCTGGATGTAATACCATGACATTTTTTGCTTCACTGAGCATATTTCCCCATTCTGGCGTGGGTGGTTGTACGCCTAACCCTAAAAAAGAGAGCGCAGAGATCATTAAAATAACACTGCCAATATCCGTTGATGCTAAGACAATAGTTTCAGCAAAGGTAACAGGTAATAGATGTCGCCGTAAAATATGACTGGACGGCGCGCCAATGACCTGTGCATATGCAATGTAATTACGATGAGAATATTGGCGAACAACCCCTCTGATCATTCTGGCATACCATGCCCATTTCACTAAAATAACGGCAATTAAGATATTACCAATACCCGGCCCCATTATTCCCACTAACGCTAAGATCATAATTTCTGCTGGAAATGACAAAACTACATCACATAACCGCATAATTAATGTATCTGTCTTGCCATGAAAAAACCCGGCTAACATGCCCATTAACCAACCAATTATTAATGTCACACTCATGGCTAATAAGGCATAAAATACCGTGGTTCTTACACCAAACAATAATCTTGAAAAGATACAGCGCCCTAAATTATCCGTACCTAACGGATAATCAAAACTCATAGGCTTAAATTTCAAACGTATCGAGGTTAATGTGGGATCATGTGGTGCCAACCAAGGGGCAAATATTCCTGCAATAATCACAATCATAATCACCGATAAGCACAGCTGTGCGCTTTTATCTTTTGCAAGTCGTTGCCAAAACAGTTGCCACATCACTATCTCCTTAACCGTGGGTCAGTCATCATTTGAATGACATCCATCAGAAAATTAAAAAAGAGAAATAGCAGTGACATCAATAAAATATAAGCTTGTATCATCGGATAATCACGACCAAATATAGCACTGATACATAGTCGTCCGATCCCCGGCCAAGCAAAAATATTTTCTATCACCACCGTACCAGCAATAAGCTTCGGAATGCTCATTCCCAATGCTGTTAAACTGGAATACAGCGAATTGCGTAAAATATGACGACGTAAAATAAGGTTATCGGGTAATCCTCGCGCTTTGGCATAAAAGACATAAGGCTGATGCCATTGATTTAACATCGCACCGCGTAATAACCGCAAATAAGTGCCGATATACCCTAAAGAGAGTGCCAGTGCAGGCAAAATAACAGACTGTGGCGATAACATCCCGCTGACAGGCAACCAATCTAAATAAACTGCGACCCCCCAAATTAAAAGCAACCCTAACCAGTAATTAGGAATTGCTGTTAAAACAAATACAATGAAACGAATGCATTTATCCGTAAAACTTTGAGGTTTAGCCACACACCATAATGCTAAAGGTAATGCCAGAATAATCGTAAAGAATAGCGCTGTTGAGGCTAACCAAAGTGTTGGAGGCAACGCCCTTAGCATCTCTTGAATAACAGGAGTTCTTGTAAGAAAAGAAGTACCAAAATCGAGTTGTAAACCAGCCATTAACCATAAAAAGTAACGCGTAAAAAAAGGTTTATCTAACCCTAACTCATGGCGCATACCTTCAATGGCTTCAGGTGTTGGTACTATTTCATTGACGCGTAACGCGACTTCCGCGGGATCAGATGGGGCTAACTCCAACAGAATAAAGGCAATAAATGAAATCATCAGTGCCAGTGGGAAGATAGCCAGCACTCTCCAGAATATATAACGTAGCATAAGGTTTGATCAGTGTGGCACGTTGATATTACGAGCCACACTTATATTAGTTGACCTCATTAATGCATTAATTAAGGCTTAAAGCGCATCTTTTCAAACGGTATTTCATATTGAGATGGATTAAAGCCCACATTTTCTAATTCACTACGATGGATAGCCTTAGTACGTGAATAAGTTAATGGAATATAAACGGCTTGCTCTGCTAATGAGGTAAACAAGGTTTTATATAATTCCTGACGACGCGCTTCATTAGGTGTAATTAACAACTCACCAATCATGGCATCTAATTGAGCTTTATTTGCCAATCCTTTTTGCCCTTGATAATCCGCATGAGCAGGTATTCTAAATGATGAAACGAAAGAAGCCGGATCGTAAGGTGTTCCCCATGAGAGCGAATATTGCAAATCGAAATCACCATTTTTTTGTCTATCTAAATAGGCTTGTTTTTCTTCACCTAAAATCGTCAGACCAACACCAATCTTTTTAAAGTCATCTTGAATAAGTTCAGCTATCTCTTTCTCAACAGCATTATTCACATTATAAGAGAGCAATAACTGTAATTTTTCGCCTTGCTTCTCACGGATAGTCTTACCTTTTGGTAATACCCAACCTTCAGACTCTAATAGATCAATCGCTTTTGTTGGACGATAAATATAGGTTGGGGAAGAAAAATCACAGTAAGGCACACTACGCGCCATTAAAGTATCAGCGACTTTTTCGCTACCCGCTAAAATACCTTGGGCAATCCCTTCTTTATCAACCGCATATTGCAATGCTTGGCGTACTTTTTGGCTAGATGTCATTGCTCGGCTACTATTGAGCACAATGGCACGAGACGCGATCGGTGCACTCATTTCCGTTTTGAATTTATCTGATGCCATAAGAGCTTCAAATGAATCCATATCTAACATATCGCCATCTGCACCAAAAATAAGCTGAATATCCCCTTTTTGCAGAGAAAGTAACATGGTTTGTCTATCGGGGATCACTCTCCATATCACACCATTTAATACCGGCTTCTCTCCCCAATAATTGGGGTTAACTTTAAACTCAGCATATTGGTCTTTTTTATGCTCAGTTAATACCCAAGGCCCTGTACCCACATAGTTCGCAACACCTGTTTTGGTTTTGCCATTAATAAAAGAATTCGGCGAAATAAAGCGGAATGGGCGAGTCAAACCTAATTCCGTTAATGTTGGGTAATAAGGGTTTTTTAGATTTAATTTAACAGTGAACTCATCAACAATTTCAACGCTATCAATCTGACGAACTAACTCTAACCACGCATGACGTTCATAGTTGTCTAGTACCGCTTCAATATTTAATTTTACTGCTTTAGCATTAAAAGGCTCACCATCACTAAATGTCACATCATGGCGTAAAAAGAAAGTGTAGCTCTTACCATCAGGAGAAATATCCCAACGCTCCGCTAAATAAGGTGCAACACCTTTTTCGGTATTTAATACAAGGGATTCAAATACCATATTTTGAGCTGCCATCTCACCAGAGTAGAGATGCGGGTTGATATCACGAATATCTTTTGTGCTGGCATAATCCAACATATTATTACTTTTGTCTGCTAATGCAGGAAAAGCACATGCCAGTGTTAATAATAGCGTTGGGAACACTGAAAGTAAGGGCTTCACGTTATTCTCCTTTAATTATCTATTCTTTGTTTTTGTGCGTGGATCATAAACATCGGTGTTGAACCATAATTGATTTTTTCTTCTTCGTTCCACACGAAATCACCAATACGAGTATCTATCATATATCGACTAAAACCGACTTCTAACAGGGTGTTTATATCCCATTGCGGACGTTTAATTTGACTTAATGGTAATTGGCGAGCAATTCGTTCCATCTCTTTGGTATCTGTATTGACGTAGTGATCTTCAACTTGCTTTTCAATTGAACGCTCTCTATCCGCCACAAAACCTTGCCAGTAGCTTTCATCAAAGAGATGTAAATACCAGTTAGCATCGAAATTAATTAAACTACCACCCGGTTTTAATACTCGAAACCACTCCGAATACGCTTTTTGAGGTGCTTTTAAATTCCATGTCACGTTACGACTGACTACTAAATCGAATTGTTCACTGGCAAAAGGCAATTGGTGTACATCACCGCGAACAAATTGAATATTTGCTTTGTGTGTTTGCGCATTTTGTTTAGCTTCCAGCAACATGCCTTCCGTTGCATCAATTGCCGTAACCTCATGACCTGATAACGCTAATAAAATGGCAAAAAAACCAGGCCCCGTTCCAATATCAAGCACTTTTAAGGTTTCACCTACTTTGGTATGCCCCAATAATAGATGACGCCATTTCTGTTGTTTTTCGCTCAGCAATTCCTGTTGATTCGACTCACTATAACTTTCAGCTCGGATATTCCAGTAACGAGTTACATCATTAAGTAGTTGGTTATTATTTATTTTATTTGTCATCAGAAACCTGCTGTTATATCAACGTAAAGAGAGGAATAAATTCCCCTAAAAGCGAATGATTTGGCTATTTTTTAGTGTGGGTAACATACCCTGTAACCCCAAGATGCTCTATGTGCTATATCAATATTCACCAGTACTCAATAAGGAAGATCTGCCAATTTGCGATCTCCCTCTTTAACATAAATACGCCATCCTAATGGGTGTGAAGATAAATAAGCAAATGGATTATTTTCCCTGTTAAAATAGAGAAATAAATTGAGCGAATTTAGAAATAAAAATTAATTTTGTCTTATATTAAAAAAGTGAACGCTTTAATTTCACCTTTTTTATAAAGCCGTTATAGTCAATAATATTGCTATCTTAAATTTCTTTCTTTAAATGAATATGGCCGTCACATAAGGCTCTCTAAAATATGAATCGAATCTCACGATTAACGGCTGATATTACCCGCGCCGATTTTGCCTTAACGCATCAACAGCAATTACTTCAATTGCTGACTCAACACTTTCCGACTAAGTACCGCTCTCTATTTGCGACGCCAGAGAAAAAATCGGATGATGTGGTTGAGTGGTATTCTCCGGTTTCTGGTAATCCTGTCGCTTTAACTTCGTTACAAGGACAAGAACAACAAGAAATAAGACGTATTTTAGATGAACGCCTTAACGATATTAAAACGCAAACGGCACTATTAGCATCACAAAACAGGATCACGGATGAAGAGCGCCATCTTTTAGATACGGCATCAACGCTACCTGATAGCGAAAGTGTCTATATTATTAATGGGCAACCCGTTATTACATGGTGGCCACGCACCACACCATTGCCACCCCCTATTGCACAAGTTACCGCGGGGGCAAGTGCCGCTGCTGCGGGTGCCGCACTGGCCGATGTGCCCGCCAAAACACGTAATCGCTGGCTACGTTGGTTATTACTACTATTATTCTTACTATTTTTACTCTTACTGGCATCTTGGCTAAAAGGCTGTTTTGATCCGAAAGTGGTTCCTCCTGTGGTTGAAGAGAAACCTGCCGTTGTCATACCACCAAAACCAGAGCCCGCACCTGAGCCAGAGCCTATTCCTGAACCCGTTCCAGAGCCTGTACCAGAGCCGGAGCCTGTACCAGAGCCGGAGCCTATCCCTGAACCTGTACCAGAACCGGCTCCAGTACCTGTACCTGCACCTAAACCTGTGCCAGTGAAAAAACTCACGCCACTAGAAGCTTGTGTGCAAGATGAACTGAAAAAATCGGGAGTGACAGAGAAAACAGCAAATGCAACCTGTGAAAATCGCTTAGCCAGTAAAATAAAACAAATGTGCCCAGCTGAACGCCCAGCAGAGTTAGCACCTCAAGTGATCATTATTTTTGACGCTTCAGGCTCAATGGCATTGAGTATGAGTTTAACGGAAGACGACTTAGACTTTATTTCAAGCACAGGAAAACTCTTCGCGGGCTATGATGCCGAACCTCGTCGTATCACAGTAGCAAGAAATGCAGCGACTAAGATTATTAATAGTATTCCTTCCGATATGAAAATTACTACTGTTGTAGCATCAGACTGCGGTGTAGTGAAATCAAGCCCTGCATATGGTGGTAATGAACGCTCAAAATTGCTTAGTTACATTAAACGAATTGAACCTGATAGTGGTACACCGTTAGCCGAATCTATTCAACGAGCAGGCTCTCTTATCAAAGGGAATAATCGTGACACGATTATTGTCTTGTTATCTGACGGTTTAGAGTCTTGCGATCAAGATCCATGCGCAGCAGCGCGTACATTAAAACGCGCTCACCCTCGCGCGGTCATTAATGTGGTTGATATTTTAGGTACAGGTGCGGGTAACTGTGTGGCGAGCGCCACTGGAGGTAAAGTCTTCACAGCGCGTAATGCTAATGAAGTTACTTTAATGACTCGAAAAGCAATTGAAGATTATATTCCAAAGAACTGTAAATAATGATTGATTACGGTTTCTAATATTTAATTCACCCTCTTTGGTTTCACATTGAGGGTGAGTTTTTCACGTATTACGTGTATTTTATTATTATATTGGCACTGACGAGCTCTATATCTTATCTATTTAAGACCATTCCTTAATTGTCTGTTTTTTTCTTTTCTTATTCTCTCATTATTCAGAATAAACCTATTTTGTGATTACCATCACAATGACGAGATACTCATTAATAGTTTATCCCTTTATATTTTGTCTTTTTTTTCTTCTATCTCATTATTTTTTAATGTAAAAGCTAATATATCGGTGATTTAATCCATATATTTAAGAAAATATAGCGCAACCTGTAATATCATTATTTCATTATCATCATCGTCACCTTAATATTCCCTCTTTCACTCAAGAAAAATAAAAAATCCTTTAATAATAATCAGTTAACTAACCCTAAATAATCCGCTAGATAGACACCCAATTTCTGATAATATAAAATGAATATAAATTTTATATCTTTATTTTTAGCCTTAAAGCCTATTTACGGATAAGCCAACTTACCCATAGATAATCTTGCCTAGCGGAATGATCGTCGTGAATAAAGCATTCTTACGAAGTGGTAAATTAGAAAGTTACCTCCCTATGGGAGAAAATGGACAGGCTGTTTATATCTCTGCACTGCAGCTACGTGAAACCCTGCGTTTAAGAGGAAAAGCACATATTTCTCAATGTCTTGCTATTCCTCAGCCAAATGAAACTGGCGAGCGCATTGACTGGTATTCACCGATTGATGGCTCTGTTATTCCTTGGTCTGCTGCTTCAGAAGAAGAACGCACCGCCGCTTATGCGCAACTGAAAAAGAATCAAGATGATTTAATCGCCTTTAGTGAACAAGAACAGCAAAGAGCTGGAAATAAAGAAAGTCAGCTTTTTGGTGCCCTGCTCAGCAAAACTATCCAATTTCCTGACGAAAACCATATTTTTATTGTTGATGGCCAACCTATTATTACCTTCTGGGGTTTTGTCAGCGCTAATCAACAACTTAGAGTTGATCCTGTTGCTTGCTTAAAACCGGCTGTAGCGCCAATCGCACCCACATCAACCGTGGCTCCACCAGTGCAAGAAAAAGTCATTATTACTGAAACTAAGCGCCCTTGGTGGCGCTTCTTATGGTGGCTGTTACCTCTATTATTACTTCTACTCGCAATTTTCTTCTTAAGAGGCTGTTTTTCAACGCCAGCACTGCCTACGGTTGATATTAAAACGCCAAATATTGAAGCGCCTAAATTGCCCGACCCTACGCTTGAAAAACCGAAAATTCCCACAGTGGTTACTAACGGCCACACCGTTGGTGTACCAACAAATACAGTTCACACAGGAACATTAGGCACCGTTGATGCCAATGGGAATGTGATTAATGGCACGGGTGATAACGGCGCCGTCGTTGATCCTACTACTGGTTTACCTGTAGTTGATCCTCAAATAGATAATAACCAAGGTGCTTTACCTGAAGGAGCAACGCCCGACGATGCGCAACAGCCTAACGTACCTCCGGTTGATCCAGCCACACAAAATGAGCAACCGAAAACAGATAACAATCAAAATACAGGGAATGAGAACAACACGGCTAACCCTCCTGTTGATCCCAATGCACCACCAGATGTCACCCCACCAGCCACAGCTGATAACACAACACCACTGACTATTCCCGCAAATGCGTTAGCGAATGGCTCAACCCAATTCCTTAATGGCCAATGGAAAGCAGGTGCGGGAATTCAAGATCAAAAAACAGGTAAACCACTGAGCCTGAACTATCAATTAGATAATGGCAAAGGGCAAGTCGTCATGACACGCAGTGATGGCGTGACCTGTAAAGCGCCTGTCAGTGCAGCCGTCAATCAAGGCGGATTAAATATTAATAACCAAGGTCAGGCTCTGTGTAGTGATGGTTCAAACTATTTGATGCCAAATATTATTTGCCAACCAGGAAGCCAAAATATTGCTGATTGCCAAGGGAAATATGAAAACAATCAGCCATTCCCATTATCAATGAAGCGGGAGAATAATTAATTCATGTTAGCGCCACTGACCGATTATAAAGATAAAATTACCCTTATCCGTGACAGCAATATTCAGTTTCTGGATTTCGGTTTTACGCTACCACAGCGCAAAGAGTACGGTGAGTTTGTTAAAAAAGGCGAAAACGGCCCGTTAATGCGACTCATCTATAATGAACGAGATGATAACTATCTTTACCCAGCACCTAAAAACCAGCCTCAAACACCGAGAGAGGCTGAATTTAGCTTTTCCCTTGAAGAGTCATTAACCCTATTAAATGACACATGGCTACCGGTGCCATTCTTCCGTTTTAATCCACCACGCGCATTTTCTCAAGGCCCTGATAACTGGGTAAGAATGATGTTCCATCAACTGCCTGAGCCAGATGAAGATGGACATACACACCGCGTTGTTGTGGCATTTGATACTCGAATTGAACCGAATCGCGCCAATACAGCTTATCTGGCGCCAAACGAAGAAGATGTTCGTTCGGGTGTCGCTTTTGCGTTAGCTTATTTGGGCTATGAAGTTGAGAACTTCCTTGAAACACCGTGGATTGATGGTTGGTTAAAGGAAGTCTTTAGCGAAAGAGCACTAGCTGTGACCAAAATGTACCATGATGAACTTGAAGATGCGCTTAAAGAGTTTCAACATCAGGCACATTATCTCAATTTACTCAATATTTTAGGTGAGAAGCTACGCTTACCTGAAATCAAAATTAACGAAACTAAACCACAAGAACCCGCGATTGAAGTTGATCTTATTCTTGATGTGGGTAACTCACGCACCTGTGGGATCTTAATTGAAGATCATATCAATGATAATAAAGGGCTAACGCAACTCTATGAAATGACGCTGCGTGATTTAAGCCACCCTTATCAAATCTATAATGAACCCTTTGAAAGCCGTGTTGAATTTGCGCAAGCTGAATTTGGTAAACAAGATTTCTCAGTAAATAGCGGTCGCAATAATGCCTTTATGTGGCCAACAATTGGTCGTGTTGGCCCTGAAGCCAACCGCATGGCTGCGCAACGCTTAGGTACTGAAGGCTCAACGGGTATTTCAAGCCCTAAACGCTACTTATGGGATGATTCCCCGTATTCTCCGGGTTGGCGCTTTAGTCGCTCTTTTGGTCAGACAGACAGAGAGCCACTGGCAACCGCAGTTCCGATGACATACCTTCTAAACGATCACGGTGAGCCGTTATTCCGTTTAGAGCCTGACTTTCGCATGCCGGTATTTACACCAAACTATACCCGTAGTTCATTAATGACCATGATGTTAACCGAAGTGTTAGCGCAGGCATTAACGCAAATGAATAGCCCCGCTCAACGCCTTAAAATGAGTCACGCTAGTGCGCCTCGTCAATTGCGCAATATCATTTTGACTATTCCACCAGCGATGCCAAAACCAGAGCGTGCCATTTTTGAAACGTGCATGGAAAATGCATTAGGACTCATTTGGAAAGCCATGAATTGGGACCCAACTGACGAAAAACTGCGTTTTGATGGCAAAGATGAACAATGTCGTATTCCAATGCCAAACATCCATGTGAAGTGGGATGAAGCCACTTGTGGCCAATTAGTTTACCTCTACAACGAAACACAAATTAAATTTGGTGAACGTACTGAAGCCTTCTTTGCCAGCCAAGTGCGTGAAGATAACCGCGCATTAACGGGTGATAGCACGTTAAAAATTGCCTCAATTGATATTGGTGGTGGAACAACCGATCTCGTTATCACACGTTATAAACTGGATACGGGCACAGGTAGCAACGTCAAAATTATTCCAACACAATTATTCCGTGAAGGATTCAAAATTGCGGGCGATGATATTTTATTAGATATCATCCAGATTTGTGTTTTACCGGCATTACGCACCGCATTAACGGATGCAGGTATTTCTGATGCCGATGCTCTGATGTCTTCTCTTTTTGGTAGTGAAGGTTTAGATGCTGGGCAACAAGTGTTGCGCCAACAACTTACCCTACAAATCTTTAATCCGATTGGGTTAAAGATTTTAAGCCAGTATGAAAACTACGATCCATTAGTTCCACATGAAGGCATTAACAGTACTTTTGGGGAATTACTTAACGTTCTACCGACAGAGCATGTACGTCGTTATATTGATGACGCAACCAATAAAGAGCTTGGTGGTGGCGAGAGTTTCTCCATTTTAAATGTGCCTGTACAAATTAACTTTGCGCAATTGCACGCCGAATTTATTTCAGGTGAACGCATTAATATCACCCGTAGTTTAAAAGCCCTGTGTGAAGTGCTTTATTACTACTCCTGTGATGTTTTATTACTGACCGGCCGTCCTTCTCGCTTACCAGGTATTCAAGCACTGTTAAAAGTATTACAGCCGGTACCGCCTTCTCGTATTCTGCCATTACATGGCTACAAAACGGGTGGTTGGTATCCATTCAACAAAAAAGGCCGTATTGACGATCCAAAATCAACAGCAGCGGTTGGTGCAATGTTGTGTTTAATGGCTGAAAATGCACGTTTACTCAACTTCTACTTCTCGACAGGTAACTTTAAAACTTACTCAACAGTACGTTATTTAGGAATGTTGGATAATAACAATACCATTTCTGATAATGACGTTTACTACCGTGATATTCAGGATAAATTTGAGCCTGATCCTGATACCTATTTTGAAGTCAGAGGCGGGATACGTTTAGGCTTCCGTCAATTAGATAATGCCCGTTGGCCTGCCTCTCCACTTTATACTTTGCGCATTAAAAATCCGAAATTGGCACAGCAACTTAGCCAAGAAGACAGCGTATTGCATATCAAGCTTGGAGAAGAAAGAGGCGCTTCTGGCCATAATGATGACAATAAATCTGAAAAATTACGTATTGAAGAGATGGAGCTTATTAATGGCAAAGGTGGCGTTAATAAGAACGGTTTAAGCTTCAAACTCAATACGTTAGCAGATAGTGGAATTGGTGAAACATCCTATTGGCTGGATAGCGGGAGTGTATTAGGTAAATGAATATGATGGATGAAAAACAGTTAACAGCCAAATGGGATGCCATTTATCAAGGCGCGGGTAAAGCCATTGATTGGGTAACGGCAGTAAGAGGTAATGCTCCTCGTTTAAATACCGAAGCCGATAGCCTTATCTATCGTCTACGCCGTAGCCGTAACATGGCAAAAAATCTCAGTTTAGCGACACAACGCCCAATGTCTGTGGGCTTTTTTGGGCTCTCTCAAGCAGGAAAATCGTACCTGATTTCAGCTCTTGCCGCAGGACAAGACGGTCGCTTAAGAACTAGTATGTCAGGTAAAACCCTTGATTTTATCGACCATATCAACCCACCGGGTGGTGGTAAAGAGGCGACAGGCTTAGTGACTCGCTTTAGTCGCAACGCCTCAAAAGGTACGCAAGAGTTTCCTGTTGAGCTACATCTTTTCAGCGAAATTGAGATCGTTAAAATTCTCGCCAATGCCTACTTGTATGACTTCAATCAGGAAAAAATTGAATTTGAATTAGATGACGAGAAAATTTCCCGTTTAATCAATTCATTAAGCACACAATGCAACGCCACACCCGTTGCAGGCATTACTCATGATGACGTCGTTTCATTATGGGATTATCTGCAACGTCATGCTGAAAAAAGCCAGAAAAAATTAGCAACAACCTATTGGCCTAAGGCGATTGAATTAGCGCCTTATCTCAACATTGCGCAACGAGCTAAACTTTTTTCTGTTTTATGGGGCGATATTGCAGAGCTGACATCCGCTTATCAACGTTTTAGCACCACACTTGCCTCTTTAGGTAATGCATCTGTTGTTTTGGCTCCGCTCTCTTCTTTAGTCAAAGAGCAAGATGGCGTGTTAGTACAAAAAGACAGTATTATGAACGTGGATATGTTAGAGCGTCTCAATACTGCCAATGATAGCCAGATCAGCATTTGTCCTGTTCATGGTGATCGTATCGATGCCCCTGTAACTCTTTCGTTAGCAGAGTTAACTGCGCTGACGGTTGAATTAGTCGTTCCGTTATTAGATGCACCAAGTAAACCCCTGTTTGAACACGTTGAACTGCTCGATTTTCCTGGCTATCGCGGTCGTTTAGGGGTGGAAACCATGGCAGATGTACGTCGTCAAGTTAACGATGACAGTGCAAATCCGCTGGCACAGCTTATTCTACGGGGTAAAGTTGCCTATCTGTTTGAACGTTATACCGATAACCAAGAGATGAATGTGTTAGTGGTATGTACCGCATCAAACAAACAATCCGATGTAAAAGAAGTCGGTGCAGTCCTCACAGAATGGATCAATAACACGCAAGGTAAAGATGCACAAACTCGTGCTAAACGCCCTTCTGGCTTGATTTGGGCAATGACCATGTTTGATATGCGGATTACTAACTCCTTAACCATGAATGAAGCGTTATTACGCCAATCATGGGGTAAAGGTGGCATGATCAAAATGGCGATGTTAGAGCGCTTTGGTCAATATGAATGGATGTCATCAGATTGGATCAACGGTGAAGCGTTTAATAACACCTTTTTAGTACGTAAACCGGGCGTACCCACTCCGTTTATTCAAATCAGTAATGGTAAAGAAACAGTTCTAAATGAAGACAGTGTTTCACAATTACATTTGATGAAAAAAACCTTTGCTGAAGATGAAACCGTCCAACGCTATATTCGTGAGCCAGACCAAGCATGGGATGCCATGTTGTCACTTAACGATGGTGGTATGCAACGCCTTGCCAACTACCTTGAAACCGTTGCCTTAAAATCATTAAAACTTGAACGTATCAATGAGCAACTGCAAGAAATTCAACGTGATTTGATCGGTCATCATCTTGAAAAATGGTATCAATCAGGCGGTGAAGAGGAATTACAGGTAAAACGCCGCAATGCCGCCACTATTTTACGCTTTATGCAAAGTCGCCCTTATTTACAAGGTGCGTTACTGGATTACCTGTTACCGTCTCGCAAATCACTCTACGACCTGTATATGCAGGAAAAAGAGGTTATCGATACACTTTCAGACAAGAAGGCAACACAAGCCCCTGTTTCCGCCTTTGCAGCTATGGAACAACCCGCTTTTGATCTCTTTAGTGATGAGCCAATCTCTCTAGTACCAGAAGAAGATGAAGCCCCTAAAGGTCACGGCAATGAGGTTACTTATCCTAAAAAAGTGATGGCATTATGGATAAACCATCTGCGTAGCCTGCCTGATAACAGTACTTTGTTAACCTATTTAGGCATCGATCAAGAAATTATGGTGCTGTTAGTTGATGAACTGATCACTGCTATTAACCGCCTTGGTGTTGAACAACGCATGCTGAAAACCCTTGCAGGGACAGAAGCCATTGCTCGTCGTGATGACTTAGCTGAGCAGCAATCATCCCGTGTTTATAATGTGCTGGGTGATTTTATTACTTGGTTTAATTTCAAAGATAACGGTGTTGAGAAACCTGATAGCAAAATCAATGCAGGCCATAAGATCTTTGAAAGACCCGATAGCGCTAGCGTGCAATGGGGGGATGATGAGCGTTTAGTTCGCTTACCTACCAACCCTGTTAATTATACCCTTTTATTTGTAATTGATTGGCTTATCGCTTTATCAGCGGTTATTACTGAGAATGCAGGGCATTCTGCAGGAAGAGAGATCAGTGCTGAGCAAAACGCACTATTAGGCCAAATAATTCAAACCATGAAATCATCCGTCGTGGAGTCATAATTCGTGTTTAATCCAGAATTAAAACCCGTACAACCTGCTCGTCCCGGCTTTGCGGTATTAAGTATTCGTAATTGGGAAGGTGACGCTTCCCCTGTTTATTTAAGTATTCAGCGTAACCAAGATCGCTATTTCTTAAATGATAAAGGGGAATGGGTAGGTAATGCCTTTTTCCACCAACTTTCACTTGAAGATGCTGATGATGGTTATCAAATCGTTCTTGATAAAACGCTCGTTGATCCCCTCGTTAGCAACTTACAGATGGCATATCAATTTACGCTAAAAGACGATAACGAAACACAAGATATCGGACGATTACGCATTCGTGATGGCGTATTAGCCTCACAAGCACAAGGTCAGAGTGAAGCATTAAAATCAACGGCGACATTAGATAATCAGCCAGTTCCGCCAGCTCCTATTATTGAAGAAACTCCGCCGGAGCCAGAGCCACTCAAAATTGAACCTGAAGAAATAGAGCCGATTATCCCTGAAATCAAGGCAGATGAACCGCCACAACAACCGACACCACCAGCACCGAAAAAATCTAAAATTGGCTTAATTTTAGCCATCATCTTGATCTTAATTTTAGCGGGTATCTTAACGTGGTTCTTCTTACTAAGAGGCAATCCTGCTGGCGAACCTGCACCACAACCGACATCAGAGCCATCAACACCAAGTGTGTGCAGTGTTGAAAATATGAAATCTGGCACTGCATTAGCCTTTGTACAAAGCTGTATACAGAGCCAACCGGATAGCAAAACTATTCTTGCAACGATTGAACAAGCGAAACAGAACAATCAATGTGATGTTGCTCAGCGTTTATATGCTTATAAAGCACAATCAGGTGATGTTGATATCGCACTGAATTACGCTCGTGAATACGATCCAGAAACCGCATCAGCACAAGGTTGCTTTAGTGCAGACAAAGAAACGGCCATTTATTGGTACGAAGCGGTTCTTAATCACGACTCACAAAACAGTGACGCAAAAGCGCGTCTTGAAGCTTTGAAAAAATAGGAAAGTCGCATGAAAAAGGCGCATTGGCTTACTCTTATTCTCAGCGGTTTAATTCTGACAGCGCCAGCAAGTGCTGAAGAGAAAAAGCCGTTATTACAAGAGGGTAAAAAGACTCTCTATCAACGTGTATTAACTTATCCGGGTTGCCAAGTGGCAGACACAATTGGCGCAACAGGTAAAGAGCAACCTGCATTTAGCCGTTTTTATGTTTATCAACGCCAAAAACAAGGTGCTAATGAATGGCTACAAGTTGGTCCTGATAGCTTAGGCCATATCAGTGGTTGGATGAATGCAAGTTGCACATCAGAGTGGAAAATGCAGCTAACACTCGCATTTACTAACCCTGCGGGTCGTAATCCAATGCTGTTTTTCAAAGATAAGCAAACGGTTGAAGGCTTACTTGAAAACCCAACCCCTGAAAAACAGTACAAACCCTTTTTAGCAGATATCAAAAACCAGAAAGTGAATCCGGCTGTGTTAGCAAAAGAGCCAGATTATATGATTGATCAGAAAAGTAATTTCTATCTGCTACCTGTATTAGGTTCAGATGAAGTCTTTACTGATGCAGGCTATAAAGTGCGAGTACTCAATGTGGCTTCTGTCTCTTCTCAAACTAAAGACAGCAAAGACGCACAAAATGCAAATGTAACTCCAAATAATCCAAAACCTGCAACACCTAACAGCAAAGATGCTGACAATATGATGCAAGGTTTTTCTGCCGCAGTGGTATTTGTTATCGACTCAACCATATCAATGGACCCTTACATTGATAGAACCAAAGAAGCGATCCAAAAGGTTTATGCACAAGTCGAAAAAGACAATATGTTGGATAAGGTAAAATTTGGTTTAGTGGCGTTTCGTTCTAATATCAAAGCCGTCCCTGCATTGGAATACGACAGCAAAATGTTTGTCAATCCCAATGATGTAAAAGACGGCCCTGATTTCCTAAATAAAGTTAAAGAATTACGCCAAGCCAAAGTCTCAAGTAGTCGTTTTGATGAGGATGCGTATGCCGGTGTAATGCAAGCGCTTGATGATGTTGATTGGACACGCTTTGGTGCACGTTACGTTATTTTAATCACCGATGCAGGTGCATTAACGGGAGATGATCCTCTTTCATCCACTAAACTCGATGCGGAACAAATTCGCCAAGAAGCAGCTTATCGCGGTGTTGCGCTTTATACACTGCATTTAAAAACACCATCAGGTGCAAAAAATCACGCATCTGCACAAGCGCAATATGAAGCATTAACGCTTAATCCGTTCTTACACAAATCCCTTTACTACCCTATCAACTCAGGGGATGTAAATAGTTTTGGTCGTATGGTAGACAGTTTAGCCACGGCTGTAACCACGCAAATTCAAACGGCTTATCGTGGCGAAGCCACCGTAGGTAGTGCGTTGAATGCTGATCCTGCTTATAGCAAAAATAAAGAGACTGATGCCTTACTGAGTGATGCACACGATTTAGGCTATGCAATGCGTTTAGCTTATTTAGGTGAAAAACAAGGGACAAAAGCGCCTCCTGTCTTTAAAGCTTGGATAAGTGATCGGGACTTATTACAGCAAAATATCCCAACGACAGAAGTGCAGGTTTTACTCACCAAAAGTGAGCTTAGCGATTTAAGTGATGTGATGAAAAAAATCGTTAATGCAGCGAATGAAGGTTTGATCTCTCCTGACAATATGTTTGCTGATTTACGCTCCATTGCCGCCACGATGGGGAACGATCCAAATCAAATCAAACAAGGTTCAGCAACCAAATTAGGTGAAATGGGCTTACTGGGTGAATATGTCGAGAATCTCCCTTATTTAAGTGAAGTGCTTGGCTTAGATGAAGAGACATGGAAAAGCTGGGATGGTCTTGCGCAAGAAAAATTTATCCGTCGTCTAAATACGAAATTGCAATACTATCAACGTTATAATGAAGATGTTGATCGTTGGATATCTCTTGCACCACAAAGCGATCCTCGCGATCACGTTTACCCTGTTCCACTGGAAAATTTGCCTTAATGATCCAGATTGAAGGCATGGCAATTACGCGGGGTGATGCGCAACATGGTTTTCGTGTTGCGCTTCCTTCATTGACCCTTGAAAAAGGGGAAATTGGTGCACTAACCGGATTAAGTGGTTCCGGTAAAAGCACCTTACTGGAAATGATAGGCTTAATCTTACGCCCAGATGAATTAACCGATTTTCAACTCGGTGATGATTTAATTATCACACAAGCAGTGCTAAGTAATGAACAAGCTCAGCTCGCATCATTACGTGCTGAGAAATTGGGTTTTATGCTCCAAAGTGGCGGGTTGCTCCCCTTTTTAACCGTCATGCAAAATATTCAATTACCTCGTAAAATGCTAGGATTAACACCGCACTCTGCTTGGCTTGATCACGCCATTGACCATTTGCAACTACGCCCTTTACTTAGTCGTTTTCCTCGCCAGCTCTCCATTGGTGAGCGCCAACGCGCAGCATTTATTCGTGCAATCGCCCATGAACCTGCTTTATTACTTGCTGATGAGCCTACTGCTGCTCTCGATCCCCATAATGCACAAGCGCTGTATGCACTCATTGTAGAGATGGTAAAACAACTTGATATCTCTGCACTGGTTGTTAGTCACGATTGGTCTTTAGTCGAGCGTTTTGGATTTAGCCACTATCACGCACAACTACAAGGGGACGGTAGTGTCTTTATCAAACAATAACACTAATCCCAATCGCCTTGGCTTACTCAGTTCACTCGCTTGGCGTGACTTAATTTATGATCGCAAAGTTGCGCTCTGTATTGTGTTCTCTTTAGTCTCGGTTATTGCACCACTGCTACTGCTGTTTGGATTAAAGAATGGCATTGTGACGCAGCTTCATAATCAACTGCTAAATGATCCGCGTAACCTTGAAATACGTATGTTAGGCAATGGTAATTATCCACAAAGTTGGTTTAATGATATTGCACGCAAAGAAGAGGTTCGATTTGTTATCCCATTAACACGCAGCTTAAACACTCAAGCCGATATTGTGATTGATGGACAACATTTTATTGATAATGCTGAAGTTATCCCAACAGCAGAAAACGATCCTTTATTAGAAGGTGTCGCCATTCCCCAAAATGCAGACACCTTAGTACTCTCTGCTAATGCGGCACAAAAATTACAGGCAAATGTAGGCGATAGTGTGCGCTTATTTATTAGCCGTAAACTAAATGGCGTCAATGAACGAGCCAAACGTACATTTACTGTTGGCGCCATTATCAGTGATAGCAAATTCTCAAGAGCAGCAGCCTTTGTTTCTCTTGATGTTTTAGTGGCAATGGAAGATTACCGAGATGGTTATCAAGCGCCTTTTTTTGGCGTAACAGAAGGCACTGAAGCGAAGCCAAGAACCCAGTTTGCTAAAGCTCGTCTTTATGCCAAAAATTTAGATGCCATTGCACCACTTGATGATTGGTTTAGACAACAACACATTGATGTGATGACACAAAAAAGCCAAATAGACTCTGTAAAAGCAATCAGCTACGTCCTTAATGTTATTTTTTCCGTAATTGCTTGGGTATCACTATTAGGCTGTATTGCCTCTTTAATTGGCGCATTCCTTGCCAATATTGACCGTAAACGTAAAGATATGGCGGTATTACGCCTGTTGGGTTTTCGTCAATTTGCAGTCTCTTTATATATTGTGTTGCAAGCACTGTTATTAACAAGTGTTGCCTTTATTTTAGCCCTTGGGCTTTATGGCATCGGTAGCGCCTTATTCACCACATTATTAGGCACACATTTACCTGAACAAGCTTTTGTTTGTCAGTTAACGTTTTGGGATTTATTGATTGCCATGTGCAGTGCCTTACTGGTGGCCTTAGTAGTGGCAAGTATTGGTGCACTACGTGCCGTTTCGATTGAACCTGCGGAGAGCTTACGTGAAATTTAATTTATCGCTTCTAACTTTATCATTCGCGCTGTTATCTAGCAGTTTTACCGCATCTGCCAAATGGGACGATAAATTTGTTAACCCAAAAGCGTTGCCAGATGATGTTACCTTGCCTTTCCCTTGTGAAGGTTCAATGGTTTTTCGCCAAGTCACCATACCCTTAAGCCAGCCATTACAAGATTACAGTGTGACTTTAGGGCAAGAAGGTGATGAATGGGGCTATTTAGAACAATCTCGAGCAGAACATATTGCGGGTAGCTTTCCATTAAAAGGCAAAGAAAAAGGCCGTTACTACCTTATGGCAAAATATCCCGTTACCGATCTGCAATATAACGCCATGCAGAGCGTGATTAACGGTAAAGAGTGCCCCGTTGCTTCAAATAAATTACGTTTACCAAAAGTGAATATCAGTTGGTATGAAGCGATGCAATTTGCAGATCAATACAACCAATGGCTAAGAAGCAATCATCCCGAAGCGTTACCTGTTGAAGATGGCGCCAAAGGTTTTGCACGATTACCGACAGAAACGGAATGGGAATTTGCGGCAAGAGGTGGCTTAAAAGTTTCGGCTTCAGAGTTTCGTGATCTCCGCTTTCCTATGCCAGAAGGTACCAAAAACTACATTTGGTCAGCGGGTAGCCAATCTGCTAATGGCTCATTACAACTCACCGGTTTGTTATCACCTAATCCTCTGGGTTTACATGACATGTTAGGTAATGTCGCTGAAATGATGTTTGAGCCTTTTAGATTAAATAAACTCGATCGCCTACACGGGCAAGCGGGTGGCTTTATTGTGCGCGGTGGTAGCTACCTCACCCCAGAAAGCGAAATACGCAGTTCATGGCGTCAAGAAGAGCCTTATTACACCAACACTGGCGCAAATAAAAACAAATACACAGGTTTTCGTTTAGCCATTGTTGCCCCTGCGTTGACATCACGCGACAAAATTAAAGAGATAGAAAAAGAGTGGCAACAATTAGGGAATGAGAAGCCAGCAAACAATAATTCAAAAACCAATAGCGATAATTCCATTAATAGCCTAAATACGCTCTCAACCCAAGTACAAGATGAAGCGCTGAAAAAACAGTTAGCTGAATTAAAAAATACACTACGAGCCAATGCACAACTGCGTGATGAGCAACGTGATCAGGCTATCCGTACTTCACTGCAATTAGGTGCTTTTTTATGTACAAAATTAAAAGATGATGGCGAATTCTATGATCGATTAATTGCACTGCATGAGAAAAACTGCCCTGCGGGCACAAAAGATGCCACATGTGAACGACGCCAAGAGCAAGTCAACGAACATAAGAAAACCCTCGACTTTGTTGTAAGTTATTACGCAGACACATTGGTGGATATGGCAACAACGTATGATGCTTCCTTAGTAAAACCTCAAATTGATGTTGTGCGTCAGTTAATGGAAGCCAGAGGCAAATCAAATTTAAATACGTACCTTTCAACGTATATGCAGGGACTCCAAGGATATTGGGCTAACGGTAAAGTTTCACGGAACGAATGGCTTGAAGCGTGCAAAAAACAATAACAGAGACTTTGGGATAGGTGTGGTATGAATAAACGACTTATGGCGGTACTTAGCATTAGTGCCGTACTTGCTTTATCAGGATGTCAAAGTAACAGTGGGGCTGATCCCCGTTTGAAAAATAACAGCGATATGGAATTTTTCAGTAAATCAGGTATTACAGCTTGTGCAGGAGGGGCGGCTATCGGTGCATTAGGCTGTTTAGTCTCAAATTCGAGCAATAAAGGCGCATGTATGCTCATTGCGGCAGTCGCTGGTTGTGGTGTCGGTATTGGTGCCAATGCCTATTTAGATAACAAACGCCAAAACTATGCTTCTAAAGAATCAATGCTCAACTCAATGATAGACGATGTGAAAAAAGAAAATCAGCATCTACAACGAGCATCAAATACAGCAAGAGCCGTTATTAATGACGATAAGAGAGCACTGGCAAAAATTGAGCAAGACATGAAACAACAACGTCTCAATAAAGTCGCTGCTGAGAAACAACTGAAAGGTATTGATGCCAATATCGCAGCACTACGCTCTCGTTTAGCGGATATGAAAAAACGCGAAGCTGAATGGCGTGATATCGCAGCAAAGAGTCGTCAAGATGGCTTAAAAACCGCTCAACTTGATAAACAAATTGATGGGATGAAGAAACAAGTATCCTCTTTACAAGAAGAGCTTGATAGCCTTTATACTCAGCGTACAGCAATAAAACTTAGTTAACGTTAAAAAGGATGATAATGAAATTTTTACCTCTTTCTCTTGTTGGTATGACATTACTATTAAGTGGTTGTGTCACCAATCCCGCAGATTGTGATCCAACAACCGGTGATGTTAGTATAATTACTAAGTTTAATTGTAATTATTCAGGGACTTATGACAATCGCATTGAGCAAAAACAAGCTATTCTCGCTAATGAGAAAGCATTAAATACTGAGTTTAGAGCGGTTCTTGCGGCTATAGAGAAAGAAAAGCAACAAACTAATGCCTCTCTCAAGAGTAAGCAAGCAAGCCAACAAGCCTTAAATCAATCAATGAATAATCTGTTAAATCAAATTCGCCAAAAAACGAAAGGGCAAAATGATATTCAAAAACAGATCAATGAAATTGATAGACAAATGAAGGCAACGCAAAATAATCCTTCAAAATCGGTCATGCAAAAGCAACTTGAATTAGATAACTTACAAAATCAAGTGCTTAGCTTGCAAAGTGATTTAGGGCTTAAATAAACCTAAAAAGGCCCTCTATTATTATTTAGAGGGCCTTTTTCTTTATTTTCATTCTTATTATTTATATATTTCCATAGCGATTTATATTAATGTCATATAATTAACAATATAATATTAATATTAGTTAACAGGTTACTTTAATAAAATAACCTTATTTAAATAATAGCACTCTTTTTTATTCCATTAAAAACAGACACATTATTATAATCCCTTCCGCTTAATAGCGTGTTCTTATTGTTTTACTTATGGGATATAACTAATGAAAAGAAAATTACTATCAACTTTATTTATAACTGGTTTATTAGCGACGTCTTCTGTTTATGCAAAAAACGATTTTAAATTAGAGAAAACCACACTTTCAGCAGGTTATGCACAAGTCAAAATGGCAGGCCAAAACCCAATGCATGGGGGTGTTTTTTCTATCCGCCAAGAAATAAACTCACAATTTGGTGTTTTAGCAACAGCCACTTACGCTCAAAATGAATATGATCTGAATAAGCCAGTTAATACTTTCTTTAAAGACGTAAATGCACGTTATTACTCTGTTATGGCAGGTCCTACAATACGTTTAAATGATTTTATTAGTGTTTACGGCACAGCAGGTATGAGCCAAATTCAGTTTAAATCTCAAAGTTCAGAATTAAAGAAATTAAAGAAAAACGCATTTAGCTGGGGAGCAGGTTTAATCATTAACCCAGCTGAAATGGTTTCTATTTCTCTTGGATATGAAAATAGCCGTTTTAAATTTAAAGACGCCGATAGTAAAATTATTTTAGATGGCTTTGTTGCCAATATTGGTTATCGTTTTTAAATAAATTTAAGCACATATTATTTTATGGTATGTGCTTTTTTATTAAATTATAATTTTATTTTAAAAAAATATTATTAATATATTTACCATTGTTTTTATTTTCCACCTCATCACTCCATGTAAAAAATAGTGATAGTAATACACTCATCTCTGCTGGCTGCGCTTATATTAAAATAAAAGATTTACCTACTGTGAACGGAATAAATATTAAATACCAAATTAATCCCAATACTTATAAAAAAACCTCTCTTCAATTTTCAGGAACGATGGCACAGAAAGCATTATCTCATAATGGCAGATTACGTTATGCATCACTTACAATGGGCCCAACTTACTCATTAACACCTGTTGTTGAACTATACAGTATTATCGGGGTAAGTGGTGTGAGTTACCAAACATCAGAAAATATCAATAAAGATCATTCTTCTAAATCAGTAAGTTGGGGAGCAGGCATCACGTTAACATCACCACAAAATATTACACTTACTTTAGGCTATGAAGGCAATTATTTCAAAATGGAAGGAAAAAGCTATCCAAGCAAAACATTTATCTCCAGTATTGGTTATCGGTTTTGATTTTATTCAAAATAAAAATGCCTCTACTTTATAAAAATAGAGGCAAAATAATTCAAAAAGACCCACACCAGGGCATAACACAGACACCGATTGTCTAAAAACCCACTACATTAAATCTTGATACGTTCCTAGCTGATAACCTCTTTCCAAAATCGCATGCTTTAATGCGCTATCTGTTAATACTTCAAGCTCTGTTAAACGCTGAAAACAATAACCACTTGCACGCAATGGGTTATCCACAAAAGCAGGATGTGTCATCACTTCAATAGAATGTTCATGACGCGCTTTCGATTCATCAAGCACCTTTAAAAATAATGCTTGAGTGATTTCATCTCCATAAAATTGGCTATCAAAGCCATCACTACTAATCACACCTTGAGTATCAATCCCTTCTTTATGTGCAAGTGGCCTATCAACTCGCATCGGTAATGATTTTTCTTTGGCAAACTCAGCCACAATAGGAAAAATTTGCTTAAACATATGTACATGATGGTGGCTATCAATGTGGTCTGGCGCACAACCAAAGATCTCAATAAAACGCTGATATTGTGCATTAAGCTCAACACGAATTTCATCAAGCGGTAAATCACCCTCGTCTGCCATTTGCCATACCCATTTCCCTAACACACCTTCACGCGTTAAAGAAGGTAAAGGAGACAGCGGTTTACCCATCGTCAAAGTAAAATGAAGCCCAACACCTAAACCGGGCAACTCATGACGCAATTGTGCTGCGTGTTCAATTCCCTCGGCATTGACAAGTGCCGTTGTTGAACTCACAACACCATGACGAAAACACTCTGCAATGCCGTAGTTTTGGCCCTTACTAAGCCCAAAATCATCCGCATTCACAATTAATAAACCAGCCATTCTGTCTCCTTATTACTTATTTTTCTCTACCGACAATTAATGAGAGACTTTTTCTAACTCAGCAATCGCTTTAGCAAAATTCGGTAGATGTGCCTTATGCGCTAACAACATTTCACGCGTAAGTACTTCTGCATCTTTATCTGAAAGTACCAGTGGTGTTAAATTCATCGCTAATAAAGCATCATTTAATTCACCACTCATAGCCGCTTTGCTGGCTGCGATTTCAAAGGCCTTAATGGTATGAATTAATCCCATTACCTTTTCATCAAAATGCGTTAAACGAGGATGAGGTTTAGCGCCATCACGCCCTAAAATAGCCGTTACTTCAATTGACCAATCTGCTGGAATATTATCGATATGACCATGATGAGGAATATTCACATAATGCTCAGCTTGTTTATCATTATAAATAGCATTAATCACTTCACAGGCTGCGTCAGAATAGTAAGCACCGCCACGTAATTCCAGCTCTTTCGGTTTGATATTTAAATCAGGATCTTTATACAATTCAAACAGTTGTTTTTCGACTTTTTGCACCACTTTAGCGCGAGCACCACCTTTATAGTATTCCCCCATCTCAATCGCCAACATCTCTTTTTGCTTGAAGTAATACAGCAAATAAGAGCATGGCAGCATATTAAGAGAGCGGATCAATCCTTCACTAAATGGTAGGTCGAAAATATTTTTCACAGAGCCTGCGGTTAATGTTCCTGAAGCCACACCCTCTAATAATTCAGGAAAACGGGATTGACCATTTACAATGACATCTTTAATAAACACCATATGATTTAAGCCAAACAAATCGATAGAGAGTTCATCTTTTTCCGTCAGCTTCAGAACATCTGTAATAAACATCTTCATACCGATTGGAATATTACAAACCCCAATAAATTTCTTAAAGTTGGTATGACGATAAACCGCTTCTGTTACCATGCCTGCTGGATTAGTAAAGTTAATGATCCACGCATTAGGGCAAATTTCTTCAACATCTTTAATAATATCGAAAATAACAGGAATAGTGCGCAAGCCTTTAAATAGACCACCAGCACCATTGGTTTCTTGTCCTAAATAACCATGACTTAAAGGAATAGATTCATCAAGCTCTCTTGCTTTCAATTGACCAACACGTAATTGTGTTGTGACAAAATCAGCATCTGTTAATGCTTCACGACGATTAAGTGTTTTATAAATGGTTAAAGGAATACCTGCTTTTTTTACCATGCGTTGGCAAAGCTCAAAAATAATATCAAGCTTCTCTTTGCCTTCTTCAACATCCACTAACCATAATTCTGTGATTGGTAGTTCATGATAACGCTTAATAAAACCTTCTAATAATTCAGGCGTATAACTGCTTCCACCACCAATGGTAACAACTTTTAATTTATGACTCATAAAATACTCCCATACAGCGTAATAGTGCTGTTATTTGTGTATTAATGGCGAAATTAAAGCGTAAAGAGCCCTGAAGAAAATAAGCTTATTTTCTTCTTTCTCTCTATTTCCAATAAAATTAATCTTTATTGTTGATTAATTTCTTACGCTTAATAATGAATTAGTTTGTTTCTTTAATACTGCACAAATTTTTTCGATAACTATTTGGCGTCAACGAAGTTATTTTCTTAAATGTCTTAATAAATAAACTTGGACTACTGTAGCCCGCATCAAAAGAAATATCCGTTATCGAATAGTTTGTAATTTCCAATTGTTTTTTCGCAAAATTAATTCGAATATCATGAATAATTTGCATTGGTGTTTTATCGTAATAACGCCGAGTTGCTCGGGTTAAATACTCTTGTGATTTCCCTGATAGCATTACCATATTAACCAGTGCATTTTCGCCAAATTTTTGTTTGTCATGCATCTCGCTAACAGTGTCTCTTAGCCATAAAGGAATATCATCTTGCGTTCTATTTTCTCGATGGTGTCGTAATCTATTCACCACATTAAAGGTGACAATTTCAATAAATTCATTAAATTCGGTATGGCGGAAATTTAATGAGCCAATAACCGATTCAATATAGGAAAGAAACTCATTTTTTAATTCATAAACTTGCGAAGCGATAAAATAAGAAGGCAATAACGAGAGATAATGTTTATCAAAAAAGGCTTTACTAATTCCCACATTTAAAATGCGTGTTGCCCCAAAATCATAAAAACTTTGATGATGAGAGCCTATGGGAATAAAAACAAAATCCCCCCGCTCTAATAAAACCTTTTTACCATTAATCTCTTGATAATAGCGCCCTGTTAAAACAATGGTGAATTCATAATAATCATGTTGATGCAACCCGCTGACACTTTCTGTTTTATTATAAATAAAGACATGAAAATTTTTGCCATTAAATAGCTGATCTTCATAGACCATGCGTATTTCACTTTGTGCTCTCAATGATCCCACCACCGTATTCATCTTATTTTATCTTCTCATGTAACTCGATTAATTCTGTCACTAACTCTCTTGCTAACATTGAAGTCATTAAATGATCTTGCGCGTGGACTAATACCAAGCTGACTTTGGTTTTGCCAACACCTTGGTCATCACCAATTAAGCGAGTCTGTATTTTATGCGCCTCATTTAATGCTTCACGAGACTGTTCCATTAATTTTCTAGCGCCATCAAAATCACCTTCTTTGGCTTTTTTTAATGCGCCATAAGCCACACTACGGGCTTGGCCTGAATTAATGATAAGCCCCATGATGATCTCTTCAAATTCATCTTCTGTAACACTGCTATCAACTGCATTTTCAATATCTAACATGATATATCCTCTTTGACTCTAAGAAGTGCAGAGAAACCTCTGCACTTCTTTTTCTATAACTTAAAATTTCAATGCATTGGCAATATCTTCTTCACTTTCTTCTTTTTCAATTTCAGTTTGAGCTTTATTTGAAATAATCACGAAAGGAAGATAAATCAGTGTAGCAACCCCCAAGTTAAATAGTGCTAATAACAGTGCTGCAATACTACCGTTGGTATTAAAGAAGGCACCTAGCCCTGTTGGCATTGTCCACGGCGCAATATTTGTCACTGGAGGGATTATCCCTAAGTAATAAGCAGTCACAGTAATAGCGGCAAGAATAGGCTGAATAAGAATAAAAGGAATAAACATCACTGGATTCATAATCACAGGTAAACCAAAAATAATCGGTTCATTAATTTGGAATAAACCTGCTGGCAGTGCCAGTTTTGCCACTTGGCGATGATCGGCGCGACGAGATGCGATAAAGATAGCAAGAATAAGCCCCAGTGTTGCCCCTGTACCCCCTAAGAAGATAAAGGAATCTAACATTGGTTTTGCCCAGAGATGGAACGTCTTACCCGCTGCCAATGCAGCTTCCACTGAACCGTATTCAGTATAAATAGAGACGTTCTCTAACGCCCAAGGGGTCATAATGCCACTATCAAGTGCAGCAAGTGCAAGTGATCCATGAATACCAAAGAACCACAGTAGAGAAGTGAAAATAACGTAAGCCCAACCAACCACTGAGCCCATTGATGCTAATGGTGTTGAGATAGAATCTAAAATAATTTGATGGAAATTCGTTTCATACGTCGCTAATCCCCACGAAATAATCCCCATAATCGATAAGATAATAAAGCCTGGAATTAATGCAGAAAATGAACGTGAAACAGAAGCCGGTACGCTATCAGGCAAACGGATAACCCAGTTGCGACGTACAATAAAGGTGAACATCTCAGCCACAACAAGACCAATAATGATACCTGAAATAATATTTGCTCCACCTAACCAATTAGCGCCTACTGCATAAGCACCACCTGCGTTATAAGGTGTGACTGTCATAAAGGCAGCAATAGAAAGTAAACCTGCCGCAATCGGGTCAACTTTACGCTCTTCTGCTAATGCCATTCCGATAAAGAACGGTGCCATCAACGACATTATCCCCAATGTACCATTATAGACATTCCCCCCTATGGCTTTAAAACCATTGAGCGTTTCTATCGTTGATGCATCAAGGCGGATACCTAAAGAATAAAAGAAGGAGCCATCACCAAAACTAAGAAAAACGTTATTAATAAGTACAAACATTGCCCCTGCAAGGGTTAACGGCATTAAACGAATAAAGCCATTTTTAATCGCATTAACGTGAGGTTGCTTTCCAATTTTAACCGCAAAAGGAAGGAGTACCTTTTCAAGTGAACCAATAAACTTACTCATAGAAAAATACCCTTAAAATGCCGCTAATTGCTCGGCTTGCTGAAAAATTCGCTCTTTGACTGGAATAGAAATAATAAAAAAATAAAAAAATAAAATTAATTTGTTGTTGCAGATGCTTTTTTAATAGAGGCGACAGCGGCTTTTAACACACCTAAGCCATCTACTTTTCCGTATAACAAAGAATCGATCACTTCGACCGGCTTATTAGGGAGCAATTTTTGGATATCAGGCAACATCCAGCTAATTTGTGGACCAAGTAAAATCAGATCTGCATCCTGTCCTTTTTGTGCTGCTAAGGTTTCAGGAAATGCTTCAATAACCACAGGCACTTCATATTTTTCTGCTTGTGCTCGCATTTTGGTCACGAGAAGAGATGTTGACATGCCAGCAGAACAAAATAAGTAAATATATTTCTTTTGCATAAAACCCTCTTGAGTTGGCAACGATTTACCCTAGAGATAACAAGGCTTTCTCTTGTGCATTCATTACTGTGTCAGTACAGAAACCGAAGTAAGATTAAAATAAAGATTGTTTCTGCTTGAATGAAGTATACGCAATGATACTAATTAACGATATTTCTTATAGATTAAGAATTGTCTCTCCTTGACCTACTCTTTTGACACTCTTCACAAATTGAGCAAATAATCTGAAGAGTTCTTTCACGTCACAAAATTTGTTCTCTATTTTCCTTTAATGATCTCTCGCAAAATTTCGCCATTTTAGTCAAGTTAATCCTTTATTATTATGAGAATGTGAATTAGTATCATTACTCTTTATACTTTTGATGGTATTATCGTCTTCTTTGTGGATCGACATTTAGGCCACTGCTGTAAAGATCCGTGTTATTTCGTGTTGCAACAATATGGGAAAGAGAATGTTTAAAAAGTCATTAAGCCCACTGTTTTTACTGCTTTCTTCACTTGTTATCGCTGGTTGTGATAACGCTCAAGACACATCAACAGCACAATCAGCAGAGAAACAAACTCTCACGATTGAACATTTCCAAGGGACAACTGAAATCCCTGCACATCCACAAAAAGTGGTTGTGATGAATATGGAAACCCTCGATATTATTGATGCATTGGGTGTTTCTATTGTTGGTCTTCCACAAACAAATGTTCATTTACCAAAATTCTTAGAGAAGTACACCAATCCGAACGACTATATCAATGAAGGTGCATTATTTGAGCCGAACTATGAAAAGCTCAGCACAACAGCACCTGATTTAATTTTAAGTGGTAGCCGTGCTCGTGATGCGTATGCAAAATTAAGTGAAATTGCACCTGCGATTTCAATGGATATCGATCCGAAGCGTTTCGTTGAAAGCCTTGCTGAACGCACCACAACATTAGGTCAAATTTTTGGCAAAGAAGAACAAGCTAAAAAATTACTGGCTGATTTCAATAGCAAAATTGATACCGTAAAAGCCAAAACACCAGACGCAGGTAAAGCAATGGTGGTTTTAGTCAGTGGCGGTAAAATTTCGGCTTATGGCCCAAGCTCTCGCTTTGGCTTTATCTATGATGTATTAGGTTTTGAACCAGCTTATGTTTTTGATAGCCCAGGTTCACACGGCAACATTGTCAACTCTGAATTACTGTTAAAACTTAATCCAGATTGGCTGTTTGTCATTGACCGTGATGCAGCAATTGGTCGTGAAGATTCACAACCAGCTCAACAAGTCCTTGATAATGCTCTGGTAAGAAAAGTAAATGCTTGGAATAAAGACCAAGTTATTTATCTTGATGCAAGTTCCATTTATATCTCTGGCGGGATCCAAACTTACTCTCGCTTAATGGATACAATTAATCAGGCATTGGATCAGAAAAAATAAAGTAACTGAATGAAAACGTTCCATTTATCATTGGGGATAGGAGGTATCGCTATCCTCTCAATGATCAGTCTATTTGTCGGCGCAGGAGATATTACTCCTGCTTCGCTTTTTTCTGATCCCGATATGCGCGATATCTTCTTTATCAGCCGTGTTCCAAGAACCCTGTCATTATTACTCGCTGGTGGTGCCATTAGCGTTGCAGGTTTAATAATGCAACTGCTCACTCAAAACCGCTTCGTTGAGCCTTCTCTTGCAGGAACAACACAATCAGCAAGCCTTGGATTATTAGTCGTTATGCTGCTCTTTCCTGCAGCGGGTATCTTTACCAAAATGATGGTCGCCACTGTTTTTGCTCTGCTTGGCACTTTGTTGTTTATGCTACTTCTGCAAAGGATCACCTTAAAAACAACACTGATAGTACCTTTAGTCGGCATTATGCTCAGTGCAGTTATTGGCGCACTCACCATCTTCTTAGCGGTATATTTCGATTTACTGCAATCATTAGATGCTTGGACCAGTGGCGATTTTTCAAGTGTATTACAAGGTCGCTATGAGCTTTTATGGCTTGTTGGCGCACTGGCAATCATGGCGTGTTGGGTTGCAGATAGCTTTACTGTGGCTGGAATGGGGCGAGAGTTCTCCATTAACGTGGGGCTGAATTACCGCAAAGTAATGATAATAGGATTATCGATTATCGCGCTTATCAGTGGTGTTGTGGTTTCTGTTGTTGGTGCATTACCTTTCCTCGGTTTGATTGTGCCAAATTTGGTGAGCTTAGTGATGGGGGATAATATCCGTAAAACTATCCCTTGGGTTTGCTTAAGTGGTGGCGCGATTGTTTTACTGTGCGATGTGATTGGTCGCCTTATTCGCTACCCATTTGAAATACCTGCCAGTGTTATCTTAGGGGCAGTGGGTGCCATTATTTTCCTTTTCTTACTACTAAAGCAGCAACGTTATGCAAAAAGTTAATTCATCCATAATTAGCAAATGTACTGGCGCTGTCGAATATAAGAAAACGCGCCTCTCACCCATGTCTCGTATCTGGTTATTATTAGGGGCATCGTTATTATCCATTGTGTTATTTATGACGATAAACCTAAATGGCAATATCTCTTATATTCTGACTCACCGCGCTTACATTATTCTCACCATGATTGTAGTGGCGTTTGCCGCTGGTGTTTCCACAATACTGTTCCAAACTATCGCGAATAACCGTATTTTGACACCGTCACTTATGGGGTTAGAAGCCCTGTTTGTGTTGCTACAGACCGTGTTTGTCTTCTTTGAAGGCGATATGCCTGCATCGTGGATGCTGAATCTATCAAAGTTCTTCTTAGAATCGACATTGCTGGTGCTATTTTCCGTTGTACTCTACCGTTGGTTGTTTAGCTCAGTACGTTTTAACATCAATCTAGTCTTAATGATTGGGATTATCTTAGGGACACTATTTCGTAGTTCAGCCACACTATTACAACGTTTGATGGATCCTAATGAGTTCTCCATTTTACAAGGTCGCATGTTTGCCACCTTCACCCGTGCCACTCCTGATCTTATCTTTTGTGCCTTAGCGATTATTGTGGTTGTTGGTGTTTTACTTTGGCGTATGCGCTATAGCTTTGATGTGATGGCATTAGGGCAAGCGAATGCCATTAACCTTGGTATCAATTACCGCAAACAGACCACTTATATCCTGTTGCTGATTTCTGTTTTAGTTGCGGTTTCTACCGCTTTAGTTGGCCCGCTAACCTTCTTAGGTTTAATTGTGGCTAACCTTGCTTATCATATCAGTGGTAGCAGTCAGCACCGTTTCTTGATGCCTGTCGCCTTCCTACTAGGTACTATCGCCTTAATTGGTGGACAACTGGTTTTAGAGTATGGTTTAAAAATGACAGGAACACTTTCTGTTGTGATTGAGTTTGTCGGTGGAATGTTCTTTATCTATTTGGTGTTAAGAAGACTTTAATATGATTGAAATCAGCGAAGTATCAAAACGTTATCAAGATACAACTGTTCTCGATAATATAACAACAACAATTCAACGTGGCGGTATTACTTCGATCATTGGCCCTAATGGCGCAGGTAAATCCACATTACTTTCTGTGATTGGACGTTTATTACTTCCTGAAAGTGGCATGGTAAGCGTTAACGGTATGGATGTTGCTGCAACTAATAGTGATGTTCTTGCCAAGAATCTCTCAATATTACGCCAAGAAAACCAGTTTGTTAGTCGTTTAACCGTAGAAGAATTAGTCGGTTTTGGGCGTTATCCCTATAGCAAAGGGCGTTTAACACTTGATGATAAAAAAGTGATTGATGAGTCACTCGCCTTTTTAAATCTGACTGAATTTCGTCATCGTTATCTAGATGAGTTATCGGGTGGGCAACGTCAGCGTACCTATGTTGCTATGGTGCTATGTCAAGATACTGAATATGTCATGCTTGATGAACCACTGAATAATCTTGATATGAAACATGCGGTAATAATGATGAAACTGCTGCGAAAAGCCGCAGATGAATTAGGAAAAACCATTATTATCGTTATTCATGATATCAATTTTGCCTCTGTTTACTCTGACTATATTTTAGCCATGCGTAACGGAAAACTGTATTATCACGGTTCACCCAAAGAGATCATGAAAGCGGATATTATCGAAGATATTTTCGACACTCCTGTTGACGTTAAAGAGCTCGATAATAAGCTAATTGCCATGTATTACTAATTCTAATTAGCCTGATAATCTTTAATAAAAAGCATGTTGTTCTTCTCATTACAGCATGCTTTTTTATTGCCTTTTCCCTTGCTGAAGAAACTCTGAATCAATATCTTCAAAAATAGAGTCCCACTCATCATCATTAATATCCATCAACCCAAAATAACGCAGTAAAAAAGTACCTTCTGCCGCCAAAAAAGCCAATCTAGCGCGTTTTCCAGCGACTGTTGTTGTATCTACCCCCGTTAATCGCTGTTGATACCACTCCTTTGTACTTTGTAAATATTCTGGTGTTTGCAACAATGCAGCCATCAAACTAGCACCTTTAGCAAAAGCAACCTTATCATGCGTATGAATAGCACGAATATGTGCTGTTACTCGATTTTCAGGCGAATTATCATTTTTAACTATCTCGTTAAATTTAGTTTCATAACTGCCTTCCCAGTGTTCAAACATCGCATCAATCATTGCTTCTTTGCTGTTGAAGCAGTATTGAACCCCCCCTTTTGAGATCCCCATTTTTTTTGCGACAGTATCAATCGTTAATGCTGCCGCGCCTTGCTCCATCACAATGTCGAAGATAGCTTCTAGCAATTTTTCTCTATCAATGGTTCTTTGACGTCCCATAAAAAAACCTCTTTTCAATACGGTCGTATGGATTTATATTATAGCTGCTAGTAAAAATAATACACATAAAAATAACTGAGATTTCTATGATAAAAGATTATAAACGTTGGATAGTCTTACTTTTGGTATCTAGCATGCTGTTTCTCATTGTTGTTGATGTAACAGTGCTTTATACCGCATTGCCACGTTTAACTCATGATTTAAACGCAAGTGCATCAGAAAAACTTTGGATAATGAATGCCTATCCATTAATTGTTGCTGGATTATTACCTGCAGCGGGTATGCTCACAGACAGGATCGGCCATAAAACACTCTTTATTTGTGGGTTACCATTATTTGCTCTTGCTTCTTTGTGTGCAGCTTTTTCTCCCACAGCGATGACCTTAATTGCATCTCGTGGTTTTTTAGCTGTGGGAGCAGCAATGAGTATGCCAGCTACTCTGTCGATAGTGCGACAAGTCTTTAGCGATCCGCAAGAGCGTGCGGTTGCAATCGGTATTTGGTCTGCAGTTGCTTCAGGCGGTGCGGCTTTAGGGCCTTTAATTGGTGGAATGTTGCTTGAACATTTTTGGTGGGGCTCTGTTTTCTTAATTAACGTCCCTATTGTTCTTTTGGTATTACCATTCTCTATTTGGCTTATTCCTAAGTTTGCTGGACATGGCAACCATAAAATTGATTATTTAAGCTCAGTACTGATTTTAGTCGGTTTGATCAGCGCCATTTATGCCCTAAAAGAGATAGGAAAACCTTATATACAGTGGAGTGAAGCCACAATTGCCACAGTGATTGCAGTGATCTTTCTCACTCTATTTACCTTACGTCAGCGTAAACAAACTCACCCAATGATTGATTTTGGGTTATTTAAAAACCGCTTTTTTAGTATCGGTATTTTAATGGCTGTGCTTTCTATGGTGATCATTGTGGGTATTGAATTACTGCTCAGCCAACGCTTACAGCTTGTTGCAGGTTTCACCCCACTTAATGCGGCGCTGGTGATTTTACCCATTCCTATTGGCTCTGTACTTGCTTCTCCATTGACAGGTTATTTCTTGGTGCGTTTAGGTGAAGCTCGCTTAATTATTACCGGATTTATGCTTACTTTAGTGGGAAATCTGTGGTTAATTGCCGTTTATCAAACAACATCTCCAATGGTGTTAATTGGTAGCTTATTCTTAATCGGCTTTGGTTTAGGTATTATTTTTACCACAGCATCGACATCAATTATGTTGAGTGTGACAGATAGACAAGCTGGAATGGCTGCATCAATTGAAGATGTAGCTTATGAGCTAGGCAGTGTGATTGGGGTGACATTTATGGGCAGTTTGATGAGCACCGTGTACACCTTAAAGCTCGTACTACCTGACTCATTAGCTATCAACGATGCAGTCTATGACAGTTTAGACGAAGCTCTGATTGTGGCAGAGAAGTTACCAAATGAAGTGGCTTCTCTCGTGATATCTCAAGCAAATATGGCCTTTGAAAATGCCTTTTTCGTAGTATTAACCGCGACAGCAATTATTACCGCACTTAGCTTAGTGGTTCTGCCTTATTGCTTGCATAATTCCGTAAGGACAAAAATAACTTAAATTATGGAGTGATTTTTGCAAAATAAACGCGTCTAAGTGGCGCGTTTTTATAACGGTAGCGTACTCAACTAAAACCTATCGATATCCAGAGCATCCATACTAAAGTGAGAAGGCGATTGTCCCATCTGTTTTTTAAACATCGTCGAGAATGAACCGGCGCTGTTATAACCCAAATCAAAGGCAATTTCAGTAATACCGCGTCCTGATAAGATTTGTGTTAATGAATTCAATAAACAGACTTGTTGTCGCCATTGTGAAAATGACATTCCCGTTTGTTGGCGGAAAAAACGGCTAAAAGAGCGTTCACTTTTATGTAATTTATCTGCCCACTGTTGCGGTAAAGAATCTATTTTTGGATTACGAATAAAATCACGACATAATTTAGCTAATTTACTGTCTTGTGGAATAGGTGCAAAAAACGGTAATGGTTTTGCTTTCGCTAATTCACATAGGATTAACTGCATTAAAAGACCATCTCGCCCTTTTTTGTCATATTTTGCAGGCACATCTACAGCTTCAAGCAAGAGTTGGCGAAAAAGAGGAGAAACACTGACAACTTCACATTGTTTGCTATGACGAGGTGCTGCAGAAGGCTCGATATATAAACTTCGCGTACTCACATCTAACATACGAGTTTCATGCCCTGTTTCTGGTGGGATCCATACACCACAAGACGGCGGAATAACCCACTCGCCATCATCTGTGCTCACTTCGATTAATCCCGTAGCCGGGTATAAAAATTGAGCACGTCGATGTTGATGCGTTTCTAACAATGTATTGGGCAAATAGTCTGTACCCAGCGCAATAACATCTCGGTCAAGTGAATCAACGCTTTTTAACGGTACATTTCTCACAGTTTAGGTCACTCTCTTTTTATTTTCGTCCTTTTTAATATAGCAGTTCTCACGCACTCTACACACTGGCAAATAATGAGCTATATAATTAAAATCGCTATATATTTAAATGAGCAACGAGGGTGTCTTATGTGAAATTTCAACCTTCTTGATATCTATTTAATAAACCTCATTAACAATCAAAAAACGAGCTTTTAACACTCCTAGTAAATAGGCTGAAATTCAAATGTCATTGTCTGGTTTTAGAATGTTGGCAAAAGATTAATCAACTACTATCCCTCTCGCAGAGGTTATTTCGAGCCTTCTGCAATTATCTATGCATTCAATAATAATGCAGCGGATACCAGACATTCCCTTTATTCATAGCCTAGAAAAATCACGCACATTCTTTATATCAAGTATCGGGTATATCGGGATCCGCCTATTATGTTTAAGGTAGAGTTCATTATGAGCAATCAGTCCGATCACGATAGTGATACAAAGAGCATTCTCAACGATGTTAGCCGCCGTCACTTTATTCAAGCGAGCTCAGCATTAGTCACCCTCCCTTTTCTCGCATCAAACTCTTTTGCTGCGACAACAGATAACGCTATCCCAGTAAAATCAATAACAACTGAAGAGGGTGAGCGCGTTGTTTCAACTTGCAGTAGCTTTGACTGTGGCGGTAAATGTGACATTCGTGCCCATGTAAAAGATGGCAAAGTTACCCGTATTAGCACACGTCCAGATGCTGATTTAGATGAAGAGATGCCAATTATGCGTGCCTGTGTACGAGGCCGTGGTTATCGTAAATTTGTCTATCATCCAGACCGTTTAAAATACCCAATGAAACGCGTTGGTAAACGTGGCGAAGGAAAATTCGAACGTATCACTTGGGAAGAAGCAACCACCCTTATTGCACAAAATATGCAACGTATTAACCAGCAATATGGTCCAGCATCTCGCTTTGTCAGCTTAAGTACAGGCGTTACTGGCGGTATTTTCTCTGGTGCGAATATGTTACGTCGTCTGTTTAATATCACAGGCGGTTTTCTGGAAAACTATCACTCAGTCAGTAACGGTAATACCCTTGCGGTCACCCCTTATACTTATGGCACAGCTGCCAGTGGTAGCACCCTCGATACGTTAGAAAATACCCCTCTTGTGATTTTATGGGGTCATAACCCTAACGAAACTATTTTTGGCCATTCAAACCATTTCTTCCAAAAAATGAAGAAAAACGGCACTAAATTTATTGTCGTTGACCCACGTTATTCAGATACCGCTTCTTCTTTAGCTGATCAGTGGATCCCGTTATTGCCAACAACAGATAACGCGATGATGGATGCGATGATGTATGTCATCGTAAGCGAAAATCTGCACGACCAAGCCTTTATCGATAAATATACAGTTGGCTTTGATGAACACCAAATGCCTGAAGGTGTGGGTGAAAATGAGTCTTTAGTTGCCTATTTAATGGGTAAAAAAGATGGTGTTAAGAAAACCCCAGAATGGGCTGAAACCATCACTAAAGTGCCTGCTGATACTATTAAACAACTAGCTCGTGAATACGCATCGACAAAACCGGCTGCATTAATGCAAGGTTGGGGTCCTCAACGTCATATTTGTGGTGAACGGACGGCGCGTGGCGCGACATTACTTGCGACTATCACGGGTAATGTGGGTGTTCGTGGTGGTTGGGCTGCCGGCTATGGTATGGCTTTAAACTCTGAATTACGTAAAACTATTTCGGGGCCAAGCCTATTAACTAACCCAGTAAAAGCGAAAATCAATATCACCAACTGGGTACAAGCGTGTGAAGATAAAAATTTAGTCACGCCACAAAATGGGTTACTGAACGCCGAGAAACTTGATACTGAAATCAAGATGATTTTCTCAATGGCGGGTAACTACATGACAAACCAAAATACCGATATTCTTCATGCCGCAAAAGTACTTGAAGATGAATCAAAAGTAGAATTTATCGTTTGTAGTGATCTCTATCTAACTCCAAGTGCAAAATACGCCGATATTTTACTGCCAGAAACCAGCTTCTTAGAACGCTGGAATATCGGTGGTACATGGAGCTATGGCGACTACATTATTCTTTCTGAAAAAGTTATTGAGCCTGAGTTTGAGCGTCGTACTGACTACGATTGGTTACGAGAAGTTGCCGATAAATTAGGTGTAGGTGAACAATTTAGCGAAGGTAAAGAGACTGATCGCGATTGGATTGAATATTTAGTCGATGATGCGAGTGTTAAACGCCCTGAAGACGGTATTCCAACCTTTAAAGAGTTGTTAGTTAAACGTCGTCATCTATTAAAACATCGTCCTCATACTCAAAATGTGGCGTTTGAGAAAAATATTCAAGATATCGAGAATAATCCATTCCCAACGCCATCGGGCAAAATTGAGATATTCTCTAAGCGTTTATATGACATGAATAATGTCGATATTCCTGCACTCTCTCATTATGTACCCGCCATTGAGGGCCCTGAAGACACGTTAACGGATAAATTCCCGCTACAACTTATCACATGGAAAGGGCGTAACCGCGCAAACTCAACGCAATTTGCCAACCCTTGGCTGCAAGAAGTACAGCGCCAAGAACTCTGGTTAAACCCGTTAGATGCTCAAGATAGAAACATCAAAGAAGGCGAAAAAGTCAAAGTGTATAACGATCGTGGGATCACGATGGTTCCCGTCAAATTAACACAACGAATTATGCCTGGTGTCGTCGCCTTGCAAGCAGGTGCTTGGTGGCAACCTGATGCAAAAGGCATAGATCAAGGTGGATGTGCCAACGTATTAACATCATCCCGTAGCACCGCAATGGCACACGGCAATGCTCACCAAACATTATTGGTCGAGGTAGCAAAAGCATGAGTAAATTTATCGTTTATCCCGCAGTGAGCAACAAACAGTTAGGGTTTTATATCGACAGCGCTCGCTGTTCAGGTTGTAAGGCGTGTCAGGTTGCGTGTAAAGATAAAAACAACCTTGATGTCGGACGCAAATTTCGTCGTGTTTATGAAATCACGGGTGGCGGTTATACCCGCAATCCTAAAGGTGCACTAGTCAATAATGTCTTTGCTTACACGTTATCTATCTCTTGTAACCATTGTGATGACCCAATTTGCGTTAAAAACTGTCCAACAACAGCAATGCATAAGCGTGAAGGCGACGGCATCGTCATGGTAGATACAGACAAATGTGTCGGTTGTGGTGCTTGTGCGTGGTCTTGCCCTTATGGCGCGCCACAAATGAATCCAGAAACCAAGCAGATGTCAAAATGCGACTTTTGTATCGATTTACAGCAAAAAGGTGAACAACCCGTTTGTGTTGCGACTTGCCCGCTAGGTGCGATCCAATTTGGTCCTATTGATGAGTTGCGTGAACGCTATGGCGATTTAGATTATGTCACAGGTTTACCTTCCCCTGAAATAACGCATCCAAACCTTGTTATTAACCCACATCAGGGTGCCAATAATGACGGAATTAATAATAAGGGAGAAAGAAAATGAATGAATGGTCATTATTAATCTTCACATTTATGATGAATGCGACCATCGGTCTTGCGCTAACAACAGGGCTTTTTGCTCGTCGCCTTTCTCATTATCTCAATGCAGAAAGCTACTATCGCTTTATGCTGTTAGCCTTATTTGTTATTTGTGGATTAGCGGGTTTAGGCTCTATCGCTTCAATTACTCACTTAGGTGTGCCATTAAATGCCCCTAATGCCATTAGAAATGTTTTTTCTGCTTGGTTAAGTCGTGAAGTTGTCGTCACTGCTATTTTTGTCGGTTGCCTAGGATTAACCTTTTTATGGCTCTGGCGCACTCGCAAACTCTCAATGCTGTTATTAAGTGCCAGTATTCTGATTGGGTTATTTGATATTTATTGCATGGCATCGATTTATCGCCATACCTCTATTTTAACCTGGATGGACCCTAATACTTACGTGATGTTCTTCGGTGCGATGTTAACGCTTGGTGTGGCTATTTTCTTTTTGCTGATCAAAGTATTACAACGCATAGGTAGTAAGTTAGGAATTGAAATACCACAAGGCTCTTTCCCAATACGCTGGAAATGGCAATTATGGGGGATCATGACATTTAGCTTAATCGGTCGATTACTGTATCAACCTTTTTATGAGCAATATTTAACTAGCACGCTCTATAGCCAAAAATCGGTGACATTCCCGTTATCACCTATTCAAGTGTATTACTCCATTGGCTCGTTACGCACTACATGCTGGATCTTAGCAACCTTTGCAGTATTAGCTTGTGGTTATAGTTTAGTGAAATTCCTAGCACCTAAAAATCAAAGTAAATCAACAGAGTCTATTTTTTCACTTGGTTGTGTGATCGCAATTATTGCTGACTTTATGTTGCGCTATGTTTTCTACTCAATTCACTAATTGTAATTGAGCTTGTTGTTTAAATAATAAAAAAACAAACCTCATTAATTGGGGTTTGTTTAAGGAAGTATCAAAAATTATGAGCAGACTCTCTTATTATGCGGCTGCATTTAATTTATTGGGAATTTGTTATTTATTCCCACCTGATGATGACACCAATAAAACTGCACTCAACTTTTTTAAAACAGGGGATTTTGCAGCACAGTGGCCTTGTAAAATTGAAAACCGCTTGTGTGAACGTTTAATTGATTCTGTTTCTATCGATACAGAGCAATTAAAAACCCAATGGCAAAATCTTTTTGTTGGCCCTAATGCATTACCCGCTCCTCCTTGGGGTTCAGTCTATTTAGATCCTGAGGGCTTATTACAAGGGGATTCTACCCTTGCACTGAGTGAGTTTTTAAAACGGGAACGTTTAAAAGTAAATACGCCTTTTCCAGAGCCTGTTGATCATATCGGTTTGATGTTATTTCAAGCAGCGATATTGGCATCGGAAAACAGAGAAGAAGCGGTTAATGAATTATTATCCCTTCATTTGACCACATGGCTACCTCACTATTTAAATAAATTAAAAATGAGTGGGTATAGCCAATTTTATAGCACCTTAACAGAACTGGTAACCATCACGGTGAACGCATTCAGAAAATAGAAATTTATTAACAACTTATCATCCTAACATAATTATTTAAGGTAATTTGGACCACGCACCCAAATTACCTTTTTTCATTTAAGACATTCTCTTTTTAAATTATGACAACTTTAATCCTAAGCGTTTTGTTAAACGGCGTAAGTTAGCCGGATCGAGTGATAATTCTCGCGCCGTTGCCGCCCAATTTTGGTTATTACGTAGCAATGCTTGTTTAATTAAATCTCGCTGAAATTCATCCGTTGCTTCTTTTAAATTCTTTTCTTCAGAAGGTAATGTTTGAGAAGCAGAGTGAACGGGATTTTCAGCCCCTAAAGCAAAATGACTAACTTGTAAAATAAGGCTATCGGTTTTATTTCCAGCTCTTGCTAAAACAATGGCTCGGTGAATGGTATGTTCTAATTCACGCACATTACCCGGCCAAGAATAGTGTAATAAATAAAGGCGTAATTCAGGGCTAATAATCACTTGAGTGAGATTAAAACGCTGACGATATTGCTCGCAGAAATAACCCACTAATAGCAAAATATCTTCATCTCTTTCTCGTAATGGTGGAACATGCAAAGGAAAAATGCTTAATCGATGGAAAAGATCAGCACGGAAATTTCCCGCTAATACTTCTTCCCATAAATCACGATTCGTTGCCGCTAATACACGCACATTAACGCGTAAATTACGATCATCACCAATGCGTTGAATATCGCCATATTGTAAGACACGCAGTAATTTGGCCTGAAGTGATAATGATAACTCCCCTATTTCATCAAGAAATAAAGTTCCGTTATCTGCCATTTCAAATTTACCACTACGATGGCTGATTGCGCCGGTAAAAGCCCCCTTCACATGCCCAAATAATTCACTTTCTGCCACACTCTCAGGAAGTGCCGCGCAATTTAAATAGACTAACGGATTATCTGCACGATTAGACATTTCATGAATAGCTTTTACCACCAGCTCTTTGCCCGTTCCCGTTTCGCCACTCACTAAAATATTCATATCTGCGGGTGCAACAATTTCTATCTCTTTTTTCAGTTGCATCATCGAAGGCGATAAACCAATAATCTCTGTTTTTACTGTGGGCTTAAACGTATTGGTTGGCGTAAATAACATATTTTGATTTTCGAGTTGCTCAATCAATAGCGCATTATTTAATGCACCAGAGGTTAATGCAGCAATTAAACGCAATTCTTCATCACTAAAAGTATCGAACTGATGAGGGTCCATTCCATCCAGTGTTAACGTACCAATTAAGTCTTGCCCAGCAAATAATGGTAATCCCACACACGCATGCACTTTTAAATGTTCTCTATCTGGGATAAGTCCATCATAAGGATCGGGTAAATCACTGTCCGCAGGGAAGCGAACCACATCCCCTGCCCGCGCGATAGTTTCAAGGCGAGGATGCCCTTCAAGTAAAAATCGACGACCTAAAACATCAGGTACAAGGCCATCTATGGCTAATGGAATAAATTGATGGGGCTCATAACGAAGCAACGCTGCTGCATCGCAATTTAGCACTTGCCGAAGCGTGGTTACCAGACGCTGAAACCTATCTTGATGACCCACATCTTTTTGTAATTCAATGGCAATTTTAGCCAACACATCAACGGAAAAGCCCATAAAAACACCTCATAGTCATTATGACTGTTATTATGGTCATTTTGACATGATAAAGATAGTCATATTGACAATATTTAAATCACCACAAAAACAAAAATCATTTTAAAACAATAAGATAAAAATTGGCACGCTTCTTGATTATATCTATACATATCCCTATAAAAAGATTAATGAGAAGGAACAATACAAAATGGCTATTCATGTTAAAAATAATGTTAATTGGGTTGGACAACGTGACTGGGAAGTTCGTGATTTTCATGGCACTGAATATAAAACATTATTAGGAAGTAGCTATAACAGCTACCTAATACGTGAAGAAAAGAATGTCCTTATTGATACAGTTGACCATAAATTTAGTCGCGAGTTTGTGCAAAATTTACGAGCTCAAATTAATCTCGAAGAGATTGATTACATTATTATTAATCATGCAGAAGAAGATCACGCTGGCGCACTTACTGAGCTGATGTCTTTTATTCCTAATACTCCAATTTACTGCACAGCAAATGCGATTGATTCAATCAATGGTCATCACCATCACCCTGAATGGAATTTTAATATCGTTAAAACAGGCGATAGCCTTGATATTGGCAATGGCAAGCAACTGATTTTTGTTGAAACACCAATGCTACATTGGCCTGACAGCATGATGACCTATTTAACAGGCGATGCGATTTTATTTAGTAATGATGCCTTTGGTCAGCACTATTGTGATGAACGGTTGTTTAACGATGAAGTTGACCAAACGGAATTATTTGAGCAATGCCAACGCTATTACGCCAATATTTTGACCCCATTCAGCCGCCTTGTGACACCAAAAATTAATGAAATTTTAGGCTTCAATTTACCTGTTGATATGATTGCTACTTCTCACGGTGTGGTATGGCGTGATAATCCAACACAAATCGTTGAATTATATCTGAAATGGGCTGCTGACTATCAAGAAGACCGCATCACTATTTTCTATGACACCATGTCTAACAATACCCGTATGATGGCAGATGCCATTGCACAAGGTATCAATGAAATTGACCCTAATGTGTTTGTAAAAAGCTATAACGTCGCCAAAAGTGATAAAAATGACATTATCACCAGTGCATTTCGTTCTAAAGGCGTACTTGTTGGCTCATCAACAATGAATAATGTCATGATGCCAAAAATTGCCGCCATGCTTGAAGAGATGACAGGCTTACGTTTTCGTAATAAGAAAGCAGCTGCTTTTGGGAGTTATGGCTGGAATGGTGGTGCTGTTGACCGCATTCAAACTCGCTTGATGGATGCTGGATTTGAAACCGCACTAGCGCTAAAAACCAAATGGCGTCCAGACATGCAAGCCCAAGAGATTTGTCGTGAGTATGGCCGCGAAATTGCACGTCAATGGGCATTAGCGCCACTTCCTGCGACTCAATCTTGTTGTACAACCTCATCACAACCTGAAGTTACCACACGTGTTGAAGCTATCGATTTAGGTCCACGTATGCAATGCAGTGTGTGCCAATGGATTTACGATCCGGCAATAGGTGAACCAATGCAAAATGTTCAACCTAATACACCATGGAGTGAAGTACCTGATAGCTTCTTATGTCCTGAATGCTCATTAGGAAAAGATGTCTTTGATGCACTTGCAAAGGAGGCAAAATGAGTACAGATCTTCTCAATAATGGGATTGTGATTATTGGCGCGGGGTTTGCCGCGCGCCAATTAGTCAAAAACATTCGCAAATTTAATGCAGATATTCCCATTACCCTTATTGCCTCAGACAGCATTGATGAATATAACAAGCCGGATTTAAGCCATGTTATTAGTCAGGCTCAAAATGCGGATGATCTAACAAAGCAAACAGCTGAAGACTTTGCACAACAATATCAACTAGCCATTTATCCTTATACACAAATTGTTGATATTAATACGGATGAAAAACGTATTCAGAGTACTCAAGGTGAACAATGGTATTACGATAAATTGGTCTTAGCGACAGGCGCTAAAACGTATTGCCCTGCTATTTCAGGTCATGAGTTAATGTTTACGCTTAATAGTCAACAAGAGTACCGAACTTATGAAGCACAAATTCACCAAGCTAAGCGCGTATTAATTTTAGGTGCGGGTTTAATTGGCACTGAATTAGCCATGGATTTTAGTCGAGCAGGTAAAGAGGTGATCCTTGCAGATATTTCAGGGCAATTATTATCCTCCTTGATCCCGTCTGATCTTAGTGGTCGTTTACAATCTAGCCTCACTGAAATTGGTGTCCGATTAATGCTGAAATCACCGTTACAGTCATTAACACAAGTCGATAACGGTATTTTAGCGACATTTAATCAGCATCATCAATTAACGGTTGATTGTGTTATTGCCGCCACAGGGCTCACGCCGAATATAGAGCTTGCTCATCTTGCGGGTTTACATACTGATCGTGGGATTATTGTGAATGAATATCTGCAAAGCAGTAATAGCGATATTTATGCATTAGGTGATTGTGCACAAATCAACGGTAACTTATTGCCATTTTTGCAACCTATACAATTAAGTGCGATGCATTTAGCAAAATCACTTGTAGGTGAAAACAATGCACCTCTTAATTTGCCACCGATGATTATTAGAGTGAAAACACCGTTAATGCCACTACATCTTGCCGGTGAAACTGCGCGTAATGACTTAACGTGGAATATTAATACAACACAGTCGGGTGTTATCGCTAAAGGCTTTGATGATAACAATGTATTACGTGCCTTTGTGGTTACAGAAGAGCAAGTAAGAGAAGCTTTTGCTTTATTAAGAGCACTGCCCGCTTAATTTTAATGGTGATATCGCTAAACAAAACCAACAACGCTACAACTTAAATAAACACAAATAGATACTCTAAATAATTCGAGGTGTAGCTAGGTGACAAGTGAGCGAGTCGCTAGGAGCATACATAAGTATGTGACTAGTGCGAATGAACGCAGTCAACAACGCTACAACTTGAATAGACACAAATAGATACTCTAAATAATTCGAGGTGTAGCTAGGTGACAAGTGAGCGAGTCGCTAGGAGCATACATAAGTATGTGACTAGTGCGAATGAACGCAGTCAACAACGCTACAACTTGAATAGACACAAATAGATACTCTAAATAATTCGAGGTGTAGCTAGGCGACAAGTGAATGAGTCGCTAGTCACATACATAAGTATGTGACTAGTGCGAATGAACGCAGTCAACAACGCTACAACTTAAATAAACACAAATAGATACTCTAAATAATTCGAGGTGTAGCTAGGCGACAAGTGAGCGAGTCGCTAGGAGCATACATAAGTATGTGACTAGTGCGAATGAACGCAGTCAACAACGCTACAACTTGAAGTATGACGAGTATAAACAGGTGAAACTATGAACTTACGTGATCAACCACTAGGCCAACTGGCTCTATCTATTTCTGGCGCCAGTGCCATATTCCGTCAATATAACCTCGACTTTTGTTGTGGTGGAAAAAGAACATTAAGCAAATCTGCAGAGAAAGCAGGGCTCAATATTGATGAAATTGAAAGTAAATTAATTGCCCTTTCAGAACAGCCATTAGAAAAAGATTGGCGACAAGCACCATTGAGTGAAATTATTGATTTTATTATTGTTCATTATCATGACAAGCATAGAGCACAATTACCGGAGCTTATTCTACAAGCAGAAAAAGTAGAACGAGTCCATGAAGCAAAACCGACTGTCCCGAAAGGATTAGCTCGTCAATTAACACTTTTATTAGATGAACTAACCAGTCATATGATGAAAGAGGAACGCATTCTCTTTCCTATGATAAAAAATGGATTAGGAAGCCAAGCAGGGGCACCTATTAGTGTTATGGAACATGAACATGATGATGCGGGTGAAATTGTTGAAGTAATTAAATTTATTACCAAAAACGTCACACCACCACCTGAAGCCTGCACCACATGGCGAGTGCTTTATAATGGTATTAATGAATTTATCGATGATTTAATGAATCATATTAGCTTAGAAAATAACTTATTATTTCCAAGAGCATTAGCAGGCGAGTAGTCGTGTACATACAGGGGATTTCATCATCCCCTGCCATTTTTATAACAATCAGTAAATCCTACCGCTCACCTTGAGTATCTATTAACAAACGCTGATTTATATATTCGATAGTCTCGTCTATCGTCATAATATTATTAACGACATTCGTAATACCTTGCCCGATAATAATTTCTGCTTGGCGTAAATTAAATAATTTGCCATTTGGTACTGATGATTCTCGTATTCCCTTATTAATTTCTTGATAAGCCAATGTCATCCACGGGTAACGATGGCTAATTTCTTGATTATGGCTGAAATTTTGATGATTACTGTTTCCACCTAATAAAATAAGGTGATCCATAACCACTGGGGAATAAAGCCAACGATAAAATTGCTCTGCATATCGTGATTTTTGGCTATAACGTGAAACCCCTAATACGCCACCGCCTAATTGCGGAATACTTCCCGGTACAGGTGCAAAACCTGTTTTAGGTAAAATATTGCTATGAGCAACATCGTTAAATAAATTCATATAAGCAATAAGCATAGCAAGATGCCCTTGCTCAAATTGTCTAACCGATTCACTCCACCACTTATTATGAATATTCTCAGTGATCGACAACTGTTTTAAATATTCTTCTAATATTTCACCTGCTAAAGGCATTTCCAATCTAGGAATATTATGGCTTCCTATTAAACACCCGCCTTTTGCGTAATAACGTAATAGATACTCTGTTGCGATCAATCCTGCACTACCCAATGTTGTTGAAGCTCCCATTGGACGACTTAATTGCCCTTCTTCATGTTGTTCAGTAAAAAACTGCGTCACATTATCGTATTCTTCAAATGTCGTCGGTACGGTTAATTCATTACCAGTTTTTTCGTAATACATTCTTTTTAGAATAGGATCTTCAAACAAGTCTTTTCGATAAAATAGGAGTTGCGCACTGGCATCAAAAGGCATGGCATAAGCAACATTATTCACTAAGCTAAATTTCTGCTGAGTAGGCAGTGAAAAATTATTTAATAAGTCGGTTAATCCGTTACCGATTTTATCTAATGGCTGTAATATCCTTTCCGCAAACCAAGGAAAACAAGCCATATCAATACGCAATAAATCATAATATGGATGTAAATGTAACTGACTTAATATTTGATAAACTTCGTCGTATGGATGTATTGCTAAATTAACTTTAATGCCTGTTTGGCGATAAAAATGAGGTAGCAGCTTTTTTAATGCACTGGTTGACGGGCTAGGTAAAATCAATAAGTTAAGACTTATATCTGCTTTATCCTCACTGACAACTGCTGGCGTTAAAGTATAAAGGTGATCGCTTTGATTACGCACACAAGTCACATTCTTTTCAGTTATTTCACTTTCATCCTCTTCTTGCATTAATGCATCCATGACTTCTAATCCAAGTTGAGCGTAATTCATTGGAAAGTAATACAATCCTTTTAATACAGGTGGAATATTGTCGCTCAATGCAAAAATAGGAGGGCAATCATTATGGCTACCGAAATAACTGGCTTGTGTTAAATAACGAGCTTTCTCTATATCTTGAGCAATAAATATGTCTGGGATTTGCTCCATAGAAAAGAAATCAAACGCAATTTTATAACTCTCTTCATCTGACGCACAAAGCACCACATTTTTTTTATTGGGTGCATTCTCTAAAAGTCGATTTTGTAATTCATTGGCAAAGTTTTGATTATTTAAATAGTCGCTACTCCCCATAAAAATACCCACTAATTTACCTGTGGTTTTGGCTATCTGTTGGCAAATAGCTTCTGCGGCTTGAGCAAAATCGAGTGTGAAATATCGTTGAGTATTTAGTGGTTCACGATAAACAAATGCTATTTGAGAAGGCGGTAATTTTAACGTGTCAAAATAGATATTCGCATCTTTAAGACAGCTAACGGTGATCACTTGTTTATAGCCACCTGCAGCAATTTTCTGTAATGCCTCTAATTCGGTGGTTTCAAGATCATCGGTTAAAAAAAGATCGTAAGTGACCTCAGGAAAATGAGCAATAGACTGCCTTAAGGAATTAAAGAAAACGGCATATTTTTCAGAAACTAATTGAGGGAGAAGTATGGCAATTTTATGGCTTTTATTAGTTCTTAACAGTTGAGCTTGCGTATTTAATTGATAGCCCATTTGTTTGGCGGCTTGATACACAGCTTCAATTTTCTCAACACTCACATTCCCACGTTTATTCAATACGTTAGAAACTGTTCCATGAGAGACACCAGCTAGTTTTGCAATATCTTTAATCGTTGCCATTGATCTTTTTCCATCTCAATTTCTGCTTTCACTAGCATACCTGAATTATTTATCGCGACTACTGCTAATTAATTTGAACGTTCCATTTTTAATTTGTTTATAAAACAAGCGCTTGTTACTTATCAGAAATAAATGATTATCAATATCAATTAAAACATATATCAATATTAATCAATATGATAAGAAATTTAATTTGAATGAGATCACTGATCTGATCTTCATTTATTGGCAAATAATCTTCATCATTTTATCATTGGAACGTTCAAATTAATCTATAGCTTATAGATAGCCAACACCAGATAATTAATAAAATCATAATAAAACAATAGGATAAGGGGATTTCTTATGAAACTTCATTTTTTAGGGACGGCTGCCTCAGAAGGCATACCCAATCCCTTCTGCCGTTGTGAACACTGCCTGAAAGCAAGAGAACTTGGTGGGAAAGATATCAGAACTCACTCTTCTGCCATTGTTGATGACATTATGTTAATCGACGTATCACCTACATTTAGTTATCAATTAATGCGTGATGGAATGGATGCTACCAACTTTGAAAGCCTTCTATTCACTCACACTCATCCGGATCATTTCAATGTTGGCGATCTGTTTAGCCGAATGGAAGGTTATGGTTTTGAAATTAACCATCCTCTTCATATTTTTGGTAATGATCGCGCGATTAATGGTTGCATCGAAGTTTTACCTGGCTACAGCAAAGAACGTTTTGCTTTTCACTGCTTAATTCCTTTTGTTACTGTCGAAAGAAATGGCTATAAAATTACACCATTACTCGCTAATCATGCGAAATGGGAACTTTGCTATGTTTATCATATTGAGAAAGATGGCAAGGTTATTTTCTATGGACATGATTCTGGTTGGTTCCCTGAATTAACATGGAAATGGTTAGAAAACAAACCACTTGATATCGTTGTTTTTGAATGTACTTATGGACTCAATGGTAAAGATCGTACCGATAATCATATGAGCTTAGAAACCGTATTTGCAGCAAAAGAAAAACTGCAACAGCAAGGTTGTTTACATCAAGATACACAAATTGCCGTTTCGCATGTTTCACATAGCGGCAAATTGCTTCATCACGAATTAGAAGCTGTTTGTGCTCCTCATAATATCCGCGTTGCCTACGACGGATTAACGTTAGAAACAAATTAAGAGGAGAACGATGATGGATATGAAAATAACCTCTCGCTTACTGATAATGATGTTTGTGCAATATTTCATGCAAGGTGCATGGAATATGACCATGGGACTGGTATTAAGTACCTATGGTATGGCAAGCATCATTGGTAATGCCTACGCTTTATTAGGTGTCGCTACAATTATTTCCCCATTATTTATTGGCATGGTGGCTGACCGTTTCTTTGCTTCACAAAAAGTCATGGGCATCCTTCATTTAATTAATGCAGCAGTCATTATTTGTGTTCCTCAATTTATTGAAGCACAAAACAGTGGCATGACTTTATTCTTAATTTTCATTATTGGATTATTGTTTTATCCAACAACTGCGCTTTCAAATAGTATTAGTTTCTCCCATATTAATGGTGTGAAATATTTTCCTATTATTCGTGTATTCGGTACGTTTGGTTTTATGGCTATCGGATTTATATTAGGTGAAATGGGCTTCTCTGGTAGTACGATGACTTGGTATATCGCTTCTGCAGTGGGTGTTTTACTTGGTTTCTATTGCTTTACCTTACCTAACACACCACCGAAAGCGAAAGGCAAGCCATTCTCTACTCGTGATATTTTATGTTTAGATGCGCTTTCATTATTTAAAGATCGTTATTTCGCTATCTTAATGTTTAGTATCTTTATTTTAATGATCCCTAAAACAGCATACTCCGCTTATATTCCCGTTTTTATTAAAGCATTAGGTTTTAATAACGCGGCGTCTATCATGCAAATAGGTATAGCCTGCGAAGTTCTGTTTATGTTTGTATTGTCATTCTTCCTAATGAAGTTTGGCTTCAAAATTACATTACTTTTAGGTGCTGTTAGCTGGATCATTCGCTCGGTATTCTTCTCTTATGCAGCGGTAAATACAGAGTTTTATTTTATCGTTATCGGATTAATGCTACAGGGATTATGTTGGGACTTCTTCTTTACTGCTGGTGATATCTATGTTGACCGCAAAGCCAAACCGGAAATTCGTGCCCAAGCACAAGGCTTACGCTTTATTGTCTCTAATGGTTTCGGCTTATTATTTGCTTCCACTATTTGTGGTCAAATCTTTAATTCAACCGTAACAGAAACAGGTGATGCTGCATTACCACAGTGGTCAACATTCTGGGTATATCCAGCAATCGTTGCTGCCGTTGTAAGCCTATTCTTTATCTTCTTCTTTAAAGATGATGTGAGTAAAAAGAAAAATAACGAAGATAAGAAAGCACCAGAAGGTACAGTAACTCTTTAGTCTTAGAATAATAGGCCAACGTTAGGAGCAAACCATGGACGCATTAATTCAGTTTGTTGGCAGCATTGGCCCTTTATCACTATCAAGTATCGCTAAATTACTGGTCGCCTTTATTTTGGGCGGCCTTATTGGCTTAGAACGTGAATCAAAGGGAAAACCTGTCGGTTTTAAAACCTGTGTCATTATTGCTGTTGCCAGTTGTTTATTAACCATTGTCTCTATTCAATCTGCGGAATATTACGCCAATATTTCAGACAATATTCGTAGTGATCCCATGAGATTAGCAGCACAAATTATCAGTGGTGTCGGCTTCCTTGGCGCTGGCGTTATATTGCATCGACGTGATGATGCCATTTCAGGTCTGACGACCGCAGCCATAGTGTGGGCTTCAGCTGGTGTTGGGATTGCTTGTGGCTCAGGTTTTTATTGGCATGCCATGATTGTGACTGTTCTCTTTTTTATGGCTATTCAACTTAGCCCACAAGTGGTGCTATTTCAGATGAAAAACCAACGTTTAGGTAAGATTAAAGTACGCATGTTATTTACTCATGAAAGTGGTGTTCCCCTATTAATTGAGTATTTAAAAAGCCATAAAGATGTGATTGAAAACCTGACTATTCGCGATATTAAAAAAGAACGGGTTGAAGTGAACTTGAAACTGTTAGTTCGGCAAAAAATTACCTTACCCGAATTTTATTGCTCATTAAAACAGCTTGAACATGTTCATTCTGTTTCTTTGGATCATTAATATATTCAAAAGTAAAAAGTGCGCACTATCTTAGATAACTGCGCACTTTTTTATTATTTTGATGATCGATTAATTGTCTTATTAAGGATTATTCACGACTAACGGATTACCAAAACGTTCTAAATACATCATGCCAAAAATTGTTGAAGCATAATCTGTAATATGTCCTACATCACGATAAACTGGCACACCTTCTATATCGGTTAGACAGACATTTTTATCACATTGCACATCTTTAGGATCGATGATAATTAAGCTTGGATAGTCCTTTTTTAGCTTAACAAATAACTGATTCATCCATGTATTTCCCTCACCTTTATAGTTTTTGGGGTTACAGTTATTATCTGCAAAATCCTTTCTTAATTTTGCATTTTCATAAAAACAAGTCATAAAACCACTTGGCATAGAATTAACTGTTTTTATAAAAACAGGCTTAGCCCCTGTGGCAATAATAATATCAAGCGCTTCACGCATCGCTTTCTCAACGCGTTTGCGAGACTCTTCAACGGTCCTAACATCACCTATCTTATTAATGACATGATTTGACGCGTAATTATTCCAAACTTGCCCAAATATTACATAATCAAAGTGGTTATTCTTGATAACTTGATAATATTTCGCCGTTTGATCGTAGCAACGTTGATAAACTGTATTTTTATGATTAGACCAGTCATAAAGATAAATATTAGGAAGCGTAATACACGATGAAGTTGCTTGTGCATATACATCTATTTTGGCGTCTTTGCCTAAAATATCCATAAAGCCCCAATAATGATTTGCATGAGAATCACCAAATAAAAAGGCTTTTTTCTGGCTTCCTACTTCACCAATATGACACATTTTATCTGGATCTGAGGCTTCAAAATTCATACATTTAGTTCGATTGGGATAATCAAATTGATTCAATTTTGTTTCTAAATTAACGTAATTTTGCCCAAGCCTCGCTCCAATACCTTTATATTTTTCATTCAATGCATTTAGCCCCAAAGTGAATAAAATAGGTACAATTAACAAGAGAGTGATGGAATATTTAAAGGCTAAACGCTTTCTTCTAAACAGTTTTTCAATCAGAAAATAAGAACTAATCGATAGCAATAAGGTTAATGCTAACAGTGATCCCTTTTGCAGTTCTGTATTAAACACACCAACATAGCGTGCAACAGCAAATAATGGCCAGTGCCATAAATAGAGTGAGTAAGATAATAACCCAACGATCACGATTGGCTTTAACGAGAGTATTTTTTCAATGATACTCCCATGTTGTCCGGTATAAATAATTAGTGTAGCACCAAGACAAACATACAACGTATTAAGGTTCGGATAACCTGCAATAATATCGTTTTGGAATGCGATCCAAAGAATAATACCTAGCGCAATTAAGCTAATAACATCGTTTATTCTTCGATTAGGTTTTATCTTTGTTGGGAAGTAGGCAACACAAGCTCCCAACATAAATTCGAAGATCCGCGTACTAAAATAGTAGTAATTTTTCGGTTGATCTTTTTGGTAATAAAACACCAGAATAAATGAAATAGCAGTGACTAACACCACAGGATAAAAACTATTAACCCTTTCTTTTACATTGATTTTATGTAGAAAATAAAGTGTAAAAGGTAAAAAAAGATACCATTGCCACTCTATAGCTAAAGACCACGTATGCAATAACGGTAAAAAGAGTGCATCTTGCGCTGCATAGCTAGTTGTTGCTCTCGCAAAATATTTATTAGAGAGAAAGGCTGAGGCATATTTCTCGCTATTTGTAATATCTAAATAATCGCTAGGTAGGTAAAAAAGCCCAGATATCACTAGAACCGCAATTAATACAAAAAGATAAAGTGGTTGTAATCGCCATAATCGACGATTATAAAAATCACGAAATGAAAAATTACCTTGTGACAATGAAGTTTTAATTATTAGCGAAATCAAAAAACCAGAGATCACAAAGAAAATATCGACGCCAATAAATCCCGAAGGAATTAAACGATTATCCAAATGAAAAAGGATAACCAGAATAACAGCGACCGCTCTTAAACCATCTACATCAGCACGATATTTTACATTCATAATTCAAACAAATAATCCGAATAAAAAGAATCGCTGGATTATATACTAATTAGCCATATCACTTTAGTCACAAAAAGATGAGTACAATTTAATATTTACGGTTAATAACACCTAAATGGCCATAACTGATTAAATTCCATCGTTAACCCCATCTGTACTTCTGTTGAAAGCGAACCTTTGCTTACCACAAATTTTGGATGTCGGATAATGATAGGGGTGTTAATTGCATAATGTATTAATGATGATCGGTTTTGCTCTAGCTCATCATAAAGCTTCTTTATATCTGCTGATGACGTACTATCACGTAATCGCCCAAGCGTAATATGGATAATGTCTTTATGAAGTTCACTTTCAATTGGGATCTGCTGATAAATCTGTTGCCTAAAGCGTGTTAATTCCTCTGAAATACCCGTTAATATCAGACTACCATTGGATGTTAGGACAACGTCATTAAATAAAATTTCGATACTTTTTATTTGATTAAAGATTTTTGCAATCTCATGACACCACGATAATAATACAGGCCGTTGCAGTTTAAATTGCTCATTTTGTTGATTAAAAATCGTTAATAATGTGGAATGAAATTCTTGTGATTGAGTAAATTCAATAAATGGAAATTTAAGCGCAAGCTGTTCACAATAAGCTATTAGTTTTTGACTAAAAGGAATAAAGCTTTCCTCAACTTCAGGCTGAGAAATTATTAATTGCCCTGCATTTAAGCTGACATCAATAATACTTTCATCATTAATTTGTCGTTGCCAAATTTCGCCAGTTGCTAGTTTGTTGAGTGTTGCTTGTGTCAGGAATTCGTATGCCATCCGTACACCTTAATAAGAATAAAATAGTAACTCGTACTTTGGTTTGAGTGGCATTTAAAATCAAGTTTTAGAGTCAATAATAAAAAAGTGGCTTTATTCTAAAAGCCACTGTCACATCAAAGGGGGAGATGTTGAAATATGGGTCTATCTATAAAATTATCAATCAAAGTCAAATCGATTACAGAAAATTAGCTGCTTTAAACTTCGCTAAAGCATCAGCTTTTTGCTCTGCCGTCATTGGACGTAATGGGCGACGAGGGTCACCAACATCAATACCATGCAGTTGCATTGCTACTTTTCCTGCTGCAACACCGCCGTACTCAACTAAAACACGAATAATCGCAATCACTTTATCCATGCAAGCAGTAACACCTTCATGATCACCAGCTTTAAATTTTTCAATAATTTCAAGGTATAATGGTGCAGCATAGTTATATGTGCTACCAACTGCACTTAATGCACCACAGGCTAATCCCGCAGGAATAAATTCATCAACACCAAATGGCACATCATATTTTCCGCCATCTACGCGTAAGCAACGCTGGAATTCATACATATCAGGAGAATTAAATTTCATACCAGATAAATTTGGAATTGCTTTACCCGCTACTTGTAAGAATTTCTCCATATCAATACTTAAGCCTGACATGGTGGAGTGATAATAGTAAAAACCTTTAGATGGCGCACTTGCAGCCGCTAAACGACAATATTCAACAAGATCATCAACATTGCCCGGTTTAAAGAAACAAGGGCCAATAACGGATGTTGCTTTGATATCTAAGGTTTCAGCATGGCGAGCAAGTTCTAGCGTATCAGCAATACTTAATGCACCTGTATGAATAATAAGATCAAGCTTACCCTGGCTGGCACTAACCCAGCGTTCAGCCACTTTCTTACGTTCTTCAACAGAACAATGAATACCTTCACCTGTTGTTCCTAATACATAAGCACCTGTCACACCACTTGCAATTAGGTGTTTAGCTATTTCATCAATGACAGGATAATTAACGCTACCATCAGTTGCAAAAGGAGTATGAGGTGCGGCAATCAGTCCAGAGAGTTTGTTCATGATAACTTCCTTTGGAGGTTAATTTCTTTTCTATTAATTTTATGGAGCTTAACTCTATATTAGGGAGCAATACTTCAGAACGCAATAACGAAATGAGCATTAAAGGAAGAGAAAAATGAAAGTGTGATCTTTAGCCAATTTTCACTAAAAATCACACAATGTAGAGATAAACTTATGCGGAATGAGTCTGCTTTAGCGCATTCAATGTTCGCAGTTTTTGCTCTTTAACCATATCAGGCTGAGCTTGCACTAATAGCGTATAAAGAAGATCTAATACAAAGAGTTGTGCGGTTTTTGTACCAATAGAGTCACCTTGCAGTTTCCCTTGTCGGTTACCATTAATTAAATGATGATCAGCATACTCCATAATTTGTGAGCCTAAATTATGAGTCAATGCGATCGTGCTGGCTCCTGCTTCTTTAGCTAATTTAAGAGCATGGACCGTTTCAGGAGAATTACCGGAATGGCTAATTCCAATAGCCACATCGCCTGGTTTTAATAGTGAAGCTTGCATATACATAAAGTGGTTATTTGTAACAGCATCAACACGATAGCCAATTCGCATAAGTTTATTTTTTAAATCTTCTGCTGTAATTCCTGAAGAGCCAACACCACAAATAAAAATATAATTTGCTGATAATAAAGCATTTACAGCACCTTGAACTTGCTTCATATCGAGCAGATTTAATGTCTCTGATAATACGTTATTAATCGTTGCTTGAAGTTTTAAACCAATGGTATGGATATCGTCTTGATGGGTCACTTCTGCATCAAGAATAGGTGACTCTTCATTATCAGAGGTCGCCATTTCAATCGCCAAATCCATTTTAAAATCTTGAAACCCTTTATAACCCAATGTACGGCAAAAACGCACAACCGTCGCTTCACCCGCTTTTGTTGCTTGTGAAAGTTGAGCAATAGAGAGTTGAGTAACTTCTGTAGGATGGAACAGGATATAGTCTGCAATGCGCTGTGATACTCGCGTTAGACTATTTTTCATTGCGCCTAGCGTATCAAGTATTTTACCCGGCTTTAATCGAGTCGTTGCCTGTTCTGTCATGGAGATTATCCTTGGTTGCAGAAGATACACGGAAAAAAATTCTGCCAACAAGAGTACCAATTCCAACAGGTTAAAAAAAGCCTTGCTCATACAATAATATGATAATAAAAAACGCTTTATTCCTTAATAGCATCAGAATACAACTTACTGATACATCAGAAATAAAGCGCTTAATAAAAATAGTAATTATTAGTCGGTCAATGCGGTGACATCTAACTTAACAACAACTTTTTTCAGTGTGTTTGCACCCTTTTCAGCCGAAATTCCTGGTTTATGAGGTTCATAAGGCATAAAAACAGCAAACATGCTTGATGAAAGCGTTAAGGTCTGTTGACCTATTATTGTATCGGTTAGTTGGTAATCATCAGCCTCATTATAAGGCGTCACGTCTTGTGCTGAGCCTTGTATACCAAAATCAATAATTTCTTCGCCACTAAGCAATATTTGAATATCAATATAACGTTGGTGTAACTCAGCTCGCTTCTGTTCACGAGGTTGTGTTTCAAACGTCATTACATTCATAAATAGCGTTTCACCATCAATCTTATAACTTCCCGGAGCAAGTGAAGCAGGATCAAGTGCTAATGCTTTTTCCATTGCGTCACGCAACGCGGGATTCATTTCTGGCATTGTAGCCAAATCTGATATGTGTCCAAATAACATAGATTATTCCCTATTAGTTTCCTGACGTTTCACTATCATCTAATGAAATTTGTTTTGCTGATGCGAAAAGCGGTGCTGTAATTGTTCCTGCTATAACAACAGACATCGCACCAATCACTCCGTAGAAGAAGAAATTAAGATCACTGCCATAACGAGCAGCTAATACAGCAATAATACTGACAATAATCCCGACAACTGCACTACCTGCATTAGCACGCTTGACAAAAATACCCAGCATAAACAAACCGGTCATTGGGCCACCCATTAAACCAATCAGACTATTAAAGGCATCCCAAATTTCAGATTCATCAGATAAAACTAACCAAATTGCAGCTAAACTACTGAAGACACCAGCAACAATAATGACTAATCTTGCGACTTTCATTTTTTGTTCAGCGCTGCGTTCAGATTTGCTTAAACGAGTGTAGATATCAGAATTAAAACAGCTTGAGATACTGTTTAAGCTACTCGAAATGCTGGATTGAGCCGCAGCAAAAATAGCTGCAATAATTAATCCAGCAATACCAACAGGCATTTCAGTCACAATAAACAGAGGCAGAATACCTCCTGTATTAAAGCCTTCAGGTAAGAAATTAGGATTCTGTTTGTAATACACAAACAAGGCAGATCCAATAGCAAAGAAGAAGATAGGAATAATGGCAACTAATTTCGCATTTGTTATCAGTGTACGTTTTGTTTCTTCAATAGAATCTGTCACGATATAACGCTGTACGACATCCTGACTTGCTGTAAATTGTTGAATATTAGCGAATAAAAATCCGATCATCAAAACAGGAATAGTACTATCCGTCCAACTCCAACGAAATTGAGTCGTAGGAAAGAATTTATCAGCTTGTGATGTTGCAGTGAAAATTTCACTAATTCCGCCATCAACTTTAAAGCAGATCATAATAAAAATAAGAACTGCACCACCTGAAAGCAATAACCCTTGGATAACGTCCGTCCAAATAACACCTTCAATTCCGCCCATCCAAGTATAAATAATACAGAGCAAGCTAATCAGTACGATTAAAACAACAGGGTCAATACCCATAAAAGGACGTAAAGCAAGTACAGTTAAATAAGTAATAATAGCAACCCGACCAATATGGAATAACATAAACGAAAGGCTGGCAAATAAACGACTGCGTACATCAAAACGTGCTTCTAAATATTCATAAGCCGAAGTGATTTTTAATTTTCTAAAGAAAGGAATATAAAAATAAAAAACTAATGGCAAAATAGCGATAGCTAAATATTGCCCGATAATAAAAGTCCAGTCGGAGGTATAGGCTTTTGCTGGGATCGACATAAAAGTAATAGAACTTAACGTAGTCGCAAAAACAGAAACCCCTGCAGCCCAACCAGGAACCCGACCTCCTCCACGAAAATAATCATCCGCTGTTTTTTGGCGTTTAGAGAAATAAACACCCACGAGTAACATTGCAGCTAAATAACCAAATAGCACTGCATAGTTAATAAAACCAAAATCATGTAATTGCATTTTTTAGTCCTGCCATATGTAGGGTAAAAGGTAAGTTTTACGACAGTTTTTTTATTGCTCTCTAGCCCAAAGGACTGCGCCCCAGAGCCCGGCATCATGATGATAATGAGCCGATAATATCGGCACTTGTAATGCAACTGGTTGCTTTATCTGGGCGGCTTGAACGAGTTCGATATATCCCTTTGCCAGCCCAACACTTCCTCCAAGAACGACACAATCAGCATCTGTTGTTGCTTTAATATCAGTCACCAAATTTGCAATGGTGTTTGCTGAACGTTCAATAATTGATTTTGCTTGTAAGTTTCCCTGATGAAAGGCAGCAAAAATCGCTTTTGCATCTTTTCCAGCAAGCTCCTGTGTCGCTTGTGATGCAATTGCACGACCAGAAGCGATTGCTTCAACACAACCATAGCGACCACAACCACAAAGTGGGCCATGAGGATCGGCAAGCGTGTGACCTAAATGACCTGCAATACCTCGCTTTCCTGTAAAGAGCTGTCCTTGTTGAATTACGCCACCGCCAACACCTGTCGATACGGTGATAAATGCCATATCGGAAATAGTTTCACGGCGATGATCATATTCAGCCCATGTGGCCGCTTGAGCATCATTGAGTAGCCAACAAGGCAATCCTGTAAGTGAGACAAGTGTTTCTTTTAAAGGAAAATCTTTTAGTCCACCTAAATTATCCGGATTCAATGCGGTCAAAATGCCATTACAAATAATCCCTGTTGATGCGACAGCAACACTATCTGCATCGCTTTTGAGTGGTGTAGTAATAGCAACTAAAGCTTCATAAAGTTGCGTTGGTGATGCACTTGCGGGTGTGGCTATCTGTGTATGTTGTGTCAATTGGTTATCTCGACTAATTAGTGCCGCCGAGATTTTTGTTCCTCCAATATCAATTGCTAATGTATTCATTTATCTAACTCCTGCTGCCACTTTAATGCCTGAGTAAACCAATCACAGACATATTCAAGACGCGTCAATGCAGAGCCTACTGTGACAGCCCAAGCACCCGCTTGCATTCCTCTTGCGGCAATCATTGGTGTGTTATAACGCCCTTCGGCAATCACTCGGCATCCCTTTTCGGCCAATGCGGTAACAAGTTGTAAATCAGGTAGCTTTGGTATCTCACCACCGGTATAACCCGACATCGTTGAGCCAATAAATTCAGTGCCTAACTCTTGGCAATACATACCTTCGTCAAAGGTGGCACAATCTGCCATCGCCAATCTTCCTAAACGATGAATATGAGCTAATAGTGTTTTCACTGGTATAGGACGCACACGATCAGTACCATCAAAAGCAATAATATCGGCGCCCGCTTTAGCTAAGTCATCAACATCACTAAGCCACGGAGTGATCCTTACAGGGCTATCAGGTAAATCACGCTTCACAATGCCAATAATCGGCACATCAATAAGAGGACGAGTTGCTCTTAAATTATCAATTCCCTCAATACGCACAGCGATTGCTCCTGCATTTACCGCTGCTTGAGCCATTGCAGCAACAATCTCTGGCTTATCCATTGGGCTATTATCAACAGGCTGGCAAGACACAATCAGTCCACCTTTTTGTTGAATATCTTTAGTCATCTTTTCAATTAGCGTCATTTTGACTCACTATTCTCTTCATTTGAAATGTAACTCCAAATTATAGTATTTTACGGAGTTTAATTTCTCAATCAAAAAAACAGTAATTTGTGAAGAAGATCAAACAATAATCAACAGTCTCTAACCAACTGATAAATAAACTAAATAAAAATTAGAGTGATGTTTCCACCACTCTTTCTCTTTTTTATTCCGCGTTACTTAACTTAAATTAGAAATGAAACTGCAACCCAACTCGATAACGTGTCTGGCGATCATCACTAAGAGGGCTTACAGCCATATTGCCAACTTCAATGTAGGGAGTGAAAGTGCTGTTGATTTGATATGAAAAAGCGACATTGTGCTCGTAATTGCGTTTCTTATTATCATATTTTATGGCGTCGCTATACATTTGAGTATAATCATATTCCACTTTAAATTTGTTATATTTATAACCTATAAAACCATCAAGACGATTTGTTTTTTCATCATCAACACCTTGTTTTGTTTTACGGGCATAATCAAAACGATAACGCCCTGCAATATATAAACCATTATCAAAGTTATATTGTGCTTTTAAATAGGGTTTATATATAGAAGTATCTGTTACGGTTTCAAAAATAAGACCAGGCTGTAATGTAATATAGTTATTTAGTTTATAGTTATAACTTAATCCCATTTCAATAGCATTATTAACAACATCACTGAATAGTTTATCTTTCTCACCATCAACACCACCCGATTTAACGCTAGCATCAATATAGAAACCAACACCGTTTGAAAAAGAGTGAATAAATGCAACTCTATCTTTATTAATTCGAGTAGAGTCTGCATATTCATGACGAAAGTCTAATGTAGTCGCATATAATTGAGATGACATTAATAAAGTACAGCATGACAATAAAAGTTTCTTCTTTTTATTTAGCATAATATTTTTCCAAAAAGGTGAGATCCCCTGAATTAACAAAGGAGATCTTGATGAATTATTTTAATTTATATTTAGGAAGAGATTATTCAATAATTAATTGTTTATCTTTCATTGTTAAAGTAATAACTGAATTAACAGCTTCACCTTTATTTGTTTCGCCTCCAATTAAATAAAGTGAATTATCATATGAAACAGTAACACCATAGCCAAGAGGAAGAGGTAATTCACCAATGACTTTCCATTGATTATTAATAAAACCATAAATTTCTTTATGCCATGTCTTTTCTAATCCTTGATGCGCAAAGTAATGTTGCTGTGCATAGTTTGCCTGTGCTCCCGGGAAATTTGCCCCGCCAGCAACAAGTAAAGTGTGCATACTGTAACCGGAAAATGCACCAGCTAAACCGTCTTGTGGCTGATTAGGCGTAGGGTCGGGTAATTTCTGAGCAACAGAATCCCATTGTAATTGAGTATTTTTTAATGTGGCAGTTTGCACTTCACTGGTGCGTACCCCTGGTTTTATTTCACCATTGATTAAAGTGATTTTATTGCCATCATAAGCTAATGCAGAGCCTGCTGTTCCATTAAATGGCGTAATACCTAATAATCTCCATTGATTATTTTCAGCATTATATTCCATTATATTTCGATTAAAAAAATAACCTTCAGCAGGCTTATTAAAATAATCACTAATAATTTTTTTATTTTCAGATTCATTCGATTTAGTACGGTTTAAATCAACGAAATAACCGTCAAAGATTTGTTGATTAACACCACCAAGAATAATAGCTTGATCATTGTTAATACTAACTCCTGTATGCCCAACCAATCCGTAAGGTGCTCGAGTGTTGATCTTTTCCCATTTATTTTCTTTTGGTGAATAGCGATAAACATCTGTCAGCGCACTAATTGTTTCGCTATTTTCATTTTCTTTTCCTGCTCCACCAAAAATATAAATATCATTATTTAGCTCTAGAGCAATAGCTTGATCTCTTGGTGTTCCAGGAAAGTCTGCTATTCTTTCCCATTGTTTTTTCGAACTATTCAGGTCAAGCTTATACCATGATTTTCCCGCTGTACCTAAACCAACATAAATAATATTTTCGCTAATTGTTCCAGCGCCACTTTTAAATGTTACTGGTAAATTAGGCAGCTTTTCTGCAAAACTAGTAGACGTGAATATTGCCGACACTAGCATTACAGAAAGACAGGAGTAAGATATTTTCTTTATTCTGTTCATACTTATTAGCTCTTATTATTGTCATCAAGTAGGGGTTTTTCTTGTATCTTAAATATCACTCCAATATATAATTATTTTCGGAGTTAAACTTCAAATTGATCTTTTCTGAATTGTGAAGGCGATCAAAATGTCTATTTTTTAATCTTATATTTTTACAACTTTCTTTAAATCAAATTTAGGAATAAAAATCTGACAATAGAATAAAATACAGTCTCAATAAATTATTATTGAGATTTTATGCAGAATATAATGTTACTTTTTTTAAAGTAAAAAATTTTTATGACACAGGTAAAAATGGAGTTTTATTTCAAGCACCTTTTTAATAGATTACATCCTCATTTTTACCTTGTGTGTTAATTGAAAAATTGGTTATTTAACATGATGGAAATCAAACTAAATTGTTATTTTTTAATATATTTTGTATCCGCATTGTTAGCATGGATTTATTTTTTTTCCTCGTTATAATCACCAACGTCATTTTAAGTAGTAGTTCATCACATTGAGTTCATAAAACGATACTCAGGTCTGTCTTGAATGATTGAAAAATGAAATCGTATCTTTACTGGACGTTTTTTAAACGCCCGGTACGGATGTTATTTATCAATTTATCGAGGAGACACTGATGCAAATCAGTCGTAGGTCTTTCTTTAAGATCTGTGCAGGCGGTATGGCTGGCACATCTGCTGCATTACTAGGCTTGGCACCTGAAGTATCTATTGCGAACGCTCGCCAATATAAATTATTACGTTCCGTTGAAACTCGTAATAACTGCACTTATTGCTCTGTAGGTTGCGGTATTTTGATGTATAGCCTTGGGGATGGCGCAAAGAATGTCGATAAAAGTATTTATCACATTGAAGGCGACCCTGATCATCCCGTTAGCCGTGGCTCTTTATGCCCGAAAGGTGCTGGGCTTGTCGATTATATCCATAGTGAAAATCGCCTGAAATATCCTGAATATCGTAGACCTGGCTCTGATAAGTGGGAGCGCATTTCATGGAATGAAGCGATTGATAAAATCGCCCGTCTGATGAAAAAAGATCGTGATGAAAACTTTGTTACCCATAATGAAAAAGGGCAGGAAGTTAACCGCTGGCTCACCACCGGTATGCTTTGTTCTTCTGCTGCTAGTAATGAAACCGGAATTTTAGATAATAAATTTTCTCGTTCATTAGGCATGATTGCTATCGATTGTCAGGCAAGACTTTGCCATGCGCCAACCGTTGCAGCATTAGCTCCAACTTTTGGTCGTGGTGCAATGACCAATAACTGGGTTGATATTAAAAACGCTAACGTTGTGCTGATCATGGGCGGTAACCCTGCTGAAGCGCACCCTGTCGGTTTTAAATGGGTTATCGAAGCTAAAATTAAGAACAATGCGAAGGTTATCGTTGTCGATCCTCGTTTTAACCGTAGTGCTGCGGTTGCCGATCTCTACTCTCCTATTCGTGCAGGCTCTGATACTGCGTTCTTATTAGGTGTTATTCATTACCTTATTGAACACAATAAAATTCAGCATGAATATGTGAAAGCCTATACCAATGCTTCTTTGATTGTTCGTGAAAATTTTAGCTTTGATGAAGGTCTTTTCAGTGGGTTTGATAAAGAAAATCAAAGCTATGATAAAACCTCATGGCACTATGAACTTGATGAGAATGGTTTAGCATTAAGAGATAATTCACTGCAACATCCTCGTTGTGTGTGGAATCTTTTAAAACAGCACGTTTCACGTTATACCCCTGAAATTGTTACCACTCTTTGTGGCACACCTTTAGAAGATTTCACCTATATCTGTGAAGCGCTTGCGTCTACCAGTGTAAAAGACAGAACCTCAACTATTTTGTATGCCCTTGGTTGGACACACCATACCGGTGGTGCTCAAACTATCCGTGCAGCAGGTATGATCCAGTTATTATTAGGTAACGTGGGTATGCCAGGTGGTGGTGTGAATGCGTTACGTGGGCACTCGAATATTCAAGGTTATAGTGATCTGGGTTTATTATCATTAAACCTACCGGGTTATATGCCTCTTCCTAATGAAAAACAAACATCATTAGAAACTTATTTATCTCAGGTAACACCGAAAACCATGGTTGCAGACCAAGTTAACTACTGGAAAAGAACCCCTGATTTCTTTATTAGCTTACTAAAAAGCTTCTGGGGTGAGCACGCAACGGCACAAAACGAATGGGGTTATCACTGGTTACCAAAATGGGATAAAAGCTATGACATCATGGCGCAAACCCAATTGATGATCGATGGAAAAATGAATGGTTATATCGTTCAAGGTTTTAACCCATTAGCCGCTTTTGCCGATAAAAATAAATGTAGCGCCGCATTAGCCAAACTAAAATATATGGTTGTCATAGATCCCTTAGTGACTGAATCATCTAATTTCTGGCAAAACCACGGCGAGATGAATGAAGTCTCACCAAAAGATATTCAAACTGAAATCTTCCGTTTACCTTCATCATGTTTTGCTGAAGAAAATGGCTCAATTGCAAACTCAGGTCGCTGGTTACAATGGCACTGGGCGGGCGCAAAACCACCAGCACAAGCATGGCATGATGGTAAAATTTTAGGGCATTTATTAATGCGTCTGCGCGAGCTTTATCGTGAAGAAGGTGGCGTTTGCCCTGAGCCCGTAATGAACCTTTCGTGGAACTACGTTGACCCTTACGATCCACAACCTGAAGAAGTGGCGAAAGAAGCGAATGGTCAAGCCATGCAAGATATCTTTGATGAAACAGGCAAATTGTTGTTTAAAAAAGGACAACAACTTGATGGCTTCCATCAACTGAAATCAGATGGTTCAACTGCGAGTTTCTGTTGGGTTTATTCTGGTTGCTGGACTGAAAAAGGCAACCAAATGGCGAACCGTGATAACGCCGATCCATCTGGGCTAGGTTGTACACCGGGTTGGGCTTTTGCGTGGCCTCAAAACCGTCGTGTGTTATATAACCGCGCATCAGTTGATCCACAAGGGCAGCCTTGGGATGCAAAGCGTCAGCTTATCAAATGGAATGGTAATCAATGGGTTGGCCCTGATGTACCCGATTATAGCAATGCAGCGCCTAATAGCGGTGTAGGCCCGTTCATTATGCAACCAGAAGGTATGGGACGTTTATTTGCTGTTGATAAAATGGCTGATGGTCCATTCCCTGAATTCTACGAACCGTTTGAATCGCCAACAGAAGATAATATTCTGCACCCAAAAGTCTCTCGTAACCCTGTTGCACGTTTATATAGCTACGATGCCGAACATTTAGGTAAAGCAGTTGAATTCCCTTATGTGGCAACAACCTATTCAATTACTGAATTGTTCCGTCACTGGACAAAACACTCACTGATTAATGCTATTGCACAACCTGATCAATTTATTGAGATTGGTGAACAACTTGCTTCACGCAAAGGCATTGTTCAAGGTGATGAAGTTAAAGTCAGCGCGAAACGTGGCTATATCAAAGCCAAAGCCGTGGTGACTAAGCGAATTAGACCACTAACGATCAATGGCAAAGTCGTTGATACCATCGGCATTCCTTGTCACTGGGGCTTTGAGGGAGCAACTCGTAAAGGTTTCCTTGCCAATACATTAACGCCATCTGTGGGTGATGCGAACTCATTCACACCTGAATATAAGGCGTTTTTAGTCAATATCGAAAAGGCATAAGGGGAAACTAATGTCATTGCAATCTCAAGATATTATTCGTCGTTCTGCTACCAATTCTCTCACGCCTGCACCACAAGTACGTGACTTTAAAGAAGAAGTGGCAAAGCTTATCGATGTGACAACCTGTATTGGCTGTAAAGCCTGTCAGGTTGCCTGTTCTGAATGGAACGATATTCGCGATAAAGTCGGTCTTAATGTCGGTGTTTATGATAACCCGATGGATTTAACCGCTAAATCGTGGACCGTAATGCGATTTTCTGAAGTCGAAGAAAACGGCAAGCTGGAGTGGCTAATTCGTAAAGATGGCTGTATGCACTGCGCTGATCCGGGTTGCTTAAAAGCATGTCCCGCAGAAGGTGCCATCATTCAATACGCTAATGGTATTGTCGATTTTCAATCAGAACACTGTATTGGTTGCGGTTATTGTATTGCGGGTTGCCCTTTCGATGTCCCTCGTATTAATGAAGAAGATAACCGCGCTTATAAATGTACATTGTGTGTTGATCGTGTTGAAGTTGGTCAAGAGCCAGCTTGCGTAAAAACCTGTCCAACAGGTGCGATTCATTTTGGCTCTAAAGAAGCGATGACTCACCTTGCCAATGAGCGCGTTGCTGAACTTAATACCCGTGGTTATGACAAAGCCGGTTTATACGATCCTCAAGGGGTTGGCGGAACTCACGTTATGTATGTACTTCATCATGCAGATAGACCTAATTTGTATCATGGCTTACCCGAAAATCCAGAAATTAGCTCAACGGTTAAATTCTGGAAAGGTATTTGGAAACCATTAGCAGCAGTGGGTTTTGCAGCCACTTTTGCGGGTGCAATATTCCATTATTTAGGTATTGGCCCTAACCACACCACAGAAGAAGATGAAGAAGAGGCACAAAAAGAGATGGAAGCATCACAAAATTCAGTGAATAAAGAGGAGCAGAAATAATGAAGAAGAAAAGTGATAAAATCCTTCGTCATACTGCCTCAGAGCGTATTAATCACTGGGTTGTGGCGATTTTTTTTATTTTTACCACTTTTAGTGGATTGGGCTTTTTCTTCCCATCTCTAAACTGGTTTATGAATATTTTAGGCACACCACAGCTTTCGCGTTTACTGCATCCATTTACGGGTGTCGCGATGGTATTCTTCTTTATCTTTATGTTTTTTAGATACTTAAAGCATAACTTTGTTGATAAAGACGACTTAGTGTGGGCGAAGAATATCCATAAAGTGCTACAAAACGAAGAAGCTGGTGATATTGGGCATTATAACTTAGGTCAAAAAGGGATTTATTGGACATTAAGTCTTAGCCTTATCGTCCTTACCATCAGTGGTGTGATTATCTGGCGTCCTTATTTTGCGGATTATTTCTCAATCCCCATTATTCGCATTGCCTTACTGGCTCACTCACTGTCCGCTATTTTACTTATCATAACGGTGATTGTTCATGCTTACGCCGCGTTTTGGGTAAAAGGTTCGATTCGTAGCATGATTGAAGGCTGGGTAACTCGGGGTTGGGCGAAAAAGCACCATCCACGTTGGTATCGTGAGATTTTAGAAGAAGAGAAAAAAGAAGCAGAAAGTAAATTAAACCAAAAATAATAGACTACTTTTTTCTATAAAATAGATGTGAGAAAAAAATGGAGGCTTTATGGCCTCCATTTCTATTTTTAATCAACAATTAACTTAATGTGCCGCGGTTTTTGCTTGTTCCACTAAGTTTATTAAGCGGCTTCTCATTGTGTGATAGTGTTGAGAAACTTGGCTTTCTGCCCATTTTTGATCCTCAATTTTAATCACTCTAGCTGCACAATATTTAGTTTCTGGCGTTTTAGACACAGGATCAAGATTATCTTGAGTTAGCTCATTACATGCCCCAATCCACCATTGATAAGTCATATAAATCGCTTGCTTATTGATTGTCTCATTCACATTACAACGAGACATCACTTTACCTCTACGTGATTCAACCCAAACAATCTCTTGATCACCAATACCGGCTTCTTTGGCGACATCAGGGTGAACTTGAACATAACCGGGTTCATCCGCAAGTGATGCCAATGCTTTACAGTTACCCGTCATAGAGCGACAAGAATAATGCCCCACTTCACGCACTGTAGATAAAATCATTGGATAATCAGCATCGGGTAATTCAGCAGGTGCTCGCCATGGTGTCGCGAACAACTGACCTTTGCCTGATGGAGTGGTGAATTGGTTACCTGAATATAAATAAGGTGTCCCTTTATCTTCAATATCAGTACAAGGCCACTGAATATGTGCTAAACCTGCTAGTTTTTCATAAGTGACACCAAAGAACAGTGGGCATAATGCTCTGACTTCATTCCAGATCTCTTCATTATTTTCATAAGACATCGGGTAGCCCATTTCAGTGGCGAGTAAACTAATGATTTCCCAATCACGTTTTACATTGCCGCGTGGTTCAATGGCCTTTTCAAAACGTTGGAATCCTCTATCCGCACAGGTAAAGATGCCAGCATGTTCACCCCAGCTTGTTGATGGTAATATCACGTCAGCTTGCTCTGCAGTTTTGGTCATAAAGATATCTTGAACTACCACAAAATCGAGCGCTTCAAAGCCTTTTCTCACCAAGCCTAAATCAGCTTCGGTTTGGAGTGGATCTTCGCCCATGATGTAATACGCTTTTACTTTGCCTTCAATGGCTAAATGCGGTACTTCAGTAATCCGATATCCCACTTCAGGATCGAGTTGTTCAACAGGAATATTCCACGCTTGAGCAAATTTTTTACGTGTTTTTTCATCGGTAACATATTGGTACCCTGGGAACATGTTGGGTAAAACACCCATATCACACGCACCTTGAACATTATTTTGTCCACGAACTGGTGCAACACCAACATGCGGTTTACCTAAATTACCCGTTAATAATGCAAGACCAGATAAGCCTTTAACCACATCAACTGCTTGGCCAAATTGTGTTACCCCCATTCCCCACATAATCGTGGCTGTTTTAGCGCCCGCATAAGTACGCATTGCCTTACGGATTTCCATTGCAGGAATACCGACAATATCTTGTACCGCTTCAGGGCTATAGTCTGCGAGTTGTTTTTTATATTCTTCGAAACCTTCGGTATAGCGGCTGACATAATCATTATCATAAAGATCTTCATCAATTAGCGTATACGCAAAGGCATTGACTAACGCCATATTAGTCCCATTTTTTAATGGTAAATATTGATTAGCAATTTTGGCTGTTTCGATTTTACGAGGATCACAAACGATTATTTTCGCACCTTTTTGTTTCGCTTTAACCACACGGCGCGCCACAATAGGATGAGAGTCAGCACAGTTATAGCCAAAAACTAATAAGCAATCTGAATCTTCAATATCCGCAATCGAGTTGCTCATAGCACCATTGCCGAGTGTTTCTTGTAAGCCCGCAACAGAAGGGCCATGACAGACACGAGCACAGCAGTCGACATTATTATTACCTAATACCGCGCGAACAAATTTCTGCATCACAAAGTTGGTTTCATTCCCTGTACCACGAGAAGATCCTGTACACATGATGGATTTCGCACCGTATTTTTCTTTGATTTCCAGTAATTTTTTTGCCGTATATTGAATCGCTTCATTCCAACTTACAATTTCAAAATCAGCCCCTTTTTGTCGGCGGATCATGGGTTCATGAATTCTGGCTGTCAGCAATTTATTGTCATTAAGAAAATCCCAACCATAGAGCCCTTTTAAGCAAAGTTCTCCTTGATTGGTGACACCATTGGCACCTTCAGCTTTGATTATGCGACCATTTTCGACACAGAGATTGATTTTGCAGCCAGCGCCACAGTAAGGACAGACGGAGTTGATTTTGTTCATTTGATATCCTTTCCCCTAACTAGGGAGTAAAAGAGTCATAAAGAACATTCAACTAAGCAGGAAGCATGCCAATTGTTTTTCAAAATATAATCAATGAGATATAAAAATAAAATAATATTTGATAATCGTTTCGTCATTTTTGTCGATGATTACCATGCACAAATAGGGTTAATACTCGAACTTATTACGGAGTTAAGTGATTAGCATCAGGAAAACATTTTGAAATAAAAATTAATACTGAATTCTAATAAAATTTATTTCTTTAGTTTGAATTTATGATATAAATAATAAATACGCATTTTGAAAAACAATATTTCATATTGCATTGCGATTATATCCATTTCAATAAAGAGCAAAAAGATGAATATGAACACCAACAACCGACTCTTAGGCCTAAACCTACTACTCCTTCGTTAGGTGGCCGAGCACGTTCATTTTTTTGCAAAAGCCACCAGTAAGGTGGCTTTTTGTTGTGCCCCAACTGGTGGAACTGTTTTTTAGGGGAGTTTCTATGATGTTTAGTTTCACCATTAGGATGATGAGTTACAACGTCTTACCAATAAGCCACTGCATGGCAATAGCCTCTATCATTCACTCGATAACACAGGGGGCAAAATGAGCCAACAATGGACATCACGAGTCGGTCATATCTTAGCAGCCGCTGGCTCTGCAATCGGTATTGGCGCAATCTGGAAGTTTTCTTATGTCGCAGCCAATAATGGTGGTGGTGCATTTTTAATTGTCTTCTTGTTATTTAGTTTTGTTATCGGGCTTGCAGTATTACTGGCTGAGAATATTTTGGGCAGTAGTACACACGCTGAAGCTGTTAACGCATTTAAAAGAATGATGGGACGCAATTGGGTCATCATTGGCGTTATTGGTGTATTCAGTTCATGGTGTATTTATAGCTTCTATAGCGTTGTCGGTGGCTGGACAATTGGCTATACCGTTATGGCGGCAACAGGTCAGTTGAATATTACAGATAGCGCTGAATTAACAGGTATTTTTACCCGCTTTATTAGTGATCCGTTATGGCCTATTTTGGCTCACCTTTCCTTTGCTGGATTAACCTGTTTTGTAGTTTTAGCGGGTGTACAACGTGGATTAGAGAAAGCGGTTAAAATCATGATGCCAATGTTATTTATCATTATGATTTTATTGATTATTGTTGGTATCAGTTTACCCGGTTCTTCTGAAGGTTTAAAATTATTTTTATACCCTGATTTCAGTAAGTTAACCCCTCAAGGCGTATTAGATGCGTTAGGGTTAGCCTTCTTCTCACTGTCTATCGGTTTAGGTATTCACATCACTTACAGTGCTTATTTGGCGGATAACAAAGGGATCGCTAACTCCAGTATGTGGGTGGTTATTTTATCTTGTATGGTGTGTGTCCTTGCCGGATTAATGATTTTCCCTGCATTATCTGCCGCAGGCTTAGAGCCAAATGCAGGCCCCGGTTTAACCTTTATGACGATGCCGGTTTATTTTGCCAACTTACCCGGTGGTAATATTTTAGCAGTAACTTTTTTTGTATTGTTATTAATGGCGGCGTTAACCTCTGCAATTTCATTACTTGAGCATATCGTAGCTTATGTACAGATGCGTTTTCAGTGGACTCGCCGTCGTGCAGGATTAGTCGTTACAGCCTCTATTATGCTGATGGGTATTCCGGTTTCATTATCTTTTGGACCTATGAGTGATGTGACATTAGGTGGTAAAACAGTTTTTGATTTGTTGGATTACCTGACTTCCAATATTTTGATGCCACTGTTTGGTATTGCAATGTGTTTGATCTTTGGTTGGTCAAGTAGAGCGAACGCATTTATTCCTGAAAATATCACTGGGTTAAAACGCCAAAGTTTATTATTAGTATGGCGTTATATTGGTCCAATTTGTATCGGTATTATTTTAGTTCATGGATTAATTGGCTAAACAAATTCCCTGCAAAAACAGTTTATTAATTAAAAAAGAGCCTCTCAAATTGAGTGGCTCTTAACTTAACTGATAATGATTTTTTATAGATACTTGATGGTTTTTACTATTTATTTATAACTTTGTTTAATTTCTTGAGAAATTGCTAACCCACGTTTTGCTTCTTTTTCAGCAAGTTCAACGGATAAACCGATATAAGAACGAGGATCAAGCATTGCCTTAATTTCATCAGCATTAAAGGCCGCCGTAATGGTTTCATTCTTCATCAGGTTAGTATAAAAATCTTCACCGTCTGCAGCCGTTTTAATAGCTTCTTCATATAACAGTGAATGCGCTTTATCTTTACCTAATTTTTCTGCCATTTTCATCATAACGTATTCGGTATTATCTAATCCCTTATTTCTCATCACGTTATGTAGCATTCTCTCCTCATGAGGAACGATGGTTCTTGAAAGCTCTTCCGTTCTTAATAAAATTTCTGTTGTTAATTCTAACGATTCTTCAATTAAGCCATCGAATAACATATAAGAACTGCTGTCACCTTCATAAGGTCTTACCGCAGAGTACATGCCCACATTAGGTAATGAGTACAGTTTCTGTGAGTTAGCAATAATACCTTTGGCTAATTTTGGATTAATTTTATGAGGCATCGTGCTACTTCCCACAGTACCTTTTGTAAATCCTTCAGAAACCTCAGCAATTTCTTCTAATGTGGTGCTATAAACTTCTTCACCAATTTTATGACAAATATTTGCCATCAGTGCCAAGTTCATCATGTACTCTAATTTATGCGTACTGAGGTTACGTGATGGTACCTCCATTGCCTGCATACCCACTAATTCAGCAACACGTTTTTGTACTTTCATCCCTACTTCAGGCATTGAGTTAAAAGCACCTACTGCGCCACCCATCATAATGGTGAATACACGTTTCTCACTCTCTTTCATGCGCTGGTAGCAATCAATAAAATCGCTGATCCACACTGAAACTTTATATCCGTAAGTGATAGGAATAGCATGACGACCGTGCGTTCTACCTGCCATTACCATATGTTTTGTTTTTTCAGCAAGATTTGATAAGTTTTCAATAATTTCGCTCAACAATAACATGAACTTATTGTGTACAGTTTTCATCATATACAGCTGTGAACTTTGCTGTATGTTTTGCGTGGTAATGCCATAGTGCACGTATTTACCGCTCTCTTCAGAGCACGCATTTACCAGCACTTTTAAGAAAGGCACAAAGCCATGACCGATTTTTTGATAAATGCGGTTCATCTCTTCGAAATCGATATTCTCAATAATCGCCTTTTCTTTAATTTCATCAGCAGCAGACTGTGGAATAAAACCGTATTCAGCTTGTGCTTGCGCTAACATTGCTTCAAACATCAGCCAAGTTGAATATTTAGCTTCATTGGACAGCAGATTTTTAATACCGCGATCGTCGATTGTTTTGCTTTTAGAATCGTATAACGCTCTCATCATGTATCCTTTTATTTCTTCATTGCTTCATCAACAGCATTGCGAACAAATTCGACTTTAGGGCCATAAACGACATGGACATGGTTTGCTGCCGGAAAGAAGAATGCTGTACATCCAGACTCCAACATTAATTCTTTATCTATCTGATTAACTTCACTAATATCAATACGTAATCGTGTAATACAGTTATCAACATTACGAATATTTTGTTTACCACCTAAGGCTTTAATTAGGATCTCTGCAATTTCGCCATAACGTTTTTCTTTGATTAGCGTATTTTTCATATTGCTTGATTCTTCTCTACCCGGTGTTTTGATATCAAACTTGACGATAGCCCAGTAGAAAATGAAGTAGGTCACCACAGCCAATGCACTACCAATCAGCACTAAGAAGATCCAGTTAGTGTGTTCGTACAGTAAACCAAAAATAGTGAAGTCAAAGACGGTGCCTCGGATATAACCGATCGCAACACCTGCAAAAGAGAGCAGAACTGCACCAATGCCCACAATAATCGCGTAAATTAAATAAAGTAACGGTGCAATAAAGACAAAGGTAAATTCAAGCGGTTCAGTAACGTTACCTAACATTGCAGTTAAGACCATCGTCACCAACATTGATTTAACTTCAGCGCGGTTCTCCTTTTTCGAGGTTTTATAAATCGCTAATGCAATTGCTGGGAACAGGAATAGCGTAACCAACATTTGTTGTTGAGCCATAAAACGCGTTAGGCTTGGCATCATTGCCCAATATTCACTGCTTGGTCCTTGGTTAAATAACACTTCTGTCATTGCGGGAACAACGCCCACATAGGTTTGCCCGTCAATCACATAAGAACCACCCGCTTCGGTAAATCTAAACAGAACGTTCCAAACGTGGTGTAAACCAAATGGAATAAATAGACGTTCACCCCCCGCAGTAAAGAAAGGTCCGACAGGACTTAAGAAGACAGCCGAGAGCTTAGTTAAGCCCATGACTAATACTTCCCAAATAAATGGTAGTAATGCACCTACACAGATCATCAATCCGACCATAATAATGGCGACAGATTTTTTCCCGGAGAAGAAGGCAAATGCCGTCGGTAATTCAAGGTTATAGAATTTATCCGTTGCCCATGCGGCGATTAATCCGGTGATAATCCCCCCTGCAGCACTGATATTCATGGTTTGTATACCAAGCACCTTGATTTGCCCTACCTGCGTCATAATCGCAGGATCAGCAAGCTTTCCTGTCAATACTAGCCAGATATTGATAGTACTTATCAAGGTCAAATAGCCGACAACGGAGGCAAAGACCGCTATCCCCTTATCTTTGTGGCTCATACCGTATGCCACACCCATTGCAAATAAGAGTGGAATATTATCAAACACCACGCCGGCAATAGTACGGATACTAACTAATAGAGCATTAACTGTTTCATTTCCTAGAAAAGGAAAGCGTGCAATCATATAAGACTGAACTAAAGCACCACTGATCCCTAAGATCATACCAATAGGTGCCAATACGCCGATAGGTAGAAGTAGGGTTCTACCAAAGCGCTGAATAGATTCGCTGAACTTTTTCCTGGCCATATTTTTTTCCTTATGACTTCTCGAATATAAAAGAATTACCGAGGTACTCTATCTTAGGGATTATAGGAAATGAATGACGCGCTGGTTTTAAATATTATCTCAGGTCATACTTTATGACTTAGGTCTTTTTTTATTAGAAATCGATTTAATAAAGAACAATGAATAAAATTTTTTATTTTATTAAATAATATTTATTTTAGGACTTAGAAGTAAGATTGAAAAGAAAGGCTATTTTAGAATAAATGATGATTAATCTAACAGAATATATTAATACTCTTCACGATTTAATCATTAGAAAGGGTATTTAGTAAATCATATAGACGCTGTTATCTCTTTTTAAAGTAGATTTTCCAGCTCATTAATCAGTAAATCCACCAGCATAAAAAATCCAATACGCGATTTGGTATCATCTTTTTTAGTATCATGATTATCAGCAAAACAAAATAGAGCATGAGTTGCATAAGTGGTTAATTCATTAGTATTAAATGCTGTCATGCTAATAATGTTGGCATCTTTTAACTGCACAATTTTTGCTGTCTCAATAATTTTCTTGGTACCACCAGAAAGTGAGATAAAGATAACCGTATCATCTTCATTAACAAGGCGTGTAAACGAATCAGATAAGTTGTAATCATTAATAAAAAAGCAATGTAGACCTAATGCAAACAATAGATGTTCAAGGTAATACCCTACCGCTTTGCTCGTACCTCTTGCGACAATAAAAATATTTCTAGAATGGCGTAAAGTCTTCGCGCATTCCTGAATTTGTTCTTCATTAATTAAAGTAAATGTTTTATGAATATTTTTTTCTAATTGTTTTTTATAAGACGCCGCATTAGTTTTTTCGACTTTATTTCTCGTCAAAATATAATTATTAATTTGGAATTTAAGCTCTTTAAATCCACTAAACCCTAACTTTTGCGATAAATTAATGATAACCGTTTTTGATACAAAGGTTTTGGCAACTAAATCATTAATATTTAAATACGGGATATCCGTAATATTATCGGTGAGATATTTTAATACTTTCTTTTCGCTGATGGTTAAATTGTCATAATTTTTTAAAAAATCCAGCATATCTCACCCAATAAATTAATCTAAAACATCTTATGAAAACAGCACATATCAAAAAAGCAGTTCTGTTCTTTTTGCGAGTTTATGTGAAATAAAGTGCATAACGAGTATACGTTAAATCATACAGTTATGTAGGATCAGAGTGATATTTTGTGAATTAGGATAATATTGAGCCCATTTTTTAATGAGCTCAATACGTGTGTTATTCGTTACCCCAGCGATTAAGAAACATGGCGATATCATCAATGCGCTTTTTATCAATACCCGCTTCTTTTGCCATTTCTTGCTGCGCGTCCTCACTAATTTCTTCGTTATTCATTAATCTGGTGAGTAGTAGCTGGAAATAGAGAGCAAGCGCATCTTCTTCTTTCTCAGCAACAGGATCGGTTGATTCCAGTGAATACTCTTCGACCATATCATAATATTTAAAGTGGATTTCATTGTTCATAAGTTGTCCCCAAGAATTAACGTTTATACTCTCCATATTCGAATAACTAAGAGTATATATCTACATTCGCCTGTTAACCTAAAATTCGCTATTATCCACTTCCTTCTTTTTTTGCGGATAAGCTAATGTCTACGATTATCGATACTTTTATTGCTCCACCTTGCCATGATGAAATCGAGATCCTTTATCAAGACGAGCACTTAGTCCTTATCAATAAACCGACAGGATTATTGAGCTTATCAGGAAAAAATCCACAAAATATAGACTCCGTACATTATCGATTAGTGAAACTATTTCCGGGGTGCACTCTTGTGCATCGACTTGATTTTGGTACGTCTGGGTTGATGGTTGTGGCACGCAATAAAGCAGTCAATGCCCTTTTGTGTCAGCAATTTAGCCAGCGCAGTGTAACCAAAATATACCATGCACTACTGTGTGGGCATTTGGATGATAATGAAGGCATAATCGATGCGCCAATTGCAAAAGATCCAGCTCTGTTCCCACGCATGTCAATTTGCCCGATTAATGGTAAGCCAGCACGCTCTCGTTATCACGTTATTGAGCGTTTTTATCAAACGTTAGAAGATGGAACGTTATTGCCTTTAACACGGGTGCAATTTGTACCTGAAACTGGAAGGACGCATCAACTTCGTATTCACAGCCAATTTATAAGGCATCCTATTTTAGGTTGTGATTTATATGGTGGGTGTGATGGAGGCTTAATTGAAGGAATGGAAAGAACTAAACGGACTCCGCGACTTATGCTTCATGCTAGTGAACTTCATTTTGTTCACCCCATTAGCCAAGCACCAATAAAAGCGCATTGCGAAAGCCCGTTTTAAATGTCGATATTTACAACTTAAGTGCTTTTACTGTTTCATCGATATCAATTTCATCTTCAGTAAAAATTATCTCGGTTCCGTGCATCGTAATGATCGCAAGCTTTCTCAATGTACGCATATTATTAGCACCATCCGCTGATTTTGGTCTGATACTATTCATTAACGTACCGACAGAAAGTACGGTGTTTTCTTTATTGATATGCGTATCTGCGGACACATCTTCACTATAAATACGAAATGATTTAATGGATGCCAGTTTAACTCGCTCACCTGCAATATAAACATATTTGCTATCAGGGATCACTTTAACCGCATACGCAGACAGGCCTTTGGTATTGGTGGTCGGTTCAAACGTAACATTAGCATCTGTCTTTATCAAAGCAGGGTTGGCAACTTTAATCACGTGAAAATAACGGTTATCACCGTTTTCATCTTTTATAAATCCAAAACCTTTATCTTCAAACCACTTTGTGATTATTCCGTTCATTGCCATTATCGCCTACTCAATCGTTTATCTACAAAAATTTTCAGGTGCAGTATAAAGCACAATGCGTATACAGACTATGCCTTTGAGGTAATAAGCGACGTTACTTATTACCACATCAAATCATCTGGAATTTTAAAATCAGCATAAGGATCGTCTTCATCTTGTTCTGTCTCGCTCAGTGCGTTATTTAACAAGATACAGTCCACGTCTCTTTGTATAATTTTATCCGCAACACTGGCTGGAATAATTGCGTATTCCGTTTTATCTGCATTATCCAGACGAGCAATAGCAAGACGCCCACTGATCAATTGAGATTGTGTCAGTTTATCCACCACGATATTTTTAATAACATTATTATCAGTAAAATTAAAATCAATATCGCCTTTTGCTGGCGTAATTCTGTTCATCTCAATAAGTTGCTTAACTTGCGCTTTATATTCTTTAGATAAAGTGGCTTGTTTTTGTTGCTCACTAAGCAGTTTATCGCGTTCAAGTTGCGCTTTTTTATTTTCTTCTACAGCCTCTCTTGCTTCTCGCGCTTGAACTCGTGATTTTTTTGCCGTTCTTTGGACTTTTGCCATTTTTTTACTGGTCACAAGCCCTGCTTTTAACATTTGCTCTTGTAAGGTAAGTTTTGCCATTTTTATACCTAAATCTGCTAAATAATTTTTGAAATTATACCTGTAATTTCCAAGAGTGCATCAGATTGTAAGATTGGTGGTTTATTGAGAGAAATTGGACTTGTGAAATTTGAACCTATCCACGCATTCAGAGTATATTGGAAAAACTATTATCAAACTTTCTTTTATAACAGGTAATACTAACAATGGCTCTGATCCCAAAAAACTATGCACGGTTAGAAAGTGGCTACCGTGAAAAAGCACTGAAAATCTACCCATGGGTATGTGGGCGCTGTGCGCGTGAATTTGTCTATTCGAACTTACGTGAACTCACCGTTCATCATATTGATCACGACCATACCAATAACCCAGAGGATGGCAGTAACTGGGAGTTATTGTGTCTGTTTTGCCATGATCATGAACACTCTAAATACACAGAAGCAGACCAATACGGCACAACGGTTGTTGCCGGTGAAGATGCACAAGATGATGTCGGTGCAGCCACTTATAATCCTTTTGCTGATTTAAAGTCGATGCTCAATAAGAAAAAATAGTGAAGATAATGTCAGCTTTGGTGCAACCAACCGGCTCCCTTTTCACGCTCTTACGCAGAATAGTGTATACTTGCCAACCATAAATTTGTTCATGGTTAATTAATAATGAAAGAAAACGAAAAAGCAAAAATCAAACTCCTCAGCGACCGTTTAGACTTTATTCGTCACAAGATGGCAAGCCTCTCGTTATCAGACGAAGCGGAAAAATATGCAGAGTTTGAAAAAGAAAAAACAGAACTGGAAACTGAAATCGCTCGTCTGAAAGCAGTACGTAACAATAAACTCAGTAAAGAAGCCCAGAAATTAGAGAGTATGCCATTCAAACGCCTCATCACTAAGAAAGAACAAGCTGATATTGGCAAGCTGAAGAAAGCCGTACGAGGATTGATAATTGTCCATCCAATGACAGCATTAGGGCGCGAAATGGAGCTAGAGGGAATGACCGGTTTTTCTAAGACTGATTTCTAGTGAGAAAATGCCCTCAACTAAAACCTGCCATGTTCGACTAATACTGAAAGGTTCTTAATACACTTTTGTTGTTATGAACCGTCAGTTATCCGTAGCTTTCTTACTACTACCACCAACACCTCGTTACACTTCGCAGTCATTGAGAGATTGTAATTCAGTATATTACAGCTAAGCCAATTACCTTCTAATCGAACTATCCGGAATTTCCGGATGGTTGTGTTTTGGGCAATTTTCCTCTCAGAGAAAGCATTGATTAGAGGCTTTATTGGAAAGTGATAAAACAAGAAGTGGCGGAAGATCACAGGAGTCGAACCTGCCAAGGACCGCTGGCGGCCCCATCTGGATTTGAAGTCCAGCCGCCCCACCGGGGACGATGATCTTCCATTTTTGAATGGGTCAAAAGGAAATAACGAGATGATTATACGCTGAATTATTTTTAATCCCAAGTGCATCAAATCAATAAAACCCCTTTCAAATAAAATAATCCCGTTTTTGAGTAAAACCTCCGATAATTACCGCGATACTATTGAACTTATATAGTTTCATCCTCATCTTACTATCTATAACGAATAAACTCAGTGGTGTGTTTTACGTCACTGCAAACCAAAATACAGGATGTTTTTTATGTCAAATCCATTACTTAGCACAACGGGATTACCTGCATTTTCCCTTATCAAACCAGAACATGTTGTTCCTGCACTAAAAGAAGTTTTAACCACGTATCGTGAAACAGTTGAAAAATTACTGGCTGATAATACTCAGTTTAACTGGGATAACCTTTGCCAACCATTAGCTGAAGCAGGTGATAAACTTTCTCGTGTTTGGTCCCCTGTTAGCCATTTAAATTCTGTTAAAAACTGTACTGAACTACGTGAAGCGTATGAACAGAGTTTACCGTTGCTATCTGAATTCAGTACATGGATGGGACAGCACGAAGGCTTATATCAAGCTTATAAATCAATTAAAGAAAGTGCTGATTTTAATGCGTTAACTCAACCACAGAAAAAAGCGGTTGAAAATGCATTACGTGACTTTGAATTATCAGGCATCGGTTTACCAAAAGAGAAACAACAGCGTTTTGGTGAAATCAGTGCGCGTATGTCTGAGTTAAGTGCTAAATACGGTAATAATGTATTAGATGCCACAATGGGTTGGTCTAAACTAATTACTGATGTAGAAGATTTATCAGGTATGCCTCAAAGTGCCATTGATGCGGCAAAAGCTATCGCACAATCTAAAGAGCAAGATGGTTATCTGTTAACACTTGATATGCCGAGCTATCTTCCTGTAATGACCTATGCGGATAATCGTGAACTTAGAAAAGAGATGAGTATCGCTTATAGCACGCGAGCCTCTGATCAAGGTCCAAATGCGGGTCAGTGGGATAATAGCGAAATTATTGCCGAGATCCTCGCATTACGCCACGAACTTGCTCAACTACTTGGCTTTAAAAATTACGCTGAAAAGTCACTTGCTACTAAAATGGCAGAGTCTCCAGAGCAAGTCCTTAACTTTTTAACTGACTTAGCACAACGAGCTCATCCGCAAGGTGAAAAAGAGTTAGCTGAACTCACTCAATTTGCAAAAGAACACTATGGCGTTGATAAATTAGAGTCATGGGATCTGGCTTACTACAGCGAAAAGCAAAAACAACACCTGTTCTCAATCGATGATGAACAACTACGTCCTTACTTCCCAGAACAACGTGCTTTAAGTGGCTTATTTGAAGTTGTTCATCGTATCTATGGTTTAACAGCTAAAGAACGTAACGACATCGACACTTGGCATGATGATGTTCGTTTCTTTGAGCTTTATGATGAAAGCAACACCTTACGTGGTAGCTTCTATCTTGATTTATATGCGCGTGAACACAAACGTGGCGGTGCTTGGATGGATGATTGCATGGGAAGAATGCGTCATGCCGATGGCAGACTACAAAACCCCGTTGCTTATCTCACCTGTAACTTCAATAAGCCAGTAGGTGATAAACCTGCACTGTTTACTCATAATGAAGTCACCACACTGTTCCATGAGTTTGGTCATGGCTTACATCACATGTTAACGCAAATTGATACCGCTGATGTTGCAGGTATTAGCGGTGTACCTTGGGATGCTGTTGAATTACCAAGCCAATTTATGGAAAACTGGTGCTGGGAGCCTGAAGCATTAGCCTTTATTTCTGGTCATTATGAAACTGGCGAACCATTACCACAGGCAATACTTGATAATATGCTTAAAGCAAAAAATTATCAGTCAGCAATGTTTGTATTACGCCAATTAGAATTTGGTCTGTTTGATTTCCGTTTACATGCAGAGTATGACCCCGCTAAGGGAGCTCAAGTGATGGAAACGTTAAATGATGTGAAAGAACAAGTTTCTGTTGTTCCTTCAACTCCTTGGGCGCGATTCCCTCATGCCTTTAGCCATATCTTTGCCGGTGGCTATGCCGCAGGTTATTACAGCTATTTATGGGCGGATGTCCTAGCTGCTGATGCCTTCTCTCGCTTCTCTGAAGAAGGTATTTTTAACCGCGAAACGGGTCAATCATTCCTTGATAATATTTTAACTCGTGGTGGTTCAGAAGAGCCAATGGAGTTGTTCAAACGCTTCCGTGGTCGTGAGCCAAAACTTGATGCTATGCTCAAAGGCTACGGCATTAAAGGATGATATGTGAATATCTGTTTACTTTGTGAAGAAGGCGCTGATAACAGCGCCTTATCTGATTTAGCGCAACGTTGGGGATTAGTTCACGACGAAACGCAAATCATGGCTTTAGTGTTAACGCCTACTCACCTTGAATTACGTAAACAAGATGAACCTAAATTAGGGGGCATCTATGTGGATTTCGTAGAAGGCACAATGGCACATCGTCGTAAATTTGGCGGTGGCCGAGGTGAAGCGGTAGCAAAAGCTGTCGGGATCAAAAAAGACTATCTACCCGATGTTGTGGATGCGACAGCAGGGCTTGGTCGAGATGCCTTTGTATTAGCGTCTATTGGTTGCAAAGTCAGAATGGTAGAGCGTCACCCTGTCGTTGCTGCATTACTTGAAGATGGACTAAAGCGTGCTTACCTTGATGCTGATATTGGCGAATGGATGCAAGAGAGAATGACGTTAATTCATGCCTCTTCTGCCCAAGCACTGACTGAGATCACGCCGCCTCCTGATGTCGTCTATCTTGATCCGATGTATCCGCATAAGGCGAAAAGTGCGTTAGTAAAAAAAGAGATGCGAGTGTTTCAATCTTTAGTGGGTGCTGATGAAGATGCAGATGCATTACTTGAACCAGCAATCACTTTGGCGAAAAAACGTGTCGTCGTAAAACGTCCCGATTATGCAGAGCCATTAAATAATCAGCCTGCACATGCCAATGTAACAACCAAAAATCACCGTTTTGATATTTATCCTTGTGTGTAACCACTTACACATTAGAAGAAAATAAATTAGATTTGAAATCTGACGGGTGTTTAACACCCGTTCAGAATAGGTAAAATTACAGTACGCCTTGTGCCAGCATTGCATCAGCGACTTTAACAAACCCTGCAATGTTCGCGCCTTGAATATAATTAGTCTGCTTACCTTCACCGCCGTAATTCACACAAGCATGGTGAATATCTAACATGATGTGATGTAAGCGAGCATCCACTTTCTCTGCTTTCCAACTTAAACGTGCCGCATTCTGCGCCATCTCTAAACCAGAAGTTGCAACACCACCCGCATTAGCTGCTTTACCTGGTGCAAAAAGGACACCTGCTTCGATAAAGGCATCGGTTGCTGCGATTGTTGTTGGCATATTTGCGCCTTCAGCAACGGCTTTAACGCCATTTTTAATAAGTACTTTGGCTGCTTCTAAATCTAGCTCATTTTGTGTCGCACAAGGCAAAGCAATATCAACAGGCACAGCCCAAGGTTGTTGCCCTTCAAGATACGTTAAACCAAATTCTTTTGCGTACTCTTCAACACGACCGTAATTATTTTTAATTTCAGTGAGGCGAGCTAGTTTTTCAGTAGTAAATCCAGCTTCATCAACCACAGTACCACCTGAATCTGATGCAGTGATGACTTTTGCACCTAATTCTAAACATTTTTCGATAGTAAACTGTGCAACATTACCTGCGCCAGAAACCGCCACACGCATTCCTTCAAGAGACATACCATGACGTTTAAGCATCGCATTAGTAAAGTAAACTAAACCGTACCCAGTGGCTTCTGGGCGGATTAAACTGCCTCCGAATGAAAGGCCTTTACCTGTAAATACACATTCATTGCTATTAGACAGCTTTTTCATCATGCCTGCCATAAAGCCAACTTCTCGTGCCCCCACCCCAATATCGCCGGCAGGAACATCCGTATTAGCGCCTAAATGGCGATAAAGTTCAGTCATTAGTGCCTGACAAAAACGCATCACTTCCCCATGACTTTTACCTTTAGGATTAAAATCAGAACCTCCTTTGGCTCCTCCCATCGGTAATGTGGTCAATGCATTTTTAAATGTTTGCTCAAAACCTAAGAATTTTAGGATGGAAAGGTTCACTGAAGGGTGAAAACGCATACCACCTTTGTAAGGTCCAATGGCTGAGTTAAATTGAATGCGCCATGCGCGGTTAACCTGTACTTGCCCTTTATCATCTAACCAACAAACGCGAAACTGAATAATACGTTCAGGCTCAACTAAGCGCTCAAGTAATGATTGTTCACGATATTGTGGATTTTTCTCTAAAAAAGGCCACAAAGTGGTAAAAACTTCACGAACCGCCTGATGATACTCAGGCTGATGAGCGTTGTATTTTTCTACCCCTTCTAAAAACGAAGACAATGAGCCAGATATATTCATTCAGCTATTCCTTTTTTGTGTAATGTGATGTTGGCATAACCTCATTTATTCGGAATATTTTTGGGTTTTGTGAGGTCGATGTTGTTTTGCTTCTTGAATATATCATTAAAATGTATTCACACTTCAAGACATTTTTTTCATAATTAGACAAAAAAAAAAGGTTGACTCTATTTAACAGCAGGAAAAATGGGTATTTTAGGCAAAAAAAATACCTGCATATGCAGGCATTTTTTTTGCTTAAACAAGCAAGCAATTATTATTCATCATCTTTCAGAGGAACAATTAGCATATCAACATGCACAGTATTAATTAGTTGGCGTGCTGATGACATCAATTTGCTCCAGAAGTCTTGGTGATGACCACAAACGACTAAATCCATATCGTATTTCTTAATCGCATCAACCAGAACTTGACCTAAATCACCGCTACCACTCAGGGTTTCCTGAATTTCATAACCTGATTTATCAGAGAGGTCTTTTAACGCGTTACGGGTTTCATCAGTAATACGTTGTTGCATATCACCGAGGTTGACATCAATTAGACCGGTATAAAGATCAGAGTAGTTAACATCAACGTGAATTAAGGAAACTTTGGCATTATAGGGTTTTGCCATAGATACAGCTTTCTGTACTAAGACGTTACTCTCAGGGGATAAATCAACTGCCACTAGAATATGCTTATAAGCCATCGTGAACTCCTTCCATAAGCTGATTAATCGGTTGGAAAGGCGGTTAAGCCTAAATCCTATGTATTAAATATAACGTTTTAAGATGAAAGTTAGATGTCGCCTTGATCACAACTTATGTCAAATTCATCAAGAAAGCATCTATCGATAAATAACAATATACACCATTTTAGATTAGCACGATGTCATTCACCGACAATATCATCATAATAATGAGAATTGAGTATAAAAAACAACAAAAACACCCTTTTAGAGTTATTTTTTATCTTTTTTTCTGAAAAAGGAAACAACTTGAAAAAGTCACTTTTGTTTATTGCTTAATTTCACCTAAACTTAAATTAGAGAAAAAAGTAACCTTTGTTGGTAAAGGTTTTCTCATCTCAGAATCTATTATTCTAGGGAGGGGATTATGTTTAATGTCATTGTTGTCTTTTGGGCGCTATGTATTCTTTGCCTGATTAATATGGTGCGTTATTTCTCATCTATTCGGGTATTACTCACCATATTGCGCCAATCTGATCCTTTACTCTACCAATCGGTGGATGGCAATGGATTTTTTACTATGCACGGGCAATTTTCAAAACAGTTGCGACTTATCCGCTATATTAACCAACGCCAATACATCAACCATCATAATCCTGAAGTTATTATGCGTTGCGAGCGAATTTATCGGCAATTTTATCTTGTTAGCCGTTTTTGTATTTTGGCTGTCGCAAGTTTAATTGCGATGCTTTTCTGGTAGTGACAAAAACAAAAAAACGGTGACTAAAAGTCACCGTTTATAAACAAACTTGGGTAAATTACTGCTATCAGCTATTCACAATAAATGTCAGTGATATCCAATAAAGTAAACCTGATAAACCAATGCTAACTGGTAATGTTAAGATCCAAGCCAGTGCAATGTTTTTCACTGTCTTCGATTGAACACCACCACCATCAACAATCATGGTACCTGCAACCGCAGATGATAAAACTTGTGTTGTTGATACAGGCATACCCGTATAACTTGCTACACCGATGGAAACTGCTGCTGTTACCTGAGCAGAAACCCCTTGAGCGTAAGTCATACCTTTTTTACCGATCTTCTCACCAATTGTTACTGCAACGCGTTTCCAACCTACCATTGTCCCGATAGAGAGCGCTAATGCCACTGCGATAATGATCCAAATTGGAGCATATTCCACTGTGTTTAGCAGGTCACGACTCAATGTTTTTAAGAACCGTGCATCTTGGGTGCTAGTTTCTGGTAGTTTAGCCACTTCTGTTGCGGTATCAGCGATACACATAAGTAATCGGCGCATTTGAGCACGCTGGTCTGCTGTTAGCTCATCATAAGAGCTAATATTTGCAAGCATTTGTTCTGTTTGATTCAGAACAACTGGCGTTCTTGCGCTATTACAATGGAAATCTGTATCATTAGCATCAGCTTGTGCTGGTACTACTGGTGTATTCTCAATAGCATGCTGTAGCGCTGGCTGGTGTTTCTCATAATATTGTTGTAAGTGTACAACTGCATCATGAGTTTTGGTGATATCGTATCCGCTCGCACTCATATTGACGACAAAGCCCGCAGGCGCTACGCCAATTAATACTAACATGATAAGACCGATACCTTTCTGCCCATCATTTGCACCATGAGAGAAACTTACTCCAACTGCAGATAAAATCAGTGCAGTACGAGTCCAAAATGGCGGCTTACGCTTACCATCTTGTTTCTCACGTTCAGCTGGTGTCAGGTGAATACGACGACGTTTTTTCGTACCACTCCAGTAACGGCGTAGTAAGAAAATCATCGCGCCTGCAATAACCAAGCCGATAATTGGTGAAAGAATGAGTGATAGGAAGATACTGATCATTTTTGGTATGTTTAATGCGTCAACGATAGACGAATCTGTCACGATAGCATTTGTCAAACCAATACCAATGATAGCACCTATCAGCGTATGTGAACTTGATGCTGGAATACCGAAATACCATGTACCTAAGTTCCAGATAATGGCGGCTAACAGCAACGAGAAGACCATGGCAAGGCCATGAGCCGAGCTCACATTCAGCAGAAGATCTGTCGGTAACAAGTGAACGATAGCATAAGCTACGCTCAATCCACCGAGCAAAACTCCAAGGAAGTTAAATACACCCGCCATCACGACCGCAAATTGCGCACGCATAGCACGAGTATAGATAACAGTTGCTACCGCATTTGCGGTATCATGGAAGCCGTTAATAGCTTCATAAAATAGCACAAATAACAGTGCTAGAACCAACATTAAACCTGTATGAAATTCTAGGTCAGTAAACAAATGTAGCATAGACGTTAAGCCAGTTAGTTGGACATGAACGCGGCGCATTATCAGCGACAAATGCGAACGGTGGAAGCGAAATTTAACCTTTTTTTGATTTGATAACCAAGAAAATCAGAGCCTTTTTAAGATAATTCCTTATATATCATTTAATTAATAAAAATAAAAAAAAGTAAATTTCTGACAATTTTTTTCCTTGCTAATACGAATTTAGGTGAAAAATGCAGATTTCTCCATATAATTTTACAAAAACACTCTGATCTTACGCGAAAATCATTGATTAAGTAGTCAGAGAAAACCAAGAACGAGACATCATTGTGGGATCATACAATACAGTAATTATAGGTGCAGGTGCCGCAGGGCTTTTTTGTGCGTCTTTAGCAGGACAAGCAGGATTATCTGTTTTAGTCCTCGATAATGGTAAAAAAGCAGGCCGTAAAATTCTAATGTCAGGTGGTGGACGTTGTAATTTCACCAATATGTATATCGAACCTTCGGCATATTTATCAGAAAATCCACACTTCTGTAAGTCAGCACTTGCTCGCTATACACAATGGGATTTTATTGAATTAGTGCAAAAACATAACATTGCCTACCATGAAAAAACGCTAGGGCAGCTATTTTGTGATGATTCAGCACAACAAATTGTTGATTTATTACTCACTGAATGCCAAAAAGGAAAAGTAAGTGTTCGCTTACGTAGTGAAGTCACGAAAGTAGAGAAAACAGATGTAGGCTTTACTGTTTGGGTTGATGGAAAAGCTATTACGACACCTTCGGTGGTTATTGCCAGTGGAGGTCTTTCTATGCCCGGTTTAGGTGCCACCCCTTTTGGCTATAAAGTTGCAGAGCAATTTGGGCTTTCAGTTTTACCAACGCGCGCAGGATTGGTTCCTTTTACATTGCATAAACCTCAACTTGAGCAATTAAGTCAGCTATCAGGCGTAGCTGTACCCGCTATTGTGACAGCAAAGAATGGAACGAGTTTTAAAGAGAACATTCTTTTTACTCACCGCGGTCTTTCTGGCCCTGCTATTTTGCAAATCTCTAATTATTGGCAATCAGGTGAGTATGTGAGTATTAACTTACTTCCGAATACTGATCTTGAAAGCTTTCTACAAGAAAAACGTCAAGAGCATCCAAATCAATCATTAAAAAATACGCTTTCTCGCTTATTACCAAAGCGCTTTATTGAAATAATGATAGAAAATAAACAGTTACCTGATGTTTCTCTGACTCAACTTAATAACGATCGTATTACGCAAATTGCAACGTTACTACAAGAATGGCAAGTGCAACCCAATGGTACTGAGGGATATCGTACCGCAGAAGTCACACTGGGTGGCGTAGATACTCGAGCCCTATCCTCTAAAACAATGGAAGCCACAAAAGTAAAAGGACTCTATTTTATTGGGGAAGTGGTCGATGTAACAGGCTGGTTAGGAGGATATAACTTCCAGTGGGCATGGAGTTCAGCTTATGCCTGTGCACAGAGCCTTATTTCTACACCAAAATCGACTTTTGTTGAGCAATAATGAATAAATTTGCAAATAGTAAAGTTATAAATATTGGCTTCATAATTCTTTAAACTTATAAGTCATACATAATAAAAACCAGCCATCATCAATCAGTGATGGCTTTTCCTACTTGTATTTCTTAGTAATGATTAAAAATACCTTATATCCCTTCGTTTTATCTGGTTTTATGCCGCATTTTCTCTTCTTTTTCCTATAAATGACCCTATAAAGAATATTGTTAACTATTTGGTTATATTAATATTTTAAAAAATTATTAAAATAAAATAACTCGTTAATCAGTGAGTTAAGACTTTTTTGACTCTTTTTTCTAATTTGCTTAAAAAAATGGCTTTACAAATGATACTGAGAACCATTATCATTAATAGCACTTTCAGATGCACCACCTTCAGGGTCATATGAAAGAACGACATTGCTCACATTGCTTCCAGTGTTTTACTTTAGCCAGCCGGGTGCTGGCTTTTTCTTTTCTAGAACTTATTCGATGTTTTTGTTTCCTCTTATTCAAATTATTTGGATCTTCAGGTTAAATTCCTCCGCTTTTTTACTTTGCGCTATTGAGTAAACTGTGTTCAACAACTTCAGAGAAGGAAACACATTATGATTTATCTACGCAAAGCAAATGAAAGAGGACACGCTAATCATGGTTGGCTAGATAGCTGGCATACCTTCTCTTTCGCAAATTATTACGATCGTGACTTTATGGGATTTTCTGCACTACGAGTTATTAATGAAGATCGCGTCATACCCGGTGAAGGATTTGGTACTCACCCACATAAAGATATGGAAATTTTAACCTATGTGCTTGAAGGTAATATCGAGCATAAAGACAGCATGGGTAATAAAGAAAATGTTCCTGCGGGTGAGTTTCAAATAATGAGTGCAGGTACAGGTATTACTCACTCAGAATATAATCCGAATAGTGATAAAGGACTGCATTTTTACCAGATTTGGATTATGCCAAACACCGTCGGTATCACACCACGTTACGATCAACGCCGTTTTGATACGACAGTAAGCAAACAGCTTGTTTTATCGCCAGATGCCCGTGATGGCTCCTTAAAAGTCTTCCAAGATATGACGTTATGGCGCTGGAACCTGAAAAAAGGTGAAGAAGCACAATATCAAGCCGAAGCTGGTCGCCATGTTTGGCTACAAGTTGTGAAAGGTAAAATAACGATTAATGACATTATTGCGACCACCAGTGATGGTGTAGCCATTGCTAATGAAGATATGATCCGTTTCGTTGGTGATGAAGATAGTGAAATCTTGCTGTTTGACTTACCTCCTGTAACAGCATAGTTGGGTTATCACCCTCTAAAGCCACTTTTTCTCTAATAACCTATTTCACTTTATTTTTCTATTCCCTGAAATCTTCTCGCATTTCAGGGATTTTTTTTCTCTAAAATCTCAAAAATAAAAAAACACCAAAATCACATCCTATGAGTTTGGTGTTTTTATTCACACTATATTTTTATTTACGTTAATAGTAATTAACGTTTTGGTCCAACTTTAGTCAATGCTTGACCTGCTGGGGTATCCGTATATTTATCGAAGTTTTTCACAAAGCGATCGGCAAGATCATCTGCTTTGATATCCCATTGGGTTTTATCCGCATAAGTATCACGAGGATCTAATATTTCGCTGTTAACGCCAGGCAATGCAGTTGGGATCTCTAAATCAAACACTGGTAATGTTTTCATTGGTGCTTTATCAATATCACCATTTAGGATGGCATCAATAATCGCACGTGTATCTTTAATTGAAATACGCTTACCTGTACCATTCCAACCTGTATTAACTAAGTAGGCTTTTGCACCTGATGCTTGCATACGTTTTACCAATACTTCAGCGTACTGTGTTGGATGCAGAGATAAGAATGCTGCACCAAAACAAGCAGAGAATGTTGGCGTCGGTTCTGTCACACCACGTTCAGTTCCCGCTAGTTTAGCGGTGAAACCTGACAAAAAGTGGTATTGCGTCTGTTCCGGTGTTAAACGTGAAACAGGAGGTAGCACACCAAAAGCATCCGCTGTTAAGAAAATAACTTTCTTAGCGTGACCTGCTTTGGAAACAGGTTTAACGATATTATCGATATGATAAATAGGGTAAGAAACGCGGGTATTTTCTGTTTTCGAGCCATCGTCGAAATCAACAGAGCCGTCAGATAACACAACCACGTTTTCTAACAGTGCATCACGTTTAATTGCACCATAGATATCGGGTTCAGCTTCTTTTGATAAGTGGATTGTTTTTGCGTAACAGCCACCTTCAAAGTTAAACACACCGTCATCATCCCAACCATGCTCATCATCACCAATTAGCTTACGCTTAGGATCGGTTGAAAGAGTTGTTTTACCTGTACCAGATAGACCAAAGAAAATAGCAACATCACCACTTTCGCCAACGTTTGCGGAGCAGTGCATAGAAGCCATACCTTTAAGAGGAAGGAAGTAGTTCATCATAGAGAACATACCTTTCTTCATCTCGCCACCGTACCAAGTACCACCAATTAACTGAATGCGTTCAGTTAAATTGAAAGCAACGAAGTTCTCTGAATTCAGACCTTGTGCCTTCCAATTTGGATTTGTACATTTCGCTCCGTTCATCACAATGAAGTCTGGTGTAAAATTTTCCAGCTCTTCTTGTTCAGGACGAATAAACATATTTTTAACAAAATGCGCTTGCCAAGCAACTTCTGTGATAAAACGCACTTTTAAACGCGTGTCAGCATTCGCACCACAAAACGCATCAACAACAAACAAACGTTTGCCTGATAGCTGATTAGTGACTAATGATTTTAAGTCAGTCCACACTTCTTGTGAAAGTGGCTTATTATCGTTCTTACCTTTACCCTGATCAGCCCACCATACGGTGTCACGAGTAACATCATCACGAACAATGTATTTATCTTTCGGAGAACGTCCAGTAAATATACCTGTATCAACGGCAATAGCGCCTAACGAGGTTTGTGTGCCTCGCTCGTAACCTGTTAATCCTGGCTTGGTTTCTTCATCAAATAACAGCTCATAGCTTGGGTTATAAATGATTTCGCTCGTGTCCTTAATACCGTACTGCTGGAGATCCTTAGGGGTAAGACCTTTAACGCTCATAGTTTCGCTCCTGATAAATAGACCTTTCTACGAATAATATTAAGGTGTTACGAGTAATTAACAGCGATTGTTATCAATATTTTGAAAATTTATAATTTTTTTATGTTAAGAACGAGAGCTAATGCACAAAACTACAGAAAAATTGTTGAATAAAAAAGGACGCAAAATAGCGTCCTTTAGATAAAATAGTCTTGCTAAATCGAATCAGTGCAATTCAGAGCCATCCAACTTATTGATATTATTAATATCATTCTCAGTGAAGATGTAATGTGTTCCACAATATTCGCATTCCATATCAATATTTCCCTGTTCTTGCAACAGGTGGTTCACATCTTCTTTCGACAATGTTACTAATGTATTTTCACAACGTTCACGCGAACAAGTGCAATGGAATTCAACAACTTGAGGATCATAAAGAGTGACATCTTCTTCGTGATATAAGCGATGTAAGATCTCTTTAGTATCTAGCGTAAATAGCTCTTCAGCTTTGATTGTATGTGTTAACTGTGTGAGCAATTCAAAATGTTCAGCAGTATTTTCTGCGGTGAACTCTTCTGATGCCGGCAATACTTGTAATAACATACCCGCAGCAGCTGGTTTGCCCGCTTGCATACCACTACGAATAAATACGCGCGTAGGTAACTGTTCTGATTGCTTAAAGTAGTTATCAATACAGGCTTCAATAGTTTCACCATCAAGAGCAACAATACCTTGATAACGTTCACCTTTTTCAGGTGTTACCGTAATGACCATAAAACCATTCCCGATCATCTCTTTTAAGGTACTACCCGCTTTAACATCATCCCCAATACGCGCAACACCACGCATTTGTTGATTGTTATTTCCATTGATCACTGCCAATCGCACAGGGCCATCACCTTGTATTTGAACCGTAATATCACCTTCAAATTTAAGCGTAGCTGTTAACAAACTGGTAGCCACCAGTAAATCACCCAGAAGGTGTTGAACTGGCTCAGGATAATGGTGATTCTCAAGCATTGATTGATAGGTTTCAGTCACATTGACCAATTCGCCACGTACCGCGTTTTTTTCAAATAAAAAACGTGATAAAGAGTCTTTTTTAGACATGATTTTCTCTCATTTCAGGGAATCGGTTAATCCGATTCTTGTAAATTTGTCTGTTTGAAGCGAAGTAAGGTGCGTCTTTCCTTTTTATCAGGGCGACGTTCAGGATGAGGCATAGTTAACGCATTCATTTTTCTTGCTAGAGCAATTTTTTCTCTTTTAGCAATACTCTCTGGTGTTTCACAATAAAGTGCCTGAGCTTGGGTAGCACCTTGTCGTTGTGAACTGACCATAAGAATGGTTACTGTCCGTTCATCATTACCTTGTCGTAGGCGTATTTCTGCGCCTTCTTCAACGATTTTACTTGGCTTACCTCTCACACCATTGTAGTGAACTTTGCCACCTTCAATCATTGTGCGAGCGATTGCGCGCGTTTTATAGAAACGTGCAGCCCAAAGCCATTTATCTAAACGGACGCCACTTTCTTGCGATGGTTGACTCATCCCTTTCTCCTTAACTTCAACTTCTTTATGAAGGCGATAGTGTAAACACATAGCCTTCCACAACAAGGGACTTACTGAGGAGGGCGATAAAAACAGTGCTCATAGTAGAGACTGATTTTATTCATGCGTTGGTTATTTTGTCGCCGACGCCGGATGATAAGAAATAGGTTCAATATTAAGAACCCAATAGCGATAAACAATAATAACGTATTCCCGATGTAATATAACATTGTCATTGAATCGGGCAGGCTATGTAAAAATATCTGTAATGTGCCATTCGCATCAATAACCATGCCGGTTATTACGCCACCTGTATCAAAAGGTGTATGTAATAAAATATCGGATAAACGTTGTAGTTCGCGCCACTGTTCTAACGGAGTAGGCTCAAACACGGAGTTTGAACTTGAAGCGTAATCAACAAGCTGTTTTCTTTCATCACTGATTAACAGCACGCCACCCGGTGGAGGACTGTTTAGCAGTATTGCGGCTTTATCTATTTCTCGGTAGATAAAAGAAGATGTGGTGGTGTCGATAAGCTTTTCCAAGGCCTCAGCACTCACAGCACGTAATAAAACATTGGTTCCAGTTAATTTACCACTTTCAGCTCGTTGAACTAATGCAGCCCAATCATTGACATTACTTAAGTTAACTAACGCCATTTTAAGGCGAATACACTCATTTTCTCTTGGGCATAAATCCTGTGTTTTCAACACAATGCCATCAAAATTATCTAACAGATTCATCCCGGACTTAGTAATCGCTTGGCCTAAACTCGGGTTAACTCGGTTATTAGAAACGGGATGTAATTGTTCTTCAACCATATGCAATAATGCGGCAGCTTTTTCTATCGTGCTCGATTCAGGCATTGGCATTGGATTACTGTTATTCCAGTAAATTCCTGAACAATCAAAAGGTGCAAAAATAGTTTTATTATTCTTACTTGATAAATTAGGTGGCATGTAACACATCCCAACCCCTTTCGCTTGAATAATGTCTCCTACATGCAAATCCGTTGTTTCTAACTCAGTAAAATTAGTGACTAAATGAGGTTCTGTATCTTTAAACCATGAAAAACTGAGTTTCATTGAAAGAGAAAGAGGTTGATAAAGATACAACATGCCAATAATAAACAGGCTCCAAAAAACGAAGATAATATTTTTAATATAGCGTTTATATGGATAATTTTTCTCTTCATCATGCAATGAAAGGTAGTTTCCTTGCTTTACTACATGATGATTTGGATACATTTCTAAATAAGTTACCTTATCAATATCACTTTGAATATAAGGCTCCCAATGAGGCGGATAAACGAGATCAATCCCCCCTAAAGAAACATTTTTTACCTGTCCATGATCAAAGTTGCCAAAAAGCCCCCAACGCTTTAAACGCCCCTTAAAGCAGTGGATTTCTTGTTTACGTGGCTTGATTAAAGGATTGTGGATCAGAAAAACACCAACAGCCAAAAAAGCACCACCGGTAGCTAGGATCCAAGGAAGAAAAACTTGAGGCATCATTAAGGCTGTTAAGCACAGCGTCAACCCAAGACAAACAAAAGAGCCATCCCAAAAACCAGATGAGTTATGTAATCGATATTCTTCGTTTGTTTCTTCTCTGATTTGTAATAAGTGAGCAGCATCACCTTCGTTCTTTTGAATTGTTGATGAACCATTTGCCAATATAGGCTCAGAAAGCTGCTTTAAACTTAAAGCAGAAAAATGAATTTTTTCATCTTTTAAGAAATGGCCATTCACACCAACCACGATGGGGATCGAAGGGGTGCAGACAACATCAAGAACGTTTTCTTGCTGAAGATAAGGAACAAGCAGTGGGGGAATATGAATTTCTACGGCATCAATATAGTAACGCCAATGATTTAATCCTTCACTAGAGCCCGCAAAGCGATTAACGATATTTCTTAATGTAGTAACGACTTCACCTTTAATTGGCATGTCGGGGAAGTTTTGTAATGAATAGCCAGAAGAGAAATCAGATGTGCCAAAATAAGATAAATAATCACTAATAAGCCCATAGTCATCAGAAGTGAGCTTGCGATAAGTAGGTTTAGCTAAAGATGGGAGATGATGTGAGCCATCAAGCCGCCTTCTTTTAAAGAATAGAAAGGCGGCCATTATAAATAGGCTTATCATAAAGATAGCCAATATAATGACTGATAATCTCATTTTTTCCCCATGCTTATACTGATGCTGCGTAGTAACAATAACAAATTTAAAACCCTGCCTAACATAAGGCAATTCCTATTCTTTTGTTCTATTTTTTATTTAAATACAATAGATTATATTCTTGTTGTCGCGTTATAATTTATATCTCTTATCAAGTTTATATCTGCTAACAATGCTATCTTCGGGTAAAATAGCGAATCAATAAATAATAATATTCTCAAAAAATCAATAAATAACAAGATTTGATAGCGGAGTGTACTCAATTTTCCTTTAAAAGCTAAATCTAATTGTTAGATTTATTTTGTCATTAATGTGTTAAATTCAGGTTAATCTCTATTCTGCCAGGGGCTGTTATGAAAAAACTAAAAAAACCCAATATATTAAACGTTGATAACATCGCCCGTTCTCGATTATTTCAGATCCAATCCGTTAATCTAGAGTTTAGTAACGGAGAAAAGCGTACTTATGAGCGAATGAAACCTGCTAATCGTGAAGCCGTTATGATTGTTCCTATTATTGATGACCATCTTATTCTTATTCGTGAATACGCCGTAGGTATCGAAAATTACGATTTTGGTTTTCCCAAAGGCGCTATCGATCCTGGTGAAAATGCCCTACAAGCCGCGAACCGCGAACTAAAAGAAGAAATTGGCTATGGTGCTCACTCATTAATAGAGCTTGCAAAGCTTTCTATGGCACCGTCTTACTTTTCTAGCAAAATGAACATTGTTATTGCACATGATCTTTATCCAGAGCAACTTGAAGGTGATGAACCTGAACCACTGCTTCAAATACGTTGGCCTATCGCAAAAATGATGGACTTACTCGACCATCCAGACTTCACTGAAGCTCGCAGCGTCAGTGCTCTCTTCTTTGCACACCGCTATCTATTACATAATAAATAGATAATAAAAAACCGGACTTTGACATCCGGTTTTTATTTTCGATTAATTAGAATAACTCGTTAGATTCGCCATTATCCTCAAAAATCTGAGTTCCTACTTCATTTTTTGCTCTTTCTGTCGGTTGGGTTCCATCAATAAAATATTCTTTCATTGAAGCACCATCGCCCGCCAGCTTTCCTGTTTTTCTATCAATTTGAACAGCCACGACACCTTGTGGTACAGGCATCATACTCACTGGTACACCATCGAGAGCCACTTTCATAAAGTCGTTCCAAATAGGTTGTGCTGTTTTAGCACCCGCTTCACCGCCACTAGCCGCAGTCCTACCTAAGTTGCGGCTACTGTCATCAAAGCCAATCCAAGCGGTAGCAACAATATTGGCGCCATATCCAGAGAACCACGCATCTTTAGAGCTGTTTGTTGTTCCTGTCTTACCACCAATATCTTGGCGTTTAAGATCACGAACAGCTCGCCAACCTGTACCAGACCATCCCGGTTCACCTACAAGGTTTGTTCTTAATGCATCATGCATTAAGTAAGCCAGTGGTGTACTGATAACGTGTGGTGCATAAGGGCTTTCTTTTACAGTCTCAGCCAATGGTGCTTGTTCTAATTCAATGTCAGGAGCTACATTGACAGACTGAGACTGATGAGATTGAGCAATGTTTTCCATATAGTCATCAGATAATGCAATAGAACGCATAGTATCGCCGTAAATAACAGGGATATCAGTACAATCTGGGCAGGCTACTTTTGGTTTTGCAGTAAACAGCTCTTCACCATCAGCATTTTCAATACGTTGGATATAGTAAGGTTCAATGAGATATCCACCATTTGCCATAACAGCAAACCCTCGTACCATTTGCATTGGTGTAAATGATGGTGATCCTAATGCTAAAGATTCTGTTCTATCAATATTTTGGTTAGGGAAACCAAAACGTAATAGATAATCAGCAGCATAATCCACACCCATTGCGCGCATTGCACGTACCATCACTACGTTTTTAGACTGACCTAAACCTTGACGTAAACGAATAGGACCTGCGTAAGTTGGCGGTGAATTTTTAGGGCGCCAATCTGTTCCTGCCCCAGCATCCCAACGGCTAATAGGTAAATCATTAAGCAGTGTTGATAACGTCAACCCTTTATCTAACGCCGCAGCATATAAGAAAGGTTTAATGTTTGAACCGACTTGGCGTAAAGATTGAGAAACTCGGTTAAATTTACTGATCTCAAAATCAAAACCGCCAACAAGCGCAATAATCCCTCCGTTGATTGGGTCTAATGCAACAAATGCAGCATTAACACCCGGAAGTTGCGCTAATACCCAGTTATTTTCATTATTTTGGCGTACCCAAATTTGCTCACCGACATGGACAACGGCATCAACTTTTGTCGGTGTTGCACCTTGAGCGGTGTCAGAAATAAATTTACGAGCCCAACGAACTGCTTTTAAATCTAGCGTAATGTTGTCACCCGTTTTTAAGATAACTTTGGCTTCTTTAGCATCCGCGGATAACACAACAGCCGGAATTAAAGGACCATAAGTTTGGATCCCTTTTAATTTCTTGTTGATAGCTTCGTTATCCCATGGCGTTTGCCCTTCACTCCATAAAACTTCTTGAGCACCTCGGTAACCATGACGCATATCGTAGTCGATAACATTGTCACGCAACGCTTTTTCTGCTGCTAGTTGATCTTTACGCACAACCGTAGTGTAGATTTTATAGCCATCTGTATAAGCATTTTCACCATAGCGCTCATACATCTCCATTCTCACCATTTCTGTTAGATAAGGTGCGGAGAAATCAATTTGCGGTGCATGGTATTTAGCAACTATCGGCTCTGCTCTTGTACTTTCATACTGTGCACGAGTGATATAGTTCTCTTCATACATACGCTGTAAAACGACATTACGACGTTTTAAAGCACGATCATAAGAATAGAGCGGATTAAGTGTCGATGGCGCTTTTGGTAAACCAGCAATCACTGCCATTTCATTTAGACTAAGCTCATGAACACTTTTACCAAAGTAAACATAAGCTGCAGCACCCACACCGTAAGCACGGTTACCTAGATAAATTTTATTTAGATACAACGCTAAAATTTCATCTTTAGTCAGCTCTTTCTCAATGCGGATCGCCAAAAAGGCCTCTTTAATTTTTCGCATTAATTTCTTTTCAGGTGTTAAAAAGAAATTTCGAGCTAATTGTTGCGTGATGGTACTTGCGCCTTGAGAGGCTTGTCCTGATGTTAATGCCACGACAACAGCACGAGTGATCCCAATAGGGTCAATACCGTGATGTTCACGAAAACGAGTATCTTCTGTTGCGATAAAGGCATTAATAAGTTGAGGAGGCATCTCCTCCAATGTTAGCGGTAAACGACGTTTTTCGCCGTATTGCGCGATTAACTCTCCGTCTGCACTAAATACCTGCATAGGGGTTTGTAAACGAACATCTTTTAATGTCGCGACATCGGGTAACTGAGGCTCAACATACTTATACATACCGTATATCGAGGCTCCTCCCAAAATTATGCAAGCAAAAACGAAGATGAAAAAATATTTTAAGAACTTCACCTTAAATTTCCCATGTAGTGTGAATTGGGCAGTTTATAAACAAACAGTACGTAGTATAAAGGTAACGCCTCTTTGAAAATAGGCAATTACTCATCAATAGATATGGATATCATTTATGGAAACACACAATTACCAGATTGGTATTGAAATTAACACTCATCATATCAATGCAGTTTTGGTATTTCAGCAGAATAATCAATGGAAGATCAGTGCATTTTGGCAATTCCCTTTACCTCTTAATGACGATTTGGATGATATAAAATTAAGAAAAATCCTAATTGATTGGCGTAAAAAATTACCCTCTGTTAATAATGTTACGCTTTCTCTACCGGATATTTATGAAAATTATCAAATTATCCCACTACCTCATGCTATTTCCCTTACATCAGCAGCATGTTATCGGTTAGCGCAACTACGAGCCACATCTTACACACAAAACACGAAAATCCCTGTTAATTTTGATTATCGGCAAAATAAAGGGAAACTCGCTATTCATCTGTGCCATAAACCAATTTTAGATAAATATATTGACTTATTTTCTCGAATAAACTTAACAATAACTGCAATTGATACCCCTGCATGTGCACTACGCTACTTAGCAACTTACCTTGATATCTCACCTCAAGATCCACTTTTATACTGTAAAAACAAAATGCTACTTTGGGTATCATCTGATGAAAATATGCCCCATTACGGCTCTCTCGCCTATGAAAACCAACAAGAACAACAAGCATGTATTGACCAGTTAATAGAAAAATATCATTGGTCATTAGAGCACTGTTACTTAACGGGTGATAATGAGGAATATTTTAACCAGTTAATGCCTATTTGGCCCAATCATTCCCACGACTTATTTAAAATAACGTCAAATAAAGATCTCATTCCACTTATTGCTTTGGGTTTGGCATTACGCCCTGAAGAGGTGTTATGTATCAAGTAAATTACCTACCTTGGCGTCACAGGTTATTTAGACAGAAAGCATTGTTATGGCTTTCTCAAACGCTATCATTGGTCACAATCACTTTCGTTATTTGTAGCTATTACACTTACCATCTGACACAAAAGCGAACGCTCATAACAACGCAACAACGTCAAACACAACAACAAGAAGATTTATTACTAAAACAGCTCGATATATATCAAGAACAAAGAAAACAGACACTTTTACACTATCAAAATTATTCACTCTATTATCAAAACTGGCTGCGCTATTTACATTACATTCGCTTCTTTCGAGCTATCGAAACGCATCTTCCTTCAGCAGGTTGGATTAGCCACTATAATGAAGCAGATAATCAACGCTCCCTGTATCTCACTCTCCCCAATACACAATCACTCTCCTTTATTACCAACCTTAAAAGTCACCCTATTTTATCCTCTTTAACATTGAGTTATTTAAAACAAAGCAAAGCTAATCCGTCTTATACAGAAGTATATTTAAACGGAAAATCAGAGGAACAAGGTCGAGGGTACGAAAATGAAGAAGATAAGGGAAGCCAATGAAAATAAATACACAATGGTTGTTATTTATTGCATTTTTACCTAAGTGGAAACTCACTTTACTGAGCTTAATTATACCTTTTATTGCCTTTCTATTTTATTACCTCTTTATCTACACAGATTACCAACAAGAGATAACTCAACAACATATAGAAATGGCACAAAGACTAAAGCGCATTAATCACCATCAAAATACGTTAGAGACAATGCCTTCTATTAATTCACTGATCACACAGCAAATAGATTATGACATCCCATTAAATAGCTCACCAGTTAGTGAGCAATTACAACGCTTACTGATGACTTATCACTTTATACCAGAGATTTGGGAAGTCATGCCTAACTCTTTATATAAACTGACTTTTACTTTGTCTTACTCACAGTTTTTAACACTATTGGAATATCTTAATCAAACGAGCTTAGCGCTTATTTCTCTGAATATTGTTCCAATAGAAACCCATTTAATTTCAGTACAAATGAGCCTTACGGAGCTAAGTTATCCTAGCGCAATACAAGGTGATATATCATGAAGATAGGAATTTTAATTGTCATCTTATGTATGACAACCAACATTTGGGCTCATACCAGAGATCCCTTCTTTCCTGAGAATAGCGATGATGAAAAAATATCATCCACCTTTATTGAAGAGCAAACATCAATCACAGAACAACCCGAAAAATTATATCACCAACTTTATTCTTTAAATTATGCTGATGCTGATAAATTAGGTGAACAACTAAGTAATCATACCATTCCATTACTTAGTCAGCAGGGACGCGTTATTGTAGATAGTGAATCAAATAGCCTTTCTATAGTTGATAATAGTAAGACACTGTCTGAAATTGAGGATTGGTTAAAATTACGGGATACTCCCCAACAACAAGTTCATATCACCGCACATATTGTGAGTAGCAGTCAGGATGCTTTAAATGAATTAGGCACTCAATGGGGATTACAAGCATTAAAAACACAAACCGAAAACGCATCTACAACACCTAATGCTATTCCAACAACCTCTTCGCTTAATTCAACGTTATCAACCCCTTCACTTTCTGCTTTATCACTCCATCAAAACACCAAAAATCCCCTTCACTATATTGCATTTAATATTGCCAGAATTAATGGACGTCTATTAGAGCTTGAATTAAGCGCGTTAGAGCAAGAAAAACAGTTATCTATTATTGCAAGTCCACGGCTAATGACTGCTCATGAAAAAACAGCATCCATCAAACAAGGAACGGAGATCCCCTATGTCAGTAGGGATAATGAAATGACACGAGTTCAATTTAAAGAGGCTGTCTTGGGTATGGAGGTAACACCCATGATCCAAAGAAATAAAAAGATAAGATTAATACTTAAAATTAGTCAAAACACACCGGGTATTGCACTTGTTCAAGGTGGAAGTGAACATCTATCTATCGATAAACAAGAGATCAGCACAGAAGTGACTATTCGTGACGGAGAAACCATTATGTTAGGAGGAATATTTCAACAAAAACAGCAAGAACACACGGCAAAGATCCCTTTATTATCCTCAATTCCATTATTAGGGGTACTTTTCAGTCATAAAAGAGATCAACACAGTCGCCATGAATTGGTTATTTTTATTACACCCAAATTAATCTAATTTTTTATGCGATAAATATTTTTATCATAAAATACAAAGCACTATATGTTTTTTACTAGGATTAAACTTAGAGTTATTCATTGTTTTTTCTTATAATCAGTATTTATAGATTTGACGATGAGGACGATTTAGCTTACAAGGGTTAGCTAATTTGAGTGAACCTGAAACATCACAATAAAAATACGGATACATTTTATGCACTTCCTCTATTCTTGGAGGTAGGGCTTTTTATATGTAATATTGATCGATTGATGACGAAAAAGACAATATTATCAGATGCGGTTTTCCGACTAAATTGTGTTAGAATCTCCGCGTTGCCAACAAAGATAATTACTTTTTTAGTAGTTTTTGTTATGTACTGTGGGCAAAGGGATTTTTATCCTATGTTGTCGTTTATGACAGCATGTGGTTATTTTATAGCGATCTACTGAAAGAACTCAGTCTTATTATGAGAGTAGATAACAAATGTTATCAGGTGTGAATTAGATAAACACTCATAAATTTCAGTTTAGGTCCCGTCGCTGAATGAATTTGGCGGGGCGGGTTATCATTAACGAATATCTTAGTAATACCAAAAACATGGCAGAGAAACGTAATATCTTTCTGGTTGGGCCTATGGGTGCCGGCAAAAGCACTATTGGTCGTCAGTTAGCTCAACAACTTAGTATGGAGTTTTATGATTCCGATCAGGAAATTGAGCGGCGTACAGGTGCGGATGTAGGTTGGGTATTTGATGTTGAAGGCGAAGAAGGCTTCCGTCAACGAGAAGAGAAAATAATCAACGAACTTACTGAAAAACAAGGCATTGTACTTGCTACAGGTGGGGGTTCGGTGAAATCGCGAGAAACCCGTAACAGACTATCTGCACGTGGTGTGGTTGTTTATTTAGAAACCAATATTGAAAAACAACTCGCTCGTACCCAACGTGATAAAAAACGTCCTTTATTGCAAGGTGTTGAACCTGTGCGCGATGTATTAGAGACATTAGCTGAAGAACGTAATCCTCTTTATGAAGAGATTGCTGACATCACTATTCATACTGATGATCAGAGTGCAAAAATTGTAGCCAATCAAATAATTGAATTATTAGAACAAAACTAATAAATTCAGCTATTTACAAGGTTAAGTAAAGACAACAAGAAGAAGGCCACTGTTATGGAAAAAATCACTGTCACATTAGGTGAAAGAAGCTATCCCATTACCATTGCTTCTGGCCTTTTTCATCAAGAAGATACCTTTTTACCTTTAAAATCAGGGCAGCAAGTTATGATAGTCACAAACGTGACGCTTGCTCCACTCTATTTAGAAAAGGTAACAGACACCTTAAAAAAACAGGGTGTTTTGGTTGATAGCGTGATTTTACCTGATGGTGAACAATATAAATCGCTTGAGATCATGAATGATGTCTTTACTGCATTATTAGAAAAAAATCACAATCGAGATACAACACTTATCGCATTAGGCGGTGGGGTTATTGGTGATCTAACGGGTTTTGCCGCTGCAAGTTATCAACGCGGTGTTCGCTTTATCCAAGTACCAACCACACTGTTATCTCAAGTAGATTCTTCTGTTGGTGGCAAAACTGCAGTTAATCACCCTCTTGGCAAAAACATGATTGGTGCGTTTTATCAGCCCGCTTCTGTTGTTATCGATCTCGATTGTCTAGCCACATTACCGCCTCGTGAACTTTCATCGGGTTTAGCTGAAGTTATTAAATATGGCATCATTTTAGATAAAGACTTTTTTATCTGGCTTGAAAATAATATTGATAAACTCTTGGCTCTTGATCCTAAAGCCATGGCATTTTGTATCCGTCGTTGCTGTGAACTAAAAGCTGACGTCGTGGCTGCTGATGAAAAAGAAACAAGTGGTTTACGCGCACTACTCAACCTTGGCCATACTTATGGACACGCTATCGAAGCTCATATGGGATATGGTGTTTGGTTGCATGGTGAAGCCGTTGCCGCAGGTATGGTAATGGCGGCAAGAACATCTCAAGCGCTTGGTCAATTCACGGAAGAAGAGACTCAACGTGTTATTCAATTGCTTGAGAAAGCCAATCTCCCCGTCAATGGCCCTATTGAAATGACACCTGATGACTATTTACCTCATATGATGAGAGATAAAAAGGTATCTGGCGGCAAATTACACCTTGTTTTACCAAAAGGTATCGGCCAATCTGAATTGCGTGCCGATATTACTCGCGAACAAGTCCACAAAGCGATAACATCTTGCATTAATGCAAATTAAGCATCCCATTACCTGACAAGAAATAAACCAGAATATTCATTTAAGGAAAATTCTGGTTAATATTGTCAAATGCAACGTTTCAGAAAAAGCGTTTCATCCTTATACTATGAGGTAATGGCTAAGGCTGAATAGAATATTTTTCGCTTTTTGACGCTCTGACGGAGGGCATAATGGACGAGTTCAAACCTGACAATGAAACCAAGGGTGATAATTCACTCAAACCTGATACATCGGATAGACCTGAACGTCGAACTAACCGACCTCGTAGCAATCCATTAAAAAACGCACGATTCTCTGTATCCCGTCAACAGATGATGATTGGTGTAGGTGTTTTAGTCCTTATTCTACTAATTATCGCAATAAGTTCAGCATTAAAATCACCAGAAACAACTGAACCTACATCTCCGACCAATACAGAAAGAAATATCGATCTGTCTCAACAACCGTCATCCGTTACGCCTTCAGAAAATGGTCAGCTATCAACACCTCAATCTATTTCTGGGCAAGATATACAGCCAGTGACACCACCTTCACAAAATTTACCTTCAATGATTGATTCGCAAGGTCAACGAGTTGAGATCCCTGGAGATATCGTTGATTCATTAAATCAACAACAATCGGGTATTAATCAAGCGACTAGTCAGCAGTTAAATGCTCAACAACCAAAACCGGTACAGCCTGTTACACAACCTCCTGTCACCAAACCTGTACAAAAACCGGCTGAAGTAAAAACACCACCGACAAAACCAGTGACACCACCAGCAACAACGCAACCTAAACCAACAACGACTAAACCTGTTGTTTCAGGTTCATTATCAGCAGGTAATTTAAATGCTATTCCTGCCACTAACTATACATTGCAATTAAGTGGCGCAAGTCGCCAAGATACCTTAGAGGCTTTCGCTAAAAAGAACCTCAATGGAAACTACGCTATTTACAAAACACAGCGTAATGGTAATCCATGGTATGTACTCATCTATGGAAATTATCGTAATATAAGCGAAGCCAAACAGGCCGTTTCTTCTTTACCAGCGCCAGTACAAGCAAAACAACCTTGGGTTAGACCGATGAAACATGTTCATCAGGATCTAAAAAAATAATTAAGACGAAGTTCACCGCTGATATGCTGTCTGAAACAGAGTACAATCGGCGACTCTGAAACGATTGAGAAATTTGGACGGCATGAAAAAAAAACGCGCATTCCTAAAATGGGCTGGTGGTAAATATCCTTTGGTAGATGACATTAAACGTCATCTGCCTGAGGGTAATTGTTTAATTGAACCTTTTATGGGTGCCGGTTCTGTTTTTTTGAATACAGAATACGATTCATATATTCTTGCCGATATAAATAGTGATCTAATTCATCTCTATAATACGGTAAAGCAACATCCTGAAAAATTTATGAAGGATGCCCGCTTATTATTTATCCCTCAAATGAATATCGCAGAAGAGTTTTATCAGCTACGACAAGAATTTAATCGTTCAACGGACGCTTATCAGCGTAGTGTGTTATTTCTCTATCTTAACCGTCATTGCTACAATGGGCTGTGTCGTTATAATTCAAAAGGTGAATACAACGTCCCTTTTGGTCGTTATAAAAAACCTTATTTTCCTGAAGCAGAGCTAATCTGGTTTTCTGAAAAAGCCCAAAAAGCCGAATTTGTTTGCCAAAGCTATTCATCAACTATGACAAATGCAGAAAAAGGCGCCGTTGTTTATTGCGATCCTCCTTATGCACCATTATCACCGACTGCAAATTTTACGTCATACCATACAAATAGCTTTAGTTTTCAAGAGCAGGAACATCTGGCTCAACTTGCCTCAATGCTGGCTTACGAGAGACAGATACCCGTGTTAATATCAAATCATGAGACTGCGTTAACAAAAGAGTGGTATGTAGACGCAAAAGAGCTACACAGTGTGAAAGTCAGAAGAACAATTAGTAGCAACACACTCGGTCGTAGCAAAGTGAACGAATTACTTGCCTTATATAAATAATCGTTAACACCTCCCGACAATGGGAGTGTTGTCTGGAGAATGCGATGAAAGATTTTCTGATTGCCCCTTCTATTTTATCCGCTGATTTTGCTCGCCTTGGTGAAGATACTGAAAAAGTGCTCGCAGCAGGTGCAGATGTTGTCCACTTCGATGTTATGGATAACCACTATGTTCCTAATCTGACATTTGGTGCGCCAATTTGTAAGGCTCTGCGTAACTACGGTATTACAGCACCTATTGATGTTCATCTAATGGTTAAACCCGTTGACCGTATCATCCCCGATTTTGCAAAAGCGGGCGCAACTTATATCTCATTTCACGCTGAAGCCAGTGACCACGTCGATCGTACTATTCAATTAATCAAAGATTGTGGTTGTAAAGCAGGCTTAGTGCTTAATCCAGCAACCCCATTAAACTATCTCGACTATGTTATGGATAAATTGGATCTTATTCTGCTGATGTCTGTTAACCCAGGCTTTGGTGGGCAATCATTTATTCCTAATACCCTCGATAAATTACGCCAAGTTCGTAAGATGATTGATGATGGTGGTTATGACATTCGTTTAGAAATTGATGGCGGTGTCAAAGTCGATAATATTGCTGAAATAGCGCAAGCTGGCGCTGATATGTTTGTTGCAGGCTCTGCTATTTTCAATCAGCCAGACTATAAGCATGTTATCGACAATATGCGCCGTGAATTAGAAAAGGTATCGTAATGACAGATAAAAAACTCAAAGGTATCCGTGCTATCGCCTTTGATCTTGATGGCACTCTCACCGACAGCGCTGTTGGTCTTACAGAAGCGACAGACTATGCATTAAAAGCAAAAGGCTTCCCGCCAGCTGGCAAACATAATGTTACTATTTGGGTTGGAAACGGCGTGGATATGCTACTGACACGCGCTTTGCACAATGCGGGTGTTGAAGATGTGACTGATACCTTATTAAAAGAGATGCGTGATCTTTTTGATGAACATTATGCAACCTCAGTCAAAACAGGCAGTGATTTATTCCCTCACGTTAAAGAAACCCTTGAAGTATTAGCTTCACACGATATTCCTCTGGGGATCGTGACAAACAAACCAACACCATTTATCGCACCATTACTACAACAGCTGGAAATTGAAAAATATTTTTCCTTAGTGTTAGGTGGCGATGATGTGAAAGAAAAAAAACCGCATCCAGCACCATTATATTTAACAATGGGCACGTTTGGTGTTAAAAAGGAAGAACTCCTTTTTGTTGGGGATTCTCGCAACGATATTATTGCAGCACAAGTGGCTGAATGCCCTTGCGTAGGTTTAACCTACGGCTATAACTACGGCGTATCTATTGCAGACAGCAAACCTGATTTTACTCTCGATAACTTTGCTGACTTGCTTTCTATCCTCGATATCACGCCAATGACAACTGTGGAACAGAATTAAAATGACGACTTCAGTAGAAAAAACGGCACAAAAGCCAATTGTATTCAGTGGTGCACAACCTTCTGGTGAATTAACTATCGGAAACTATATGGGTGCACTGCGTCAATGGGTACAAATGCAAGATGATTACGATTGCATTTACTGTATCGTTGACCAACACGCCATTACAGTACGCCAAGATCCTAAAGAGCTAAGAAAAAGAACCTTAGATACACTGGCTCTGTATCTTGCTTGTGGTATTGATCCAGAAAAAAGCACTATTTTTGTTCAATCACATGTTCCACAACATGCACAATTAAGCTGGGCACTTAACTGCTATACCTATTTTGGTGAATTGAGCCGAATGACTCAATTTAAAGATAAATCAGCACGTCACTCTGAAAATATCAACGCAGGGTTATTCGATTATCCTGTATTAATGGCAGCGGATATTCTGATTTACCAAACAAACCAAGTGCCTGTTGGTATCGACCAAAAACAACATCTTGAATTAAGCCGTGATATTGCTCAGCGCTTTAACGCTATTTATGGCGATATCTTCACTGTACCAGATCCTTTTATTCCAAAAGGCGGTGCTCGTGTGATGGCATTACAAGATCCGACTAAAAAAATGTCTAAGTCTGATGATAACCGCAATAACGTTATCGCATTGCTAGAAGATCCAAAAGCAGCGGCTAAAAAGATCAAACGTGCAATGACAGATTCAGAAGAGCCACCTCGTGTTATTTACGATCTTGAAAACAAAGCAGGTGTCTCTAACTTACTCGATATTTTAGCGGGTGTTACAGGTAAAACGATCCCTGAATTAGAAGCTGAATTTGAAGGCCAAATGTACGGTCATCTAAAAGGTGCTGTCGCTGATGCAGTATCTGAAATGCTAACCAACATTCAAGAACGTTTTAACACTTTCCGTAATGATGAAGCACTGCTCAATAAAATCATGAAAGAAGGTGCTGATAAAGCCAAAGCTCGCGCTCAAGCAACCTTAGACAAGGTTTATGACGCAATCGGATTTATTGCACATCCGTAATTTTTCATTAATACATAAAAACACCTCGCCTATTTTTAGGGAGGTGTTTTTTAGTAAAGAGGAATTATTGGGTTCTTAATACTACAAGCTAATTTTTATTAATAATAATATTAATTATTAATAAGTTAACTATTTACTCTTTAAATAACCGTCGATTAAAACTCTCAATGGTTTGATTTTGCAGTCTTAATTGCATAGTCTTGCTCCAACTTGCTGATAATCCTGAGGCACTTAATAGACGATGATAAAGCTCTTCATCGAATGGCATATGAAAAGCAATCGAAATCGCTTCTTTAACAGAGACATCGCTGTTTCTTGAAACCAAGACAAGAGGATGATGACTGCCTGTTTCACCTATACTCACAACACGATATAACCAGCCACAATAGCCACTATCTTGCATAATTTGCGAAAAGTTACTGACTTCTGTCACAGTATTAAGTTTATAGCAAGGAGAGCGAGGTTGAGTAACTTGGATTAATGCTGTTCCCCACTGATAAATATCACCAATAAAAACATTCTCTTCTGTCATACCTGTTGTTGAGATATTTTCACCAAATGCAGGGGCATGAAAAAAATCTGTCAATTGTGGGAATTGCTCAGCCCAATAAAGATAATGCTCTTTAGGATAGTGACAAAGTGCGCGATCAGGGCCACCGTGAAAACTCTTTTCTGCTTGCTCATCACCTTCTAATCCCAGTGATGTTAATTTGATATGACCATCCACCAGCCTTTTGGTGATCGCACTGGTAAATCCATTAGATGTTGTTGTGACATTACCGATAAAAACACTAGGAAAATAACGCATAGCTCACTACCTATACAGAAAAGAATAACTCATAGTAAAGATAGTGTTCAAAAGAAACAATGCCGACATTTGTCGGCATTAAAAATATAAAAAGAAAGGAAGTTATTAACTCAATTATGCCTTGCTCTGAAAACGCTTTTGCGCTTCATCCCAGTTAACCACTGACCAGAATGCTTTAATATAATCAGGGCGACGATTTTGATATTTTAAGTAGTAAGCATGCTCCCACACATCTAACCCTACAATTGGGTAACCTGATGCGCCAGCTAACTCTTCACCCATTAATGGGCTATCTTGGTTTGCAGTAGAAACAACCGCAAGTTTGCCATCGTCTTTTAATACTAACCAAGCCCAACCAGAACCGAAACGGCTAGCCGCAGCTTTTTCAAATAACTCTTTAAAAGCATCAACACTACCAAAATCACGTTCAATCGCGTCTTTTAGTGAGCCTTGTAATTGAGTGCCTAGCTTCAGACCTTTCCAGAATAATGAGTGGTTAGAGTGACCACCAGCATTATTACGTAGAAAAGTACGTTGATCAGCAGGGACTTTATGAAGATTTTTAACTAACTCATCAATTTCTAAGCCAGCAAGCTCAGGCAATTTTTCTAATGCTGTATTGGTATTATTCACATAAGTTTGATGATGCTTAGTATGATGAATTTCCATTGTACGCTCATCAAAGTGAGGCTCTAATGCATCATAAGCATAAGGCAGTGCAGGTAATGTATAGCTCATATTAATCTCCAGTGCTGTTTTATCTTGGATCACACCATGTGATTTATCTTTTCATTTCATTATAGTGAAAAAAACGTTAATGAAAATCATTATCATATCCATATTATTTTTGTGGTTTTTTTATCCAGCACGGTTAAATTAATTTTCACAGTATATTATTTTAATTTAAAAGCTTTCTATTAAACGATAATCCTATTAAACAAGAAAATAGTAGATAAATAATGCCATGCTAGCTTTAGCACTAATTGAACATTCCATGAAAAGCATTTCCATTAATTCGTGATCTTCTGCGCAAAAAAGAAACAATCTTTATTTACCCTCTTTTGTTAACGACTTTTTGACATAGTATTAACAATAGTGAGGAGAACTATTATGACAAAAATAAACCAACATCATATTACTGCAAGCATTGCAGAACATGCCCTGATCAATAAAGAGCAATACCAAAAAGATTATGAATTATCCATCAAAAACCCGGAGGCCTTTTGGGCAGATAAAGGGAAAATCATTGACTGGATAAAACCATATACCGTGGTAAAGAATACTTCTTTTGACCCAGGCCATGTACGCATTCGCTGGTTTGAAGATGGTCAGCTAAATATCAGCCAAAACTGTCTTGATCGCCACCTTAAAACACGAGGAGATCAAGTCGCCATTATTTGGGAAGGTGACTCACCTAATGAGTCGAAAAAAATTACTTACAGACAACTCCATCAAGATGTTTGCCAGTTCGCTAATGTATTAAAAAACTTAGGTATTAAAAAAGGCGATGTTGTGGCGATTTATATGCCAATGGTGCCAGAAGCAGCGGTTGCTATGCTCGCTTGTACTCGTATTGGAGCTATTCATTCTGTTATTTTTGGTGGTTTCTCTCCTGAAGCTGTCGCTGGTAGGATCATTGATTCAAAAGCTAAATTAGTGATCACAGCTGATGAAGGATTACGTGCGGGTCGTGCCATCCCTTTAAAGAAAAATGTTGATGATGCTTTAAATCACGCTGATATCCCTCCTATTAATCATGTTGTGGTATTTCGTCGAACAGGACATACCGAACAATGGATTGAAGGACGTGATGTTTGGTGGGATGAAATCATTCAAGGTGTCAGCACAGAATGTGATGTTGAAGTTATGGATGCAGAAGATCCACTCTTTATCCTGTATACCTCCGGCTCAACAGGTAAACCTAAAGGTGTACTGCACACAACAGGAGGCTACCTCGTTTATGCTTCAATGACCTTTAAATACACCTTTGATTATCATGAAGGCGATATTTATTGGTGCACCGCTGACGTAGGTTGGGTAACAGGACACAGCTACTTACTGTATGGCCCTCTGTCAAATGGTGCTACTACTGTTATGTTTGAAGGTGTTCCTAATTATCCATCAGTTAATCGTATGGCTCAGGTCGTTGATAAGCACCAAATCAATATCTTATATACTGCACCTACAGCAATCCGTGCATTAATGGCTGAAGGTGATAAGGCGATTGAAGGCACTCAACGCACCTCTCTGCGTATTCTAGGCTCTGTAGGTGAACCTATTAACCCAGAAGCATGGGAATGGTTCTATCAGAAGATGGGGCGTAGCCAATGTCCTATTGTTGATACATGGTGGCAAACAGAAACCGGGGGATTCATGATAACCCCATTACCAGGTGCTATGGATCTAAAACCTGGTTCAGCAACACGCCCTTTCTTCGGCGTTCAGCCAGCAATTGTCGACAATATGGGAGAAGTACAGCAAGGGGCTTGTGAAGGCAACTTAGTGATTACTGATTCTTGGCCAGGCCAAGCAAGAACACTTTTTGGCGATCATGATCGTTTTGAACAAACTTACTTCTCAACCTTTAAAGGTATGTATTTCTCTGGTGACGGTGCTCGTCGCGATGAAGATGGTGACTATTGGATAACAGGGCGAGTTGATGATGTCTTGAATATTTCAGGTCACCGTTTAGGAACAGCAGAGATTGAATCCGCTCTTGTTGCACATCCTAAGATTGCGGAAGCCGCAGTAGTTGGTATTCCTCACAATATTAAAGGGCAAGCTATTTATGCTTATGTCACTTTAAATCACGGTGAAGAACCAACACCTGAACTTTACACTGAAGTTCGCAACTGGGTACGTAAAGAAATTGGACCAATAGCCACACCAGATATCCTACATTGGACAGATTCCTTACCTAAAACACGTTCAGGGAAAATTATGCGCCGTATCTTGCGCAAAATTGCCTCTGGCGACACAACTAACCTCGGGGATACCTCAACACTCGCCGATCCGGGTGTTGTAGAGAAACTGTTAGAAGAAAAACAGTCTCTATCACTTACTGCTTAATACACAACAAATAGCTGTCATTTAAAAAAACGTAATACGACAAAGCAAAGGCATGAAAATGCCTTTGCTGGGCTCTCTTACCTAAAAATCATGAAATGCGGGGGATTGAAACCTCTAAATCAAGTGATAAACCAAACAATTATATAGAGGAGAACTCTGATGAATGCCAATATTTATCAAGAGATAGAAAACAACCCTCGCTTTAAAGAACTGGTTAAAAAACGTAGTCGTTTTTCATGGACACTTTCAATTATTACGCTCGTTATGTATGTCTCATTTATTTTACTTATTGCGTTCTATCCACAATGGTTAGGCACGCCTCTGTATGAAGGAAGCTACATTACACGAGGTATTCCTATTGGTATGGGCTTAATCATCGCCTCATTTCTATTAACAGGCGTTTACGTTATTAAAGCCAATACAGAGTTCGACAAACTTACCGCTGAAATTATTGAAGAGGTAGAAAAATGAGAAAGTTACTCTATGCAATAAGCTTATTTTTCCTCTCCTCAACAATTGCTTACGCTAGCGCAATAACAGAAGGAGGAGAGAAACAACCTATGAATATTCAGGCCATTATAATGTTCCTAATATTCGTAGGATTAACACTTTACATCACTTATTGGGCATCTAAACGCACCCGTTCTCGTGCTGATTACTATACTGCTGGCGGAAAAATTACTGGCTTTCAAAACGGTATGGCGATCGCAGGTGACTTTATGTCTGCTGCCTCCTTCTTAGGGATCTCCGCACTAGTTTATACCTCTGGTTATGATGGACTTATCTATTCAATTGGATTTCTGATTGGTTGGCCTATCATTCTTTTTATCATTGCTGAGCGCTTACGTAATTTAGGGCGTTATACTTTTGCTGATGTTGTTTCCTATCGCTTAAGCCCTAAACCCGTTAGAACACTCTCTGCTGTTGGATCACTGGTTGTTGTTGCTCTTTATCTAATTGCACAAATGGTAGGTGCCGGAAAATTAATCGAACTCCTTTTCGGCTTAAATTACCATATTGCTGTTGTGCTCGTCGGTATTCTAATGGTGCTATATGTTTTATTTGGAGGCATGCTCGCCACCACATGGGTTCAAATCATTAAAGCTATTTTATTACTTGCAGGTGCAAGTTTTATGGCTGTTATGGTTATGAAAGCCGTCGATTTTAATTTCAACACCTTATTTAAAGAAGCCGTTAGTGTTCACTCAAAAGGGTTCTCTATCATGAGCCCAGGTGGTTTGGTTTCTGATCCTATATCTGCACTCTCTTTAGGTCTTGCACTTATGTTTGGTACAGCAGGACTTCCTCATATCATCATGCGCTTCTTTACTGTTAGCGATGCAAAAGAAGCCCGTAAGAGTGTTTTCTATGCAACAGGTTTTATCGGTTATTTCTATATCCTTACTTTTATTATTGGTTTCGGCGCTATCTTACTCGTTAGCCCTAATCCTGTGTTCAAAGATGCCGCTGGCGCTTTGATTGGTGGAACCAATATGGCGGCTGTTCACTTAGCAGATGCTGTTGGAGGTAATTTCTTCTTAGGCTTTATCTCAGCTGTTGCCTTCGCCACTATTTTAGCCGTTGTTGCAGGACTAACTTTGGCGGGTGCATCTGCGGTATCACATGATCTTTACGCCAATGTAATTAAAAATGGTCATGCGGATGAAAGACAAGAGCTTAAAGTATCCAAAATTACTGTAGTTATCTTAGGTGTCGTCGCTATTGGTTTAGGTATTTTATTTGAAAAGCAAAATATTGCCTTTATGGTGGGATTAGCTTTCTCTATTGCGGCAAGCTGTAACTTCCCAATCATATTGTTATCTATGTATTGGAAAGGACTTACAACGCGAGGTGCTGTAGCGGGAGGATGGTCTGGTCTATTAGTTGCGGTCACGTTGATGATTTTAGGACCAACAATTTGGGTAAGTATTTTAGGCCATGAAAAACCTATCTATCCTTATGAATATCCAGCATTATTCTCAATAATTATTGCTTTTATTGTCTCGTGGCTTTTCTCTATTACAGATAAATCATCTTTAGGTGAGCAAGAGAAGGCAAAATTCCAAGCACAATTTATTCGTTCTCAAATTGGCTTAGGCATCGAACAAGGTAAACAACACTAACAGCCTGAAATAATGTTATCTTTCTAAATAAAAGTAACCCCAAAGTGATTTTCAACTTTGGGGTTATTCATTTTTAACCTTTTTATCAATGACCATAAGAATCTCGATTATATTTCTATCATTTACTTATTTAGAATAATTTTAAGCTTTAACTACATATCTATACGATTATTTAAATAGAAAGATAAATTAAATTAAAATCAATTAATTAAAAATAAAAACAAACATAATTTATTTGCTATATCGCTTATTAATAAACTCAAAAAGCCCAAAATAGTGAGGAATAACCATAATAATAGCAATTTCAGACACACTTCCGCCAAACAAGGCTTGTATTGTCAAAAAGTAAATGGTTAACTTTTTATTCTACATAAGAAGAGGTGATAGTTTTTAAATAGGTTATGTCTCAGTTAACTCATTACGCACTTTTATTTTTCTTATCTATGGCACCAGCAATATTGGGTGGCTCAACGCTGTATATAGAACAAAAAATCTATATTGTTCTTATTGGTTGGCTACTTATGCTGATGTGTAGTGGTATTTATCGTTCTTTTTTTGGAAAAATAATAACCTTTATTATTAGTGCATTATGGGCTTTAAATCTTTCTATTTCTCTGTTTTTCCATCGTGAACACGATATTGCTTTTTCATCATCTATTGCTGAAACTTTTATTAATACTAATGGTAGTGAAACTGTTGGTATGCTCTCTTATAATAAGTACTATGTCTTATTTTACCTATGTGCTTTTGCCATTTACTATTTTCTCATTCATAAAACGGCTCGAGTCTCTGATCTAAAAACAGCAAAAAAAAGTGTGATTGCATTTGTTATGTTAATCGCCATTATTCCAATATATAAAAACTTAGCATTAAGAAACGATGAGAAAAGTAAATTACTTGCAGAATATACTCTTTTAAATACCCCTTTTTATAATGCTGCAGCACTTGTCCGAACCTTCCATGAAAATCGCCAAATTAGAAAAATTGCAGATCAGAAAGTAGAGTATCAATATAATAAAAGTAATGATAATACAGAAGTTTATATTCTTATTCTTGGGGAATCAGTTCGTAGAGATCATCTAGGAATTTATGGCTATCAGTACGATACAACGCCTAATTTGATGAAAGAAAAGAGTAATCTTATTCTATTCAATCGAGTTTATTCTCCAGCTCCAGTAACTATTCTTTCTGTACCCATTTCACTCTCAAATATAGGATTGGAACAATTACAAGATAAAAGTCATTATGCTGATAATATTGTTTCTCTCGCTAATCACGCCGGATTTAAAACATATTGGCTAAGTAACCAAGGTGAAGGTAATCAAAAAACCAGTGTTATTTCTGTCATTGCTAATATGGCTCAAAATAAAAAGTGGAATGAGTTTATCGGTTATGATGAAGAACTACTTCCTTATTTAGATCAGGCTCTCAATGAACCTTCTACACAGAAAAAACTAATTATCTTACATACATATGGTAGCCATGAACCAGCCTGTAATCGATTTCCAAATCAATATTTAAAGAAATTCACGCAAGAAGATGATGATAACTGCTATGACAGCTCTATCGCTTATACAGATAAATTAATTAATGACATTATTGAGAGAGTCAAAGACAAGCCAGCTTCTATTCTCTACTTTGCAGATCACGCTTTACAGCGTCTCGATAAAAATAGAGAGGTTCGTTATCATCATGGTGTAAATACACCACGAAAAGAAGCTTATGATATACCGCTATTTATTTGGTATAGCCGATTATCTATTAAACCTATTATTAATGATGATGCAGTGAATAAACCTTATTCAACGGTAAATAACTATTGGCTATTAAGTAGTTGGCTTGGGATAGAACATAATTCACCCCAAAAATGCCATTCACCATTAAATGAATGCTATCAGCCTAAATCACCAATAACGGTTATTGATGGGAATAAAAACCTCTTAAACTATGATTTATTAAGTTCAGAAGAGCAGGAACCACAATAATATCTTCACCCCAAAATATCTAAATACGAAATACACTTAATAATAAAAAGTGTATTTATATCCTCATTATCTATTTCTAATAAGATCTATCTGAGATGACAAGAGTTGAAAAGAGCAGAATGCTAGGTATCAAATTAAGTGATGTTAGGAAAGGATAACCGCATCAATGAAGTACCATAAATAGGGTTTAATAGCGCTAAGAGTGGCTATTTTATTGAGGAATATAACAACAATAATAGTTTTTTATTCGGAGTAGCTAAACCTCCAAACGCAAAAAAGCCAACCCATTGGGTTGGCTTTCTCGTCTTATTTAATGCCTGGCAGTTCCCTACTCTCACATGGGGAGGCCCCACACTACCATCGGCGCTACAACGTTT
>NZ_JAMQBJ010000005.1:0-250557 GCF_023701425.1 Proteus sp. FZP2095
AAGACTTGATACATCTAATATTTTAGAAGATATCGTCTCTGCGAGTGCCCACACAGATTGTCTGATAATTTGTTAAAGAGCAGTGCAACATTCGCTGCCGTTTCCGGTCTTCTGCGTTGTTGCGAGGGGGCGTATATTACGTTATTCCTCTGAAGAGTCAAGAGTTTTTTCAAACTTTTTTCTTTTCTCCTCGCTGTCCTTCGTGGCTGTTGTCAGCTCATCGTCGGTCAGTGGATGCGCATTATAGGGAGTTCCCGGATTAGCGCAAGTGTTTTTTTAAAATAATTTTCTGTTCGTTCAAAACTCCAACAAGACGTATAAAAACCCCACAGAAAAGATTAAATATCACTCAATTTTGGCAAAATACGTCGCAAATTCGCTTACTTTATTCCAATCCGTATATTCAATTTCTTTTGTTGGATCAGTTTCACCTTTTGTCATCTTCATAATTAATTGGATCATGACTCTATCAATCCATTTATAACGAGGATAAAAAAGTGCACCAGCAAATACACCGGTTAATGCTGGTTTCCATGGAGTCTTATCTAAAAACTTACGCATATAAGCATTCGTCTCGGGTGTATTCTTTTCTGCTTTTCTTGCCGTAAGATTAACGCCAAAGAATGCGGACGGCATACTATTCAATTGTGCAAGATGACGAGTGATAAATTTATCGAGAGCTTTATTAAAGTAACCATAACGAATTGAAGCGCCTACTAAGACTTTACTATAAGCAGACAAATTTAAACTCTGCTGAACAGAGGTTAAATCTCTCACATCACATTCATGACCATGTTGTCTTAATTCATTCGCAATTTGCGTCATTATCTTTTTAGTTTGACCATCAGTACTACAATACAGCAATAGTGCGCTCATATATTACTCCTTGTATTAGGTTAATCACGCCAAAACGTTGGGGTAAATAAAACCAATAGTGTGAAAACTTCTAGTCGCCCAAACAGCATTGTCACGACAAGTATCCATTTTGCAGCTGGATTCATTGTCGTGAAGTTGTCAGCGACAATACCTAATCCAGGGCCAAGATTATTTAATGTGGTTGCAATAGCAGAAAATGCAGAAAATTCATCAACACCTGTCGCTATCAACAACATTAAGCTAATAATAAATACCAACGCATAAGCAGAGAAGAATCCCCACACGGCTTCAATAATACGTTCAGGTAATGCTCGATGACCAAGTTTGATGGTATAAACAGCATTGGGGTGAACAAGACGTTTTAATTCACGATTCCCTTGTAGGAATAAAAGCAAGATACGAATGACTTTCAATCCCCCACCCGTTGATCCTGCACAGCCACCAATAAATGCCGAGCATAATAATAGAAGAGGTAAAAATGCAGGCCATTGTGCAAAGCTATCCGTGGCAAAACCTGCTGTTGTCGCCATAGAGACAACTTGGAAAAAAGCCTGATTTATGGTTATCCATCCTGTGTCATATACAGAATAAAGCCATAAAATACCGCTACAGATAATGACTAATCCCAATTGAATTGAGATAAACATACGAAATTCAGGATCACGCCAATAGATATTTAAACTTCTTCCCGTTAATACGGCAAAGTGCAAACCAAAGTTACACCCAGAGATCAGAAGGAATACACCAATAATGATGTTAATGGTTGGACTATTAAAATAACCGATACTGGCATCGTGAGTAGAAAACCCACCAATTGCAATAGTTGAAAAGCTATGAGAAATAGCATCAAACACATCCATACCTGCAATCCATAATGCTAAGGCACAAATGATGGTTAATAAGACATAGATAAGCCAAAGTGCTTTCGCTGTTTCTGCAATTCGGGGGCGCATTTTATTATCTTTCAATGGCCCCGGCATTTCTGCACGATATAACTGCATTCCCCCAACACCTAAAAGTGGAAGAATAGCGACAGCTAATACAATGATCCCCATCCCGCCTAACCATTGAAGCATTTGGCGATAAAACAAAATAGCTTTAGGTAATGAATCTAGCCCCACAAGCGTCGTGGCACCAGTCGTAGTCAGTCCAGAGAAAGACTCAAAAAAGGCATCAGTAATAGAAAGGTGAGGTTGTTCAGAAAAGATAAACGGCAATGCCCCTACACTACCCAGTACCGTCCAAAATAAGACAACAATAAGAAAGCCTTCTTTAGGCTTAAGCTCACTTTTTTTATGTCGATTGGGGATCCACAGCATTAACCCAATGATCAATGCAACAATAAATGTTTGGCTAAATGCACGCCCTGCACCATCTCGATATATTAATGCGACAATACCGGGAATGATCATCGTGACAGAAAATAAGATAACAAGCAGTCCGACAATACGGGTTATTGAACGAAAATGCATTTAGCGATTTCCTTGGTAGCAAAGATTATTCATTTTTATCTAACGGGATTAATTGCATACTGCCACGACTGATATCTCGTAGTTTAACTTCAACTTCACCGCTATGCATGGCAGGCAATGAAAGTATAAAAGTGACTTTATCAGTATATTCACTTGAAAGTACTTGCCCATGATATTGTTCAACGACTTGTTCAAGTAATGAAACAAGTGAATATTCACACGCTACACTAAAACGCAACTGTGGCACTTTCGTTTTTGTTGGCAAAAGCTTTAATGCTTGTTGAACGCCACTGCCATAAGCCCTAACCAATCCGCCTGTTCCTAATTTGATCCCCCCGAAATACCGAACAACCACAGCGGTGACTTCTCCCATTCCACTCCCTAAAAGAGGTGCAAGAATAGGTTTTCCCGCAGTACCAGTTGGCTCACCATCATCAGAAAAACCTAATTGTTGTGAGTCATCGGGTCTTCCTGCAACAAAAGCCCAACAGTGGTGCCTGGCATCAGGAAATTGCTCTTTAATAGACTGGATATAAGCTTTTGCTGCATCAATACCTTCAGTGTGAGCAATAAATGTAATAAAACGACTCTTCTTTATTTCTTCACTGAATTCTACGGTTTCAGCGGGGATCAAATATGCTTTCATCAGGCTAAGTGTAAATCTCTGGTCATATTTTCAATTTTGTTATCGTGGATAATAATATTATCTTCAATACGAATACCACCAAATGGTTTGAAATGTTCAATCAGCTTCCAATTGAAATGAGTACTGTATTTCCCTTCTTTCCAAGGCGCTAATAGAGAGTCGATAAAGTAAAACCCAGGTTCAATTGTTAATACCATGCCCGGTTCAACGATACGTGTGCAACGTAAGAATGGATACATTGCAGGAGCTGCTAAGTGAGTTCCTTTATCATCTTGCATAAAACCAGCCGCATCATGAACTTGCAGACCCAAAGCGTGCCCTAAACCATGAGGTAAAAATGGTGTAGTTAATCCAGCGCTCACCATCTCTTCTTCACTAACACCTTTAACAATGCCGTATTTATTAAGTAATCCAGCAATACGTTGATGCATTTGAACATGATATTCAGTATAACGCACACCCGCTTTCATCGTCGCAATCAACGCTTGTTGTGCATCATTCATATCTTTAACTAAAGAAGTAAACTCATGATTTTCTTTTGCGCTATAAGTACGAGTGATATCGGCTGCATAACCATTATACTCTGCACCCGCATCAATAAGGAAACTACGATATTCATCTGGTGATTCATGATCTAACTTTGTGTAATGCAAAACAGCCGCGTGTTCATTTAAGGCGACAATATTGCCATAAGGTACATCAGTATCACGATGACCTGTTGCCATTAAATACGCCATATTAATATCAAACTCACTTAACCCTGCTTGGAATGCTTCGCGAGCAGCAATATGTCCATTAACGGCCATTTTTTGTGCTTCACGCATACAAGCTAATTCATAACCTGTTTTATAGGCACGATAGTAATGATAATAATTCAGAAGAGATTGATTGTTGATATTATCAATACTCACACCTAATGATTCTGCTCGCTGCGTATTTGGACCAATATAAGCAGTATTTTTATTAATATAAGGTGCGAGCTCTTTTTGAATATCATCAACATTTTTAAGATGAATTAACTCAATTTCATGAGTCCAATAGCTATTTGGTAAAGCTTCAACACTGTGCCAATAGTCCACTGGGGAATAGAACCATAATTTAGGTTTATTAACACCATCAGCTAATAACCAGCAATGTGGTACATCGGTCACAGGCACCCATGCTTTAAAATGCGCATTCACTTTAAAAGGATAATCACTATCATCAAGGAAAACTCGAATAGGTTCACCAGAATGAATTAATACAGAATCAAGATGGTGTCTGGATAAAGCATCACGAGTACGATTTTGTAGAGTTTTGATATGTTCTTGGTACAGAGAGAGCAATTTTTCCATTATTAATTACCTTATCTTATTCATTGTTAATGATTCAGCTTAACACGCCAACTCTTTTAGTGGCTAACCCCATAGCAAAAATAGATTATTGCCAATTTATCTCCTCCTCTTTTTAACAAACTTAGCAATAACATAGAATTCAATAAGTTGAATAGTTTCACTGTGATCACCCTTGCAGTTTTTTAATCAAATATTTGCATTTATTTAACATAGTATTCACACTCTTAATATCTGGTCATACCAGTCTATATATTTAGGGGGAATACAAATGCTCTATCAAAGCGAAAATATTCAAGCCGATTGGGTGAAACAAGGTATTGTTGAACTCATTTTTAACGCCAAAGGTTCTATTAATAAATTAGATACCAAAACGGTTGCGATGCTAAGCGAGGCTTTAACGGTATTAGAAGCAACACCTGGCCTAAAAGGCGTTATCTTGCGTTCAGAAAAACCGGCTTTTATTGTCGGTGCTGATATTACTGAGTTTTTATCCCTTTTTGATGCCCCTGAAGAAGAATTATCTCAGTGGCTACATTTCTCTAATCAGATTTTTAGCAGACTTGAAGACTTACCTGTTCCTACTGTCTCAGCTATTAATGGCTATGCCCTTGGTGGGGGGTGTGAATGTGTACTTGCTACTGACTTTCGTATTGCTTCCCCTGATTTACGTATTGGTTTACCAGAAACAAAACTTGGGATCATGCCGGGTTTTGGCGGTTCGGTACGTCTTCCTCGTTTAATTGGTGTTGATAACGCATTAGAAATCATTACTGCTGGTAAAGATGTTGATGCTCAAACAGCACTTCAAAATGGATTAATCCAGGCCATTGTCCCTCTAGATAGCTTAAAAGAAAGTGCTATTTCATTAATCGAACAAGCAATTGAAGGCAAAATTGATTGGAAAGCGGCACGTCATCCCAAAACAGCACCATTAAGACTAACAGAGCTTGAACATAAAATGTCTTTCAGTGTAGCTAAAGGTATGGTGATTAAAGTAGCGGGTCCTCACTATCCAGCGCCTATCACCGCTGTAAAAACTATTGAAAAAGCAGCCTTCCTAAATAGAGATGAGGCACTGGCTCTCGAAACTGAAAACTTTGTTAAGCTCACACGCACTGATGTGGCAAAAGCCTTAGTTGGTATTTTCCTAAATGATCAGTACGTCAAAAATATCACGAAAAAACGTCATGCCGAATTACCTAAGCAGGCTGCTGTACTAGGTGCAGGGATCATGGGGGGAGGAATATCCTATCAATCAGCCTTGAAAGGCATTCCTGTTGTAATGAAGGATATTAACCCCAAATCCCTTGAACTGGGTATGAATGAAGCGTTAAGCCTGTTGCAAAAACGCCAAGAAAAAGGTCGAATGAGTGCCGTAGATATGGCGAAAACTCTCGCCTCTATTCAACCAACATTAAATTATGCCTCTGTTAGTGATGCGGATGTTGTTGTCGAAGCCGTTGTTGAAAACCCAAAAGTAAAGGCAACTGTGCTTGCAGAAACAGAAGCACTATTAGCTGATAACGCGATCCTTGCATCCAATACTTCAACCATTCCCATTTCATTACTCGCAAAATCCTTAAAGCGTCCTGAGAATTTCTGTGGGATGCACTTCTTTAACCCTGTTCATCGAATGCCACTAGTCGAAATCATAAAAGGCGAAAAAACCAGTGAAGAAACCATTAATCGTATAGTCAGTTACGCCAGTAAAATGGGCAAAACACCGATTATCGTTAATGATTGTCCCGGCTTCTTTGTAAACCGAGTTCTCTTTCCTTACTTTGCAGGATTCTCTCTCTTACTAAGAGATGGTGCTGACTTTATTGCTGTTGATAAAGTGATGGAAAAGGTATTTGGCTGGCCTATGGGACCGGCATACCTACTTGATGTTGTTGGTATTGATACGGCAAATCACGCTCAAGCCGTAATGGCACAAGGTTTTCCTGATAGAATGGGCGCAATTGAGCGAGATACGATTGCCCTTTTATATGAGCAACAGCGATATGGCCAGAAAAATAATCATGGTTTCTATAATTACTCTATTGATAAACGAGGTAAAAAACAGAAATCAGTTGATGTTCAAATTCAAACACTTATCCAACAAAATGCAGGCAAAACGCAAGAGTTTAGCCAAGATGCAATTATCGCTCGCATGATGATCCCAATGATCAATGAAGTTATCCGTTGTTTAGATGAAGGTATTATTGCCTCACCAGCAGAAGCGGATATTGCATTAGTCTATGGTTTAGGCTTCCCTCCTTTCCGTGGTGGTGTATTCCGTTACCTTGATACTGTCGGATTAGCGCAATTTGTTACAGATGCACAGCAATACGCATCATTAGGGCCACTTTATCAAATCCCTGAAAGCTTAAAACAAAAAGCACAACGCAATGAAACCTATTATCCAAAACCAGCAAAAGTAGATGTTAACATCAGAGAACTCGCTTAAGGAGAGATGAAATGGAAAAGGTTGTCATAATTGATGGTATTCGTACTCCAATGGGACGCTCAAAAGGCGGTGCATTTCGCCATGTCAGAGCGGAAAATCTCTCTGCTCACCTGATGCAAGCACTACTAAAACGTAATCCTAATATTAATCCAAATGATATCGGTGATGTTATTTGGGGCTGTGTGCAACAAACCTTAGAGCAAGGCTTTAATATTGCTCGTAATGCGGCGTTATTGGCTGAACTTCCACACAAGGTTCCAGCAGTCACCGTTAACCGGTTATGTGGCTCATCAATGCAAGCATTACATGATGGTGCGCGCCAAATTATGCTGGGTGATAGCCAAGTGGCTTTAATTGGTGGTGTTGAACATATGGGCCATGTGCCAATGACTTATAATGCCGATTTTAACCCATCACTTAATCTTTCTGTCGCTAAAGCTTCATTTTCAATGGGGCTAACCGCAGAGATGCTAGCAAAATCATTCCAAATTTCACGAGAAGAGCAAGATAAATTTGCTTATCGCTCTCACCATTTAGCGGCGATTGCAACACAACAAGGCTATTTTGATAATGAGATCATTGCAATTAATGGTCATGATGCAACGGGTAACTTTATCAATGTAAAAAATGACGAAGTTATTCGTTATAACCCTAGCCTTGATGATTTAGCACAACTTAAACCTGTATTTGATCCCGCAACAGGCTCTGTAACAGCGGGTAATTCATCCGCGGTTTCTGATGGCGCATCCGCTATGTTTATCACTAGTGAACGTTACGCTAAAGAGCACAATTTAAAACCTCGCGCCGTTATTCGTGCCATGGCAGTGACTGGATGTGATCCCGCTATTATGGGATATGGCCCTGTTCCTGCAACAGAAATCGCATTGAAAAAAGCAGGATTAACATTAAATGATATTGATATTTTTGAGCTAAATGAAGCTTTTGCCGCTCAGTCATTAGCCTGTATGAAGAAAATGAATTTGCTCGATAGTATCGATGACAAAATTAATTTAAATGGCGGAGCAATTGCCTTAGGACACCCTTTAGGTTGTTCAGGCTCTCGAATAACCACTTCATTATTAAATATTATGGAGCGTAAAGATGCACAGTTTGGCTTAGCCACAATGTGTATTGGATTAGGGCAAGGTATTGCAACGATTATAGAACGTATTTAACTCGGTATTCGGTATATCCACGTTCTTATCGTTAAGAAAGTATTCTTTTCGATTGCATGGTTAGAAACCATTTTCCCGCCGTCAGGGGCGGGTTTTTTTTATGGTTTTAAAAACGAAAATAATAACAAATAACGAGATACTCTTGTTTTATCAGATAAATTCAAAGGCATCGCTAAATAAACGTGTTTTATCTGCATTACGCTCATTACAGAAACGATCTCTAGCAATTTTAGCCATCTCAAAACGTCCAGCAATGTAAATATCGTATTCTGATAAATCACCGAAATCTTCGCTTATTGCCGTTAATACTGTACCTTTTCGGCCTCGCCATGCTTCATCTGGTTGCTCAACCACAGGAACCACAGATAAAGACGGATGTAATTCTGATAATTCTTGTAATTCATTAAGATCATAGAGATGAACGCTTTCTCTTCCGCCCCAATAAATCGTAATAGGTCGCTGTGGATTTTCAGCTAATGCAGCCAACAAAATTGAGTGGGTATAAGAAAATCCTGTACCGCCAGCAATTAATAATAGAGGTCGTTGACTCTCTTTTTTAAACCACGCATTTCCATGAGGGATATCAATGGTAAGCTGCTGTTTTTCTAATATCACATCAAGCACTGCCATCGCATAAAGATTGAGTTCAGACGCACCAATATGAAGTTCAATAAAGTCTTTATTTTCAGGTATAGATGCAATAGAAAAAGGACGTTTATCACGTTCATCCATAACCGCTAAAAGATATTGCCCAGCCTGAAAATCAAATTCGCCATCGGGTAATAGCCTTACCCGATAAACCGTATCTGTCATCGGCTCAACAAGTGAGACTTTACAATTCAGTATTGCCATGTTGTTCCTCTGTTATTATTTAAGAATATCGAGCTGTTCCCAAATAGTATCGACTCGTTGCTTAACTTCATCAGACATCACAATAGGTCTACCCCATTCTCTATCTGTCTCACCCGGCCATTTATTGGTAGCATCAAGACCCATTTTTGATCCTAATCCAGAAACAGGGGAAGCGAAGTCGAGATAATCAATAGGCGTATTTTCCATCATAATGGTATCTCTCGCAGGATCCATTCTGGTCGTGATTGCCCAAATCACATCTTTCCAATCTCTTGCATTGACATCATCATCGCAAACAATCACAAATTTGGTGTACATAAATTGCCGTAAATAAGACCAAACTCCCATCATTACGCGTTTAGCATGACCTGCATACTGTTTCTTCATTGTCACAACCGCTAAACGGTAAGAACACCCTTCAGGAGGTAGATAAAAATCTACAATTTCAGGAAACTGTTTTTGTAAAATCGGAACAAGTACTTCATTTAACGCAACACCTAATACTGCGGGTTCATCAGGCGGACGTCCGGTATATGTTGAATGATAAATTGCATCTTTACGGCGTGTTAAATGCGTAATGGTAAACACAGGGAAAGAGTCAATCTCATTATAATATCCTGTGTGGTCACCATATGGGCCTTCAGGGGCTAATTCTCCGGGTTCAATGTAACCTTCAAGAATAATTTCAGCACTTGCAGGCACTTCAAGATCATTTGAAAGACATTTTACAACTTCTGATTTATTACCACGCAATAAACCAGCGAATGCATATTCAGATAAAGTATCTGGTACAGGTGTTACCGCACCTAAAATAGTGGCAGGATCTGCCCCTAATGCTACAGAAACAGGGAACCGTTCACCGGGGTGTTTTTGGCACCACTCTTGAAAATCTAAAGCACCACCACGATGCGATAACCAGCGCATAATCACTTTATTTTTACCCAGCACTTGCTGACGATAAATACCTAGATTTTGGCGCTCTTTCAATGGACCGCGAGTCACCGTTAATCCCCAAGTAATTAAAGGTGCTGCATCTTCAGGCCAACAATGCATAACAGGGATCTTCGTTAAATCAACGTCCTCACCAGTTAAAACCACCTCCTGACAAGGGGCTTTACTCAAGCGTTTTGTTGGCATATTTAAAACTTGCTTAAATTTAGGTAACTTATCAAAGAGATCACGAAAACCTTTCGGAGGATCTGGCTCTTTTAGAAAAGCTAATAACTTTCCAACCTCGTGTAGGGCTTTAACATCATCTTGCCCCATCCCCATTGCTACACGCTCTGGTGTACCAAATAAGTTACAAAGCACTGGCATATCAAACCCTTTAGGGTTTTCAAACAACAACGCTGGCCCACCGGCACGTAAAGTTCTGTCCGCTATTTCGGTCATTTCAAGGTAGGGATCTATTTCATAGGTGATACGTTTTAATTCACCTTTTTCTTCTAATAATGAAAGGAAATCTCTTAAATCGCGGTATTTCATCATAATCTTACGAGCCAGTGAGTGAAAGAAAAGAGGGCCAATGCCCTCTTTGAGACGCTATAAGCTAAACGCATAACTCACTAAAATGCAATGCTTTTTATTTAGTAGCGTTCACTATACTTATAAACAGCGGAATGGAACCCACTCTGAAAGCAATTTAGTATCAAACTGTTCTGGGAATGTTTTTCCATGTTGGAAGATTTTAAAACCTTCATTTTTAGCGCTGTAATAATGTAATTCTTCACCTTGAATATATAAGTAACTACCTTCACGGATAGCCACAACAATCTCTTCAGGGTTAATGGCACAAAACTCTGCAATACGCTCATCACGAGTTTCACCCATATGACCACTGATAGAAGCATCAATATAATGTGGGTTAATTTGAACAGGGAATAAACCTAATGAAGGCATAATAACAGAAGAGCGTACTGGCATATCATTAGTGGTACGAATTGTTGGTGTTGCAACGTTACAACCTGCACTCCAACCAATATAAGGAATATTGCGCTCACGTACTGCACGTTGAATTGGAACAACCAATCCTTTTTCATGCAACATTTGGTTTAATAACCAAGTATTACCACCACTGACTAAAATACATTCTGCATTGTTGATTGCATCAACTTCTGAATCAAAATGTTCAATACAAGTAACTTCAATACCTAACACTTCAGATAAATCACGAGCACGTTGATCATGATCGGAACGAATAACGGCATAGGCAATTAATACAGCAGAACGAATACCGCGTTTTTTAATCATGCTATCGATATTATCTTTTGCATAACTTAACCAACGTGGATCCCCGGCAATTTTTCCGTTACTTAATAAAAAAACTTCCATTACAGAACCTCTTTATAATTATAAACAAAATTCTAAGATAATTATCTTGAAAGCTTTTTCTTGTTTTTACCATCACTTTTTTGTCAACTTGTTACCTCTATCCGAGATCCAATTGAAAGTCACAAAAACAAGCCTTTTTATTGCGTAGAAACACGGCTTTTTTGTTCTTTTTTCAGTATAAAACCACGTTACTCTATTTTTTATTTAATCCTTGATAGATACTGTTACCTTAATTATAAATTTGCTATCATCGCTTAAATTAAATTTAACTAACCTGTTGTCTCTATTATGAAAAACTGGCACTTGCTGTATTGTAAGCGAGGGCAAATTCCTCGTGCTATCGAACACTTAGAACGTCAGCAAGTGGGCTGTTTTACACCTATGGTAACCATAGAAAAAGTATTAAGAGGAAAACGCACTACCGTAACAGAACCCCTTTTCCCTAATTACCTTTTCATTGAGTTTGATCCTGAAGTGATCCATACCACGACCATTAACTCAACGCGTGGGGTAAATTCATTTGTTCGCTTTGGGCAATATCCTGTCACTGTTCCACAAGATGTAATTGACACACTGCAAATACCACAGCTTTCTTCGCTAATTTATAGTGAAGAAAATGTGCCTCATAGTGGTGACAGTGTGTTAATTACAGAGGGTATTTTTCAAGGGATCAAAGCCATATACCAAGAGCCGGATGGTGAGGCCCGTTCAATTTTACTTTTGAATATATTAAATAGTGAAGTGAAAAAATCGGTGGGAAATAAAGAATTTAAAAAAGAGTCGCTCTAGATAAAGTTAACCCAGCAATTGCTGGGCTAATATCGTATTATTTTAGAAAATCGTTTCTAAAATTATTTTTGCTGCTCTGCTTCAGCTTCCGCCTCTGCTTCCTCAGCTTCTTCATCTGTTCTTCTTCCCTTACCTACATAAAAGCGCGATACCATGACACCGATTTCAAACAGTAAATACATAGGTATTGCGAGTAAGGTTTGAGAGAAAACATCTGGAGGTGTCAATACCATACCAACAACAAAAGCCCCCACAAGAATATAAGGACGTTTTTTCTTTAAGGCATCAGGTGTTGTTACACCACTCCAGCACAGTAAAATAATCGCAATAGGTACTTCAAAAGCCGCACCAAACGCCATAAATAGCGTCATTACGAAACTTAGATATTTACTGATATCTGGAATAAAGTTAACCCCTTCAGGGGTTGTATTAACAAAGAAGCCAAACGCGAGAGGGAACACAACAAAATAAGCAAACGCCATACCGAGATAGAATAATACTGTACTTGAAACAAGTAATGGCAGCATTAAGCGACGTTCGTGTTTATACAATGCTGGTGCGATAAAAGCCCATACCTGATAAAGAATAACAGGCACAGAAGCAAAAACGGATACCATGATTGTCAATTTAATCGGAGTCAAAAAAGTAGAGGCAACATCTGTCGCACTCATATTTGACCCTTGTGGCAACTTCTCGAGTAATGGAGCCGAGACTAATTGATAGATATCGTTAGAAAAATAAACCAGCGCTAAAAAAACCACAAGAACTGACACCAAGCTATACATCAAACGCTTGCGTAGTTCTATTAAATGGCTGATCAGCGGTTGGGTATCATTTACTGCCATGTTTTAATGCTCACCATTGACCTGATCAGTTGTTTTTTTCTCTAATGTTACTGGTTGAGTAACAGGAACTTCTGTCTTTGTAACACTTTCTGCCACAGGTTTATGGCGATTAGCATCATCATTAACTTCATCAGCTTCAGCAAGTGCGGCTAAATCAGAAGGTGAAGGTTCCGTAGAGTCGGTTTTTACAGACTGCTCTTTCGTGGAGTCTGGCGTTGTAGGTGTTTGATAAGTTTGTTTTAAAGACTGTGCAGCCTCTTTTAACTCATCCATAGACGCTTTCAGCTCTGGCGATAGCGTTTGCAAATTTGCTTTCTCTTCAACTTTTTTCAAGCTCTCTTGGAGTTCTTGAAGCTTGAGTTCTTGAGTAAGCTCATTTTGTACATTCGCAGCCAAAGAGCGTAACGCCCTTACCCAGCCAGCAATTGTTTTTACTGCTACGGGCAAACGTTCTGGCCCCAGAAAAACAAGACCAATCACCATGACCAATAGCAGCTGACTAAAACCAATGTCAAACACGGTTTATACCTGCTCTTTGTTTTTGCTCTCAGTTGTAGACTTCTCTTCTGTTGAAGTCTTCTGCGCTAAATTTTTAGTATCAAAATCTGCGTCGTTATTTGTTTTTTCAGCGTTGTTGGTGTCTTTATCTGCAGCTTCGTCACCAATCGCTTTTTTAAAGCCTTTCACTGATGCACCTAAATCTGAGCCCAGTGTGCGCAGTTTATTTGTACCAAATAATAAGACAACGATGACAGCGATGATGAGTAATTGCCAAATGCTAATACCGCCCATTTTATGTTCCTCAACTATTTTCGGGGTTATACTTAATAACAGTGCCCATTATATACAACGAATTCAATTTTCGGGAATCTTGAATTCATCTTTTAACTTGTTCAAAGACAAACTTTGATGTGTTTTTATTGTGCATTACCAGATCTAAACCAACCCAAAATCCATGCAAGAAGACCTAAACTGATAAAAACACTGAATAATGTTTTAAAACCAGAAACAAAAAACAGGCTACCGCATAAAAACAGTGTTGTACCTATACCCAATAAAAATAGAGACTGTCTCTGTTTGACTCTTTGCGAACTTATTTGTTCCGTCAATTTATCTAGCGTTAACTTCATATTTTTATGTTGCTTCAGACTATCATAAACCAACTCTGGTATCTCTGGCATTTTTTCAATCCAGTAAGGCGCTTTGCTCTTTATACCATTCACTAATGCCGTGATACCAATCTGACTATGTAACCAATCTTCTAAGAAAGGTTTGGCCGTTTTCCATAAATCCAATTGTGGATATAGCTGGCGACCCAGCCCTTCAACATAAAGCAATGTTTTTTGAAGTAAAACTAACTGCGGTTGTACTTCCATATTGAAACGACGTGCAGTATTGAAAAGATTGAGTAACACATGCCCAAATGAGATCTCAGAAAGTGGCTTTTCAAAAATCGGTTCACACACAGTACGGATCGCAAATTCAAAATCTTCTACATTGGTATCTGCTGGCACCCAACCTGAATCAACATGTAACTCCGCAACTTTCCGATAATCGCGGTTAAAGAATGCTAAGAAGTTTTCAGCTAAATAGCGTTTATCTTCTTTATTTAATGAGCCAACGATACCGCAATCAATACCGATATAATATGGATTTTCAGGGTGATCATAACTAATAAACACATTACCAGGATGCATATCAGCATGGAAAAAACTGTCTCTAAATACCTGAGTGAAAAAGACTTTTACGCCACGCTCGGCAAGAAGCTTCATATTCGTCTTTTGTGCATTCAACGCTTCAATGTCAGAAACGGGAATACCATAAATACGCTCCATTACCATCACATTTTCATGGCAATAATCTGAATAAACTTCAGGAATATACAACATAGAGCTATTTTCAAAATTACGACGTAACTGAATAGCATTAGCCGCTTCACGCAGTAAATTTAGCTCATCGAGTAATGTTTTTTCGTATTCGCGGATCACCTCTTTTGGTCGTAAACGACGACCATCAGGTAAAAATGGTAATAAATTTGCCAAGCGATACATCAAACGAATATCCGCTTTGATCACCGGTTGAATGTCAGGGCGAATAACCTTTAGAACCACTTCTTTACCGTTTTCTTTTAATTTTGCAGTGTGAACCTGCGCAATAGAAGCGGAAGCCAGTGGAGTTTCATCAAAATCATCAAACCATTGGTCGATAGGGCCACCAAATGAGTTTTCGATATATTGTCGTGCTTTCTTACCATCAAAAGGAGCAACTTTGTCTTGCAATAAAGCAAGCTGGTCAGCGATTTGAGGAGGGAAAAGATCACGTCGAGTTGATAACATTTGGCCTAATTTAATCCAAACAGGGCCTAATGTTTGCAATGCGAGTCGTAAGCGTTCACCTAATGGTTTTTCTGGATGTTTATTTTTGATCCAAAATAGTGCTCGGCATCCTAATCTTGCAGGTAAAGTAATTCGGTGTTTAGGAATTAACTCATCAAGCCCATAAGATAAAAATACCTGAATAATATGATAGAGGCGCTTTAACTCACTAAGGAGCATTATTTTTTCTCCAATGTGCCTAACCGTTTTTCCAGCTCGGCTGTTTGCTGTGCAAGTTCTTCTATTTCATCATAAAAATGGACTGTCTCTAATGCACTAGGTGCGGTTTTCCACTCTTCAATTAATGCGTCACGTAAATAATCTTTTTGATGACTTAAGAGTGAAGAAAATAACTGAACCCCCTTTCCTGCAACAACAGTCAGGCTTTGTGCCGCAATATCACCGATATAAGGTGCTAAATATTGCGCGGGATCCCACTGCGCCATATCCAATAATGCAGACCAATTTTGAACAACCTGCATATCACCATCAATAGTGATATCACCACGGTTGATTAATTCTGACATTTTTTGACGGTCACGAAGCTTAATCAGAGTTAATAATTTTGTTTTTATCAAACAATCAGTTTCATCATCCCACTGACTTAATACGTCAACTTGTTGTTCACTAAAAACTAAGTAGATGGAACGAGGAAACTCATTGATAGAAAGCGCCAACACTTTGCCCGCAAGACGATTGCGGGCAGGTTTAAGCACATTTTCCTGATATAAAACGTGATTAAGTGCTGTTTCCATTGATGCTGTTAGCAGCGGATACAGTACTTGAGAAGCAATATCATGAGAAAAAGTGGCTTTTTCCATCTCAGAATTTAAATCCTTTGTGTAAGGCAACTATACCTCCGGTCATATTGGTATAGGTAACTTGATCAAATCCGGCTTCTTCCATCATACCTTTTAGTGTTTCTTGGTCTGGATGCATACGAATTGACTCCGTTAAATAACGGTAACTTTCAGCATCATTCACAATCACTTGACCAATTTTTGGTAGGATATGGAAAGAGTAAGCATCATAAATCTTGCTTAAAGGATCAAGAACAGGTTTAGAGAATTCTAGCACCAACAGACGTCCACCTGGCTTTAATACACGGAACATTGAACGTAACGCTTTTGCTTTATCGGTCACATTACGTAAGCCAAAGGAGATAGTGATGCAGTCAAAATGGTTATCCGGGAAAGGTAACTCTTCAGCATTTGCCTGTACATAGTTAACATTACCCACAATACCGTGATCGCGTAGCTTTTCACGTCCCATTTTCAACATTGAGTCATTGATATCAGCTAAAACAACTTCCCCGTTTTCGCCCACAAGACGAGAGAATTTAGCCGTTAAATCACCAGTACCACCAGCAAGGTCAAGGACACGTTGGTTACGTCTAACACCACTTGCTTCAATGGTATAACGTTTCCAAATGCGGTGAACACCGAAAGACATCAAGTCATTCATTAAATCATACTTAGACGCGACAGAGTGAAAAACCCTTGCAACCATGGTTTGTTTATCATCTTTGTCAACGGTTTGGAAACCAAAATCTGTTGTTTCCTTAGTTTGTTGAGTCATATTATTTGCCCGCTAATTAATCAAAATTTAGTAAATTCAGTACTGGCCGTTTTCAGAAATCTTTATCTCTTTATTTTATCAAATCAATCAGATGCTGATTTTTCAATGAGATCATTATCAATCGTTTTTTTTATCTCAACCCCTAAGGATTTAAAGCCTTCCGCTTGACTGATTAGATTTCCACGACCTTCAGAGAGTTTTTTCATCGCTAATAGATAGCCAGATTGCGCTTTTTGAATACTGTTTCCTAGCCCTTGCATATCATCAACGAAAAGTCTTAATTTGTCATACATTTTAGCCGCTCTGTCTGCAATTTCTTGCGCATTTTGGCTTTGATATTCATAACGCCACAATGCAGCTATTGTACGCAAAGCAACAAGTAAAGTAGATGGCCCAACTAACATAATATTGTTTTTCAATGCTTCTTCTAGCAAGTCTGGAGAATGACCAATTGCAACAAGATAAGCGGGCTCAATAGGTATAAACATTAAAACATAGTCTAAAGACGTTACACCCGGTAGTTTATGATAATCTTTTACACTCAATCCTTTAATATGCGCTTTAATTGAGTTCACATGCGCATAAAGCGCTTGTTTACGTTCATTATCATTATCACTACTAAAATACTTTTCATATGCCACCAGCGACATTTTAGCGTCGATAATAACATCTCTACCATGAGGTAGATGCACAATTACATCAGGTTGATAGCGACTACCATTTTCATGTCGAATACTCACCTGTGTTTCAAATTCGTGACCTTCACGTAATCCTGAAGACTCTAATATACGTGCTAATACTGTCTCCCCCCAGTTGCCTTGAACTTTATTATCCCCTTTCAAGGCATTGGTTAAGTTAACGGCTTCTTGCGCCATTTTTACATTCAATTGTTGAAGCTGGCGAATTTCATGAACCAGGGTATGTCGTTCTCTGGCTTCTTGCCCAAAACCATCTTGAACTTGTCGCCGAAAACTTTCGAGCTGTTCACGAAAGGGGGAAAGTAAGTGCGTCAATCCTTGGCGATTTAACTCTTCAGCTTTACGTCCACTTTGTTCGAAAATACGATTAGCTAAGTTCTCAAACTGCGTTGCAAGCCGTTGCTCACTATTTATTAATAATCGTTGTTTTTCTTCTGCCGATATTCGGCTTTCTTCCCAGCGAGTTGTCACTTCTCTTAATTCAGCTTCTTGAGAAGTAATAATTTCTCGCTGAGCTCGTAATTCTTGCTCTAGTTGTTCTATATGTTGTTGCAAAGATGGAATAATTACCGCTTTTTCTTGGGCGATAGCAAGCTGTGTGTGATTTTCACGTAGCATGGCTTCTTTATCGGATAAACGTTGTTGGATAGACCACCAGACCAGCGCGCCTCCAGCAAGTACACCACCTAATAAACCAATGATCCCATATAACAACTGAATATCCACTAAAGTGACCTTTTTACTTTCCAGCGGGCTACGTTAAAACGCATAGGTAATATTGTCTAGCAACAATTTACATCAGGGCTTGATTTGCGATAAAGGACGCAGTTATCCCATCCATTTCGCAAGCCATTGCAAACCAAAAGCACCGGGCGCCAAAATGCCAAAAGCCCAAATCATGGCTGATGTTAAATTAGCAATTTGAAAATAACGTTGTGGCATCGCACAAATACCCGCTACTAACGGGACAATTGCACGAAAAGGCCCAAAAAAGCGTCCAATAAACACCCCCCAAATTCCCCAGCGATTAAAGAATTGGTGACCTCTAACCAATGTTTGTGGTGAACGTGAAATTGGCCATAAATTTTTCACCCCCTCTTTATAGTGAAACCCTACCCAGTACGATACCCAATCACCAAAGAAAGCGCCTAATGCAGCAGCAAGCCAAATCGGCCAAAAAAACAGACCACTCTCACCAATTAAGGCACCTAACCCCAATAAAATAACCGTGGCGGGAATAAGCAAAGAGATAAACGCGAGTGACTCACCAAAAGCAAGAAAGAACACGATCGGAATAGCCCAGATCTCGTGCTCTTTTACAAAGAGAGTGATGGTATGAATAATGTCTTGTACTGTCAAAATAGAGACCTTAAATTCGGTTAACCTAAGTGAAATAAAATATCCTGATTAACCGAATATAAATCACTTCATTATTCTAGAAAATAATTTTGTAAGGCATCTCGGCTAGAAGCATCTAAACCGATATCTTTTTCTAGCCAAGTATCCACATTACCGTAATACTGATTAATACTCGCTAATGCCGTTTGCAGAAACTCTTCTTGTACCGAATAAACATAGGCAAATTTATCAACAATATTATCGCTCATTGTTTTGGCATGTTCTTCTAAAAGATAAGCGCGATAAGGTGCTAATGTTTCATTGGTTAGCAAGTAATCTTCCATTACCACATCTAAAGATGCACCGAGTGCGAATAACACTAAAGCTGAGCCAACACCTGTTCTGTCTTTACCTACTGCACAGTGTTGCACTACGCCCCCTTTTTCGGGTTGCTTTAATAACGTAGCTAATTGTTTATAGGCAGGGTTATTAATAGGTAATAACTTATATAGCTGAAACATAAAGGCTTTGGCATCAAATTGCTCGAGTATTTCAGGCGTCAACTTTTCAAGATTGGCAGAGACTTCTTTAGATAATGGATTGGCTGGAGCATGATAATATTGTGCACCGTCCCAAACACGGTCTGGTTTATCAACAATTTCGCCACTATCACGATAATCAATGATTTGAAAAAGATTTTTATCAATGAGAAGAGATTGGTCTGTATTGGTTAATCTATCCAGCGAGCCAGAGCGAAAGAGCATTCCAGGTTTAATAACACCACCGTTACTCAATTTTTTACCGCCTAAATCACGAAAGTTAATTCCGCCGACTAAAGGCAACACCGAAGGATGTGTTTGTAATATATCAGTCATAATGCCTCTTCTCATTGTTGTATTGTTAAGACCTCAAAGACCTTAACAGAAATTAGCGCCTGTTAACACATTAACGTGATGAATTAACATACAAAAAAAGCCCTTAATACATATGTATTAAGGGCTTTCATATTTGATTAAAAAAAACTTATTTCATTAAAATGCGAGCGGCTTCGATAACGATACCTAATGCATTATTTTCAGTTTTCTTCAGTAATTCTGCATCTGGAATTTCTTGTTGAGTACGGTTTACGATAACACCCGCAACCATACCTGCACGTAAACCTTGGCTTGCACACATTGTTAACAATGTTGCTGATTCCATTTCATAGTTCATTACGCCCATCTCTTGCCACTCTTTCATAGAACCTTTGAAACGGCGAACAACACGACCTGTATAGGTGTCGTAACGCTCTTGTCCTGGATAGAATGTATCTGAAGATGCAGTAACACCTACGTGTACAGTTGAGCCATTGTCTTTAGCGGCTTTGTACAGTGCATTCATACATTCAAAATCAGAAACAGCTGGGAATTCCATTGGTGCGAAATGTAAGCTTGCACCATCTAAACGAACCGCAGCAGTAGTGACAAGAATATCACCTACATTGATATGCTCTTGAATTGCACCTGTTGTACCAATACGTAAGAAAGTACGGATACCTAACTGTGCTAACTCTTCAACTGCGATAGAGGTAGATGGACCACCTATACCTGTTGAGCACACAATGACGGCTTTACCATCAATTTCGCCACGCCATGACGTGTATTCACGTAAAGAAGCCAGATGAACTGGGTTATCCATTAATTTTGCAATTTTTTCAACACGCTTAGGATCACCTGGAACAATTGCTAAAGTGGCACCCTGTAGGTCATTTTTGGTTAAACCTAAGTGAAATACATCAGACATATCGGACTCCTCAATGGGACAAAACCAATGATCATTAAATTAAAAGTTACTGTATCAGTTTTTCAGACCTTTTTAGTGACTAACATCACTTACAAGGCACCAAGCAAAGTAACAATTTCATAAAATTGTGATTACCATCACGAAAATGGCGTTAGAAATATATTTTCAGCAAATACATTATCAATATTCGCCGACTTCAATCATTCACTAAAACAAATATTTCACTTATCAGTATAGATGACACAAATACCTTGATGCACATATACTCTAAATAATTCAAGATATAGCTAGGCGGCAAAAGAATGAGTCGCTAGGAGCATACAATAGTATGTGACTGGCGCGAGAGAATATAGTCAACAACGCTACAGCTTGAAGTATGACGAATATAACGCGTACACTACCCGCCCTTAAAACATAAACACCTAATGTGACAAACACATCGTCACTGGAGTAAACATGAGCTTATTTAACCAAATTGCGAGCCTGCTAGGTGGCGAGAAAATCAATCAATATAAAACTGTCCTCGACTGGGTTGAGTCTCAAGGTGGCATTGAAGGCTTAGTAAAGCAATTTGATACAGCGGGTTTAAGTGAGCTTATTCAATCTTGGATAAGTACCAATACCAATTTACCTATCAGTGCTGAACAAATCGTAACGGTTTTTTCATCCCCTGTTATTAACGAACTGGCGTCAAAAATTAATTTAAGCGCAACAGAAGCTTCTGAGATGACTGCACAATATTTACCTAAATTAATTGATAAAGTTACTCCGGATGGCGTTGTACCTAAAGACTTAGATTTAGTCAGTGCAGGTATGGATATTTTAAAAGCGAAGATTTTCGGCGGCTAAATAAACCGACTGTTTTAATGCGTTTTCCCTTACATCCCATAAGAGAAAACGCATTACATTCTTAATAATCAAAATTGATTACAGCAACCCTTCTTCGATCAACGCTTCATGAAAACGTTGTTTCTCTTCAGCTGTTGCCTGAATACGCTCTAAAGGCACATCCAAAGCATAAGGGATATTCTGTTGTGGTGAATAAACGGCTAATACGTAGGTATTTCCATTTTGCTCAATCACAATAGGAGGTGTTTTCTTATTTCCTGAATAAGCAATACGAATATCTTTACCGTCTAAATTAAGATGATAAGTGGCAATAAATTGCTTATTGCTCACAACCATTTTTGCAGGAATAGCTATTAACTTTAAAGGCTGAGTTCCCACTGATAATAATGCTTTTCTTACTTTACTCGTCAGTATTTGGCGATGAATAAAAAAGATCACACAAAAACCAAATAAGCCGATAAAAATAATAGTGCTAATTAAACGAAGCCAAATATTATCTATCGCCACATCAACGGTCATTTTACTTAGATCATTTGCATCAGCGACGGGTTCAACTAACACATCTTTTGAACCTAAATCTAAAAAAGTAAAATTACGCGAAACTTCATTGCCTTTATAACGTAAATCAACACTACAGTTAGTCAGAACAAAGAGTTGTGAGCGACAAGAGCCTTTTACCGTTGCATCAACAGGTACGGCATTCTCACTGATTTTATAATCATAAAGAATATTGGGAATTTGATAAGCACTAAATACCGTCATTGCTAGCATGAAAATAACTAAGAATAAGGTGCGAAATAATCCACCGTCTCCTCTTAGTGGAACTAATTTCAAAGGTCGAGAAGGAAAAGCATCTAATACTTTATCCGAAAGTTTAATGCTAGTTTGCACAATAATTATATCCATAAAAATAGAGAGTTTTCGCAGTATAGCAACTCTAATGAATATCAATAATCAGATTTACTCTAAGTTTTAATGAATACCTTTCTTTTTTATTTTATATAAATTTAGCCTGCTATTTTGACTATGCGACTTATCTAAAGTAGCAGGTCAAAAATAACAGGCTAATGAACGATTAATTATTTTATTACACGCTCTGACGCAAATACTTAGCCGCCTCAACCATATTCGCTAATGCTGCGCGTGTTTCAGGCCAGCCTCGTGTTTTTAACCCACAATCTGGGTTCACCCATAAACGCTCTGCAGGAATTCGAGATTGCGCTTTTCTTAATAAACCAACGATCCATTCCACATTTGGCACATTAGGTGAGTGAATATCGTAAACACCCGGTCCAATTTCATTTGGATAATCAAAGTGTTCAAAGGCTTCTAAAAGTTCCATATCTGAACGTGAAGTTTCAATAGTAATAACATCCGCATCCAGTGCTGCAATAGAATCCATGATGTCATTAAACTCGCAATAACACATATGTGTGTGAATTTGTGTTTCATCATCAGCAACAGCAGCACTTAATTTAAAGGCATCAACAGCCCAATCAAGGTAAGCCTGCCACTCATTACGACGTAGTGGTAATCCTTCACGTAAGGCTGGTTCATCTATTTGGATTATACCAATACCCGCTTTCTGTAAATCATCTACTTCATCACGCAGTGCTAACGCAATCTGTTTTGCAATGGTTTCACGCGTCACATCTTCACGAGGGAACGACCAACATAAAATTGTCACTGGCCCCGTTAACATTCCTTTGACTGGCTTTTCAGTTAATGACTGCGCATACGTTGCCCAATCCACAGTAATCGCTTCAGGACGACTAATATCGCCGATAATCACTGGTGGTTTTACACAACGTGAGCCATAACTTTGTACCCAACCATTCTGTGTAAAGACATAACCATCAAAATGCTCACCAAAATATTCGACCATGTCGTTACGTTCAGCTTCACCATGAACTAATACATCGAGGCCTAGGTTTTCTTGCTCCGTTATTGCTTGCTTAATATGCTCGCTGATATTTGTGCGATAAGCTGCCGTATCAATACGCCCTTTCTTAAAATCTAAACGAACAGTACGAATTTCTGTTGTTTGTGGGAATGAGCCAATCGTAGTGGTTGGCCATAATGGCAGATTAAATCGAGCTCGTTGTACTTCTGCACGTTGAGTATAAGGCGAATTTCTTTCACTATCTTGTGCTTCAATTGCCTGTAAACGAGCTTCAACTGTTGCATTATGCACACGAGTCGAGTGCTGACGTTGACGAATGGGTGCACTGTATTGTGCCAATTGTTCATCATACTCACCTTCTGGCGCATTCAATGCGTTCGCTAATAAAGCCACTTCTTCACATTTCTGAACTGCAAAAGCAAACCAGCTTTTTACTTCATCATCAAGTTTTGTCTCTGCATTTAAATCAATTGGGCTATGCAGTAATGAACAGGATGTTCCGATCCACAAAGGACGTTTATCTTTTAGCGCAATCACTTGCTGATAACGTGTACTTAAATCTGCTTTCCAAACATTTCGACCATTAATGGCACCTAATGACAATACCCAATCTTTAGGTAACGCTTGGTGTAAATGTTGCAAATCATCTTGCCCAGCGGAAATATCAACATGAAGCCCATTAACAGGTAAGTTTTTAATAATATCAAGGTGATGAGAAATTCCATCAAAATAGGTTGTCAGCAGTAATTTAACTTGCCCTGTTAATGCTTGATAAGCTGTTTGGTATGCATTTTGCCATTCAACAGGTAAATCGAGTACCAGTGCCGGCTCATCTATTTGCACCCATTCAATGCCTTTCTCTTTTAGTGCAGAAATAACTTGTTGATAGATAGGTAAAATATCTTTTAACAGCGTTAATCTATCAAATTCAGGGCCTTTCACTTTACCTAGCCACAAGTAAGTCACAGGACCGAGTAAAACAGGTTTTACTTTATGGCCTAGTGCTAATGCTTCATCAACTTCTTCTAGTAACTCTTTCCATGCAAAGGTAAATGACTGACCTTGCTGAAATTCCGGTACAATGTAGTGATAGTTAGTATTGAACCATTTCGTCATTTCAGATGCAGCTACAGGTTTACCTGTTGGTGCTCTGCCACGAGCGACTCTAAATAGAGTATCAAGATCGAGCGAACCATCTTCATTACGATGACGAGGTGGTACGTTGCCTAACAAGAGGCTTGTACCTAGCACTTGGTCATACCAAGCAAAATCACCGACAGGTAATAATTCAACACCTGCATCTGCCTGCTGTTGCCAATGGCGAGCGCGAAGTGCTTTACCCACTGTAACCAATTCTTCCTGTGAAATCTTACCTGCCCAATAATTTTCTTGCGCCTTTTTGAGCTCTCTATCTAAGCCAATACGAGGGAAACCGAGTGTGTGATTGCGAATTGTCATAATTAAAATCCTGTTTTTAGCCGTCTAGATGTTTACACATCCATAATCTACAGGTAGTGTATAAATCACAAGCGCAAATTTTTCATCAACAACCTGAAGGTTTCTCATGATAGAAATAAAACATTTAAAAACGATCTTAGCATTGAAGCACACAGGCTCTCTTGCTAATGCAGCAAATCAATTGCATCAAACGCAATCGGCTCTGTCACATCAATTTAGTGAATTAGAACATCGTCTTGGTTATCGAATTTTTGTACGTAAAAGCCAACCACTGCGCTTTACTTCCCAAGGGGAAGTGCTCGTTAAATTAGCTGAAGAAGTATTGCCTATCGTTCGTAGGGCGATTGAAGCGTGTAATGAGCCGGGTAGTGTGAATTTGAATATTGCTATCGAATGCCATAGTTGTATTCAATGGTTAACGCCTGCATTACAGCAATATCGTCAAACATGGCCTGAAGTAACGGTTGATTTTCATTCTGGGGTGACATTTGATCCACAACCTGCATTATTACAGCGTGAATTAGATGTGGTGCTAACCTCCGATATCTTGGATGATCCTCGTTTACATTACACACCGTTATTTGACTATGAAGTGAAATTAGTTTTATCGCCAGACCACCCTCTGGCTAATCGCTTACATATTCAGCCACAAGATTTAATTGCAGAAACCCTGTTTATTTATCCCGTACAAAGAGAACGCTTTGATGTATGGCGCCATTTCTTGCAACCTGCTGGGATCACTCCACATTTTAAACATGTCGATAATACGTTGTTATTAATTCAAATGGTTGCAGCTGGCATGGGAATAGCTGCGTTACCTCATTGGGCTGTTGAGAATTTTGAGAAACAAGGATTAGTTGTTACAAAAACATTAGGTGAGGGATTATGGAGCCGGTTATATGCTGCTAACCGTAGTGGAGAGCAACATCAACCAGCAATTCGAGAGTTTATTCGCTTATCAGGTCAGCACGCTGTTAACAATCTTCCTTTTGTAAAGCAGGTCGGCGTATCCAGCGTCGATGGATCCAAAGTGATGCAACAATCAGGCTCGCGCCTATGATGAAACTTGGCCAATTTGGATGTTGTTGCCAAATAGAGAAATTCACTAATAACCCGGCTGGAACCATCATGTTATTCATAATAGCTAAGGTTCCAGCATCAACTTGTGTGGCACCATAGTTCCACATGAAATACCCTATTCCAGAAGCGCCAATTCCTAACCAGAGCAAAACACCCCATTGTAGCGATGTTGTTGGCATTTTCTGCCAATCGGCAAAAAACAATGCACCCACTAATGAAACCACAACTGCACCAAGATAAAACCAAGAAAATGCATGATGTTGAGGAATAGGATGCACTTCCATTAACCGTTTATAACCCACCTGACCAATGGCAAAGAAAATATTAGCTAGTTGCACTAATAACAACCCATACCAAAAATCATCACTTAAATGGTCATAGCGAATAATTGCCGCACCTAATACCGCTAATAATGAGCTAAATGCATAGCCCCAACGTAATTTCTGACGCTCTAATAAATCATAAATTAGCGTGACATAAAGCGGTGTTAATACAGTAAAAAGTAAAAATTCAGCAACAGTCAAATAGTTATAAGCGTGGAAGACAAACAGATACATAATACCGAGTTGGCAAGCCCCCACGAGCATATAAAGCAAAATCACCTTAAAGCGAATTCCCTTCCAGCGTAAGAAAGGTAAGAAGACCAAAGCCGCCAAAGAAACGCGGATCAAAACAGAGAGCCAGCTATCAACCTGACCCGCGAGATACTCGCCGATCAGGCTAAAAGAGGCTGCCCATAACAGTGTTGTAATAACGAGCAACCACATAATTAACTGTCTTTCTCTACTAACAACGCTTCCATTAAATCCAATTCATGTAGCAATAATTGGAGCGTTTCATTACTGATTTTTCGCGTTGCTCTTAGATGGTAAAGCTCACCACGTTCAGCGCGTAAAGCCGTTAGACGAAAACGCCTTTCGAGATCTTCTTCTAACATGTTATGAACCATTTCATCTTGATCAGCGGTTCTACGTCTTAGGTAACCCGTTACACGCGAAGCAACTTCATTAATTTCTTCAGCATCTAACTGTTCTTCTGTACTTGCTGCTAAGCGCTCTTCCATTTTATTCAGGCTGACAATTGCTACTTCAGCCATCACTTTACGTGCATAACGAACTTCATTTTTATCAGCTTCTTTGTCGGTTGCTTTCACGCCTTTTAATAGGAAAGGAAGAGAAATAATACCCACTAAAATCGACAGTAAAATAACGCCAGCAGCAATAAAGATAATTTGATAACGCCCCGGGAATGTACTGCCATCGGTTAAAAATAGTGGAATAGAGAGCGCACCTGCAAGCGTAATAGCACCACGAACACCCGCAAATGACGATAACCACAACTCACGTGTTGTATAATTAGCGAAATCGAGTGGATGCTTTTTCATAAAGATCCGGCTAATTTTCTTCATTAGCCATAACCATGTAAATCGCAGGATCAACAAGGCAAAGTAGATAACGAAAACTGCTGCAAACAACATCCAGACTTCAACTTCAGGGTCAAGATCTGCTTGAATAACAGAGCTTGTCCAAATAATAGGAAGTTGTAAGCCAAGCATGATAAAAACAAGGCCGTTAAAGACAAATTCAAGCATTGACCACACGCTGTCAGCACGTAAACGCATTGCAAGAGGTGCATTGCGAATAACGCCTGATTTACTGATAGTCATACCGGCAGCAACAGCAGCTAAAATACCTGAAAAACCAATATGTTCTGCAATAAGATAAGAGGCAAAAGGCAGCAGTAACATAAAGACGATTTGTGTAGCAGGATCGTCTCCACTCCAACGGCTCATTAATCGTAGAGATTTACTGTAAAGCAAGGTGACACCGATACCTGCGAGTAATCCCCCTACTGCGACTTTAAAGAATTCTAGCGTTGCGCCACCAACAGTAAACACCATTGTGCCCATGGCAACAGCAACAGCGAATTTCAAGGCAACCAGACCTGAAGCATCATTCATTAATGCTTCACCCTCCAAAATACCCATTATTCGCTTAGGTATTCGCCCTTTGCCGACAATAGACGAAAGTGCGACCGCATCCGTTGGCGAAAGTACGGCTGCCAATGCAAATGCAGAAATAAGAGGAATACTTGGCATCATCCAATAAATCAGATAACCGATACCAACGACTGTCACCATCACTAAAACAAGCACAAGAATAAAAATCTCACGCCCATTTTGGATAAATTCTCGTGTTGGTGTTTTCCAACCATCAACAAAAAGCAAAGGTGGGATCAATAGAACGAGGAATAATTCAGGATCAAAAGTGACATGTAAGCCAAACTGAGGCCATGCCAATAAAGCCCCTATCACAATCTGTATTAATGGTAACGGAACTCGAAAGGGAATTAATTTTGTGATAACTCCCGAAACTGAAACCACCAGTATTAAAATCAAAATAGTAAAGAAAATTTCCATGTTACCCTTACATGCCTATTTTTATCCTGAAAACCTATCATCTTTTCCTTGTAATAAGGAAAACCTACCGAATGATAAAGAAACACATTATGTAAAATTTGCGCATCATCTCTTTCTGTATCTCTATCTATGCATCCACGCTTATTTTAAACAGATCCCACACAGACTCTGTGAGAATATTTAAAAATTAAGACTAATCGTATCTAGTACCGCACATTGTATACAATTTATTACTCCCTATTTATTAACGGCATTAATTATAGAAAGCATACGTTTTTATTTCTCTTTTTCAGTCTAAGCAATGTAATAGACCGTATAAAAACGTAAAATGATAAGCTATTAAATAAAAAATAATAGATAAATGACAATAGCGATTAAATTTGAGAGCTAACTCGTAATGCTAATGATTATTCAATTGTTCTTAACATCGACATCATAACAACATCACAATATTTACCCTCTCTAAAGGCGGCTTTACGTCGTACACCTTCAACTTCAAAGCCTAACTTCTTGTAGAGATGCAAACCTCTTTCATTGTCTGAATACACTTCTAATTCTAATCGTGTGGCTGCTAGCCAATTGAAAGCATAATCAATTGCTGTATTGATAAGTAACTTACCGACACCTTTCCCGGAGTATTCAGCGCCAACTCCGATACCAAAACTGACAATGTGGCGACGACGAGGGTGATTATCGATTATCAGTGCTAAGTGTCCTGCAACTTGACCATCGATAGTTGCTACAAAGTTAGGAATATTTTGTTCTGAAAATTCAAGTAATCTTTTTTTCCACATCATGACTGAAGGATAAGGAAATTGGCAAGTGCAAATATATAAATCAGGATGAGTATATAACTGTTGAATTGCTGATGCGTCGTCAGGTTCACCGTGGCGTATTTTTATTTCTTGCATATATTCTACCAACTATTTAATTACTAGGTTTAATTTCGACAATAGCGAATAAAAGTAGATAAATAAATAGCAAAAAGGCGGAATGAAAATATATTCCGCCTTTTGTCTTTAAAACCGATTATTTTAATTAAATAGCCCACTCACCCGCATAAAATGCCACTAGAGCAATAGTAATTAACACTGTACCAATATTGAGTTTACGCCATTCACCAGCGAATACTCGACCAATCACCAAACAGCCGAAACCTAACATAATGCCTGTGACGATATTACATGTTAAAACAATAAATACAGCACATACCATGCCTGACATTGCATCGACGAAATCACTAAAATCTAACTTAGTGACATTACCTAGCATTAATAAACCTACATACATTAACGCAGGTGCCGTTGCATAGGCTGGAACTAAATAAGAGAGAGGCGATAAGAAAAGGATCAATAAAAATAAAATACCAACCACTGTTGCGGTTAATCCTGTTTTACCACCAGCGGCTGTTCCTGCGGCTGATTCAACATAAACCGCAGCAGGAGCTGCACCAATCACACCCGCAAAAATACTACTGACAGAGTCAGAAGTTAGTGCTTTTCCGCCATTAATAATTTGTCCGCGTTTATCTAATAAGTTTGCTTGACCGGCAACGGCACGGATAGTCCCTGTTGCATCAAAAATCGCAGTCATCACTAACGCAAGAACACTTGGTAAAACTAAAGGTTGTAAGGCACCTTTAATATCCATCGCAAACAATAGAGAAAGCCCATCTTCACCTAATTGAGGCATTTTAAAGATGCCTTGATATTTCACATTAGGATCAAAAATAAGACCAATAATAGAAATAGCCACAATCACTAATAGCACGCCACCCGGTACTTTACGTTTTTCTAATCCGAAAATAGCGGCTAATCCTGCAAGTGACATAAGAACAGAGAATGATGTAAATTTCCCCATTGCAACAGGTAAACCATCAAATGGGTTTTTCACCACTAATCCAACACTGTTTGCTGCGATTAAAAGTAAAAATAGCCCTATCCCTATTCCCGCACCATGTGCGATACCAATTGGAATATTTTTTAAGATCCAAGTACGAATGCCGGTTAACGAGAATACAGTGAATAAACACCCCATTAAAAACACGGCACCTAAAGCTACAGGCACAGAGATGTTTTGTCCTAAGACCAAGCTGAAAGCGGTAAATGCGGTTAATGAAATAGCACAACCAATTGCCATAGGAAGATTTGCCCACAATCCCATTAGAAGAGAGCCCAATCCCGCGACTAAACAGGTTGCGATAAAAACTGCGGTATGTGGAAAACCGGCTTGTCCTAACATGCTAGGAACAACAATCACGGAATACACCATCGCCAAAAATGTCGTCAAACCGGCGATCATTTCTTTGCGAACAGTTGTACCACGAGCTGTAAGTTTAAAATAGCTATCCAGTTTACCTGTGCTTGCTGATTGATTAGCAGACATTACATTCCTCTGACATAAAAACGGTTCACTCTCCAAAAAACGAAAACGATTACGTATCAATTAAAATAACCTCTTATTGATAAAAATCTTAAGAGGGAGTCAAAAGCAAACGTTTGGTTTTTCGTGTGGATTGAGTGAGAGAATTTGACGCAAACGATTATCTGGTGCTTTTAGGGTAAGAATCAAGCGAAAAAATACATTTTTAATAAAAATGTCATAAAAAGATAGTTTAAAGTCAGAAAAAAAGAAAAAGAGGAAAGCAGTTGCCTACTTTCCTCATCATTCTACTTTTGTACAATCATCCAATATCATTCTTATCTCACAGTAGAAAGTTAACTTAATTAATTGTTTTTATTTAATTTATTTCAATTAAGATAATAAATAGGTATATTTATCTATTATTAGTCACTTTAATCAGTTGCTTAGATAAATAATACCGAAAGTTCCCTATGTGTGGCGATTAATGGTTTGCAGTATTCGTTATTTTTATCTGAAGATAATGTCATCTTCTACTTCTAACGTTAGATTAATAAACGTTGTTTTAGCAACTTACTTTCTATTCAATATAGGTATTTCTAGATTATTCTTAATAAATTTTAAAATAAGTACAATTACGAAAGATAATTATAATCATTCATAAAAAACAATAAGATAAAGTTAAATATTTAGAAATCGAGAAAAGAGAGGTTTCCTCTATCGCACTCCTAACACCCTAAATGGAATACGATAGAGAAAAAATGATATTAAGATGAGCTACTATTGAGTGCTTCAACGCCTAGATTCCAACGTTCCATCGTTGATACTAAGAATAAGCCGGTCATGGCAACCAATAAAAATGGTAATGAAGATGAAGAAATTTCTGACAATGCGCCTGCTAGCAAAGGCCCTGATAAATTACCTATTCCCCATAACATCGCAGCTGACGCATTAGCGACCATCAGATCATTACCTGAGAAATATTGCCCTATTTGTACCAACGCAATGGTGTATATCGCACCCGCTGTTGCACCCAGCACCAGTAATAAAGGCCAAATCAAGAATGTATGAGACATCGTGATCGGTAATAATAAGCTGGCAAGTAAAGTCACTACACCACAAATTCGATATAACCGTGTTCTGTTCATGTGGTCAGCAAGCCAGCCAAACGGCATTTGCATAATGGCGTCACCGGCTAAAATAGCGCTTATCATCATGGCTGCAATGGCTTCAGTATGCCCTACACTTAGGCCATAAATAGGAAACATTGAAAGTACGGTACCATCAAAAAAAGCAAAGAAAACAATGCCGCCACAGATTGCAGGTGCAACTTTAACAAAGCGAATAATAGAGAAATTAGGCGCTTGCGTATCTTTCGGTAATTTATCTCCTGTTTTCTGATCCATCATTAAAAACAGGACAATAGAGATAATATGAATAAAGACACTAATTAAAATAGGTGTCTTATCTGCGACCCCATATAGCGCAATAATTGAAGGGCCTAATAACTGACTGATGGTAAATACGGTGGTATATACCGCTAAAATTCGCCCACGTTTATTATCTGGTGAAAGCTCATTAATCCACGTTTCGCCTAAACAAATCATCACACCACTGGCAATACCAGTGATTAATCGTAAAGGAAATAACAGCTCCAGAGGCAAGCTTCCCATTAAGGGTAATAAACTGATTGCAGAAACAATGGTTGCTAATAGCATCGCAAAGCGTTTACCAACCCATTGCACAATACGCCGAGCAAAAGGTGAAACAACTAACATCCCAATAGCTGGCGCGGCGGAAATAAGCCCAATAATAGATTCACTAATGCCCACTAAATTGAGGCGTAGTGCAACCATAGGAATAGTTAATCCGATAACAATCCCGATAACACCAATACTTACCGTGATAGTTGTTATCGCAAAAACTTCAGATTGGCGATAATTTTGATGTGACATGTTATTTTGTTTCTGTGAATAACAGAAACCTCTGTAATAAAAGGAAGGAGGTTAAATAAAATATTGTTGTATTATAGGGGATAAGAAATAGATAAACATGCTTAAAAAGTAATATAAATCAGAGAAAGATCTCCATTTGACTCACGAAGATCTTTGCCTTTCACAATATTCTCACTTCACCGTCATTTGTCCTACAAAGCTTAAGAAAAATAACGGTAGATAAGCACAGTACCCGATACCAATACAATGGTATAAATCACACTCATAAATCGTGCTTTTGACATCCGTAATGTTAAATTTCGCCCTAACCACACGCCAGCAAACATAGCAGGTAAGAAAATAATCGCTAACTTAAGAATATCTAATTGCCAATAAATACCTGCAAATAAGAAAATTACCACTCGCGTTAATGTACTAAAACCGATCAACGTGGTTTGTGTGATGCGAAACTTATTTTTGTCTGCAATTCTGCCTGACAAGTAAATCGCATATAAAAATCCCCCACTACCAAACAACGCGCTAAATACACCGCCGATTAATCCAAAAGGATAAACTAAGTGTTGGGAAAATTGGCTTTCTTGTTTTTTCCAAAATAGTGCATAGATTGCATAGCAAGCGGCAAAGATACCTAAAAGAAGAGAGAGTAAATCAGGTCGTGTGGTTAATAAAATTGTCGCACCGACAAGACTACCAATAATAATAAGCGGGATAAGATAGCGTATCTCTTTAAAATCAGCCTGTTTACCATCTCTTAAAACATTCACTATGGCGGCACTTAAATCGATTAATGCCAATAAAGGCACTATCATTGAAAGAGGTAAAAAAAGTGCTAATACTGGGCCAGCAATTAACGCCGATCCAAACCCAGCCATACCGAAAATAACGTAAGCAAAAAATAAGGTAAGTAGGCAAATAAAAAGATCAGACCAACTAAGCAAGTCCATCATAATAAACCTTGAATAATTATCATTTATTGAAGGATATTAGCGTAATTACTAAAAATCGAACAGTGATCGTAAGACGATTCACAAAATACAGCAGAAACAGGATCTCATTTTTCCGAATACGGTTAATTAGTGTTATTATCTACTCGGAATGACACTTTTAAACTAACGATATTTTGAATTGGCAATGAACCCACAACCTCCTAAAAAAACGAATGAATACCTTGGTAATAAAGTCAAACAATTAAGACAATCTCGAAACTTGTCACTTAATGAGTTATCAAGAAAATCGGGAATATCCAAGGCTGCATTGTCAAAATTAGAATCAGGTGATTCTAATCCTAGAATCGATACCTTAGAGGCTATCGCGATAGCGCTTGGCTTTCCTCTGGGAGATCTATTTAGTTTTACGCGTGAAGAGTACCCACGTTTAGAACGACATAAACCTATCGTTGGTGATTATGCTCAAGAGTTTAAATTCCGTATTGGTATCGGCAATATTACTGAGATTTGGCATATCGAAATGAAGCACGGCGCGATTATTAATAGCCCTGCTCACGCTGATGGTACTCAAGAACACATCATGGTCTATTCTGGTAAATTAATGATGCGTTTTGATAACGACGAAACGGTTTTATTAGAAACCGGTGATTTTTACGCTTTTCATGGTAATGCCCCCCACTCTTATATTTGTGTAGAAGGACATTTGCGCGCTTCCGTGATTATGTCTAGCCCAAATCAACAACATTACCACCATCGTCCTTAATCAATTTATTACTCTAGCTTTATTACCCGCACGATAATTAGTAAATCATTTTGGTTTTAATTATCGTGTGAACTTAACTATCAATATTCCTTCATTTAATGTCTCTGTATTCGCTTCAAGTTGTCTAGAAATTCTCCCTTTATCTAATTTATTTTTCTTTATTTTCAGCTATGTTTTTAATAATGCTATTCGGATAATAAGGAACTTCAATGAGTGGAAATCATGAACATGCGGACGTAAAAACACTACCTGAGTCGCGATTATTAATTGCATTCGGCTTAACATCATCATTTATGTTAGTCGAATTTATTGGCGGTTATTTAACTGGTAGCTTGGCATTAATTTCCGATGCCATGCATATGATGACGGATGCTTTCGCGCTTTTACTTGCACTGATAGCTATTCATGCGGGCAGAAAAGCCACTGATGTTTTTAGAACTTATGGTTATGCACGCTTTGAAATATTAGCAGCAACCATGAATGCACTTATTTTAATGGCAGTCGCTTTCTATATTTTATATGAAGCCTATAAACGCTTATCTTCGCCTCCTGATATTCAATCTGTTGGTATGCTTATCATTGCGTCAATAGGTCTTGTTGTTAATCTGATTTCAATGAAGTTACTCACCAGCACAAAGGATGAAAGCCTTAATGTAAAAGGGGCTTACTTAGAAGTTTGGGCTGATATGCTGGGCTCAATTGGCGTAATTATTGGAGCGGCCATTATTTGGTTTACAGGTTGGGAGCTTGTTGACTCTATAATTGCCGTGTTAATCGGTTTTATGGTTTTCCCACGAACTTGGGTACTACTTAAAGAATGTCTGAATATTTTACTTGAGGGCGTGCCTCGCGGTATCGATCTTATTCAGGTTACTGAAACAATTAATAATACCCCTGATGTTGTGGGCTCTCATGATTTGCATTTATGGGCACTCACACAAAGTAAACTTATTTTAAGTGGGCACATCGTTTATCAACCTAATGCCAATCATGAAGAACTCAGAATTCACCTTGAGCAACAACTTCGTGAGCAATTCCATATCAACCATATTACGTTACAGATGGAATGTGAAGACAGACAACATCTTGAAGAAAATCACCACTAAAACAGAATAAATTTATACACTCATAAAATTCTGGCTCTCTCTTAAATTATTAAAGAGAGAGCCAATTTGCATTAATTTAAATAACTTTCCATTTGCTCAAAAACACGTAAATCGTCGCTGAATCTCACTTCTTTTACGTCTTCAAGCTTTTCTACCTGACTCACCATCTGCATTAGACGATCATCTTTTTGCACTAATAGCCAAATCCGGCTTTTATCGCTATTTTTCATTGGTAAACACAAAATACCATCGACGTTAAATGCGCGACGAGCAAATAACCCACAAATATGGGTCATAACACCGGGATGGTTGCGAACAATTAATTCTAGCGCGATAGGTTGTGATTGTTGTGACATAAATTAAGCTCCTATCATCTCAATATTTGCCGCCCCTGGCGGTACCATTGGAAATACTTTTTCATGAATATCAATCATTACATGAATTAAACACGGACCCGGTTTTTCAATCGCTGCTTTCAGTGCACTCGCAGGATCCGCTTCCTGATTTAAGTCACAGGTATCTAAACCAAAACCTTGTGCAATACGAATAAAATCTGTTTGGTAAGGGTAAGCCGCAGCATAAATGCGCTCATCAAAAAACAGCGTTTGTTGTTGGTGAACCAATCCTAACGCCTGATTATTTATCAAAATAATTTTGATATCTAATTGATGCTCTGCCGCCGTAGCAAATTCTTGAATATTCATCATAATGCTACCATCCCCTGAGAAGCAGAGGATTTTCTTATCTGGCTCAGCTAATGCGGCACCAATTGCTGCTGGTAAACCAAATCCCATCGTACCTAAACCGCCAGACGTTAACCATTGTCGAGGGCGATTTAACGGATACGCTTGTGCTACCCACATTTGATGTTGCCCTACGTCAGTCGTAATAATGGCATCATCATCAACACAATTTGCAGCCGCTAATACGATGCCATAACCACTTAAGATGTTTTCAGCGTTTTTCATCTCTAATGGATATTCTTGTTTCAGTGTCGTAACGCGCTCTATCCATTCATTACGTTTGTTTGTATTAATCAATGGTAATAACAGTGATAACACTGATTTTGCATCGGCGTGGATCGCAATATCAGGGCGTTTGATCTTACTAATTTCAGCGCGATCGATATCAACATGAATAATTTTGGCATTAGGGCAAAACTTCTCAGCTTTACCAATGGCACGATCGTCAAATCGAGCCCCCAATACAATCAACAGATCGGCTTCTTCTAAAATAAAATTGGTGCTACGAGTCGCATGCATACCCAACATCCCCAAATACAGTGGATGCGAAGGTGGCATTAATCCTAACCCCATCAAAGTCATGGTTGTTGGCAGGTTGTTTTTCTCTGCTAATTCAATTGCTTCTTTACATGCTTCAGAGCTGATGATCCCCCCACCTAAATATAAAACAGGGTTTTTAGCCTGATTAATCATCTGCGCTGCTTGTATCACTAAATCAGTATTAAATGCGGGAACAGGATCTTTATGTGGAATAGGCGGTAACGCTTCTAATGTAATTTTGGCTTGCTGAATATCTTTTGGTACGTCAACCCAAACAGGGCCTGGTCTTCCTGACATCGCTAAACGAAACGCATCACAAATAATGTCAGGTAAGTCCGCAATATCACGAACTAAATAGTTATGTTTAGTAATTGGAATAGACATGCCGTAAGTATCAACTTCTTGGAAAGCATCAGTTCCGATCATCGCTGAAGATACCTGACCTGTAATACAAACCAAAGGGATAGAATCCAGTTTAGCATCGGCAATAGCTGTCACTAAATTTGTCGCACCCGGTCCACTCGAAGCAATACAAACAGCAGGTTTACCATTTGCACGAGCAATACCTTGTGCAATAAAACCGGCACCTTGTTCATGGCGAGTTAAGATATGTCGAATAGATTTACTTTGGCTCAATGCATCATACAACGGAAGCGCTGCACCACCGGGGATCCCAGCAACTGTTGTAATACCTTGCCGTTCCAGTAAATAAACGATTAATTGCGCACCAGTAAACGTTCTACTTGTTGTGGCGTTTTCTTGTTGATCACCCATTTTTATCTGTCCTTTGTTCTAAGCCGGACTTGATGGGCAGGTAGAAAAGAAAAACCCCGCCCGGTTAGTGCGCCGGCGGGGTTTCGAAACTGTGTTGATTCGGACCCGTTACGGCGCTTTGCCGACGACCACCACCACACGCACGACAACCACAGCCGCGATGTGCGCTGTTAGTCGTAGGCTTTGTAGTAGAGTAGTGATGATCATGGGTTACCTATCAATTAATTTAATGATGTGTTTACGTGTTATCTATATTTAAAAAAACATAACTTCTACAAATTAACAACCTTTTTTTTCGGTTTATTTTTTATCACCACTAAAAACGAGAGATAGATCACTTCTAGTGAAAATCAAAAAATAACTCCGATTGCAGCATAAAAAACTAGATTAATTTCACATTACAGAATAACTAAAAATCCTTTTATCTACGTAAACACATCAATTCAATTTTATAAAAAAGCAACTTGAACCAAGAGTAATGTAGCCGAAAGTACAAACATAAATATCACCATCGGCATAATAAATTTAAGCCATTTGTTATAGGAAATATCTAGCATTTGCAATGTCGCTAACACCAGCCCGGTAGGCGCTAAGAACAACATAATGTATTGCCCCCAGTTATATGCTGATACCACCATATAACGAGGAACACCAACTGCGTCAGCTAATGGCGCCATAATTGGCATCGCTAAAACCGCAAGACCTGAAGAGGAAGGAACAATAAAACCTAGACAGATAAAAACAACGAGCTGTGCTAATAAAAATAGGCTTGGTGGCATTCCTGCAACCATATGAGACATAAACTCAAGGATAGTATCGGCAATTTTACCTTGTTCCATCACAAGGTTAACACCACGCGCTAAACCAATTATTAATGAAACGCCAACGAGTTCAGAAGCCCCATGAATAAATCCATCAATGGCTGTTTTCTCTTTTAATCCAGAAAGGAAAATTATGATGATAGCGATAGCAAGGAAAAGAGCCGCCATTTGTGGGAACCACCAGCCCATATCCATAACGCCCCAAACCATGATAGGAAAAGCAGCAACAAATAAGCAGAGGATCACTTTACGACGCCACGAAAATTCTAATATCTCATTAGGATCGTAATTACTTAAAAAGCGCTGTTTAAAACTCTCGGCATTTTCATAGTTATAAGAGAAAGCCGGATCTTTTTTGATCTTCTTGCAATACCAATATAAATAAACCAAAACACCAATCGTACCAATCACTAACCCAATAGTACGAAAGCCGATCCCTTCAATAAAACTGATCCCCGAAGCATTTGATGCAATAACTACTGAGAACGGATTTACAGTTGAAAACCCTGCCCCCATCGAAGAGGCAAGGAAAATAGCCCCGACACACACAATCGCGTCATAACCCAAGATTAAGAATATAGGCACTAATATGGGATAGAAGGCTACAGCTTCTTCTTCGATCCCACAACTTGTCCCGCCTATAGATAATATAATCGTGACGCCAAATACCACTAAAAACTCTTTACCTTTGGTTCGATTTGCCAATGCTGTTAAACCTGCATTGAATGCGCCAGTTTTATTAACAACCCCAATAAGTCCCCCCAAGACAAGAATGAAAACAATAACATCAGCCCCCTCTATCGTCCCTTTCACCATACTTTCGGTAATATCCATTATCCCTTTGGGTTGCTGTGCTACACGTTCATAGGTTCCTGGTATCGCTATCGGTTTTTTAATTGTCCCATCCGTGAATTTATCAATCTCAATGGAGACATTTAAATCATTTAATGTGGCTTGAGTTGCAGGTAACACTTCATGAGAACCATCTATTTTCGCAACCACTAATGATGGCTCTGTTGAGTTATAACTTAATCGTTGATATTCGCCAGCTGGAATAATCCACGTTAAGCCAACCACAATTACTGTAATTGCAAATAAAATAGTAAATGCGGTCGGAAACGCAAACTTTTTAAGTTTCATAAGCGTCCTCGACTTAAATAAGAGGTAACTCTGCCAGTAGAAATAATATCTAACTGGCAGTGTTTATTTTTAGAATTAAATTTAGAATGATGATAATTATGATATTAATCAGAAATAATTGTTGTACCTGTTTTTCCTTCTAAAGCAGATAATGCATTATCTAAAGAAGTAATAATCGCTTGTACACCTTTACCACTTTCCTTTAGAAAATTAAGGCAAGCCTCGACTTTAGGTAACATGCTTCCTTTAGCAAATTGCTCTTGAGAAATATATTCTTGAGCCTGAGAAAGGGTTAATTTATCTAAATTCATTTGCTCTGGTTTATTAAAATTAATAGCGACTTTATCAACAGCCGTTAATATTAATAAAATATCTGCTTTTAATTCGACAGCTAATTTAGCGCTAGAGTTATCTTTATCAATAACAGCATCAATGCCTTCTAATAACTCTCCTTTTCGAATAACGGGAATACCACCTCCGCCAACCGTGATCACCACAATATTGCGTTCGACTAACTGTTTAATAATCGGTGATTCCACAATTTCTAACGGTTTGGGTGATGGAATGACTCGACGATATCCACGTCCTGCATCTTCCATAAAGTGGAAACCATGCTCTTTTTGGATAGCCTCAGCTTGTTGTTGAGTATAAAACGCGCCAATTGGTTTTGTGGGTGATAAAAAAGCAGGATCGTTTTTATCGACAACCACTTGCGTCACTATGGTCGCACAACCATGATTTTTATTCAGATTTCTCGTACATAATTCGTCATTAATAGCCTGTTGTAGATGATAGCCGATATAGCCTTGACTCATAGCACCGCATTCAGCAAATGGCATATAAGGCGTGCCAATGTTCTGTTGCGATGCATAATCCATAGCTAAATTGATCATCCCAACTTGCGGACCATTTCCGTGACCAATAATGACTTGGTAGCCTTTCTCAACCAAATCTACAATCGGCTTTGCGGTTTTCCGCACTATCTGCTTTTGCTCTAGTGGCGTACTGCCCAGTGCATTTCCCCCTAAAGCAATAAATACCTTCTTAGGCATTGTTAACTCCTTGCTTTAGCTTAACGTCGCAAACATAACGGCTTTAATGGTATGCATACGGTTTTCAGCTTGGTCGAAAACTTTTGATTGGCGAGACTCAAAAACACCGTCTGCCACTTCCATTTCACTCAAGCCAAATTTTTGATAAATATCTTCACCAATAGTTGTTAAGCGGTCATGAAATGAAGGTAAACAGTGTAAGAAAATAGCGTGAGGATTTGCCATTTTCATCATAGATTCATTAACTTGATAGGATTTTAATAAACGAATTCGCTCATCCCAAACACTGTCTGGCTCACCCATTGACACCCAAATATCGGTATAGAGAACATTCGCGTCTTTTGCCCCTTTCTCAATATCTTCTGTCAATGTAATAGAGCCTTCGTTTTCAGCCGCGATTGCACGACATTCCTTCACAAGTTGCTCTTCTGGCATTAAAGATGCTGGACCACATGCGGTAAAATGTAAGCCTAATTTCGCGCAAACCACCATTAAAGAGTTAGCAACGTTATTGCGAGCATCACCAAAGAAAGTCAGCTTAAGCCCTTTTAAATGACCAAAGTTTTCTTCAACTGTCAGCATATCCGCCAACATTTGAGTTGGATGGAATTTATCGGTAAGACCATTCCATACAGGTACTCCTGATTTTGCTGCCAATTCTTCAACTAATGACTGATCAAAACCACGATATTCAATACCATCATAGAAACGCCCTAACACGCGCGCAGTATCTTCAATAGACTCTTTTTTCCCCATTTGTGATGAGCCTGGATCAAGATAAGTGACTCCCATTCCTAAATCATAACCCGCAACTTCAAAGGCACAACGTGTGCGCGTTGAGGTTTTTTCAAATAATAAAACGATATTTTTACCTTCTAAAGAGCGATGAGGAATACCCGCCATTTTTAATGATTTAAAATATTTAGAAAGCTTTAATAAATATTGAATTTCAGCTGATGAAAAGTCGAGTAATTTTAAAAAACTTCTACCTTTAATATTAATAGACATAATAATCCTATCTCCTAATTATTCTGATAATAATAGAGTTAAAAAATATTTTTTTATTTAAAAAATAGAGAACCTTCCTCAATAACCTAGATTATTAAGAAGTATGCTTTATATTTTTAGAGCATAGAAAGAGGGTTTATCCGTTAAAAACAGAGAAATGGAAGCACTGACGTTGTTTATACATCATAATGTGGGCAATACGTCTAATATGAGGTGTTTTCCTATTATTATTTTCCATAATACTAGTACCTTCACTTATAGGTATTAAATGAGGGTTACAGTGAAACATATAGGAATTAACTTTAATGTGATTATCATCTCAATTATCTATTTACGATAAAAACCATATATCAGTAAAAATAAATTATAAAAAATACATTCCATTAACACACAAATAAAAAGTGGACAATTGCTTTTATATTAAAAATGACTTCAATTAAATTAATAAGATAATAGAAAAATAGCCAATAAAAAAATTATTTTTATTTGGCTATTATTTAAATACACTTTAATAATTAACATTAATGACACATTTTAATACTAGAATAATTTAGCTAACATCATCACGGCACTACAAATAATTAAGATCAAAGTTGCATACTGAAACACCCTGTCAGGCATTCTGATTAATAACCACTTAGACAGCGGAATAGAGATCAACGAGCCTAAAAATAACAACAGTGCCAAATGAATATCTGTATGCCCATCTTGCATATAGGCGAGTGCTGAAGATCCCGATAACAATGTTGTGGTAAATATAGAAGTACCAATAGCTTGTTTTATAGAGAGATTTGCATAACGTAGCAATAACGGTAATACAACCACACCACCACCCACTCCTGTTGCACCTAAAACAACACCTGCTGCAATTGCAGGAAGTAATAGTGCTTTTATATTTAAAGGCGCTAACGCTGTATTTTCAACGACAACCGGAGGTAATGAGAAAAACATTCTCTGCACAAAGAGAAATAGAGAAAAAACAATAGCACTGACGACGAGTGCATTAATTCCCCATTCAACTTGTTGCTGATACTGCTCTAACGAACCTAAATAATTAACTAAAACACTGGCCCCAAAGGTACTTGGTAGCATTATTCCTAATACAATCATCGCCCTTTTAAAGGGAATATTTCCAAGGCGAAAATGCATATAAGACGAAGTGACTTTCATCAACATGGATAATAAATTAGCTGTTGCCACTGCCATTAACGCATTCATGCCAAAGAAATAGGTCAATACAGGTAAAACAATAACACCACCACCGACCCCCGTCGTACTTATAACTAAACCAATAGCCGCACCCACCGCTAATGTAGTGATAAGTAACATTATTGATTTCCTTGCATAACAGCTTCTCGCCCTTTTAATAAGGCTTTTTCTGCTGACTCATTCGCCAGTGTCATATATTTAAAAAATAGCACATCAAAAGCCACCATTTGTAAAACTTGTGGCGTGATCACCCCTAATTGAGAGTGCTGTTCGTCATAAAAATAAGGCAACGTATAATCAGATAAACGCGTTGCTTCATCTTGCCCAAAGCGCGTTAATGCCACCGTTAAGCAGCCCTCATCTTTTGCTGATTTCAGCATTCGATTAATATCTGCCGTATTTCCTCTTGCCGTGACAGCAATAGCAACATCATCAGCAGATAAATTAGCGGAATAAGCCAGTTGAGCATGAAGATCAGGGCTAAATAACGTGTTTTTATTTACACGAATTAATTTATGAAAAATATCACTCGCCACAACCGATGATGCACCAATACCAAACAATACAATACGTTTTGCTGATACCATTTTCTCAGCTAACACATCAATGGTATTGGGATCTAACAAAGCCAACGAATCTGAAATAGCGCTGGTAAACAAATGTCCTGTTTTGGAAATAATTAATTCTGTCGAATCTGTTTTCGCAAGATTGCCATAAAGAATATCGCCACTGCTTTTTTGTTGCTTTTCTTCTGAAAGGTAATCAATTTTAAATTCAGGATAACCGCGATATCCCATTTGACGAGAGAAACGGATAACAGAAGCACTACTTACACCTGCTTTAAGTGCCAGATCAGCGGCATTCATACTGGCAATATTCTCACTATTCTCTAATAAATAATGAGCAATACGTTGTTCTGTGCCTTTGCCTTGTATTAGCAAACTTTCAAGCTTTTTGGTCAGTGTCGACATTCTGTTATCCTTTTTATTTCTGACTTATTTCTCTGGATCTGTAAATCCCATTAGCATACTGGCAATAAAACCGACAATCCATGCACCTAATACTGCGATCAGGAATTTAATAATTTGCCCATCACCAACTAACGGAATTAATGATAACCCAGCAGTACCAAATGGAATAATGATCCCGACTTGGAAATAGGCCATTAATGCACCACCAGCAGCGCCACCAATACATCCCGCGACAAACGGTTTTCCTAATGGAAGAGAAACACCAAATAATAAAGGCTCACCGACACCAAAAATACCAACAGGTAATGCACCCATTAATGTTTTCTTTAAACGTTGATTTTTAGTGCGTAAGTAAACCCAAAAACAAGAGCCTACTTGCCCCATTCCACCCATAGCTAAAATAGGGAATAGGTAATTTAAACCAAACGTATTTAAGATTTCGGTATGGATTGGAATTAAACCTTGATGCAAGCCAGTTAATAACAAGAATAAGAAACTACCTCCTAATGCGGCTCCCGTTACAACTGCGCCACCACCTTGATTTAAAAGTGATAGTGAAACGCCTTGTGCTAATAACTGATTAAGATAATGACCAATTGGTTGGAATATCATAATCGCTACCAGTGAAGAGACTAAAATAGTCACAAACGGTGTTAAGATAAGATCGAGACTCTCTTTAACAATACTACGGAACCATAATTCTAATTTTGAAGAGAACACGACCACCATTAATACCGCAAAAATACCACCACTGTTTGGCTGTAATTTTTCACCAAATAAGGTGATATCAGCAAGCCCCGGCATGGCTAATAATCCAGCCATTACTGCACCAATCGAGGTTGATGCTCCCAACTCTTTAGCTGTATTTATCCCAATCATAATAGAGAGATAGGCAAATACCGTATTACCAATTAATTTGAATAATTTAAATAGCTCAGGGAATTGCTCAACTAAGCCCGGTGCGACTAAACGGATAATATTAATTAGCCCCATAATCAAACCGCAACCAATTAAAGCAGGAATTGTCGGAACAAAAATAGCCGCTAATGTATTTAGCATTCGGCGAATGGAGAAACCTTTTTTCACTGGTGTTGACGCAGGCTCATCTTCACTACTTACAGAGCTATTTTGCATACGCTTATTCATAATGGAATAAACTTTTGCCGCAGTTCCCATTCCTACAATCACTTGATGTTGTTCGCCATTAAATACAACACCTTTAACGCCTTCAACTTGTTTTAAAGCATCCGCATCAAATAGCGAGCTATCTTTTAAAATCAATCGAATACGGGTCATACAATGTGTTAGGGTTGCCACATTTTGAAACCCACCAGCGTGTTTTTCTATTTCTATTGCTAACGTGTCGAGATGTTCTATTTTATTAGCCATATATGTGCCTGCTAAAGTTCAGAGTGTTTACTCATATTGTTATTCGTTAAATAGTGCAAGTTGCTGTTGGAGCGAGTGATAAGAATATTGCTGTGTAATTTGATCGACTTTCTCCACACTCAAGTGAAGTTCGTACATTAAAATAGCTTTTCTAGGATGATAATTAACCATTTGTAACAGTGTTCTGGCTCTTTCATTTGAAATTCCACAAACTTCGCTGACAATACCTTCAGCACGACGTTGTAATTTCTCATTACTCGCTATCACATCCACCATCAGGTTTTTATGCACTTTTCCAAGCTTAGTCATTACGCTGGTGCTTAACATACCCAAAATCATTTTTTGAGCTGTGCCACTTTTCATTCTTGTGGAGCCTGTTAACACCTCTGCGCCCACATCTGGTGCAATAGATAAGTCAGCAATGTCACTCATCATACTTTTGCCACGAGTGGTAATGGAAACGGTCAACGCTTTTAGCTTTTTACCATACTGCAAAGCCGCGACAGTAAAGGGGGTACGACCGCTTGCAGCAATGCCAATAACCACATCTTTATCACCGACATGACGACGTTGAAGTTCTTCAATTGCTGCTTCTTGGCTATCCTCAATATTTTCGACTGCTTTTAGCATTGCATCATGACCGCCTGCAATAATCGCCTGAACTAATGTAGGAGATACACCAAAAGTAGGAGGACATTCCGCACTGTCTAATACCGCCAATCGGCCACTTGTTCCTGCGCCGACATAAAAAATACGCCCACCTTTTTGCAAACGTTCGGTAATTTTTTCTACTACTTTAGCGATAGCCGGTAATTCTTTTTTAACGGCATTGGCAACAGTCATATCTGCACTATTGATAAGCGTGACCAACTCTAAAGCGCTTAATTCAGAAAACTGTGCTGTTTCTTGATTGCTTTCATTTTTAAGACATTCGCTCAATGCATCTTCTTTCATCACAACAACCTCAATGAAACCAAATTTCAATTTAAATTACATTCAATGAAATTGTATTTCAATCATATTTGTCATGATGGTGTGAAATGAATCACATAATACGAGATCTTTTTTTGTAGAGAAAAATTTAATAGCAATCAAAAATATAATTTAATTTATTGATTTAAAATAAATTCTCTCAATCATCTTACGAGTTAGATAACTGAGAGAATAGAAAGGAGTGATTATGAAAAAGGATATTACTTTGCCTGTGACAAAAACTGCCCAAATTCTTCAATACTTGGATAAGAAGATTGCGTGCCTTTTCCCGCAACACTTAAACCTGAAAACATCACCGCTTTATTTAATGCTTCTTCAATATTATTGGTGTGAACATAATAATGAGAGAAACAACCAATAAAGGCATCGCCCGCTCCACTGGTATCTATTGCATCAACTTCGATGGCAGGAATGTACTTCTCAATTTTGCCATTCATCCATAATGCCCCTTTCTCACCTAATGTAACGATGACATTCTTAAAACCCTTGTGTAGCAAAGAACAAGCGGCTTCGCGAATTTCATCCATTGTGGTGATTGGCATACCCGTCAAAATTTCCAGCTCTGTTTCATTCGGAACAAAAAAGTCACAACGGGCAGCAATAGTAAGGTCTAATGCTTTTGAAGCGGGTGCTGGATTAAATAACACAGGAATATGGTGTTTATTACCAAACTCAATAGCGTGATAAACCGTTTCAAGTGGGATTTCTAATTGCAGGACAATTATTTTGCATTTTTTCAAACTATCTGTGGCTCTATCAATGTCTTCTGGTGACAAATGTTGATTAGCCCCTTTAACAATTAAAATGCTATTTGATGATTGGGAAGTCACAAAAATAGGTGCAACACCACTTGTTGTACCGGGCACTTTTTCAACATAGCGTGTATTAATGCCATAAGATCCTAAATTCATGATGGTGTTATCCGCGAAAATATCATCGCCAACCTTTGTTAACATCATCACTTTCGAATTTAATTTAGCAGCAGCAACCGCTTGATTTGCTCCTTTACCACCACAACCAATCTTAAATGCCGGCGCCTCAAGGGTTTCCCCTTCTTTTGGCATCCTATCTATATAGGTGATCAAATCCACCATATTTGAACCAATCACTGCGATATCCATAGCGCCTCTTACTCTTATGTGAAATTTATAAATGTTAAAATAGTGACATTTTGATAGATATATAACAGTATCATGTTATTTAAATATCATTTGTGATTGTTATCTCGTTAAAACCGCACTAATATGTTGCCAAACTAACATGAGTGATAAATAACAATCTTCTTATTAAGGAATATACAATGCGCCCATTAGCTAATTATATCGATCATACCCTTCTTGCTGCAGATACAACTGAAGCACAAATCAAGAAATTGTGTGCTGAAGCAGCTGAACATGGTTTTTTCTCTGTTTGTATTAACACTTCTTACATCCCTTTAGCAAGAACTTGCCTTAAAGGAAGTGATGTAAAAGTATGTTGTGTTATCGACTTCCCATTTGGTGCTGGTTTAACAGCAACAAAAGCGTTTGAAGCGGCTGAAGCTATTCGTCAAGGCGCACAAGAAGTCGATATGGTTATCAATATCGGTATGTTAAAAAGTGGTCGTTTAGACTTCGTAAAACAAGATATTGAAGCAGTAAAAGCAGCTTGTGGTAATACAACTCTGAAAGTTATTTTAGAAACTTGCTTATTAACTGACGACGAAGTACGTTTAGTTTGTGAAATGTGTCGTGAGATCCGCGTTGATTTTGTGAAAACATCAACAGGATACAGTACAATGGGCGCCACAGAACATCATGTTGCATTAATGCGTAAAACAGTGGGTGATGAAGTGGGCGTGAAAGCATCAGGTGGTGTTCGCGATCGTCAAACAGCATTAAACATGATCAAAGCAGGTGCAACACGTATCGGTGCTAGCGCAAGTGTCGCTATCGCAACAGATTCAGATGCACCTGAATCAAACTACTAATTATTTAGCGTATATTTTCTTGGAGTACGCTATTCGATAACACAAGGATCCTTCGGTGATAGAGACCAAACAGCATGAACGTTTGCGCCGCCTCAGTGAATGTATTAAACGCTCAGGTCGCATACATCTTAAAGACGCCGCGAGGATCCTTGAAGTTTCTGAAATGACAATTAGGCGCGACCTGAGTTCTGACACCGAAAACCCTTTTCCGATGTCATTATTAGGTGGTTATGTTGTTGCATTAGCCCAGCCTCATTCAGGATTAATTTCAACATCCTCTGATATTATTACGCCAGATCAAACCGAAGAACTTCATATTCCTAATCTTGCCGCAGGTATGGTCTCTGATGGCGATGTTCTTTTTTTCGATAATGGACAACTTATTCCTACACTGATTGAACTTATTCCCGATAACCTGCATTTCACCGGAATTTGTTATTCTCATCGCGTATTTTGGGCATTAAGCCAGAAAAAAAATGCCACTGTATTACTTTGTGGAGGTGAATATCGTCCTAAAAGTGATTCTTTCTACAATCCTACTCAACCTTCTTATCTCGATAACATTAATCCTAAGAAAGCCTTTATTTCAGCTGAAGGTGTTCATCTCGATTTTGGCGTTACCTGTTATAACATCGACGATCTTTATATGAAGAAAAAAGCGATGGATAAATCTATTCGTAAGATCTTACTCACCAAATATCACTATTTTGATGAAACAGCGACAGGCAATATGGGCGATTTAGCTCAGTTTGATGTTGTGATCACAGATAGAAAATTAACGGATGATTACGAAGATTATTGCCGAAAAAGCTCAGTAAAAATAATTTATTAATTCAAAATAAAGTGCTAACTAAAATAGATAATAAAGAAAATTTAGCCTTAAATTAAATAAATTACATTTATTCTCTTTTATAAAAATAAAGAAAATTCACGCCACTTTTGATTGCCAAGGCAAAAAAAAGTGGTTACTATGCCCGCGATTTATTATTTCTCACCCATTTTAATTAACGCAAGGAGGTATCCCATGACAACTACAAATATGAATACTCTTTGCGGACAACCTCAGAAGTAATCCTTTTTTCCTTCTTTTTGCTGTCCGCCAATCAATTTATTTTTTATCCTTTACATTATATGGATTGGTATATGGACAAGTGTGTTCATTATTTATCTGATAGCGTTTGTTATATCGCATCTGATAATACTTGGATTGAAAGCAAAGCAATCCAACAATTAGAAACAACGGCTCAACTTCCTGATATGGCTTATGTGGCAGGTATGCCAGACCTACATCCAGGTCGCGGTTATCCTATTGGTGCAGCCTTTTTTTCTGTTAATCATTTTTACCCTGCTTTAGTCGGAAATGATATTGGCTGTGGTATGACACTCTTTCAAACTGAATTTAAAAACAGCAAACTTAACTTAGATAAAGCAGAAAAACAGTTGAGTGAAATGAGTGATATCGCACCTTCAGAATGGCTAGAAGCACATCTACCGACTGAAATGCAAAACCACCCTTTTGCTGGATCTTTAGGCTCTATTGGTGGTGGTAATCACTTTGCTGAATTCCAACAAATTGATCAAGTGATCAATGAAACCCTTTTCGCTGAAAGTGGTATCAATAAAAAACAGTTATTGCTACTTGTTCACAGCGGATCGAGAGGTTTAGGACAATCTATCTTACGTGCCCATACAGAACAGTTTGGTCATAAAGGACTGGTTGCTAACACCGAAGATGCAAATGAATATTTGCAAGCTCACAATAATGCACTTGATTATGCAAAGATTAATCGTCGCCTTATTGGTGAAAGAATGATGCGCCAAATTCGTACTCAAGGTGAAGTTATTTCTGATGTAAATCATAATCTTGTAGAGCCTTGTGAGTTATATGGTCAACAAGGCTGGTTACATCGAAAAGGTGCAACACCGGCACATCACGATATGGTCGTTATTCCGGGTTCACGCGGTGATCACAGTTATATTGTTAAGCCTATTGTGTCTGAATTAAGTCTTCATTCATTACCGCATGGTGCAGGCAGAAAATGGATGCGTACCGAGTGTAAAGGCCGTTTATCACACCGTTTTACACCCTTACAACTTTCACGAACTACATTAGGTAGCCGTATTATTTGTGCCAATAAACAGCTGATTTATGAAGAGGCACCACAATCTTATAAATCAATTGAGACTGTGATTGAAAGTATGGTGAACATTGGATTAATCGAAGTTATTGCACGTTTAAAACCGGTGATCACCTATAAAACAAGTGGGGAGATGGCGTAATGTTATTACAATTCACCTCCGCACAAGGCCCTGAAGAGTGTTGTTTAGCCGTTGAAAAAGCCTTAAATTACTTTTTGAAATCAACGATAAAACAGCAAGTGAAGGTTACTGTTCTTGAAAAAGAACCTTCACGTCATGGCTTAAAATCTGCGTTAGTGTCTCTTGAAGGTAGTGATGCACAAGCTATCGCACAACAGTGGGCAGGTTCAGTGCAATGGCAGTGTGCAAGCACATTACGACCACGACATAAGCGTAAAAACTGGTTTATTGGTGTTGCTTGTTTTGAACAACCTGATGAAATTAATGACAAAGAAATTGTCTTTGAAACCATGCGTTCCAATGGCCCCGGAGGCCAGCATGTTAACAAAACAGAATCTGCGGTCAGAGCAACACATATTGCCACTGGTATTAGTATAAAAGTGCAATCAGAGCGTAGTCAGCATGCTAATAAAAAACTCGCTAAACAACTTATTGCATGGCATTTAGAGGCTTATATGATGAAGCAACACGCCTCATTAAATAGCCAACGCCATATTGCTCATCACCGAGTTATTCGTGGCGATGCCACACTCTGTTTTAGTGGTAATGACTTTGTTCTGATAAACAAATAATGTCATTAATCTAGCAAAAGCAAAGCCACGATTTTTAATCGTGGCTTTTTTAAGACAAAAATATCCTGCAATAAGATTTTTTAAATTAAAAAATCAATAAAGCGTATAATGAGTTTTAATAAATAAATCTTACAGTTAATACATTTATTTTATTAAATTAATCTTACTTGTTTTAATAACATCATACTTATTAAAATATAAACGTTATTAATACTGATTAATTAAACGGATGCTGGTGTATTTTTCATTTTAACGGTGAACGTCACAACAGCAGAAGCAACTAATGCAATTATCATAAACATAAATGCACTGTCATAACTGCCACCACTGGCTTTAATTAAGAAGCCCATAACCGGTGCGGAAACAACACCCGCCATTTGACCACCGAAGTTAACAATTCCTGAAGCACGGCCCATGATTTTATTCGGGATAGTATCCATTAAAATACCCCAGAACATCGCCATGGCGAAGAACATAAATAATGCTGAAATACACTGATATACAACAGCCATATCAGCACTTTCAACGGTATATGTCATATATAAGAAGCCTGCAGCAATCACTGCGGTAATCATATATAACCATTTACGCTGTGATTTACATTTATCAGAAACATAACCCCCTAATAATGTACCACCAGCACCAAATAAGAATGGAATAGCCGCCATTACCCCGGTTTTAGCCAAAGAGAATTCACGAACAGTAATTAAATAACTTGGCAACCATGTTGAAAATCCCCAGAAGGTAATATCAAACAGAAACCAAATCGCTGCCATTTGCCACAACACTGGCATCTTTAAAACGTCTTTAAAAGGTACCGCTTCAACAGGTTTATCCGTTAATGTACCGTCTGCTGCTAATTCATCGAGATCTTGCTGAGTAATACTTGGGTGATCTTTTGGATTATCACGAGTGAAGAAGTAAATACCAGCAGCAATTAATAAACCGGGAATACCTAAAACAATAAACACCATATGCCAGCCAAAAGCACCGATAATACTCGCTGCAACAATGACAGCTAATGCTGGCCCTAAGGTATTTACTGTTGATTGAATTGCCGTTGCACGACCACGCTCTTTAGATGGGAAATACGTTGAGATCATTTTCCAAGAAGCAGAGGGAAAACAGCCTTCACCAATACCAAATAAGAATCGCACGGCAAGCATTAACGGTAATGTAAACACCATACCCGTTAAGCTAGTGAATACTGACCACCATGCAATACCGATCGCCATGATTTTACGCGCGCCAAAGCGGTCAGCTAAGAAACCACCGGGTATTTGGAATGCCGCATAACCGACAAAGAACGCACTGATAATTAAGCCTTGTTGGGTGGTATCAAGATTAAGATCACGTCCAATAAAGGGTAATGAAACACTCATTACCATTCTATCTAAGAATGAAAGTAACCAGGCTAACCAAATTAAGGATAAAACGGTGTAACGAGCTTTCCATGTTTTCTTCTGTTGAAGATTTGGAATAATATTTGAACTCATTTTCCTGTTCCTCAGGTAAGGGGAAACCATCACGGTTGAAGAACAACCGTGATAAACAGAGATAAGATTTAATGTTTAAGAGCGCTATTGTAAGGTTATGCTCTTAAAACATGACCGCTACAGGCGTAACTTTCGATCCCATTAATTAATGCGATACGTCCATTGACCATCACCAAGTCGATCCCTTCTGGGTATTGGTTTGGTTCAACAAATGTGCCTTTATCAATAATGGTTTCAGGATCAAACATCACAATATCTGCGGCATATCCCTCTTTAATTAAGCCTCTGTCGGTTAATCGAAGGACTTCTGCAGGTTTACCTGTCATTTTGCGGATAGCTTGTTCCCAAGTGAGGCATTTTTCTTCTCTGACGTACTTCCCTAAAACACGTGGGAATGCACCGAATACACGGGGATGAGGCTTACCGGCCCCCATTAGCCCATCAGTACATACGTTTTGTTCAGGACGACATAAGAATTTGATAACGTGTTCTTCTGTACCGTAAAAATCCACCATTCCTACCGCATTTTCTTCTTCATATAGCAGATCGAAAGTTGCGTTATACGGATCTTTACCTCTCAATTTACCTAGCTCTACAAGGCTAAGGCCAACGGCATCTTGGTTTTTTTCTGTTTTAGAACTAGTGACATAAATATTTTCTAACCCTGCGAAATCAATAAAGTTATCCCAACCTGGAATACCTTTTTCAATATCTTCAATCATCTTTTTACGCAGTTCAGGAGAAGCTAAGCGCTCTAATAATTTTTCTGTACCTCCTGCGTGAACCCAAGGCGGTAAGATCACCCCGAGCATAGTACTACCTGCCACATACGGGTATTGGTCAAAAGAGATACGAATGCCCTCTTTTTGTGCTTGCTCTAACATACCGAGCATTTCATCGATTAATCCCCAGTTTTTCTTACCACAAACTTTCATATGGGAAATATGCAACCAAACACCGGATGCTTTAGCGATATCAATAATCTCTTGAGTTGATTGAATAATATCGTCAGCTTCACTGCGTTGGTGAACGACAAAAATACCATTGTGTTTTGCTGTCACCTTACAAAGTTCGATCATTTCTGCAGTATCACCAAAGGCACAAGGCATATAAATCAATCCTGTTGATAAACCAAATGCCCCCGCTTTTAATTCACGCTCTAAGATCTCACACATCTTGGCGACATCTTCGCGAGTAGAAGGATTACCTTCTAATCCCATCGCTTCCATTCGGATGTTGCCATGCGGAACAAGGTAAGCCAGATTGGTTGCAGAGCCTCTCGCTTCCAACATCCCTAAGTAACCTTCGGTATTTTTAAAATGCCAATCAATACTGTCAGAATCACCATCTAAACCCGCAATATTCTTGCGCCATGCAGAAATATATTGTTCTGGTAATGGTGCTAACGCGACACCATCTTGCCCTAACAATTCAGTGGTGATCCCTTGGCGGATTTTGGCGGATAAAGCAGGATTAAGCAGAGCAGACAAATCAGAGTGAGTATGTGTATCTATAAAACCGGGACAAACTATTTTCCCTGTTGCATCAATAATCTGATCATTTGTTTTTGCATCAAACTGGCCGATTTTTATTATTTTTCCTTCATTAACCACAACATCAGCTTGATATGCACTTGCCCCTGTTCCATCAATAACAGTGGCGTTTTTAAATATTGTTTTCATTCTGTTATTTCTCCAAAGAGCATCTGACTGTTTTGTCAGATACTCTTCTAGTAAGGATTTATTTCGTAAGAATTAAAGGTGGTAAAGGCTATTCATAATGCTGTAGTAACCGCTCGCAGCACCTGTTAGCTGTTCAATTTCGATATATTCATCAATGGTGTGTGCCAAGTTTTCGCGAGATGGGCCAAAACCAATGGTTTTAATACCCGCTTCACCTGCATAGTGGCTACCGTTAGTACAGAAAGAGTATTGTGTGACGGTAGGGCTAAAGCCCGATTCATGGAGCCCTTTTAAAACACTTTGTACATAAGGATCGCTCTCTTCTAATACCCAACCAGGGAAGAAACGTTCACCTTCAATAGTGGCTCCGGTGTAACATTTTTCAGTACCGTAGGCATAAGAGACTTTAGCTTTAAAATCAGCATCTTGAGAAGCGAGTTCATCAATCGCTTTTTGTAATGGTGCAAGCACTTGCTCTTTAGTTTCACCCACTAATAAACGGCGATCGTAAGTGGCACGACAATACTCAGGTACTACCGAAGCACCCGGATAAGGTGATGATTTAATATCCGTTAGTTCTAAGATCCCTTTTCCTAATACAGGATGAACCGATGGCGTTAAGGTTCTGATCTTCTCGATCAGTTTTGCCATTTTATAAACAGAGTTGATCCCTGCATCTGGATTAGCGGAGTGAGCGGGTTTACCAAAAGTTTCAACAACAATTTCAGCACGACCACGTTGCCCAATTTTGAGGTTTAATTCGGAGGCTTCACCAATCACCACATAGTCTGGTTTATAGCGCTCAGAAACGAGTCTTGCGGCAACACCTTCAAAACACTCTTCATGCACAATACAAGAGACATAAATGCGGCCAGCAAAGTTGCGCTGATTATCTTGGCCATAAAAACCTATCGCCGAAATCATGGCAGCGACAGCACCTTTCATATCACTGGTGCCACGGCCATAAATCTTACCGTCTTTTATTTCTGCACCATAAGGCTTTTCTTTCCAGTCACGCTCACTAACCGGTACGGTGTCGATATGACCATCAAAAACAAGAGTTTTCCCTGGGTGTTGACCTATAATTCCGCCAATGATATTGCCGTATTTATCAATATGAATATCGTCAAAATCATAGTTTTTCATCATCTCTTCTATGACCTTAACAACGTTACCTTCTTCACCTGAATAGCTTTTTTGTTGGATTAATAATTGGCAATTCTTAATAACTTCATCAAATCGGTTTGCTGATAACATACTGTTCACTCCAAAAGACTTATTTGTTTTTTAAAATTGTTTGAAGCTAGGCAACTCACCATCCCACACGATATCGCGATAACGTTCAGGATCAGTGTCACCTTCAGTGCTTATCACAAGCACTCTTGCATTTTCATCTAATCCCAGCGCTTCTTTCGCGCTCTGATAAACAGGTGATTGCATCAAAATAGAGAGCAAGCCTGTTGTCACTGCGCCAGATTCACCAGAAATGATGTGCGGATCACCAGGTAAAGGGTTCCCTAAAATCCGCATTCCCCTAGTCGCGACGGCATCAGGGCAAGAGAAAAATGCCGCTGAATAATCGCGTAATAAATTCCAACCAATACTATTCGCCTCACCACAAGCAAGCCCTGCCATCACCGTTTGTAGATCCCCACCAACAGGAGTAGCATCCGCTTTTCCTGATACTGCAGATTGATATAAGCAGTCGGCAATACGCGCTTCAGCCACAATCACTTTCGGTGCTTGTTTTCCATAAGCCGCGGTTACCATGCCTTGCACCATACCCGCAAAAGAGCCCACACCGGCTTGCACAAAAATATGCGTCGGAGGGACTTCATGTAATTGCGCGAGAGATTCCAGCATTAAAGTGCCGTAGCCTTGCATGATCCAAAGTGGGATCTCTTCATAACCATCCCATGCAGTATCTTGAACCACTATCCAGCCATATTTTTCAGCCATTTCAGCCGTCATTCTCACTGCATCGTCATAGTTCATATCAACGATTTCAGCGACGGCGCCTTCACGTAAAATGGCATCCAAACGTTCTTGTGATGATCCTTTTGGCATATAGACCACTGCTTTTTGCTTTAACTGTCTTGCCATCCAAGCAACACCGCGTCCATGATTCCCGTCAGTGGTTGTCGCAAAAGTTACGCCATTTAACTTTTTCCTGATCTCATCACTGATCATTACCTCATAAGGTAATTCACTTATGTCCATTTCGAGGAAATCAGCAATATGGCGTGCCATCGCATAAGCACCACCTAACGCTTTAAACGCTTTTAAACCAAAACGGAAAGACTCGTCTTTGAGATATAACTCACCAACCCCTAAGGTTTTGGCTAACTGGGGTAAATGAAATAACGGTGTAGGTGCGTATCCTGGAATAGTTCTGTGAAAATCTAACGCTTTGACTAACTCTTCATAACGAAAAGGGGCAAGCTCAGCGGTTGGTTTTCGCGTAAATGAACTTTGGTTAATCAGGTACTGCAATTGCTCCTGCATGGAATTACCTCTTAATCACACTTTAAAATTCGCGATAACCCAATATCGCGATTAATCGGAATACATAGGGTTATCCCCTATATCGCAATATGTATGCCAACTTACTCAAAAAGCATCGAATAAAAATATAACCATTTGATTTTAAATATTTTTATTGTTTTAACGATTAAGAGATGAAATTAATGATGCAGAAAAGCTGTGATCTAGGCGGTTTTATTTAAGTGATAAATTATCAATAATAATAAACTGTGTGAGCTTTATACAAAAATCACATAACAAACTAATAAATAACAACTAAATTTAACACCCTAAACAGGTGATGATAATTTATTATCAATATTGATAATTTTAAGGTGAGAATGTGATGCACTCATTACTCAGTACCCTACAAGATGAAATCAGCAAGTACACTGACGCCATTGCCGGTATCACTGGTACCGATGTTGAAATTATTGATAACAACTTAATTCGTATTGCTGGTACAGGTCGTTATCGCTATATGCTCAATCAAGACGTCTCCAGTAATGGGCATATTTATCGCCATGTGCTACAGGTTCAAAAAACCATTCTGATTGAAGATCCAAAAGAGAACGATCTCTGCCAACTCTGTCAAAATCGCTTAACTTGTACCGAAGAGCTTGATCTAAACGCGCCAATTTTCCTTAATAATCAAGTTATTGGTGTTATTGGTATTATCTGTTCTAACCGAGAACAAAAAAAATTCCTGATGAAACAAAAGCAGGCTTTTATTACCTTTATAGAACAATTTTCAGAGATGATCTCAAGCCGTGTTTTTGAATGCCTTGAAAGGCTTAGAGAGCAAGAACGATTTGGCACTTTCCGTAACTTGATTGATGTAATGGATAGAGGTGTTATTGCGATCGATAGCCAAGGCAAAATTTGGCACGCCAATCTTTCTGCTTTACGTTTTTTTGATTGTGAATTGATTGGTCAATCTCTTGATATCCAGATGACAGGCGATATTCTTTATGGCGATGAAGAAGCATGGCTGGTATTAAACCAACAACGCTATCATGTTCTGTGTAAAAAAATCACATTTTCATCGGTTGATAATGACCAACTCAGCATGGTTATATTTCATGATGCTCGTGATTATATGACACAAGTAAATACCCTCTCTGTTGATGAAAATCCCCACTCCCCTTTAATTGGCAACTCACAAAATATGCTTCAATTAAAAAGCATGTTAAGTAAAGTCGCCGTTAGCCACGCCAGCGTACTTATCACCGGAGAAAGCGGTTCAGGTAAAGAAGTGGTTGCTTACACTATTCACCAACAAAGCCTACGCACAAAACAACCTTTTATTACCATTAACTGTGCAGCTATCCCAGAACAACTACTGGAAAGTGAGCTCTTTGGTTATGTACGTGGTGCATTTAGTGGCGCTGATCCTAAAGGGCGTATTGGTAAATTTGAATTAGCGCATGGTGGAAGCCTATTCCTAGATGAAATTGGGGATATGCCTTTGCATTTACAAGCCAAGCTTTTACGCGTACTTCAAGAAAAAAGTATTACTCGTGTTGGCTCTAATAATATGATCAATATTGATGTGAGGATCATTGCCGCCACCAATAAAGATCTGCGTGAAATGGTAAATAAAGGACAATTTCGTGAAGATCTGTTTTATCGTCTGAATGTTGTTCCGATCCACACTCCCGCATTACGTGATCATCGGGAAGACATTGCAGAGCTTGCACAATTTTTTGCTGACAATTTAGCATTAACCTATCAGCGACCTGCAGCGAAGATCCCCAATTCTATTATTAACTACTTATATTCCTATGATTGGCCCGGCAATATCAGAGAGCTACGCAATGTGATTGAGTATATGTATGTTATGCAAGGCGATACCGTTGATTTAAACCTCAGTCACCTTCCTCCTTATTTGCTAGAACCTCCTCATTCTGATCCTTTAGAAAAAGAAAAAGCCAGTGGTATCTATACAGAAGCTAAAACAGACAATAAAACTCAACCATTAAACACACAAGAGCTTCTCAAAACTCAAAGTCTGACATCAGAATATCAAACTATTATGAACGTGTTAGATAAAACAGGAATAACATTAGAAGGAAAGAAAAAAGCTGCTGAAATTTTAGGAATAAGCATTGCGACTTTATATAGAAAAATGAAAGCTCAATAAAATTGCATTTAATATGGGGGTTTTCATATTTAAGACACCCAATATGAAAGTTAAATAAAAAAACAGACAAAGAAAGTTATAATAATAATTATTCCTACTAATACTGTTTACATTATTATTAGGAACTCTTCTTTTAATGACTACTTTTTATAAAGAATTGTCATCCTGATAATTTAATATTAATGCTATTTGTAACTAAATATATTTTCCATAAAGTAAATTTAAACTATCCCCTCTGATCCTCATTCTCTCTCAAAAACATAATCCAATGAAAAATAACATAAAAAAAATTATATTTTATTATCTTGTTAATGATTTTCATCTATTACATAAGAGAATTTTGTAACACTGTGCATGAGACAGAACTAAATAAACTACATAGAATCCGCTTATACAAAAATTGAAGCGAATTTCTATATCCAAATTTAATGTTAATTATAAAAATTAAAACAATGAAAGTTGATTACGATTTTTATGATTAATAGTAAAAGCTATTTTATTTAAGATTATATTTTTTATTGGATTTATCTGTTTAAAGTGCTGATATCTCCTGGTGCCTTTAGTTGATCTATGAGCAGTAATAATAAACTAATCTTAGAATAAATAGCACTTGATATGCTTCATTAAATACTATTTATATCAATCACTAGGGGTTAACATGCCTATTTTAACAAAAAAATTACTTCCAATGGTTTTCGTTATTTCCGCAATAACGGCAAGTGCTACAGTTTCTGCTGAAGAGCAAACTGGTCAGATTTCTTTTACTGGTTTAATTTATTCATCAACGTGTACTATTGATATTAATGGCACAGGTTCTGATGGTAACGTTAATATGGGACGTTACGCGACCAGTGAATTTAATGACGCAGGTAGCGAAGTAGGTGGAACAGCGGGTAATGGTAAATTAGATATCTCTTTAATTAATTGTCCACCACAAGGTAAAGTTAAATTAAAATTATCAGGTAAAACTGATGATAGTTCTGATAGAATTTTAGCATTAGATAATCCTAATGATCCTAATACCGCAAAAAATGTCGGCATCCATATTTATGATGATTATGATCTAGTTAATCCTTACCATATCAATTTTACTGAAGAGTATGATATTAAAGATACTGGCGATCTTAAATCTAAAACACTCTCTTTTATTGCCAAATATGTCAGCACTGATGATGACGTAGAAGCAGGACGTGCTGATGCAACATTAAATTATACTCTGACTTATCAATAATAAATAGAAGCAGGTTAATTATTATATTAACCTGCTTCTATTCAAGAGGTATTTACCAATGATATTAAAAAACACACTCTTAGGATTAGGCTTAATATTTAGTTCAATCACATCTTGTTTTGCTGGATTTGGATTAGAAACAACACGTGTTGTTTATAATGAAACAAATAACAATGAAGGTTTTGTTGCCTTTAATGACGATAAAAATACTAATTATTTATTACAGTCTTGGGTCGAAGATCTTAATGGTAAACTCACTCAAGATTTTGTTATTACTCCACCATTAATTAAGTTAATGGCACAGCAAAAAAATACATTACAAGTGACTAAAAATACTATTTTGTCTAATGATGTTGAATCTATGTATTGGATCAATGTTAAATTTGTCGCACCAAGTAATGAAAATTTAGAGAATGTCCTTCGCTATTCTCTAACCAATAGGATCAAGCTAATTTACAGACCTCAATCTCTTAAAAATGTTAATATTGAAAAGGAAATCAAAGAGTTAAATTGGAATGTAAAAAATAATAGCCTTGTGGTATCAAACAATTCACCTTATTTTGTCAATATTGGAAAACTTATTGTTGATGGAAAAGAAATTGAAAAAACACCTAGTTTTCTATCACCAAAATCAGAAACAGCCATTAATGTAAATAAAACACTTTCTGGTAAAGAAAAAATAAAATTATTTTATATCGATGATTTTGGAAAAAGTCTGCCAATGGAATTCTCATTATAATAAGAGATATTATTCAATATGAAAAAGACAATGGCTAATTATTTTAATAAGTCGTCACTTCATTTATTTGTTGTGGGTGCTTTATTTGCTTCTTTTAATATATCAGCAAACGATTATTATCCTGCTAATCTATTAAATATTGAAGGAAGCACTCAACAAGTCACTAATGAAGACCTCAATGTATTTAGAGAGAATAGTATCGCTCCAGGACTCTATACAGTAACACTTTTTGTAAATAACAATCGTATATCAACCCGTGAATTTGATTTTATTCTAATGGAAGATGAAGGTAATAATAAAATATTAGCCCCTCGTCTTTCAGCTGAAGAATGGTATAACGCGGGTATTGATCTCCCTCATGATGTAATTAATAAAAATAATGGTTTTATTAATCTCAACGATATCAACAATGCAAGTGGTTATTTAGATTTAAATAGAAAACAATATGTTTTAACACTGCCACAGTTATATGTTAACGAAGATAGATTAAAAGAGAATGAAATAAAAAATTGGAATTCAGGTATTCCTGCATTATTAGTGAATTATGCATTATCTTCATTTAATAGCCGTAGTCATGGCAATACGACAGATAGTTATTATGGCAATATTCAAACCCAAGTTAATTTAGGTCCTTGGCGTTTTAATAATTATTCAACATGGACAAAGAATGAAAATGGCGATAAAAAATGGAATACATTAAGTAATGTTCTTTCTAGAGCAATTACCAGCATTAATAGTGAGTTAATGATTGGTGATCTCTATTCCTCTTCACAGCTATTTGATTCAGTAAAATTTAGAGGTATTAAACTCGTCACTGATAGATTAATGACACCAACACAAAACAGAACCTATGCGCCTAGTGTTTCTGGCATTGCCAATACAGAATCTGTTGTCACTATCACCCAAAACGGCCAAGTGATTTATAAGCGTAGCGTACCTGCTGGGCCTTTTAATATCACCGATTATTATCCAATGAACAGTGGAGGTGATTTATATGTCAGCGTGACTGAAGCCGATGGATCTGAAAAGAATTTTATTGTGCCTTTTTCTTCTATTGCCAATCTTGAAAGAAAAGGTGAAATAAAATATAGCTTTTCAACCGGTAAATATGACGGCAATAACAGCGGCGATGGTGCTTATGTTGTTCAAACCGAAGCTTTCTATGGTTTAACTGATTACGTCACTCTTTATGGTGGTGTACTGCTCGGTGAAAAATATCAATCTGTTGGTGTTGGTACAGGGGTAAATTTAGGGAGCTATGGTGCGATCACTACCGATTTGCTATACGCCAAGTCTTCCACTAACAATGGCAATGATCCATTACATGGAAATGCATTTAGAGTAAATTATTCTAAAAATATATCAGTAACAGATACAACGCTTTCGTTAGTCGGTTATCGCCATTTTGATGCCAACTTTCTTAACTTTACGCAAGCGATGGAGCACAAGGATACAAAATACAATCCACGCGATGGATTGAAAAATGAGTATACACTATCCATTAATCAGCCTTTATTTTCTAATAATGCTTCAATTAATTTAAATTCTGTCATTTATAAATATGTGAGTGGTAAAACTGTTCATTCTTATAATGCCGGCTTTAACAGCGCGATTAATAAAATTAACTATAGCGTTTATTACACTTATTACGATGGCAGTCGTTATAACGACAATAATAAAAGTAGCCATGATTTAAGTATGAATATCAGCATTCCTTTTTCATTGCATGATAACTACATTTGGGCAAATTATGGTATATCGACCAATAATGATAACCAAGTATTACAAACTGCACGTTTAAGCGGAACCTATGGTGATAAAAACCAAGCAAATTGGGATGTTTATCAAGGATATGGCAATAAAGGTGTTAATTATAGTGGCGGTTTAAATGGCTCTTATAAAGCCCAAAGCGCTGTTGTTAATGCTGGTTATTCATATACGCAAGATAAGCAAAATATCAACTATGGTATTAGTGGTGCATTAGTTGCAACACAATATGGCACAGTGTTTGCTCCGTCATTACAACAAACGAATGCATTAATTTTAATCAAAGATACTTCAGGTGTTGAAGTGATCAATGGTCAATCCATTAAAACCAATAATAGTGGATTAGCCGTTGTTTCTGGTATGTCTCCTTACCAAAAAAATAGCATTAGCGTTAATACTAATTCAATCCCAAGTAACACTGAAATCTCGAACAATATTATTAGTAATATTATTCCGACCAAAGGGGCATTAGTGTTAGCGGATTTTGATGCTAAAAAAGGATTTAAATTCCTACTAACATTACAGACACCGGATAAGAGTACTATCCCAATGGGGGCTAAAGCCGAAATTGATAACGATAATACGCAATTAGTCGCAAGCTTCCATCAACTCTATTTTGTTGCCAATAAACCGCAAGGCAATATTCAAGTTTCATGGACAATTAATGGCGAGCAAAAAAGCTGCCATGCAACCTATGATATTGATAATAAAACTCCTGTTAATGGCTTATATATTTTAGATACTGAGTGTAAATAAGGAAATAAAATGACTAACTTAAAAAATAAGATGAATAAATTATTATTTCTAATTTTTACTCTTAGTTTATCCTCTCTCTCATTTTACAGCCATGCCGCTCCTGATTGTGTCAATAACGGGGGGATTAAACATGGCACGATGGATGCTAGAGGTGGCACTATTGAACTAAAAGGGATGATTAAAAAGAATCAAGAAGTAGCTCGTTTTACATTTAAGCGTGATGGCTCTGATGTTGCAGTCGCAAATTGCCCAGATGGTGCTGAATTCTATGCTTATGCAACATATAGCGAAGCTAGTGGGGTTATACCAAGTTACTATATGGATATTGACGGCAGACCTGCATATTATGTTGTACGCAAACCTAATACCGGTTTAGATGATTATGCTTATGTTCTTATTGAGAATGAATCTGGTCTTTCATTTAGAAGCCAACCAGGACAAGAAGTCCCTGTTAATGCGCCCAAACTTAATACCAGAGACGCTACAGTCATTGTTTACGCGACTAAAGATAATCCTAAATCACAGCGTTTTACGACTCAATATATTGGCTCGATATTAATTAATCGCTTTAATTCTGGTGGTGGAACAACGGCGGTTGGTTTTAGTTATCGTTTATCTGTAAATATTATTAGTGCGCCAACATCTTGCAGTGCTGAAAATACAGATCTTGAGATGAACTTACCTAAGATGCCTATTACTGCATTTTCTGATATCGGATTTCCACGCGATAATCAATATGCTGAAGATCATCTCAGAATAAATTGCACAGGTGATGCCTCCGCTAAAATAAAATTAATGGCTCACAACACCACAAGTTATGAGGGGCAAAAGACAATTATCAAACCCGATAATGAAGGTAATAGTGATAATGCCAAAGGTGTCGGTTTTGTGGTTTCATCTCCTTCCAGTGGCGATACCGTTTTAATTAATAATCAGTTTGTAAAACTTGCTGATTTAACCAGTGGTATTAATAACGTTCCATTAAAAGCTGAATATTATCGTTATGGCGATGAGGTAAAACCCGGCAAGCTCAGTGCTTCCGCAAACTTTGTGTTGGAGTTTGATTAATAAAATACACAATAGGCAAACCAAGTTAAAAATTAAACTCACAGATTAATAACGCCATTAAATTAGATTTAATGGCGTTTTTTATTAGTAGCACAGTAAATAAGTTATTAATTAGATATAATTATTTAAACTGCCCTTATATTTATAAAAACAAAATCAATCAAAAAATAATTTTATGATTTAAAAGGAAATTTACTGATATGAAAAAATTTATTCTATTTTTTAGTCTTTTTTTCTCTGGATATTTAAGCGCCTCTTCTGCCGATAATAGCTCTATAATAAATTTTGTAGAAAAAACCCAAAAATCAGTTAGTGCTAATTTTCATAATTCAGCAAACTATAAAGGTAAAGAGTGCATGATTAAGGTGACACTATCTGATGATGGAGAATTAATTTCAGCTGTTGTAGATGATAGAAACGAAAAAAATGATAAAGCGCTTTGTGATACTGGTATTGAAATTATTAAAGAAACAACATTTACTGCACCTTCAGAAGGTAAGAGGATCAGCAATAAAAATACATTTTATATAGATTTTAGGCCGTAACTTATGAGTAAAAATGATTGACGCAGTGACGATAATATTACAGCCTATAAAAAGGTGTTATTACGATCTCTGTATTTCACTCATCCTTAGAGACTATGTATTTAGGTAAAAAATCGACAATGTTTATAAAGTCACGATAAACCAATCAATAATTTACTCATTTTTCTTTATTACTATGATTATTAAACGATTATTTTTTATATTAATTTTTCCTTTTCTGACTTCATGCAGTTTCTCAGGCAATAAAATAACTTATCTTCCTGATAACGAGATATTAAATGACGCCATGGTTGGAGTACCTTATTTTCAAAAGATTACTATATTAGGAGGACCTGTTATTGGTGGTGTGTACAGAAAAATTGGTTTTATCTCCCCCAATAATTCAGGCCTATTCCTTCGTAATTGTGAACGCCCGAGATCTTCTACCGCAGATAATACTGACACTATAACTCATGATTATAATTGCGTGGAAATATATGGAGCCCCGACAAATATTGGGACGATAAAAATAACTATTGGTGGTGCTACATATCCAAGTATGATTGTTGCCTCAAAAGAATTTAGTAGGGATTATATTGTTAATGTGGGTTTAGTTGAGACACACTAACATAGAGTTTTCTAACTATTTACCATAGGCCTCCGATGGGGGCTGATTTAAACTTTTGTGAGTTCAATTTTGGTTATAACCTTGTAGCCCAAACCACGCTAATTCTCGAACTTGGCTTTACGATCCAAATAAATACCACATTAAAAATCCACGACGAAGCAAACCATTAAAACGCTCAACAACCTCATTTTGTTGCGGTTTTCCCGGTTGAATACGACACGGTGAAATTTGGTTATTTTCACAATAATTCAATAAGTTAAATGAAATGAGTTCAGGGCCATTATCGACTCAGATCTGTTTCGGCAACCCTCTTTCGCTTCTTTGCGTTTTTCGCTTGGATCAAATCCATTAGCAATTAACTTTCTGGCTGTATCTCTTTTCTCTCTGGCTTCTGCGAATGAGATTTCAGGATAGATACCCAGAGCTAACATTTTTTGCTTACCGCCAAAGCGATACTGCAAACGCCAATATTTTGAGCCGTTGGTACAAACTATTATCAAATCGAGAGATACCAAAACGCTTATAGCAACAACAGATACTTAATGTAATGTGAATTGAGTTGAGTTGAGTTGAGTTGAGTTGAGTTGAGTTGAGTTGAGTTGATTTTAGTATAGCGAGGAAGACTAAGTGGAAGGAAAACACCCCACAAACCCTAAATTTCAGGCATAAAAAAAGACGCTCTTAGCGTCTGATTTTTGGTGCGAAGGCCGGACTCGATTTTTGTATACAATACATTGTTTTTGTTTTATATAAGTTTAAAGATAAATTTTTGTATACTTAAATGTATACTCATCGAATTAAACTTTGATAAGTGGCTTTATCTCGCGTGGTTGATATATTCGTATCGATACCAGATATATTTAAATTACAATGCTTTTAGGGTTATTGAAATATTTACTAATTTATAGTAATTAATATTTAAATAATACCTCACTTTAACATTAAATAGGAAACATAGTGTCTATACCTAAAGCCTTTATTTCTTACTCTCATGATTCCCAAGAACACAAAAAATGGGTGTTAGATTTAGCTACTCGTTTACGAAATAACGGTGTTGATGCAATACTCGATCAGTGGGACCTACAGGCAGGAGATGATCTGCCTAGTTTTATGGAAAAAGGCTTAACCTCTTCAGATCGAGTTCTCATGATTTGTACAGATAAATATGTTCAAAAAGCCAACTCAGGGGCTGGTGGTGTGGGATATGAAAAAATGATCGTGACTGCTGACCTATTAAAAACAATCGATTCTAATAAAGTTATACCAATAATTCATCAAAATGGGAGTCATGATGTACCAAACTTTCTTCGTACTAAGATGTACCTAGATTTTTCGCGCCAAGATCAATATGAATTTTCATTTGATGAACTAATTAGGACTTTACACAACTCTCCTCTCTACGAGAAACCTCCTATCGCAAACAACCCGTTCGTACCAGTTTCAGAAACACCACCTAATCGTACAGGGGATGGTGTTTTAACTGTTATGAGCATCATCACAGCACTATTTGAATCTGATTATAAACGTCGAATTAGTTATAAGACATTAGTTTTACGAGCTTCTATGTCAAGAGTAATATTGGACTTATATATTGATGAAGCAATATCATTAGAACTCATCCAGCAAGATCCTCTTGGAGATATCATTCTGACAACTAAAGGAAAACATTATATAGTTAAACATAAGCTTATTAACGATTAAATGAATAGTATAAAATACTCAAATTTCAGACATGATCAAATAATTCATACAAATAAACCTCTTAAACAAGAAAGTAAACTTGTACTTATAGACAAAAACAAGTTTACTTTAATTAAATAGATTTAATTTTAATTAGTTACTATTATCCAAAACACTCATACATCTTTTCTGCCATCACCCACAGCGCCTTATTCAATTTAATATCCCCGTCAATACCATTCACTGAACGAGTACGAGCGCGTTTACCTTTGGCATTTCTGCCTGATAATCCACCTTTGATTAAATTCTCCTGCAAACGTTGGTATACCGTCCAAAGGTCATCTTTCTTATCCTCCCAGCGGTGCGGTTGTAATACTTGCTCTTCAGTAATCGGTTGGTGTTCCGCCCCAAAGCGATAGGTCAAAGCCGCTTGTGCCAAGGTCTGTTGTGCTGGTGGTGGTAACAGAAGAGATTGCATTTGTTCACGTTTTTCAGCGACCGCATCAAAGGTCTCTAGTACTTCATAAGCACCTTCAATCACTTTACCGACGACATCGCCTTTATGAGGTACACGCACCTCACCAAAGGTATCTCCGCACACTAGCCCATTTTGACACACTGCTCTAAATAAGCCTGGTAACATTTGATAACTGCTTGAGCCATCATGACTGTTAAGTAAGATGATTTCAGGCACTTGTATTCCTGTAATTTGGTCATGACGACGTAGGCGTAACATATGCTTGGTATGCTCTCGACGACTCACATCACGCACGCGAGTTTGACAAGCAAAGAACGGATAGAATCCTTCTTTTTGTAAACTGTCCAGTAAAGTAATGGTGGGGATATAGGTATAACGGTCACTTCTCGACTCATGTTTTTCTTCAGAGAAAACACTCGGTACAGTACGGAATAATTCTTCAATGGTTAACGGGCGGTCACGACGGATCACATTCGCCGCACCAAAGCGAGAGGCTAAACGAGTCATGGTTAATTTCCTTTAAAATAAATAAGATAGATATGACTAGAAGTGAGATTTAAAAAGGAAGAAAAGTTAATCGATTAAATGAAAAATAGTTGAGCTTTCAGGATGTTGAATGGCGTAGTCACGAAGTTGGTAGAAACGTTCAACTAGAATTTCGCTCTCTGTTTTAAATGACCAAAGACTAAAGACAATTAAGCAGATTGCTATTCCTACTGCTTCAGGGCTCAGGATAGCTTCATTGCCGTTATGAGGATTAAATAAGGTTACTTCTTTTTCCACCAGCGCTGGATAAATAAATGCACCTTGATTTGACAGAACACAGTACTCCCAAAATGCCCCGTAGTACTCATCACAAAAGCTATCCATCAAATGAAATATCTGGCTTTCAAGCTTAATCCACAAAGGAACTGCTCGGAAATACTGAAACCAAAAATTATCTCTTTGTTGTGAAGAAATCACATTTTTCGTAATAGGATATAATTCATCTAAAGTCATCTTCTTACTCCTAATAGTAGAAACAAAAAACGCGAGCTAAAGCTCGCGTCATTAAAGTGTTTATCAGTATTTAAAATAACCATCGCCAAAATGAAACAGCCACCGAGACAAGCCTTTCTTTAACATGATTCATAACCTGCTTAACGGGCTTTGGGACAGGTAAAATCTCAATGAGCTCTTCCACTAAGTCGCCAACGGCATGACCAAAATCGTGTTTAGCGGATGAAATCACCGTATCTGAGCAATAGTCCGTTTTCAATTGTCTTGCAATGGCACTACTTGCTTTGGTTGGTAACGCTTGTATTAAGGTTTCAGCTAGTTTATCAAGTTGATAATTTTCGTTAGCCGAAATAGCAATAACTGGATTAATGGGGTTAAATGCCTGCTGTACCTGACATATTTTTTCCAATAAATGTTTTTGCTGTTGCTTAGATGGTTGTTGCTGGTGGATATCCCATTCACGGCAAGGTTCTATTTTATCGGCTTGATTGAGTATGAATAAAAATCGTTCAGGTGCGTAATGACAATGTTCCACTAAGTATTGATAGAAGGCTTCATCAGCTGACCATGCCCTTTCATCAGCTTTTAATATCCATAAAATGAAGTCTAACTCAGGTAATAGAGATTGATAAAGCTGTTGATATTCTTTGTCATAATCACGTGATTCTCCCACACCAGGAAAATCGATAAAGGTAATATCACGTCCAGATAAGGATAGTGTTAATCGCTGGGCTGAACGAGTACAACCACTAACGGCACTGACAGGCGATACTGTTGATTGAAATAAAGCATTGCACAAACTAGATTTACCAACACCCGTTTTACCCATTAAACCAATTGTAGGTGAATAATTAATAAGCTTGGTTAATTTATGCTTTATTTGATACTTAATTGAGTGAGGTAATGGAGAAAGAACAGATTCAAATGGCGAAATCTCTTTAAATATATCTTTATTTTTCATATATAATTCCTAATATCTGAATAAATTATTTACAATTTCCACATCAGTAATATATATTTCAGATTTATTAGAAATAGAATTTTCTATTACTTTTTATTTAAATCACCTTGGTATATTATTTTTCCTTTTGTGAAGTTATTTAATCCTGGTATCTTGACATATTGCTTTGATATACATAGTAGATAATCTTTGTGATAAGCTTTATTTATCTTTATCTTCTCTATTTTTTTTATTAATTCATTAAGCCTAAAATCATTCATTCCTTTCTTACTCCTCACAATCTCTTTTCTTATTTTTTTTATTAATTCATCATGACTTAGTTCATTATCTTCGCAGAATGGTCTTATCGAATTACAGATTTTTAATGTAAATCGATATTCTTTCTTATTTCTATAAACAATGTTTTTATTCCAATCTTCATCTTCTTCGTCATTTTCATCAATACTTTCTTGGAGTGGATTATTAAAATAGACATAATCTATCCTAGCAACATCATCAATAATAGAACACCACTCACGAGTAATATTTTTTATATAGTAGTTATTAATATCAAGCTCATTTAAATAAAAATTAACATGTAAATATGGAACTAATTTTTTATCAATCAAAATAACACGATCATAAGCAATGAAACATCTATAAGCAACGCGTTTTTGTATTCTTTTTATTAAAGAATGGAAAGCATCATTTAAATATTTTATTAATTCCTTCATGTCAATATAATTAATTACTTTTTCATTATTAAGATTCTCTGATAAATCGTTATAGATAAGACTTAACCTCATTGGTAATAAAAATATATTTTTATTTTGTTTTTTAACTTCATCATAATGAAATAATAATTTATTATAAATATTTTCTTTTTCCTTTAATGCTTGTAAAAATTCTTTTTTAATACTTCCTTTAATTGGCTTTTGAAAAACATGCATATTTATATATAGTTTATTTCTTTCAAATTGATTAGTTAATCTATTAATATAATCTTTTTTTCTAGCCTCATTGGAATCATTATAGAAATGTTTTTGTCTATCACCGCCCGTTCTTTTTTTAATATACTCTTTTGATGAAACTCTAGCATCTTCTAATAAAGCATTTCTTAATAAATCTATCGGAATATAATTTTCCTCGTTTTTTTCAAATTTAATAAACTGATAACTATTATATATTTCACCATACGTTATTGGATAGCTTGTTCTATAGTCGTCAACTTTTCTCACCTTCAGTGCTCGCAGTTCTTCAAATAAATCACTCAAAATTTTCACCCCTCATATACCATAAATCAAATTTATAACACAAAAATCAATAGAGAGAAACCCAATATAAAAAGGGATCAATACTATAATTTAATAGGTTTATTGTTCATTTTTCATGGGTATAAACCAATCAAAAAAAAACAAAAAACTACTGTAATAAAGCCGGAAAACCTCATTTTTATGACATATAGCTCATTTAATTTTATACTGGGTAAGTGATAGTATAATTAAACACTCTTAAAATGATAATTTGAGTTCTTAAGAAATCATACTCATTACTTTATCTATCAATTTTAGTAAGAACATTTTTCACTCATCATTATTTGCTGAAATCTAGTACTAAAAGTTATATTACTCCACTCTAGAAAATAGAAATGAGCGATGAATAATTTATGTAAAACGTTATCCATAGGTAATAGGAAAATAAGAAATAATTAGATGAAAAACATCATCTAGTTATGTTCTGTAAATATAATTTAGGTATATAGTATTATATGTTTTAATATTTAAATAAAAAATAAAACACAATACCTATCTCATGAGAAAATTAACTTTAGAGGTAATCATGAGATCTATACATAATTCTAACTACCACACTATTCCAGCATTACAAAAGAAACTCCAATATCACCAAGCTCAATTATTTAAATATTACTCAAAACTATTAATTCTGAGAATTGATTTTTCATATAGAAAAGGAACCATTAGTTCTATTATTCAGGATAAATATCAATTAACACAAGACATGGTAGACTTAATGATCCAATGTGAGCATTACCCTGGAATTGTAGGAGAAGCATGGGTAATGGAAAAAGGAATTACTCACGGAATACATACTCATGCCATTTTTTATATTAATGGACAGAAGCATAAATCTATTTGGAATTTCTGGAATGAAATTAATTATATTTGGAAAAAAATCACTTTAAATGAAGGTTATGCTCATCATTGTAAGAATAAAGAATATTATAAAGTAAAGGGAGAAAAAGTAATTTCTTCTGATGATATTAATGGTCGGTATAATTGTGCTTATATTTTAGATTATTTAGCAAAGAAAGATCAGAAAGAAGATATGAATATTCATAAACTAAGCAAACTCCCTCTTAATAATTATAAGCGTAGAGGGCGTCCTAGAAAAAACACGCCAGTAATATTGAAAGAATACAACCAAGGGTTATTTTTAACTTATGATGATAATTAATGTTCTTCGATAAGAATATTTTACAGTCTGTAGTTATTGTTTGAAGGAGTGACTTAAAATAACAGCTTATTTCCTCCTTCTCCTTTTATTACTTACAGGAGAATAAACAATGACACAATATTCACTACTTAACGATCAATTTGTTAGTATGAAGTTTATTACTCATTTAACTGGATTAACAGATAAATGGTTTTATAAATTGATACAAGAAGGAAAATTCCCTACACCAATTAAGTTTGGTCGCAGTTCTCGCTGGTTAAAGAGTGAGGTCGAAAAATGGCTTGATTCTCGTATTATAGAATCAAGAGACTAAAAAATAGGAATTATACTTTTTATTCAATAATAGCAATTACCTTTACTTTGATTATACCCCAAAATTAAATCATGATTGTTCTATCAACCATTCGATTCCTTTACGTCTTAGCAAATGAAGTAATATAGCTTGTTCATCTGTTGATAAAGAACGAAATAATGTTAACCATTCTAACTCTTGTGATGTTAATTCTTTTTCATTTGAAAGAAACTCTCCTCTTGCAATAATTAATTTAATTTCATCAGGAAAATTATCAATATGATACTCAAAAGAACGGCCTCTGACACCAGGAATGGCAACAGGACGTTTCTTCCAATTCTTTAATCGAGCCCTCTTATTCACACCTTGTGAAGTTTTTGGAAAACCCGGTAGATGAATCAACTCTTTTGCTAAAAACCACTCTTTACCCGTTTTTATCATAAATTAATACCTTATATACAGGATTGGTTCCTTCGCCTTATGAATGATTTACTGAAGTTAAATATCATTTGATTGAAACAAAGTTTCGATCTAATCTATTCATTAACATCAATAGCTAATCTATATGGTTACACCATGGTGTAACCATATAGATTCTCATAGTTCAATAAAAAGGAAAAGCCATCGATGAAAGAAACTGATTGGCATCGTGCAGATATAGTAGCGGCATTGCATAAAAAAGGGCTTTCGTTATCTCAACTCTCTGTCGAAGCAGGACTCTCTCCTTCTACTTTACGCAATGCACTTAGAGCACCTTATCCTCGAGCAGAGCAAATTATTGCAAAAGCGATTGGTATTCCAGCTGAAGAAATTTGGCCTTCTCGATATCAAAAAGGTTAAAACACACACTAATTTTTGAGATAAATTGGATAATAAGGTGATGAATAAATGAAGAAGATAATTGTATTAACTAGTATTGTTTTACTATCTGGATGCGGTGATAGCAATGAAATTCAGCAAGTTAAAGATATGGTTACATATAGTGATAATACGATTACCATTGGTAATGCGTTTGAACATCGATCTATGTGTTTAGAAGTAAAATGGGAAAAAATAAAAGATACAAGAGAGCGTAATATTGTACGTTATACTTGCATGATTAACCCGATTGATGTTAACCAATATATCACGAAAAAAATTGATCCTATTGAAAAAAACATTATTCAATTTATTGACAACCAAGCTCTTTCTTTTAATGAAAAAAATCGAGAAAATCAAATTACTCTTTTTTATCTTTCAAATGGAGAAAAGGCTTTAAAAGCGCTATCAGAAAGCGAGTTATTAGGGAAGTATAATACGCTAAAAAAAGAGCTATCCGATTATCTTAATGCAAATTATCAAACTGAAAATATAAGACAATTTAAATTTTATGATGATTTTGGTTTAAAAAAATCAACGTTATTTGTCATTGAACCACAGAATGAAGGTGGCTATCGAGTAAGTGATTTATCCATTAATGATTTATTACAAGATCCTTACATCTCAGAAAAAATAAATCAAATTACCATTGTTCAGCAAGAGGTCATTCACTTATTTTCTGCCAATAATTCTGAAATTGATATCAATGATGATAAAGGCTTTGAGTGTGGATATCGTGATACATTCCCCTGCTTACCGAAAAAAATAATTCGCTCAGCATTTGACAATATATTGTTAAAGCAAATGCCTTATTCTTTAGCAACAGCTGAATTCAAAGAGAAAATGATTGAATATCAACAAACTCGTGTACCAATGGACAAAAGAGATAAAAATTTTGAAAATTTAAAAGGAAGCATCCATCAACGTATAGAACAAACAATACATCCATTCCAAGTACAACAAGTCAAGCAATTTGTCGATTTCTCTCTAATAAAAAATCAATCTCCTGCATTATCTGATTGTCATTTTATATTAATACACAATGATGGTAGTGAAACAGAAATAACTAATTCAAATTGTTTTGATATGGCTTACAGCTCAGAGTGGAATAACCAATATAGTAAAATGATAAATGATTTTTATAGCAAGTATATTCATCCTGAAATGAAGAAGCTAGCCAAAGATATTGATAGAGAAGAAATATCAATTAGAACATTAGATTAGTTATATTTAATATTAGGATTTAATAAAAATATTTTTATTAAATCCTAATATTTGATAATAAAAAACAAAAGTCTTAAATTTAATAACATAGAATAGATAAAAACATACTGTATCTAAAGTCAAAAAAATCTTTTTGCTTCTTTCTTAATTATATTAATCTTGTATTATTATAATTATGAGTCAATTATTTTAAATATAATTTATTATGGAAAAAGTAGAAATTTTCACAGAAAATATTTGGGTTGAAACTAGTATTGGGGATTTTTCTAGAAGGATTAAAGGTCTTTCACGAGAAAACTATCCTCCATTACGATGTCTTTTCTGTAAGCAACCTACATATGATAGTGGAATAATAACACCTAACAAAAAATTCACACCCAGATTTTCTCATTTAGTTCAACCAGAAAATAAAGAATCATGTCCTTTAAGCTCTAAATCTAAGCGTTTTAAAGGTCTCATTGGAAATGAAAAAAACGTATCCACAGAAATTGCAACACATCGTAGAAACCAATTTATTCAATTCAGTACACTTCGTGAAGCTTGGCTAATCTGTAGAGCTCTACTCGGTGGTAAAGGAAGGCTTGATCAAACATCGTTTATTCGTTGGATAAAAATTGCAGATAGTTTTGGTATTTGGAGATATAGTTATCTCCCCACTTGGGGGATCCCTCTTCTTTTAATGTTGATGGATAATCATCTTACACTTAAGGGTAACTCTTCTTTTTACTATGTTCTGAAAAGAAATAAAGCTAGCAATAATATTAAATGGCAAAATCTAGAGATAAAATTAGAAGCACATTGGGTTAACAGTAATAATCTCATAGTACAAAATAATGATAAGAAGACATCATTTCAACTCACTATTCCTTTTAATCAAGATCTTGTGAATAATATCTTAGATAATGAAAATTTCTCGTGGTGTACTGAAGATAACCTTAAAATCTTACATGCGTACAGCCTTAAAGAATTAGGTGATACCGGAAATTAATAATTAATTTTTTTATTTAAAGCTCCTCTAAAGAGTTATTTTTTACTTATATACCCAATACAAACTAATTATTATTAGCTATTAAAGTGCTCTTATTTTTTAACACATGTATAATCATAATAATTCTGTATCTTGGGGGTAGTAGAGCACAATGGCTGGTATGAATAAAACTCATCTGACTGAAACAGACATCATTACTAAATTTATTCTCCCTGCAATTAAAGATGCAGGCTGGGACCTGATGTCGCAGATCCGCCAAGAAGTCAAACTTCGAGATGGAAAAGTGGTGGTCCGTGGTAAGCTTGCTGCACGGTTAACAGTGAAATCAGCCGATATAGTACTCTATCATAAACCAGGTCTACCCCTTGCCGTCATAGAAGCTAAAGCAAATAAATACGAAATAGGAAAAGGGATGCAGCAAGGGTTAGATTACGCACGCCTGCTCGATGTTCCTTTTATCTTCGCTTCTAATGGTGATGGTTTTATCTTCCACGATAAAACCAATTCTGTGCAGATTGAATCCGAAATCACGCTCGATGATTTTCCGACACCAGAACAGCTTTGGACTAAATACTGCTCTTGGAAAGGTTTTACCGCCGAGCAGCTACCCATAATTAGTCAAGATTACTACGATGACAGTAGTGGGAAATCCCCTCGTTATTATCAACTACAAGCTATTAATAAAACCGTAGAAGCTGTTTCTGCTGGGCAAAAACGTGTATTACTCGTGATGGCTACAGGTACTGGTAAAACCTATACCGCATTTCAGATTATCTGGCGATTATGGAAAGCTAAAAATAAAAAACGCATTCTGTTTCTTGCGGATCGCAATATCCTTGTCGACCAAACTAAAAATAACGATTTCCAGCCTTTTGGTAGCGCAATGGCAAAGGTAACAGGTAGAACAATTGATCCTGCCTATGAAATTCAATTGGCACTCTACCAGGCAATTACAGGTCCAGAAGAACACCAAAAAGCCTTTAAACAGGTGGCCCCCGATTTTTTTGATCTGATTGTTATCGACGAGTGTCACCGTGGTAGTGCATCTGAAAACAGCGCATGGCGAGAGATCCTTGAGTATTTCAGCAGTGCGACCCAAATTGGCTTAACTGCTACACCAAAAGAAACTGATGATGTTTCCAGCACTGATTACTTTGGCGATCCCGTTTACACTTATTCACTTAAAGAAGGCATCGAAGACGGCTTCCTAGCACCTTATAAGGTAGTACGAGTCGATATCGATGTTGACTTACAAGGTTGGCGCCCCACAAAAGGCCAAGTTGATAAACAAGGCCAGCTAATTGATGACCGAATTTATAACCAAAAAGACTTTGACCGCACTATGGTGATTGATGAGCGTACCCAGCTCGTGGCTCAAACCATTACTGATTACCTAAGGCGCACCAATCCAATGGATAAAACCATCGTTTTTTGTAACGATGTTGACCATGCTGAGCGTATGCGTCGTGCATTAATAAACCTAAATCCAGAACAAGTGCGAAAAAATGAAAAATACGTGATGAAAATCACTGGCGATGACGATATCGGCAAGGCACAACTCGATAATTTCATCAACCCGAAGAAGCCTTACCCAGTGATTGCAACCACCTCAGAACTGATGAGTACGGGTGTGGATGCACAAACCTGCAAACTGGTCGTGCTAGACCAAAACATCCAATCCATGACCAAATTTAAGCAGATCATCGGGCGTGGAACACGGATTAACGAGAAGTTCGATAAACTCTGGTTCACCATTCTCGATTTCAAAAAAGCCACCGAACTGTTTGCAGATGAGCGCTTTGATGGTGTCCCTGAAAAAGTGATCCGCACAACACCTAAAGATATTTCTGATCCCGAGTCTGATTTCAATGATGTACTAGAAGATGAGGTTCCAGAAAACGAAGCGTTAGATAACGATGGATTTACCGGCGCAGAAGAACCGTCCGCTCACTATGGCACCACATCAGAAAGTGCCAACGGTGCTTTCGAAGAGTGCGATGAAAACAGAATTCGCAAATATCATGTCAACGGCGTCAGCGTAAAAGTACTAGCGAAGCGCGTCCAATATTATGATGCTGATGGTAAACTAGTCACCGAATCCTTTCAGGACTATACCCGTAAAACACTTTTAAAAGATAAAGACTTTGCCTCTCTTGATAACTTCATTCGAAAATGGCACTCTGCCGAACGCAAACAGGTCATCATAGATGAACTTCAGCAACTTGGTGTGCTTTGGGAAGTGTTAAAAGAAGAAGTAGGCAAAGACCTTGACCCATTCGATCTCCTTTGTCATGTGGTTTATGGTCAACCTCCACTGACACGTAAAGAACGGGCTGATAACGTGCGTAAACGCAACTATTTCACCAAATATTCAGAACCTGCTCAGCATGTACTCAATACCTTACTGGATAAATACGCGGATGAAGGCGTGCAGGAAATCGAAGATATCCAGGTACTAAAACTGAAGCCGTTCGACAGCCTAGGCCGCCCACTAGAAATCATCAAAAGTAGCTTTGGAAATAAACAAGCCTACGAGCAGGCCATCAATGAATTGGAAGATCAGATTTATCAATTACCACCTCGCCAGGCCTAATAACCCTTATTATTTTACCACCGTGAGTCATAATCTCTCGGTGGCTTCATTTTTACCAATGGAATACAAACATGTCGATCAGCTCAGTAATTAAATCCTTACAAGACATCATGCGCAAAGATGCGGGTGTAGACGGTGATGCTCAACGCCTTGGGCAACTGTCTTGGCTATTGTTTCTGAAAATATTTGATACTCAAGAAGAAGAGCTTGAACTCGAGCAAGATGACTATCAACTCCCCATTAATAAGCGTTATTTATGGCGTACTTGGGCGGCAGACAGTGAGGGAATTACAGGAGATGAACTGCTCGAATTCGTCAATGACGATTTATTCCCAGCATTAAAAAACCTGACTGCGCCTATCGATAAAAATCCTCGTGGCTTTGTGGTAAAACAAGCGTTTAGCGATGCCTATAACTACATGAAAAATGGTACGCTCTTACGTCAAGTCATCAATAAGCTGAATGAAATCGATTTCAGTAGTAGCTCCGAGCGCCACTTATTTGGTGACATCTATGAACAAATTCTACGTGATTTACAAAGTGCTGGTAATGCAGGTGAGTTCTATACTCCACGTGCCGTCACTCGCTTTATGGTCAATCGTATTGACCCCAAATTGGGTGAGTCTATTATGGACCCAGCATGCGGTACAGGTGGTTTCCTTGCCTGTGCATTCGACCATGTGAAAGAACATTATGTTAATATCACTGAAGACCATAAAACGCTACAACATCAAATCTTTGGTGTTGAAAAAAAACAGCTCCCACATTTGCTGTGCACCACTAATATGCTATTGCATGGTATTGAAGTTCCCGTACAAATTCGTCATGACAATACATTGAACAAGCCACTGTCCGCTTGGGATGAACAACTCGACGTCATTATCACCAACCCACCGTTTGGTGGCACTGAAGAAGACGGGATCGAGAAAAATTTTCCAGCGGAAATGCAAACCCGCGAAACCGCTGACTTGTTCCTGCAATTGATCATTGAAGTGCTCGCCGATAAAGGCCGTGCAGCCGTAGTCCTACCAGATGGCACATTGTTTGGTGAAGGTGTCAAAACCAAAATCAAAAAACTGCTGACTGAAGAGTGCAATCTGCACACCATCGTGCGGTTACCGAACGGCGTGTTTAACCCGTACACCAGTATCAAAACCAATATTCTTTTCTTCACCAAAGGCCAACCAACCAAAGAAATCTGGTTCTACGAACACCCCTACCCTGAGGGGATTAAAAACTACAGCAAAACCAAACCGATGAAGTTTGAAGAATTTCAGAGTGAAATTAAATGGTGGGGTAACGAATCCGATGGTTTTGCAAGCCGAAAAGAAAACCATCAAGCATGGAAAGTCAGCATTGATGAAATCATTGCCCGTAACTTTAACCTCGATATCAAAAATCCGTATCAAGGTGAAACCATCAGCCACAATCCGGATGAACTACTGGCGCAGTACCAAGCACAACAAACGGAAATTAGTAAGCTACGTCATCAGTTACGCGATATCCTCGATGCTGCATTGACTGGCAATAAGGAAACAAATTGATGACCGTTGAGAAACTAATTACTGACCATATCGATATCTGGTCTTCCGCGCTGCAAACTCGCTCCACCGCAGGACGTGGCAGCAACGGTAAAATTGATCTTTATGGTATTAAAAAACTGCGGGAGCTGATTCTAGAACTGGCTATGCGTGGTAAATTAGTACCGCAAGACCCAAACGATGAACCGGCCTCAGAGCTGTTAAAGCGTATTGCTGCGGAAAAAGCAGAACTGATGAAACAAGGTAAAATTAAAAAACAGAAACCGCTGCCAGAAATTAGTGAGGATGAGAAGCCGTTTAAATTGCCGGAAGGGTGGGAGTGGGTGAGGTTTGGTAACATTTATGAAATGGAATATGGCAACAATTTACCCCAAGAAAAAAGAACTAATACCGGTGAATATAATGTTTATGGCTCCAATGGGGTTGTTGGAACGCATGACGTAGCTTGCGTTAATTCACCATGCATCGTTATTGGAAGGAAAGGTTCTGCTGGTGCATTGAACTTATCTCTTAATATTGGATGTTGGGTAACAGATGTTGCATATAGCTCAATCCCTCCTATAGCAATGAATCTTGATTTTGTATTTATGCAGTTTCATACACTTGGTCTTGATTCATTGGGTAAAGGAATAAAGCCAGGATTGAATCGAAACGATGCATATGGATTGACAATTGCAATTCCGCCCCAAAATGAGCAAGAAAATATTGCTTTAAAAGTTAAAGAATTAATGGCCCTCTGCGATCAACTGGAACAGCAATCTCTAACCAGTCTGGACGCGCATCAACAATTAATTGAAACCCTATTAGCAACACTTACAGATAGCCAAAGCTCAAAAGAACTCTCTAAAAACTGGTCAAGAATCAGTCATAATTTCGATACGCTGTTTACCACCGAAGCAAGCATCGATGCGCTAAAGCAAACCATTTTGCAATTAGCCGTGATGGGTAAACTGGTTCCACAAGATCCTAACGACGAGCCAGCTTCTGAACTGCTAAAACGTATTAAACAAGAAAAAGCGCAATTAGTGAAAGAAGGGAAAATTAAAAAACAAAAACCATTGCCGCCGATTAGTGATGAAGAAAAACCATTTGAATTACCTATGGGATGGGAGTGTATTCGACTTGGGGATTTAACCAGCAAAATGGGTTCTGGTAGCACACCTCGGGGTGGGCAAAGTGCATATGTTACCTCAGGGATCCCATTTCTTCGCTCCCAAAACGTGTGGAATGATGGTCTTCATTTAGATGATGTAGTGTATATTGATGAAAATACACATTCAAAAATGAATGGAACAAAAGTTTTCCCTGGTGATGTGCTATTAAATATTACGGGAGCTTCTTTAGGCCGCACTCTTATATTTCCTAAAAATATCAAAGAAGCAAACGTTAACCAGCATGTAACAATTGTTCGCTTATTGCTAAAAGAATTGGCACCATTTGTCCATCTGGCTATTAGATCCCCTATTATTCAGAACTTGGTATGGGGCAGGCAAGTTGGGATGGCAATTGAAGGACTTAGTAAAAAAACATTGGAGTTATTTGAATTTCCAATTCCTCCGTTATCAGAACAACATCGCATTGTTGCCAAAGTCAATGGGCTATTTATTATCTGCGAACAGCTCAAATCTCGCCTACAATCCGCCCAACAAACTCAGCTCAACCTAGCGGATACGCTCACTGATGCAGCATTAAACTAATGAAAAGTGATACCTGAGACTAAGAAAACTAAAAGAGGCAATTCATGTATAAAGTCGATAAGCAGGAAAATACCCTACACTCTTAAGAAAAGGTGACTAAAATACGCTAACGAATGTTCACACAAGCAAGACAGAGAACCATGACGTTCTAATTTAAAGCAAATCATCAAAGTGGATAGATTGAATCAGCTATCAATGTCCTCATTAACCTTAGGTATTAGAAGTGTTTAGCTAAAGCTCCAGTGGACAGATTAAATGTATGTTTAAATACCATACATTCGGAATAGCATTGGTCCCAACCAGAATAATTATCCTAACTGGAGCAATGTATCCTCTGAACTACCGGCAAAAAACGATTACAACTATCATTGTGGAAAATCCAGTGTGTTGCATAAAGCTTTTACCAAGTTATAGATGTTTTTTTATCTTGGTAGAAAACTGTTTAGTGTAGTACTTCATAAAACTAGAAGATGCAAACATTAGCAATAATGATGATTCGCAAACTCAATTGTCAGTTGTAATGGAAGTGCAGATTGTGAATTAAATGCTCAAAATAAAAACCGTACTCAAGAAAAACTGAAAGCGAAAATTAGCCGAAGACAAATAGAAAAATTAGTAATAACTGTGGTTATATTAATAAATATTTAGTATAACCACAGTCTGAAAGAATTAATGTTTATAAATTACATCATCAATTAATCCAACTGGTAATCCATTTTCTCGATTAGCGCTGAAATGTGCGACTGTTATAGCTTTTAGCCTTTCAGAGAGCTTATCTGGTACATCATTATCAACCACAATTATTTGGCATGGTGATTTTTTTCTCTGTGCATAATGGGATATCTCAATTAATTGATTGTAAATGTTTTCATATTTTTCAGGATCTGAAATTCCTTCATCAATGTCTTCTTTTATATCTGTTTGTGCTGCATACTTGGGCTTTAGATTTTTACCAAGATACTTACCTATTGTATCAAGTAATAAAAGACGCGGATGATTAATATCAGCATCAATTGAACTTTTTAGTATCGCAGCCATATACCCTATGGTAATAATAGTTCTTAATCCACCAGATGTAATATTGAAATAATCTCTTTCTCTTACGACTGGTGAAAAATGTTTATGACTAACACTTATCCCTGTTCTATTTTTTATTTTAACTCCAGTTAAGAAAGCCATTAAATCATCTCCTAATGAGGATAGTACCCCTGCAATATCAGGAGCTTTTACTTTAAGGCCATCGAGTTTTTCAATTAAATTTTCAATATTATCGGAAATAGTTTTTTGCTTAGTTAAAAGCTCGTCTTGATGGTTTCTTACTCTTAAGCTTGAGATAAGACTTTCTCTCTTTTTGCCAGCAGACGTCATTTCCTTTAATAAGGCATCACGTTGAGTGAGAAATGGTGTAATAAATTGCTTCGCTTCAGTATCTATCATTTCACTAACTTTGTTTAAATCGCTCTCAATTTGCACCTTATCATACAAAAGACTTCTTTGTTCGTTGGTAAGAGTGATTATGAGTTCTTCAATTGATTTCTCTCTCTTGAGTAAAGAAAATAATTCTTCATCCAAAGCTTCAGGCTTGGATTTAATAAAACTACCATCATTATTTTCTATGGTTATTATATTATCGCAAATCGGGCAGTTACATTGTAAATTCTGGAACACTCCAATTTTCTTGTTAGCCAAATGTATTGCTTTTATTTTTTTTATATCATTTGAATAATCATTTTTTAGCCTAATATACTGTTCTTTCTTAGATGTAATTTCATCAATTTTTTTAATAATTACTTTTATTTTAAGACTAAACTCAGAGTGATAAGTTTTGAGTTGATTATAATTATCTGAATTTGCCATCATATTAGCATTTAGTGCAGTAAGTTCATCACTGATTGATTCATAAGCCAGTTCACATTCATCTATAGCGTCATCAATTGATGGTATACTTTCATATCCAGTTTCTCTAAGAAATTCGGAGACATGCTCGTATTTCTTTCTTAAATTATTAAGTTCAGAACGCTTATCAGATATTTGTTGCTCCATATCTAATATATCAGTATCAAGAACATTGTATATATATTTGAATACCTCTTTAGTATAAGTATATTTAGCCCAATCGGTGAGCCCCAAGAGAGACTTACTTCCCATATCATCTTGATTTACATATACATATTTAATAATATTCCTAAAACTTAATCTTTTAAATTGACTGGTTGGTTGCGTTGGAGATACCTTTAATTTAAGTTTAGGGAAATTTAATGCATCCATTAAGAAATCAGAATAAAACCCATCAGGGGCATTACTTTTTGAAAAATTCGGAGCATACTTTCTGGGGATGAAATTATCCCTTTTTTCGAAAGAACAAAGATAAACCTCAATAAAATCCTGTGGCTTATAAATATCTCTAACTACTGTGTAGGGCATGTCATTAATGATTATTTCTAAGGCTGCATAACTAATTGAAGTAATTATTTCATCTGCCAATTCAATTTTGCTCGCCCCTAGTAAGTAATTAATAAACTCAAGAATACTAGATTTCCCTGTATCCGAATCACCATGTATTATATTTAATCCTTCATCAAATCTAATTATGTAATTTTTACGAACACCTACAAGTATTAACCTTTCAATCCTAAGGTAAGATTTCATTTTGAGACCTTAAATATTTCGTTGAGTATAGAATTTAACTTGCTTGAAGATAATGATTTTATCTTCCCTAAAGATTTAGTATGGTTCTTTATTGATTGAAAGTATTCACCATCAAGTTCATTATAAATTTCCTCACCATAATCGGTAAGGCTAAAAAAAGTTGTTCCCTCAATTTTTTTTACGTTGAGACACCCCATTAAAGCTATTTTTTTTAATAATGTATTTATCTTAGAATTTTCAAATAAAATATCAACATTTAATGAAAGGCTCTTTATTGTATATGTCTCAGATATATCTATGGATATACTTCCCTTACCCATAAGAGTCATTACATCCTCAAGTCTGGATGGATTCTTAATCAAATACATAAATATTTGAGCTTTGTTTTTATTTAAAATCCAAACATTATTTTTATTCTTACTTAAATTACGCAGTAAAATAATGAATAAAGAAACATTTAAATTTAATTCTTCATCAAGTGGTATATAAGGCAATACATTCATTTCTGACCTCTTAAATCATGTAAAGAGTCCAGAGATGTTTCAGGAGACCAAATTACATCCCTATCTAATTTATTAGCTAGCTGATGCAGCATCCCTTTTTTATGTACGCTATCAAGAGAATTAAAAAGAGACAAAAGCTTTACTTTATCTTCATCCTCTATCTTTTTGTGTATCGATGCTAAAAGTTGATTTGATGTATGATGATTTGCTATAGCATCATGGTATTGAGTCTGATATATTTCTCTGATTTTTCTGTATAAACCACTTAAAACTTTTCTATCATGATCGCTAGTAAAAACATTTCTAGCTAATTCTGCATTGTAATAATACTCTTTAGCATGTTTAGCTATATCACTATGAACATCTGCTATTATCATTTTCAAAAAGAAAAATTCTTTGTCATATTGACTATCATCTTTAAATTCTGCTGGCAATGAAATAAGAGCCTGCTTCTTATTTAATTCAAGTGAAAATCTTTTAACAGTTAAATATACATTAGACTCTCTATCTTTAGGTTTGCAAATAGTTATATGGTCTTCATGAACTGCAATTGCTTCCTTTGCTGGAACTTGAATAGGAATTGCACTTTGTTTAACAACAAAATTATCATAACTACCATACAAAAATTTTAATTCTGGGAGTCTAGGCAGGTTTATCCACTTGCGGTTTAAGTAATCTGTTTCTTTACTAAATACGCTTAAGTCACTCAATTGAACATTTGAGGAAACCATACTGCCCCATGACGCTGTTTCAGAACCTGAATGAGGAACTGCAAGAGAAATGAATCCAGCAATGTTATGCGAAATGTTCCTTTCGCTCATTTTTATTATGCAAGATTTTGCAATCAATCCTCCCATACTGTGAGCAACAAAAATTATATTGTCATAATTAGAAAGATTTATTTGGCATTCTCCAACCAATAGTTCAGAAAGCTCATCAATTGGGAGGTTAACTTCTTTTTTAGTAAGCGAGGTAAATAATCTTGCAAATAAATTTTTAGCTTTACCGTAACTATTTGTAAAATTAGTGAAGTACTCAAAACAGGCTATATCAAAACAATCATCAAAGTCTCCATCTTCAGATATCAATTGGGGAAAAGATATACTTTCATCAAAAGACCATGTAGAAGAACCACCTTTTAACCCGTGAATAAATAATATTATATTTTTAGCGCTATTTCTCTTATTCCAAATTAACATGCTCATTATTGTCTCTCTCAATAAGATTATTCTACATATGTTACATTCTCTAACCAATTGTCCATCTAATCAATCAAAAAATTTATTAATGAATCAATGCATAACAATAAATTAATTAGCTTATTTCCTTGGCGATTTATATCGAAATATTTATTTTTCGGATTTTAAAACTAATAAAATCACCATATTCACGTATGTAAGCTATGCTGTATTTCAATAAATATAGATATTTTGATGAATGGATTGGACTCGTTCGGCTAGCTACACTGCCTACACTATGCACATTTTCAGTCACCTGTTTTACGGCTTCAATTTTGAATTCTTCTGGATATCACTTACAGCTCATAAACACCTCTCTTTTCACTATTTTGTCTAGCAAAAAGAAAAGGTGTCTATCAAGTTAGTAGCTGTTCACTATTTCCCAAACCCAAACGCCCCTACATGCCTTTCCCTATTTGCATCCAAATAATTCGCCCACCATTGCACCATCAGTCGCCTTTCCTCAATATGTTCAGCCTTATGAATATAAGCAGCCCTCACTGAGTTGCGCTCTTGGTGGCTCATTTGCCTTTCTACTGCATCCTTCGACCATAGGCCCGACTCAATCAACGAACTACACGCCATCGTTCTGAAACCATGACCACATACTTCTGTCTTAGTATCATAACCCATCACACGTAATGCGTTGTTTACCGTGTTTTCACTCATTGGTTTTCTAGGATTGTGATCGCCGATAAAGATCAACTCATGATTACCGCTGAATTGATAGATCTGCTTTAAGATCTCAATAGCTTGTCGGCTTAAAGGCACTAAATGAGTAGTACGCATTTTTGATCCGCGATGAGAGTGTTTAACCCCTTCTATCGCTTCTCGTTCAGCGGGGATCGTCCACATGGCATTCTCAAAATCGATTTCATCCCAACGCGCGAAACGCAGTTCACTAGAACGAATAAAGACTAATAAGGTAAGTTTGACGGCAAGTTTAGTTAAAGGTCTTCCCTTATAATCATCGATGCGTTGTAAGAACTCGGGTAGGCGTTTAAGTTCTAATGCCGCTCTATGGACTCGTTTACCAGTGGCAACTGCGCCCGCCATATCTTGTGCCGGGTTATAATCGATTAAACCGCTTTGTACGGCATAACGCATTATTGCCGTCACACGCTGTTGTAAACGCGCCGCCACCTCAAGACGTCCAGACATCTCTACGGCTTTAATCGGTTCAAGGAGATCACGAGTTTTTAATTCGGCAATATTGCGTTTACCAATAGCAGCGAAGATATTGTCCTCAAGGCTTTTGAGGACTCGATGGCTATGCCCTTCAGACCATTTCTTATTAGTTGCATGCCAATCACGAGCAACCTTCTCAAAGGTGTTAAATTCTTTTTGCTGCTCTTCCTTTAATTCTTTCTTGAGTTCACGGGGGTCGATACCTAAAGCAACTTGCTTTCTGGCAGCATCCCTTCTTTCTCTTGCATCCGCTAAGGATATTTCAGGGTATACACCAAAAGCCATTAAATGTTGTTTACCGCCAAAGCGAAAACGGAAGCGCCAATATTTAGAACCATTGGGGTGAATATAAAGAAACAAGCCATTACTATCGGCCAGTGTATAAGCTTTCTCGTCTGGTTTAGCAGCTCGAACTTTCGCATCGGTTAATGCCATATTCTTTATCCTCTCACCTTTGAGCAAGCATATACTCTAAATAATTCGGATTACATGTAGGCGGCAAGTGAAGATAGCCGAGGAGCATAGATGGCTATGTGACTCGGATAGCTGAATGAAGCCAACGACCATGTAATTCGAAGTATGACGAGTATACATTCATTATCGAAGCGACGTATATACTCAGTTATATACTCACTCAGAGGTTGATGTGGGTTGAGTTAGATTGACATGCATTGACTGAAAACGCGGGGAAAGCCTTGCAAACACTGGATTTTAGATACAAAAAAAGACGTCGGTTGACGTCCATCGATGTTCTTATGGTGCCGAAGGCCGGACTCGAACCGGCACACCCGAAGGCGGTTGATTTTGAATCAACTGCGTCTACCAATTTCGCCACTCCGGCACTGAAGTGTATCTGGAAAACCTGCCCATTATACTTGCGTGAACAACCCTCGCAACAATTATTGTTAGTTTTCAGTTTGATTGGCGAAAAAAAGTGCATTTGGGGTCTATTGTTATCATAAACCACGATTTATAGGTCACATCAAGGTATCTATCGTTAACGCTTTAATCGTGTTGTATCGATCAATCAATTATCTTGTATCTAAATTTATTTATTATCTTATTTCTATTTTTTATTGCTTATTTTTTATTGGTTCTTCTTTTTAAGATCACACCATCATTATATAAATTCATTAAAACTAATTTAACCAAACAATATATTTTAAAATATATAACGATAAATAAAAAAAGGATCAAAACTTGGGTTAGTGTTTTGATCCGACAGTACTGCTAATAGAGGGCTTAATTTTATTTTAATGACTATAAGTTATTTTTGTAGCGTCATTGCCCTTTTCTTCCCTGGTGTGAGGAAGAAGGTAGTTATGTTTTATTAATATAATGTACTTCTTTATCTATACTACATATTATTGATATAAGGATTTACTTCTTTAACAAAGCACTTCTTACTACTACATAGAAAATTACTACTTAACATAAAGATACTTATTTACTGCTTTAACGTAGGCACAACTATCTAATATAAAGGTACTTATTTACTACTTTAACGAAGGTACTGCTATCTAATATAAAGGTACTTATTTACTGCTATAACAAAGGTGCAATTATTTAATATAATGGTGTTGGAATATTACTACTAATATATAACTTATTTATTATTGAAGAGGCTATTTGATAATATGCCTTCTTATTACTTCACTCTATTATTGCTGTGTTATCTTTGCTCTGTAACTCTTATATTCTCAGTCTCTCGACTTGATGAAGCTATAATAAATTTAATTTCACAATCCCACAATCAGTAAATTATTACAAAATATGACACACTCTTATATTACCTTTATAAAATTTCAATAAAAAATCAAAAAACAATAAATACAAGAATAAAAAACCAAAAAAGCAACAAATACAAGACCATGACACCATTCGTTAACATTTTCTTGATATACATATCCTAACTTAATAATAAAGAAAAGCTAATAATAGGATTAAAAACTAAGGTAAACCAAGAGAAATTGTAACTTAACGGTAATACTTACCTCATTTTTAGAGGAGAAATCTGAGGGGAATGTCTTTTTATGATGCAATTTTTCTTCACTATCTTTTTCTTAGAGACAATTTGACACATTTAATGCCAACTTTTTGATAACTGACTCTTGCACTGATAGACATTCTTATTTCTGATAATATAATCAAAATTTGGTTTAAAACTGATTAGAAGGCGGTGTTATGGGCATTGTTGGCTGGATTATAACGGGCATATTTGTTGGTATTATCTTAGGTGCCGTATTAAAAATGATAAAGAAAAAATAGCGCGATAAGAAAGGCACCAAATTAAAACATAAATAATCTTATGTTGATCGCATTCCTTTCACCTCACTGACTTCTGTTGAAAGTAAAAATGAAAAAACATTTTCTAAAGTATCTTATGATCCCCGTCGCTTTACTGACCTTAAATGCGTGTAGCCAACGTTCGTCATTATCACCAGCGACACAACCGTCTATGTTAAATCAACAGAACAATGTGCCTGAACTGACGCAATGGCCTACAGCATTAAGCCCTAATGTACGTAATGCAAGTGCGTTGTTTGATAAATACGCTTCACAGATTTATCAAAAGAGTAATCCTCAAGGCATAGTTATTGTCATGATCAATAACTCTCAAACCTTGAACCGCTCTTTTGGGACGACAACACCTGAAAGTCGCAATGCACCATCAATGAACTCACTGATCCGTATCGCTTCTATCACAAAGCTGATGACCAGTGAAGTGATGTTAAAGTTACAAGATGATGGAAAATTATTAGTCACCGATCCACTGCAAAAATACAGCTACTACGGCGTAAATATCCCATTAGTTAACGCTCAATCCCCTATCCGTCTTTATCATTTAGCAAGCCATACTAGTGGCTTTCCACGAGAACAACCTGGCGGAAAATGGGGAAGACCTGTTTTTATATGGCCAACACATGGCGACCGCTGGAACTGGTTGAAAAAAGCAACGCTAACATCAACCGCAGGGGATCAAGCCGCTTATTCAAATCTCGCTTACGATCTATTAGCGGATGCCTTAGTGAAAGCATCTGGTAAAAGTTATCCTCAACTTTTACAACAATATGTCACTCAACCTGCGGGTATGACTAGCACCACGTTGACACCAACGCCAAAACAATGCCAACGGCTATTAGTAGGATATAAACCAAGTCCATGCTCAGACACCATTGCTGCAGCCGGAAGTGGCGGTGTGTACTCAACACCCGCCGATATGCAACGTTGGATGCAAGGCTTTTTGACTTCTCATAATGCCATGCGAAAAGCAACCGCAAGTAAAGAGCAATCTGTCTACTTTCCTCGTAATCGACTCTCTTCAATAGAAGGTATGGACGTTGCAGGTCGTGCTGATGGTGTAGGTTTAGGCTGGGTTTATATGGCTCCAACCAATGGCGTTCCAGCGATTTACCAAAAAACTGGCGGTGGCGGTGGCTTTAATACTTATATGGCAACCATTCCTGAATTAAATATCGGTGTATTTGTGGTGATCACCCGTAAACCTAGTGGCACTAAATTTAGTGAAGTCACTCAGGGGACTAATGCACTTGTTCGTGCTCTAGCAAAAGATTTTTATCAGTGATCGCATATTCAATAACGATAAAAAAAGCGCCTTACAAGGCGCTTTTTGTTTTTCTTGGCTGATATTACTTAGCGGTTACGCTTCATCAATAACCATAAACTTAATGTTAAGAAGAGTATTCCCGGTACTAATGCTGCAATCACTGCAGGTATGCCATAAACCAGACTTAATCGTCCTGAAACCTCATTGACGATATAGAATAAGAAGCCGAAAGAGATACCCGTTAAGACTCTTAATCCCATTGGTACTGTACGTAATGGGCCAAAAATAAATGACAATGCCATCAACATCATTACTGCAACAGAGACTGGAGCAAAGATTTTTTTCCAGAAATTCAGCTCATAGTTTGCTGATTCTTGCCCACTCTGTTTTAGATATTTAACGTACTGATAGAGCCCACTGATTGATAATGCATCCGGATCTAACGCCACAACACTTAATTTTTCAGGCGTTAGTCGTGTTGGCCACTCAAGTGATACCTGTTTTTTACCTGTGATTTTTTGTGGGTTCGTTAAATCTGACATGTCGACTTGCTTCAACATCCACGTTTTATTATTCACATCGTAGGTTGCACTTGATGCATAGCGTACTGTTTCTAGTTTTCTATCATTATTAAAATCATAGAGTGTGATGCCTTGCATCTCATTTTGGCTCTTTATTCGGTTGATATGAATAAATTGATTGCCATCTTTAGCCCACATACCGCGGTTAGTAGAAACTAAAGAGTTACCCATGATTTTTTCAGCGCGATAGTTACGTGCGTATTGTTCACCTTGTGGTGCGCCCCATTCACCAATAAGTACTGTTAACAGCACTAATGGAATAGCAGTTTTCATCACAGAGCCTGCAATTTGCAAACGGGTGAATCCCGATGCTTGCATCACCACCAGCTCACTACGCGTTGCTAATGCACCTAATCCTAATAACGCACCCAATAAGGCAGCCATAGGGAAGAAAATCTGCACATCTTTAAGGATATTTAAAATGGCATAAATACCCGCATCCAGCGTGGTGAAATCCCCTTGTCCTACTTTACGGAGTTGATCGACAAATTTGATAATGCCGGATAGTGAAACCAGCAAAAATAACGTCATCAAAATTGACTGTAAAATAGTACGCCCGATATATTTATCTAATACACCAAACATCAGGCAACTCCTTTCTTAAAGCGAGCACGGAATTTACGCATAGGCAAGGTATCCCAAATATTTAATAAGATAGCCAAGGCAAGATAAACGCCATTAACACTCCACATTGCAATTAGCGGATCCAGTTTTCCTTTTTCACCATTAGAGTGCAATGAACTTTGTAATAAGAAGAACACCAAATAAAGCAACATGGCAGGTAGCATACTTAATACGCGGCCTTGGCGTGGGTTTACCTCACTTAAAGGTACGACCATCACAGCCATAATGACAACAGAGAAAATTAAGGTTAAACGCCAATGGAATTCAGCGATAGACTCTGTTTCATTAGAATGCCAAAGCTCAGTCATCGTTTTTTGTTCTACACGGTTACTGCTAATAGTAGATTCACGGTGCCCAATAACAGCTTGGTAGTCATTAAAATCAGTAATACGAAAATCACGTAATACAGCCGTACCTTCATAGCGAGTTCCCTCACTCAGTACGACTATCTGATTACCGTTGGGCAATTCTTTGGTATAGCCTTTATCTGCTACCACGACAGAAGGACGCTGATCTTGCGTTGGACGTAACTGTGCAAGGAACACATCTTGGAATTGATTCCCTTTCACGCTACCAAGATAGAGCACCATATTGCGGTCACTGGACATCTTAAATTGTCCTTCCATCAGTGCAGCTAAACTTGGGTTAGCTTTAGCATCCTCAAGGACTTGCTCTTGATGCACCGAAGACCAAGGAATAAGCCAAATGACATTTCCTGCAGCTAATGCGCTTGTCAGTAATGAGAGCAATAGTGCAGCTTGCACTAATGCTTTCTTACCAATTCCGCACGCATTCATGACGGTTATCTCACTTTCAACATAAAGTTTGCTGTAAGTCATCAGAAGCCCAAGAAAAAGGCTTAATGGAAGAATAAGCTGTGCCATCTCAGGAATGCCCAGCCACAGCAGAGAAACCACAAGGTTTGTAGGTATATTACCTTCTACAGCAGCCCCTAAAATTTCAACCAGTTTTTGGCTAAAGAAGATAAGCATCAAAATAAATAAGATGGCTATCTGACTTTTAAGGGTTTCCCGAGCTAAATATCGAATTATAATCACGCTAGTTATGCCTGTGAAAACTTGTCTTTTTGCAGGAAAATCGCTAACTTCGTTGTATATCTATCATTTGTGCATCTCAGTTAGACATTCTTGCAGCCCAAATGATATCAAAACATGCTATAAACAGGTTCCCAATAAGAACAAGCTTATAAGTTAGCTAAATTAGTTGTGTTCAATTAATGCATTTAGCTTAACATAAAAAGTAAACTTTCTATGGGGTAGATTAATGCGGATCACTATTCTAAACGATACTTTCCGTTTTTGTCTTTAATATTCAGGAGAACGCATGGAGTTTAATGTAAAAAGCGGCAGCCCAGAGAAACAACGCAGCGCTTGTATTATCGTGGGGGTGTTTGAGCCTCGTCGTTTATCTCCGATCGCGGAGCAACTTGATAAAATCAGTGATGGCTATATCAGCGCCCTGTTACGCAGAGGTGAACTGGAAGGCAAAGTCGGGCAATCATTGCTGTTACATCATGTACCAAATGTTCTCTCTGAGCGCGTTTTACTGATTGGTTGCGGTAAAGAGCGTGAATTGGATGAACGCCAGTATAAACAGATCATTCAAAAAACTATTAACACTCTCAACGAAACTGGCTCTATGGAAGCCGTATGCTTTCTGACTGAGTTGCATGTTAAAGGTCGTAATAATTACTGGAAAGTGCGTCAAGCGGTTGAGACTGCAAAAGACTGCCTCTATACCTTTGATCAACTGAAAAGCAATAAGACAGAATTACGTCGTCCATTGCGTAAAATGGTCTTTAATGTACCTACTCGTCGTGAACTACCAAGTGGTGAACGCGCAATTGCACACGGTTTAGCTATCGCATCAGGTATTAAAGCATGTAAAGATTTAGCTAACATGCCACCTAATATTTGTAATGCCGCTTATTTAGCGTCTCAAGCTCGTCAATTAGCAGACTCATCTTCAAATGTTTCTACGCGTGTTATTGGCGAAGAACAAATGAAAGAGCTAAGTATGAATGCTTACCTTGCGGTAGGACAAGGCTCTCAAAATGAATCTTTAATGTCGATTATCGAATATAAAGGCAATAAAGATCCTGAAGCTCGCCCAATCGTATTAGTAGGTAAAGGACTGACATTCGACTCAGGTGGTATTTCTATCAAACCTGCTGATGGCATGGATGAGATGAAATACGACATGTGTGGTGCAGCAACGGTTTACGGTGTGATGCGTGTTGTGGCTGAACTCCAGTTACCAATCAACGTTATTGGCGTACTTGCAGGCTGTGAAAACATGCCGGGTGGAAAAGCGTATCGCCCTGGTGATATTTTAACAACCATGTCAGGTCAAACCGTTGAAGTATTAAATACTGATGCTGAAGGTCGTTTAGTACTGTGTGATACGTTAACTTATGTTGAGCGCTTCGAGCCTGAATTAGTTGTCGATATCGCAACATTAACAGGTGCTTGTATGGTGGCTTTAGGGCATCACTACAGCGGATTAATGTCTAATCATAATCCATTAGCACATGAGTTAATGAATGCATCAGAGCAAGCAGGTGATCGCGCTTGGCGTTTACCATTAGGCGATGAGTTCTATGAACAAATCGAATCTAATTTTGCTGACTTAGCAAATACAGGTGGCCGTTTAGGTGGCGCAATTACAGCCGGTTGTTTCTTAGCACGTTTTGCGACTAAATATAACTGGGCTCACTTGGATATTGCAGGTACCGCATGGCGTTCTGGCAAAGCAAAAGGCGCAACAGGCCGTCCTGTTTCTTTATTGTCTCAGTTCTTACTTAATCGCGCGGGTTTGAATAGCGACGATTAATACCGCATAATTATCAGGGTTAAGGTATTACCCTATTATTATGGTAAATAGAGCAGACTCCAAGAAGGGTATTGCAACGCAATACCCTTCTGTTATCGGGATATCATGAAAAACGCCACGTTTTATTTAATGGAACACCCATCAATACACGATGATTTACAGGCTCATGAGTGGCTTGCCTGTCAACTTACCGCTGAACATTGGCGATTAGGCAAACGTATTTTGTTGGTTTGTGAGTCTCAGGCTCAAGCTGAATTGCTTGATGAGGCATTATGGGCAAGAGAACCTCATCAGTTTGTTCCTCATAATCTTGCCGGTGAAGGCCCTCGTTATGGCTCGCCTGTTGAATTATGTTGGCCTGGAAAACGTGGTAATGCACCTCGTGATCTCTTGATTAATTTGCAATCGCAATTCGTAGACTTTGCCACAGCTTTCCATGAAGTGATAGACTTCGTACCTATTGATGAACAATTGAAACAGTTGGCGCGTGAGCGATATAAAATTTATCGTAGCGTCGGCTTTACTTTGACAATGGCTACGCCGCCAACCTATTGAATACGTAAAGAATATGGAAAATAAATCCGCACCAAAAGAGCCATCGCTCGACACAACATATAATCCAGCAGAGATTGAACAACCTCTGTATCAGCATTGGGAAAAAAACGGCTACTTTAAAGCCAATGGCGATACAACGAAAGAAAGCTTCTGTATCGTGATCCCACCACCAAACGTGACGGGTAGCTTACATATGGGTCATGCTTTCCAGCAGACCATTATGGATACCATGATCCGTTATCAGCGCATGCAAGGTAAAAACACCTTATGGCAGTCAGGTACTGACCATGCGGGCATCGCGACTCAAATGGTCGTTGAGCGTAAAATTGCTGCTGAAGAAGGTAAAAATCGTCATGACTATGGTCGTGATGCATTTATTGACAAAATTTGGGAATGGAAAGCGGAATCAGGCGGTAATATTTCTAACCAAATGCGTCGTTTAGGTAACTCGGTTGATTGGGAACGTGAACGTTTCACAATGGATGAAGGGTTATCTAAAGCGGTTAAAGAAGCTTTTGTTCGCTTACATAAAGAAGATCTCATCTACCGCGGTAAACGCCTTGTAAACTGGGACCCTAAATTACACACGGCGATTTCTGATCTTGAAGTTGAAAACCGTGAAGTTAAAGGATCTATGTGGCATTTGCGTTACCCTTTAGCGGATGGAGCAAAAACAGCTGAAGGTAAAGATTACCTGATTGTTGCAACAACACGTCCTGAAACCATGTTAGGTGATACTGGTGTTGCTGTTAACCCTGAAGATCCTCGCTATAAAGATTTAATTGGTAAAGAAATTATTCTACCAATCGTGAACCGTCGTATTCCTATTTTAGCGGACGAACACGCTGATATGGAAAAAGGGACTGGTTGCGTAAAAATCACCCCTGCTCACGACTTTAATGACTATGAAGTTGGACGCCGTCATCAATTACCAATGATTAATATCATGGATTTTGATGGCAATATCCGTGTCAGCGCAGAAGTATTAGACACCAACGGTGTTGAATCTGACGTTTACAGCACTGAAATTCCAGAAGCCTACCAAGGTATGGAACGCTTTGCTGCACGTAAAGCAATCGTCGCTGAATTTGAACGCCTAGGTTTATTAGAAGAGATCAAACCTCACGATTTAACCGTACCTTACGGCGACCGTGGTGGCGTGGTTATCGAACCTTTATTAACAGACCAATGGTATGTTCGCGCAGCACCTTTAGCGAAACCTGCCGTTGAAGCGGTTAAAAATGGTGATATCCAATTTGTACCAAAACAGTACGAAAACATGTACTTCTCATGGATGAATGATATCCAAGATTGGTGTATCTCTCGTCAACTGTGGTGGGGTCACCGTATCCCTGCTTGGTATGACAACCAAGGCAACGTTTATGTTGGTCGTGACGAAGAAGAAGTTCGTCGTGAAAACAATATCGCTGCTGATGTGGCATTACGCCAAGATGAAGACGTACTCGATACGTGGTTCTCATCCGCACTGTGGACATTCTCAACATTAGGCTGGCCTGAAAATACCGAAGCACTAAAAACATTCCATCCAACGAATGTATTAGTCAGTGGATTCGATATCATTTTCTTCTGGATCGCCCGCATGATCATGATGACCATGCACTTTATTAAAGATGAAGACGGTAAACCGCAAATTCCATTTAATACGGTTTATATGACAGGTCTTATTCGTGATGAAGAAGGCCAGAAGATGTCAAAATCCAAAGGTAACGTACTTGATCCTCTGGATATGATTGACGGTATTTCATTAGAGAACCTGTTAGAAAAACGTACTGGCAATATGATGCAGCCACAAATGGCTGAAAAAATTGCTAAACGTACTAGCAAGGAGTTCCCAGAAGGTATTGAAGCACACGGTACAGATGCTCTGCGCTTTACCCTAGCGGCATTAGCTTCAACAGGTCGCGATATTAACTGGGATATGAAACGTCTATCAGGCTACCGTAACTTCTGTAACAAGCTGTGGAATGCAAGCCGCTTTGTTCTGATGAATACAGAAGATCAAGATTGTGGCTACCAAGGTGGTGAGATGGCATTCTCACTGGCTGACCGTTGGATCTTAGCTGAATTTAATAATACCGTTAAAGCCTATCGCGAAGCATTAGATAACTATCGTTTCGATATCGCTGCCGGTATTTTATATGAGTTCACTTGGAACCAATTCTGTGACTGGTATCTTGAGCTATCAAAACCTGCGGTACACAAAGGTAATGATGCACAAAAACGCGCAGCACGTCATACACTGATTGAAGTGTTAGAAGGCTTACTGCGTCTTGCTCATCCAATTATTCCATTTATCACAGAAACCATCTGGCAACGTGTGAAGGAAGTTAAAGGCATTGAAGGCGAAACCATCATGCTACAGGCTTTCCCTGAGTTCGATGCTTCACTAGTGGATGAACAAGCACTGAACGACCTGGAGTGGATCAAAGAAGTTATCGTTGCAGTTCGTAATATCCGTGCTGAAATGAATATTGCTCCGGGTAAACCACTTGAAGTTATCCTACGTGGTGCCGATGACAATGCGAAACGTCGCGTTAGTGACAATATTGGTTTCTTAAAAGCAATGGGTCGTTTAGCTGATATCCGTCCATTAGCAGAAGGCGAAGAAGCGCCATTATCGGTTAATAAACTGGTTAACGGTGCAGAATTGCTGATCCCAATGGCGGGCTTTATCGATAAAGATGCAGAGCTTGCACGTTTAGATAAAGAGCTTGAAAAAGTAGAAAAAGATATCTCAACTTTAGACAGCAAATTATCTAACGATGGCTTTGTTAGCCGTGCGCCAGAAGCGGTTGTTGCTAAAGAGCGTGAACGCTTAGCGACATGCTTAAATGCAAAAGAGAAGCTAATCGCACAGAAAGTCTCTATCGCCTCTTTATAAGCACTATCGCGTTAAAGACACTGAGATTAATAATAAAAACCCGCGTTTACCGCGGGTTTTTACTTAGTCTCTTTCAGTCAGAAAATAAAACCTTTTTTCACTTCATTTCTTACTATTCACGGTTCTATTCTCGTTAATACGTCTTTTCGTCCTCTATTTCCACTTAAATTTAATCACTCACTAAAATATAACGCTAGAAATAAAGGAAGAAGTTAAGCAAAGAAGAGGGGTTAACGGTTTACAAACACGCTTAATCAATTAAGATAGTTTTTGTAGCCATCCGTGCTACTTTCAATGAAGAAGTTCCTTTCCGGTGCTCTCTCAATTAATAATCAAAAAATATTCTACTAATAAGTGAAACGATGAGTGCAACTATGACTGCAACCCAAGCTATAACCTCAAATATTGTTATTCGAGCGATTGAAAAAAAAGATAACGCAGGTATTGCACGCGTTATTCGTGAAGTCTCGGCAGAGCATGGTTTAACTGCCGATAAAGGCTTTGCGGTTGCCGATCCAATTTTAGATACCCTCTATGAAGTTTATCATCAGCCACGCAGTGCTTACTGGGTTGTTGAAATGGATGGAGAAGTTGTTGGTGGAGGTGGTGTCGCACCACTTGCTGGTGGCGATGGCAATACTTGTGAACTACAAAAAATGTACCTTTCATCCAAATTACGTGGCAAAGGTATTGCGAAAAAAATCGTTCTGCAATCTCTTGAGTTTGGTAAAGAGCAAGGCTTTAGCCGTTGCTATTTAGAAACCACAGATATCTTAAAAGCGGCTGTCGGTTTATATGAAAAACTAGGATTCGAATTTATTGATGAAGCATTAGGCAACACTGGACATAGTGATTGTGAGATCCGTATGGTGAAGCCACTTTAAGCGTTCTTGCTGTTCCCTATGTAATACAATAAATAAAATAAGCTCTACTTTACCCGCATTTTTTATGCGGGTTTTTATTAGCAAAAAATAGCATCTATTAACACAAATCCTGTTTATCAAAATGATATAAATAGAGCATATTTCTATGCTTATCTTCACAATTAATTTATTAATTAATTATTATCAAAATATTATTAATAAATTTCTTATCTTAAATTTTATTAAAACTTACAAGTTTAAATCGTTTTTCATTTCACTCTGTCTGATTATATTTCCCTTCTTAAATAAAATATTATTTATCTTATTTTATATTTAAAAAAAGAGATTTTTTTATATTGCTATTTATAGCTAATTTAATATCTTTATGCAGATAAAGCCATGCAATGGCTTTTATAACTCTAAAATTTAAAAGGAATTTTTTCATGAAAAACTTTGTTAAAATTGCACTTATTGCTTCTGTAATTACTGTAATGACCGGTTGTACTGGTAGCGTATACAATAAAGAAAAAGACTGTAACTACGACTACTTACTGCACCCAGCAGTTTCTATTTCTAAAATCATTGGCGGTTGTGGCGACACAAGCAAATAAGATTTAAGAAATAAATATATTAATAAACTACATTCTGACTTATTGTTGCTAAGAAAGGATGTAGTTTTTTGTTTTCAGTTTTAAAAACAGAATCAAATAAAGGCCTATTACACTAAGAGCTATTTCATCAATTATTTAAATATAGCCTCTTTATTACATTCTTTTTCTTTCTTTTTCACCATCCAAAATCATTCATTTTTTTTGAACACCATCAACAAATTCCCCCTATTTTGTTCATCACGCGAACACTTTATGATCAGTCTCATTAAGAAATCGCAATAATCTGTATTACCTCCTTCTGTGTCTTGGTTATTGCGGTTTCTTTCCTTAACTCGGAGAACAATCATGACTATCAGACAGGTTAATCATATTTATTCGGCGCCAAATTCACACTGGGTAGGTAATGGCTTTCCAGTCAGCACCTTATTTTCCTATCAGGAAAATGGTGAGAAACATAGCCCGTTTCTGCTGATGGATTATGCCGAGCCAACACTGTTTAAACCTGTTACCAATTCCCGTGGTGTAGGAGCGCATCCTCATCGTGGATTTGAAACCGTAACAATCGCCTATCAAGGCGAAGTTTCTCATCATGACTCTAAAGGTCATGCTGGAACGATTACCGCAGGTGATGTGCAATGGATGACCGCAGCTTCTGGCATTTTGCATAAAGAGTATCACTCTGAAAAAATGACCAAAGAAGGTGGTGTATTGGAAATGGTGCAACTTTGGGTGAATCTGCCAACAGCGTTCAAAATGACACAGCCTCGTTATCAGGCGCTGAAAGCAGAGGATATTCCTCATGTTGAATTACCTAATGATCAAGGCTATGTCCGAGTGATCGCTGGTAATTATACTAATACCCAAGGTATCGCAATGACCTACTCACCATTGAATGTGTGGGATCTGCGTTTAAATCGTGCAGGTGTTTCTCATTACAGTATTCCTGAAGGTCATAATGCAATGTTGTTTGTAGTAAAAGGTGCCGTTCATATCAATGACAGTGAAATTGCACGTCAACACGATATGGTGATGTTAGATAATCATGGCGATACACTGACATTAGAGTCAATGGGTGACACCATTGTTTTAATTCTAACAGGTGAGCCGATTAACGAGCCTATCGCAGGGCAAGGGCCTTTTGTGATGAACACGCAAGAAGAGCTACTACAAGCTTTTGATGATTATGACAATGGTAAGTTTGGTGTAATGGATTAATAAGATTACCTTAAAAACAATAACACCAGTCACAAAGCAACAATTTTGTGGCTGGTGCTATATTGCACTGATAAATCAGGTACAAAAGGACAACATTTAGCAAAAATTAATGTAAACGTGATGACTTATCAGACTCTTCTTCGTCGTCTTCGCCTTCACCGTCTTCATCATCATACTCAGCGTCAGGATCTTCAAAATAAGTACCCCAACCATCGTAATAGACACCCATTTTTTCAGCTAAATTCATTAGTTGCTCAACTTGAGCATCAATAAGTTCAGCATTTAAACCACTTTCGCTTACTGCATCAAAGCAAACTAAAATCTCACCTGATTCGACTTCAATTTCCTCAGGCTCTGTCACTTCGTAACCTAATTTAAAAACTTCAACGGCTGCTTTTTCTAGTGTTTCAAAATTTTCACAAGAAATATGGTGCTCAATGGCATACAGTGCATCTGGATCACTGCCATCTTCCAGTAATTCTTCAATAATAAGACGTGTTTCTTCACGTTGTTCTGCTAACTCTTTGCTGTCCGCCATAATCATGCTCCGCAATAGTCTGAAAAGGTATCTTGCTCATTCTCCCACAGGCAGGATCAACACTCCATACTTAATATGATGCCCTTATCGCATACTGTTTAAATTAAAAGTTTTCCTTTAGGGGTTGATGATGAATATTTATTGATATAAATTGAATATAAATTCAATAACAGGATATCACCCTATGAACCCTTTTTATCAAAAATCATTCTTACGTTTACTTGATTTTTCACCTGCAGAAATTCAACAACTGCTTACATTGTCAGCTCAATTGAAAACAGCCAAAAAATCAGGTCAAGAAACTCAATATCTTACAGGAAAAAATATCGCACTGATTTTTGAAAAAGACTCAACACGTACCCGTTGCGCGTTTGAAGTCGCTGCATTTGATCAAGGCGCAAGAGTGACTTATTTAGGGGGTGGAAGCCAAATTGGACATAAAGAATCGATAAAAGATACCGCGCGTGTATTAGGCCGTATGTATGATGGTATTCAGTATCGGGGTTACGGGCAAAAAACAGTGGATGCACTTGCACAATATTCAGGTGTACCTGTTTGGAATGGTTTAACCAATGAATTTCACCCAACACAGCTGTTAGCCGACTTACTGACTATCACAGAACATCAAACTAAACCGTTATCAGAAACAGTATTTGCTTACCTTGGTGATGCTCGTAACAACATGGGTAATACCATGCTGGAAGCATCCGCATTAACAGGTATGGATTTACGTTTAGTTGCACCTAAAGCATGTTGGCCTGAAGCAAGTTTAGTTGCTCAATGCCAAGAGATTGCCAAGAAAAATGGCGGAAATATCACGCTAACTGAAAATGTAGCGGAAGGCGTTAAAAATGCTGATTTTCTTTACACTGATGTGTGGGTTTCTATGGGCGAACCCAAAGAGGTTTGGAAAGAGCGTATCGCTTTACTTAAGCCTTATCAGGTCAATATGGATGTTATAAAATTAACCGGAAATCCAGACGTCAAATTCCTTCACTGTTTACCCGCTTTTCATGACGAAGAAACAACAATGGGTAAAGCATTAGCTGAAGAATTTAATCTCTATGGTGGCTTTGAAGTTACTGATGAGGTTTTTGAATCAAAACACAGCATTGTGTTTGATGAAGCAGAGAATCGTCTTCACACCATAAAAGCGGTGATGGTCGCGACCCTTGCAAATCCTTTCTAAAATACATAATCATGCAAAACACCTATTTTTTATTTATAAAAAAATAGGTGTTTTCTTCGTTTTATCTCAAGCTTATTGATTTTTAAATTAAAAAAAATTTTTTAATAAAAAATAAAAGCAAACGCTTGCGTGTAACTCTAAGATGCGTATAATGCGCCACAATTTGTCAGGAGGAAAGATGAAACAGCGCCTATTCCAATTCGTAACAAAAACAAGCACCTTAACTGGTCGCAAGCGCATTCTCTTTTTTCCAGTAGCCCAATTTTTTAAAACCCCTCTTATTGAGGGGTTTTTTTTGGCCTATAAAAAACCATCTATCGCACAATTCATCGCTAAAGGAGAACTCTAATGACTAATCCGCTCTACCAAAAGCATATTATCTCCATCAATGATCTGGACAGGGAAGATTTGGAGTCTGTTCTTCACGTTGCTAATAAACTCAAACAGCAACCTAATAACGAATTGTTGAAAGACAAAGTGATTGCGAGCTGTTTTTTTGAAGCATCAACACGTACTCGCTTATCATTTGAGACAGCTATTCACCGCCTAGGTGCATCAGTTGTCGGTTTTTCTGATGGAAGCAACACTTCACTGGGTAAAAAAGGTGAAACATTAGCGGATACCATTTCGGTTCTTCGTACTTATGCTGATGCCATTGTTATTCGCCATCCTCAAGAAGGTGCAGCGCGTTTAGCCTCTGAGTTTGCTGGCGATATTCCAGTACTCAATGCAGGTGATGGTGCAAATCAGCATCCAACTCAGACTTTACTGGACTTGTTTACCATCCAAGAGACGCAAGGCCGTTTAGATAATCTCAATATCGCGATGGTCGGTGACTTAAAATATGGCAGAACAGTGCATTCACTGGCACAAGCATTGGCGAAATTTAAAGGTAATCATCTCTATTTTATTGCCCCTAAAGTGCTCGCCATGCCAGAGCATATTCTTCACTTGCTGGAAGAAAATGGTGTTGAATACAGCCAGCATGAAACAGTAGATGAAGTGATGCCAGAGCTAGATATTCTGTATATGACTCGCGTACAAAAAGAGCGTTTAGACCCATCTGAATACGCAAATGTTAAAGCTCAATTTGTTTTAACTAGCGCTGATTTAGTAAATGTGAAAGATAACCTCAAAATCCTACATCCATTGCCACGTATCGATGAAATCACGACAGATGTAGATAAAACACCTTACGCTTACTATTTCCAACAAGCAGGCAACGGTATCTACGCACGTCAGGCATTACTTGCCTTAGTCCTGAATAAAAACTTAGTTCTTTAATAAGGAGCACACCATGACACATGATCACAAACTAAAAGTTGAAGCTATCAAACGTGGGACTGTTATTGATCATATTCCAGCGCAGGTGGGCTTTAAAATTCTTTCACTGTTCCGCCTAACAGAAACTGATGAAAGAATAACCGTAGGTTTTAATTTACCTTCAGAAAATTTAGGTAAAAAAGACTTAATTAAAATCGAAAATGTCTTTTTAACCTCTGAGCAAGCAAACCGTTTAGCGATGTATGCGCCTCAAGCAACTGTAAATATCATCGATGATTATCAAGTCGTTAATAAGATGGCATTAAGCTTGCCGGAATTGCTTGAAGATGTGGTGCCTTGTCCTAATAGCAACTGTATTAGCCATAATGAGCCAGTACAAAGTAGTTTCCGTGTCAAAAAACTGGCCTCAGATGTTGTATTAACCTGCAAGTACTGTGAAAAAGAGTTCGAACGCCACGCAGTTATTCGTTAATTCTTTTAACTATCTGCTCGCAAGGGCAGATAGTTTTTTAATAAGAATAGAATAATTTCCTCTCAATACACATAATATCCTCTCTCTATACAAGATAAAAACCCATCATCTTTTTTATAAAAAATTTGCTATAAATTAGTCATTTTCATGGATTAAAAACCATCAAAAAATAGAAAAGAACGCTACGATTATTTTCTTTTTATACTTACAGACTTTATGATAAAGCCTGATATCTGTCATATTGCTAACCTACAGCACTGGCTATAATAGCGCCGTGCTAATCAAGCGTTAGCCTTAATCTTATAAAAACAGGAGTTCTACATGTCTTACGAAATTAATACCGATAAAGCCCCTGCAGCAATTGGCCCTTATGTACAAGGCGTTGATTTAGGTAATTTAGTGATCACTTCAGGTCAATTACCTGTTGATCCTGCAACGGGTGAATTTGTTTCTGATAATGCAGCAGAACAAGCTCGTCAATCTTTAGAAAACGTAAAAGCAATCATTGAAAAAGCGGGTTTAACTGTTGCTAATATCATCAAAACCACTGTTTTCGTAAAAGATTTAAATGATTTCGGTACGATCAATGCTGCTTATGAAGCATTCTTCAAAGAGCATAACGCTGCATTCCCTGCTCGCTCTTGTGTTGAAGTTGCACGTTTACCAAAAGATGCAAAAGTAGAAATCGAAGTTATCGCTATCCGTTAATTTCGTCTCAATAGCAAGCCATAAAAAAGCAAAGGTCTCTTTATGAGCACTTTGCTTTTTTTATGTTCTCACTTTTCGATGAATAATTTATCACTTCTGTTTTTGGCACATATTTACAATTCTACCAATCCCTCTTGAGGCCTGATGTAGCAAAAATACCTTGATGTAGATCAGTTTTAATGAAGATTATTTTCCTTTCAATTACTATATATTGTGCTTTAATACATATCGACCTACAACATATAGTAATTATACACATCTTATCCACAATAAGCCTGAATGCTGTGCCATCACCTGTTTTTATGGGATTTGAGCCTGTGGATAAATAGTTAAGGAGCAAGATTGTGAAAACCATAGTGATAAAACGAGACGGATGTAAAGTCTCTTTTGACCAAACCCGCATCAGTGATGCTATCAAAAGAGCGGCCGTAGCTTGTGAGATCACTGATGATGATTATTGCGTATCCGTCGCTGAATCTGTTTCACAGTCTCTCGCAGGACGTTCGAATGTCGATATCCGTGAGATCCAAGACGCCGTAGAAAATCAGCTGATGGCTGGTGAACATAAAGATGTCGCCAGAGCCTATATTGAATACCGTCATGACCGAGATGTTGCTCGTGAGCAACGTGGAAGACTAACTCAGGAAATTCGAGGTCTTATCGAACAAAGTGATGTCTCTATTCTTCATGAAAATGCGAATAAAGACAGTAAGGTTATCCCTACCCAGCGTGATTTACTTGCGGGTATTGTGGCTAAACATTACGCAAAATTGCATATCCTGCCAAGAGATGTGGTACTCGCTCATGAGCGTGGTGAAATTCATTATCATGATCTCGATTATTCACCGTTTTTCCCTATGTTTAACTGTATGCTAATTGACCTTAAAGGCATGTTAAACAATGGATTTAAAATGGGAAATGCGGAAATAGAACCCCCTAAATCTATTTCAACAGCAACAGCAGTAACTGCACAAATTATCGCACAAGTGGCAAGTCATATTTATGGCGGTACAACGATAAATCGTATCGATGAAGTATTAGCGCCGTTTGTAAAATCAAGTTATGACAAACACTATAAAGTAGCGCAAGAGTGGCAAATTGCTGATAAAGAAGCCTATGCAAATGCGCGCACTGAAAAAGAGTGTTATGACGCATTCCAATCTTTAGAGTATGAAGTTAATACACTGCATACAGCTAATGGGCAAACACCATTTGTCACTTTTGGTTTTGGCCTTGGTACGTCAAAAGAAGCGCGTTTAATTCAACGATCTATTCTTGAAAATCGTATGGCTGGTTTAGGCAAAAACCGTAAAACAGCTGTTTTCCCTAAACTCGTTTTTGCCATTAAAGATGGTTTAAACCATAAATTTGGTGATCCTAACTACGATATCAAACAACTTGCACTTGAATGTGCAAGTAAACGCATGTATCCCGATATCTTAAATTACGATCAAGTCGTTAAAGTAACAGGTTCATTTAAAACGCCAATGGGTTGTCGTAGCTTCTTAGGTGTTTACGAGGAAAATGGTGAGATGATCCATGAAGGTCGTAATAACCTCGGTGTTATCAGCCTGAACTTGCCACGTATTGCTATTGAAGCTCAAGGTGATGAAGCGACATTCTGGTCGCTACTTGATGATCGTCTCAAGTTAGCGAAAAAAGCACTGATGACTCGTATTGCTCGTTTAGAAAACGTCAAGGCGCGTGTTGCCCCAATCCTTTATATGGAAGGTGCTTGTGGTGTTCGCTTAAAAGCAGATGATAATGTAGCTGAAATCTTTAAACATGGCAGAGCATCAATCTCATTAGGTTATATCGGTGTTCATGAAACCATTAATGCACTGTTTGGTACCCAAAAACACGTTTTTGATGATGAGACCTTAAGGGAAAAAGCTGTCGCAATTATTAATCGTCTGCGTGAAGCAACAGATCAGTGGAAAGCAGAAACTGGCTATGGTTTTAGCCTTTACAGCACACCAAGTGAAAACTTATGTGATCGTTTCTGTCGCTTAGATGCAGCTGAATTCGGTATTTTACCGGGTGTAACGGATAAAGGTTATTACACCAATAGCTTCCACTTAGATGTTGAGAAGAAAGTAAATCCATACGACAAACTGGATTTTGAAGCGCCTTATCCTCCATTAGCCAATGGCGGTTTCATTTGTTACGGCGAATATCCAAACTTACAGCATAACCTTAAAGCGTTAGAGGATGTGTGGGATTACAGCTATACCCGTGTTCCTTACTACGGCACAAACACACCTATTGATGAATGTTATGACTGTGGTTATACCGGTGAATTCTCTTGTACTAGCAAAGGCTTTACTTGCCCACGTTGTGGTAATCACAATCCAGCGAGAGTTTCCGTTATTCGCCGTGTATGTGGATATTTAGGTAGCCCAGATTCACGTCCATTTAATGCGGGTAAACAAGAAGAAGTTAAACGTCGTGTAAAACATCTGGCAAATGGTCAGTTAGGTTAAGAATGTGAATTACCATCAATATTACCCTGTTGATGTGGTAAATGGCCCCGGTACTCGTTGCACCCTGTTTGTTGCAGGGTGCATACACCAATGCCGAGGATGCTATAACAAATCAACCTGGTCCTTAACTTCAGGTAAGCCGTTTACACAAGAAGTGGAAGATCAGATCATTGCTGATCTCCAAGACGACCGTATTAAACGACAAGGATTATCACTTTCAGGTGGCGATCCGCTACACCCTCAAAATCTTTCTGCTATATTAAAATTGGTAAAACGCGTTAAAACGGAATGCCCTGAGAAAGATATTTGGGTTTGGACTGGCTACTTACTGGCTGACTTAACCCCAGAGCAGCAAGAAGTCGTTAACTTTATTAACGTACTGATTGATGGGAAGTTCGTACAAGAACTTTATGATCCCGCATTACTGTGGCGTGGTAGTAGTAATCAGGTGATCCATAAATTGAAGTAATACACATTGAATTAACTGGAGGATGTATGCCTTTAAGTGATAATAAATATGTAAGCTTTTCTGAAGATCATGAACTAAACTACCATTTAAAAAAATGGGGTAAAAAGCAATCTAAAGCAAATCGAGAACAACTCGTGAAGCTAGGTGCCGAATTAAAAAAGAAACTCGGTGCTAAACATCTCCAACATACTGAAATAGATGCTGAGATAGAAAAAAATCTTTCATCATTTGAATAATACCTAAAAGCCCATTTTTATAATGGGCTTTTTTCTTTCATCATTCTTATTTAATCACCTCCGTTATCAAATGCGAATCATTTTCAAAAAAGATAGTCAAAGTGATTAGTTTTGTTTTATTATTAACGCTCTTAACTATTCTTTTTATGATGATATTTGATATGAAATTCGCACTTTTCCCTTTATTTTCAATAATCTTACTTTCTGGTTGTAGCAGTACTTGGGAACCTAAAGGTGCATCAGATTACACATTACAAGAAGCGAAAATGCTTTGTGAACTTGATGCGAATACTCGCTATCCTATTCGCAAAGAAGTGCTACAACGTACTGTTTATCGTGATGTACAAAAAACGTGTCGTAAAGATGATAAAGACCACTGCGGTGATAAAAAAACCTACACTGAACGTGTACCAATGACTGAAAGCTATGTTGAAGACATTAACCAAGAAGACAGAAAAACCTTCTACACCTCTTGTATGTCTTTAAAAGGATGGGAACAAAAAAATCATTATTTTTGGGAATAGTTAAAAGTTAAGAAAAAATAAGTTTAATCACGTTGCCAATAGAGCTTAGTACCAAAACCTAATTGATTATTCACCATCTTAACTTCTTGCAATTGTAGCTCCCATAAAGGCACATGGATGGCGGCTAATGCGACAGGAAAACGTAAACAATAATGTTTTCTTGCGTTGATGTCGTCCTTACCAGTCAGTAAAGAAACAGACCCCGTGAATTGAATACCCTGTAAATCTGATACAGCAATTTCTTGTGTACTGATACTTCCGGCAACTAATAAATTTTCCTGCATCATTTGAGCATGACGTGTTTTCTTTTCAGAAAGAAAAATAAGCTTCATCTGACTTTCATCAAACCAATAAAAACAATTAGCACACCAAACATCACCCAATGAACTTGTTGTACATAAGGTAAATACATGGTTGCCACGTATATATTGTTTAATTATTTTGATCGAATCTAGAGAAAACATAATATACCTGTATAGATACAAAAAGAGACGCTGTTTAGTTGATAATTATATCACCAAAACGAGCGTCTTACCGCGTGTCTCTTATTACAGGTTATTTATCGGGAATAGTTAAAATTAACGATAAATTTCAGCATTTACAGTGAGGTAATCATCACCTGTAGCGCCAACAACTTTAAAGCCTTTTGCACCTTCATCTTTTGCAATTTGGGCAATCTTAGTTGTTAAACCATCTAAAGTATCGCTACCAGTGATTGTGATATACTCACCATTCACCGAAGGACTTTTTGATACGCTATCAGATGCGATTGAACCGAATGAAATAGCACTTAAAGCTAATGTAGCAGCGATTAATGTAGATTTTTTCATAATAAACTCCAAATAAATTCTAATTTTGCTAGGTATCGCGGAGTGTCTCTCTGTGATGTGGATCATATTATGCGCTTTAGTTTAACTTTAAAATTAGCAATAATTGCTGTTCATTTTCAAAAAAATTGAATTTTATTTTTTAAATGATAGAAATTACTGTCACAAATATTTCACAACATATTGATATATCTAATAGATTTTATTTTTGTAAAACGATAAATTACTCACTTGAAAAATTAAGAAATATTATTTATCAAAAGAGAAAATAGCACGAAAAGGAAAAAATGATGACGGAGACAATGTGGTCACTCTATATTGTTAGAAATCGTCTCGGTTCTCTTTATACTGGGATCACGACAAATGTTGAGAGACGTTTTCAACAACATCAGAATGGAACGGGTGCTAAAGCACTAAAAGGTAAAGGCCCTTTATTACTGGAATTTTATTGTCAGGTAGGGAATAGGCAACGAGCTTCTCAACTTGAATACCAATTAAAGCAGCTAAAAAAGACACAAAAAGAAAAGCTGATCATTGACCAGCCTTCAGACATTGCACTGTATTTAATACAGGATAAATAAATTTAGCTAAATTGGTCAAACAATGGTGAATAGTTAACTAAGCCATGGATGTCATCAACATTGCCATTTTCTAACGCATAAAGCTGAAAAGCCTCTTCTGTATCAGGCCATTTGCAATGTAAGCCCTGTGACTTAGCTGGGATAAAACCGGATTTTTGATAATACTCAGGCTCCCCCAACACAACAACTGCACCGTAACCAAATTCATTTAGGCTATCTAGCCCTTCATTAATCAGTTGACGTCCAATACCTTGGTTTTGGAAATCAGGTGCAACAGCAAGTGGTGCAAGTCCTACCCACTGGCAATCTTTTCCGTCAATATCAACAGGTGTAAAACCGATATAGCCAATCAATTGGCCTTCATCGCTAATTGCTACCATGCCTAATGTTAATAACCCTTCTTCACGTAAATGTCCGACTAAATCAGCTTCACTACCTGTCGGAAACGCTTGGCGTAAAAGGTTATCAATTGCAGGAATATCAACGGGAATTTCAACACGTATTAGCATGAAGTTGAGCTCAGTTCATGGCTGTGCAGAGTGTCTTCTTTTTCTTCTTGAAGCCCACTTTTTACAAACTCAGCCAGTTGTAATAAACCAAAACGCAACACAGATGGCATTGAGTCTAATTCAATTGCATCCATCAGGTTCTTAACATATAACCCGAGTTCTGTATCACCCTCAATTTGTAGACGACGTTGGAAAAATAAGGTGTCAGGATCTTCTTTGCGAGCAGCAATTAAAATAAGATCATTAGCATTTCCACTAAAGCTGACATCTTCTTTTTCTAAGCGACTAACCACTAATTTATCATCACGAACACTGATAAACCACTGTAAATGTAAGTCTCTTATCTCAACTTTTAGCCATTTATCTTCTAAAAAGTGTAAATCACCTTCAGCTAACGACTCACGAAACTGCCAACTTAAAAACTGTTCTAAGATGTCGCGCTGCAGAGCAAATGGGGTAACTTGTAAAGGGTAACGTAAAAAACGAGGCCCTTCTTTAACCAAATGGGTACGAATTTTGTTAAACACGTTCGGACTCCTATAAATAAAATTACGGGCTATTGTGCCAGATATAGACAGATATTCTGCGATCCTATATCAATATTCGGTTAATCCGTTGTTCACATTTTGAGTTCTTTGATTTTACTTAAGCAAAAAACAGAGTTCTCTGCCCTAAATCAAAACCTTTTTTTATCTTGCTCATTACAATTTCTGATCATTCTTAATTTCTAAAGGGAAGTGAAGATGGAATTGCTGTGCCCAGCGGGTAATTTACCAGCCTTAAAAGCGGCCATAGATAATGGTGCGGATGCCGTTTATATCGGTTTAAAAGATGATACTAATGCAAGACATTTTGCGGGTTTGAATTTCACAGAAAAGAAGTTACAAGAAGCGGTTAATTATGTTCACCGCCACCAGCGAAAATTGCATATTGCAATAAACACTTTTGCTCACCCTGATGGATTTGAACGCTGGCAAAAAGCGGTTGATATGGCAGCATCTTTAGGTGCTGATGCGCTTATTTTGGCGGATATCGCCATGTTAGAGTACGCCGCAGAGCGTTATCCTCATATTGAGCGCCATGTTTCAGTGCAAGCTTCTGCAACCAATACACAAGCGATTGAATTTTATCAACGTAACTTTGATGTGGCTCGTATTGTTCTTCCTCGAGTTTTATCTATTCATCAAGTAAAACAATTAGCACAAACTAGTCCAGTACCTTTAGAAGTTTTTGCTTTTGGTAGTTTATGTATTATGGCTGAAGGTCGATGCTATCTCTCTTCTTATTTAACTGGTGAATCCCCTAATACCGTGGGTGCTTGCTCCCCTGCCCGTTTTGTACGTTGGCAACAGACACCGCAAGGCATGGAGTCTCGCCTTAATGACGTACTTATCGACCGCTATTCACCTAATGAGAATGCAGGTTATCCAACATTGTGCAAAGGACGCTATTTTGTTGATGATCACTGTTATCACGCATTAGAAGAGCCTACGAGCCTCAATACTCTTTCATTATTACCAGAGTTAATGGCGATGAATATCGCATCCGTCAAAATTGAAGGTCGTCAACGTAGTCCTGCTTATGTTACTGAAGTTGCAAGGGTTTGGCGTGCAGCTATCGATCAATGCAAAAAAGATCCTCAAGGCTTTAGTACTAACCCTCATTGGATGAATGCATTAGGAAAAATTTCAGAAGGAACACAAACAACATTGGGTGCTTATCACCGTAAATGGCAATAATAAGGATAAGAAAATGAAATATGCATTAGGCTCTGTACTTTATTATTGGCAAAAAGAAGCACTTGAAGCCTTCTATGAAAAAGCAAAACATAGTGATGCTGATATTATTTATCTAGGTGAAACAGTTTGTAGTAAACGCCGAGAAACCAAACCTCAAGATTGGATCAATCTCGCCAAAGAAGTCGCTAAAAGCGGTAAGCAAGTGGTTCTTTCTACCTTGGCGTTATTACAAGCACCCTCTGAATTAAAAGAAATTGCTAAGTTAGTTGATAATGGTGAGTTTTTAGTTGAAGCACATGATTTTGGTGTGATCAATATGCTTTACGAGCGCCATCTTCCTTTTGTGGCCGGCCACGGACTTAACTGCTATAACGCTTATGCACTGCGTTTGTTACATAAACAAGGAATGATGCGTTGGTGTATGCCTGTTGAGCTTTCTCGCGAATGGTTAAGCAACCTTCTAACCCAATGTGAAACATTAGGTATTAGAGATAAGTTTGAGGTTGAAGTTCTGGCTTATGGGCATCTTCCTTTAGCTTATTCAGCGCGCTGTTTTACAGCTCGTTCTGAAAATCGCTCTAAAGATGATTGTGAGACCTGCTGCCAAAAATACCCTCAAGGCCGTGAAGTACTCTCACAAGAAAATCAGCAAGTATTTGTTCTTAATGGTATTCAAACACAAAGTGGCTATTGTTATAACTTGGGTAATGATCAAACATCAATGGCAGGTTTAGTGGATATTATCCGCTTATCTCCTGAATCTGACGCTATTTTTGATACCTTGCAACAATTTCGCCAAAATGAACAAGGCCAACAACCACTGACCACAGTTCATCACCATGACTGTAATGGCTATTGGCGTAAGTTAGCCGGGTTGGAGTTAGTGGAATAAAAATATTTTAGCACATCATAATATGATTAAATAAAAAGCCCGTACGGGCTTTTTATTTTGGCTCACCGCGATGATGTAACCAATGTTTAAATTGGTGCGTAATATGTCTTAACTCACCATTACGTAACATACCCACCAGTACGCCTAACACGGTGTAAATCACGCCTAAAACCAGCATCATCACAATATCGCCCAATATGCTTTGGAATGATAATCCCATTTGATTTATACCTGCCATGGCGTTTACTGCCCATGTAGAAGGTAGTGCGGATGAGATTGCAAATACCCAGTCTGGCATCGCTTGTAATGGCCAAATCGTGCCCGAAATATAGAATACTGGTGTTGTCACAAATGCCAATGTCAGATAAATCATCTCAACACTGCGTAAGCACTCTGTAATTAACTTGCCAAGACCTAATACAGCCAATAGGAATGGGAAAGTGAGCATCCATACTTGGTAAAAGGGAGCTTCTTGGCGATAGCCTAATACCCAAGGCCATAATGCAAAGAATACGGCAGATAAAAATAACCAAATAGGAATAAGTGCAGATAACGCCCCTAAATAAACCGCTAATGGTGGCTTTCCTTTTGGCGTACTTCTCACAGCAATACTGACACGGACACAAGCAATTAAGAGCGAGTGTTGTAATAACATGACTAATAAGCCCGGGAAAATAATTGCAGCAAAACTGACACCAGGGTTATACATCGCTATGGTTTCACCCTGAATAGGCTTTAATAAAATCTTAGATTGTTCAACACTAAAACCCGCATTCTGTAAAATGCGCCCATTATAAGAATCTAATAACTGTTGATAAGCCAACATCAATTCTTGCTGAATTTGCCCACTGGCAAGGCGGTTTGTAGCATCACCAAAGACCGGAACAGTGACATCTTTACCATTCAATAATTTCTTCTCAAAATCAGTTGGGATGATAATGATGGCAAAGAGTTCACGCATAATCATATCGTGACGAGCTTCATCTAAATTATCGTAGTTATTAATACTTAATTTAGGTGTCGAGTTTAATGCCCGAATAAGTGAATAACTTGCAGGGCTATGATCTTGATTAATCACTGCCACAGGTAAATCCCATAGAACTGGTTTGGCATACACCAAACTCATAATACATAGAGAAACGATAAGTAGCATCCACATCGGTTTTTCTAACATACCCAGTAGAACGCGCTTAAAAGTTTGGAAATACATCTGCATCATGCAACACCTACCTGTAATTCCAATCGTTTAAAAATGCGTTTACGAACTAAGAAGGCGATAGCAAAAGGATAAATCAGCAAGAGCGAACAAACATATAAAATACCTTGGAGTGATACTTCTCTTAAAAAGATATCAAACATGGCATTTAAGGCGTGAGTTAATGGCTCTAAATTAGAAATAATCTGTGCAGGTAAGATCATCGAAAGCTCAGGTACAGCCATACCTGAAAATGCCAATGCAATACTCACCAACATACCTATCATACTGTATGCTGTTATTGCACTATTGGTAAATGCAAAGAGCAGTAACCCCACACTTTGAGCTGCAATAATATAGAAGAACCCCACCAACACCATATATAGCGGATTACCGTTCACCTTCGCCCCCGAAAAATGTACTAATGCCGCCAATTCAACAATTAACAAGGTTAAGAAAAACAAGGTATAAGGGCTGAGTTTACCAATAAGGGCAAATGTGAAAGGCTTAATATTCAATAGCATATTACCGCGTGATAACGAATAAATCGTACAAGTCACGACAAATAATTGGAGCATATGAATAGTAGCTGCAAATTGCTGATAATAAATATAGCTACCACTGGCATTAAACAAGCTGTCATAAGAGAGCGTCACTTTTGCCAATGGAGGAACAGGTTTATTCATCTCTTGAGCTAAAACAGTACGGTATTGCGCATTAAGCTCTGCAATTAATCCACTAAAATCCTGTATTGCATAACTCCCTGCTGCATAATACAACCCGTTGTAATACATACGTGTGGTAGGTTGCTTTCCTGCTAATACCTTGCTTTCAAAGTGTCGAGGAATAGTGAGTATCGCATAATCTTTTGCACTACCAAGCCGTTCCATTGCTGTTCGAGGATTACCATCTAACGTATTTAATTGCGCATGAGAGCCTGCATTTAAGTCTCTGATCAGTGTTCTTGATAACGGGCTATTATCGTTATTGATCACCGAAACGGGTAAATTCAGCAGTGTACCTTCAGAAAAGTTAGCACTAATTAACGTGAACAACATCAATGGAAATAGCCAGCTTAGCCAGTGAAAAACGGGGCTACGAACTGCCATATGAGTTTCTCGTGAAAATGCGCTACTAAAGCCACGCCAAGCTGCCTTTACTCTCATTGTTTGTCCTTATTTATCCCAACGCCATAATGCACTCATACCGGGGCGAAGCCCTTCAATTGGCGTCACAGGATACAGTCGGATCTCAAACGTTTTTAAATCGAAATCACCCGTTGCTCTTGTCGCTCTTTTTGTTGCGTAGTCACCCATTGGAGCGATATAGCGAATTTCAGCTTCTACCTCTTTATTTCCTAATGCAGGAACCGTAATAGTAATACGATCACCTTTACGAATATCCGCTAAGATGTCTTCACGAAGGTTATAAACAAAATAAGCATCAGGAATACGAATAAGGGTAGCGAGTGGACTATTGGCATTAAAGAGTTCACCTATCTCCGCAGGAATAGGTCCCACTTCTCCATCTACAGGAGCTTTAACTTGTAGATCGTTTTGTTGGATCTTCAACTCAATAAGTTGTTGTTCTGCCTGTTGCACTGCTGCGGTATATTTATGACGTAATTCAATGCGATCGCCATTTTTGGCTTCATCCAATTCGGCTTGAGCACCTCTGACACGTTGTGATGCAACATCACGGCTACGGCGCGCATTATCCAACTCTGTTGCTGATACATAACCTTGATTAGCTACCGCACTGATACGCTGATAATCTCTTGCCGCATTTGCAGCTTCTACTTTAGCTTGAGATAAAACCGCTTCTAGATTCCGAATGCTCTCTTCTCTTGTGCCATGTAATGACAAATCTAATTGAGCTTGAGCTTGTGCTTTGGCGGCTTCAAGTGCGGCAACTTGCGCATTGAGTTCAGGGCTTTCTAATGTGATCATTAATTGCCCTTTTTTGACATCATCACCTCGCTCTATATGGCGTTCAATAACTCGGCCTTTGGCTTTAGAGGCAACAATCACTTCTGGAGCATCAACTTCTCCTTGCAATAATAAATATTGATTATGCGCGCGGAAAAGTACGGCTAATGCAATTAGTATTAGCATTAATAAAATAAGATAAATGGCTCTTTTTTTCATATAACGATTAGACCTTAATAGTGAAGTAGAACACTCACTGACAGAGTTATATTACACAATAACTCAGAATTTCTTTAAGAATTTTGTGCGCCAGATCACTGACGCAAAGGAATATTTTCTTTGATAGTGCGATTAAGTTATTCTTATATCAAACTTTATCGCCTAATTAATATCCCCGTTTTATCTGAACTTTTTATATTGTTCAGATAGAAAAGAGAACGGTACTCAATACTTATGTATGAATTTGATCTTATTTTGCTGTTATTACAGCAAATGTGCGTTTATTTAATTATTGCTTGGTTTTTAAGCAAAACACCGCTATTTACGCCACTTTTACAGGTCACAATAAAACTTCCCCATAAGTTGATGTGCTATGTCATATTCTCCATTTTCTGCATTATGGGTACCTATTTTGGGCTACATATTAATGATTCTATTGCTAATACGCGAGCTATTGGATCCGTATTAGGCGGATTATTAGGTGGCCCTTATGTCGGTTTTCTTGTTGGCTTTACGGGAGGCTTACACCGTTATTCTCTTGGTGGGATGACCGCATTCAGCTGTATGGTTTCAACTATTGCAGAAGGATTAATTGGCGGATTAGTTCACCGTTATTATGTCAAACGCGGACAAATGCACCGCATATTTAATCCTTGGACTGCTGCATCTGTGACTTTCTTTGCCGAAATCATACAAATGAGCATCATCTTATTATTAGCACGACCATTTAATGAAGCACTTGCCTTAGTTAAAGATATTGCAGCACCAATGATTGTCGCAAACACCATTGGTGCTGCGATGTTTATTCGAATATTACAAGATAGACGCGCTATATTTGAAAAATATACCAGTGCATTCTCAGCACAAGCATTAAAAATCGCTGTCTGTACAGAAGGTATTTTACGTAAAGGGTTTAATCAAGATAATAGTACCCGTGTAGCAAAAGTGATTTATCAGGAATTAAGAGTCAGTGCGGTTGCCATTACAGATAGAGAAAAGCTACTCGCCTTTATTGGCATCGGCGCTGATCACCATTTACCGGGTACACCTATTTCATCGGATCAATCTAAACAAGCCATTAATAATAATGAAGTTGTTTATGCTGATGGTAATGAAACGCCCTATCGTTGCACTCTTTCCCCTCATTGCAAACTAGGTTCAACTTTAGTTATTCCGTTAAGAGGTGAAAATAATCAAGTTATTGGCACAATAAAACTTTATGAGGCTAAAAATCGCCTATTTAGTTCTATTAATCGTACCTTAGGTGAAGGCATAGCAAGTCTATTATCTGCACAAATTCTAGCTGGGCAATATGAGCGAAATAAGCAATCGCTTTTAGAATCAGAAATTAAACTCTTACATGCTCAGGTTAATCCTCACTTTCTTTTTAATGCGCTAAATACATTACAAGCAGTTATTCGCCGTGATAGCGAGCAAGCAAAGCAACTCGTGCAATTTCTCTCTGCTTTCTTTCGTAAAAATTTAAAAAGACCAGAAGCAGTTGTGACATTAAGTGATGAAATCGAACATGTAAACGCCTATCTACAAATCGAGAAAGCGCGTTTTCAGGAACGTTTGCAAATTGATATTCAAATCCCTGAAAACTTAGCAAATGCACGTTTACCCGCTTTCTCGCTTCAGCCAATGGTAGAAAATGCAATTAAACATGGAACATCACAGTTATTAGACACAGGAAAGATTACAATTAGGGCGCATCAAGAGCATCATTTGATCATTGTTGAAATTTGCGATAATGCTGGGCTCTATCGACCTCAATGTCCATCACATGAATTAGGACTGGGAATGAGGCTGGTGGATAAACGATTAAAATTACGCTATGGCGAGCTTTATGGTGTTTTAGTTGAATGCCAACCTGATGAATACACAAAAGTGAAAATTTGCTTACCTCTAGAAAAAAGTACGGATAACGCTACCTAACAATGAATATATTAATTGTTGATGATGAGCCATTAGCTCGTGAAAACTTACGTTGTTTACTTGAAGTAGAAAAAGATATTCATATTGTTGGTGAATGCAGTAATGCGATTGAAGCTATAGGCGAGATACATCGTAAAAAACCTGATGTTGTTTTTCTTGATATCCAAATGCCTCGGATTACAGGGCTTGAAATGGTCACTATGCTTGATCCTGAACATCGCCCTTATATTGTTTTTTTAACCGCGTTTGAAGAGTATGCGATTCAAGCTTTTGAAGAACACGCTTTTGATTATTTACTTAAGCCATTAGAGCAAGAGCGTTTAACAAAAACATTAAACCGCTTACGCCAAGGTAATAAGCAAAATATCGATCTCTTAACACCACCTGAAGAGCGTTTAAAGTGCATTCCATGTACAGGGCATAGCCGTATTTGGTTAATGCCAATTGATGAGGCTGTATTCGCAACATCAAGGCTCAGTGGTGTCTATGTAACAAATAATCAAGGCCAAGAAGGCTTTACAGAATTGACATTACGAACTTTAGAAACACGAACACAATTAGTACGTTGCCATCGTCAATATTTAGTGAACATGGATTATGTTAATGAGATTATTTTTGGTGATAATGGACAAGCTGAACTGATATTACATAATAACAGCCAAATTCCTGTTAGCCGCCGATATCTTAAACCGTTAAAAGAGGCGATTGGTTTAAGTTAATAATAAAATAAATAAGTATTTAGATATTTATAAATATTGGCTTGCATAAGCTTTCCTATTATTAATGGCAATAAGCCGTGATAAATTTTATATCATTAAAATAAGCATAAAAAAACCAGCCAACTTTCGTTGACTGGTTTCAATTCTTTATCATCAACTCAATTTAACATTGAGTAAATGCAAGCTCTTATTGGTTATGAGAACTGCTACGACGACGAGGCGTACCTTCGTTACTACGACTACGGAAGTTACCGCGTTCGCCACCACGATCGTTATTACCACGACGTTGTGGTTGATCACCATTGTTAAAACGACGACCACCTTGTGGCTGACCATCACGACGACTGTTATTACGACGCTCACGGAAAGGCTGAGATTGAGCATCACCCACTAATTGCATATTCAGTGGTTTGTTCATAATACGTGTACGTGTGAAATGGCTTAATAAGTCTGTTGGCATCCCTTTTGGTAATTCGATGGTTGAGTGAGAACCATACAGTTTGATATTACCAATGTAACGGCTGCTGATATCGCCTTCGTTAGCAATCGCACCAACGATATGACGAACTTCAACACCATCATCACGACCCACTTCGATACGGTATAAATCCATTTCGCCAGCATCACGACGTTCACGACGAGGAGAACGCTCACGATCGTTATCACGACGACGATCATCACGATCGTTAAATTCACGACGAGGACGACGAACTGGATCTGGTGGCAGGATAAGCGCACGCTCACCTTGAGCCATTTTCAGTAATACCGCAGCCAGTGTTTCCATATCCAGCGCTTCTTCACCTTGTGGAGCTAATTTAGGTAACAGAGCACGGTACTGATCAAGGTTGCTAGTTTCTAATTGTTGCGCGATTTGCTGTGCAAATTTTTCCTGACGACGTTGGCTGATAAGTTCTGCATTTGGCAGTTCTACTTCAGGAATAGTCATCTTCATTGTACGTTCGATATTGCGCAGTAAACGACGCTCACGGTTATCAACGAATAAAATTGCACGGCCGGCACGACCCGCACGACCTGTACGGCCAATACGGTGAACATAAGATTCTGAATCCATTGGGATATCATAGTTCACAACAAGGCTGATACGGTCAACGTCAAGACCACGAGCAGCAACGTCAGTCGCGATTAAAATGTCTAAACGACCATTTTTCAGACGCTCTAATGTTTGCTCACGCAGTGATTGGTTCATATCACCATTTAACGCTGCGCTGTTATAACCATTACGCTCTAAAGCTTCAGCAACTTCTAATGTTGCGTTTTTAGTACGAACGAAAATAATCGCCGCATCAAAATCTTCAGCTTCTAAGAAACGAATTAACGCTTCATTTTTACGTGCGCCGAATGTCATCCAATAGCTTTGGCTAATGTCTGGACGTGTTGTTACGCTACTTTGAATGCGTACTTCTTTCGGATCATTCATGAAACGACGAGTAATACGACGAATAGCTTCTGGCATTGTTGCAGAGAACAGTGCTGTTTGGTGTTCTGCTGGGATCTTACTTAAAATGTTTTCAACATCTTCAATAAAGCCCATACGTAACATTTCATCAGCTTCATCTAATACTAAGCCTTTCAGTTTAGATAAATCTAATGTGCCACGGTTTAAATGGTCTAATAAACGACCCGGTGTACCCACAACAACTTGTGGTCCTTGACGTAACGCACGTAATTGAACGTCGTAACGCTGACCACCATACAGTGCAACAACATTTACTTTTGGTAAATGCTTAGAGAAATCTTCAATTGCTTCAGCAACCTGAACCGCAAGTTCACGAGTCGGTGCTAAAACTAAAATTTGTGGTGCTTTTAATGATTCATCAAGATTATGCAATAGTGGCAGGCTAAATGCGGCAGTTTTACCACTACCTGTCTGTGCCATACCTAAAACATCATTGCCGTTTAAAAGGAAAGGAATACATTGTTGCTGAATTGGAGAAGGCTTCTCGTAGCCTAAATCATTCAGTGCAGTCAAAATAGGTGCTGATAAACCTAGATCAGCAAAAGTCATATCGGTTTCAGTAGTCATGTCACTGTGCCTCATTCATTATGGCAGCCAGTTGACATAACATACCGCATGGTTTGTCGGTCTTTATCATCTAAAATGTGAACTGGCTCAAATTATATTATTAAACGAACAAACAAGCCCTCATCCTATGTAGATGATGGCTTTCAAACTGATCAGAGAAATGTTCGTCAGCTATTGCTGGTCCGATTCCGCTAGGTCTTCTTGTTGGCCTAACAGTGCTAATTCCAACAATGCGTAGCGGTGCTCAACAAAGTTATGTGCGTTGTTGGCAACCGTCAGCTTGAATAACGCTTCTGCGCTATCCATGTCCCCCAGACTTAGGTAATACTTACCTAAATAGAAGTTAGTTTCACTAAGATGCTCAGCGAGCGAAGTGTTATCGGTTGAAGCCTCATTTAATTTCAACATTAATGTTTTCTCATTAATGTCACCTAAATAAAACTCAACTATATTCCATCCCCATTGCCCCCTTTTATCCGCCTGCTGGTATCGCTGTTTTAGCTGCTGTTTAGCTAAATCAGTATTCATCTCTTTTTCTACAAGATATAACCAAAGCGAACGAATGGGATCATTTGGAGCGACCTGATAAAACGCCTGCAGATCATCCTGCGCCAATTTCAATCGGCCACCGTAGTACGAAGCGATACCACGATTAAAACGCGCATTATTGTAAGTTGGATCAAGCTCTAAAACAGAATCAAACGCTTCATAAGCAGCATCGTAATTCGCTGCTTGCGTAAAATAGATACCTAGAAAATTAAAAATTTCTAGCATATCTGGTCGTATTGATAGCGCCATTGAAAAATCATTACGCGCTAAAGCTCGTAAACCGAGGCTATCATACAGCACACCACGCTCATATAAAAGCTGTGCGTATTCATCTTCGGTTAATGAGCGGCTCGCTAGGATTTGTTCTATACGAGCCAATATTACTTCTTGTTGTAAAGAAGGCTGCAATGGTGTGGCAAAAATCGCATTCTGACGCCATTCTGGACTAGTGCTGCATCCGGAAATAAAGATGAAAACAGCAATAGAACAACTGCGCAGAAATGTTTTCATTTCTCACTCCCAAAGTCAGACCTTTCAACAAAAAGCGTTCTAGACGTCCTACTTGTCAATCATAATAAGTCTCTACCGATACCTATGTCTAGATATCGGTAGTAGAATATCATTAATTTGCAGAATCTTCAGAAGAAGTTTCTGTTGCTTCCTGCTGATTAGCTTGAGCTTCTTTCATGCTTAAGCGAATACGACCTTGACGGTCAATTTCCAGTACTTTAACTGGAACTTCTTGACCCATTTCCAAGTAGTCACTCACTTTCTCAACGCGTTTGTCTGCGATTTGAGAAATATGAACCAGACCTTCTTTGCCACCACCGATAGCAACGAATGCACCGAAATCTACGATACGAGTTACTTTACCGTTGTAGATACGACCCACTTCAACTTCAGCAGTAATTTCTTCGATACGAGCGATAGCTTGTTTTGCTTGGTCGCCACTTGTTGCAGCAATCTTCACTGTACCATCATCTTCGATTTCGATAGTTGTGCCTGTTTCTTCCGTTAATGCACGGATAACTGAGCCACCTTTACCGATAACGTCCTTGATCTTGTCTGGATTAATTTTGATAGTATGAATGCGTGGTGCAAACTCAGAAATATCAGCACGAGGTTGGCTAATTGCATCTTCCATTACACCTAAAATGTGTAAACGTGCGCTTTTCGCTTGGTTTAATGCAACTTGCATAATTTCGCGAGTGATACCTTCGATCTTGATATCCATTTGTAATGCGCTGACACCGTTACGGCTACCCGCAACTTTAAAGTCCATATCGCCTAAATGGTCTTCATCACCCAGAATGTCGGAAAGAACAACAAAGTTGTCGCCTTCTTTCACTAGACCCATTGCAATACCTGCAACAGATTCTTTAATTGGTACACCTGCATCCATCAGTGCTAAAGAAGCACCACAAACAGACGCCATTGAAGATGAACCATTTGATTCAGTGATTTCAGAAACCACGCGAACAGTATATGGGAATTCTTCAATTGTTGGCATTACAGCTAACACACCACGTTTTGCTAAACGGCCATGACCGATTTCGCGACGTTTTGGTGAACCCATCATGCCTGTTTCACCAACAGAGTATGGAGGGAAGTTATAGTGCAGTAAGAAAGTATCTGTGTGCTCACCCATGATGTCATCAATAGTTTGAGCATCACGTGCAGTACCTAATGTTGCAGTAACCAGTGCCTGAGTTTCACCACGAGTAAACAGTGCTGAACCGTGAGTACGTGGTAATAAACCAGTGTGAATGTCTAATGCACGTACCATGTCTTTTTCACGACCATCGATACGTGGTTCACCCGCTAATACGCGAGCACGAACGATGTTTTTCTCAAGACCTGAGAAGATTTCACTGATTTCAGCTTCATCTAAAGTTTCATCTTCAGCAACTAATGTCGCAATAACGTCATCACGAATAGCTTCGATTTGTTCATAACGCTCTTGTTTTTCAGTGATACGGTAAGCATCACCAATGCGAGCTTGTGCTAATTGTGCAATACGGTCGTGTAAAGTTTGGTTGATAGCTTCTGGCGCCCAATCCCATTTCTCTTTACCCACTTCTGCCACTAATGCATTGATGTTTTCGATCACAACTTGTTGTTGATCATGACCAAATACGACTGCACCTAGCATTTCTTCTTCTGATAATAAATCAGCTTCTGATTCTACCATTAGTACCGCACCTGCAGTACCTGCAACCACTAAATCTAATTTACTAACTTTCAGCTCATCAACTGTTGGGTTTAGAACATATTGTCCATCGATAAAACCAACACGAGCACCACCGATAGGGCCATTGAATGGAACACCTGACAGCGCTAATGCTGCAGAAGCACCAATCATTGCAACGATATCTGGGTTAACTTGTGGGTTAACAGAAACAACGGTAGCAACGATTTGAATTTCGTTTAAGAAACCTTCAGGGAATAATGGGCGTAAAGGGCGGTCAATTAAACGTGCAATTAACGTTTCGCCTTCACCAGGACGACCTTCACGACGGAAGAAGCTACCTGGGATACGACCAGCAGCGTATGAACGCTCTTGGTAGTTAACAGTTAATGGGAAGAAATCTTGTCCAGCTTTAACTTTTTTCTTTGCAACAACAGTGACAAAAACAGCGGTGCCGTCCATGTCAACCATAACAGCTGCTGTTGCTTGACGAGCCATCATACCTGTTTCTAATGAAACGGTATGTTGACCGTATTGAAATTTACGAACTGTAGGATTCAGCAAAATAATATCCTTTATCTTATTGTCGCCAGATGTTTAGCGACGATGAATGATCTTTTCTCCGCTACGTCCCCTCGCGACTAATGAAAATATTAACCACTTAGTGATAAGTACTTTCATTAGCCGCGCGAATTGTCGTAACTAGAGAGACTAAATAACAATCACCACATTAAAACATAACGACTAATATTAAAAATAGCACTTTCTAGTAGAAAAGGGGCCAACAGGCCCCTTTTCTCTGAAACTCACTTGATTAGCGACGCAGACCTAAACGTTCAATCAGTGCAGAGTAACGAGCAACATCTTTACGTTTCAGGTAGTCCAGCAGATTACGACGGCTGGAAACTTTACGCAGCAGACCACGACGGCTGTGGTGATCTTTTTTGTGCTCTGAAAAGTGACCTTGCAGGTGGTTGATTTCTGCAGTCAGCAGTGCAATCTGAACTTCGCTTGAGCCAGTATCGTTAGCATCACGACCAAATTCAGCAACGATTTTTGCTTTCGCTTCAGTACTTAGAGACATAATAAACTCCAATTAAATTAAAATTTTTAGGATAGCCAATCTCTAATTCAGCTATCCAACTCAGCCACCTAAACAGATAGCCGCATTATTCTACGCTTCAAACACTTTTAGCGCAAGATTGCTATTAAGTGTTATCTTGTGCGCTATAGTCTACAACGACTCTTTTCGGAGCAACTAGGCCATCTTTAATGATAGCAAGACCGATGAATTTTTTTTCATCGCCTTCAGTTACTCTCACCCATTCGCCTTCATTGATGTCATGATTAACCCGAACAGGCTGCCCCAGCTTGAGATAACCTGCAATAATCGTGGTTAAATTCACAACCGGAAAATGTGCAACAGCGGTATCCATAGGCAATAACAGTGCATCAAGTGCCAAGAAAGGATCTTCTTGCGCAGTTTGTGCATCCTCTATCATTGCTCTTAGTTGCTCTAACGTTACCATTCGCTCTTTAGGATAATCTGCGACTTCCAATCGACGTAAGAAAATAACGTGAGCACCACATTGTAATTTCTCACCAAGATCATCAATAATTGTTCGAATGTAAGTGCCTTTAGAACAATGAATTTCCAGCTCTAACTCGTCACCTTCCCAGCGAATAAACTGGAGTTCATAAACAGTGATAGGTCTTGCTTCACGCTCTACTTCAATACCTTGTCGGGCATATTCGTAAAGCGGTTTACCTTGATGTTTTAAAGCGGAGTACATTGAAGGGACTTGCAATGTTTCACCGCGAAAGCTATCTAAGGCATCATCTAAAGCTTGCTGTGTAAATTGTACTGGGCGCTCTTGAATAACCTCGCCATGTGCATCAGAGGTATCTGTTCGTTGCCCTAAACGTGCAATAACACGATAACGCTTATCTGAATCCAATAGAAACTGTGAAAATTTTGTTGCTTCACCTAAACAAATAGGGAGCATACCTGTTGCTAAAGGATCCAATGCCCCTGTATGCCCTGCCTTGCTGGCATTAAACATACGGCGGACTTTTTGGAGTGCATCGTTAGAGGAAATATCTTGGGGTTTATCGAGTAGCAATACGCCGTTAATCTCACGCCCCTTACGACGACGCCCCATTATTTGTCCTCTTTATGACGACGCTCTTCATCGCTTTTAACAACGTTAGAAACTAGGTTAGACATACGCATACCTTCAACTAATGAGTTGTCATAAGCAAATGTCAGTTCAGGCACAATACGTAAACGCATCGCTTTGCCTAACAAAGAACGAATAAAACCAGCGGCTTCATTAAGTGCAGTTAAACCCTCTGCAACCATCTCTTCTTCGCTTTTTTCACCACCTGATAAGTTTAAAAAGGTGACAAATACTTTGGCATAAGCCAAATCACGAGAAATCTCAACGCCAGATACTGTTGCCATTCCAATGCGTGGATCTTTGACTTCGCGTTGTAAAATGATGGCGATTTCTTTTTGCATTTCCTGAGAAACACGCTGACTACGGCTAAAATCTCTTGCCATTTTATCTCTCCCTGACAATAGGGTATCGCCCTGATTGTCATTGTTAATTCAAATCTAAAATCAATGATATCTAAAGAGTATACATGAAGTGGTATTTAACAACCGCTTTCTCTGATTTCTTTCTTTAGAAATAAAATGTTTCTTTGATGCTATTTTACCCTGTTATTTCACTTTCATAAATTACTGAAAGGCAATCTATTTCGGTTATGTTGAAAAATGGAGGGGAAATAAAAGGGGAATACAGCAAAGAAAGGAATAAGAAGGGAGCCCTAGAGCTCCCTTTTAAAACAAGACGGACTAAATTAATCAATAGAACGTTTGATTTCGATAACTTGGAAGACTTCAATCATGTCGCCAACGCGGACATCGTTGTAGTTTTTCACACCGATACCACATTCCATGCCGTTACGCACTTCGTTGACGTCATCTTTAAAGCGACGCAGTGACTCAAGTTCGCCTTCATAGATAACCACGTTATCACGCAGAACACGAATTGGGTTATTACGTTTGATGTTACCTTCAACCACCATACAGCCCGCAATTGCGCCGAATTTAGGTGATTTAAACACATCACGGACTTCTGCAAGACCCATGATTTCTTGTTTATATTCAGGTGCCAACATACCGCTCATTGCCAGTTTGATTTCATCAATCAGGCTATAGATAACAGAGTAGTAACGTAAATCAACGCTTTCTTGTTCAATGATACGACGAGCAGATGCATCAGCACGAACGTTGAAACCAAGAATAATTGCGTTAGAAGCCGCGGCTAATGTTGCGTCAGTTTCGGTGATACCACCTACACCTGAGCCGATGATTTTCAGTTTAACTTCATTATTAGACAGTTTAACTAATGCATCAGTAATCGCTTCACAAGTACCTTGAACGTCTGTTTTCAGAACGATGTTCAGTTCAGAAGTTTTACCTTCTTCCATGTTAGCAAACATGTTTTCCAGTTTAGACTTCTGCTGACGAGCCAGTTTAACATCGCGGAATTTACCTTGACGGTATAATGCAACTTCACGCGCTTTCTTCTCATCACGAACAACGGTTGCTTCATCACCTGCAGAAGGAACGTTAGATAGACCTAAAATCTCAACAGGCATTGATGGGCCTGCAGATTGAACGTCTTGGCCTAATTCGTTACGCATTGCACGAATACGACCGTATTCGAAACCACACAGAACGATGTCACCTTTATTCAGTGTACCTTCACGGACAAGAATAGTTGCAACTGGACCACGACCTTTATCAAGGTAAGATTCGATAACAACACCGCTTGCCATACCTTCTTTAACTGCTTTCAGTTCAAGAACTTCAGCTTGTAAAAGAATAGCATCCAGCAGTTCATCAATACCTAAACCTTGTTTTGCAGATACATGCATAAACTGAGTTTCACCGCCCCACTCTTCTGGCAGGATGCCATATTGAGACAGTTCAGTTTTAACGCGATCTGGATCAGCTTCGTGTTTATCAATTTTATTCACAGCAACAACAACAGGTACGTTTGCTGCTTTTGCGTGTTGGATTGCTTCGATAGTTTGTGGCATTACACCATCATCTGCCGCAACAACCAGAACAACGATATCCGTTACCTGAGCACCACGAGCACGCATTGAAGTAAACGCGGCGTGACCTGGAGTATCCAGGAAAGTGATTTCACCTTTGTCAGTTTTAACGTGGTAAGCACCGATATGCTGGGTGATACCACCCGCTTCGCCTGATGCTACTTTCGTTGAACGAATGTAGTCCAGCAATGATGTTTTACCGTGGTCAACGTGACCCATGATAGTTACAACTGGTGCACGAGATACTGCGCTTTCTTCGCCAGTATCACGATCGCTCATGACTTGTTCTTCTAACTCGTTTTCACGACGTAAGATAACTTTGTGACCCATTTCTTCAGCAACAAGCTGTGCAGTTTCTTGGTCTAAAACCTGATTAATGGTCGCCATAGCACCCATTTTCATCATAGTTTTGATAACTTCAGACCCTTTTACTGCCATTTTGTTAGCAAGTTCAGCAACGGAAATAGTCTCACCAATAATAACATCACGGTTTACAACAGCTGCTGGCTTATTGAAGCCTTGCTGTAATGAGCTACCTTTACGTTTGCCTTTCTTGTTAGTACGACCAGCAGCACGTGCTTCTTCACGATCTGCTTTTTCAGAATGGCGGTTATTTTTCTTAGGACGAGGAGCCTTAGCGTTACGACCACGGCCGCGGCCACCTTCAACTTCAGCATCACTTTCATCTTCAGCATCACGAGCATAACGTGATGTGGTTACATGATAGTCTGAGCCTTCAGTTTCTGGCGCTTTAGGTTCAGCAGTCCATTTTTCAGCATTTTCTTCAGCCAAACGACGTGCTTTTTCTGCTGCAATTTTTGCTTCATCTTCCGCTTTACGGCGCTGTGCTTCTTCCGTTTTACGCTTCAGTTCAGCCTGTTCAGCAATGCGACGTGCTTTTTCCTGATCTGCTGCTTTATCAGCTTTTGGTTTATCGTTTTGTTTCACTTTATCTTTTTCCGCTGCTTCGCGCTTAGCTAATTCCGCTGCTTCACGTTTTGCTTCTTCAGCTTCACGTTTCGCTTTTTCTTCGGCGTCTTTCTTTGCCTTTTCAGCTTCACGTTTTGCTTTTTCTTCAGCTTCGCGCTGTGCTTTCTCTTGTGCTTCGCGCTGGGCTTTTTCTTCGGCTTCGCGATGCGCCTTTTCTTCCGCTTCACGCTGAGCTTGCTCATCCGCTTGCGCTTTTTCAACGGCGTCACGGTTCACATAAGTGCGTTTTTTGCGGACTTCGATGGCTACTGATTTACTTTTGCCACCTGTACCAGGAACACTTAACGTACTACGCACTTTGCGTTGTAACGTTAATTTTTCTGGTTGGTTGGTTGATACGTCTTTATCACGATTCAACCAAGCCAGTAAGGTTTCTTTCTCTTTTTGGGAGACAGAATCAGAGACGGTCTTCTTAATACCGGCATCAGCAAACTGCTGTACCAAACGTTCAACCGGTGTCTGAATCTCTTCTGCCAGTGATTTTACTGTTTCATCTGTCATTCTGTTCCTTCCTGCTCAGTTGTTACGCATCATTCCCAAACCAGCAGATATTACGTGCGGCCATAATGAGTTCGCCTGCGCGCTCACTATTTAAGCCTTCAATATCAGTTAGGTCGTCGATACCCTGTTCGGCAAGATCTTCCAGTGTGCAGATACCACGGGCAGCTAGATCAAATGCTAAAGAGCGCTCCAATCCTTCGAGAGCTAATAAGTCCTCGGCTGGTTGGTTATCGCCTAGGCTTTCTTTTTGAGCTAATTCAATCGTTGTTAACGCGGCTTTTGCTCTTTCACGTAGAGCTTCAACGGTATCTTCATCTAGTCCGTCAATAGCCAGCAGTTCACTGATTGGCACATAAACTAACTCTTCAAGGGTAGAGAAACCTTCTTCAACTAAAACAGTTGCGAAGTCTTCATCAATGTCGAGATGCTTAGTAAATATTTCAATGGCTGCGTTTGCTTCTGCCTGATGTTTTGCATTCAGTTCATCAGCAGTCATGACGTTTAATTCCCACTTGTCATCACCACGATGTTTTTTCAGTAACTGAGCTGCCAGACGAACGTTTTGACCATTACGGCCAATTGCCTGCGCAAGGTTACTGCTTTCAACTGCAACATCCATTGTACATTTGTCTTCATCGACAACAATAGAAGCAACATCTGCCGGAGCCATTGCATTAATGACGAATTGTGCAGGATTATCATCCCACAGAACAATATCAATTCGCTCGCCGCCCAATTCGCTGGAAACGGCTTGTACACGTGCACCACGCATACCAACACAAGCACCCACTGGGTCAATACGCTTGTCGTTAGTTTTTACTGCGATTTTGGCACGAGAACCTGGATCACGCGCTGCAGCTTTAATTTCAATGATTTCTTCGCCAATTTCTGGTACTTCAATACGGAAAAGTTCAACCAGCATTTCAGGGCGAGAGCGTGTCACGAAAAGTTGTGCACCACGAGTTTCTGTACGTACGTCGTATAAAACACCACGTAAACGGTCACCTGGGCGGAAGTTCTCACGCGGTAACATATCTTCGCGTAAAATAACCGCTTCAGCGTTATTGCCTAAATCTAAAGTGATATTTTCACGGTTCACTTTCTTCACAACACCCGTGATAATTTCGCCTAATTGTTCGCGGAATTGATCAACAACCATTGCTCTTTCAGCTTCACGTACTTTTTGTACGATAACTTGTTTAGCGGTTTGTGTTGTAATACGGTCGAAAGTAACAGATTCGATTTGATCTTCAATATAACCACCTAGTTCGATACTAGGATCTTCATATTGAGCTGCTTCAAGTGTGATTTCACGAGTTGGTTGAGTCACTTCATCAACAGCAACCCAACGACGGAATGTATCAAAATCACCGGTTTTACGGTCGATACATACGCGAACGTCAATTTCTTGCTCGTATTTTTTCTTAGTTGCTGTCGCTAGTGCGGTTTCCAGTGCTTCAAAAATCTTTTCACGAGGAAGAGATTTTTCGTTAGAGACCGCTTCCACAACAGCCAGAATCTCTTTGTTCATCCTAGTTGCCTCTTCAAAACTTAAAAGTGGGGTACCAGGTTAGCTTTCTGGATGTTGCTCAGTGCGAACACTTCGTCTTTACCATCCACAGTAACCGTGATCATTTCGCCAGCGACAGACTTAATAATGCCCTGCCATTTACGGCGGTTTTGCATTGCAATTCGTAATACGATAGCGGCTTCTTCGCCGATAAATTGCTCATAATGCGTTGCAGTGAATAAAGGTCGTTCTAAACCAGGAGAAGAAATCTCAAGGTTATAAACTGTTTGAATTGGATCTTCAACATCCAGCACAGCACTGACCTGGTGGCTAACATCAGCACAATCATCAACAGTGATACCGTCTTCACTATCAATATAGATGCGCAATGTTGATTCTCGGCCACGAATAAACTCAAGACCGACAAATTCAAAGCCTAATGCTTCTACTGGTGCTGAAACCATCGCTGTTAATTTTTGCTCTAATGTGGACAAACCCACCCCCAAGGCATAAAAAAAGGGCCTATAGCCCAGTATTCTATTCTCTGATAACAAAAAACCCCGAAATTCGGGGCTTTATGCAACTGGACCCTGTAACTTGCCATTCGAGAATAACCTCTTCTTACGGCACATTCCACTCAGGATCATAATCGGTTTAACAAGATGATTAATGAGAAAAGTGCTGTATTGTTAGAAGTGGTTGCGGGGGCCGGATTTGAACCGACGACCTTCGGGTTATGAGCCCGACGAGCTACCAAGCTGCTCCACCCCGCGTTCGAAAAACGTGGCAAATTTTACGCTGATAACAAGCAAAACGCAAGCTATCTGGAATAATGGTGCCGAGAACGGGACTTGAACCCGTACGCCCGTTTTATAGGCACTACCACCTCAAGGTAGCGTGTATACCAATTTCACCACCTCGGCACTTAATGAGACTGTTACTGCGTAAAAATTAACAATCTCATTTAAATCTTTACTTAGTTTACTGCGGAATATCTGTATTTGCTGGCGCTACAGGCGCTGCTAATTGCTCAGCTTTTTTAGCTTCTTCTGTAGTCTGCTCGATAGACATCCATTTGCTGTCTTCACGCACAGTTTTATTGGCACTTAGATTACCTAAAATAAGGGCAAGTACAATAAAAGCTGTCGCTAAAACAGCGGTCATACGGGTCATAAAGTTAGCTGAACCGCTTGAACCAAATACTGTACCGGAAGCACCTGCACCAAAAGAAGCGCCCATATCAGCACCTTTACCCTGCTGTAACAGGATCAGACCAACTAGCCCTGTTGCTACAATGATAAGAATAACAATGAGTGCCGTATACATTTGCGTTACCTTTTCTATGGAACTTATCGTCTTAACGATAACCTTCGATTGCTTCACCCGCTTTAGTTCAAGACCTTACTAAGCGGGTGTGAATACTAACCAAAGCTGAACTGACAAGCAAGGTTATTTTTCTACAAAGTGATTGATTGAAGAAAAAATCATCAATTAACCAACGTGCTTCACAGCGTCAGCAATACGATTTGCCATCGCAGTGACTTGCTCTTCATTTTCTCCTTCAACCATGACACGAATTAAAGGTTCTGTTCCTGATTTACGCAGTAATACACGTCCTTTACCTGCCAGTTCGTCTTCAACCGCTTTCGCGACTTTCTGAACTTCAGGTGTTTGTAGTGGATCGTGGCTCCCCGTAAAACGAACATTCACTAAAATTTGTGGTAATAGTTTCATACCACTGCATAAATCATGCAGACTCATGTGGTTACGTACCATCGCACTTAAAACTTGTAAGCCTGCAACAATACCATCACCTGTAGTCGTTTTATCTAATAAAATAATATGACCTGAGTTTTCAGCACCTAAACGCCAGCCTTTCTCTTGTAATTTTTCAAGCACATAGCGGTCCCCCACTTTTGCTCTTACAAAAGGAATACCCAGTTGTTTAAGTGCTATCTCTAATCCCATATTGCTCATTAGCGTACCTACTGCACCACCGCGTAATTGACCTTGGCGTAACGCTTCTCTTGCAATAATGTAGAGAATTTGGTCACCATCAACTTTTAGGCCTTGATGGTCAACCATGATGATACGGTCGCCGTCACCATCAAAAGCTAAACCAACATCAGCGCCTTCTTCTAATACGCGTTTCTGCAACATGCGAACATCTGTTGCACCACACTCTTCGTTGATATTGATACCAGTTGGCTCACAACCAATAGTGATCACTTCAGCACCTAATTCACGAAATACGTTTGGTGCAATATGATATGTTGCGCCATGAGCACAATCGACAACGACTTTTAGCCCGTTAAGATTGTTTTCATTTGGGAAAGTCCCTTTACAGAATTCAATGTAACGACCCGCAGCATCTACAATACGATTTGCACGACCAAGCTCTGCTGATTCAACACAAGTAATTGGCTTTTCCATTTCAGCTTCAATAGCTTCTTCTACTTCGTCTGGTAATTTTGTGCCATCAATAGAGAAGAATTTAATCCCGTTATCGTAATAAGGGTTATGAGAAGCTGAAATCACGATCCCGGCTTCAGCACGGAATGTACGCGTTAAATAAGCAACAGCTGGTGTTGGCATTGGTCCTGTAAATGAGGCAGATAAACCTGCAGCAGCTAAACCCGCCTCTAATGCAGATTCAAGCATATAGCCTGAAATACGTGTATCTTTACCAATAATGATTTTACGAGAGCCATGACGTGCTAATACTTTGCCCGCAGCCCAACCTAGTTTTAATACAAAATCAGGTGTAATTGGACTATCACCTACTTTTCCACGGATACCATCTGTTCCAAAGTATTTACGTTCGCTCATTCATTATTTTCCTTTGCAGAAAGAGTCGCTTGTACGACTTTCATCGCATCAATAGTCTCTTTAACATCGTGTACACGAATAATTTGTGCGCCTTGTATCGCTGCAATGACAGCGCACGCCACGCTACCAGCAACACGCTCTTGTGGTGGTACATTCAATAGTTGTCCAACCATTGATTTGCGTGACATTCCAGCAAGTATGGGTAGACCAAAGTGATGAAGTTCACTTAAGTGTGCTAATAATTGGTAATTATGCTCTAAATTTTTACCAAAGCCGAATCCTGGATCAAGAATAATTTGATTTTTTTCGATCCCGGCATCAACACAACGTTGAATATTTTCTTGTAAAAAACGATCAACATCCATCACCACATTCTCATAATGTGGTGATTGTTGCATGGTTTTAGGGTCACCCTGCATATGCATAATACACACTGGCAAACCTGTTTTAACCGCCGCTTCAAGTGCTCCTGGCTCTTGTAAAGAGCGAATGTCATTGATAATTGAAGCACCTGCATTTGCTGATTCAGTAATGACTTGAGCTTTGGATGTATCAACAGAGATCCAAACATCAAAACGTTGACGAATAGCCTCAACAACAGGAACAACACGCTGTAACTCTTCATCAATAGAGACATCGCTTGCGCCGGGTCTAGTAGATTCACCACCAATATCGATGATAGAAGCCCCTTCAGCGATCAATTTTGCTGCGTGGTTAACTGCATCATTAAGTGAATTATGAGTGCCACCATCTGAGAAAGAGTCTGGAGTGACATTCAAAATCCCCATAACTTGAGGTGTTGATAAATTAAGTTCTGTTCCTCTAGCCATTAATTTCATTTCATTGATACCTTCATAAAAAAACCCCAGAAGCCTGGGGTTTATATTTATAGCTTACTCAATATGCATAACCCGATAAGGATTAGTGAGTATTTTTATCAGAAGGTGTATCACTTTCTGACTCAGGCTTATCTTTTGGCTCACTCGCTACATGCGTTTGTGCTGGCTGGGCAGTAGTCGTTGTACCACTATTGCCATTATTGCCTTCCCAGCCCGCAGGTGGACGAACATCACGACGATTCATTAAATCATCAATTTGAGGCGCATCGATAGTTTCATAAGTCATCAGTGCATCTTTCATTGAGTGCAGAATATCAAGGTTGTCCATTAAAATCTGACGAGCACGAACATAGTTACGATCAACGATAGCTTTAATTTCTTCGTCAATTGTACGCGCTGTTTCATCAGACATATGCTGCGCTTTAGCAACAGAACGGCCTAAGAACACTTCACCTTCTTCTTCTGCGTACAGTAATGGCCCTAACTTTTCAGAGAAGCCCCACTGTGTCACCATGTTGCGTGCAATATTGGTTGCAACTTTGATGTCATTAGAAGCACCTGTAGAAACATGCTCTACACCATAGATAATTTCTTCAGCTAAACGACCACCATAAAGTGTTGAAATCTGGCTCTCTAATTTCTGACGGCTCGCACTAATTTGGTCGCCTTCAGGTAAGAAGAAAGTCACACCTAATGCACGTCCACGAGGAATAATCGTCACTTTATGCACAGGATCATGTTCAGGTACTAAACGACCAATAATTGCGTGACCAGCTTCATGATAAGCGGTTGATGCTTTTTGTTCTTCAGTCATCACCATTGAACGGCGCTCTGCGCCCATCATTATCTTATCTTTCGCTTTCTCAAATTCGACCATTGAGACAACACGTTTATTACCACGTGCAGCGAATAAAGCTGCTTCGTTAACTAAGTTAGCTAAGTCAGCACCAGAGAAACCTGGCGTACCACGCGCTAAAATTGCTGGATCAACGTCTGGTGATAAAGGCACACGACGCATATGGACTTTAAGGATTTGCTCACGTCCACGTACATCAGGTAAACCAACAACCACTTGACGGTCAAAACGGCCTGGGCGAAGTAATGCTGGGTCTAATACGTCTGGGCGGTTAGTTGCCGCGATAACGATAATACCTTCATTACCTTCGAAACCATCCATCTCAACTAGCATTTGGTTCAGTGTTTGTTCACGTTCATCATGACCACCACCTAGACCTGCACCACGTTGACGACCGACCGCATCGATTTCATCGATAAAGATGATACAAGGTGCCGCTTTTTTAGCTTGTTCAAACATATCACGAACACGAGAAGCACCGACACCCACGAACATTTCAACGAAATCAGAACCTGAAATGGTAAAGAATGGGACTTTAGCTTCACCCGCGATAGCTTTTGCTAATAATGTTTTACCTGTACCTGGAGGCCCTACCATCAGAATACCTTTAGGAATTTTACCCCCTAATTTCTGGAAACGGCCCGGATCACGCAAATACTCAACTAATTCGCTTACTTCTTCTTTCGCTTCATCACAACCCGCAACATCAGCAAAGGTTGTTTTGATTTGGTCTTCTGTCAACATGCGTGCCTTGCTTTTACCGAAAGACATCGCACCTTTACCGCCACCACCTTGCATTTGGCGCATAAAGAAAATCCAAAGACCAATCAGTAATAGCATTGGGAACCAAGACACAAAAATTTGAGTCAGAAGACTTTGGCCTTCAAGTGGCTCGCCCGTTACTTTTACATTACGGTTCATTAAAGTGGTCAGCAGGTTGTCATCACGCATAGGCATATACGTGCTGTACTTTGAGTTATCTGTTTTAGTTACATTAATATCATAACCACTTATGCTGACCTCGCGTAATTGGTTATTAGTTAACTCATTGATAAAGGTAGAGTAATCCACCTTACGACTATTCGAATCGCTGGGTCCGAAGCTCTGGAATAATGACATCAAAACGACTGCAATAACTAGCCAGAGGATCAGGTTTTTCGCCATGTCACTCAAGGGATTAACCTCATATTACAACTGTGTTAACAAATAGCTTTAGGGTACTAAAGTTTACGCCCTGTGGCTACAATATATACCTCACGAGAACGAGACCGCGAAGCGTCTGGTTTACGAACTTTCACTTTCGTAAACAGGGAGCGTATTTGCCCCAGGTATTCATCAAAGCCTTCTCCCTGAAACACTTTGACAATAAAACTTCCCCCGGGAGCCAGTACATCACGACACATATCAAGCGCTAACTCTACTAAATACATGGATCGAGGGATATCGACCGCGGGTGTACCGCTCATGTTTGGAGCCATGTCAGACATGACAACCTGGACTTTGTTTTCACCTACTCTATCAAGCAATGCCTTCAACACAAGTTCATCACGAAAATCGCCTTGAAGGAAATCGACTCCAACGATAGGATCCATAGGTAAAAGGTCACATGCGATAATTCGACCTTTTTTTCCTAACTGCTGTACAACGTATTGAGACCACCCTCCAGGGGCTGCTCCTAAATCGACAACGGTCATACCTGGTTTAAAGATATTGTCACTTTGCTGAATCTCTTCCAGTTTAAACCAAGCACGAGAGCGAAACCCTTTTTTCTGTGCTTGTTGAACATATTTATCACTAAAATGTTCTTGTAACCAGCGGCTAGAGCTTGCCGAACGTTTCTTATTGGCCATTGCGTTTTCCAACTATCATACACTTAGCTATCAATATTTTTACTCTTTCACTCATTTAACCCCGTATTAACGACATTTTATGGTGATAAGTGAGAGATGGCGTTAGAATAGATCGTTTTCAATCCCAACAAAGCAAAAATTAATGATGACTCTTAACAAAAAACAAATTCAACACCTGAAAGGGCTCGCTCATCACCTGAATCCAGTCGTTATGATTGGTAACAACGGGTTGACTGAAGGCGTTCTTGCAGAAATTGAACTCGCTCTGGCGCACCATGAGCTTATCAAAGTCAAAATCGCAGGCGAAGATCGAGATGTTAAAAACTTGATCGTGGCAGCGATTGTACGCGAAAGCGGTGCACAGAATGTACAAGTTATCGGAAAAATTCTTGTTCTTTATCGTCCTTCAGAAGCACGTAAGATTATTTTACCGAAATAAAACTTGTATCTTTATATAAAAATGCCATAACTAACTCTATGGCAAAAAAGGCCTTTTAAGGCCTTTTTTATATTACCACAGGATAGCAGTCTAGTTTTCTATAGAAACGTAAAATTATAAATTAAATGTATTCTACGTTTAAAACTTCGTATTCGACTTGTCCACCCGGTGTAGTGATAACAACGACATCATCTAACTCTTTACCAATCAACCCACGCGCAATCGGTGAATTAACAGAAATTAAGTTTTCTTTAATGTTCGCTTCATCATCACCAACAATGCGGTAAGTTTGCTCTTCTTCAGTTTCAACATTTAACAGCGTCACTGTTGAACCAAAAATAATTCGACCATTGTTATTCATCTTTTTAATATCAATGACTTGAGCATTTGATAATTTTGCTTCAATTTCTTGTATACGACCTTCACAGAAACCTTGTTGCTCTCTTGCAGCATGATATTCCGCGTTTTCTTTTAAGTCTCCGTGTTCACGAGCTTCAGCGATAGCGGCAATAATTTCGGGACGACGAACACCTTTTAAATATTCCAGCTCTTCGCGTAATTTTTCTGCACCTAGAACTGTCATAGGGATCTGATTCATGTGTTAATACCTCAATACTATTCCTAATAAAAAATAGGTATCATCCTGATTTTTTATACTAACAACACAGAGAAAAGGATCTATTTACTCTTCTCAAGACAAAAAAAGACACAGGCAACCTTAAATTGGGCCTGTCTCTACATATATTCGGTGAATGAGGGGACGTTATTATATTCCCAACTCATGCTGTTGGGATGTTAACTAAACCTCTCAGACTTAAAACTAAATCTAACACAACAGACGCATTGCTTCACGCCTTATCTCTCTTTATAAAGAGATAAACAGACTTTTTCCGATAATGAGCTAATCCTGCTTGTTACCGTTTACTTTTGCCCTCATTGCCCTTTAGTATTAGCCTCTGGCAATCAATACTGTAGCGTTACACGCTATAGTCACGGATAGAGAAATTATGCGCTTACTATCAACATTTCGACGGATACTCTACACATTAAGTATCATCAGTTTTTCAACCCAAGCGATACCTGTTGAAAACTATACATCTCTTCTTCCCGAAGGAACTCAAGTAGGTTTAATTACTCAACCCGTTGGCGCTGCTTCTCCTAATCTTAATTATCATGCCGATCAATTAGCACTTCCAGCAAGTACTCAAAAAGTGGTGACTGCACTTGCGGCATTACTTCAATTAGGTGGAAACTATCAATTCACAACAACAATGGAAACAGAAGGTAAGATAAAAGATAATCAGCTTATTGGTGATTTGATCTTTCGTTTTACAGGCGATCCTACATTAACCCGCCAACAATTAAGAGCAATGGTAGCCGTATTAAAACAATCAGGTATTACAAAAGTGCATGGCGATTTGCTTATTGATACTTCTGCTTTTTCAAGCCATGACAAAGCACCCGGTTGGGTTTGGAATGATCTAACCCAATGCTTTAGTGCCCCTCCTAGTACTGCTATTGTTGATAAAAACTGCTTTTCTGTCTTGCTGCAAAGTGGCAACAAAGAAGGTGATATTGCCACAATACGTAAAGCCTCTTTCTATCCTGTAACCGTTTTAAGTGAAGTTGAAACTTATGAGAAAGGATCAACTCGTACCCGTTTTTGTGAATTAGATGTCACTGTTCGTGACTTAAATACCTATGTAATCACAGGTTGTATTCCTAAACGTGACGATGCAGTCCCTTTAATGTTCTCTATTCAAGATGGAGCTCATTGGGCCGGTACAATTTTAAAAGAAGAGTTACAGCGCGCCAATATTGAACTTGATGGATATGTCAAACGTCGATCTCAACTAAAAGCGCCTGTTACTGTACTAGCACAAACACAATCAAAACCGTTACATAACTTACTGACTACCATGCTAAAAGAGTCTGATAATATGATTGCAGACACCGTATTTAGAACTATTGGTCGTGAGTATTATGGCGTTCCCGGCACTTGGCGCTCTGGCGCAGAAGCAACCCGTGCTATTTTAAAACAAAAAGCCGGCATTGATTTAGGAAATACCGTTATGGTTGATGGCTCAGGCCTTTCTCGTCATAACCTCATTTCACCTGCAACCATGATGCAAATCCTTCAATACATTGGACAACATGAAAGTGAATTAAATTTTATTACCATGCTTCCCCTTGCAGGACATGACGGTACATTACAGTATCGAGGCGGTTTTCATGAAGCGGGTGTTGATGGCAAAGTTTCTGCCAAAACGGGTTCATTAAAAGGGGTTTACAATCTTGCGGGCTTTATGACCACGGCAAACGGACAAAAAGTGGCGTTTGTACAATACGTTTCGGCGTATTCACCTCCTACACAGAATCGTAATGCTGGACGCGCTTATTTAGTGCGTTTTGAAACAAATCTGTATAAAGATATGTATAACAATCACTAGATTTATACCTAATAATATAAGTAATAGATAAAAAACGCCTGACTAATCAGGCGTTTTTTTATTTTAATCATCATTCTAATTGTGATTAACGTTGGTAGATAAACTCAATACCTTCGTCGTCTTCTTCATCCCAATCATCGTCGTCATCTTCTTCGAAATCAGGGTTTTCAAGCTGTTCTTTGTGGTAATCATCCCACATAAAGTCAACTTTTCCTGGCTCTGCTTTTGTTGCAACAATATCTTGCTCACGCGGAGTAACATTCAGGAATTCCATGATATTCCAGCAAAGTTTTTTCACTCCTTCTTGGTTGATGGCCGCTATCATGTAATAGTTTTCATCCCAACCCAGCGCTTCAACAATTGCTTTTGCCTTCTCTTTTGCTTCTTCAGCATCGAGAAGATCAACTTTATTGAACACCAACCAACGTGGTTTTTGTGCTAGTTTTTCGCTGTACTTCTCTAATTCAGAGATAATAATTTTTGCATTTTCCACAGGATCCGATCCATCAATAGGATCAATATCGATCAAGTGTAATAACACACGACAGCGCTCTAAGTGTTTTAAGAATTGGATCCCAAGACCTGCACCATCAGCAGCGCCTTCGATTAATCCGGGAATATCTGCAACCACAAAGCTTTGGTGATTATCCATGCGCACCACGCCTAAGCTTGGTACTAACGTTGTAAATGGATAATCAGCAACTTTAGGTTTTGCTGCTGATACTGCACGAATAAATGTGGATTTACCCGCATTCGGCATACCAAGCATACCCACATCAGCTAATAACATTAGCTCTAATAGGACTTCGCGAGATTCACCCGGCGTTCCCATTGTACGTTGACGTGGAGCACGGTTAACCGATGATTTAAAGCGAGTATTGCCTAAACCGTGGAAGCCACCTTTAGCAACCATTTGCTTTTGGCCGTGAGCTGTTAAGTCAGCAATGACTTCATTTGTTGCTAAATCACGGACACGCGTTCCTACAGGAACACTGATAGTAATATCTTGACCACGCTTACCTGTACAGTCACGACTGTGACCATTTTCACCACGTTCTGCGCGATAAGACTTTGTAAAACGGTAATCAATTAAGGTGTTAAGGTTTTCGTCTGCAATCATGTAGACATCACCACCATCACCACCATCACCACCGTCTGGTCCCCCGTTAGGGATATATTTTTCGCGACGAAAGCTTACACAGCCGTTACCACCATCGCCCGCGACGATTAGGATCTTGGCCTCATCAACAAATTTCATGATTTTACTCCGTATAGTAGCCATTAACGTGCTGGATGGCCGAAATTACCCAGAGATGGCCTTTTTTAAATATAAAAAGCCCCGCAACATATTTGCAGGGCTTTTGACTCGGTGCTTAAAGGACCAGTAATTATTCAGCTTCGATACTGATAAATTTACGGTTGTTTGGACCTTTAACTTCGAACTTAATTTTTCCGTCAGCTAATGCAAACAGGGTGTGGTCACGACCACAACCAACGTTAGTACCTGCATGGAACTTAGTACCACGTTGACGAACGATGATGCTACCTGCTAATACAGCTTCACCACCGAAACGTTTAACACCCAGACGTTTTGCTTCGGAATCACGACCGTTACGAGTCGAGCCGCCAGCCTTTTTATGTGCCATTGAACTACTCTCCTAAACCTTAAGCGATACCAGTGATTTTAACATCAGTAAACCACTGACGGTGGCCCTGTTGTTTACGGCTGTGTTTACGACGACGGAACTTAACAATCTTAACTTTATCGCCGCGACCGTGAGCAACCACTTCCGCTTTAACTTTAACGCCCGCAAGGATTGGAGCGCCAATTTGAATGTCATCGCCATTAGCGACCATCATTACAGTATCAAACTCGATTGTTTCGCCAGTAGCTACTTCCAGCTTCTCTAAACGAATAGTTTGACCTTCGCTGACTCGGTGTTGTTTACCACCACTTTGGAAAACCGCGTACATATAAACTCCGCTTTCCGCACACTCCCAATATGTATAATTTGAGTGCACAATTAAAATATTCACATAGGGCGCGAATTCTACGCAAATTTAGTGCCGATGACAAGTACAGATCGCAAACTAGCGTTAAAAAAAAGAGTTTTTTACACGATATTTATTTCAGCCATTTTTAAAGTACAATCTAAATTATAAGAGAGTAAAATCTATGGCATGATCATTTTTTATTAATAATAACGCGCTCATTGGCGAGCCAAAGTCGAAAAAACATGAATTTAGAATCTATTATAAAACTAACATCCGCTGATATGGCTGCGGTAAATGAGGCAATCCTTTACCAGCTTAATTCAGATGTTTCTTTGATAAACCAACTTGGTTACTACATCATTAGTGGTGGTGGTAAAAGGATCCGACCAATGATCGCAGTGCTCACTGGACGAGCATTGGACTATCAAGGTGACAAACATATCTCGGTCGCAGCGCTTATCGAGTTTATTCATACTGCAACGTTGTTACATGATGATGTTGTTGATGAATCTGATATGCGCAGAGGAAAACAAACAGCAAATGCTGTCTTTGGAAATGCAGCCAGTGTACTTGTTGGCGACTTTATTTATACACGATCCTTTCAGATGATGACGGATCTTGATTCGATGCGTGTATTAAAATTAATGTCTAGCGCCACCAATGTGATCGCTGAAGGTGAAGTTTTACAATTAATGAATTGTAACGATCCTGACATTTCTGAAGATGACTATATGCAAGTTATTTACAGCAAAACAGCTCGTCTGTTTGAAGCGGCTTCTCATGCATCAGCCATTCTTTCTGGTGCGACACCTGAGCAAGAAAAAGCATTCCAAGATTATGGTCGTTATCTTGGGACTGCTTTCCAGCTCATTGACGATTTGCTTGATTATGATGCAGATAACAACCAGCTGGGTAAAAACACTGGTGATGACCTTGATGAAGGTAAACCAACGTTGCCATTACTTCATGCTATGCATAATGGCAATGAAGAAGAATCCCAATTAATTCGCCAAGCCATTGAACAAGGTAATGGCCGCCATTTATTGGATACTGTTTTAAATACTATGAAACAGTGTGGCTCTTTGGAATATACCCGTCAAAAAGCAGAAGAAGAAGCAGACAAAGCGATTGAAGCTTTATCAATTATACCTGACTCACCATATAAAGATGCGCTTATTGGGCTTGCTCACGTCGCTGTACAACGTCAATCATAACTTTGATATATAAACCCTCGTAGTTATGTAAAGAAGCCCGCTAGAGCGATTACGTCGATTCTGGTGGGCTTTTTAATTTATTGAGCACTTCTTCGTTTTCTCGTTCGATAGCATCCTGATTATCCGCATCAATATAGCTAATGAGCTTTGCCAGCCCTTCACGTAATACGAATTTCACAATCTTTTCTCGTTCCGATTTTGTCAGTTGATAATAAGCTTCAACCCAAATCAAAAAGGCATCCTGACGTTTTGATAAATACTCAGCCGGAGGTTCATGTGCAGCAAGCACACTAATCACCTCATCAGGTAGACTTTTTACGGAATACTCGACAGCTTTTCCCTGCACGCCACGTTTACGACGGTTTTCCCATCCTTCACGACGCGCCATCAAGTTAACTCCCTGCGGTGAGTTAGGTAACCCCGCAAGCCCCACTAATTCTTTCGCTGTATACCATTCTTTTTTCATGATCTCATCTCACATTCAACTAAGAGGTTAGTCAGATAGATATCTGTTGCGGATAACGCAATAATAGATTCTTTAAAATCGCTTAATCATTGACGACTTTTTCTAAAAAACTTCTAATACCATCCCGCAATATCAGCTCTGTTAATGTTTTTTGTTCACCATCATTTAGTTGTTGGAATGCTTTCACCCAGATAACGAGTGGCTCCTCTTTTTTATTTAGTTTGTAATGTGCTAATGGCTCATAAAGTTCTAGAGCAATTAAAGTTTTTTCTGGTAAACAAGAATAATGATATTCAACACCACTACCTTGCTTATTTTTTACATTTTGTTTTTGCCAAGACTCTCGTCTCGCTTTCGAATTTACACCTTGTGGTGATTTAGGTAATCCACCTATACCCGTCAATTCCTTTGCCGTATACCACTCTTTTTTCATTATGTTTCTCTAAAATTGTTATCAACTTCAAAAAAGAAATTATTAAGAAAAAAATCAGAAATCTTTTTAGAAAAATAATGTTATTTTATTTTCTAAATAATCAGTTTAAATGCTTTAGGACATTTCTAATAAACTGTTATTTATACCACTAACACAGCAATCAATTTTATAGAAAAAGGATTAAAAATGATTTCAAGGAAATCTGATTGGCATCTTGCCGATATTATTGCCGCACTTAGAAAACGAGGAACAACACTTGCTGCCATCTCTCGCCAAGCAGGGTTAAGCTCTTCAACACTGGCTAATGCGCTGTCACGCCCTTGGCCTAAAGGAGAGAAAATCATTGCTGATTATCTTGGTGTAGCTCCTAGTGAAATTTGGCCTAGCCGTTATTTTCATCCTGAAACAGGAGAATTACTTGAACGAAAGATTCGTACCAAAACTAATAATTAACTAATAATTACAGATATTATAATTAATAAAAAAAACCGCTGATATAGTATCAGCGGTTTTTATTTAAATTTGCATTATTTTTATAGCAAAAAAAGTATTTCTTTATTTATTAATAAATTCTTCACCAAGAATTATATCTTTTTTCAATACATCTAACATGCCATTAAGAGATTGTTTTTCAAAATCACTTAATTTACCAATAGATAAATATTCCTCTACACCGTTTTTACCTAAAAGAATAGGTTGTGCAAAGAAACGGGCATATTCTCCGTCGCCTTCTGTATAGGTGCATTCAATAACATTTTTCTCGCCATTTAGAGCGCGAATTAATGAAAGACCAAAACGAGCGGCTGCTTGACCCATAGATAATGTCGCTGATCCACCACCTGCTTTTGCTTCAACAACCTCAGTACCTGCATTTTGAATGCGTTTAGTCAGTGCAGCAACTTCGTCATTAGTAAATGAAACGCCGTCAACTTGAGATAATAGAGGGAGAATAGTCACACCAGAGTGTCCACCAATCACTGGAACGTTGGTTTTTTGTGGATCTTTACCTTTTAGCTCTGCAACAAAGGTATTGGCGCGAATAATGTCGAGTGTGGTAATACCGAAAAGACGTTTTTTATCGTAAACGCCTGCTTTCTTAAGCACTTCTGCTGCGATAGCAACGGTTGTATTCACTGGGTTAGTAATGATACCGATAAGTGCTTTCGGGCAATTTTGTGCAACCTTTTCAATTAAATTACGCACGATACCTGCGTTAACATTGAAAAGATCTGAACGATCCATGCCTGGTTTACGAGCAACGCCCGCAGAAATTAGAACAACATCAGCGCCTTTTAGCGCAGGAGAAGGATCTTCACCCGCAAAACCTTTTACAATAACTTGAGTCGGGATATGGCTTAAGTCAGCTGCGACACCCGGTGTGACGGGAGCGATATCATATAAAGAGAGTTCACTACCAGCTGGAAGCTGATTTTTAAGAAGAAGTGCCAGTGCCTGACCAATACCACCTGCTGCACCGAGAACTGCTACTTTCATTCTGATACTCCTTAGTTTACGAGATAGTGGAACGCCTTCGAGATACTCACTATTACGCAATTCACCTTTAAAAAAACAATTATTTAACAGCAATATTGCATAATAAGGCATTTTCAGTGAAAAATAATACTTTGGTTATTCTAAACAAATTGCTTATCTGTTAATGAGATAGTGGACACCCTTTTGATAAATAATTTCAATAAATATGGCAAAGTGTTAAGTACACCATCATCCTTGTGATAATCATTTAAGCTTATCATTTATTTAACAAATATTTTACTTTCTTTAAATTATCACATTCACGCGCTGTAAATAAATTTTTTTTGCAGTACATTCTACTTTACAATTTTGAGGTGGCTATCACTCGCCTTTCTTCGTCTTATGTTGCATAAAAATTCACTTCTCTGCATAATACACAGGTTATTGATAACTCACTAAAGGTGAACTATGCGCGTTCCTTCTAAGCAAGAAGACTTGGTTAAAGCGTTTAAAGCCCTGCTGAAAGAAGAAAAATTCAGTTCACAAGGCGAGATTGTGACTGCATTACAAGAGGCTGGATTTGATAATATTAATCAGTCCAAAATCTCTCGTATGCTAACAAAATTTGGTGCAGTAAGAACCCGTAACGCCAAAATGGAAATGGTCTATTGCCTTCCTACTGAGCTTGGCGTACCAACAGCAAGCAGCCCATTAAAAAATCTGGTACTCGATATCGATCATAACCATTCTGTTGTGGTGATAAGAACGAGTCCAGGTGCGGCACAACTTATTGCACGTTTATTAGACTCATTAGGCAAAGCAGAAGGTATCCTTGGCAGTATTGCGGGTGATGACACTATTTTTTCAACACCAGCACCAGGATTTTCTACAGAAGAATTACGAGACGCTATTCTGAATCTTTTTGATCAAGAATTATAATTAGCCTTTCTGCAACTTCAAAAAATAAGCCACTGAATTTCAGTGGCTTATTTATTTTTAATACTGACTATCAGAATCTTTAGGCTGTGCTAATTTTGCGAGCAGTTTCTCATGAATACCCCCAAAACCACCATTGCTCATAATCAAAATATGATCGCCCGCTTGAGCTTCTTTCGCAATCATATCGACTAATGTATCCAGATCTGTACTCCAGCGTGCCGGTTGCACACAATGCTCTGCAATATCACTTACTAGCCATTGAATATTAGGTGGCTGGAATAAAAAAACTTCATCAGCGCGACCTAATGCAGGTGCGATATCATCCTTGCTAATCCCCATTTTCATGGTATTTGAACGAGGCTCTAGGACTGCAATAATACGAGCCGTTCCACCGACTTTACTGCGTAACGCTTCAAGCGTTGCCAAAATCGCTGTGGGATGATGAGCAAAGTCATCATAAACACGGACTTGATTAACTTCACCACGTAACTCTAAGCGACGACGCGCATTAATAAACTTATCTAATGCTTCACAAGCATCCGCAGGTAAAACACCAACGTGGTGCGCTGCAACAATCGCCATTAAGCCATTTTGCATGTTGTGTTCACCAGAAAGTCCCCAACACACCTCTCCGACTCGCTCACCTTTGTGGAACACCTCAAAATGGCTACTGTCATTACTGAGTTTTTTAGCTTGCCAATCTCCAGTTTCACCAGTGAATTCTTGTTCACTCCAACATCCCATTCCAATGGTCTGTTTTAAATTCATATCGTTATCAGGCATGATGATTTTTCCGGTACCTGGGACGATACGAACTAAATGATGGAATTGTTTTTGAATTGCCGCTAAATCATCAAAAATATCAGCGTGATCAAATTCAAGATTATTTAAAATCAATGTGCGTGGAGAATAATGAACAAATTTAGAGCGCTTATCAAAGAAAGCACTGTCATATTCATCTGCTTCAATCACAAAGAAGGGGCTTTCGCCTAACTGTGCAGATACTTGGAAATTACCCGGTACACCGCCGATTAAAAATCCCGGTTTATAACCACAGTCTTCTAAAACCCAAGCCAGCATACCCGCTGTTGTTGTCTTACCATGAGTTCCTGCAACAGCTAACACCCAACGTTCAGGTAAAATATAATCATGTAGCCACTGAGGGCCTGAGGTATAAGGCAAACCTTTTTCAAGTACAGCTTCAACACAAGGATTTCCTCGTGTCATCGCATTACCAATAATCACCATGTCAGGGGCAGGTTCTAATTGTTTTGGGTCATATCCCTCAATCAGTTCAATTCCCTGATTTTCTAATAAAGTACTCATGGGTGGATAGACATTAGCGTCTGAGCCTGTGACTTTATGTCCCTTTGCTCTAGCGAGAATGGCAAGACTTCCCATAAAGGTGCCACAAATACCAAGAATATGAATGTGCATGAATTTCTGTCCAATAGCATGAAGTTGGTCACTATTCTAACGATCAAAAAGCAGATAAGAAACGGATTAACCTTTGAATCATCCGATTCTTTGGCTAAACTTGCCACCACCAAGGAGATTTTTCCTCCTTTTTTACTTTACCCACTCACATTCAGGACCTGCGTCATGAAAACATTAGGCGAATTTATCGTCGAGAAACAACAAGATTTTCCCCATGCAACTGGTGAACTTACTGCATTACTTTCAGCAATTAAGCTTGGGGCTAAAATTATCCACCGTGATATTAACAAAGCAGGGTTAGTCGATATTCTTGGTACTAACGGTGTTTCTAATGTTCAAGGTGAAGCCCAGATGAAACTGGATCTTTACGCGAATGAGAAACTAAAAGCTGCATTAAAAGCGCGTGGTGAAGTTGCGGGTATCGGATCAGAAGAAGAAGATGATATTGTTATCTTTGAAGGTGATCGCGCTGAAAATGCTAAGTATGTTGTACTAATGGATCCTTTAGACGGTTCGTCGAATATTGATGTAAACGTTTCCGTCGGAACAATTTTCTCTATTTACCACCGTATTACGCCAATTGGTCAATCTGTCACTTTAGATGACTTCTTACAACCAGGTCATCGTCAAGTAGCTGCAGGCTATGTCGTTTATGGCTCATCAACCATGTTGGTTTATACAACAGGTTGTGGTGTTCATGCCTTTACTTACGATCCATCTTTAGGTGTATTCTGTTTATCTCATGAAAGCGTACATTTCCCGCCAACAGGAAATATGTACTCAATCAATGAAGGTAACTACATCAAATTCCCATTAGGCGTAAAAAAATACATTAAGTATTGCCAAGAACAAGACGCAGCAACAAATCGCCCTTATACCACACGTTATATTGGTTCTTTAGTTGCTGATTTTCACCGCAACTTACTGAAGGGGGGGATTTATATTTATCCAAGTACTGCAAGCCACCCTACTGGTAAATTACGTTTACTCTATGAATGCAATCCAATGGCGTTCTTAGCCGAACAAGCTGGCGGAAAAGCAAGTAATGGTAAAGAGCGTATTCTAGATATCGAACCAAAAGAACTTCACCAACGTATGCCTTTCTTCGTAGGTACTAAATCGATGGTTGAACAAGCTGAAAGCTTTATGGCGCAATATCCAGACGAAGAATAATCCATTCGTTTGGCACTAACATAGATAAACCGGACTTCTTATTCGTCCGGTTTTTTCATCTTTGAAAATAGTACTTTCTTTTATTTGCTGCTTATTTTTACGTCAGAACGCAACATGTTCGGCAAAAAACGGGTATTGTTAAAAACTTTTCGCTATACTACAGGCCACGTAAAATTAATTTTTTTATAGGAAATTTTTTATGAGCCTGAATCATGTTCCTGCTGGTAAAGAACTACCAGAAGATATCTATGTTGTTATTGAAATCCCAGCAAATGCTGATCCTATCAAATACGAAGTTGATAAAGAAAGTGGCGCACTGTTTGTTGACCGTTTTATGTCAACTGCAATGTTCTACCCATGCAACTACGGTTACATCAACAACACGTTATCTTTAGATGGTGACCCAGTAGACGTTCTGGTTCCAACTCCATATCCATTACAACCAGGTTCAGTTATCCGTTGCCGTCCTGTTGGCGTACTGAAAATGACTGACGAATCAGGTGAAGATGCGAAACTGGTTGCAGTGCCACACACTAAACTGAGCAAAGAATACGATCACATTAAAGATGTGAACGATCTGCCAGAACTGTTAAAAGCACAGATCAAACATTTCTTTGAACACTACAAAGATTTAGAAGCTGGCAAATGGGTTAAAGTTGACGGTTGGGAAGGCGTAGAAGCCGCTAAAGCTGAAATTCTGTCTTCTTTCGAACGCGCTAAAAAATAATCCTTGAGTAAATCAAGATATTACAAGGCAAATAACACCCTAGTATTAGGTTTATTTGCCTTTTATTTCTTCATCTTTTAACCCCCTATTTTCAGTTAAAAAGTGTGCCTTTAAATTTAATAAATTAAAATCCACTTTCTTCCCTACTTGTTCTCACTTCTTATGTTCTCTTTTGTTCATCATAGATAAATTATCCTCTTTAAATCACAAATATTAACTTTCGCATACCTTCGAGCGTACCTTCGATTGATTTCGTGTGATCAATTCAAAAGAAATTGAAGATTTTTTAATCTATGTTACTGCCATATCTAATGAATGAGAGAGGTTAAAATGTCTATAACACGTCGAGATTTGTTAAAGGGTGCAGCCGTGGGTGCGACAGGATTATCACTGGTTTCACCACTATCTGCATTATCCTCATCAACAAAAGAGTATATAACCCCATTAAATACACCTAAAAACCCTAAGAATATTTTAATTATTACCGCAGACCAATTAGCAAAGCGAGGTATCTCTGCTTATGGCAACAAAGAGGTAAAAACTCCCGTTATCGACTCGATTTTAAATACAGGAACAAGTTTCCATAATGCGTATTGTGCTTACCCCTTATGTGCACCTTCAAGGGCTTGTTTTTGGACTGGAAAATTACCACACCAGACAGGCATTATTTCCAATGACAGCCCAAACATACCAGAAACAATGTCCACATTAGGAACGTTGTTTTCACAAGTGGGATATGAGTGTAAACATTTTGGAAAACGGCATGATTATGGCTCATTAGAAGGATTTGATTGTGCGCCTCAAATAGAAAAAGAATTTAATGCTCACCCTGCCTTTCCTGTTGATTATGATACGAAAGAAGATGTGTATTGTTTAGAAGAAAGCCTGAAATATATCAATTCACTCCCCAAAAGAGAGGAAAAAAAGCCATTTTTATTAGCCGTTGAATTTAATAATCCACACAATATAAATGGATGGACAGGAAATTTTGCGGGTGAGCATGGTGACATCGAAAATATCGGACAATTGCCACCTTTACTTAATAACTTTGACACTGCTGATGATCTTAAAAATAGACCTAAAGCTATTCAATACGCTTGCTGTACACATAACAGAGTTATGCAATCAGGGAAATGGAGTGAAAAAAATTTCCAGCAATATCTCAAAGCCTATTACTATTTTACTGAATTGGTAGATAGCTATATAGGACAAGTTATCAATGCATTAAAAAAGAGTGGGTATTGGGAAGATACACTTGTTGTCTTCTTCTCTGACCATGGTGATGCAATGGGAGCACACCGATTAGTTGCTAAAATGAATTGGTTTTATGAAGAATCGACAAATGTGCCTTTTGCATTTTCAGGGCCGGGTATTCAATCTGGCGCTTTAAAACATGAATTAACATCCCTTTGTGATTTATTACCTACTCTCTGTGAGTATATCGGAATTGATTACCCTAAAAATATTTATGGTCGCTCTCTGTACCCGTTATTAACCGGAAAGACAGTGAAAGAATGGAGAAATAGTGTCATTTGCCACTGGAATACTGACCGAAATGTCGATGTTCAACCAGCTAGAATGTTAAGAACAGAAAACTTTAAATATATTATTTATAAAGAAGATGAAGAAGAAGAACTCTACGATATGGTTAATGATCGAGGTGAAACCCAAAACCTCAGTCACCATCCTGATTATCAACAAATAAAAAAAGAATTACGGCTCAAATTAGACAATGAAATCCGAAACAATTCAGATCCTTTTTATATTCAAGAAGTAATTATTAATAAAAAATGGCGTAGCCATGAAGTAGGATATCAACACCATACAGGTGAAACGAGTATTCAAGTTTATCAGAAAAAAATTAGGCCATTATTGGCTGAAAATGAAATAGATAAAGCGAGACGAATGCGACTTAATTTATATAAAGAAGCGCGCCTCTCTTATATTTGTGAAAAATAAGCATTTAGTTATTTCTCATATAAAAACGGCTCAATATTTCTATCGAGCCGTTTTTATATAACATGGAGCAAAAAGTAGGATGCTACTGATTACTCTTCTTCATGACGTTTTAGCCAGTCACCGCATTTTATTTCACGTAAACCATCAACAGGCTTTTGATAAAGATAGATCCAAGCGCTGCCATAAGGCGTTGAAATCAGTTGGCGCTTGTAATCCTGATCGTTCTTTTTCAATTCATCAAGCTCTGTCAAAATAGAAGGCGTTATTCGATAGACTTCGCATTCTATTTCACCTTCACCTTCGATAACTGCAGGATAAAACCCTAAATCATAGAGTTTATATCCCACTAACCTATGCTCACCTAGAAGCTGAGCATAGGTCATCCAGTGATGGTTACCCTGGTTTCGCCGTAAACTACCATAAACAATAATTCGCATATAATTTAAAACTCAAATTGATAAAGCAGATCTATTGCCTGATTCATACCAGACACTGCTTGTAAATACAACCTGGGCATCAAGCGATAACGTAAGGTTAACGTCGCTAGCGAATCAAATATACCCACACCATACTTCACTTGTAGATCGTTTGTGATCTTACCGCTGACCACAACTTGTGAGTTATCCCCCACCCCTTGTGTATCAAGCGCTAAATCCGAAACCCCAAAGGTTTCACCAATACGCCCCACAAGCTGACCACTTTGACCAACGCCTAGTCCTATCAGCATTGCTGTCATTTGTGATGAATCCGCATCACCACTGGCTAAACCTTCGCCTCTTAACAAATAAGACAATGCTTCTTGTTGTGTTTTAGCCGGCTCAGAGAAAATTTCTACTTTAGGCTGATCAGCAAGTCCTGTTACCTTAACACCAGCAATAACATTGTCTGCAGTATTATCAGGATTACGAATAGCCTCGATATTTAAATAAGGTTGATCAACGGGCCCTGAGAACAAGATTTGTCCTTTACGAACTTGTAAATCTTGCCCATAGGCTTTGAATTCCCCCCGTGGAATATCAACTTGTCCATTTAAACCTAGTCCTTGTTTATTCTGATTGACTTTAAGTGCTCCCGTCAATCTCGCTTTAAGCCCAAATGCGTCCAGTGTCACATCATCGCCAATATTAATCGCTAAATTACTTTGAATTGGAATCGATGTCTCTTTTTGTGCAATCGGCTGCAAGTTTTTATCCAGCATCACTTCATCAGAAGAAGCAGATACTGCTGACTCTGGTAAGTCTTGAACAACGATGCGTGCCCAAGGAATATCAATGCGTCCATCTAGTTTTAGTAAATCAGGGCGAGCCTCAAACACTAAATCAGGATTAACATCAATACGTACCATCGGAGGCAATGCAATACGTAGCTTATTGCCATTTGCTGCTACGACTGCGTGCCATGCATCTAATTTACGCCAATCGGCATTACCAGTAAGATTTAAGTAACCTTCAGGAGTTTCAATTCGACCGCTTAAATCAGACGTCGCACCATTAAATTGAACATCAACATTCCCTTTCGTAATATCAAACGGGATCCAGTGCCCAACCACTTTTAATTGATTGATACCAAATTGACCAAATAGCAGTGGTGATTGAGCATTTCCGCCTAAACGTAATTGCGCACCAACACGACCTTCAGCTATTTCACCTTTACCTAAGAACGGTTTGATTAAATCTAATGTCAGATTATCAATATCCACCGTACCTGATAGCTGGCGCTTTTTCTCGAGATCTGCAACATGCACATTCCCTTTAATATCACCATTACCTGCAATACTAATCAGCCATTGTAATGTTGCTTTGCCGTTGTTAACGCCTGCATTTAAGGAGATAGCATCAAAATCAATCGGTAAAACAGTGCCTTCAATATTTTGTTTTACTGCAACACCTTGCCCTTTTAGATTTACCGATGCTTTCGGTAATCCGCCTTTTGAGTTCCATGTTGCGGTGGCATCACCAGTAAATACACCTCGGACAGAAGTCTCTGGTGGTAAGAAAGGTTTGATCATAGCAAGATCAAAACGCGTCAATGTAATTGCAGCAGATCCGCTTTCACCTACAGTTATCGCTTTAGGAACACAAACTTGTGCATTTGGGTTTACCCAACAGTGAGAACCAATGGTGACTTCTTGCTTCTCAGCAAGTAAATTCAATGCCATTGCTTTATTTAAACGCCATTCACCCACAGGGGTATCAAATGCCGTATTATTTAGCGTTCCTTTCCATTGCTGTTTCTCTTTATCGAATGAACCCGCTAATGTCAGCCCACCAGAAACTGGCTCACCATCCATTTTTAGTGTCAGTTTATGCTGTTTTTCTGTACCAGCAGCATCCAACGTTAAATTGCGAATAACTAAATCGGCTTGTTTTAACTGACGAGCAGTAATAGCGAGTTTGCCACCAATTTCTTTATCCGCTTGAACATCACCTTTGATAGTGATGGATTCGACACCGACTTGATCTTGCCATTTAATGCCGTGAGCGTTGATATCAGCAATAATCTTAGGTGTATTAATATCACCCCGAACATTAACTTTGCCTTTAATAACACCCGCTAATCCAGGTACTAAACCATTTAATCCTGGAGCGTTGATATTGGCATCTAATGCCCATTTATCACCTAAATGCCCTTCAATATCGAGGTTATTTTTACCCAAGATCAGTTTTAACTGGGGAATATTCCATTGGCCAGAATCATTACCATAAGCATTACCTCTCGCTTTGATAAGATTGTTTTTGATATTGCCATCTAAGGTAATTTCAGGCACACGTAATTGCCAACTACCACCATACAGACTCCCTGTTGTGGCAATGCGTCCATCTAATTTCGCTGGCATATCAGGGTACTGTTTTGCCGTATTAATTCCTGAAATAGAGAGCAATGCATTCCAGCTAATTGCCTTACTCCAATCAGCAACACCCGTAATATCAGCATGACCTTGCAAGGCAGCTAAACGTAAACGTGTCAGCTCTATTTTCTCTTCATTTCCTTTTGCATCCAGCATTAATTTGGCTGGCGGGATCTCCTGACCTTCAATATCAGAACGTAATGAGAGATCATAGTTATCTGTCTGACCATTTAAGCGTAATCGAGTATCGTTAAGTTGATACTGTATATCGCCTGTTAATGGCCAACGAACTTTTTGGCTTTCAAGAGTTAGTTTTAAAGGAAGGTGTGGTTTTGCCAGTTCAGCTTGAGCATTCAAAGTTGCTGTAACTGTTCCTGTTAAAGAAAGTGCTAATTTAAGCTCTTCCAGTAATGCTCCTTGTAAAGAAAGCGTCGCTTTTTGATCTTTAAAATCTTCAAGCCCTGCGACATCACGGACAGTCGCATTCACATCTAAATTAACAGGCCACTGTTTATCTAGGGTAATTCCCCCATTTAAACTCACTTCACCTTCTAGTGCATCAATATTTAATTTAGTGAGATTAACCTGCTTACCTTGAGTCTTTGCTTCAAACAATAATTGGTTAATCGTAACAGGTGTATCACCACTAACCTGTAATTGCTTACCTTCAATTCCTTCAATATTAATATCAACGGGAATAATAATTTCAGGTAATTCGGCTAATAATGGTTTAGCAAAAATCGCTTTAATTGTCTCGGCTAACGCCTGTTCTTTTTCTTCTTGTGTTGTGGACTCAGTTTGAGGTTTTGCAGTTGCGATTTCTTTTACATCTTGAGCCGTTGCTTCAACACTCCCTTCTTCTGGTGTCTTTGGTAATGCCACCAGCAAATCATTAATAAGTGTTGGATTTAATGTAACTTGGCGACCTTCCCACTGCGCACCAGTTTTAAATTCGCCTAACGAGATTGCCATATCGTCAATCTTCACATGCGTATTTTCTAATGAGAGTGAATTTAAATAGATAGGTAATGGCGCATTAAGCTCTGTTAGAGGCTCTGATGGAGGTGTTTCTTCAGAAGGAGGGAAAGCGCGAGTATCAACATTAACAACAACATCTCGTGTGCCTAATGTATCGACACAAACTTGTTTATCCGTCAGGCACGCTAAACGTAATCCTAATGATAATTCACCCACGTTCACGTCAACTCCAGGCATTTGATATTCAACACCCGTTAAACGTAGATCTTGCCAACCACCACTAACATCTTTGATAACTAAGCCAGGAACCCAACGAGCTGCGCTATTAATAGCGAAATGCAAACCCGATTGTGTTCCCAAAACCCAAGCGACAGCACCGAATGTAAGCAAAATAATGATAAGGAGTGTTAGCGCAATCCATTTCAACCACTTTTTTATCATAACTCTGCTCCTAACCCGATATAAAACTGGAGTCTACGTTTATCAACGTCACTCACAGGTAAAGCTAAATCAAATTTAATTGGACCAACTGGTGATGCCCAACGAACACCTGCACCCGCACCTGTTTTAAAATCACTGCGCGTAAAATCATTAACTGCTTCACCACTATCAATAAAGACAGCACTCCACCAGTTACCCGTGATGTTATATTGATATTCTAACGATCCAACAAGCATTCTTGATGCCCCCGTTAAATTACCTTTACTATCTTCTGGTGAAATACTTTGGTATTTAAAGCCTCGAACACTTCTATCACCACCAGCAAAGAAACGTAATTCAGGCGGTACTTGCTCAAACGCGTTAGTTTCAATCCAACCAAAGTTACCTCTTACCACAAAGCGGTGCCCATCCCATGGTGTACGTATCCAAACGTGTTGTGCTTGAAATGCAGCAAATTCGACATCAGAACCCCATATTTTATTAGAGTAATCTAATGTATAACGTTGGCTATCCCCCCAAGAAGGCATCATACCGCCTCGTTGACGAACTCGACTTGCTGTAACACCAGGATAAAGCAACATAGTGGTATTCGTAACTTCACCTTGGGTAAAGTGGCTGAGGCTCCAACGTGTATTCACGCTATATTGCCAGCCTGTTGACATATCCCAGTTACGAGACACATTTAGCGTTGTGGTATCAGAGCGGGTGTCATTTAGATCGGTACGTTTAAACCCTCCCTGAATACCGTAGTACTGCTCTAATGGATTGACCTTCAGAGGAATTTTATAATTGGCACCAATAGATTGCTCAGGCTGAGAAACGCTGATATTAGAGGTTAAGCTGTGTCCTCGTGAGTTCATCCAAGGCTTATCCCACTGCATATTAAGACGAGGGCCCACATCAGTAGCATAGCCCCCACCAAGTTCAACATAGTTGCGAGAGCGAGGTGTTACAACTGCACTCATCGGTAACAGGTGAGTGCCATCAGCGCGCGCTTTAGCAATATCGGGTGTCACAACCGCAGAATTAAACCACCCTGTTGCCGCTAAACGGCGATTAAATTCAGCCAGATCTTCTGAGGCGTAATATTGCCCCTCTTTAAAAGGAACAATATTTTGTAAATAGTCTTCACGGATTTGGGAGCCCGTATAATTCACTTTTCCAAAACGATAACGTTCTCCACTATCGAAAACAAAATCCCAATATGAAGCATGATTATCTAAAGAGACACCCAACTGGCTTTTTTGCATTTCTGCATCAAAATAACCACGGCGAATAGCAAGCCCTGTTAATGAACCTTTGAGTTTCTCGTAATCTGCATGGTTTAAAACACTATCAAGAGGAGGCGTATTTTCTTTAATGACTTTTGCATATTGACTATCTGTTTTAGCACCACCATCAAGAACCACATCAACGCCTTTCAGTAAAATCGGAATACCCGGTTCAACTTTAGCCGTTAATACAGATCGTGCAGGCGGTGTATTTTCTTGATAAGTAAATGTCACTTTGGGCTGATAATAACCTAAAGGGCGAAGTCCTTCTTGAATTGCTTTTTCAACACGCGCACGAAAACGCCCGTCAGGTGCAACTTCTTCTGTTGTAATGTTTGATAGCTGGACTCGCGCATTTTTTTCGAGCTGCCCTTCTAAACCTTCTACTTTTAAACGCAAATTTGCCCCATAGGCAACAGGCGCGATAAAAGACAGACAGAGAACGTAGATAACGGAGTATCTCGGCACGTTTTCTCCTCAATATTATTTAATCCATGTGATGAATTGACGACAAACTGTTTTAAGCTTTATTGTAGATTTAGTTTATAACAATATTAAACCTTTACCATAGTAAAGCGTTTACAAATATAAAAATTGGAGTCTACCTTGCAACATAAAGCTTACCAACCAGAGAATGCCTTAAGGGGTACTTCGATACCATTAGAAATATCTGCTAATCATGCTATAAATGGGCATTCTATTAATGATATTCCAACCAATATGGATATTGCTTATTTTGCGATGGGCTGTTTTTGGGGTGTTGAACGTCTGTTTTGGCAACAACCTGGGGTTTACTCAACAAGTGCGGGTTATAGTGGTGGTGTAACTGAAAATCCAACTTACCAACAAGTTTGCCAAGGTTTAACAGGCCATAGTGAAGTGGTGAGAGTTGTTTTTGATCCCTCAGTGATTAGCTATTCACAACTGTTGGCCCTTTTTTGGGAAAATCACAATCCATCACAAGGAATGCGCCAAGGTAATGATATTGGTAGCCAATACCGTTCTGCCATTTACACTGTTAATGAAGAGCAATATGCTCAAGCTATTGAGTCAAAAAAACGTTATCAACAAGCGATGAATACTCAAGGTGCTACTGAAGCAATCACGACTGAAATTCAGCCGGCGGGTCCTTTCTATTTTGCTGAAGATTACCACCAACAATACCTACATAAAAACCCACAAGGTTATTGTGGATTAGGTGGAATAGGTATCTGCTATCCCCCTGAAAAGTAAAACTAGCAGAAAATAGCAGGGCGATGATATAATTACGCCCTCTTATCTATCTTTGTGAATAATTCCATCACAATATATTGATTTATCTTCTATTTTTAACACTCCAGTATTCCCCCTTTGGATGAAATACTTGGGGTGGTGTGAGCCTTATATGCTTAATAGTTTACTCATTGTGCTTTTGCTTTGTGCTATCAGCGCCTTTTTTTCGCTGTCTGAAATCTCTCTTGCTGCTTCTCGTCGAATTAAACTCAAACAACTTGTTGATGAGGGCAATATTAACGCCGCACGTGTATTAAAAATGCAAGAAATGCCAGGCATGTTTTTTACCGTTGTGCAAATTGGATTAAATGCCGTCGCTATCCTAGCGGGTATTGTTGGTGAATCTGCATTCTCTCCTTCGTTAAAAAGCTTTTACCTCCAATTTTTTGAAGAGCCATTAGCGCAACAACTTGGATCTATTTGTTCTTTTATTATTGTCACATCCATGTTTATTTTATTGGCTGATTTAACGCCAAAACGCATTGGTATGATAAAACCTGAAGCTATCGCATTAAGAATTGTGAACCCAATGCGTTTCTGCCTTGCCTTTTTCCGCCCTCTGGTTTGGTTATTTAATGGTATGGCAGATCTCATCTTCAAATTATTTAAAATCCCAATGGTAAGAAATGAAGATATTACTTCTGATGATATTTTTGCCATCGTAGAAGCTGGTGCTGTTGCTGGGGTTTTACGTAAACAAGAACATGAGCTGATAGAGAATGTTTTTGAATTAGAGTCACGTACCGTACCGTCAGCAATGACTCCTCGAGAAGATGTGGTCTATTTTGATCGTGAAGAAACTGAAAGCGATATCAAAGAAAAAATTGCCACTCAACCTCACTCTAAGTTTCTCGTTTGTGAAGGTGATATCGACCATATTATTGGTTATGTTGATTCTAAAGAGCTACTTAATCGTGTTATTAACGGGCAAAGCTTAAATCTCAATGAAGGTGTTCATATCCGTAAGGCTCTGATTATTCCTGATACATTAACGCTTTCAGATATGTTGGAAAGCTTTAAAACATCCGGTGAAGACTTTGCCATCATCCTTAATGAATACGCTATGGTGATGGGTGTTATTACACTAAATGATGTGATGACAACTTTAATGGGCGATTTAATTGGACCAGGGCAAGAAGAGCAAATTGTGAGTCGTGATGAGCACTCATGGTTAGTTGAAGGTGGTACGCCAATTGATGATGTAATGCGTGTACTTGATATCGACGATTTCCCAGATTCAAGTAACTATGAAACTATCGCAGGTTTTATGATGTATCGCTTACGTAAAATTCCAAAACGTACTGATTATGTGAAGTTCTCAGGATACAAATTTGAAGTTGTCGATATTGATAATTACAAAATAGATCAATTACTCGTGACAAAAGTTGATGATATTCCACCTGTTAAGCCAATTTTACAAGAACATGTTCCTGTTATACAGACAACAACAGAAGTCGATATCAAGACAGATGAGAATAAAACGGTAAGCTAACAAGTAACAAGCCGAAATTAATAACTGAGTCTTATCGAAGATATTCACGAGAAAGACTCAGTTATCTATCAGATAAAAGTTAGCCCATTTCTGCTTTTAGTAAAACGACCTGCTGGTTCACTTCACTCATGACATTAAAATGTAGCTTATCTCTTATTTTAGGTAATAAAATTTTACCGTAATCGAATTCAAATGCACCCATTCCTTTGATGTAAAACCGTCCACGAAATAATGTCTTAACGTAGAGAGCAATTTTTTCAGGGTTATAGCGATTGAAGATTTTCATCTTTCAGTTAGTCTCCCATGCTCGTTGTTGAGTTTAATAAGTCATAAAGACTTATCTTTATATATCAAATTTAAAGACCTAATTATAAGTACTAGGTTCAACTTATTTGATTTTCTTATCTGTTTTTACATTTATTGACAGTAAAGAATATAAATAAAGATAGCCTGTGCGTTATTTTACCCACTCAATGTTAAATAAATGTATCAATGATGAGGTATTATTCTTCATTAGCTTCTATGCTTAAATAGAATCTAACGTCGATTTCAATAATAGGATCATGGCTATGCACAAAATAACCTTAGCTGCTCTTTTACTCAGCACATCCACATGGGCATTTGCACATAACATCACTGAAAATACAGTACTTCCCGCTGTCACAATCAATGACAAAGGTGAGTTACTTTATGACACAACCAAAGATAAGTTTAGCTACCAAAATTGGAATAGTGGTCTGCTCAGTGGAAAAGTACGTACTGTTCAGCATATAGCAGGACGTAGCAAAGCTAAGGAGATGAATGCGCCGTTTATTGAAGCCGTAAAACTGGCTAAATTCCCACATAGCAGCTATCAAACTACAACAATTATTAATACTGATGATGCAGTGTTTGGTACAGGCCCATTTGTTCGTGGCAGTGTTGAAGATAGTAAAAAAGAATTTCCTTGGTCACAATTTATTGTTGATGCTGATGGTGTAGCATTAAAAGGCTGGGGATTAGAAAAAGAGAGTTCAGCTATTGTTGTTTTAGATAAACAAGGCAAAGTTCGTTTCGTCAAAGAAGGTGTATTAAGTGGTGCAGAAATCACGACTGCAATCAATCTTATCAACGACTTAATTAAAGAATAATTCCTGTGTCAGAGCCCTTATAAAGCAAAGGGCTCCAATTTTGTAAAGCGGCACTAAAAGATAGAAACTCTAAATCCTGGATTTATCAGCGACTCTTTTGGGGAATAATCTAGCGTGACTCCTTTCCAATCCGTGACATGTGCACCCGCCGCAATCGCAATAGCATGACCTGCCGCGGTATCCCATGTATGTGTAGGCCCAAAGCGAGGATAAAGCTGTGCTTTACCTTCAGCGACTAAACAAAACTTCAAAGATGAACCAACAGCAACGGTTTGATGTGCGCCAAGTTGTGAGAGGTATTCTTTTAATTCATCATCTTGATGAGAACGACTAATCACAATCACGGGCGGCTCTGCACGACTTGCATGAATAGGCAATCGTTGCCCACAAGCTTCTTTCCACGCCTGTTTATTTGCCGCTGCATATAACACATTTTGAACAGGAGCATAGACAACTCCTAAAACAGGAATACCCTTTTCAATTAAAGCGATATTTACCGTAAACTCACCATTCTTACTGATAAATTCTTTAGTTCCATCTAGAGGGTCAATCAGCCAATAACGATCCCAATGGCGACGAACTTCCCATTCAGGGGGATCTTCTTCAGATAATTGAGGTATATCTGGAGCAATAGAAGCAAGTCCTTGTTTGATAACTTGATGAGCAGCTAAATCAGCTTCGGTGACAGGTGAATTATCACTTTTTTCCTGTACTTGGATAGGCTCTGATTGCTGATAGATTTGCATTATCGCCGTACCTGCTTGGCGAGCTAATTTGCTGACTTGTTCTAACATAATGCACCTCTCTTATTTCTATAAGCAGATAACTTTTCTTATAAAAATTAATTACCCTACTGTCTCTTTATTTTAGTCCAGAGACGAAAATAGCCGGCAAAAACCGGCTATTTTTTACTCTGATTTACCGCAGAATAAGAAATTATAAAATTTCTAATAATTCTACTTCAAATACTAATGTTGCGAATGGAGGAATAGCCGCACCAGCTCCACGTTCGCCATAAGCTAATTGGTAAGGAATATATAATTCCCATTTTGAACCTACTGGCATTAATGTTAATGCTTCAATCCAGCCTGCGATAACGCCATTTACTGGGAATTCAGCAGGTTGGCCACGTTGAACTGAGCTATCAAACACAGTGCCATCAATTAAACGACCAGTGTAGTGAACACGAACATGATCAGTACGCGCTGGAATTGCACCTTCACCCGCAGTCAGAACTTTGTACTGTAAGCCTGATTCTGTAACTTTAACGCCTTCATTTTTCACATTTTCTTCTAAGAAAACTTTACCTGCATCAGCCAGCTCTGCTTGGCGTTCTTGACGAACAGCTTCAGCGCGCTCGTGCATAGTACGTAAGGCATTGTGTAATGTTTCAACAGGTACAGAAGGCGCATTACCTTCTAATGCATCGGTCAAGCCAGCTAACAGTGCTGCGGGCTCTAATCCTTGAAGACCTGATTCAGTCAGTTGTTGACCGACTTGCAGACCAATACCGTAACTTGCCTGTGATTCGATAGAATCAAATGATGGTTTTGACATGAAAAATACCTGTTTTTTATGAAAGTTAGATCCAAGAATAACAGTGGTAAGATACAGCGTAAACCTTCAGTCTTGAGTAATGGGAATTATTCATTAAAAACATAAGCAATTGACCTTATTGATCGTCTTTTTGACGCTTTTTTATTGGCATTTGTCATACTTATTTTCACAACATCGCAACACAGGCATATAATTATAAACAGGCACAAAACTGCCTAGCCTTATAAATATCAATATATATGTGTTCAGAGAGGTATTAAGTGAAGATAACGACGAATCCCTATTTCCACGAACAAGGCTATATTGATGGTCTTTGGTGTAATGCTAAAAATAACGAAACTGTTGATGTTGTCGATCCTGCCACGGGTATTTTACTTGGTACTGTACCCAATATGGCAACACAAGAAGCAATAATGGCTGTTGATGCTGCACAAAAAGCCTTACCAAAATGGCGAGCACTCACAGCACATCAGCGCGGAGCATTATTGCAAAATTGGTTTAGATTAATCACTGAAAATAAAAGAAAACTTGCTGAATTAATGACATTTGAGCAAGGAAAACCGGTTGCTGAAGCTGAAGGTGAAATTGCTTATGCAGCCTCTTTTATTGAGTGGTTTGCAGAACAAGGTAAGAGAACCAACGGTGAAATTATTCCCTCACCTTCTGCTGATAAACGCTTGATGGTGATCAAACAAGGTATCGGTGTTTGCGCTGCGATTACACCTTGGAACTTCCCGGCTGCTATGATCACCCGTAAAGCCGCTCCTGCATTAGCGGCAGGTTGTACTATGGTGATTAAACCTGCCAATGAAACACCTTATACCGCATTGGCTTTAGCAGAATTAGCGGATCAAGCCGGTATTCCCGCTGGTGTTATTAATATTGTAACCGGAGATGCCATTAAAATTGGCGAAGTCTTTACCTCTGACAACCGTGTTCGCAAATTAAGTTTCACAGGCTCTACGGGTGTTGGACGTTTATTAATGCGCCAGTGTTCAGATAGCGTAAAAAAAGTCTCTTTAGAATTAGGTGGCAATGCACCATTTATCGTGTTTAACGATGCCGATATTGATAAAGCGGTTGAAGGTGCAATGGGAGCTAAATTCCGTAATGCAGGACAAACCTGTGTTTGCGCTAACCGTTTTTATATTCATAAAGATATTTATCAACAATTTAGCGAACGCTTTGTTGCTGCCGTTAAAAAGCTCAAAGTGGGAAATGGTTTTGAAGAAGGTGTCACTATTGGGCCTCTTATTAACCGTAAAGCGGTTGAGAAATCACAATCATTGCTTGATGACACACTAAAACGCGGTGCAACACTGCTTTGTGGTGGAGAAAGTGATCAAGCAGGTGAAAATTTTTTCCAGCCTACTGTTGTTGGCAATGTTCCCGCTGATAGCCATATCCTTGAAGAAGAAATATTTGGCCCTGTTGCACCTTTAGTTATTTTTGAAAATGAAGATGAAGTGGTGCATTTAGCAAATAACACCATTTATGGTTTAGCCGCTTATTTTTATAGTGAGAACTCACAACGTATTTGGCGTGTTGCTGAAAATTTAGAATACGGCATGGTGGGTATTAACACCGGTTTAATTTCCAATGAAGTTGCACCATTTGGTGGTATTAAACAATCAGGTTTAGGTCGTGAGGGCTCTGAACACGGCATTGAAGACTATATGGAGATGAAATATCTCTGCCAAGGGTTATAAATAACCTTTAACCCAACTTATAAAAGTAAGTCAGCATGGATGCTACTGCTTTTTTGTGGCTTTTTTATTAAAAGGGAAAGGAAATATTTAATATGTTATCTCAAAGGAGATATATAACTAATATTCCTTTATTCTTTAAGCTAACTTTTTATGAAAAATCCTTAGCATTCCTTTGCTAAAGATTTTTATTATTTTATTTTCTCTTTATGTTACTTAAATCAGTGATAAAGCATTTCGTGAACAATATCATCTGCTTTCATTGAATAAGGATAATATGTTGGCCAATTACTTAATTCTTTAAGTAACTCATCTTGCGATGTATTGCCCATATATAAATGGAAGTGCCCTGCTTTCTCTGGTGCAATAATGTGGTCGCTAAATTGAATAAACTTAGGTGCTTGGCTTTTGGCATCATCGCAGCGGAAAAGATAGCGTACCCCTTTTTTACCAGACTCATAATGTAGAATACGATAACCATCATAATGATATTCACAGCTATCGACTTTCTCTCCACGATGGAACTCGATGATATTATTTTCAATACCAATCATATCCACATCAGTTTTATAGCCTTGTGTATAGTAAGTTCGGTACTCTTCGACTGTTTTATCTTTTTTTGCTTCTGCTTTCTTTTGTAAAACCTCATCTAACTCGCCACTAAGAAGATAAGGCTCTACAGATTGCCATACACCATCCCAATCACTGAGTTGGCGATCAAGAACATCCTTGTCCTCAAAAATCCCATTAGCGGCATCTCGTTGAGCTTGTGTTTGTACTTTTTCATGATGGTGGCCATGTGCTAAAACAGACATTGCACTACCCAATAGTCCCATAATAAAAATACAAGAAAGAACTGGCTTTTGCATAATCTTACCCCTGAACAGCTTTAAAACGTGGGTTTGACTTACAAATCACGTAAAGGCGACCACGGCGGCGCACTACTTTACAATCTGGATGGCGTTGTTTTGCACTTTTCAATGAACTTAATACCTGCATTGTCTCTTCCTTACTTAATAAATTGACCAAAACGTTTATTAAAGCGTGCCACATTACCTTCTTGAGAATGTGTCTTTTGCTTACCGGTATAAAATGGGTGTGATTGAGAGGAGACATCTAATGTCACATAAGGGTATGTTTGCCCTTCATACTCTATCTTTTTTTCCGTTTGGATGGTTGAACCCACTTTAAAATAAGCATCTACACTTGTGTCATGGAAAATCACTGTTCGATATTGAGGATGAATACCTAGTTTCATAACAAACCTCGTTTTATTTGTAATGTTATAATGTAACAATTTAGAATTTCATTAATGTAACGCTTTTTAATTTTATTGACCAGTTTTTTTTGATTTGTTTTTCTATCTCAAGAGAGGAATTGTGTTTGGGATAAGTCTCTTTTAAGTGATATAAGTGGATTTTCTGGCTTTTTTTGTCCAGCTTTCCTATTTTCCGCTAAAGTTATACTAAGACGGCAAAACAAATAGGATTTATTATGACTAATTGGCGCGATAAGCTTTTCAGTAAGTCACCTCTGTCTATCGACCTCACAATAGACTTTCCTAACGTTTGTCCTTCTTCTGTTCCTTCAATTCTTTCGCTGTTAGCACCTTATGAAATAGGTGATACACCTTTACCTGATGAATTAAATCTATTATCAGACGTTCACTTAAAAACAAAACCTGATGATGATTCAATACCTTTTAGTTGGTCGGCAGGAGCTCGTGAAGGTATTATTTTGCACCAACGAATAGGTCGAGCAATTGAACAACAGCCTTCTCAAAAAACATGTGAAGAATTTGCGCTATCCCTCTACCATGCAATAAAGCATGTCGTTCTTTTACCTGATAAAGAACATGCCACTTCTTTTTATTCACTTGCCTGCCAAGATAAACTCGCTCCTATTACCTATCTTTCGCATTTGATAGATAAAATAGAACAAGATGAAGCACTGATTAATCATGAGACCTATTTTCAATTGATCTTGTGGATCTTAAAGTTAAGTCCTGATAAGAATCCTATCAAAATAGCTTTAGGGCTATTAGGATCGTTTAATGATAGTACTTCTCAGCGTTTACTCTTATTGTTTGCCCTGCATCCTGAATTTACCCTTTATGCTATTCGTTCGCTAAAACAGCGCCTTTCTTGTGAAGAGTTTGAGCCTTTTTTACACTCCCTAGGTCAACGAACCAAAGGCTGGGGACGCATCCAGTTTATCGAGCATTTGCCTTCAACACTGTCTGTTAATAATCGCTATTGGCTACTGACTGAAGGGTATAGAAATAATGTAATGACAGAGTATGTCGCCTATGACTGTGTCACAAAAGGGACACTATTAGAGATGCTGAATACGCATCCTTTAGATAATGAGCTATTGCTTGGTTGTAGCGATCTTTTACGTGCACTGCTTAATGGCGGTCCCGCAAAAGATATTTATGATTATGTAGAGGGCACCCAAGCATGCAACGCTTTTATTTCACAAGTTGATACTTTACCTCCAAAAGAATTAAAGCTCCTTTATTGTGTCTGTGAAATTGCTGACTTTGTGCAAAACAGTGGTGAAGATTGGTTATTGCTTGAGTCTCTCGGCTGGAACGATCATTGCCAACAACAAATTATTTCTGCTTCACAAAATATTATTCAAAAACCAGAATGGTCGACACTTATTATTGAAGCATTACAAAGCCCTTTTCGCTCAAAAAATTACCAAGCAAGTCTTGTTGCTAAATCTCTTCGCCTTGATATTTGGGAGTTACTCTTCTCACTACAAAAAGATAATCCCAATGCAGATTGGTGGCACCAATTAATGCAAACGGATGCCTCTCACAAAATAGAAAGAGTAGTTAAACTTGCAGAACAACAAATTGAATTAACAGCATTAGATAGCACAGATGATCCATTAATAACTACCCACTCTGAATATCAGCCCCATCATGCCGTTGAATATATTATGCAAGATCTTGGTGGTTTTCCCGGTATCGGCTGGTCACTTATAAAAAGGCAATTACGTAGTCCGACATTGCGTGATAGAAATATGGCGCTGAATGTTCTTTCAACATGGCCTGACACATTATTGCCTCATGATCTTTATGGTGAATTAGCGCAGGCTTTAACCATAGAAACTGATAAAAATGTGTATCAACGCATGAAACTATTTTTAGTTAACCATCAAGGAAATAAAGAACATTAACGGTTAGAGCGAATAGATAATTCTGAAAAGAATTCAGGGAGCAGGTTAGGATCATGGTTCGTGCTAGTATGGCTACAAGGAATAAAAAAGATGTTACAGCAATTCATAATACTGATTCACAGATCAATAATGAGGTGAATATGGGCAAATTCCCTGGCTTACATCGTCGGGCAATACTGGTTATTGCTATTGTTTTATTGGTCATATTTTTTTGGCCAACCAGTGAAAATAATGGTGAACCACCTCAACCGTCATCATCGACACATGACCTTCCTGTGCCTATTTCACCATCAGTATCAACAAATGATCCGACTTATCAAACCTCGACCTCTCAAGCGCAAGATAGCTTAAATGCCGATCCCGCTGTTTCTCCATCAATAGAGGCTCCAACGGCAAATGATCCAGAGGAAAATGTTGCTCAAACAACACCACAACAAGACACTCAATCAACACCAGCGCAAACATGGCAAACTTATACCATTAAAGAGGGGCAAACCTTAGCGCAACTGTTTAGAGACAATCAACTTCCTGTCAATGATGCATTCTCTATGGCGAAATCAGAAGACCAACAGAAATCATTAAGCCAATTACGCACAGGACAAGCTATTCGTTTACAGCGTAATCCACAAGGTGATGTCAGTATGCTAGAAGTGACAAATAGCGCCGGTACTGTTATCACTTACACTCGTTTGAGTGATGGGAGTTATTACCGTACACCATAGTAAGAAGAGATTTAATTTATCCAAAAAAAACGCCAGCTAAGCTGGCGTTTTTCTTTATCAACATTAACTGTTTAATCAGAGATTATTCAGCAACGATGATAACATTCAGTTCAGCGAATACGTCACTGTGAACTTGGAAGTGAACTTCGTGGTCACCAGTAGTACGCAGAACGCCATTTGGCAGGCGAACTTCGCTCTTACACATTTCAACGCCAGCAGCAGTTACTGCATCAGCGATGTCACGAGTACCGATTGAACCAAACAGTTTACCTTCGTCACCCGCTTTAGAGCTGATAGTGACAGAACCCAGTGCATTGATCTTCGCTGCACGAGCTTCAGCTGCTGCTAAAGTTTCAGCTAATTTAGCTTCTAACTCAGCACGACGCGCTTCGAAAAACTCGATGTTTTTCTTAGTCGCAGAAACAGCTTTACCCTGTGGGATTAAATAGTTACGAGCATAGCCCGATTTTACGTTAACCTGATCACCCAGGCTACCCAGATTCGCTACTTTATCAAGCAGAATAATTTGCATTACCTTATCCTCTACAAGTCATTAATGGACTATATACCTATTACTGATGACGATCAGTATAAGGTAATAAAGACAGGTAGCGTGCGCGCTTGATAGCACGAGCCAGCTGACGCTGGTATTTTGCACGAGTACCGGTGATACGACTTGGTACAATTTTACCACTTTCAGTGATATAGTTTTTCAGCGTAGCGATATCTTTATAATCGATCTCTTGTACGCCTTCTGCTGTGAAACGGCAGAACTTACGACGACGGAAATAACGTGCCATATGGCTAGTCTCCAGAATCTATCAATTCAATCTGCTCGGCATGAAGCACCAATTTAAACAATCCATTTCGCGCCTGATGGCTACTAATGAATCCAGAAACGGTGATTTGGCTGCCGACCGTTATACTGTGAGTAACTGCTTGTAACGCTTTCCCGCTAGCAATAATGGGCATTCGGCACCATGATTGTCTTTTTAATCCCGCCTCTTCTTGTATTGAACGATGTTCAATAACAAATTGACAGTGCGGGATCCCAGCGGGGCTAACTTTTCGAATTAATGCTTTGCACACTGTGCCAGTTAGCACCAAATGATTATTAGCCGTCACAGCACTAATTACTCTTCAGAATCCTCTGCTACATCATCAACTTCATCTTCATCACCTAGGTCATCAGCGATATCACGACGGCGTTCGTCTTTTGCTTTAACCATTGGAGAAGCTTCAGTTACTGCGTGTTTAGTACGCATAATCATGTTGCGGAGAACGGCATCGTTGAAACGGAAAGTAGTTTCCAGTTCATCAATCACTTCCTGCGGAGCTTCAACGTTCATCAGAACGTAGTGTGCTTTGTGCAGTTTGTTGATTGGATAAGCTAATTGACGACGACCCCAGTCTTCTAGACGGTGGATCTGACCATTTGCATTAGTGATAGCGGTTTTATAACGCTCGATCATGCCCGGAACTTGTTCGCTCTGGTCAGGATGAACCATAAAAACGATTTCGTAATGACGCATTTGATATTGCTCCTTACGGATTTATCAGCCTCCTGTCAGGGTCAGTCACCACCCATGGAGGCAAGGAACTTGTTTAAGTTGTGACTGAAAAAATTGACGCGTAACTATACCCCCGCGACCAATAAAACTCAAGGGAGTATAGATAATAAAATAAACTAAGCGATTATTTCACCATAATACGCTGGCGCATCGCTTCAAATAAGCAAACGCCGGTTGCCACAGAAACGTTAAGTGATGATACCGTACCCGCCATTGGGATACTAATCAGCTCATCACAATGCTCTCGCGTTAAGCGACGCATACCTTCACCTTCAGCGCCCATTACTAATGCCATTGGGCCTGTAAGTTTGCTTTGATATAAAGTGTGGTCTGCTTCGCCTGCTGTGCCAACAATCCAAATGTTCTCTTCTTGCAATAAGCGCAAAGTGCGTGCCAGATTTGTTACTCGGATCAACGGCACACTTTCCGCCGCACCACAAGCCACTTTTTTGGCTGTTGCATTTAATTGTGCAGAGCGATCTTTAGGAACGATAACAGCATGCACACCCGCCGCGTCAGCGCTACGTAAACATGCCCCTAAATTATGAGGATCTGTGACACCATCTAACACTAATAAGAAAGGCGTCCCAACTTTAGCTAATAAGTCAGGTAAATCTTGTTCTTGATACTGACGACCTGGTTTTACTTTAGCAATAATACCTTGGTGAACAGCACCTTCTGTTTGGCTATCTAACCATTGACGATTAGCGACTTGAACCAGAATGCCTTGTGCTTCTAATTCATGAATAACCGGTGTTAAACGGCGATCTTCACGCCCTTTTAATACATAAACTTCTTTAAAACGTGCAGGATCACGCTCAAGTAATGCGGTTACTGCGTGAATACCATAAATAATTTCTTCGCTCATAGCGGTGCTTACTCATTAAAAAATAAAAGGCACAAAACAGATAAAAGGCGGAGTCTCCGCCTTTTAAAAAGGATCAGAAGAATAAAACGTTATGCGTTATCGCGTTTGGCTGCGCGTTTAGCTTTAAGTTTTGCCTCTATCTTTTTGGTTTGTGATGATGCTTTCTTACGTTTGCTACTTGCTTTATCTTTCGCAACTTGGTCTTTTACGGCTTTGTCTTTGCTCGCATTACCTCGACCTGATGATGATTTACCTTTTTTGAAGGCACTATCTGGCTCAAAGTTTTTATCTTTGCTTGCATCACGACGGCGAGACTTACTAGAACTTGCGTTTTTCTTGTCTTTTTCACCTTTTAAACCACGAACACGGGCTGTTTTACCCGGATTACGCGCGGTGCGTGTTGTTGAAATTAAAGAGAAGTCGATAGTGCGTTCATCCATACTCACTGCTTCAACTTTCACTTCAACTTCATCACCAAGGCGATAGACTTGTCCTGAAGACTCACCAATTAAGCGTTGCCCTACATTATCATACTGATAATAATCATTATTTAATGTAGAAACATGCACCAGACCATCAATAAACAGATCATTTAAACGAACAAAGAAACCAAAGCCCGTTACGCTGGTGATAATACCGGTAAATTGTTGACCAATTTGATCCAGCATAAAGTCACATTTTAGCCAATCAGCAACATCTCGTGTTGCTTCATCAGCACGGCGCTCAGTTAAAGAACAGTGCTCGCCTAATTGCAACATGGTGTCCATATCACTATGGTAGCCACCCGTTGGGGTCCAACGTTGTGAGCCATAACCCTCTTGTTTGGCAATTTGATATTTAATTGCTCGGTGCAAGGCTAAATCAGGGTAACGACGAATTGGCGAGGTAAAATGCGCATAAGATTTTAATGCTAAACCAAAGTGCCCACGATTTTCAGGATCATAAATTGCCTGTTTCATTGAGCGCAAAATCATGGTTTGTAGCATTTCACGATCAGGTCTGTCTTCAACCTCTTTCATGACACGTGCATAATCTGCTGGCTCTGGTGTTAATCCGCCAGGCAGCGTTAAACCTAATTCATTAAAGACAGAGCGTAGATTCAAGACGCTATCTTCTTTGGGTTTATCATGAATACGGTAAAGTGCAGGTTCTTCGTTTTTCTCAACAAAACGAGCGGCTGCGATATTAGCAAGGATCATGCACTCTTCAATCAATTTGTGTGCATCATTACGAACAACGGGCTCAATACGCTCAATGCGACGCTCGGCATTAAAGATAAACTTCGCTTCTTCTGATTCAAAACCAATTGCACCGCGCTGTTCGCGCGCTTTATCTAATACTTGGTATAGCTCATACAGATGCTCAATATCTTTAACGATGGGCTTATAGTGCTCACGCAGTTCTTCATCACCTTGAATGATTTTCCACACTTTGGTGTAGGTCATTCGAGCATGAGAACTCATCACCGCTTCATAGAATTTGTAAGAGGAAAGACGCCCTTGCTCAGAAACGGTCATCTCACAGACCATACATAAACGGTCAACTTGTGGGTTTAATGAGCACAAGCCATTAGACAGAACTTCTGGTAACATTGGCACTACTTGAGAAGGGAAATAAACAGAATTTCCTCGGCTACGTGCTTCTGTATCTAACGCGGTTTGTGGACGCACATAATAACTAACATCTGCAATCGCAACCCATAAACGCCAACCACCACCTTTTTTACGTTGACAATAAACGGCGTCATCAAAGTCTCGCGCATCTTCACCGTCAATAGTAATTAAAGGTAAGCCACGTAAATCAACTCGCCCTTCTTTAGCTGATTCAGGCACTTCCTCTTTTAAATCAGCAACTTCTTTTGTCACTTTTGCAGGCCAGGTATACGGGATCTCATGAGTACGTAATGCGATTTCTACCGCAATACCTGTTCCCATGGTTTCACCTAAGATCTCAACAATACGACCTACTGCTTGCGTGCGTCGAGTTGGTCTTGTCGTGATCTCAACCACCACCACATTTCCCATACGCGCGCCCATGATATCCTCTTTAGGGATAAGAATATCAAAGCTTAAACGACTATCATCAGGTACAACAAATCCCATACCTGACTCAATAAAATAACGACCTACAATTTGGTTATTTCTTGGTTCAATAACACGAACAACACGACCTTCACGACGACCTTTTCTATCCATACCTAAAGGTTGGGCAAGGATAACATCACCATGCATGGTTTTTTTCATTTCATCTTGTGAAAGATAAAGGTCATCTTTTTGACCTTCTGCACGTAAAAAACCATAACCATCGCGGTGACCGATTACCTTACCTTTCCATAAATCAAGACGTTCAGGTAATGCATAGCACTGGCGACGGGTAAAAACTAATTGACCATCACGCTCCATCGCCCTTAAACGGCGACGTAACGCTTCTAAGTCTTCTTCACCTGAAATTTTTAACGCCTGTGCTAAATCGTCACGGCTCATTGGTGCCGTGCGTTTTTTCATTTCTTCTAAAATATATTCGCGACTAGCAATTGGAGAGGCGTATTTTTCTGCTTCTCTATCCTGAAAAGGATCTTTTGACATTATGACCTCCAAGCTATCAGATTTGATGAAATAGTAGACTCAAACATCTTCTAATAACAATTTATATAAGGAGCTATTATTCTCAACTAGCTCTGCGAGTGTGTGACGGTCTAACTCTTTCAAAAACTGCTCGATTGCCTGATTCAACACCAGTTTTAGTCGACAAGCTGGGGTAATGTGGCAAAACTCAGCACTACAGTTTACTAATGAAAGTGGCTCTAAAGCACGAACAACCTCACCCACAATGATATCTGTTGCAGGCTTGCCTAAACGGATCCCTCCATTTTTACCGCGAATAGCCTCAACAAAACCTAAATGGCTAAGTTGATTAATAATTTTCACCATATGGTTACGTGAGACGCCATAGACTTGTGTCACTTCAGTGATACTTGTCATCTTGCCTTCTGGCAATGAAGCCATATATATCAATGCCCGCAATCCATAATCTGTAAAACTGGTTAATTGCACAATGACCTCTGAAAAGTGGTTTTCCCTATTAAAGTCGTTAAGGGATAAGTAATTATTAATGAGAATATCATTTTATTAAGCAATATTATGTTTAATTTTTGGACATTTAGCAAAGATATGCTCAAAAGTGGGTTATTTCCATATCTCACTTGACTATTAGCAAAATAATAGCGACATCGCAGGCAAAGAAAAAGCGATACTGTCGATTTTCAACAGATCGCTTTTCTATTTCTGACTCTACAACAATAACATTGTCTTATTGTTTTTTACGCGTTACCGATAAAACAGAAGCAAAACCGAGTGTAAAGCTGTCTTATCTTGTATGTGTAACACGTATTTTTATCTCAATTTAACCAACAAACAGATACGAAAAAATCGCCCCTGTCATTTTCAGGGACGATTTTCACATCAAACCAATTTAATGCAGATTATGCATCAAATGGATGACGGAGAATGATGGTTTCTGAACGGTCTGGGCCTGTAGAAACGATATCAACAGGAACACCTGTTAACTCTTCTACGCGCTTGATGTAGTTCAGCGCTGCTTGTGGCAGTTGAGCGTGATCTTTCACACCAAACGTCGTTTCGTTCCAGCCTGGCATTGATTCATAGATAGGCTCGATACCTTCCCAATCATCAGCAGCTAAAGGTGTTGTATCAATCACTTCACCGTTTGGTAAGCGATAGCCTACACACAATTTCACTTCTTTCAGACCATCTAACACATCCAGTTTAGTCATGCAGAAACCAGACAGTGAGTTGATTTGAACAGCGCGGCGAATAGCGATGATATCTAGCCAGCCAGTACGACGACTACGGCCTGTAGTTGCACCAAATTCTTGGCCTTTCTCACGTAAGAAGTCACCCACTTCATCAAATAATTCAGTTGGGAATGGACCTGCACCTACACGAGTAGAGTAAGCTTTGATGATCCCTAATACATAACCAACATAGCGAGGGCCTAGACCTGAACCTGTTGCCACACCACCAGCGGTTGTGTTTGAAGAGGTTACATACGGATAAGTACCGTGGTCGATGTCTAATAAAGTACCTTGTGCACCTTCAAACATCACTAACTCACCGTTTTGTGTTGCTTTGTACAGTAAGTCAGAAACATCAACAACCATACCAGTCAGAATATCAGCGATTGCCATGATATCGTCTAAGGTTTTTTGGTAATCAACAGGTTCAACTTTGTAGTAGTTCACCAGTTGGAAGTTATGGTATTCGATGATTTCTTTGAGCTTTTGTGCAAACGCTTTTTTATCAAACAGATCGCCAACACGTAAACCGCGACGAGCAACTTTATCTTCGTAAGCAGGACCGATACCACGGCCTGTTGTACCGATAGCTTTTTCGCCACGAGCTTTCTCACGCGCATTGTCTAATGCGATGTGATAAGGAAGGATTAATGGGCAAGCTTCAGACAGAAGTAAACGAGAACGAACAGGAATACCACGATCTTCAAGTTGGGTCATTTCCTTCATCAGCGCTTCCGGTGATAAAACGACACCGTTTGCTATGATGCTAACAACATTTTCACGGAGAATGCCTGATGGGATTAAATGAAGAACGGTTTTTTCACCGTCGATGACTAGAGTGTGACCCGCGTTATGGCCACCTTGGTAGCGAACAACATATTTAGCGCGTTCTGTCAGCAAATCGACTATCTTGCCTTTGCCTTCGTCACCCCACTGGGTGCCCAATACGACAACGTTATTACTCATTTCAAAATACACTCGGTTGCTTAAAAAAGGATTCTACCATCTCAATTCAAGAGTTACAGTAGATTTTATCTAATTATGTCATCCCCGCTTTTAAGCAATAGATTATCTTGCCATTGTCAATATTTTTGCCCGAAAAATCCGCATCACAAACGTATTGTGATTTTTATCAACAGTTTTGATCGCAAAAACAGGAAGCAGAGTGACATAAAAGTGAAAACGGCGAAGAAGACGCTTCGGAATTGCCGAAGGTTTATCTTGAAATGCAATTTTCACTTTATACTATCCCAGCTAAAACCATTTTGGAAACCATTAAGCGTAAATTTTCATCTTTTTATGCACAATTATTTATTTCTTAGCTTGATTGCTATCTTTATCTTATTGATATCAAAAAAAATCCCCCACTTTTTAAGGTGGAGGATTTTATTATTTACTCAAACGGTTTAACACGTTTAGAAATTACTCTTCAATCGCTCGCGCTTTTGTTGGTGCTTTCATATAGCGTAAGAAGTCGCTATCAGGGCTTAACACCATGACGTCATTGCCGTCTTGGTTAAAGCTCTTCTCATAAGCACGTAAGCTACGAATGAAGGCATAGAAGTCTGGATCTTGGTTGAATGCATCAGCAAATAGTTTAGTTGCTTGTGCATCACCTTCACCGCGAAGACGTAATGATTCACGCTCAGACTCAGCCAGTGTCTCTGTTACAGTCTTATCAGCAGCTGCACGAATTTTCACCGCTTGCTCTTGACCTTGTGAACGGTGACGACGAGCAACGGCCTCACGCTCTGCACGCATACGCTGGTAAATCGCTTCAGAAACTTCCATAGGTAAGTTGATTTGTTTGATTCGAACGTCAATCACTTCAATACCTAAAGCCGCCATACTGTTCATATTGATAGCTGGAGCTTGGCCTTTAGTTTCTTCGGCCACTTTTTTAGCTGCAATCGCAATTGCATCATCAGCAGCGCTTGAATCACGAGAAGGAGTACCTTCATTCAGTGCATTACGAACATCAATGGTTAAACGACCACGAGAATCCGTAATAATTTGGTTTACGCTCATACGACCAATCTCAGAACGTAAACGGTCACTGAACTTACGACGCAGTAAAGTTTCAGCTTGCGTTGTATTACCACCACCTGTTGCCAGATAGTAAGTACTGAAATCACTGATACGCCATTTTAGATAAGAATCGACTAATAAGTCTTTGTTCTCACCTGATAAGAAACGGTCTTGCTGGATATTCATAGTTTGAATACGCGCATCCAGTTTTTTCACATTCTCAATGAATGGAATTTTAAAATGAAGACCTGGTTCATAAACAACAGGTTTATTTTCAGCATCACGCACAACTTTCGCAAAGCGTAAAATGATACCACGCTCATATTGTTGAACGACAAATACAGAGGAGTACAACAACGCTAAAATAATAACTGCAACAACAGCGATAACTTTACGCATGATTATTGTCCTCCTTGATTATTGCCGTAAGGCTGACCATAACCGCCATTATTACTACCATATCCACCATTACCATAAGTCGTTGTTGCTGGTTTTTGTGCCGGTGCTGGATTTACAGTTGGAGCGGGTGTGTTGATACGAGCAGGTGCCTCAAATGTATTTGATGGTGCAGATTGAGATTGCTGACGTAACATTTGCTCTAAAGGCAGCACTAACATGCTATTGCCTTTATCATTAGCGATGACTTTACGTGTTTTTGATAACACTTTTTCCATCGTTTCAATGTAAAGACGCTCGCGAGTAATTTCAGGAGCAGCACGATATTCAGGTAAGATTTTAGCAAAGCTCGCTACCTCACCTTCTGCTTTCATCACCACACTAGTTTTATAAGCGGTTGCTTCTTCAATCATACGTTGCGCGTTACCTTTTGCTAACGGTAACACTTCGTTTTTATAAGCTTCAGCTTGGCGAATTGTTTTTTGTTCTTCTTCACGAGCAGCAATTACGTCATCGAATGCCGCTTTTACCGCTTCTGGTGGGCGAGCCACTTGGAAGTTGACGTCCACAATCGAGATACCCATGTTATAAGGGCGGATAGTCTCTTCTAATTCTTGACGTGTTTGGTCACGAATTTCTGAACGGTTAGAAGTCAGAATTTTTTCCATTTCTGAACGACCAATAACGCCACGTACTGCGCTGTCAGTTGCCTGACCTAAGCTGTTAATTGGTGTTGTCAGGTTAAATAGGAATGTTTCTGGATCAGAGACAACATACTGTACGTTTATCTCGACTTGAACCATATTTTCATCTGACGTTAACATCATGCCACCCGTGGTTAAATCACGGATAGTTTTTACGTTAACAGGCTGAACTTCATCAATAAAAGTCGGTTTCCAGTTCAGACCAGGTTCAACGATTTGGTAAAATTTACCAAAACGAGTCACAACGCCTTGTTCTGCCTCTTTGATGGTATAAAAACCACTTGCAGCCCAAACCACGACAACCGCACCTAATGCAAGAGAAATCAAAAGATTTCCAGCATTGCCACGAGGACCGCCATTTTGCCCAGAAGAGGAGTTTCCACCTTTTTTACCGCCGAAACCACCAAGCTTTTCACTCAGTTTACGGAACATATCATCGAGATCTGATGCTCCACGATTCCGACCTCCTTGATTACCGTTGGAGTTACCGTTGCCATCGCCATTATTATTGCCGCTGTTTCGGTTACCCCACGGGTCGCGGTCTTGTCCGTTGTTACCGGGCTGATTCCACGCCATGTTCTAGCTCCATTATTATGATTAGATTTATCAGGCTTAAGAGCCGATTTCGTCGCCAGCTCTCAGTTAATGTTCATTATTATGGCCGAATATCAGACCACGTAATCCAATAAATTTGGTTCCTGCTTGCAAAGGCGGCGCCAGTCTACCATAGGCATACGTATGATTAGCCCAACTTTACCGTCTTTTTCAATCCATTCACGTTCTATTGACTGTAATTGATAAAAACGACTACGTAAGCGCCCTGTATTTTCTGGCGGTAAACGTAATTCAAAGTGTGCGATCTCACCTGAAAGACGTTCTGTCAACGCCTGATACAACAGAGGAATACCTTCGCCTGTTTGTGCAGAAACCCAAACCCTAACGGGTAAGTTTTCTTCATTTCGATCAATTCTTGGGGTGAAGTCTTCAAGAAGATCAATTTTGTTCATAATATGCAGTGTTGGTATTTCTTGAGCATCAATCTCTTCTAATACACTTTCAACTGCATGAATATTTTCCTCAAAACGGCTATCTGCTGCATCAATCACATGAAGAAGTAGGGTAGCTTCTCGTGTTTCTTGCAAAGTGGCTTTAAAAGCAGCAACAAGATCATGAGGTAAATGTCGAATAAATCCAACCGTATCAGCTAATACAACGGTTCCCACATCATCGACCTGAATACGTCTTAATGTCGGATCTAGTGTTGCAAAGAGCTGATCTGCTGCATACACATCAGAACAGGTAATATGATTAAATAAACTCGACTTCCCTGCATTTGTGTAACCAACAAGGGATAATGTTGGAATATCAGCTTTACTCCGCGCTTGCCGTCCTTGTTCGCGCTGACGCTCAACCCTACCCAATCGCATTAGAATTTGACTAATTTTACCTCGGAGTAAGCGACGGTCTGTTTCTAGCTGAGTTTCACCTGGTCCTCGTAACCCAATCCCCCCTTTTTGTCTTTCTAGGTGAGTCCACCCTCTGACTAAGCGAGTTGATAAGTGACGTAACTGGGCGAGTTCTACCTGTAGCTTTCCTTCATGGGTTCTTGCTCTTTGAGCAAAAATATCAAGGATAACTCCCGTGCGATCAACCACACGGCATTCACAAAGTCTTTCCAGATTTCGTTCTTGTGCAGGTGTTAGTGCATGATTAAATAAAACAACATCTGCACCACTTGCTTTTACAGCTTCGGCAATTTCTTCTGCCTTACCTTCACCCACATAATATTTAGGATGAGGCGCTTTGCGATTTCCTGTAATAATCTGAACTGGTTTAACACCCGCAGATGTCACCAAAGATTCAAATTCTTGCAAATCATCAACGTTCTTTTCTTGAGAAAAGAAGACGTGCACTAAAACGGCTAATTCGCCACCTTCATAACGATCAAACAAAGGCGAAACCTCTTGGACTTTATAAAAACAGGAAAAAACATAGGTAAAGTCTCCCTACCTATGTTTTTCTTATATCTAGAATAATATTAGATTATTATTCTGCAACATCATCCTGCTGAGCAGCGCCACCATTGTAGCCTGTACCAGTTTGGTTCGTGCCTGTGTTGCTATGATGAGAAACAGGACGCGAAGGTACCACGGTAGAGATAGCATGTTTGTATACCATCTGACTTACTGTGTTTTTCAGCAAAATAACAAATTGGTCAAAAGATTCGATCTGACCCTGCAATTTAATGCCGTTTACCAAATAGATAGAAACGGGAACCCTTTCACGACGTAATGCGTTCAGGAAAGGATCTTGCAAAGATTGCCCCTTAGCCATTCTATGTTTTCCTTATTTTGTTGTTTTATATTAGAACCCAATTGGTTCGAAAAATGAACTACTCAAAAATTGCACTTTGGCAACTATCAATTTTACACAAACCTACCATCTATGCACTAACTACCTGCAAAACAGTGTCAAGAGATTGTTTTGGATCTTCACTATCAAGCCAGTGAATGTCATTCCAGCCTCTTAACCAGGTGATTTGTCGCTTCGCTAATTGCCGGGTAGCGCAGATCCCTCGATAAACCATCTCATCATAATCTATTTCGCCTGATAAATATGACCACATCTGGCGATAACCGACACAACGTACAGAAGGTAGATCTTCATGCAGATCGCCCCGTTCATATAACGATTTTACTTCATCTTCAAATCCACACGTTAACATCTGTTTAAAACGGGCTTCAATGCGTTGGTGAAGAACATTTCTATCTTTCGGAGCAATCGCAAACTGATAAACATCATAGGGCAAAGACTCGCCTGATATTTTTGTCAATTCCGTCATTGTCTTACCTGAAATCAGGTAAACTTCTAGCGCGCGAGAAAGTCGTTGAGGATCATTAGGGTGGATCCGTTGTGCTGCTACGGGATCAACCAATGCTAACTCTTTATGTATTGCCTCCCACCCTTGTTCTGCTGCTTTTTTTTCTATTTCAGCACGAACATCCGAATTGGCACTGGGTAAAGGCGATAGACCTTCAAGTAACGCTTTAAAATATAGCATAGTCCCACCCACTAATAGTGGAATTCGCCCAGCCGCAGTAATTTCTTCCATTGCATTTAGTGCATCACGTCGAAAATCTGCAGCTGAATAGGGAAATGCGGGATCTAGAATATCAATTAATCGATGTGGAGCAAGCGATTGCTCATTCGCATCCGGCTTCGCTGTACCGATATCCATACCACGATAGATAAGAGCTGAATCCACGCTAATAATATCTACAGGCAGTTTCTGTCTCAGTGCAATTGCTAATGCTGTTTTACCTGACGCTGTAGGTCCCATTAGAAAAATTGCTTTAGGTTTTATTTGCGTGTTCACATCGCTCATTATTTAATGCCACTACCACCGGTTGTAAATCAATTAATTGTAATAAGTTTTTTGCTGGCTGTCTGACATATTGAGGGCAGAGTCTTTCAATATCAGCCAATAATCCTACTGCTTGAGCTTGCGACCATTGCGCCTGCTCTGCCCCTAATTGTTTTGCCAACCATTGCCCAAGTTGTTGCTCAGTACAAGATTTTTCTGCTGACAAATAGGCTAATAATTCGGTCAGCAACACAGGTAAATTTTGCTGGCGCAAAGGTAACGACACCGCATGTATTGTTGCTTTACCGTGAGAAATTTCGATAACGATCCCGAAATGACTAATTAGCGATTGAAACTGATTGAATACACTAATTTCTTCTTTGTTCAATACCAATTTTAAAGGCACTAACAAAGGTTGTGGCTTCAATATTTCATCTTTAGGCAGTAATTGCGCACATTTTAACAGAAAATCAGCTTCTTCCAATGATAACAGCCCAAGACCTTGTGAAGATTCTATTAACGCATATTTGTGCTGATAAATTGCCAATACTCGCCCAAAAGTATAATCAGTTTCTCCATCTTTCGCATTGACGGAACGAGGCATCACCGAAATAACATTTTCTTCGATATTATTAGTTGTATGAACGATTTCACCTAAATTCAATGGGGCACGATCAGGAAATAGTGGTATTTTTTCTTTATCTTTTGATGTGGATACACTTTCTTGCATCATTTTTTGATAAAGCTCACCTTGTGTCCGTTGGTAACTTTCACCAAATTGACGATGATCTCCAAATTGAGAGCCCTGTTTTTTTTGATGAAGGTTATTGTTGTTCTCTCGTTCATTGGCGTTGTGTGATGATGTATTTGGTGGAGTTTGAGCCACTGGTACTTGATAAGGCTGAGAAAATACGTTTTCGCCTGCAACTTGACGGTTTTCAGGAAAATTTAACGCTATTTCGTGTTCTTCTTCGTCATCTGACGTCAGTGATAAAGGCTCTTGCGTTGCTTGTCGTAAAACACTCAATACACCTTGATAAATAAAATCATGAACCAAACGAGATTCATGAAAACGAACTTCATGTTTCGCAGGATGCACGTTTACATCGACTTGGTGAGGATCAACACTTAAGTACAAGATGTAAGAAGGTTGCTGCTCTCCTTGCAAATAACCTTCGTAAGCTTGACGAATAGCATGATTAATCAACCTATCACGCATCATTCGTCCATTCACATAGCAATACTGAATTTCACTACTTTGCACTGGTGATAAAGGGTGTTCTACCCAACCCTTTATTGCTAAATCACCATGTTCCCACGATAAATGCATTGATTGATTGACAAAATTATTACCACAAATCGCACTCAAACGGCGATTTTGCTGACTTTCATCCTTCACTGCACGGTATTGCCGAACTCGCTTACCGTTATGGGTAAGGTTTATAGAGATATCAAAACGCGATAATGCAATGCGGCGTACCACTTCATCAATATGTGCAAACTCTGTTTTTTCAGTACGTAAGAATTTACGTCTTGCTGGCGTGTTATAAAAGAGATCAAGCACTTCTACCGTACTTCCGACAGGATGAGCGGCAGGTTTAACAGTCACCGCCATATCTCTGCCTTCAGCGTAAGCTTGCCATGCTTCTTCTTGATCTTGAGTACGTGATGTCAGTGTTAAACGGGAAACTGAGCTAATACTCGCTAATGCTTCACCACGAAAACCCATACTCATTATGGCTTCGAGATCGTCAAGACTTGATATTTTGCTGGTTGCATGGCGAGCAAGTGCTAACTTCAAATCATCACGATTGATACCACATCCATTATCACGAATACGAATAAGCTTGGCGCCACCTTTATCGATATCAATATCAATTGAGGTCGCGCCTGCGTCTAAACTATTTTCCAGTAACTCTTTAACGACAGAGGCTGGTCTTTCAACAACTTCCCCTGCGGCAATTTGGTTTGCAAGCTGAGGAGGTAATAAATTTATCGCCATTACCTTTATTCCATTTTACTCAATCAATTAGGCGCGTTTTGTAAAGGATGAGCCAGAAAATAATTTCTTAAACCCGCGTGAATAGATGTCGCAAGTTTCTCTTGATAAGCATCAGATATCAGTAATTGCTCTTCTGCTGCGTTGCTGATAAAGCCTGTTTCAACTAAAATTGAAGGGATATCAGGTGAACGTAACACACCTAAGCTCGCATGTTCTGGTGTTTTCTTATGTAGTGAACCCACTTTTCTTAGTTCAGACAATACAGCAACAGCAACGTCATAACCTACTCGCTGCGAATTACCAAACTGCAAATCAAGCACTGTTTGACTTAAATAAGGATCAGCACCATCCAATGCGTCGCCGGCACCACCGAGTAATTCAGACTGTTTCTCGCTTTGTTCAAGCCACTTACCTAACTCACTGTTTGCACGACGATTAGAAAGCACCCACACAGAAGCACCCCTTGCGCTACGATTTGGCGCTGAGTCTGCATGAATAGACACTAACATATTCGCACTTTGCTTACGGGCAACTTCAGAGCGCCCGGCAACTGAGATAAAATAATCGCCACTACGTGTTAGAACAGGTTTAAACATAGGATCATTACGTAAACGCACTTCCAACTTCCTTGCCACACTTAGCGTTACGTCTTTTTCACGATTACCTTTCTGACCAATTGCTCCCGGATCTTGCCCACCATGACCCGCGTCTATCGCAATAATAATTTGGCGAGAGCCCGCTTGTGGTTTTGATGGTGTATTACGTGGCTTTACAATAGGAACAACAGGTGTGACTTCTGCTGTCGGCTTGGTCATTAAAGGCGCCATTTCCCTATTTGTATTTGCAGTTGATGTAGTTGTGGTTGCTGTCGGTGATAACGTAACAACACTGACTGCCGATTGAGCATTGCTATTTTGTCGACTATTTATAGCTTTGATAGTAAGCACTAACTTATAGCCACCACTTACATTCATTAAACTCTCAGTTACGACAACAGGCTGGGCAAGCTCCAGTACTATACTTTGGTATTGGCTATCTTTTGATTGCGTTGTACGAATTTTATGAACTAATAGGCCGTTACCTAATGTTGCAGGTAATCCTGTAATTTTTGTGTTCTGTTTAAAATCCATCACCAAACGGTCAGGGCTTTTTAATGAGTAATATCGATAACTCGGCTTCCCATCACTAAAAGTGAACGTGAGAGTTGTTGCTGAAATACCGTTTTCTGCTTTTACTTCTGTCACAGTCGCGGCTTGTGCTATTTGCACAAAAAATAAAGACAAAACAACCAACAGAAAGGCAACAACATAGCGCTGACTTTGACTCACAATGGTGATGAGACTCGACATAATCAATATTCCTTTATGCAGACTGAATACGGGATAAAACAGTATTCCCTCTTTGTGAAAGGGCAACAAAACGCGCTTTTCGACCTTCATCTTCGTAACTTAAATGAAGTTCTAAATCAGCGTTTGGTAAAAAGCCTTCGCCTTGCGATGGCCATTCAATAAGGCATAACGCGTCTTGCTCAAAATAGTCGCGTATTCCCATAAACTCCATCTCTTCAGCAGAAGCTAAACGATAAAGATCAAAATGATAAACAGGATTTGGCGAAAGCATATAGGGCTCAACTAATGTATATGTTGGGCTTTTAACATGCCCTTGATGACCAAGCGCTTGCAAAAAGCCTCGGCTAAAGGTTGTTTTTCCAGCACCAAGATCGCCATATAAATAAATGATCAATCCGCTATGATTAGTCGCCATTGCAACAGCACGCCCGAGTTCAACTGTCGCCGCTTCATCTTCTAATGTAACAACCCATTCTTTCATATTTAATATAATCTATTGTTAAGTTATAACGGCTTAATAAAGAGAGATCATTGGAGAACATCAAATACTAAGCTTTATATGTTTTCTTAAGGCAAATAGTTATCGAAATCACTATCAAATAACCATACCATAAATCTATTTATTGCGAGGATTTTTCCTACTGCCTCACTATGATACACTGCGCGCTCTTAGGACTCACCTCTTACCTATTAATTCGGTTTATTCATGTCATCACTCGATCTTAATCTTCTCGCTCAAAACATTAAATTATGGGGTTCTGAGCTAGGTTTTCAACAAACAGGGATATGTGATACTGACTTATCACCTGAAGAACCTCGCCTGCAAGCGTGGTTAGATAAGCAATATCACGGTGAAATGGCGTGGATGGAAAAGTATGGAATGACACGAGCCAGACCTCATGAACTGGTTCCGGGTACATTACGTATTATCAGTGTGAGAATGAATTATCTTCCTACGGATGCTGCTTTTGCACGAACCCTAAATAATCCAGAACAAGGTTATATCAGCCGTTATGCACTTGGTCGGGATTATCACAAAGTATTAAGACAACGTCTTAAAAAACTCGGCGAAAGAATTTCACAATATTGTCAGCAATTCGAATATCAAGGGGTAGTCAACTTTCGTCCTTTCGTTGATTCAGCACCTATTATGGAGAGACCATTAGCCGTTAAGGCAGGTCTTGGTTGGGTTGGTAAACACTCACTTGTTATTAACAATCAAGCAGGCTCTTGGTTTTTCCTTGGTGAATTACTGATTGATTTACCTTTACCTACGGATAACCCAGTTGAAGAGCAATGCGGTAAATGTGTCGCCTGTATGACAACCTGCCCGACAGGTGCCATTGTTGAACCTTATACTATTGATGCTCGTCGCTGTATTTCTTATCTCACTATCGAACTCGATGGCGCTATTCCTGAAGAATTTCGTCCTCTGATGGGTAATCGTATTTATGGCTGTGATGATTGCCAGCTTATCTGCCCTTGGAATCGTTTTTCATCACTGACTGACGAAGAAGATTTCTCTCCAAGAAGAGCGCTTCATACCCCAGAATTACTCGATCTTTTCCAATGGAATGAAGATAAATTTCTGCGTATTACAGAGGGTTCACCGATCCGCCGTATTGGCTATTTACGTTGGCTTAGAAATATTAGCGTGGCGTTAGGAAATGCACCTTATCAAGATAAAATTATACTTGCCTTGCAAGAACGCTTTGGATTGAGTGATGTTTTAGATGAACATTTAAACTGGGCGATTGCACAACAGACAGCAAAGAGAAATGAGAAAGAAGTAAAAATACAGACTTCACAACAAAAACGCTTAGTAAGGGCGATAACTAAAGGCTTACCTCGTGACGCTTAATTTTTAACAGAATAAACGCATTACGAGTAACCATTAATTTCCTCTGTGAATAAAATAAAAATCCCTTGCCTATCAACATGAACAAAAAATTCAAGCGAACTAAGACTCAAAATTTAAAAAATTAAAATAAACTTAGTTATCAATTAGATATAAAATACAATCATTTTATTGAAGAGAATAATATCCTAATCACTTAATGATACGTGCTTGTGGATAACTCTGTGCAGTAAAAAAATAAATAGCGCTTAGATGCGATGGTTATCAGCATCTCACTGTGGATAAATCGGTTTGGGAAGATTTAAAGAATAGTAGAATATATATCACGTTTTTTTAAAGAAAAGCCTGAAAAACCCTTTTCTTTTTCTAAAATACTATTCAATGCATGTTTAACAGAATAAAGGCCTAAATCCTAAAAAATGATCTTACCTCTCGTTTCCCCCTAAATGAGGAAAGGCGCACATTCTAGTGCTGTCAAAATAGAAATGCAAGCAAAGATCAAAGATAGATCACAAAAAAATAGCTTGATCTTACATGCAGTAATGCCATTTTCTTTTTTGAGCAAAAATCCTACACACTCTCTTTGCGCGTATTAAGTAAAATTCCTTAACCTGCACCCTAAAACAGTGTAGTCGATATTTAAAAAAGCGAGAGAAAAAATTAAAATTTTCTTTATGGAGATTAAAAAATGAGATTTTATGAAGCAGAAGAGAAAAAACTTGGAGCGGGAAACGAGACTCGAACTCGCGACCCCAACCTTGGCAAGGTTGTGCTCTACCAACTGAGCTATTCCCGCATTTGGTAAGTTTTGACAATTATAAGTGAAAGATTTGGAGCGGGAAACGAGACTCGAACTCGCGACCCCAACCTTGGCAAGGTTGTGCTCTACCAACTGAGCTATTCCCGCGTCGCATAATACTACTAATAATTGTCTAAGAAAGATTGGAGCGGGAAACGAGACTCGAACTCGCGACCCCAACCTTGGCAAGGTTGTGCTCTACCAACTGAGCTATTCCCGCGTCTTTCTTACACCCGTACAAACAAAATTCTTCATCGGTACGGGAAGCGCATTATACGAGAAAAATGCTTAACCGCAAGCCCTTATCAACAAAAAAATACGTTTTTTTGATTACATGTCGATAAAATCATCATAGTGATGCAATATCAATCATCAATGCACGCTTTTTACTCTTTAATAAAGGTTTTACGATAATAAGCAAGCTCTGCAATAGATTCACGAATATCATCTAATGCCTGATGCGTATTCTTTTTCTCAAAACCTTCTAAAATTTCAGGTTTCCAACGACGAGCTAATTCTTTTAATGTGCTCACATCAAGATAACGGTAGTGAAAATATTGCTCTAGCTCTGGCATATAACGGTATAGAAAACGTCTATCTTGCCCCACACTATTACCACAGATAGGTGATACACCTTTTGGTACCCATTTTTCTAGGAATTCAATTGTCGCTTTTTGTGCTGAATTATCATCATACGAACTGGCTTTTACCCGCTCAACTAAGCCACTACCAGTGTGGGTGCGTGTATTCCATTCATCCATTAAACTTAATTGCTCATCTGATTGATGTACTGCAATTACGGGGCCTTCGGCTAAAATATTAAGTTGAGGATCTGTCACGATAGTGGCAATTTCGATGATACGGTCACATTCAGGATCAAGACCGGTCATTTCCAGATCTATCCAGATCAGATTATTCTCGCTTTTTGACATAATATATCCTAGCTGTTTCTAAGTGTGAGACATGATATTTTAGCGTTTATCATAGCGCGTTTACTCAATAAGCACGACAGAAGAACATCTAACCGAATAATACAAGTGAGGATCGGTGACAAAACGTAAATTATCTAAAGGCCAGCAACGCCGAGTACAAGAAAATCATAAAAAGCGTTTGCAGAGCAAAGAGAAAAAAAACCACGTTGAATTAGACGATACGCAATTAGGCGAAGCGACCGAAGGTTTAGTGATCAGCCGTTTTGGTCAACATGCAGATATCGAAGCTGCTGATGGCACAATTACACGCTGCAATATTCGACGCACAATTTCATCACTGGTCACAGGTGATAAAGTTGTTTGGCGTCCTGCGCTACAAACACAAGAAAATGTCCGCATAAATGGTATTGTAGAAGCTGTGCACGAACGAACTTCCGTGCTTACTCGTCCTGACTATTATGATGGTATTAAGCCTATTGCCGCTAATATTGATCAAATTATTATCGTTTCGGCTATATTACCTGAACTTTCTTTAAATATTATCGATCGTTACCTTGTTGCATGTGAAACCTTAAATGTTGAGCCTCTAATTGTGCTCAATAAAATCGATATGTTAGATGAAGAAAGCCGTAAGACAGTTAGTGAATGGATGCAGACTTATAAAGATATTGGTTATCGTGTTCTTGAAGTTTCTAGCTATACCAAAGAAGGATTAGACGCGCTGACTCAAGAGCTTATCGGCCGTATCTCTATTTTTGCAGGGCAATCTGGTGTCGGTAAATCAAGCTTACTTAACACGCTGTTACCTCCAATGGAAGAAAGCATTGTTGTTAATCAAGTCTCTGACAACTCAGGTTTAGGCCAACATACCACAACCGCATCACGGCTTTACCATTTCCCACAAGGCGGAGATGTGATTGACTCTCCAGGGGTACGTGAGTTTGGTTTATGGCACTTAACGCCAGAGCAAGTAACAAAAGGTTTTATTGAATTTAGACCATACCTTGGTGGTTGTAAATTCCGTGATTGTAAGCACTTAGATGATCCGGGTTGCTTAATTAGTGAAGCGGTAAGAAACAACGAAATCGCAGAAACGCGATTTGAAAACTACCATCGAATTCTAGAAAGTATGAGCCAGGTGAAAGTTCGTAAGAACATTAATTTAGACTCTTAATAATTGATTCACTGACAACCCTATTAAGGGTGGGTACAATAGACCCCTTTTGTCTATTTTTTATCGTTTAATCCCAGAGGTTGCCATTTTGGACAAGCTAAAAATTAAACTACAGTATTTATTGCCTAAATTATGGCTGACACAGTTAGCAGGTTGGTTCGCAAATAAAAAAGCGGGTGCCATCACCCAGTTTGTTATCAAGACTTTTGCGAAAGCGTATAAAGTCGATATGAATGAAGCAAAAGACAGCCAGTTCCAAGCTTATTCTACATTCAACGATTTTTTTATTCGTGCTTTAAAAGACGGTGTTCGCCCTATCGTTGAAGGTGATGACAAACTAGCATTACCAGCTGATGGTGCAGTAAGCCAACTTGGTCTAATTCAAGATGATCAAATCTTGCAAGCCAAAGGGCATCACTACACCCTTGAAGCATTACTTGCTGGTAATTTTATGTTGGCAGATCAGTTCCGTAATGGTCAGTTTATTACAACATATCTTTCTCCTCGTGATTACCACCGTGTTCATATGCCTTGTGATGGTTTATTAAAAGAGATGATTTATGTTCCAGGCGATCTCTTCTCTGTTAATCCATTAACAGCCGCCAATGTCCCTAATCTATTTGCACGTAATGAACGTATTATCTGCCTCTTTGAAACTCAATTTGGCCCAATGATACAAATTCTGGTTGGTGCAACAATTGTCGGCAGTATTGAAACAGTTTGGTGTGGCATGGTAACCCCACCTCGTGAAGGTATTATTAAACGTTGGACATATCCTCAAGCAGATAAAGCAGGAGCGATATTCTTGAAAAAAGGTGAAGAAATGGGCCGATTTAAGTTAGGCTCAACAGTCATCAACCTTTTCCCAGAAAATACTGTTCAATTGAATAAAGATCTTATGAATGGCTCCGTTACATTAATGGGGGAACAGCTGGGTTCCATCATTAATGTCGCTGGTAATGACAATAATGCCATCAGTGAATAACACGTAATTCGGAGTAACCTTTGTGCGCCTGATAATCAGTCTTTTCTTCTCGCTCTTTTTGACACTTTCGTTAAGCACATCTGCAATATCTGCGGATGTGGAGAAATTACGTCAAGACATTAAACAACTTGAAGGAAGCACCAATCCTCAAGATATTGAGGCAATTCAGGCGCTACAAGGTACTATCAACTGGATTAATGATGGTGAAAAAGCGCAAACAAACGCAGATAGCTATCAAAAAACCATTGATGATTATCCTCAAATTACGCAAGAGTTAAGAACCAAGCTTCTTGAAGAAAGCCACGCTGTTCCTACTATTCCTGAAAAAATTAGCATCCCTGATTTAGAACAGAAAATTATTCAAATCAGCAGCCAATTAATGGAACAAGCGAGGCTTCAACAACAAGAACAAGATAAAAGCCGTGAAATCAGCGAGTCTTTAAATTTATTGCCTCAACAACTCTCTGAAGCACGTCGTTTATTAAGTGATGCAACAGCAAGACTTGCCTCTGTCAGTGCATCAACAACACCGTTAACAGAAGCACAAAATAAGCTCACACAAGCTGAAGTCACCGCACGTAAAGCGATGGTTAATGAGCTTGAAATGGCACAGCTTTCCGCTAATAACCGCCAAGAAATCGCTCGCCTTCGCTTAGAATTATTTAAAAAACGCTATCAGCGTCTTGATGTACAACTACAACAATTGCGCAGTTTATTAAATATAAAGCGCCAAGAAGTGGCTGATCTCGCATTAGAAAAAACAGAAATGTTAGCGGAGAAAGGGGGCGAGCTTCCTGAGTTTCTGACAAAGCAAATCCAAACTAACCGTGAACTCTCTCAGATCCTGAATAGACAAACTCAAGAAATGAGCGAGCTATCAGAAAAACAGCGTATTACTACACAACAGACACAACAAGTTCGTCAAACCCTCACCACTATACGAGAACAAGCACAGTGGCTAAGTGGTTCTACTGCATTAGGTGAAGCATTAAGAACACAGCTTTCTCGCTTACCGGAAATGCCTCGTTCACAAGAGCTTGATAGAGATATCATTCAGTTACGTGTTGAGCGTTTAGGTTATGAGGATATGCTGGAAAACCTAAGTAAGATCCAGCCACCAGAAACTGCCGATGGCTCTAAATTGCCTGAAGCTCAACAATATATTTTTGATTCTCTTATCCAAGCACGTCATGAATTATTGAATTCATTACTATCCGGTTATGATTCTCAAATTCTTGAATTAACAAAACTAAAAGTTGCAACAACACAATTAGCGGATGCTTTAAAAGAAACAAAAGATGCAACAAACCGTTATATGTTCTGGGTTGCTGATATCAGCCCTATTAAATTTAATTATCCGGTTTTATTAGTCAAAGATATCACTCGACTGCTTTCGCTAGATACCTTTTCACAATTAGGTCATGCAGCGGTCAGCATGCTTAAAAATCAGGATACATTCCTATTCTTATTTGTCACTTTATCGATTGTGGGCTTTAGTCTGCGTACTCGAAAACATTACAACGCATTTCTTGAAAGAGTCAGTAACCGTATTGGTAAAGTCACACAAGATCACTTTTCACTGACGATACGCACTGTCTTTTGGTCTATTTTAATTGCGTTACCATTACCTCTGTTATGGTCTGCTGTAGGTTATGGCTTACAAAGTGTTGAATGGCGTTATCCAATGGCAGGAGCGATTGGATATGGGGTAACAGCCGCGGCACCGGTGCTGTGGTTATTTATGATCAGTGCAACCTTTGCACGTCATAACGGTCTATTTATTGCTCAATTTAAATGGAAAGAGAGCCGTGTTAAAAAAGCGATGCGCTTTTACCAGCTTTCTATTTTTGTCATCGTTCCATTAATGATGTCATTAATTACCTTTGAATATTATAGCGATAGAGAGTTTGCACCGACAGTTGGTCGCTTCTGCTTCTTATTGCTCTGTATCGCTCTAAGCTTTATTACGTCTAGCCTTAAAAAAGCCCACGTTCCGCTTTATCTTGATAAACATGGATCTGGGGATAACCTGATCAACACCATTTTATGGTGGTTCTTGCTGCTTGCCCCGGTAATTGCGGGTTTAGCCGCGGTGTTAGGTTATCTTTCTACATCGATTGTCTTACTCGGTCGTTTAGAAATGTCTGTCGCCATTTGGTTTGCTCTACTGATTATTTATCACATTATTCAGCGATGGATGCTTATTCAGCGCCGGAAATTAGCCTTTGAACGCGCTAAACAAAAACGTGCAGAAATTCTGGCTCAGCGTGCAAAAGGTGAAGATGAAAATACGATTATTGGGAGCAGTGGTGAAAGCACAGTAGGGCTTGAAATTGAAGCGCAAGAAATAGACCTTGATGCTATCAGTGCCCAATCTATTGGTTTAGTTCGCTCAATTCTGACAATGATTGCATTAGTTTCGATGATCTTATTGTGGTCCGAATTAAACACTGCGTTCTCTTTCGTCGATAATATTCGACTTTGGGACGTCACCTCATCGGTGAATGGTGTTAACACAGTGCAACCTATCACGATGGGCTCTATTTTAGTGGCGATCCTCGTCATTATCATCACAACCCAATTAGTTCGAAACCTTCCTGCTTTACTTGAGTTAGCTATTTTACAGCACCTTGATTTAACACCAGGTACAGGTTACGCCATTACTACCATGACCAAATACACCATAACTTTAATTGGTAGTATTGTGGGCTTCTCTTTATTAGGGATTGAATGGTCAAAATTACAGTGGCTAGTAGCAGCAATGGGGGTTGGGTTAGGTTTTGGTTTACAAGAAATTTTTGCCAACATCATTTCTGGTTTAATGATCTTATTTGAAAAACCAATCCGTATTGGCGATACCGTTACCATTCGTAATTTGACCGGAAATATTTCTAAGATCAACACACGGGCAACTACGTTGACCGACTGGGATAGAAAAGAAATTATCGTACCGAATAAAGCCTTTATTACAGAGCAATTTATTAACTGGTCGCTATCAGATTCCGTCACCCGTATCGTAATGACGATCCCTGCTCCTGCTGACTGCAACAGTGAACAAGTGACCAATGTGCTATTAGAAGCCTCAAAACGCTCTACGATGATTTTAGAAAACCCAGCACCTGAAGTTTATCTGGTCGATTTACAGCAAGGTATTCAGATTTTCGAATTACGTGTTTATGCTGCAGAGATGGGGCATAGAATGCCAGCAAGACACGAGATCCACCAAAATATTCTCTTAGCCTTTGCAGAGCACGGTATCCCATTACCGTTCCCGCCATTCCAAGCAAGAGTGGATATGATGGGTAATACAATTCGTAGCTCAATGCGAGCAACACCAAGAGAAGTAGGCGGATTATAAGTTTCACTTCAATGAATGTAAAAATACAAAAAGGCGAACAACATGTTGTTCGCCTTTTGCTTTAGAGAAAATCACACTTGGTATAGTTTGCGTAAATAATGAGGAACGGCTTCATCAGCGTTCGTACCAATCACTTCCATATTAGGTAGTAGATCCTTTAATGTCTGATGTGCATTTTCCATAATGCAGCCTTTACCTGCCACCTGTAGCATTTCTTTGTCATTCATACCATCACCAAATGCGATAGCATCTTTTGCAGAGTGTTGCATCAGTTCAGCCACTTTCTCTAGTGCCTCACCTTTAGATACGCCCCCAGCCATCACCTCTAAGCAATTACGCAGTGAGAAACTCACATTGACCTTATCACCCCAGCGCTGATTAATTTCATTCTCTAGCTTCAGTAATAGTTCATGATCATCAGAGGTGAAGAAGACCTTACACACATTGGTGGTTGGAAATCCTGTTTTGCAATATAGCTCATAGCCAAAGTCTGACTCTCGAAAAAACTCACAAGCCCCAGGCATCTCTTTATTAACGTACCAGTAGTCACCAGCATAGATATTAGTTTCAATTTCAGGGTGATCAAAAACCATAAGAGCCAAGTCATACGCAATTTCAGGCTCAAGATCTTGGCTAAAAATAAGATCACCATGCGTGTTATGCACTCGCGCACCATTAGAGGTTATCATATAAGCGTTAATGCCTAATCCATCACGAATTTGAGCAACATCAACATGATGACGACCTGTTGCAAATACAAAATGCACACCTTTATTAATAAGTAGATGCAGGGTTTCTTGCGTATAGGGAGTTAATACATGATTAGGTGATAACAGTGTGCCATCAAGATCTGAAGCGACTATCGAATACATACACATTCCTGATTAAAATAAATGCTTATCATAAAACTCACAGATTTCATTTAATGCTTGTGAGCGTAGCTTATCTATTTCGAACAAGATTTCATGATGCGCACCCTCAATCACCAGTGGCAGTTTTTGCTTTTCTTCTCTTGTTCTGGACTGACTATAACGTTCACAGAAAGCCCTTAGCTCTTGATTATCTACCACTTTATCAAGCTCTGCTTCGAGCACTAATAGAGGGGTATTAATCTCTCCCGCATGTTCAATTAACCAATCTCCCATTTTTAGACTTTCCCCCATCCAATGATAAGTAGGTCCGCCTAATCGTAGTTCTGGAAAATCAGCATAATAACGTAAATACCGACGATATCGCTCATGGCTATGTGTTAACACATTAAGGATAAATGGCAGTGGAAACCATTTACCTGTTGATACCGCGTAGTTATTTCTTTCAGATTGACTTTGTTCTGCTCGGTTAACTAAAAAATTAGCTACCCAGCGAGGTATAGGTAATTTAATACCAAACATCGGCGCACTTAATGCAGCGGCTTTAAAAACATGAGGTTGCTTTAGAAGATACCCCGCTAAGATAGCACCGCCCATTGAGTGAGCTAACGCAAAATAATGTGGGTATTGAAAAGGCAACACTACCGTATCAACGAATGTCGAGAAATCATCGATATAATCACTGAATTTCTCTACATGCCCTTTTTGCGTATCTTCTAATAGTCTGTCAGAAAGCCCTTGTCCTCGATGGTCGAGAAGAAAAATATCATAGCCTGAGTGAAAGAAATCAAATGCAACTTCAGGGTACTTTACATAGCTTTCACTACGGCCTGAAGCAATAACCAGTGCTTTATTGTGCGATGGTGAGCGCCAATGAACATAGCGAATTTTTGCCCTATCAACACCAACAAATTCACCTTCTTCACGTTGCCCCCAAAAATCCAATAAGAGACCGTTCGTAAATGCAGAAAACTGCTTTTCACGCGATAACCACGAATATTTAAACAGAGTGGTTGTCATTGGCTCTCCTTATTGGCGTTATTCGAAGCCCTCAATATGGTCACGAATGAGTGTCATAAAAGCGGGTCCAAATCGTTCTAATTTTCGTTGTCCAACACCATTTATTAATAACAGTTCATCTGGATAAACGGGGCACTGCTCTGCCATTTCAATCAATGTGACATCATTAAAGACGACAAATGGCGGAATGTTTTCTTCATCAGCAATAGATTTACGTAATTTACGTAGTTTCGCAAATAATTTTCTATCGTACTGTCTATGGGCATTTTTTGTTTGTTGATTACGGCTTTTGGTCGGGCTTAATAATCTCGGTACGGCTAATTGTAATGGTACTTCACCACGTAAGATTGGCCTTGCCATCTCTGTCAGTTGTAATGCTGAGCGATGAACAATATTTTGTGTCACCATACCTAGGTGAATAAGCTGACGAATAACACTCACCCAATGTTCATGACTTTGCGCTTTACCAATACCATAAACAGGTAATGTATCGTGTCCTGAATCTCGAATACGCTGATTATTCGCGCCTCTTAAAATTTCAACAATATAACCAATACCAAAGTGCTGACCAGTGCGATAAATACAAGACAGTGCCTTTTGTGCATCCACTAAACCATCATATTGCTTAGGAGGATCAAGGCAAATATCACAGTTACCACAAGCATTTTGTCGATGTTCATCGAAGTAATTTAGTAACACTAAGCGTCGGCATGTTTGAGCTTCAGCAAATGCTCCCATTGCATTAAGCTTATGCATTTCAATGGCTTTTTGATCGCTTTCTGGCTTTTCATCTAAACAACGACGCAACCACGCCATATCGGCGGGATCGTAAAATAATACAGCTTCTGCAGGTAATCCATCTCGCCCTGCACGCCCTGTTTCTTGATAATAAGATTCAATATTTCGCGGAATATCAAAGTGAACAACAAATCGGACATTGGGCTTGTTTATTCCCATACCAAACGCGACAGTCGCTACCACAATTTGTAAATCATCACGCTGAAAAGCGTCTTGTACTTTAGCACGTTGTGCAATTTCCATTCCGGCATGATAACCCGCGATGCTTAATCCTCGCTTACTCAGGCGCTCTGCTGTTTCTTCGACTTTATTGCGACTATTACAGTAAATAATGCCTGACTTTCCTTTCTGACCACGAATAAATAACCAAAGCTGATCAAGTGGTTTATACTTCTCTACTAAAGTGTAGCGGATATTCGGTCTATCGAAACTACTGATATGGATTAACGGATCACGCAACACTAGCTGATTAATAATATCGTAACGTGTTGTATTATCTGCAGTTGCCGTCAGAGCAATAATGGGAACATCAGGAAGATATTGTCTTAATAACCCTATGCCACGATATTCAGGACGAAAATCATGTCCCCATTGTGAAATACAGTGCGCTTCATCAACAGCGAGTAATACGGGTTTCCATTGCACTAATTGATGAAGAAAACTCTCCATCATTAAACGCTCAGGGGCAATATACAGCAGTTTTATTTCACCCTTTTGACAACGTATTTGAACATCAAACTGCTCTTCACGCGTTTGGGTTGAATTTAAATAAGCAGCTTCAATACCATGAAGGCAAAGTTGATCAACCTGATCTTTCATCAGTGAGATGAGTGGCGAAACAACCACGGTCAACCCATCGAGTAATAATGCGGGGATTTGATAACAAAGGGATTTTCCACCCCCTGTCGGCATCACAACTAGACAATCTCTCCCAGTGGTAATGGTATGGATGATTTCTTGCTGACCAGGACGAAACTGCTGATAACCAAAGGTTTCTCGCAAAATAGCCTGTGCCGATGGCATTGAATTAAGAACTTCTGCTGTGGACACACCGTTCCTCTGAAAAGCTGCTGATAAAAACTATGATGAGGAGTAAAAGAAAAGGCACCAATATGAAGGTGCCATCATCATTTATAGCGCTATGCTACCTCAGAATGGGGAAAATTACAGCATATCATTAAGCATCACACCAACACCGACCCGAGTCTGACGAAAGTTATAATCAATCATTGATTCGCCATAACCACTAAATACTTGGGTATAAAAGCGCACATGCTTAGTAATTGGGTAGCTCCAACCCAATTCAGCCGCACCATAACCACTATTCCAGTTATAACGTCCGGTCGCAGTGATCACACTTTCACCTAATCGATAGCCCGCTTTTAATCGGTAATAACCCATATAGCGATTAATCTCTGGATTATCATCACGTTGAGCACTTTCACTAAAGCGATACCAAGGTTTTAGATCAAGCTGTAAATTACCTTTTTGTACCATAAAACGTGCATAAGCACGGTTCCAACTACGAGATGTAGGATCAGAACGTCCATTCGACTCGTGGTTAAAGCCCGTTTCTATTTCACGAAGAGTCCATCCCGCAAATTTATAGTCTGTTGCCCAACCTAGAAAAAGTTGCGGTTCGTAGTTTGTCTCACGAAAAGGGGCTGATTCTTTCTTATTACTTAATTGCCACCAAGAACGTTGAGTATAAGATGCTGCTAAAACAGAGTTTTCACCCGCAATGCCTCGCCATAACGGGAAAGCCAAACTAAGCTGAAATTTCACCTCATCTTTTTTAGCCTTATTCCCCCAATCATAGCTTTGAATAGCCTCTTTATTCATATCAGAGGTATCTGTGTAAATAATATAATTGGATTCATAAGGATAAAGAACAAAAGGTGAATCGTACTCTTGTAATAAACCAGAAATGATACTGCCCTGAACAAGCGGTGCAGGAGATGATGATGCTTGTATTTCGGATGCAAATCCCCATGCTGAATAGAATAAAGTCACCGCAAGTAAAGAACGGATGTAACGCATAGTTAATTATCCTGTTTCATTATTGAATAGTATAAAAGTTAGTACTTACTTTAAAATTAGTTCTTATATATATGCTTTATTACACTTTAGTGCCCATATTTTACACGTAATCGCCATTAAATCTCGTATATTTTCACACCATTATATTTATAGCACGAATGTGCAATTACGATTTTGTCATGTATTATTAACATAACATTAACTTAATGACGTGATATCAGGGGTTCTAAAAATGGAAAAACAGTTAACATTAGAAGAGGCTCAAACACTAATTGGTCATGTTTTTGTTTATAAGATGCCCTTTAACCAATTAATTGGCTTAGAGCTAGTTCGCTTTGAACAAGACTACGCTGAAATTCAATTTCGGTATCAAGATAAACTTGTTGGCAATATTGCCCAGCGCATCTTACATGGTGGACTCATTGCTTCTGTACTTGATGTCAGTGCAGGACTAGTTTGTGTCGGTAACGCATTAACACGTTTGGCACCAATATCCCAAGAGCAACTCGAACAAAAACTCGCTAATATGGGCACAATCGACTTACGTGTTGATTATTTAAGACCAGGACGTGGAGAATGTTTTACAGCGAGTAGCCATATTTTACGCAGTGGCAATAAAGTGTCTGTTGCTCGTGTTGAATTACATAATGAAAAACAAGTTCATATTGCCAGTGGAACAGCAACCTATATTGTAGGTTAAGCCTTTATTAAAACCCATTGCGCACGATGATACTTGGATTAGTATTAATTACTTGTAAAAATACATGCCTAATGACACAGTAGATAATGTCATTGGGTATGATAACCCCGTCACACATTTCCTTTCCATCAATTCCAGAGATAGCATGAGCCAGAAAAACACGATGAAAGGCGTTTTATGTGCCTTAGGCGCCTATTTGATCTGGGGTATTGCCCCTGTTTATTTTAAAAGCATTCAAGAAGTGCCTGCAGAAGAGATCTTAACGCACCGTATTTTATGGTCGTTCTTTTTTATGTTGATTTTAATGACGATTAGCCGTCATTGGCCTTATTTACGCCAATTAATACGTCAACCTAAAAAAATTCTTCTTTTAGCACTGACCGCCGTCATTATCGCAACTAACTGGCTTACCTATATATGGGCGGTTAACCACGGCTATATGCTAGAAGCCAGTCTTGGTTACTTTATTAACCCACTGGTTAACGTACTGTTTGGTATGCTTTTCTTAAGTGAGCGTTTCCGTCGTATGCAATGGGTAGCAGTAGGTTTAGCATTTACTGGTGTATTTATTCAACTCTGGCACTTTGGTTCAGTACCTGTGATTGGATTAAGCCTCGCCGTGACTTTTGGTCTTTATGGCTTACTGCGTAAAAAATTGGGTGTTGATGCACAAACAGGCATGCTGGTAGAAACATTATGGCTATTCCCTGTCGCATTAGTTTATATCTTATTTTTCACACATTCGCCGACTAGCAATATGCTTGCAAATAGTTGGTCATTAAATACTTTATTAATTGCGGCCGGTATTATTACAACAGTACCACTATTGCTCTTTACAGAAGCGGCTCACCATCTGCGTTTATCAACCTTGGGCTTTTTCCAATACATTGGCCCAACCTTGATGTTTATTCTTGCCACAATGGTATATGGCGAAAAAATTGACGCGGAACGATTAGTCACCTTTGGCTTTATTTGGGTTGCGCTGATCCTCTTTACGCTTGATGCGCTCTATACACAACGTCGATTAAGACGTAACTAACCTTCTAAAATACGCTCTTCCGTTAAATTACTAATTTGTATAAAAGCGGAAGAGAGTTTTTTCTTCTTATTTTTCCTCAATGAATTAGCACTCCTTGATATCTCCTCAACAGAACGATGAGAACGCCTAAATAACGTAGATATTACATTATTAATCAACTGAATATGGTTAGTGACAGCACTGTAATAGAGATTGAACCGGGGAATAAAATCACGCTGATGTCTCAATAATTTACAGTACAAATCTTCTTCAGATTTATTGATAGGTTTACTGGGATGATAAGTATCACAAAGAACTTCCTCAGTATTTTCGATCAATAATTCATTACTAGAAAAAGAGACAGGCGAAGTTCGCGAGCAAGTTATGGCAAAAGAGTAGGTATGAAAGAAGACACTAGAGAGCTTCATCAATTAATCCCATTAAGCAAGAATAGATAACGAGATTATTAAGTAACCAACGTGAACTTCCCTTAAAAAAACACCCCCAGCTTATCTATCAAATAAGCAAGGGTGTTTTTTTATATTGGGATAATGCTAGTTCACTTTAAATCAAAGCTTATTCCAGTCGAGCAAATGCTGCCACCAGCCATTTAATCCCTTCACCATTAAAAGCGATTTGTAGTCGGCAATGCTCACCGCTACCTTCAATATTGATAATGGTGCCATCACCAAATTTAGGGTGCTTCACACGTTGCCCAAGTGAATAGCCACTATCATTGCTGATAATAGGAGTGCCTAAACGACTATGATTAACAGGACGTGAAACTGTCGCACGTAAACGGACTTCTTCGACACACTCTTTAGGTAACTCACCAATAAAACGAGAAGGCCTATGGTTGACTTCTTTTCCATATAAACGGCGGTTTTCAGCGTAAGTAAGTGTTAACTTTTTCATTGCTCGCGTGACACCGACATAAGCCAAGCGACGTTCTTCTTCCAAACGCCCCCCCTCATCTAACGACATTTGACTTGGGAACATCCCTTCTTCGACACCCACAATAAAGACTTGTGAAAATTCGAGCCCTTTAGCAGAGTGAAGTGTCATTAACTGCACGGCATCTTGATATGCATCGGCTTGGCTTTCGCCTGATTCTAATGCGGCATGTGAAAGAAACGCTTGCAAAGGCATTAAATCTTCGTCTTCATCTTGATAACTAAATTGGCGAGTCGCGGTGACTAGCTCTTCTAAGTTTTCAATACGAGCTTGTGCTTTTTCACCCTTTTCTTGCTCATACATCGCTTTTAAACCTGAATCACGAATAATTCGGTCTGTTTGCACATGTAATGGCATATCTGCTGTTTCAGAGGCGAGTGTTTCAATCAGTTCTAAGAATCGTTGAATTGCAGCAGTTGCACGTCCTGCCAACATTTTATGTTCGATAACCTGTAATGCGCTTTCCCATAAGGTAATTTGGTTATCTCTCGCGACTTGGCGAACAATATCTAATGTTCTATCACCAATACCCCGTGTTGGTGTATTCACAACACGTTCAAAAGAAGCATCATCATGGCGATTCGCCGTTAATCGCATATAAGAGAGGGCATCTTTAATTTCTTGACGTTCAAAGAAACGCTGACCACCATAGATACGATATGGCATAGCGGCTTGTAATAACGCCTCTTCCATTATACGAGATTGGGCATTGCTACGATAAAGAATGGCACAGTCTGTTAGCGCACCACCTTCTTCTTGCCAGCGCTTAATTCGGCCAACAACATAACGCGCTTCATCTAAATCATTAAAAGCGCAATACAGCGAAATAGGCTCGCCTTCTGCACCTTCAGTCCACAAGTTTTTACCTAATCTGTCACTGTTATTGGCAATAAGCGCATTCGCGGCTTTTAAAATGTTACTTGTAGAACGATAATTTTGCTCTAACCGGATAGTCTCTGCGCCAGGAAACTCATTTAAGAAATTTTGAATATTTTCAACTTGCGCACCACGCCAGCCATAAATAGATTGATCGTCATCACCAACAATCATTACTTTACCCGTTTGACCTGCGAGCATTCTTATCCATGCATATTGAATGCGGTTAGTATCTTGGAATTCATCAACCAAGATATTGGTAAAGCGATTTTGGTAATGCTCTAAAATTTGAGGTTTATTAAGCCAAAGTTCATGAGCGCGTAATAAAAGCTCAGCAAAATCCACCAGCCCTGCGCGATCACAAGCTTCTTGATATGCTTGATATACTTTCAACCACGTTGTTTCAACGGGATTACCATAGGTTTGAATATGTTGTGGTCGTAAACCTTCATCTTTTTTACCGTTGATATACCACATACCTTGACGTGCAGGCCATTGTTTATCATCAAGATCCATTGACTTAACAATACGACGAATAAGGCGATATTGATCATCACTGTCAATAATTTGGAAGTCTTGTGGTAAATTCGCATCAAGATAATGTGCGCGTAATAAACGATGAGCAAGGCTATGGAAAGTGCCAATCCACATACCGCCTTGACTTGTACCAATTAAGTCTTCAATACGATGGCGCATCTCTGCGGCAGCTTTATTGGTAAACGTCACAGCCATAATCGAAAAAGGAGAAGCTTGTTCAACAGATAATAACCAAGCAATACGATGTACCAGTACCCGTGTTTTACCACTACCTGCACCAGCTAACACCAACATATTAATACGAGGTGCGGCTACTGCTTCGCGCTGTTTATCGTTAAGGCCTTCTAGCAGATATGAGACGTCCATAATTACCAATCATTTAGTGAAGAAAATACTGTGGATATATACAGAAATAGAGAGTAAGCAACAAACTAACAGGAATTCACGCGCTATGCAAAATAAAGCCTTTTTTAACCACGTGTATCTGTGCCATTCTTACCGAATATCACATTAAACGAGTTCTATCAGTTTGCTTAAATCTGTAATTTCAATATGTGGCATTACTCTGGTTTCACCTTCTTCAAACAAACTACGGTTATCAAGGTTAATCCAGCACGCTTGTAATCCACTATTAACGGCGCCCTCGACATCTGTTACAAGGTGATCACCCACATGTAGGATTTTCTCATGTGGAAGATTTAACAGTGAAGCAGCTTTATCAAACATATCAGGATAAGGCTTAGAGCGACCATCCGGGCCAGCTTTTAAAATATGTGAAAAATACTGCCCTAGACCACAACTTAATGGGTTTGCATTACCATTTGTAATCGCAATTAATGGTATCTTCTGCGCCAACTCTGTGAGAACTTGGTGGGTATTTTTAGGTACATTAATGCGACTACGCCAATAAGCAAAGTGCGCCATAATTTCATCAGCACCTTGTTGTGCTTTGGCTTCACTGTAGTTGTAATCTAACAGCATATTTCTCGCCGCAAGCCAACGCCACTGCGTAATATCATGAAAAATATCAGGATTGTTTTCTATAAGTGGCTTTTTATAGGCATTCACATCTTTTTCTGTGAAATGATTAAAACGTAGATCATATTGACGAATAAAATCCATCGTCTCTTTTTCAGTTCTGTCCATTACTGGCACATTGTCATACAGTGTGTCGTCTAAATCAAAAGTCATCGCAGCAATTGGCGTCAGAGTTCTGTAAAAGCGCATTATGATTTTTCTCTCTTAGCTCTCGGATGAGCAGCATCATAGACTTTCGCTAAATGCTGAAAATCTAAGTGGGTATAGACTTGCGTGGTCGATAAATTAGCGTGCCCTAATAATTCTTGTACAGCACGTAAATCACCACTCGATTCCAATAAATGCGTAGCAAACGAGTGACGTAATTTATGAGGATTTACATGGCTACTTAGTCCTTGTTTAATACCCCAAAGTTCAAACCGTTTTTGTACACTGCGCACAGATAAACGCTTACCGCTTTGGGTTGAGATAAAGACAGCTTTATCCTCAGGTGCATAGAGCTCTCGCATCGGAAACCAATTCTGTAACCACTCTATCGCTTTTCTTCCTAACGGTACTTTTCGTTCTTTACTTCCTTTACCTAAAACACGAACCTCACCTTCATTCATGTCGATATCGCTCATGTTTAAGTTAGTCAATTCTGATAGACGCAATCCTGCACCATACATCACTTCCAGCATGGTTCTATCTCTAACAGAAAGAGGATCTTTTAAGTCGATATTCATCAATTGGCTAACTTCATCGACATCCATATTTTTAGGAAGATGACGACCAGATTTAGGTGTGCGAATACCTTTTGCTGGATTAACCTCTAACATTCCCTGTGCCACTTGCCAATCAAGAAAGCTACGTAACGCCGAAAAGCGCAAAGCAAGACTAGTCGGTTGTAACCCACTACGATGACTTTTCGCTAGTAACATACGTACATGTTGGCTTTCAAGTGATACCCATTGTGTGATTTTCATCGCTATCATCATTTGCGCTAATGCAGTTAGTTGTCGATGATAATTTTCTACGGTGACAGGACTTAATCGGCGTTCAACTTGAATATAACGCAGGAATTGTTCGATAGAGACAGAGAGTGTTTCTGGAATGTCTATTGGCTGGTTCATTGCCTTGCAACCCAACGAAGTAACAATTCTGGTAAAATATGAGCGAGCTTATCAAGCATTACAGTTCCCATTCCTTCCTGAAAGTGTTGGTTATCTCGGCTATTAAAAATAATCACCCCCAAATCACCATAATGCCCTAGCAATGAGAGTGCAACAGAACCTGAGCGTCGTACCTTAGGCATCAATAACATGATCTCTTGCCCGTTTAATGTACCTAAATAGTGATTATCATCGCCCATACGCTGAATGCGAAAATGTTCAAACGCTTGGCGAGATAATGGTAGGTCTTGTGCATCCAAAGGTGGCTGTAATTGCCAGCGATCGGTAAATAGGCGTAATTGAACTGAATAAAGCCCTAATCCCTTAGCCCACAGGTTTAAGCGTTCTAGCATTTCGTGAAGAGAAGCACTGTTGGATAGTTCAGAAATTAATAATAAGAGTTGGCTAAACAGTGCTTCATTTTCAGAGGCTTGTTCTATCAACAAACGCATATCTTCTTCAAGATAATGGATGCGGTTACGCTGGCGCGACATTATCCATTCGACTAAAGAAACGGTTCCTCTGACGGGATGAGGAACTTGCATTTGCTCAATATAACTTGCATTACGGATAAAAAAGCCAGGATGCTCCCTGAGGTAACGGATCACTTGTTGATCATTAAGTTCGTTTGTTTCAGGGCAACAGAACTGCTCATTTTTATCCGTCATACAGATAGCCTCTCAAAAAATAATATTATAGCTGAATGATCCCATCATAAATATGCGTCGCAGGCCCAGTCATATAAAGAGAGTTACCCTCTCCTTTCCATTCAATTAGCAACGATCCACCCGGTAAAGTTACCTTCACTCGTTTATCTAATAAACCTTGTGAAATACCAATTGCAACTGCTGCACAAGCCCCGCTACCACAAGCTTTCGTTTCGCCAGCACCACGTTCAAACACCCGTAAATGAAGGTTACTTCTGTCTACGATTTGCATAAAACCAATATTAGCACGTTCAGGGAACCGTTCATGTTGCTCTAACACTGGCCCTAACAACTCAACTTCTGCTGTTTTAATATCCTCAACCTGAATAACGCAATGAGGATTTCCCATTGAAACGACACCGCACAATACAGTGCGTTCCATTGCCCTGATAATATAGGTCTTTTCTGCCTTTTGTGCACGGAAAGGGATTTTTTGAGGTTCGAACTCAGGTTCGCCCATATTGACGCACACATCATCATTGTCCATAACATTCAAAGTCATTCTGCCAGACTGTGTACTGACTTTTATCTCTCTTTTGTTTGTAAGGCCTTTTAATCTCACAAATCGAGCAAAGCAACGAGCACCATTACCGCACTGTGCAACTTCACTTCCATCTGCATTAAAAATGCGATAATGGAAATCGAGTTCGGGATCATAAGGTGCTTCAACCACCAACAATTGATCAAACCCAACACCAGTATGGCGATCTGCTAATCGACAGATTAATTCTGGTGAAAAATAAACATTTTGAGTCACAGCATCGACCACCATAAAGTCGTTGCCAAGACCATGCATTTTTGAAAATTGCATCTTGCCCCTGCCTGAAACGAAGTTACCGTTTCTAAGATTGACTAATTGGTCTGAGTTGAGACGCTCTCAACTTGCTGGGTTGGCTGGGATGACTGTGTCATTTTTGCCTGAGTATCTTCAGGAGGGAAATAAAGAGGGCCTTTCAAGCCACAACCAGAAAGAGAAATCAGTGTTATTATAGCAAGAGTGCAACGTAAATACGTTTTCATTCGAAATCTGCCTGTCATTTATTTGGTTAATATCCTCTATAATCGCAGTTAGATCTCGAAAAGCAAATAGGAAATGAAGATGAACGACAGTGAATTTCACCAATTAGCTGACGAACTCTTGTCAGAAATAGAACAAACTATTGATAATTATGAAGGTGACGCAGATATTGATTGTGAAATCAATGGCGGTGTAATGACATTAACCTTTGAAAATAATAGCAAAATTATTATTAATCGTCAGGAAGCGTTTCATCAAGTTTGGTTAGCGACACGCTCTGGTGGATATCACTTTGATTGGAAAGATGAACAATGGATTTGTGATAGAAGTGGCGGTGAATTTTTAACCATGCTAGCGCAAGCGATAACAGAACAAAGTGGGGAAGCGTTTTCTTTCTAAGAAACGCAGTTAGCCACAACAGTTAACTACAATAATGGGAGCTATCAAGGCTCCCATTTGTATTAACTGATTTGTACTCAATTAAGAGTGTTGCACCGCTTTATAATCTGTAAATCCGTGGGCAATAACATTCATCTCAGGTTGGGCTTCTTTACTTCCCAGATCGGATAATTTACCAAAGGATCCACCCGCAAAAGGTAACACTTGTGTTGATCCTTCCACTTTCACAATTTGATAAAACTGTGGCAGATTAAAATTAATAAAGCTTGAGCCGTATGTGAATCGGTCATGAGATGAAGAGTAGAAACGGCTAACATCTTTCACTAACTCTTCTTTACTTCCCTCACAATGGGAATAAATTTCAACGCGATTTGCTTCATCTAAGATATAGATATTAAAGACATTATTATCTTCTGTGGTTTCAAAGAAAAATTGAATAATCCCTTCGCAAGCAAAACCATCAATCACCGCAGGTAAATAGCGAGCATCTTTATCTAATTTAACCGGCAATCCATGAAGTTTGTTATATGAAATTGCACCATAAAACTCGATCGCATTTTCTAATTTTTGTACCGACACATTGAGGCGTTCAAAAAACAATCCCCACGTTTGCCCAGCAATACGTAAAGCTTTAAAACGTCCTGGCTCTAAACGATTTGTTGATAACCGCAATTCAATACATTCCGAGACTAACTGCTGAACACGAGTACGAATTAAACCCCGCAAATGTTGGCTATAACAAAATACTTCAACAGAAGCAGGTGGAGCCGCATCTTGGTGCATTTTACCTAAAATCGTTTTTAGCGATTCCAACATAGATTGTGTACCACTGAAATGGAGAGTTCTGACCTCATTCCAAGAGTTACGATACAACAAATCAATGCTACCAATAAGACACTGCTCTTTTTCACCGAAACTAAAGACATCGAGTTTTCTAAAATCAAAGTGAACCACTTGATCAGAAAAACTCTCTGTTGGGTCAGTTTCCAAATTAACAATAATCGCGAGGTGTCGAATTTCACAAGGGCTATACAGTGCTTTCGGTGTTGGTGCAGGTAAACGAATTGGGAAATGGCTCGACATATCCCTAACTAATTCATGCAGTTTAATTTCATCACAAGAGGATTCTCCTTGATGAATATAAACTCGAGACTCTTTCGTTAACAACCCATTAAAGTAAGACCATGCCACTAATTTATTTAAATAGCGGTTATATTCTAATGGTTGATGTCCAACGATATTTTCAAAATCAGGGGCACGATTATATAGATACCATCCGCTACGATTTGCTCGACCTTGTGGCACATAAATAAAGGTTAAATGTGACTCTGATAAATCAGGTGATATCTGTGGATTAACCAGTGTAACTTTACCGGGTAATGCCTCAAACGCAGCGTAAAGTTTGCGAGTTAAGACACCAATATCTTGTGGACTTGCGCTAACACTTAAATTATTACGACGTGCAAAACGAATAAGATTACGATAGCTTTGCATCATCGTATCTAATAATTCATTGTGTGCATCGCGCACTCGCTCGATTTTCCAACTATCACGCGTATCAAGTACGGTTAAGCGTTCATTATCCCATTGCCATTGAGTAACCAATTGCGATAAGACTTGTCGTCTCCAGCCTTCTGGCTCGTTTTGTGTTTTTTCGTTAGATAATTTTTCACACACTTTCAGATAGAAGCAACGACGGATAAGATCAAGGCGAGTTAAATCATTGATAGAAACCAAATAGCGAGTGACACGCTCAAGCATCATACAATAAGCATCTAAACCGTAATTGACGATTTCACCACGATGTAGATGTTGCTTCATTTCTAATGCCAGCAATTTCCCATTAGGATAATCCGCTGAATAGGCTTCTAATAAAATACTTTTTAGTACCGCTTTATAAGGCGAATCGACACTTTTATAGAGTTGCCATAAACTTGCGCCAAAATACTCTTCAGCAGAAAGTTCACCTAACCCCCCTAGATCTAGCCATTCATTTGGCGTTAAGACACCTTGAGCATAAAGGGAGTTAACATATTCGTCATAATGATGCTCTTCTTCAATAGGCACCATCGTCCATAGTAAGCGCTTGCCTGCTAAACGTACCGCTGTACGATAAAACTCATCAAGTAAAAGAATATGTTGGGTAGAGCCACAATCTTCTCCACCTAAGCTACCGCTTGCATGATGACGAAATCTATTTTCATCAATTAAGAAAAACGTAACATCAATACCAAGTTCGCCAGCCCATTGCTCAATTAATTGGCATTTGCGTTGTAAAAGTGCACGTTCACCTTGATCTAGCCATGATTGATGGCAGACCCAAATATCAATATCAGAGCAGTGACTTTGACCAATAGAAGAAGTACTCCCCATTGAATAGATACCAGTAATTGGTAACTCTCCATTGGCGTATCCATCCATCGGATTATCACATAATGCGTTAACCAGCTTATTCGCCCATTGACGTTGCATGTCATCAGGTTCAAAGAAACATGTACCGTGAGGAACATTTCCTTGTATGTAGCCGGGCAACTCAGGATGGTGGTAATGTAATAAAACAGGAATTAAACCATAGACCTGTTTAAAAACATCACACATCGATGCAAATGCTCGTTCCAGTCTGAGTTGATTAATCGCATCCAGCCGTTGCTTCAGTGTTTCAATATAAAGATACAAGAGTTTCGCCTGAACAATACTAAGAAGATAGTAGAATCTGAGTTTATAAGTGACCAAGGTTGAGTTAGGTATATTAATAGATAAAACTTTACTAACAAAATCTCGGAAACGTGATCAATTTAACACCTTGAGCGCAAGGCGTAAAGAGGAACTCAAAATATAGCACCAAGATCTAAAAGTGATATTTAAGCGCTTAATCGTGTAAAGCCAACAGATAAATATCTTTATAATCATAAGGATAAATTATTCCACCCATAAAAAAAATGATAAAAAAAATCTCTCAATCCTCCCTTTACCCCACAAAAACCCCTGTTTACTTGATGATGAAACTAAAAATAAATTTTGACAAAACATAAAAAATAGATAAAAAAGTAAAAATAAAAGCAACCAATTGATAATAATAGATTATTTCTATTTTTTGATTATTTTCTATATTTCCGATTAAAATAAGAATTCTATTTTTAATATTGCGATAATAATATTTAAAATAATATTTAATTTTTATTAATTATTTATTTAATCCAAGAATAAATTCTTTTCTTTATTTTAATTATTTCTCCTTCTTTTATTTAATAATATTTTTGTTAAAATTTATCGTGTTTTTATATATAAAAAAATAATAAGGAAGATAAGAGGATTTAAAATAATGGTTGTTTTATCAATATGTTCAGATTAAATATGATATTTACATCATCTTCCACTTACTGAATGTTAAAAAAATTAACCTGATGTTTTATTTTTGTAAATAACCACACTTTTTATATAGATATAAGAAGAATAAAATTCTAAAAATAACTAAACTCAATAGTATTCATTGATAATTTACTTATTTTCTATTTCCTTTTTCTTTTTTTCTTTTTCGATAATGACCTCATTTCTTTCGTTATAATCACGACACAAAGCGCCTTAACTGGAAAATTGGGCCTTAAAGTGTTAAAACAATGCCTTATTTCTAAACAAAAATATCGCTAATCGCTCGGAAGAGATAATACTATTATGCCAAAAAGTACCATCCGTATTGCTACCCGCCAAAGCCCTCTTGCTATGTGGCAGGCACTTTATGTGAAAGAACAACTACAACTTACTCATCCAGGTTTAGTCGTCGAATTAGTACCGATGGTCACTAAAGGTGACATCATTCTAGATACACCTTTAGCTAAAGTAGGTGGTAAAGGACTATTCGTAAAAGAATTAGAACTTGCTCTACTTGAATCGCGGGCAGATATTGCCGTTCACTCTATGAAAGATGTTCCTATTGATTTTCCAGAAGGTTTAGGGTTAGTTACTATTTGTGAACGCGAAGATCCCCGTGATGCTTTTGTCTCTAATCATTATGATTCTTTAGACGAACTGCCAGCAGGTAGCATTGTAGGTACATCCAGTTTACGCCGCCAATGCCAATTAAAAGCACAACGCCCAGATCTAATTATTCGTGATTTGCGAGGCAATGTAGGTACTCGCTTAGGAAAATTAGATAATGGCGATTACGATGCCATTATTCTTGCTGTTGCTGGCTTAAAGCGCCTAGGTCTTAACGAGCGTATCCGTACACCATTATCTGCAGAGCAATCCTTACCCGCGGTTGGACAAGGAGCTGTTGGTATTGAGTGTCGCTTAGATGACAATGAAACTCGCCAGCTATTAGATGCTCTCAATCACACACGCACCGCAGTTTGCGTTAAATCGGAGCGTGCAATGAATACTCGTCTTGAAGGCGGTTGCCAAGTTCCTATTGGAAGCTATGCCATTTGGCAAGATGACAAAATTTGGTTACGTGCTTTAGTCGGTTCTCCTGATGGTGAAACTATTTTGCGTGGCGAACGTTTAGTTACCCCAGAAGAGGCAGAAACTGCGGGTATCTCATTGGCTGAAGAGCTTTTAGATAAAGGTGCGCGAGCTATTTTAACCGCCGTGTATCAAGGCAGCACACCTGCATGAGTATTTTAATCACTCGCCCCAATCCAGCAGGAGAGGCATTAACTCAGCGCTTAATTGATGCGGGGAAAACAGCCTTTCAAGCACCTTTAATCGAGATCACTGCGGGTCGTGAACTCCCTTTATTAGATGCTAAACTAAAAGGATTAAGAGCGGGTGATTGTATATTTTTACTTTCCAAAAATGCGGTGTCATACGCAAACTGGCAGCTAAATCAATTACAACAATCATGGCCAGATACGCTATCCTATTATGGAATAGGCCAAAGCACAGCGAAAGATTTCCAACATTTAAGCAGTCTTCCAATTTGCTACCCTGAGCAAGGAGAAACCAGTGAAGATCTTCTCCAACTTCCTGCACTTAATCAGGTGAAAAACAAACGAATATTACTGCTTAGAGGTAACGGTGGTCGTGATTTACTCGCAACAACATTGAGTCAACGAGGTGCGATCGTTGATGAATGTGAATGTTACCAACGTCTATTTATTAATTATTCCCCTGAAGACTTTGCGCTTCAATGGGAAAAAGCGCAGGTTGATACGCTTGTTGTCACTAGCGGTGAAATGTTACAACAACTCTTTGATCTGGTCGCTGAATCTAAAAAAGCATGGCTGTTAAACTGCCATTTACTTGTGGTCAGTGAACGATTAGCAACAATAGCAAAAACATTAGGGTGGGAAACCGTCACCGTTGCTGAAAGTGCCAATAATGATGCTTTATTTCATGCATTAATATAGAACCTAAATGAGACGCCGATATGACGGAACAGAAAAATACGAATGATAATGACTTGCCAAAAGATGCAGCTAAAGCTGATGAGAATGTCCGCTATCAGGAAGTCAAACCTGTTAATAACAAGCGCTCAGGTCTAATTGGAAGTGCTGTTGCTATCCTTGTTATTTTAGCAATCGGTGGTAGCCTTTATTATTACACCAATCAACAAGCATCAAAGCTGAGTGTAGAAAATCAATCACTCAAATCTGAGCTTGCCCAATTACAACAACTCCAAAATACTTATCAACAACGCTTTGACAATATTGATAGCATGTTTAACTCACAAAAACAGACTATCGATAAATTACAAAACGAGCGCCAAACGACAGAGCGTCAAATTCAAGATCTACAAACACGATTTGCTGCTATTTCCAGTGCAGACGTCAAAAGCTGGTTATTAGCTCAAGCCGATTTTATGGTGAAAATGGCTGGTCGTAAGTTATGGAATGATCAAGATGTCGTGACCGCTGTAAGTCTACTAAAAGGTGCTGACAGTAGCTTAGCGGAAATGAACGATCCGAGTTTACTTGAAATCCGTCGTGCTATTAATGAAGATATCAGCAGTTTAGCCGCACTCACCAAAATTGATAATGATGGCATCATCTTACAATTAAACCAGTTAGCGAATCAGATTGATAATCTCCGTTTAGCCGGTTTAGAGCGTAACGGCTCACCAATGGATAAAAACGACGAAACCATTTCAGGTTCACTTTCTGATTGGAAACAAAATCTAAGTAAGAGCTGGAAAAGCTTTATGGATGATTTTATTACCATTCGTCGCCGTGATACCGCATCAGTTCCTTTATTAGCACCTAATCAAGATGTCTATTTACGTGAGAATATCCGTTCACGTTTATTAATTGCTTCTCAAGCCGTGCCTCGTCACCAAACTGAAACTTATCAGCAATCTCTGGAAGCGGTATCCACTTGGGTACGAGCTTATTTTGATACCTCTGATCCAAGTACAACCGCATTTCTAGATACGGTATCTGAATTAGAGAAGCAACCTATTACGCTTGCAATGCCATCAGAATTGAAAAGCCCGACACTGCTAGAGAAACGTGTAGAAAAGCAAATTCGCAATTTACTGGCACAAAATGAGTATGCAGAGCCACAAGTGGCTGAAGCGCAAGCTGTTGAAGCCCAAGATGCCCAACCCGTAGAGGCTGAGCATAATGCATCAGAGAACGTGCAAGATGCTGCGGCTGATAGTGCAACGACTGATACACCAGTAACACAACAAGGAGAATAAGCTTATGTTAAAAATACTGCTCCTTTTTGTGGTGCTTATTGCCGGCATCATTTTTGGTCCACTCTTGGCAGGCCACCAAGGTTATGTGCTTATACAAACTGATGATTGGGATATTGAAACCAGTGTAACCAGCCTTGTTATTATGTTTGTTTTATTGCAATTAGCACTGTTACTCATTGGTTGGAGCTATCGCCGTTTTATTGGTACAGGGTCAAAAGCATATAGTTGGTTTTCTTTCCGTAAACGTAATCGTGCACGTAAACAAACCAGCATGGCATTAATGAAATTAGCGGAAGGTGATTTTAAAGAAGTTGAAAAACTGATGAGCCGTAATGCAGATTATGCAGAACAGCCCGTTGTAAACTACCTATTAGCCGCTGAAGCCGCACAGCAACGTGGTGATGAATTCCGAGTTCAGCAACACCTTGAACGTGCAGCTGAACTTGCCGATACCAATCAGCTTCCTGTTGATATCACACGAGTGCGTATTTTATTAGCACAAAACGAAAATCATGCAGCACGTACTGGAGTTGATGAATTATTAAATCAAGCACCACGCCATCCTGAAGTGTTACGTCTTGCAGAAGTCGCTTATACACGAACAGCAGCTTGGCAAGCATTGCTTGATATCATTCCTTCTATGCAAAAAATTGCATTACATACGGATGATGAACTAGAGCAATTACGCCAAAAAGCCTATATCGGTATTATGGGACAGAAAATGTCCGAAAATGGCTGTGATGGGTTGAAGAATTGGTGGAAAGCACAACCGCGTAAAGTACATCACGATAATGCATTACGTGTCGTTTTAGCTGAACACCTTATTGAGTGCAACGATCCAGAGACTGCTCAAACGATCATCTTAGACGGCGTTAAACGTCAGTATGATGAACGATTGATCTTACTATTACCTCGTTTAAAAAATACAGATGCCAATGTTATTTTGAAAGTACTCAATTCATTAATTAAACAACATGGGCCAACGCCATTACTCAATAGCACATTAGGTCAGATTGCAATGCAACAAGGACAATGGGCTCAAGCTGAAGAAGCTTTCCGTAATGCGTTAAAGCAACGTCCTGATGTCCATGACTTTGCGTGGCTTGCTGATGCATTAGATAAACAGAAAAAATCTGAAGAGTCTGCGAAAGTACGTAAAGATGCTTTATTAATGACACTGAAAAAAGATTCTGTCATTTTTGAAGAGCCGAAAAAAAGTAAATAAACTCATTCGATAAGAACGTGATCATAAATTGTTTGAGCGACTGATTTAAAAACCCTCTTTATTGAGGGTTTTTTTATTTGATTTAAAAGCCATGTTGAAATAGCAATACCACTTCTACACATAAAGTCAAAAATACATACACCCAAGCAATTCGATAAAAACGAGTGGGTATTCCCTTCTCATTTTCTTGCTTAAATGACAGGTAATGTTTTCTCGCCTGATAAAACACAACAATATAAATCAGAGCGATCCCCTGACAAAGAAAAGCCACATATTTTGCCCATGATTTACCACCAATAATGAGCACGATAAGAGGGATCAAAAAGAATAATAGTGGGCCAAACTTCTCTATAAGAAAGAGTTTTTCTTGTGCAAGATATGCTTTTTGTTTATTTATCATAATGATGCTATCTCCAATCTACCCTTGAGCTGGATAATAGCGTGATAATGCGATGAATACAAAATGGATGTGTGGTTGGTATATAAAAAAACGCCTGTATAAAACTATACAGGCGTATAAATATACAATCAGGTCTACAGACGGATGGTGCCTCACTCAACGTTTCGTCCTGTTGATGATGAATGATGTTCATCGTTAACGTGGACGTAGGCACCGAATAATCGGCTCTGCATCATTCCTAGGTTTATGAAGCCATACGCTGTCATAAGGAGTGGAATGAGCATCTACAAAATAGATAGTGCATTAAGCATGCCAATTTTTCATTTTTTATGAAAAATATTCTCTCTCTAAAAAAGCATAAGGTAACTTATTGAATTTTAGTTTTCCTTTCTCGCTTCACTCATTTTCAATGATAAAAAATCTATAGCCTGTGCTTTCATCATGCTATTGCTAAATAGAAAAGAAAATATAGGGTCTGATATACGTCTCTTTTTCACGACAAGAAAAACACACCAACTATTTAACCACTTAAAATCAATGGGTTAAATGTCTCCTATTGGAGACAATAAAAATGACGAGTGTTGGCATTTACCGACAAACAAAATAAAAGCCTTATATTTCATATAATTACGGCCAATTATTTTACGTATTTTACCTATCTTTTTATGAAGATTAAAATTCGGCAATAAATTAAATTATTAATAGCCCTTAAGTGTCAAGGATGGCATTTTTGTTAAAAACGTCATTTGGGCTTTCTTATCTGGAACACATAACAATAAATAAAAATATGAAAAGAGTAACGAATTATAGAAGTAGAAGTAGAAGTAGAAGTAGAAATGGTGTTACGACTTTTAAAAAGGCAAATCGTAGATACGAAAAAGCCTCGATATAATCGAGGCTTTTTCTTATTGGTCGGCGAGAGAGGATTCGAACCTCCGACCCACTGGTCCCAAACCAGTTGCGCTACCAGGCTGCGCTACTCGCCGTCTGCATTACTGCTCTTATCTTGTTTATTGGTGCGAAGGGGGGGACTTGAACCCCCACGTCCGTTAAGACACTAACACCTGAAGCTAGCGCGTCTACCAATTCCGCCACCCTCGCATAAACAATAACTAAGATAAGATGGGGTGGCTAATGGGACTCGAACCCACGACAACTGGAATCACAATCCAGGGCTCTACCAACTGAGCTATAGCCACCATAACAGCTATCTTATTACTTCTTACAACAACGTTCTTCACCGTAACTCTTAGCACGCTTTAATGGCGCGCCCGACAGGATTCGAACCTGAGACCTCTGCCTCCGGAGGGCAGCGCTCTATCCAGCTGAGCTACGGGCGCTTCACGCCGTTGCGGGAGAGGATAGTACGGATTTACGCTCTGTCTGTCTAGTGCTTTTTGAAAAAAAAAGTTTGTTTGACGATACTTTGTGCATTTCGTCGATAAATGGAGCGTTTTTACACGCTAAACGCCCCATCAGTATAATAATTAAACAATAAAGATGCTAGATAAAAGCGTGAATAAATCATTTACTCAGTCACACCTAACAAAAAAAGAGGCAATCCCTATTACAATTTATTGGAATAGTAATACCCAACGAATTTTAACAGCTTAAATTGACGCTTAATTCGGCTTGGTTGTGATAACAAACGATATAACCACTCTAATCCAAGATTTTGCCATGCTTTCGGTGCTCTTTTAACATGGCCTGTAAATACGTCATAAGTTCCACCAACACCCATGTATAAAGCATCAGGGTAAATTTCACGACATGCACAAATAAATAACTCTTGCTTAGGTGATCCCATGGCAATAGTTACTATCTTCGCACCAGAGGCCTTTATACGCTCAAATAACGCCTCTCTATCTTGTGGCGTAAAATAACCGTTCTGGCTACCTACAATATTTACATTCCACTGTGCTTTAAGCTTATCTTCGGTTTGAGAAAGAATTTCAGGTTTACCACCAACAAGAAAGACAGGAGTTCCCTCTTTACCCGCTCTTTCCATCAACGCTTCCCATAAATCCGCACCAGCAATACGAGAAACCGCTGCATCAGGGTATTTACGACGAATACCTCGCACCACACTAATACCATCCGCATAAAGATAATCAGCTTCATTGAGTAATTCATTAAGTGCTGAGTCTGTTTCTGCTGTGAGAATTTTTTCTGCATTAATGGCAATCAGAGAGCCATTTTTTATTTGTGCTCCTTCATAGAGATAATCCAGAAAATGAGCCATATCGCGAAATCCCCAGATATTATGTCCGCGGATTGAATACTTCGGAATTGAATTGGATCCCATTACTTTTCCTTTTTCTCTAAACAACGAGGTTCACTTTGTATTTGACGAGTCACGTAATTACGCACTAATCCCGCGCTTTCAAATAACCAATAAAGCAGTTTGGCAACCACCAAACATAAACCAAAAATTAAACAGAAAAACACAACGCGAGAAACGAAAGAATCAACACCTTCTCGTGCCAAAACAATCATATTAAAAATAGCCCCAAAGCAAAAAGCTTGCAAAATAGCCGATTTATAACGATTGCTTTCATTGAGCCCTTGCTGATATAGCCAATCAAACCACTTAATAATCAGTCCTACAACAATCGCGCCCAATGGGATGAAGGCAATGCCCCCCATAACAACCAGAGAGCCTATTAAGGTCGGCGAAATAGCAAGACCCGCATGATAATTAAGCACTTTCCATGTAAAGTAGTTTGCTGAATTCAGCACGACATCTGGGCGTTCTGGCCATACCCAAGAAGGAATAAAGACATAAAAATCACGAATAATCGGTGCAAGTCCTTGAAACTCAATCTTGTCATAATTATTAAGTAATAAAGCTAGATTTTCCCAAGGAGAGAACGTATCACGAGTGAGGTATAAGAAAGTATAGAATGCCTCTGCACCACTCACATCAAGGCCATAGCGTTTTAATGCCAACCAGAACATTCCAACAATACTCATAACCCCTGCGGCAACCAGCATCCATAAGGTTATCCAGCCTCGGACAATACCGATAAACAAAAACAGCGCAAAAGCGATGATGATATTAGCGCGGGTTCCACCCACGATAATATAGGTTAAGATCCCAAAACCCACCGTTGCACAAAGGAAGAAAATCCATCGTTGTTGAGTGGGTTTTAAGAAATAAACCACCAGCATTGCTGGGATAAAGAAATAGAAAAAGCGCTTAAGCGCAACACCTGACACTTGGCTTGAAAAAATTTGGCTATACGTTTTAAGCTTAAAGAGTAAAAAGCCATTTTGTAGAAAGAAAATTCCCACAGTTACAAACGCAATTAATGCCAATAAAATCCAAGTAAGGTTGGTTTCTACTCTATTCATCGTAAATAGCGACCTAGAAGGGCCGTCAACCGCTTTTCTCAGTCTTACCTTATAGGTTACATAATAAATGGCATAGAAGCTGGTAGAGGCTAATAGCGCGTATAATAATGAATCAACGGGTACAACTGCGACATCAAATTGGAATACCAACATACAAGTCAGCGGGAAACCAAAATAAAAGGTCAACAGATAGAGCATTGAGAAAAAAACATTAAAATTAAAGCGAACTCGACGAAACTCTTGATAAGTCAGCAATAAAATAAAACTTAAAGAGATAAAATAAACAAGTGCTAAGCCACCCAGTTCCGCCAATGTCATTGCGGCTCTCCTGTACTCATCTCAACTAACTCTTTCCAACCATCCGTGAAGTTAGGCGCAAAGAAGGCAATATTTTGACGATCAAGCATCAGCAATTGACGTTTAGCCTCTTCAATCAGCGCAACATCTAATTTGTCCCCTGAGAAAAAAACAGGAACACTTTGCTCAGTTAAGTCCTGCCAAAATGGATTTTGACGACTAATAACAAAAGGGATCGCAAATTGAATAAGCAGACAAAGCGTGCCAATACCTTGTTGACGGTGGAAAATAAAATAGCCTAAGTCACATGTTTTCAATAACGCGAGATAATCATCAAATGCAAATTTGTCACGTAATATTTCAACCTGATTATAGGGAAGCAATTGGCTAGCTGCTTGGGCTACTTCATTAATATAAACGTGATTATTTTCAGGATATCCCATTGGAATAATCACTTTTGCTCGCGTTCCATATTGCTCGGCAATTGCCTGTAAAGCTTCAATATGGCGATTCGATCTATCCCCTGAATTACCCACAATAATGGTGATCTGTTTTTCATCAATAGGCGCTTTTTCTGTCACCGTAAGCGCAGGATCCATTCTTGTTGGGAAATAGAGCAAACTGGCTGGAATATTAACGTTAAATTGTGCGAAGTAATTCAGATCCCCTCGTGTACCAAATACTCGACCCACACGTTTTTGAGCGAGTTTACGAAGAAGATAGAAGAGTTTAAATTTTAACTGTTTAGAATCCTGATATAAATCAGCACCCCAAATATGCCACCAAAATTGATGACGTTTGATCTTGCCAGTTAATAATGCCAACCAAATAGGCGCATTAAACTGACCTAAAAAAAGGAATCGTTGGTGAGTATCGGCTTTGGCCAATGTGACCACTCTCTGTGCAACCTGCTTTTTATCAGCTAAACACTCAATATCTAAAGCTGGGTAGCTTTCTTGCAGTGAAGTATTTTTACTGGCAACGATAAAACGAGGTTTATACGTTAATCCCGCCTCAGTCACGAGGTGGTCGTTAAAAAACCGTAACATTGTGTTGTTATGATGCACAATGTCTGAACCTAGTACGTAAATCAAAGTTGTCATTTGCGCCTGCAATAAATCACGAAAACAGAACTACAGAGAAGGAAGTAAATAATATACGTTGCCATGTAGGCTTGAGCGGCACCTAATGCACCATGCTCAGGAATAAGCCAACGCGAAAATAGCGTCAATAGGGCAAACTGACTTACTTCTGTAAGGATATAAAAACGTAATGCCGCTTTTGCGATGACCAGATAACCAAAGACATAAGCGCCTACTTTTAAAACATCGCCAACAAGCTGCCATGCAAATAAATCACGCATAGCGACAAATTTATCTGAAAACAGTAACCAAATCGCAAAACCACGTAATAACCACACCATAAAACTCGCAACGGCTACTGCAGGTAATACAAACTTCAGTGATTTAACGATCTCTTTGGTAATATCACTCTTTTGCGTTAATCGAGAGAGTGTTGGCAATAAATAAACAGAAAAAGATGCGGTAATAAATTGCAAATAAGCATCTGAAATACTGGTCACTCCTTGCCAAATCCCTACGTCTTCCCAGCTATAGTGCTCAGCAAGTAAGTTACGCATCATGATATAAGCAACGGGTAATGTAATCGATGTTAATATCGCCATAATGGTAAACTTACCAAGATGACCTGCTATCGCCTTATCCCAATGAGGTTTAAGCTCGCTTAAAGCGAAGCGCTTACGCTTTGCTACTAAAAATGTAGCAGGAAATAAAATAAGTGCAGGTACTAATGCAAGTCCAATTAATGCACCGTGATAACCCGCAAATAAATAGCACAAATAATAAGCAATAACACCAATAATGCTACCAGCAATCACTGATAAGGCATTACCTGCCGCATCACGATAACCTTTTAAGATGGCAAGAAAATAGTTGCTATATGCTATCCCCATTTGAATAAAAGCAACGGCTCTTACAATATCCTGATATTGATGATAACCATCACCAAATAGCACTTGGCTAATGGGAGCAGAAAAAAGAAGAAATAAAATAGCTAATAGTGTAGAAAACAGCAAAATCATGGATGATGAAGTACCCAACACTTTTTTGCGTTGAATATCATCATCTTGATATTGTGCGATTAATTTTGTCACACCATTAAAAATACCCGCACCAGATAAGACACCTAGTACGGTGATTAATTGACGAAAGTTACCTGCTAACCCGACCCCTGTTGGCCCAAAAGAGACTGCAAGTAACTTGACGACAAGCAGACCAGCCCCGATTTTTATCAGGGTTGATCCGGCTGTCCAAATTGATGCTTTGGCTAACGACATAATTAAGCAAAGAAGTCGCGGATATGGCCAATAACAGTCTGCTGTTCTTCTTCTGTCATGTTATAGAACATAGGTAAACGTACTAAACGCTCACTTTCTTGCGTTGTGAAAATATCTTCACCATCAAAGCGGCCAAACTTCATACCTGCTGGGCTGGTATGTAATGACACATAGTGGAACACTGTTAAAACGCCGTGTTCTTTCATGTAGTCATTAAATGCGGTACGTTGCTCGATATCTTTCAGTTTGATATAGAACATGTGCGCATTGTGTTCTAAACCTTCAGGAACGACTGGAAGCGCTAATAAGCCTTTTTCCGCTAATGGAGTCAATGCATCATAGTAAATCTGCCAAAATGCTAAACGACGCTCATTAATTTTTTCAGCTTCTTCAAGTTGAGCCCATAAATAAGCTGCTTGTAAGTCTGACATCAAGTAACTAGAACCAATATCACGCCAAGTATATTTATCTACCTGACCACGGAAAAACTGGCTACGATTGGTACCTTTTTCACGGATAACTTCTGCGCGATTGATTAAATCAGGATCGTTAATCAGCGTTGCACCACCCTCACCGCCTGATGAGTAGTTTTTAGTTTCATGGAAGCTATAGCAACCAATATGACCAATTGTGCCAAGAGCCTTACCCTTGTAAGTTGACATGACACCTTGTGCAGCATCCTCAATAACAAACAGATTATGTTTTTTCGCAATCGCCATAATCGTATCCATTTCACACGCAACACCTGCGTAATGAACGGGAACAATAGCGCGGGTTTTATCTGTGATTGCCGCTTCAATTTTTGTTTCATCGATATTCATGGTATCTGGACGAATGTCGACGAAAACAATGGTTGCGCCACGTAATACAAACGCATTAGAGGTCGAAACAAAGGTAAAACTTGGCATAATGACTTCATCGCCAGGCTTGATATCTAATAAGATAGCAGCCATTTCAAGCGATGCTGTACAAGATGGTGTTAACAGCGTTTTATGACAATGAAATTGTTCTTCTAACCACTTTTCACATTTCTTTGTGAAATTGCCATCACCACAGAGCTTGCCACTTTCCATAGCTTGTTTCATATATTCTAATTCTGTGCCGACAACCGGTGGTTTATTAAACGGAATCATATTATCCCCTGTATAACCAATAAGTGGTGCTCTCTATTAGGCCCCCACTGTGTGTGTATAAACGCGAAGCTGCAATATTGCTGATCTGTGTTGCAACATATAAGGTCGAAACACCTTGTTGTTGACACCAAAACTTCGCGGCCGACATCAGTTGTTTACCAATGCCTTGTCCTATTCTGTTGGGCATTACCGCTAGTAATCCCACTCTTGCTTCATTTTCAGATAGACGGCGTAAAGTGACAAAACCACTGACATTATTTTCAGCATCATAAGTCAGTAAGCAAATATCATCGAATGTGCCTAACACCGCTTTTTTAACCCATAATGCATAAAAACGACTGCTATCACCTTCTTGATACCAAGGTGTTCTAAAACGACTTTGTACAAAAGCCTCTGAAGCCGTTGCCATCAATAAATCGATATCATCTTCATTGGCTTTTCTAAAACAATATTCCGTCGTTTTCTTACAAGCATTTTCTGTGCCAATTGAAAGTTTAAAATCAATTTCACCTTCCGCAAATTGAAAACCTAATTGGCTAAGTTTATCGATGAGAAAAAGCTCATGAGATGCGACTTTTGCTTGAACCACAGCAAAAACATCAAGCTGTTCGTCTGTTAACACGGGCGCTTGTGTATCAAACTCAAGACGCCCTGTTTTGAGGGAAAAATACTCACTTTCCCACTCAAGATAATTAATATTGGCGAGGACGGACATGTAATAAATCCAATAAATAGCGACCATAACCGGTTTTAGACAGTGATTTTGCGCTTTCTCTTACTTGATCATCACTGAGCCAACCATTACGCCAAGCAATCTCTTCAAGACACGCCACTTTAAATCCTTGGCGTTTTTCAACAGTTTGAACAAAGGTACTGGCTTCAATTAAACTATCGTGAGTTCCGGTATCTAACCATGCAAAACCACGCCCGAGTAGTTCAACATTAAGCTCACCACATTCAAGATACATCTGATTAATCGACGTAATTTCTAATTCACCACGAATCGAAGGTTTGACTCGTTTGGCAAAATCAACCACTCGGTTATCGTAGAAATACAGCCCCGTGACAGCCCAATTAGATTTAGGTTGTTCTGGTTTTTCTTCAATCGATAACACTTTAAAATCATCGTCAAATTCAACAACACCAAATCGTTCAGGATCCATAACTTGATAACCAAAGACTGTTGCACCACGTTCACGTTGTGCAACTTGTTTCAGTTTTGGACTAAACCCTTGACCAAAATAGATATTATCGCCTAAAACTAAACAGCAATGATCATCACCAATAAATTCCTCACCCAAAATAAAGGCTTGGGCTAAGCCATCAGGAGATGGCTGAATTTTATATTGAAGATGAACACCAAATGCAGAACCATCACCCAATAAACGCTGAAATGAGGTCATATCATCTGGTGTTGTAATGATCAAAATATCTCGAATACCAGCGAGCATCAGAACTGAAAGCGGATAATAGATCATGGGTTTATCATAGATAGGCAATAATTGCTTCGATACCCCTTTGGTTATCGGATGCAGTCGTGTACCCGAGCCACCCGCTAAAATAATACCTTTCATCATTTATCCTTCTTTACTTAATCAGTTCCCAAGCCCTAGACGTTCACCTGCATAAGAGCCATCTAACACTCGTTTCCACCAAGTTTCGTTATTTAAATACCACAAAACAGTTTTACGAATGCCAGATTCAAATGTCTCTTCTGGTTTCCAACCTAATTCAGCTTCAATTTTCGCTGCATCAATTGCATAGCGCAGGTCATGACCTGGTCTGTCTTTCACATAAGTGATGAGATCGACATACTGAGCAACACCTTCTGGTTTTGCTGGATATAACTCTTCTAACAGCGCACAAATCGTTTTAACAACATCAATATTGCGACGCTCATTGTGTCCACCAATATTGTAAGTTTTACCCGGTGTTGCTGTTGTTGCGACTAAATAGAGGGCACGAGCATGATCTTCAACATAGAGCCAATCACGGATCTGTTCACCTTTACCATAAACAGGTAATGGTTTTCCTGAAATCGCATTTAAGATAATTAATGGGATTAACTTTTCAGGAAAATGGTAAGGGCCGTAGTTATTCGAGCAGTTCGTGATCACAGTTGGTAAACCGTAAGTACGCAACCAAGCACGAACTAAATGGTCACTTGAAGCTTTAGACGCAGAATATGGGCTACTTGGTGCATAAGGCGTAGTTTCAGTAAAGAAATCATCTGTACCTTCTAAATCGCCATACACTTCATCTGTTGAAATATGGTGGAAACGAAATGCCGTTTTCTTCTCTTCAGGTAGCACTTGCCAAAAATGGCGAGCTGCTTCCAATAAGGTGTAAGTACCCACAATATTGGTTTCAATAAATGCAGCGGGGCCATCGATAGAACGGTCAACATGGCTTTCTGCCGCTAAGTGCATAACAACATCTGGTTGATATTGAGCAAATAAGCGATCAAGCTCAGCTCTATCACAGATATCGACTTGCTCAAAGGCATAGCGTTCACTGTCAGCTACGGTTGCTAATGACTCTAAATTACCGGCATAAGTCAGTTTATCCACCACAACAACGCTATCATTGGTGTTATCAATAATATGTCGAACAACAGCAGAGCCGATAAAACCGGCTCCACCTGTAACTAGAATGCGTTTCAACGCCATACTCCTTTAGTATCTACAATCCATTTTTGAGTAACTTTACTACCGGGGATCGCTTTAAACTGTTGATGATCAACTAACATTAAGACAATATCCGCATCTTTCAATGCTTGCTCTATTGATACTAATTCTGTGATCCCTTTCAATTTTGTTGGTAATTCATGAATATTAGGTTCAACTGCGAATGTCGTACCACTGTGCCAATCAGCGACTTGTTTAGTGATATTCATTGCTGGGCTTTCACGTAAGTCATCGATATTAGGCTTAAAAGCTAAACCAAAGCAGGCAATCTTAATTTCGTTTGCACGTTTACCTGTTTCAGTAAGGCAATCAGCAACAGCGGCTTTAACTTGATCGATAACCCACACTGGTTTGCCATCATTGACCAAACGGGCAGTGTGAATTAAACGAGATTGTTTTGGATTTTGTGACACGATAAACCAAGGGTCAACGGCAATACAATGCCCGCCAACGCCTGGGCCTGGTTGTAAAATGTTGACGCGAGGATGGCGGTTCGCCAAACTAATTAGCTCCCACACATTGATATCTTGGTCAGCACAAATCAGTGATAATTCGTTAGCAAACGCAATATTAACATCACGGAAACTATTTTCAGTTAGCTTACACATTTCTGCGGTACGTGCATTAGTAATAACACATTCACCTTCAAGGAAGATTTTGTATAACTCGCTTGCACGCTCTGATGATTTACGATTCATACCACCCACAACACGGTCATTGCGGATAAGTTCAATCATCACTTGACCCGGTAATACACGCTCAGGACAGTAAGCTACATCGATATCAGCATCTTCACCTTGTTGATGAGGGAATGTTAAGTCTGGGCGAGCTTCCGCTAACCACTCAGCCATTTTTTCAGTAGAGCCAACTGGTGAGGTTGATTCTAGAATAATAAGATCACCTTTTTTCAATACAGGTGCGATAGAGCGTGCTGCTGCTTCAACATAAGCCAAATCAGGCTCATGCTCACCTTTAAATGGTGTAGGTACAGCAATAAGGTAAGCATCTGCTGGCTGTGGCGTGGTATAGGCTTTTAAATGGCCTTCTTCAACCGCTTGTTTAACGACTTTATCAAGATCAGGCTCAACAATGTGAATTTGACCTTTATTTATCGTATCAACTGCATGCTGATTAACATCAACACCGATGACGCTTTTTTTACGAGAGGCAAAAGCTGCCGCTGTAGGTAAACCAATGTAGCCGAGGCCGATAACAGAAATAGTTTCAAAACTCATAATGTCACCTGATTTTTTTTCAATGCTTCAAGAATACGTTGGCAGGCATGACCATCACCATAAGGGTTTGTCGCCTTACTCATTTGGTGATACGCGTTTTCGTCTGTCAATAAAGAGGTTACTTCGCTAACAATACGTTTAGTATCTGTTCCCACTAAGCGAACAGAGCCCGCTTCAACAGCTTCTGGGCGCTCCGTTGTGTCTCGCATTACAAGAACTGGCTTACCTAATGAAGGGGCTTCTTCTTGAATTCCACCAGAATCTGTCAAAATAAGGTAAGCATGATTCATTAAATAAACGAATGGGAGATAATCTTGTGGCTGTATTAATTTAATATTATCAATACCATGAAGGATACGTTGAACCGGTTCACTCACATTAGGATTTAAGTGAACAGGATAGACAACTTCTACATCTGGGTGTGCTAATGCAATTTCAGCTAAAGCTTGGCAGATACGTTCAAAACCACCACCAAAACTTTCTCGACGATGCCCTGTTACCAAGATCATTTTCTTATCAGGCTGAATAAATGGATAGTTTACAGCAAGCTCATTTAAGAGTGTTTGATTGCCCATCACTCTGTCACTTACCCAAAACAACGCATCAATTACCGTATTTCCTGTGACAAAAATATTTTTATCCGCAACCGCCTCTCGCACCAAATTTAATTTTGCAGTTTCTGTTGGTGCAAAGTGATACATTGCAAGATGCCCTGCAATAGTACGGTTTGCCTCTTCAGGCCAAGGGGAATAAAGATTGCCAGTACGTAACCCAGCTTCCACATGGCCAACAGGAATTCGTTGATAGAATGCGGCTAAACTTGCTGCCATGGTCGTTGTTGTATCACCATGTACCAAAACAACATCAGGTTGAAATGACGCTAATACTGGTTTTAACCCTTCTAAAATACGACAGGTAATATCCGTTAAATCTTGTCCTGGTTTCATAATATTGAGATCGTAATCTGGTTTGATCTCAAAAAGATTTAATACCTGATCAAGCATTTCTCGATGTTGGGCCGTAACACATACCTTCGCTTCAAACGAATCATCATTTGCTAAAGCGTGCACTAAAGGTGCCATTTTTATCGCTTCAGGGCGTGTGCCAAAAACAGTCAACACTTTCACAGTGGCTCTCTTTTTTTCATTGTTATATCGCTTATTTTTGGGAAAGCAATATGCCCTTATACTTAGTACATCAGGTGCCGAAACACCTGATGTCTCGTTATTGTCATTAATGACAAAATTTAATTATTATTTTTTTAATGAACTGCGTCTTACTAATGCAACACCTGCACCCGCTAAAACACCAATAGCGCCCCAAAGTACCATCATAAATGCACGACGAGGACTATCACGTTTCACAGGATCTTCAGGAGTACGTAGAAAACGGTAAGTTTGGAAGTTATCTTGTAATTTTGCGCCCACAGCAAGGGTCGCTAACATTGCCGTATTTTGATCATAATCACTATCAAAATCAGCACCTGTTGCCACTAAAGTTTCTAGCTGTGATTGCAACAGAGGAACACCTAACAGAAACAATTTAGAATCTGGTAACTCATCAATTGCAATCGATGTTTGTTTTTGAGAAATACCTTGTTTCTCAGCTACTTTGATTGATTGCTCTAATAAGTTAACTTGTCGTTGATACGCAGATTGAGCCGCCATTTCTTGGCGTTTAACTAGTGCTTTCATTGATTGAGTTCTAGTTGCCCAAGCAGTTATCACTTCATCATTAAGATGAACAGATGCTCTCTTATTAGCAAAAGCAATATACTCATTTAATAATTGACTCGCTTCTTTTGATGTTTCCGCAATGAGTTTCAGTTGATCATTAACTAATTTTTTCTCATCAGCAGGCGTAAATTGAATATTGTTAATTAACTCATCCAATAACGCGGCATTAGCCTGTTCATCACTCTCTTTGCGCTGTTTGAAATAATCCGTTTGCAACCAAAACTCACGACGTGTATCAAACGCCGCGATTTGAGTAATAAACTCTTGATAAGCTTCATCTGAAATAGTTAAAGCTGGGGTTTGTGCTGATGGATTAATCTGTGTATCAAGATTGCGCAAGAACTGAGATTGAGAATAATAACTGCCTAAGTTATTAATCGTTGGTTTCTCTGTCATTGCGATTGCGCTCCATTTAGGTTGCATCAAATAAGATGCACCGAGTGCAATCACTGCAAAAAGCAGAGCGAACCCTATAATCCAGCTTTTGCCTGACCAAAGTGCACAAAAAAGACCTCGAATATCGAGTTCATTATCTGGCTGTTCACCCTGTCGGGAGGCGTTATTTTCCGAGTTCATCACGTTAAAAAACCTCTGCTTATATTAATGCTGTTGTGTTGCTCTACGTAAGCGACGCTTATGTCGTTTAATAAAACGAGCGACTCGCCACGCGCGTTTAATGCAATAACCATACATAACAAATGCAAGCAAGAATAATGCCAACATGAACCATTCAGGGACAAATGATAGGTTTTGACCGATAATACCAATCGCGGCTAATAGCGCAGCAGCCACAGTAATTAAAATAAAGGCTTGGCGAGAGGTAAAACCTGCACGCATGATCAAATGGTGAATATGTTGACGGTCTGGAGAGAAAGGACTCATCCCTTTGCGTAAACGACGATACATAATTGCCACCATATCCATAAGTGGAATAGCAATTATCCATAATGCAGTTACTGCCTTAACAGGACGGGGCTGAGTTTGTGTTGACGCGACCAATAACCAAATAATGGTAAATCCAATCAATGTACTTCCCGCATCTCCCATAAAGACTTTGAATTTTTTACCACAGACCCCTAAGTTTAAAAGGATATAAGGTAAAATTGCCGCGATAAATGAGAAACACCAGAATGCGAGAGCTGAATTACCGCCTTGATATAATAAAATACCAAGCGCGCCAAAAGAGACACAAGAAAGGCCACCTAATAACCCATCAATACCATCAACCATATTAAAGGCATTGATTGCTGCCCAAACAGCGAAAAGTGTAACAATATAGCCAAAAGGCCCTAAATGCATTTCCCAAGGACCAAAAGCATGACCCAGAGTGTCAAGTTTTAATCCTGCTCCTACCATCATCACGATCCCAACAAAAGCTTGGATTGTTGCTCTAATTTTGACGCTAATATCGAAGCGATCATCTAATGCGCCAATAAAAACAAGAAGTCCCGCACATGCCAGATACAATTCCTTATGAGGAATATAAATATCTGAAATATAAAATGCGAAAACAATACCAAAATAAACTGATATTCCTCCGACTAGAGGGATCAATCCATGATGTTTCTTACGATAATTCGGTTTATCCACGAGTCCAATTTTCTTTGCAATTTTACGAGCCAAGAATAAAAATGCGAAAGAAAATAAGAACACATAAAAAACGCTTGTGCTCATTTTTAGTATATCCACAGTACGGTTCTCTATAATAAATATAGCTGGTTATTTTACGCTTCCATGTGTTTTTATTATTTTTTCCAGCCTCACCACGACGAGTTTATTCAAAACCCACCACCCTTCATCAATTATAAGTTTTCCTTAACTATTTTTATTGATGCCATCGCTATTTTTATCAATTACCAAAACATGCAATATATATACCAACATCCGGTTAAAATATTGCAATCTAAAATTAAATTACACCCATAAAAAACAAAAAACGCCACAAACTATTGTGGCGTTTTCATCATATCGTCATTCTTACAAAGTAAACGAGCTTAACAGCATATAAATTAAGGTGATATTACTTATTCTGTAACAGAGCACACTATTTTAATATTTTAATCCTATTCTCAGCTCAATCACTTTGTTAATACACTTTATGAACGTTTCATAAAGTCGAAGAATTCTTCATTTGTCTTAGTCATTGCTAACTTATTAATGAGGAATTCCATTGCGTCAATCTCACCCATTGGATGAATAATTTTACGCAGGATCCACATTTTTTGTAACTCATCTTGAGACGTCAGTAACTCTTCTTTACGTGTACCAGAACGATTGTAATCAATCGCAGGGAAAACACGTTTTTCAGCAATTTTACGAGACAGGTGTAATTCCATATTACCTGTACCTTTAAATTCTTCGTAGATAACTTCGTCCATCTTAGAACCCGTATCGACTAATGCTGTTGCAATGATAGTTAAGCTACCACCTTCTTCAACATTACGAGCCGCACCGAAGAAACGTTTAGGACGATGTAATGCGTTTGCATCCACACCACCTGTTAACACTTTACCTGATGAAGGAACAACGGTGTTATAAGCACGCGCTAAACGTGTGATGGAGTCTAACAGGATGATAACGTCTTTTTTATGCTCAACTAGACGCTTCGCTTTTTCAATCACCATTTCTGCAACTTGTACGTGACGAGAAGCTGGTTCATCAAAGGTTGAAGCAATAACTTCACCTTTTACTAAGCGTTGCATTTCTGTCACTTCTTCTGGACGTTCATCAATCAGAAGTACCATTAATACGCAATCAGGATAGTTATGAGCAATATTTGCTGCAATATTTTGTAGCAACATAGTCTTACCCGCTTTTGGTGGAGCAACAATAAGACCACGTTGACCGCGGCCAATTGGCGCCGCTAAGTCAAGAACACGCGCGGTTAAGTCTTCTGTAGAGCCATTACCACGTTCCATGCGTAAACGATTATTAGCATGTAAAGGTGTTAAGTTTTCAAAGAGGATTTTACTGCGGGCATTTTCTGGTTTATCAAAGTTAACTTCATTAACTTTTAGAAGGGCAAAATAACGTTCACCTTCTTTAGGAGGACGAATTTTCCCTGCGATGGTGTCACCAGTGCGAAGGTTAAAACGGCGAATTTGACTTGGAGAAACGTAGATATCATCGGGACCAGCAAGGTAGGAACTGTCTGCGGAACGTAGGAAGCCGAAGCCATCCTGCAATATTTCCAGCACACCGTCACCGAAAATATCTTCTCCACTTTTCGCGTGTTGCTTCAAGATAGAGAAAATAATGTCTTGCTTTCTCATTCGAGCCAGATTCTCTAGCCCCATATTTTCGCCAAGTGCTATCAGTTCTGATACCGGCGTATTTTTTAATTCGGTAAGATTCATAATGGTGGGTTCTTAATAACTCGGGGTAACTCTCGAACTATGAACGTGAATAGTATAACAGCGAATCGCTGTCAGTTTCGTCATGTGTAAAATTACAGATTATAACTTTCTAACATAAGGGTATAACTAAAATGATAATGTTAGAGAGTGTTAATACTATTAGACCAGTCTGCTTTATCCCAGAGAAGTGACATTCATTTTCGCGATGCATGAGTGTACTTTCAACTTATGGGTTAGGAACATACTTTGGAAAAGTTTATATCCCTTGAATACTATAGATTATTCTAAGGCAACTTGACTGGTTAGATGAATTCAGATTACTTATATTAAATATCATATTAGATTAAATATCATATCATGTTATTCAATTCTATTACTTTGTACGCTTGATATTCAATATCTCAGACTTATTTAATCATGTCTAATCATATTGACAAGTAGATCCGATATATTATGTAAGTAAGTGGCGCTAACTTATCATGCTTCGAAGCGGACGTCTAGCGGTCAATAACAGAAATACTGACAAGGTCTAAACGTCCTACTTTATTTTTGATATCTAAATCAAATTAGATATTTTCGTCTAAAAACTCTTTCAGCTGAGTTTTTGACAATGCGCCTACTTTAGTCGCAGCAACTGCACCGTTTTTGAATAAAATCAGTGTAGGAATACCACGAATACCGTATTTTGGTGCTGTCAGCGGGTTTTGATCGATGTTTAGCTTCGCAACTGTTAATTTACCAGCGTATTCTGTTGCAACTTCATCTAGAATAGGAGCAATCATTTTACATGGGCCACACCATTCAGCCCAGAAATCAACGAGCACAGGGCCGGTTGCATTTAATACATCAGCATCGAATTTGCTGTCAGATAAGTGAAGGATTTTATCGCTCATTGTTCTACTCCAAAGAATAATATTGACCGTACCAGTGTAACATTAAATAACAAAAGTCTGTCTGCATTTCAGCGGATAAACTTTTGTAATGCAACCCATAACTGATATTCTATTACATTATGAGCAAAACATATTTGACAGAAAAGAAGTTTTCCGACTTCGCCTTGCATCCAAAAGTGATAGAAGCCCTTGAGAAAAAAGGGTTCTCTAATTGTACACAAATTCAGGCATTGACGTTACCTATCACTGTGAAAGGTCAAGACATTGCCGGGCAAGCCCAAACAGGAACAGGCAAAACGTTGGCGTTTTTAACTTCAACGTTTCATTATCTTTTAACGCACCCTGCTAAAGAAGGGCATGAAACTAATCAACCTCGTGCACTTATTATGGCGCCAACACGCGAATTAGCCGTACAGATCTATTCTGATGCTAAAGAGCTTGCGCAAAATACAGGGATTAAAATGGGTCTCGCCTACGGTGGCGATGGCTATGACGAACAACTCAAAGTATTAAATAATGGTGTCGATATTGTTATTGGCACAACAGGCCGTTTAATTGACTACGTTAAGCAAGGCCATATTAACCTTAACGCAATCCAAGTTGTGGTACTTGATGAAGCTGACAGAATGTACGATCTCGGCTTTATTAAAGATATTCGTTGGATTTTCCGTCGTATGCCAGTTGCGGCTGAGCGTATGAATATGCTGTTCTCTGCAACACTTTCTTACCGTGTAAGAGAACTAGCTTTTGAGCAGATGAATAATCCAGAATATGTTGAAGTTGAACCTGAACAAAAAACAGGTTTTAGCATAAAAGAAGAACTCTTTTATCCTTCAAATGAAGAAAAAATGCGTCTTCTTCAAACATTGATTGAAGAAGAATGGCCAGATCGCTGTATCATTTTTGCCAATACAAAACATCGTTGTGACGACATTTGGGCGCACCTTGCCGCAGATGGGCACCGTGTTGGCTTATTAACCGGTGATGTTCCTCAGAAAAAACGTCTACGCATTTTAGAAGATTTTACCCAAGGTAATATTGATATTCTGGTTGCTACTGACGTTGCTGCTAGAGGCCTTCATATTCCATCAGTAACACATGTTTTTAACTATGATTTACCTGATGACTGTGAAGACTATGTTCATCGTATTGGTAGAACAGGACGTGCTGGAAATAGTGGTAACTCAATCAGCCTTGCATGTGAAGAATATGCGCTGAATTTACCTGCTATTGAGACCTATATTCAACATGCTATTCCCGTGAGTAAATATAATAGTGATGCGTTATTAGCAGATCTTCCTGAGCCTAAACGCCGTCACCGTCCTCGCCAAAGTCAGCCTCGTCGCAACAATGCGCCGGCGCGAAATAACAGAGGAAATAATACTCAACGTAACAACCGAAATAAACGCCCGAGTCATCCATAAATTATGCTGAAATCCTCATCACTTTATGCTGCTATTGATTTAGGTTCTAACAGTTTTCATATGTTAGTCGTTCGAGAAATCGCGGGCTCTATACAAGTCCTTTCTCGCGTGAAACGTAAAGTTCGACTCGCTGCTGGCCTAAATAGTGAAAATGAATTGTCAGAGCAGGCAATGGAACGCGGTTGGCAATGTTTACGACTTTTTTCTGAATATCTACGTGATATTCCGGCTGAACAAATCAGAGTCGTCGCAACAGCCACATTACGTATTGCTAAAAATGCAGATATTTTTGTCGCAAAAGCGTCTGAAATATTGGGCAATACTGTTCATGTTATTAGTGGTGAGGAAGAAGCACGCCTTATCTATCGTGGCGTTGCACATACCACTGGTGGTGCAGAGCAACGTTTAGTCGTCGATATTGGTGGTGGCAGCACAGAATTGGTTACAGGTACTGGCGCTAAAACGACGCAATTAATGAGCTTAAGTATGGGCTGTGTAACTTGGTTAGAGCGCTATTTTACTGACCGTTCTTTAACTCAAAAAAATTTTGCTAAAGCACAAGACGCAGCCAAAGCGATACTAGCCCCAGTGGCGGATAAATTAATTGAGCAAGGCTGGCAAGTGTGTGTAGGTGCCTCTGGTACTGTACAAGCGTTGCAAGAGATTATGATTGCTCAGGGTATGGATGAATTAATCACCTTACCTAAGCTTGAGCGACTCAAACACAAAGCTATTGAGTGTGGGAAACTAGAAGAGCTGGAAATTGAAGGGCTTACTTTTGAACGAGCCTTAGTGTTTCCGAGTGGGCTTGCTATCTTAATCGCCATATTTGAAACGTTACATATCGACAATATGATCTTAGCTGGTGGCGCATTACGAGAAGGCTTAGTCTATGGAATGTTGCATCTTCCTATTGAGCAAGATATCCGCCAACGTACTCTTCGTAATATCCAGCGTCGGTTTCAGATTGATATTGAGCAAGCACACCGGGTCCAGCAACTTGCGGAACACTTTTTTATCCAAGTCAGCAAAGGTTGGCAGTTAGATAATCGTTGTCGAGAATTACTTAACAGCGCCAGTGCTTTGCATGAAATTGGCCTAAGTGTCGATTTTCGCCAAGCACCTTCACATGCAAGCTATCTGATCTCTCATCTTGATTTACCAGGATACACACCTGCACAACGACGTTTATTGGCTTCTTTGCTAAAAAACCAAACAGGGATCATCGATCTTGCGCCCCTTAATCATCAAAACGCACTACCGATAACTCAAGCCAATCGCCTGGTGCGTTTACTGCGATTAGCCATCATTTTTGCTAGCCGCCGCCGTGATGATACTCTCCCTGCATTACGATTACGTACGGAAGATGAAAAACTCATTATTACACTGCCATATCAATGGCTTAATGAGCATCCATTACGGGCTGAAAATCTCCAAGAAGAGATCCAACTTCAGAGTTATGTCCATTGGTCTTTAATGATTGAAGAACAAAATAGCTCTCGTATAAGTTAATTTTTTGCTTATACAAAAATAAAAACCCCTTGAACATCAATATGCCAAGGGGTTCATTTTATATACCAAACCTTATACTATTCAGGTTTGTGTCTTGCCAACATAGCCCTTAATCCCGCAACACCTTTTTGCCCTTTCTCTTGTTTTTCTTCAGCACTTAACACTTTCTTTTTATTAGTATCCCAATTCAAATCATCTTGAGGTAACTCATAAAGAAAACGGCTTGGGTCGGGTTTGATTAATTCACCGTATTGACGTCTTTCCTTACATAACGTAAACGTGAGTGTTTTTTGTGCACGGGTAATCCCAACATAAGCAAGACGCCTTTCTTCTTCTACATTATCCTCATCAATACTACTTTGATGTGGCAATATACCCTCTTCCATACCCACTAAAAATACATGAGGAAACTCAAGACCTTTAGAGGCATGTAATGTCATTAACTGAACTTGATCTAATTCTTCTTCTGTTTCTCCTCGCTCCATCATATCGCGCAAGGTAAAACGGTTAACGACTTGAGAAAGCGTCATAGGCTCATGTAATTCATCACCCTCAAGCATTTCACTCATCCACAAAAATAGTTGATTAATATTTTTCATTCTCATTTCAGCCGCTTTTGCGCTGCTTGAGGTTTCATATAGCCAACTTTCATAATCCATTTCATGTAATAAATCACGTACAGCTAACAGTGGCTCTCGTTCTGATTTTTGCACTATACGTGACATCCATTGAGAGAATGCTTGTAATGAATTTAATCCTCGACCTGTTAAGGTTTGACCTAATCCCAAATCAAAACAGGCATTGTATAAGCTCTTATCTCGAACTTTTGCCCACTCGCCTAACTTTTGGATCGTCATAGGGCCGATTTCACGACGAGGCTTATTCACAATACGTAAAAATGCCGCATCATCATCAGGATTGGTAATCACTCGCAAATAGGCCAGAATATCTTTTATCTCTTCCCTTGAGAAAAAAGAGGTTTCACCTGAAATACGATAAGGTATACGATTTTGCATCAAGTATTTTTCAAAAATACGAGACTGATGATTACCACGATAAAGGATCGCGTAATCCTTATAATTGGTTTTATTAATAAAATGATGAGCAATTAATTCGCCAGCCACGCGCTCTGCTTCATGCTCTTCATTATTAGCAGTTAAAACCCGTAGTTCATCACCGTAACCTAATTCTGAAAATAACCGTTTTTCAAAAACATGGGGATTATTTTCAATTAAGATATTCGCTGATTTTAGAATACGCCCAGAAGAACGATAATTTTGCTCAAGCTTAATCACATTAAGTTGTGGAAAATCTTTTTGTAATAGCACTAAATTTTGAGGTCGAGCACCACGCCATGAATAAATTGATTGATCATCATCGCCTACAACCGTAAAGCGAGCTCTTTCACCGACCAGCCATTTGACCAATTCATATTGACTTGTATTTGTATCTTGATATTCATCCACCAGCAAATAACGGATACGTCTTTGCCAACGCTCTCTGACTTCTTCATTTGTGCGTAATAACAGAGTTGGTCGGCTAATTAGGTCATCAAAGTCGAGCACATTACAACTACGCAGATGTTGCTCATAGCGTCGAAAACATTCGGCAAATGTATGATCTTGCTGCGATCTCGCCATTCCTATTGCTTGATCTGGCGTGAGCATGTCATTTTTCCAGTTAGAAATTTGGCTCTTTAATTGAGAAAGTAAATCTTTATCTTCTTCTAATAAATCAGCCGTTAATTCTTTAAGTAATGCAGATTGGTCTTGATCATCAAACAATGAAAATTTAGCTTTAATACCTAACGCTTTATATTCGCGTTTAATAATTTCTAATCCCAATGTATGGAACGTTGAGATCATTAATCCTTTCGCTTCTTGGCGACCTAAAGTTTGAGCGACACGCTCTTTCATTTCACGTGCAGCTTTATTGGTAAATGTAACCGCCGCAATTTGCTTTGCTGGATATTGGCATTGACGAATGAGGTGTGCAATTTTATTGGTAATAACCCGTGTTTTACCCGATCCGGCACCTGCCAAAACCAAACAAGGGCCTGACACATATTCTACTGCTTTTTGTTGACCAGGGTTTAATCGCATACTTTTTCCAAACTTCATTAACCAAGAACATAACGGGGGATAATTGTAGCAGAAAGCGATCAAAGTCTTGAGTATTCCCTCTTTCAATTTTTCTCACACTATAAAAACAAAAAACCGTATTCCATTAAGAAATACGGCTTTCAAAAAAATTTAACCTTCACTTTTCGCTTATTTTTCTAAGTTATTTACGTGAGAAGAAGGTGGCAAAAGAGGTTATCCCAAGGAGCATACACTAGTATATGACTTGGGTAACCGAGTGTAGCCAACACACTTATCGCGTAAAGAGCGACGAAAAATTGAAAAATTAGTTGGCAACAGCAATCTTCTTCATATCCGTCATATACCCACGCAGCGTTTTACCTACGGCTTCAATTGGATGCTGACGAATGGCTTCATTGATATCACGTAATTGTGCGTTATCTGTTCCATTATCTTGAACTTTCTTCGCTAAATCGCCAGGTTGCAATGTTGTCATAAACTCTTTCAACATAGGAACAACCGCGAATGAGAACAGATAGTTACCATATTCAGCAGTATCAGAGATAACCACATTCATTTCATATAAACGCTTACGAGCAATGGTATTTGCAATTAATGGCAACTCATGCAGTGATTCATAATAAGCTGACTCTGCAAAGATCCCTGCTTCAATCATGGTATCAAAAGCTAATTCAACACCAGCTTTAACCATCGCAACCATTAATACACCATGATCAAAATACTCTTGCTCACTGATTTTACCCTCATATTCAGGATAATTTTCAAATGCACTTGCTCCAGTCTCTTCACGCCATGTCAGCAAGTTTTTATCATCATTTGCCCAATCAGCCATCATAGTTTCAGAGAATTTACCTGAAATGATATCGTCCATATGTTTTGCAAACAGTGGAGCCATGATCTCTTTCAGTTGCTCTGATAATGCGTAAGCACGCATTTTTGCTGGATTAGATAATCTGTCCATCATCAAGGTGATACCACCCTGCTTCAAGGCTTCCGTAATGGTTTCCCAACCAAATTGCAGCAACTTACCCGCATATCCCGGCTCAACGCCATCAGCAACCATCTTGTCGTAACATAACAGCGAGCCAGCTTGTAACATACCGCACAGAATAGTTTGCTCACCCATTAAGTCTGATTTTACTTCAGCAACGAAAGAGGACTCTAAAACACCCGCACGATGACCACCTGTTGCAGCAGCCCATGCTTTCGCAATAGCCATACCTTCGCCTTTTGCATCATTTTCAGGGTGAACTGCAATCAGTGTTGGAACACCAAAACCACGCTTATATTCTTCACGAACTTCAGTACCTGGACATTTTGGTGCAACCATAACAACGGTGATGTCATCACGGATCTTTTCGCCAACTTCAACGATATTAAAACCATGTGAGTAACCTAATGCAGCACCTGATTTCATCAACGGTTGAACAGCTTGAACAACAGCTGAGTGTTGTTTGTCTGGCGTTAAGTTAACAACTAAATCGGCTTGAGGGATCAACGCTTCATAGGTTCCAACCTCAAAACCGTTTTCAGTTGCACGACGCCATGATGCACGTTTTTCATCAATCGCTTCTTGACGTAAGGCATACGCGATATTCAAACCTGAATCACGCATATTTAAACCTTGGTTAAGACCTTGAGCACCACAGCCAACAATAACGACTTTTTTGCCTTTCAGGTAATTTGCTTCATCAGCAAATTCTTCACGTGACATAAAGCGACATTTACCTAATTGCGATAACTGCTGACGCAGATTCAATGTATTAAAATAGTTTGTCATAGAAGACTCCAAAATCGTTGTGTATGTGTTTGCTATTATTATCCTCACTCTCAGTGAGGTGTTGCATGACTTTACTATATGGGATGAAAGCCATTGCTTAAATTGATATATTTACAAGACAGTGTTGCAAAAAATGCAACGTTATTTTTTATCACCTAAGGTAGCTGACAATGGATATTCGTGATCTCAAACTCTTCCTGCACTTAGCTGAAAGTTGTCACTTCACCAAGACAGCACAAGCGATGCACGTCAGCCCTTCTACGCTCTCTCGTCAAATTCAACGTCTTGAAGAAAGCTTAGGCCACCCTCTGTTTTTACGTGATAACCGACAAGTGACTCTCACCGATGCGGGTGAACAGCTAAAACGCTATGCTCAACAAACCTTATTGCAATATAAGCAACTTAAGCACACGCTAAATCAAAATAGCCCCAGCCTTTCGGGTGAGCTACGCCTGTTTTGTTCTGTAACAGCGGCTTACAGCCATTTGCCACCCATTCTTGACCGTTTTCGTGCAGAAAATCCATTAGTTGAAATAAAACTCACCACAGGAGATGCGGCTGATGCGGTCGATAAAGTGCAATCTGATGAAGCTGATTTAGGTATTGCAGGAAAACCTGAAAAGCTTCCCGAAAATATCTGCTTTGAAAAAATAGGTGAAATTCCATTAGTGTTGATTGCTCCGGCATTGCCTTGCAATGTTCGCCATCTTGCAACACAAGAAAAACCCGATTGGCTCAATATTCCATTTATCATTCCTGAGCATGGCCCATCGCGACAACGAATTGCATTATGGTTTAAACGCCACCGTATCCATAATCCTTTAATTTATGCGACTGTTTCAGGGCATGAAGCGATTGTCTCAATGGTTGCGTTAGGTTGTGGTATTGCACTTATCCCACAAGTTGTCGTTGATAACTGCCCTGAGCCCGTTCGTAATCGCATCTCTTCATTGGATAATATTTCAATGGTAGAACCTTTCGAGTTAGGCGTTTGCGGATTACACAAACGCCTTCAAGAGCCTGTGATCAGTGCTTTTTGGCGGTTACTCCACGACTAAACTTGTCGTTTGTGGTGACAGAAATAGCTGAAAAGAGGGATTTCCTGTCTCATCATGATATTCATAACCTAATGCATCTAAATGTCGCTCGAAACGCCCTTCTGTTTCGGGCAGTTCAAATGCCACCAGCACACGTCCATAATCAGTACCATGGCTACGATAGTGGAATAACGTGATATTCCAATAAGTCCCTAATGTTTTTAAAAACTTCAATAAAGCACCCGGTGATTCAGGAAACTCAAAACTAAATAAACGCTCTTTAAGCGGCTTATTAGGACGGCCCCCGACCATATAACGCACATGAAGTTTTGCCATTTCATCATCAGACAAATCAGCCACTTGATAACCAGCAGTCGTAAGTTCACGCAAAATTTCCTTACGCTCTGCAAGTCCTTGACTTAAACGTACGCCAACAAAAATACGTGCATTTTCAGGATCTGCATCGCTACAACGATAATTAAATTCGGTGACAACACGTTGACCTAAGATCTGACAGAAACGTAAAAAACTGCCCTTTTGTTCAGGGATTGTCACAGCAAGTAATGCTTCGCGTTTTTCACCTAATTCACAGCGTTCAGAGACATAACGTAGTCCATGAAAATTCACATTTGCACCAGAAAGCACATGCGCTAGACGCTCACCTTTGATTTGGTGTTCTTCGACATATTTTTTAAGCCCAGCCAATGCCAATGCGCCTGAAGGCTCTGCAATTGCACGCACATCTTCAAATAAATCTTTTACTGCAGCACAAATTTCATCACTATCAACAGTTATTACATCATCAACATATTTTTGGCATAAACGAAAAGTTTCATCACCAATACGCTTAACGGCAACACCTTCTGCAAATAAGCCTACTCGAGCTAATTCGACAGGGTGTCCAGCCTCTAATGCAGCTTTTAAACATGCGGCATCTTCAGCTTCAACCCCAATAACTTTAATTTCTGGCATAAGCTGTTTAATTAATACCGCCACCCCAGCAATTAAACCGCCACCACCAACTGGTACAAAAATACGGTCAAGATGAACATCTTGTTGTAAGAGTTCCATTGCCAGTGTTGCCTGTCCTGCAATGACAGTTGGATGATCAAATGGCGGAACAAAGGTGTATCCCATCTCTTCAGACAGCGCGATAGCTTTCGCTTTTGCTTCATCAAAGTTGGCTCCATAAAGCAATGCCTCTCCACCAAATTGGCGAACAGCATCAACTTTAATATCCGCCGTTGCTACTGGCATCACGATTAATGCTTTTACACCCATTCGATTCGCTGACAGCGCAACACCTTGAGCATGGTTGCCCGCAGAAGCCGTCACAACACCTTTCGCTTTTTGTTCAGGAGTCAGCCCAGCAATCATGGTATAAGCACCACGTAGTTTAAAGCTATGAACAGGCTGTCGGTCTTCACGCTTAACTAAAATGGTATTCTCTAAACGTTCAGAGATTTTTGTCATCTCTTGAAGAGGAGTGACTATTGCAGCTTCATAAACCGGTGCGCTCAGCGCCGCTTTTAAATATTCAGCGCTACTTGGCGTTGAATTTAAAGGTCTAAAGGCAGCCATTCTTAGCCCCCTAATTTAGATTTATCGCGCACCGCGCCTTTATCAGCACTAGTGGCTAAAGACGCATAAGCGCGTAAGGCAAACGAAACTTGGCGCTGTCTATTTTTTGGTGTCCACGCTTTATCACCACGAGCATTTTGTGCATCACGGCGAGCAGATAACGTTTTATCATCTACCTTTAATGAAATTTCACGAGTTGGAATATTGATAGAGACGATATCACCCTCTTCCACTAAACCAATTACACCACCATTTGCAGCTTCAGGGGAAACATGTCCGATAGATAAACCTGATGTTCCACCAGAGAAACGTCCGTCAGTGATAAGTGCGCAAGCTTTACCTAATCCCATTGATTTTAAATAAGAGGTTGGATACAGCATCTCTTGCATACCTGGCCCACCTTTAGGACCTTCGTAGCGAATAATTACCACATCGCCAGCCACGACTGTTCCACCTAAGATAGCTTCAACAGCATCATCTTGGCTTTCGTATACTTTTGCAGGGCCACTAAAAATTAAGTTATCTTCATCAACGCCTGCGGTTTTTACAATACAACCATCTACGGCTAAGTTACCCGATAAAACCGCTAATCCACCATCTTGGCTATAAGCATGCTCTTTACTGCGAATACACCCGTTTTCACGATCGGTATCTAAGGTTGGCCAGCGACAATTTTGAGAGAATGCCTTCGTGGTACGAATACCAGCAGGGCCCGCTTGAAACATCGATTTTACTTGCTCATCTTGCGTTAACATTACGTCATATTGCGCTAATGTTTCTGGCAAGCTCAGCCCTAAGATATTATTCACATTACGGTTAAGTAATCCGGCCCTGTCTAATTCACCTAAAATACCCATAACTCCACCTGCACGGTGAACATCTTCCATATGATATTTTTGTGTACTTGGTGCTACTTTACATAAATGAGGTACTTGGCGAGAAAGTCTGTCGATATCCTCCATCGTGAAGTCAACCTCACCTTCTTGCGCGGCAGCCAATAAATGCAGAACAGTATTTGTCGAGCCCCCCATTGCAATATCTAAGATCATCGCATTTTCAAAGGCTTCTTTTTTAGCGATATTGCGTGGTAATGCGGACTCATCATCTTTTTCATAATAGCGCTTGGTTAATTCAACAATGCGCTTGCCTGCGTTGATAAATAGCTTTTCACGATCTGCGTGTGTTGCAAGTAATGAGCCATTTCCTGGTTGAGATAATCCCAGTGCTTCTGTTAAACAGTTCATTGAGTTTGCGGTAAACATACCTGAACAAGATCCGCACGTTGGGCAAGCCGATCGTTCGATTTGTTCACTATCCGCATCGCTGACATTTGGATTTGCACCTTGGATCATGGCATCAACCAGATCTAATTTGATCAGTTGGTCTGAAAGCTTCGTTTTACCCGCTTCCATAGGGCCACCCGAAACAAAAATAACCGGAATATTTAAACGTAAAGACGCCATTAACATTCCTGGAGTGATCTTGTCGCAGTTTGAGATACACACCATCGCATCAGCACAGTGCGCATTAACCATATATTCAACAGAGTCTGCGATAAGTTCACGGGATGGCAAAGAGTAAAGCATACCGCCATGCCCCATTGCGATACCATCATCAACAGCAATAGTATTAAATTCTTTAGCAACACCACCAGCTGCTTCAATTTGCTCAGCAACGAGTTTTCCTAAATCCCGCAGATGCACATGACCTGGTACAAATTGCGTAAATGAATTCACAACAGCGATAATGGGTTTACCAAAATCAGCATCAGTCATTCCCGTTGCACGCCATAAGGCACGGGCTCCAGCCATATTACGACCATGTGTCGTTGTCGCTGAACGGTATTTAGGCATTTTTCACACTCCTGCGATAAAGAAAGCGAGTAGGGAACGATCTACCCGCTAAACAAATTTATTTGATTATGTTTATGAATTGATTGGATCTAACCAGCCGTATTTATCTTCTGTTTCACCTGTGAACAGACCAAAGAAGGCTTTTTGAATTGCTTTGGTCACAGGACCACAACGCCCGATACCCACTTGAATACCATCCACACTACGTACTGGGGTTATCTCTGCTGCGGTACCTGACATAAAGACTTCGTCTGCAAGATAAAGTGATTCACGAGAAAGCACTTGTTCACGCACTTCATAACCAAGATCTTTTGCTAATTTGATGATGGCATCACGCGTAATCCCCGGCAGTGCTGATGAAGTAAATGGAGGTGTAAAAATAACACCATCTTTTACTTCAAATAGGTTTTCACCGGCACCTTCAGATAAATAGCCATGAACATCTAATGCAATCCCTTCTTGATAACCATGACGGCGAGCTTCACTTCCTACTAATAATGAAGATAAATAGTTACCACCCGCTTTAGCTGCGGTTGGAATAGTATTTGGTGCCGCACGGTGCCAAGAAGAAACCATTGCATCAATACCTTTATCTAAAGCTTCTTCACCGAGATATGCTCCCCATGGGAATGCAGCAATGATCACATCTGTTTTATAGCCTGCTGGTGGATTAACCCCCATACCGACATCACCAATAAAAACTAATGGCCGAATATAAGCACTGACTAATTTGTTTTTACGTAAGGTTTCACGACACGCTTCCATTAACTCATCAACGCTTTGCTCGACAGGCATACGGTAGATTTTGGCTGAGTCATGTAAACGTTGCATATGCTCACGATGGCGAAATACCACAGGTCCTTTATGAGAATTGTAACAACGCACACCTTCAAATACGGAAGTACCATAATGCAATGCGTGAGACATTACATGAACCTTGGCCTCAGCCCATGGAACCATTTCACCGTTAAACCAAATATAATCAGCTTGCTTTGTCATTCTTTTATCCTTACATGGCACTTAGTGCACTCATGAATCGTAATTTTTCTTTCTGTTGATGTGATACTTGAATACCTGCAACATCAGCTAATTTTGTTAACTGGCTGCACAGAAGTTCTAATGGGCGCTGACTACTCACCGTTAAACTTAAATTGATATTGTTGCTCTCTGTGATATTCATATTCATTGAGCATATATGAAAACCACGATGACGGATAACTCTCAGGATACGTTCTAAGATCTCTGGACAAAAACGGGCTTCAATTGTGATATTGTGTTGGTTCATTTTGATTTCTCCATCATCTCATCATTACTTGCGCCCGGCGGAACTAAAGGCCAGACATTTTCTGCGTCATCGATAGATACCTGTAATAAATAAGGGCCATCGCTCTCTAATAAACATTTTATTGCATCAGCAACTTGTGCTTTTTCTGTGATACGTTGCCCAGGAATATCAAAAGCGTTAGCTAAGGCAACAAAATCGGGATTGTCTGTTAAAATAGTTTCGCTATAACGTTGTTCAAAAAACAGCTCTTGCCATTGGCGAACCATACCAAGACGTTGGTTATCTAATAACACCAATTTGACAGGTAATTGTTTACGTTTAATTGTCCCCAATTCCTGCACATTCATCATAAAAGAGCCATCACCAGATACACAGATAACACATGCATCAGGTCTAGCAATTTGAGCTCCAACCGCGGCAGGGATACCAAATCCCATCGTGCCTAAACCACTTGAGGTAATAAAATTTTCAGGTGCATCAAATGTCATATGTTGCGCTGACCACATTTGATGTTGGCCGACATCTGTTGTCACAACTGTATTTTCAGATTTCGCATCTGATAATTGTTTTAATAATAACGGTGCATAAATTGCAGAGCCTGGGTGGTCGTAACGCCATGCGTGTTCTGCTTTTAATTCTTGAACCTCTTGTTGCCAAGCTGTGATAGATAATGGCTGAGACAAAGCCGGTAACAACACTTTTGCATCACCCAATAACGCAACATGCGCCTGTTTCAATTTATTTAATTCTGCATAGTCGATATCGATATGGATAACCTTGGCATTAGGTGCAAAAGTATTTAATCGACCCGTTACGCGATCATCAAAACGTGCACCAACAGCAATTAATAGATCACTACGCTGAACAGCATAATTTGCCGCTTTAGTACCATGCATACCTAACATGCCTAAATAATTGGCATCTAATGCATCAGCACAACCTAATCCTTTTAAAGTAGAAACAACGGGCATTTCTGTTTGCGTCACAAATTCTCTTAACGTTTCCACAGCATTACTCATGGCAACTCCACCACCTACATACAAAATAGGTTTTTGTGCCTTCGCTAACATTTGCTTAGCTTGAGCCAGCTCTTGTGTCGGATAGGGAAACTCTTGTTCTTCTGGCAATTCATAACTTGATAAATGGGAAGCATCAGCCAATTGAACATCTTTAGGAATATCAATTAAAACAGGCCCAGGGCGACCTTGAGATGCGATAGAAAATGCCTCTGATAACACTCTTGGTAATTCATCAACGGTCGAAACTAAAAAACTATGTTTTGTACACGCTAATGAAAGTCCTAAAACGTCAATTTCTTGGAATGCATCTGTTCCTATTAAATCAGAAGCAACTTGCCCTGTGATGGCAACAACAGGCACAGAATCTAACAATGCATCAGCAAGTCCAGTGATAACATTAGTAGCGCCTGGGCCTGATGTCGCGATACAAACACCCGTTGTACCTGTAGAGCGAGCAAAACCAATAGCAGCAATTGCAGCACCTTGTTCATGGCGACATAAAACATGTTCAACACCGCCATCATAAAGGGCATCGTAAACAGGCATGATTGCACCACCAGGATAACCAAAGACTGTTTCGATTTGATGTTTTCGTAATGCCTGTACTAACCACTGTGCTCCATTCATTTTCTCACCCTGCCATCTTAACTTCTTGTTTAATTTGAATTTATTTTCCACTTAATCTCTTCTTCAAACTGAGACTCAAAAAAAACCCCCGCGCCTTTCGGTGCGGGGGTTTTTAAGAGATCCGGCTAGTTTAGTTAGCCTTTCTTCGTCCTAGTGCAGCCCCGCACGGTGGGTTAATAATCACCACCACGCTGACAATAATTAGGCTAATCACTAGGACGATAGTATTCATAGTTTTATAACTTCTTTTCTTATTAAAAATGTATGTTTGTTCTGTTATGTTGTGTTTTCTTTCACTCTGTCCTTTTAGAGTTATCATGATATTTTAGAATTGACAACGTTTATTTTAAAAATAATCACAACGCAATGAATTTTATACATATTTTTATACCCCAAATCACAACCAGAACATTTATCTATAAAATATTTATTTTTTAGTTATTAATGCCAATAAAAAACCTGTTGTTTTATTTTTTATACTATTACACGTCATTATTTAATGCCTAAAAGAGAACATATTTTTTATTATATTTATATTAATTTATTAAATTATTCATTCATTAAATTAACCATTATATTTCAATACATTATGTTATTTTCGAGATGCTTCTCATTTATTTAACTCTCTATTTAACACAAAAGAAAAAATAATTTAAAAAGAAAAAAATAATGGAGAATAAAAAATGGCATTAGCAATAATATATACACGTGCCTCTCTAGGAATATCAGCTCCGCTTATTACTATTGAGGCTCATATTAGCCAGGGATTACCCGGATTAACATTAGTTGGATTACCAGAGACAGTCGTAAAAGAAGCAAAAGACAGAGTAAGAAGTGCACTAATTAATAGCGGATATACTTATCCTGCAAAAAGAATAACAATTAATCTATCACCAGCCGATTTACCTAAAGAAGGTGCGCGTTATGATTTACCTATTGCACTTGCAATATTAATTGCATCTGAACAATTAACATCAAATAAATTAGAACGTTATGAGTTTATTGGAGAGCTTGCGCTTTCTGGTAAATTAAAACGAGTTAATGCAGTTATTCCATCAATTCTTAGTGCTTCAAAAGATCGTCGAATATATATTGTATCAACAGAACATCAAACTGAAGTTTCATTATTACCCAATAAATCGGCTTTATTAGCCTCTCATCTTTTAGAAATTTGCCATCACCTAGAAAATAATACGCCATTAATTGAAACAGAAAATTTTATTATTAACGATGAAATTGAAAATCAAGATAATAAAGATATGAGCGATATAATTGGCCAAAACAATGCAAAAAGAGCAGCAGAAATCACAGCAGCAGGAAATCACAATATTTTATTTCTTGGCCCACCAGGAACAGGCAAAACAATGTTAGCGCAAAGGATAAGTACGCTTCTTCCACCTTTAACTACTAAAGAAGCACTTGATGTATTAATCATTAGTAGTTTAAGAGGAGTGACATTTGATGAAAAAAAGTGGCCTACAAGACCATTTAGGGCCCCACATCATACTTCCTCTGCTGTTGCTTTAACAGGAGGAGGTTCCCTTCCTAAACCAGGAGAAATTACATTAGCACATCATGGTATTTTATTTTTAGATGAACTGCCTGAATTCGAACGCCGTGTACTCGATGCATTACGAGAACCTCTAGATGCTAGAGAAATTACTATTTCTCGAGCAAAAGCCAAAATAAGCTACCCTGCCAACGTATTATTGGTCGGTGCATTAAATCCAAGCCCAACAGGGCACTATCAAGGTAATCACAATCGAGTACCAATAAAACAGATCCTGCGCTATTTAAACAAGGTTTCTGGACCATTTTTAGATAGGTTTGATTTATCTGTCGAAATGCCACTGCTTCCTCAAGGCGCGCTTATTCATCCTACACTTACCGCGGAAAGTAGTACTACAATTAGAGAACGTGTTCTAAAAGCAAGAAAAAAGCAATTTGAACGATGTGGAAAAGTGAATACTTATTTAACCGGAAAAGAGATTGAATGCTATTGCTCGTTAAATACTAGTGATGCAACTTTTCTTGAAGACACACTAAATAAATTAGGATTATCAATACGAGCTTGGCATAAGATTTTACGAGTATCGAGAACTATCGCAGACCTTGAGAATGAAGAGAAAATACAAAGAAATCATTTAATTGAAGCATTAAGCTTTCGTGCAATGGATAGATTAATGATCTATTTACAAAAACAACTAGATGGGTAAATAAAAAGGAGCGAAAATACGCCCCTTTTAACTAAAACTAATGATATTAATCATCAGAGTCGGTATAGTCATCAGATGGATCGAGCTGCGGCTTTCCACCCGATAATGTATGAAAACGTTTTGGACGACTTATACGACTAGTATATTTCTTCCAAATTTTTTCTTCGACCGTTGCTGCTTCTCGTTCGCCACGACACATGGCAACAAATAATTTTTCCGTTTCAGTTGTTGGCTCTCGTTTGCCTAAATCAAGTTCATTAAAGGCTTGACCATGACGTTCCAATATCTGGGATTCCTTGATAGTGAAATCGCCATGACGAGAAAAACCACGCGGATAATGTTTATTGTCAAAAAAACGATTAGTCGTGATAAAACTTTCTGCCATCTGACACACTCCTAATTCTCTATCGTCATACTTATGGCGCGGAGTATTAGATAGTCATGCGGTTCTGTAAAACAAAATATTTAAATCGTAACGACAAATTTTTTTGGAGATAGATGTGGATACCGAATTACTGAAAACCTTTTTGGAAGTCAGTAAGACTAGACACTTTGGACGAGCCGCTGAATCTCTTTATTTAACGCAGTCTGCGGTTAGTTTTAGAATACGACAATTGGAAACACAGTTAGGTACAAATCTGTTTACACGCCATCGTAATAATATTCGTCTAACTGTCGCCGGTGAAAGGCTGATCCCTTATGCTGAATCGTTAATGAATACATGGCTTCTCGCTAAAAAAGAGATTAGCCATGCTTCTCAACATTCAGAGCTATCAATTGGCGCCACAGCATCACTCTGGGAAGCATATCTAACATCTTGGTTACAGGAATCTTATCTAGAAAGAAAAGAGCTCAGAATCGAATCTAGAGTCTCTACAAGGCAATCTCTTGTAAAACAACTTCATGCAAGAGAGCTCGATCTTCTTTTTACGACTGAATCACCAAAGATGGATGAACTAGAAAGTAAAATTATTGGTGATATTACTTTCCAGTTGATGAAAATAGCATCAAATAAAACAGAAGAAATAGCACAATTTATTAAAATTGAATGGAGCGCTGATTTTCAGCCTTTTATTCCTAATGGTGTAGCGCAAAAAATTGATCCTATTTTGACCACTAATTCCGCAATGATTGCTTATCAATTAATGAAAACAACGCAAGCAGCTGCGTTTCTACCTACACATTGGCTCGATCTTTATTCAGATCTTGCTCCTGCCTCAACAGAAATTATTCAAAAACCTTTATTTGCGGTTTGGCTAAATACTAGTGATCAGCAAGTATTGATACAACAACTATTAAAACAGCCGATAAATAATCAATAAAGCTTAAATCTACTCTATACAGTTATCCATGATATTAACGAATAACTTTTAGATTTAAGCTTTATCTCTAAAATTCATAATATATAACAGAGAATATTACCCATAAACATTGGTAAAAGGAGTGTATTGGTAGGTTAGTTGATGAGTGTTTTGAGCAGTAAATATTGAGAATATATAAATAACAAAAAGCCCAGTTAATTAACTGGGCTACAAAGAAGTATAAATTTTGTTATTACTTAATTGGTAACTGGCAGGGGCGGAGAGGCTCGAACTCCCAACACCCGGTTTTGGAGACCGGTGCTCTACCAATTGAACTACGCCCCTAAATAGTTGGCGGAACGGACGGGACTCGAACCCGCGACCCCCTGCGTGACAGGCAGGTATTCTAACCAACTGAACTACCGCTCCGCGTATTCTTTGCGCGATTAATGTTATTTAAACACTAACGCTTTAATTGATGCCTGGCAGTTCCCTACTCTCACATGGGGAGGCCCCACACTACCATCGGCGCTACAACGTTTCACTTCTGAGTTCGGCATGGATTCAGGTGGGTCCGCTGCGC
>NZ_JAMQBJ010000006.1:0-6705 GCF_023701425.1 Proteus sp. FZP2095
GGCCAGGCCTCAGCATTTTATTATGGTGATCCCCTGGGCGAAATGCGCCTGGTAAGCAGAGTTTTTGAAATGTAAGGCCTTTGAATAAGACAAAAGGCTGCCTCATCGCTAACTTTGCAACAGTGCCCGCCGATGCGCTCAAGCCGTGGATTGCGCGGCGTGAACGCTGGCCGTCCTTTCTGATCCGGCGCGATCCGCGCGACATCAGCCGTATCTGGGTCCTGGAACCGGAGGGACAGCATTACCTGGAAATTCCCTACCGTACCTTGTCGCATCCGGCTGTCACCCTCTGGGAACAACGGCAGGCGCTGGCGAAACTGCGGCAGCAAGGGCGCGAACAGGTGGATGAGTCGGCGCTGTTCCGCATGATCGGCCAGATGCGTGAGATTGTGACCAGCGCGCAGAAGGCCACACGCAAGGCGCGGCGTGACGCGGATCGCCGCCAGCACCTCAAGACATCAGCTCGGCCGGACAAGCCCGTTCCGCCGGATACGGATATTGCCGACCCGCAGGCAGACAACTTGCCACCCGCCAAACCGTTCGACCAGATTGAGGAGTGGTAGCCGTGGACGAATATCCCATCATCGACCTGTCCCACCTGCTGCCGGCGGCCCAGGGCTTGGCCCGTCTTCCGGCGGACGAGCGCATCCAGCGCCTTCGCGCCGACCGCTGGATCGGCTATCCGCGCGCAGTCGAGGCGCTGAACCGGCTGGAAGCCCTTTATGCGTGGCCAAACAAGCAACGCATGCCCAACCTGCTGCTGGTTGGCCCGACCAACAATGGCAAGTCGATGATCGTCGAGAAGTTCCGCCGCACCCACCCGGCCAGCTCCGACGCCGACCAGGAGCACATCCCGGTGTTGGTCGTGCAGATGCCGTCCGAGCCGTCCGTGATCCGCTTCTACGTCGCGCTGCTCGCCGCGATGGGCGCGCCGCTGCGCCCACGCCCACGGTTGCCGGAAATGGAGCAACTGGCTCTGGCACTGCTGCGCAAGGTCGGCGTGCGCATGCTGGTGATCGACGAGCTGCACAACGTGCTGGCCGGCAACAGCGTCAACCGCCGGGAATTCCTCAACCTGCTGCGCTTCCTCGGCAACGAACTGCGCATCCCGTTGGTTGGGGTAGGCACGCGCGACGCCTACCTAGCCATCCGCTCCGATGACCAGTTGGAAAATCGCTTCGAGCCGATGATGCTGCCGGTATGGGAGGCCAACGACGATTGCTGCTCACTGCTGGCCAGCTTCGCCGCTTCGCTCCCGCTGCGCCGGCCTTCCCCAATTGCCACGCTGGACATGGCTCGCTACCTGCTCACACGCAGCGAGGGCACCATAGGGGAACTGGCGCACTTGCTGATGGCGGCGGCCATCGTCGCCGTGGAGAGCGGCGAGGAAGCGATCAACCATCGCACACTCAGCATGGCCTGTTGAGTTGCATCTAAAATTGACCCACTGGGGGTGCGGACGATTTCTTGGACGGTTTATACGGACATCAATCCGACCGCATGACGATACTCGATGGGACTACGCCCGCCAAGCGACACTTTGATGCGGCGCTCGTTGTACCAGTGGATATAGGCATCGATTCGCGTCATGAGGTCTTTCAGCGTCACGTGCTGCCAATTCCTCGGGTAGATTAGTTCGGTCTTCAATCGTCCGAAAAAGCCCTCGCATGCAGCATTGTCTGGCGAGCAGCCCTTTTTGGACATCGACCGCGTTAATTGGGCATTTTCAGTGCGGCGGATCCACGCAGGCCAGCGATAATGCGAGCCCCTGTCCGAATGGATAACCGGATGCTCACCGGGTCGCAGTGTCCGTACCGCGTGATCCAGCATGGTATTGACCAGGTTCGCATCCGGGCTGGTGCCGATATTCCAGGCCACCACCAGCCCATCGAAGCAATCGACGATCGGCGAGACGTAGACCTTCCCTGCCGGAATGTGTATTTCCGTCAGATCGGTCAACCATTTCGTATTCGGCGCCGACGCGTGAAAGTCGCGATTCAGCAGATTCGGGACCGCTGGTGTCGGGTCGCCAGCATACGCCGAGAAGCGCCGGCGGCGCGGTGTTCTCACGACCAGACGCTCTTGCGCCATCAAGCGACGCACGACCTTCTCGGACACACGCATGCCACCAAGGCGCAAGGCACTATCAATGCGTCGATAGCCATAGCAGCGGTAGTTGTCCTCGAAGATAGTCCGAATGACCTCACGCACCTGCGTGTACTTGTCGGGCCGCGTCTGCCGCAGGCGTTGATAGAAGTATGTGCTGCGCGCCAGCTTCAGGCCGCACAACAGATTGGCTAATGGAAACGTGACTCTGAGGGCATCAACCACCTTCGTTTTTTCTCGGCTTGTCAGTTCGAGGGGGTTGATGCCCATGTCTTTTTTTATCAATTCACTCGCCTTCTCCAGAATTGCATTCTCCATGCGAAGCCGCTGGTTCTGGCTCTCCAGTTCGGCCAGTTCCCTGAGTAGTGCCTCATGCCGCTGCTCGAGCGAGGTGTCACCTTTCTTCTTTGTCATGGGTTTTAGGGGCACTTTGCCAAGTAATCGATGCTGCCAGTTATACAACGTTGGTCGCGATACACCGACAGTGTCGGCCACATCCTTTGCCGAACCTACGCGCAGGTTCAGTGCAATGACGGCTTGCTGCTTCTCGAGGCGAGAGCGGGCGACTGTGGGAGCGCTGCTGCCGACGACCGTCCTAGCGAATTCAGGGCGTAAATCACGGATCCAGGCACGCAAGGCCTCGCGGCTTGGGTAGCCCAGGCTTCGGATTGTGTGACTCAGGCAGTAGCCTTGTTCGATATAGTGATCTACTGCCCGTTGCTTTTGCTCATCGGTGTACTGCCGTTTTATCCGTTGATAGCCTCGGCGAAGATCCTGATTCCGTTCGAATTCTGCCAACCAGGCCTTCAGCGAGTTCTTGGTGGGGTATCCCAGCTGCCGTAGTGTGGCGCTCATCCGGCGCCCAAGCTTCAGGTACAACCTCACGGCTCGAAGGCGATCTTCATACGAATACATGAACTACTCCTAAAGTAGTCCAAGATTTTGTCCGCACCCCAACTTAGGGTAAAGATTTGCGTCGAAATTTGACCCACGTATGACACTGTTTCCCGTCTGGATATGGCGGGAGAAATCAAGGAGTGATAAACGTGGCGATATTGAGCGCAATTCGACGCTGGCATTTTCGCGATGGTGCGTCGATTCGGGAAATAGCCCGACGAAGCGGCCTGTCCAGGAACACCGTTCGCAAGTATTTGCAAAGCAAGGTGGTTGAACCGCAGTACCCAGCGCGAGACAGCGTTGGCAAGTTAAGTCCTTTTGAGCCCAAGTTAAGGCAGTGGCTCTCCACCGAGCACAAAAAGACAAAGAAGCTGCGCAGAAACCTGCGCAGCATGTACCGGGATTTGGTCGCTTTGGGCTTTACCGGGTCTTATGACCGAGTGTGTGCCTTTGCCCGACAGTGGAAAGATTCCGAACAGTTCAAGGCGCAAACCTCGGGCAAGGGTTGTTTCATCCCCTTGCGCTTTGCTTGTGGCGAAGCCTTCCAATTCGATTGGAGTGAGGACTTTGCCCGCATAGCGGGCAAACAGGTCAAACTTCAGATTGCCCAGTTTAAGTTGGCCCACAGCCGGGCCTTTGTGCTTCGGGCTTACTACCAGCAAAAACATGAAATGCTGTTTGATGCCCACTGGCATGCCTTTCAAATCTTCGGTGGCATTCCCAAGCGCGGCATCTACGACAACATGAAGACCGCTGTGGATTCGGTGGGGCGTGGCAAAGAGCGCAGGGTCAATCAGCGGTTCACTGCCATGGTCAGCCACTACCTGTTTGATGCGCAGTTCTGTAATCCAGCATCGGGTTGGGAGAAAGGCCAGATTGAGAAGAACGTGCAGGATTCCCGCCAACGCCTGTGGCAAGGGGCACCAGACTTTCAAAGCCTTGCTGATTTGAATGTGTGGCTTGAGCATCGCTGCAAAGCGCTGTGGTCTGAGCTGCGCCACCCCGAATTGGACCAAACCGTGCAAGAGGCCTTTGCCGATGAACAAGGCGAGTTGATGGCGCTACCCAATGCCTTTGATGCATTCGTGGAGCAAACCAAGCGAGTCACTTCAACCTGCCTTGTTCACCACGAGGGCAATCGCTACAGCGTTCCTGCCAGTTACGCCAACAGGGCCATCAGCCTTCGGATTTATGCAGACAAGCTGGTGATGGCTGCCGAAGGCCAACACATTGCCGAGCATCCAAGATTGTTTGGCAGTGGCCACGCTCGGCGTGGCCACACACAATACGACTGGCACCATTACTTGTCTGTGCTTCAGAAGAAACCTGGGGCGTTGCGCAATGGTGCGCCATTTGCTGAATTGCCACCCGCGTTCAAGAAGCTTCAATCCATCTTGCTGCAACGCCCCGGCGGTGACCGTGACATGGTGGAAATTCTGGCCCTTGTATTGCACCACGATGAAGGTGCGGTACTCAGTGCTGTGGAATTGGCATTGGAGTGTGGCAAGCCATCGAAGGAGCATGTGCTTAATCTGTTGGGACGTTTGACCGAAGAACCTCCACCCAAACCGATTCCAATTCCCAAGGGGTTAAGGCTGACATTGGAACCACAGGCCAACGTGAACCGCTATGACAGTTTAAGGAGAGCCCATGATGCAGCATGAAGGCCATGTGAGAATCCTCAAATCCTTGAAACTCTTTGGCATGGCACACGCCATTGAGGAGTTGGGCAATCAGAATTCACCAGCATTTAATCAAGCCTTGCCCATGCTGGACAGCTTGATTAAAGCTGAAGTGGCAGAGCGTGAAGTACGTTCGGTGAACTATCAATTGCGGGTGGCCAAGTTCCCCGTGTATCGGGACTTGGTGGGCTTTGACTTCAGTCAAAGCCTGGTTAATGAGGCCACGGTCAAACAATTGCACCGGTGCGACTTCATGGAACAAGCCCAGAACGTGGTGCTGATTGGTGGGCCAGGCACAGGCAAGACTCACCTGGCCACAGCCATTGGTACACAAGCAGTGATGCACTTGAACCGACGGGTGCGTTTCTTCTCCACCGTGGATTTGGTCAATGCACTGGAGCAAGAGAAATCATCTGGGCGTCAGGGACAAATCGCAAACCGTCTGTTGTATGCCGATTTGGTGATTCTGGATGAGCTGGGATATTTGCCTTTTAGCCAAACCGGTGGGGCACTGCTGTTTCACCTGCTCTCAAAGCTGTACGAAAAAACCAGCGTGATACTGACCACCAACTTGAGCTTCTCGGAATGGAGCCGAGTGTTTGGCGATGAAAAGATGACAACAGCGTTGTTGGACCGACTAACCCACCACTGCCACATCCTGGAAACCGGCAATGAAAGTTACCGCTTCAAACACAGTTCAACTCAGAATAAGCAGGAGGAAAAACAGACCCGCAAACTGAAAATCGAGACATAATTCTGACAACAAGGGGTGGGTCAAAATTCAATGCAAATCCCGGGTCAAATTTGGGTGCAAATCAACAGCGTGGGTTTGATCACGTGTCGAAACCCTGGCGTACCCCACCAACATGCTGTTCTCCTCTCAAAACACTTAGAAACGTAGATCGGTGAGAGATCGGAAGCGAGAGGCAGTTTTGAGAGACCTTCAACCTTCGGCAGACTGTCGGCTTTGGTATCTCTCATAAACGGATGTTTTTGAGAGAACTATCTTCGGCCTTCACACGCACGAAAGGCGGCGAAGCTCCGCCGTTAATCCGTCCGCCGGAGATCTCGCCCAGGCAGGCTGAAGGCCGAGCAAGCCTGACAGGCCCGAAAAGCCCGGCACGGGCGTCGGCGGCGATGACGGCGGCGGCATTATCCAGGGTTGATGATGGAAGTGGAGGATATCGACAACCTCTCGCGCAACCAAGACATCGCGGTCGGACTGCAAGTGATCTTGAAGCCACGGGCCCGTCCCACCCCGACATGGACCTCGATGCCCGAACGGACGTTAGATTTCGAGTTCTAGGCGTTCTGCGATGAAGGTTGGATCCCAGCCGGGATTGAAAGTGTCGACGTGGGTGAATCCGAGCCGCTCGTATAGGCCACGCAGGTTCGGGTGGCAGTCGAGCCGCAGCTTGGCGCACCCCTGCGTTCGCGCGGCATGGCGGCAAGCCTCGATCAGCGCGGAGCTGACACCCCGGCCCGCATGTGTCCGTCGCACCGCGAGCTTGTGCAGATATGCGGCCTCCCCCTTGAGGGCGTCGGGCCAGAACTCGGGATCCTCGGCCGACAAGGTGCAACAGCCGACGATGCCGTCGCTGCAACTCGCGACTAGGAGCTCGGATCTCAGGACGAAGGTCTCCGCGAATGTCCGGTCGATCCGCGCGACGTCCCAGGCGGGCGTTCCCTTGGCGGACATCCACGCCGCAGCGTCGTGCATCAGCCGCACAACCTCGTCGATATCACCCGAGCAGGCGACCCGAACGTTCGGAGGCTCCTCGCTGTCCATTCGCTCCCCTGGCGCGGTATGAACCGCCGCCTCATAGTGCAGTTTGATCCTGACGAGCCCAGCATGTCTGCGCCCACCTTCGCGGAACCTGACCAGGGTCCGCTAGCGGGCGGCCGGAAGGTGAATGCTAGGCATGATCTAACCCTCGGTCTCTGGCGTCGCGACTGCGAAATTTCGCGAGGGTTTCCGAGAAGGTGATTGCGCTTCGCAGATCTCCAGGCGCGTGGGTGC
>NZ_JAMQBJ010000006.1:6803-201316 GCF_023701425.1 Proteus sp. FZP2095
CGAGTCCCGACCAGACTGCATAAGCAACACCGACAGGGATGGATTTCAGAACCAGAGAAAGAAAATAAAATGCGATGCCATAACCGATTATGACAACGGCGGAAGGGGCAAGCTTAGTAAAGCCCTCGGTGCGGCGGACATTATCCGCGAACAGGCTGAACAGCACGGCATTGCGCGGGTAACGGATGTCTGGCTGGAAGTCGGCGCACTGGCGGATGTTGAGGAGAGTGCACTGCATTTCTGTTTTGATATCGCCTGCCGTGATACCGTGGCGCAGGGCTGCACACTGCATATTGATGTTATCCCGGCACAGGCATGGTGCTGGGATTGCAGCCGTGAGGCCGAAATCATGCAGCACGCCGGATGCTGTCCGCACTGCGGCAGTGAACGGCTGCGCATCAGTGAAGGTGATGATTTGCGGGTAAAAAGCCTGGAAGGTGAGTGAGTTTTACGCCGCCGCCGTATTCAGCAGCCAGCGGGCGAATTGCTGCATGGCCGGGGTTTCCGTACGGGACTGTAACCGCGTCAGCCAGTAGCCGCCGAGGGTGATTTCTGCGGCAAACGGCTGTACCAGTGCGCCTGACTGTAACAGGCGGCTGAACATACATACCGGTGCGATCGCTACCCCGGCACCCAGTTGTGCCGCCTCGGCCATGGCCAGTGAGGTATCGAACACCATTACCGGCTGTGACGGGGAAGGCGGTGTGCCGCCCGCACAATCCAGCCAGCGGCTCCATTCATCCCGGCGGAATGAGCGCAGCAGGGTAAAGCGGTGAACATCATCCGGCTGCTGTAACTGTTCTGCAATGGCCGGTGAGCACAGCGGAGCGTGTGGTGCACTGAAAATCAGTTCCGCATCTGACTCATGCCACGCGCCGTTACCGAAACGGATCGTATAATCATGCCCTTCCGCCGCCGGGTCCACATGATTGTTATGGGTGGAGATATGCAGATCAATATGCGGATGGCTGTCATAGAATCCGGCCAGACGCGGCAGCAGCCAGCCTGCGGCAAATGTTCCCACCGCACCGACTTTCACCCGCTCACGGAACTGCCCGTGAGAAAAACACTCCAGAGTATCCGCAATCCGGTCAAACGCCTCATTGAGCACCGGCAGTAATCCCTCACCTTCATGGGTCAGCACCAGCCCGCGCGAGACGCGGGTAAACAGCACACAGCCGAGTTGTTCTTCCAGCGCCCTGACCTGCTGGCTGACGGCGGCATGGGTGACATTCAGCTCAATCGCCGCGCGGGTAAAACTGAGATGACGGGCGGCGGCCTCAAAGGCGCGCAGCGGGTTAAGGGGGAGATAACGTCTGACCATAATCCACCTGTAAGTTTTTCTTTAGGCTCTTGTTATAAATAACCGTTTGTTCTGTCCGGTGAATCTGACTATACTTGCCGCCGTTACTCACACACGGAAGGTTAATTCTGATGAAAAAATCGTTATCTGCAACACTGATTTCCGCTCTGCTGGCGTTTTCCGCCCCGGGGTTTTCTGCCGCTGATAATGTCGCGGCGGTGGTGGACAGCACCATTAAACCGCTGATGGCACAGCAGGATATTCCCGGGATGGCGGTTGCCGTCTCCGTAAAGGGTAAGCCCTATTATTTCAATTATGGTTTTGCCGATATTCAGGCAAAACAGCCGGTCACTGAAAATACACTATTTGAGCTCGGATCTGTAAGTAAAACTTTCACAGGTGTGCTGGGTGCGGTTTCTGTGGCGAAAAAAGAGATGGCGCTGAATGATCCGGCGGCAAAATACCAGCCGGAGCTGGCTCTGCCGCAGTGGAAGGGGATCACATTGCTGGATCTGGCTACCTATACCGCAGGCGGACTGCCGTTACAGGTGCCGGATGCGGTAAAAAGCCGTGCGGATCTGCTGAATTTCTATCAGCAGTGGCAGCCGTCCCGGAAACCGGGCGATATGCGTCTGTATGCAAACAGCAGTATCGGCCTGTTTGGTGCTCTGACCGCAAACGCGGCGGGGATGCCGTATGAGCAGTTGCTGACTGCACGGATCCTGGCACCGCTGGGGTTATCTCACACCTTTATTACTGTGCCGGAAAGTGCGCAAAGCCAGTATGCGTACGGTTATAAAAACAAAAAACCGGTCCGCGTGTCGCCGGGACAGCTTGATGCGGAATCTTACGGCGTGAAATCCGCCTCAAAAGATATGCTGCGCTGGGCGGAAATGAATATGGAGCCGTCACGGGCCGGTAATGCGGATCTGGAAATGGCAATGTATCTCGCCCAGACCCGCTACTATAAAACCGCCGCGATTAACCAGGGGCTGGGCTGGGAAATGTATGACTGGCCGCAGCAGAAAGATATGATCATTAACGGTGTGACCAACGAGGTCGCATTGCAGCCGCATCCGGTAACAGACAACCAGGTTCAGCCGTATAACCGTGCTTCCTGGGTGCATAAAACGGGCGCAACAACTGGTTTCGGCGCCTATGTCGCCTTTATTCCGGAAAAACAGGTGGCGATTGTGATTCTGGCGAATAAAAACTACCCGAATACCGAAAGAGTCAAAGCTGCACAGGCTATTTTGAGTGCACTGGAATAATTTTTTTCCTGAACAGGCCCCTGCGGATACGCCGGGGCCGTAATTTAAGATTATTCCTTATGCAATAATTTGCTTTATGGGCTGTTTTATGGAGGATGAGAGTATCGGGCACTGACAGCTTCCGGCTGAACCGGATTTCACTGTGTGCTGCGGCAAACTGATGTCAGTCTCAACACACAGAGGAAAATGTTGTCATGGACGTTCTGCGTTTTATCCTCCGCTTACCTTTTATTTTGCTGCGTCTGGCGGCTCGCAGTCTTGTTTATCTCTTTACTCTGCTGGGTTTTCTGCTGCGCCCGTTCACCGGACGGATCCGCTGGGCGGTGCCGGGCTGGGTGACCTTTGCCGGTAATCAGCTTGCCCGGCTGGAGCGGGGGGGCAACCGCTATCCGAAAACCATATCTGCCTTATTATTACTGACTGCTGCGGTGGCAGCGGGCAGTTATTACACCTGGCACTGGTATCAGAACAAACCGAAGCCGGTGGATGTTGCGCCGCTGGTGGTGCAGGATATTTCCGCGTCTGTGCAGCGCCCTTCGGCGGTTAATTATAACCGTGATGATAATTCAGCGCAGATTGTGGGTATAGGAAGTATAAACCACCTTTTTGCTCCTCATCCGAAGTATCTTACCTGAAATTCCCTCACTCGTTTACCGCTCAAGCCCCAATTTTAACTGCCGGTCCAGCCTAAACCGCTCTAATAAGGTTCGATTTGGCGGTAAAATCTCTAGCCTGATAGCTCGAGAGATACAAACTGCCCCACCGCCCCGTTTAAAAGTTGGCAGTGTTGAGCAGTGTTGGATTTGGGGTCGTCAGTCAAAGAGACGACTCTGTGATGGATCGAACAGGCTGGGAGTCAGTGGCGGCGCTCGTTCTGGTGGCAGCTCACGCTGCTTGGCGGCATTCGCCTTGGCTGTTTTCTGTTTCAGATGCTTGAGAATCTGCTCAATGACCTTCGGATCTTCGATGCTGGCAATCACTTTGACGTGACCGCCGCAGTGTTCGCAGACTTCAATATCAATATTGAAGACTCGCTTGAGGCGTTGCATCCAGGTCATGGCGCGGTGGCGCTCTGCAGGACTCTTGTCACGCCAGTTAGTATCGAGACCTTCCGATTTGTCGGGCTTCTTGCCCCGCTTGGCGGGTGTTACTTGAACTCGGTGTTTGCTGTTCGGTGCAAAGACGCCGTGGAAGCGTGTGAGGTTGACTCGCGGCTTAGGTACCAACGCAGCGAGTTTGGCGATGAAGTCCAGCGGCTCGAAGATCACATGGGTGGTGCCATTGCGGTACGGAGTTTTGAGCTCGTAACGCACCTGCCCATTGGCGGTTAATGCCAGACGTTTTTCTGAAACCGCTGGCCGACTAATGTAGCGACACAAGCGCTCAAGCTTATCCCGCTGATGCGCTTCGGCCATCACACCGGCGTGTAGCGAGAAACCAGCATGGTTGGCTACTCGACTGCTTGAGTCGGCTTTATCCTCACGCCCTGGCAAGGTTTGCAGGGTGAAGACTTTGCGCCCTTGCTGGGGGCCGACGGCAATGCGATACGTAACCGAAGCACCATGTAATTGAGTCAGCGTATCGTCTTCGCCCTCTTCCAGTGTCAACCACGTATTCTCGGCATCACGCTCCAAAATCCCACGCTTTTCCATGCAGCGAGCGATGCGATGGCTGAGGGTGTGAGCGAGCGTATTCAGCTCATCGTAAGTGGGTGCCTTGACACGATGGAAGCGTTGCTTGCCATAGTCATCTTCGGCATAGACACCATCGAGAAACAGCATGTGGTAGTGGACATTGAGATTTAGCGCGGAGCCAAAGCGTTGGATAAGAGTCACTGAGCCAGTTTGTGCAGAGGCTTTGGTGTAACCGGCTTTTTTGATCAGATGAGTTGAGAGTGTACGATAGACGATACTCAAGACCTGGCCCATCAGCTGGGGATGGCGAGCCAGCAAAAAGCGTAGCTGGAAAGGAAAGCTGAGCACCCACTGGCGAATGGGCTCCTTGGGGAAGACTTCGTCTATCAGCAGCGCCGCACTCTCGGCCATCCGGCGGGCACCGCAGCTAGGGCAAAAGCCGCGTCGTTTACAGCTGAAGGCGACCAGACGCTCGTGATGACAATCCTCGCAGCGAACCCGCATGAAACCATACTCCAGACGGCCACATTGGAGGAGGTCGTTGAATTCTTGTTGGATGTAGCGAGGCAGGTGTTGACCTTGGGCTTCGAGTGAGGCTTTGAAGGCTGGGTAGTGCTGCTCAACCAGCTGGTAGAGCAGCGTCTGGTCGGGTTGGTGGCGTTCGTAACCGTTTGTTTGAGTGGGCGATTGACTCGCCGTGGCGTTCCTTGCCAGCGACATGGGTATCCTCCGCTGATACTGTGGTTATGTACAGTATCAGCGGCTTGCGTTCAGACGTCCAGTCTGGCCCTAGACATCGCTAAATGCTTAACCCGCAATAGCCCTCACGAGTTGTTATCAGCCACTACCGGTTGAGCGAGAAGGTTTTGGGTTCAGGGTGCTATTGCTCCACCAATCACAATACTGAAGCCCCAACTGTTATCAGTTGGGGCTTTTTCTTGTCTGTTTGCGGCGGTTGCGTTTTATCGGTAGTCGTCGAGCTCTGCACCATCCCACATAAGAGCTTAACGGTGCGATCTTCAACGCCATCACACAAAACTTTCTTTTTCACGCACAGTCAACTTATTGGATGTTTTATTAACAACCCAAAAGGAGATATTTAGCGGGCGGCCGGAAGGTGAATGCTAGGCATGATCTAACCCTCGGTCTCTGGCGTCGCGACTGCGAAATTTCGCGAGGGTTTCCGAGAAGGTGATTGCGCTTCGCAGATCTCCAGGCGCGTGGGTGCGGACGTAGTCAGCGCCATTGCCGATCGCGTGAAGTTCCGCCGCAAGGCTCGCTGGACCCAGATCCTTTACAGGAAGGCCAACGGTGGCGCCCAAGAAGGATTTCCGCGACACCGAGACCAATAGCGGAAGCCCCAACGCCGACTTCAGCTTTTGAAGGTTCGACAGCACGTGCAGCGATGTTTCCGGTGCGGGGCTCAAGAAAAATCCCATCCCCGGATCGAGGATGAGCCGGTCGGCAGCGACCCCGCTCCGTCGCAAGGCGGAAACCCGCGCCTCGAAGAACCGCACAATCTCGTCGAGCGCGTCTTCGGGTCGAAGGTGACCGGTGCGGGTGGCGATGCCATCCCGCTGCGCTGAGTGCATAACCACCAGCCTGCAGTCCGCCTCAGCAATATCGGGATAGAGCGCAGGGTCAGGAAATCCTTGGATATCGTTCAGGTAGCCCACGCCGCGCTTGAGCGCATAGCGCTGGGTTTCCGGTTGGAAGCTGTCGATTGAAACACGGTGCATCTGATCGGACAGGGCGTCTAAGAGCGGCGCAATACGTCTGATCTCATCGGCCGGCGATACAGGCCTCGCGTCCGGATGGCTGGCGGCCGGTCCGACATCCACGACGTCTGATCCGACTCGCAGCATTTCGATCGCCGCGGTGACAGCGCCGGCGGGGTCTAGCCGCCGGCTCTCATCGAAGAAGGAGTCCTCGGTGAGATTCAGAATGCCGAACACCGTCACCATGGCGTCGGCCTCCGCAGCGACTTCCACGATGGGGATCGGGCGAGCAAAAAGGCAGCAATTATGAGCCCCATACCTACAAAGCCCCACGCATCAAGCTTTTGCCCATGAAGCAACCAGGCAATGGCTGTAATTATGACGACGCCGAGTCCCGACCAGACTGCATAAGCAACACCGACAGGGATGGATTTCAGAACCAGAGAAAGAAAATAAAATGCGATGCCATAACCGATTATGACAACGGCGGAAGGGGCAAGCTTAGTAAAGCCCTCGCTAGATTTTAATGCGGATGTTGCGATTACTTCGCCAACTATTGCGATAACAAGAAAAAGCCAGCCTTTCATGATATATCTCCCAATTTGTGTAGGGCTTATTATGCACGCTTAAAAATAATAAAAGCAGACTTGACCTGATAGTTTGGCTGTGAGCAATTATGTGCTTAGTGCATCTAACGCTTGAGTTAAGCCGCGCCGCGAAGCGGCGTCGGCTTGAACGAATTGTTAGACATTATTTGCCGACTACCTTGGTGATCTCGCCTTTCACGTAGTGGACAAATTCTTCCAACTGATCTGCGCGCGAGGCCAAGCGATCTTCTTCTTGTCCAAGATAAGCCTGTCTAGCTTCAAGTATGACGGGCTGATACTGGGCCGGCAGGCGCTCCATTGCCCAGTCGGCAGCGACATCCTTCGGCGCGATTTTGCCGGTTACTGCGCTGTACCAAATGCGGGACAACGTAAGCACTACATTTCGCTCATCGCCAGCCCAGTCGGGCGGCGAGTTCCATAGCGTTAAGGTTTCATTTAGCGCCTCAAATAGATCCTGTTCAGGAACCGGATCAAAGAGTTCCTCCGCCGCTGGACCTACCAAGGCAACGCTATGTTCTCTTGCTTTTGTCAGCAAGATAGCCAGATCAATGTCGATCGTGGCTGGCTCGAAGATACCTGCAAGAATGTCATTGCGCTGCCATTCTCCAAATTGCAGTTCGCGCTTAGCTGGATAACGCCACGGAATGATGTCGTCGTGCACAACAATGGTGACTTCTACAGCGCGGAGAATCTCGCTCTCTCCAGGGGAAGCCGAAGTTTCCAAAAGGTCGTTGATCAAAGCTCGCCGCGTTGTTTCATCAAGCCTTACGGTCACCGTAACCAGCAAATCAATATCACTGTGTGGCTTCAGGCCGCCATCCACTGCGGAGCCGTACAAATGTACGGCCAGCAACGTCGGTTCGAGATGGCGCTCGATGACGCCAACTACCTCTGATAGTTGAGTCGATACTTCGGCGATCACCGCTTCCCTCATGATGTTTAACATTTTATTAACCCTTTTGCCAGATTTGGTAACTATAATTTATGTTAGAGGCGAAGTCTTGGGTAAAAACTGGCCTAAAATTGCTGGGGATTTCAGGAAAGTAAACATCACCTTCCGGCTCGATGTCTATTGTAGATATATGTAGTGTATCTACTTGATCGATCAGGCTTTTGTATATCTCCCCACCACCTGAAACAATGACATGATCCGTTATTTTCTTTAGGTTGGTTAAAGCATCTTTAATTGATGGAAAGATCAATACGTTCTCATTGTCAGATGTAAAACTTGAACGTGTTACGACCGCATACTTTCGGTTGGGTAATGCTCCCATTGATTCAAAAGTCTTGCGTCCAACCAACAGCCATTGGTTATAGGTAATAGCTTTAAACAGGAGCTGTTCACCTTTGGCACTCCATGGAATATCAGGGCCATTCCCGATAACTCCATTCTTCGATATAGCTACCATTAGTGATAGTTTCACAATTCTTCCTCAGAGGTTAACATTTTATTGTGCGGCGTCGCAGATTCATTTAGCAACCTTTTTGTCTGCGCAATTACAATTCTCGGAAGCTCGATATTCAGAGGTCCAGCCACACTCCTGAACAATTCGAGACTCCACTTCCACGTTTCATGATAGGCTACACATAGTGCTTTTGGTTCCGCGCTGCCTGTGCATGCCAGGTAGCGATTATACGAGTCCTCCGAGACATCCTTTTCGAGCGCGCGTGAAGGTGTCGGCCAGTGGTCTGTTGCCCCTTCATGGAGGCGAACCAACTTGAGTAAGTTTTCATGTGCTTTGCTGAGCAAAGCCCAGGCGCGAGCATACTCTCCCCGATTTAAAAGATTTGCCCCAAAGAGCATCAGGCTGATGAGGTTCAATACAAGTCCTTCCACCAGCGGCGCGCCTTCACGTTTCGGGGGACTGCCCACGAGAGCACTCGCGTACCTTGACAACTCTCCTGATCGGTCCAACAAAACAGCCTCCTCAAGCGAGGGAAACCACCCGTAGCCTTGCCAAGTGGAAATGACCGGTATGTCCGATTTTCGCATGAAATGGAATTCACCGCGAATGCCGTTTTCAAAAAGCGCGGTGTGGTGGCCGAAGTCATCCGGAAAGTAAGCTGCAACCGGACTTACAGCATTAAGCCACGAGCGCTGATCGAAATTTTCAAAATGATCATCCTGGATGAACACTGCAAATTCGATATCAGAGAACTCGTCACCCTCTCCGATAGCAAATGAGCCGAACATCAGCGCCGCGATTATTCGTGCATCCTCATGGCAAGCTTCCTTGAAGCGTTCGATCATTTTCTGCTGAAGCATTGAAACATCCTTTTGTTGAAGCCACTGATTCTGCGGAAAGGTATACGCAGCTTTTGTTTTATTCTTACGCACAACATTTTATTAGTAAGCATGCTCGTTTTGTCACCCGCTGATGCTTACCGTTAATTAATATAATCACTTGTATTAAATAGACTTTCTTTAAAAATACAAGACACTCTGTTATTACAAATCGTGCATGCCGTCTATCCTGCTTGCACGATGCACATTATCTCACCCAAAGAACTCATAACATTTTAATTTATTTAGCATTAAATTAAAACTCTACCGGTAAACAAGCATCTCTAGGCGTAAAAAACAGGCACTTTTTTAAATCCCAGCTAGAATAGGCTGTATAGGCAGACAGTTGCAAGACAAGGAGCGTTTTATGTCTAACAGTCCATTTTTAAATTCTATACGCACGGATATGCGACAAAAAGGTTATGCGCTGAAAACTGAAAAAACTTACCTGCACTGGATTAAGCGTTTTATTCTGTTTCACAAAAAACGTCATCCTCAGACCATGGGCAGTGAAGAGGTCAGGCTGTTTTTATCCAGCTTAGCAAACAGCAGACATGTAGCCATAAACACGCAGAAAATCGCTTTAAATGCCCTAGCTTTTTTGTACAACAGGTTTTTACAACAGCCGTTGGGCGATATTGATTATATCCCTGCAAGCAAGCCTAGACGGCTACCCTCTGTTATCTCTGCAAATGAAGTGCAACGCATTTTGCAGGTTATGGATACTCGCAACCAAGTTATTTTTACGCTGCTGTATGGTGCAGGTTTGCGCATTAATGAATGCTTGCGTTTGCGGGTTAAAGATTTTGATTTTGATAATGGCTGCATCACTGTGCATGACGGTAAGGGTGGGAAAAGCAGAAACAGCCTACTGCCCACGCGCCTAATCCCAGCAATAAAATAACTCATTGAGCAAGCGCGGCTTATTCAGCAAGACGACAACTTACAAGGCGTAGGGCCATCGCTGCCTTTTGCTTTAGATCACAAATACCCTTCTGCTTATCGACAAGCGGCGTGGATGTTTGTCTTTCCCTCCAGCACGCTCTGCAACCACCCGTATAACGGCAAATTATGCCGCCATCATCTGCATGACTCCGTTGCGCGAAAGGCATTGAAGGCAGCCGTACAAAAAGCAGGCATCGTTAGCAAGCGTGTCACTTGTCATACATTTCGTCACTCGTTTGCTACGCATCTATTACAAGCGGGGCGTGATATTCGCACTGTGCAAGAACTCTTAGGGCATAACGATGTTAAGACCACGCAAATCTATACGCATGTGTTGGGTCAGCATTTTGCCGGCACCACCAGTCCTGCGGATGGACTGATGCTACTTATCAATCAGTAAAAGTAGATAAATATCTTTATGTAGCCCTGAGTAGCCCCTGATACTTTTTATGGTGAAAAAGATAAACAATCATAGAGGGGATAAATATGAGCCAGTTCTACCATTGTTCAGATAAGTTTAAGCAAGATACTGTCAATCACAGTGACCATTCATGGTCATTACACTTCCTCCAGTTGCCAGACAATGCCTAACATAAAAACGCAAAAGCCCAAAAGTCAGAGCTTAGGTGTTCTAGGCGTTTTCTAAGCGCTGAAGAAATACGTCTTACCGTAGATTGCGTGCGTTTCTGAAGCACATTTTCCTTATACATGGCTTTATCCCAGGCAGCTTCATCAAGCTCTTGGAGTAACAAGCCAGTAATAATGCGACACTCTCGGGTTTGTAGCGAGCCGCTGGTGAGATCGGAGTTATAGCGGAAAGGGGTCATTTGTAATTATTTGTGGGTGGAGGATAGTTAACTTATTATTGTAGTTGGAAGAGGCTGCTTTCCAAACATTAGCACCTCGTAATGCTTGTTACTGTATATTAATTTATGCTCTTAGCGCATGTTAATGGGCTATTACAATGCATAATGTCCACATCAAGATAACTGTGGCTTAACACCTGTACAAGCGAAAAAAATCAATCACCTGTCCGGAAATACGGGATCACTGTAAAGTGTTGGTGAGGCAGTCTAGGAGGGGGATTTAATTTGGGATACTGATGAAAGGATTATGATCAGTTGGATATAGGATCGTACTAAGCTGAGCGGCAGGTTAGCTAGATTAGTTAACCAGATAAGTGAAATCTAGTTCCAAACTATTTTGTCATTTTTAATTTTCGTATTAGCTTACGACGCTACACCCAGTTCCCATCTATTTTGTCACTCTTCCCTAAATAATCCTTAAAAACTCCATTTCCACCCCTCCCAGTTCCCAACTATTTTGTCCGCCCACAAATTTATTGTTATTTATACTTAAACCCAGTGAGATCTTAACTGATACACTGGGTTTTTTATTATATTTATCGTATATCTAGGTTTTTAGATATAAAAAAAATTTATTAAATAAGGCTAACACTGCTAATTAACAACAACGTCAACAATAATTATCGTTAATAATGATTAATGAGGAGCGCTTAACTTAAAGAAAAATAATTCAAGTAATCTTTTTATTAAATAAGAACGTTTATTTATCTTTTCTAGAAATAAAATATTTAATAATAAAAGTAAATTATATTTTATAATTTAAAAAATAGTTAAGATTGGTGTTGTAATTTACTGTTTATTTTGATAATTCTATTTTTTATTTTTATGAGTATTCTGTTTTTATTGGATCTTTTCTTATATCGGTATTTTATTTTATCTATATTAATTTGATTTAAAATGAGATTTTTTTACGTTTTATTTTGTTTTATTTTTCTAGTTTCTTATTAAAACAGTCAAGCAATATTCAGGTTAACTCTCTTATCTCCTCTGATCTCTTATTTAAAAAATATATTTCTTATATTGCTTTTATTGGTTGTTTAATTAATTGTTATTATGATTTTAAAAAACAGATGCAATCATATTAAATATATGTAAAGTTTAAGGTTTCTTTATTTATTAGTAAATAATGAAAATTAAAAATGAACGCTAATGATTGTTATTTAGCGTTTTGTTGCAGTTTATAAGCGAGTTATTTCAGGAGAAATAAAGCTCAAAAGCAAGCTAAGAAAAACTGCAAATTATAATTACAAGAGGTAAGAGAAATGCAAAACACAATTAATTCACAATACAATGAAATGGTTGAATTTTTAAAAGAATTAGTGAACACAGAAAGTGGCTCTTATGATAAAGAGGGCGTTGATGCTGTTGCTAATTTACTTATCCAACGTTATGAAAAACTCGGTTTTGTTGTTGAAATTTTTAAAAATGACAAACTAGGGAATAACTACCGTTTAGTGCATAAAGAAGCTAAAGATCCACAAATTTTCATTGCTGCTCATCTTGATACAGTTTTCCCTAAAGGAACAGTGGCAGAGCGTCCATTTAGTATTGAAGGTACTCGTGCTTACGGCCCTGGCGTTATTGATATGAAAGCCAGTCATGTTCTGACTTATTACGCGATCAATGCACTGATGCAATCAGGCAATAGTGCTTATAAAAATGTTGAAATTTTCCTGAATTGTGATGAAGAAATTGGTTCAAAAACTTCTCGTGGTCTGATTGAACAGTATGCCAAGAATAAATCCTATGCCTTAGTGATGGAGCCTGCTCGAGCTAATGGGGCGATTGTGAGTGCGCGTCGTGGAGTGGGCACTTATGAGCTTTTAATTGAAGGTAAAGCATCTCACTCAGGTATTGCACCAGAAGCGGGAATTAGTGCTATTCAAGAACTCTCTTATAAAATTCAAGCATTACATGCGCTTTCTCGCCATGATGACGGGCTTTCTGTCAACGTAGGATTGATTTCTGGTGGTACATCAGTCAATACCGTTGCACCTAATGCGCGTGCTGAAATTGATGTTCGTATTTCAACCGATGAGCAAGGTGTTGAAATTGATAAACTTGTAAGGGAAGTATGTAGCAAGCCTGCCTTGGAAGGTATTAAGCTTACACTTAATGGTGGTATTAATCGCCCTCCTATGGTCAAAACGCCTGAAAGTGGTGCTTTAATTGACATCATAAAAGAGCAAGCTCGTCTACTTGGTCTTGATATTGAAGATATTTCAACAGGTGGTGGCTCTGATGCTTCGTTTACAGCAGGGGTTGGCACACCTAGTGTAGATGGTTTAGGCCCTATTGGGGGATATCAACACAGCGATAAAGAATATATTGATTTGCCTTCATTAACCGAAAGAACGGCGCTATTTGCCAATATTTTAAAGCGCTTGTCTCAATAAGGTGAATGTATGGATAAGAATAAAAAAATAAAATGGGCTATGCCAGATGCTTTTATTATTATTTTTGGCATCGTTATCTTAGCCGCTATTGCAACTTATTTAATTCCTGCCGGCACTTACGAACGCGAAACAGTAAATGGGCTAAATCGTGTTGTACCGGGAAGTTTTGGTTATGTTGACCAGAATCCAGCTTCATTAATGGATGTTTTTTACGCCATTCCTGTGGGATTAAAGCAATCAGCGAGCATTATTTTCCTGATCTTTATGATTGGTGGTGCGATAGCTATTTATGATAGAACTCGTGCTATTGATTCAGGGATCAATGCGTTAATTATCAAAACAAAAGGTAATTACCAAGCACTGATTATTACTGTTGCATTTATCTTTGGAATGCTTTCATCATTAGGATTGGCTGCCAACGCGGTTATTGCTTTTATTCCAATAGGAATAGCCCTTTCGCGTTCGATGAAATTAGATGCCATAACAGGAGTCGCTGTTGTTTACCTCGGATATTATGCAGGAAATGCAGTCGGCGTTTTAGATCCTACTATTTTAGGTACAGCACAAACGTTAGCTGAAGTACCTCTATTTTCAGGTGTAATTTTTAGGATTGTATTATTCTCAATTTTGATTGTAGTCACTATTGCTTATATTGTTTGGTATGCAAGACGTATCGCGAATAATCCAACTAAAAGTTATATGTATGGACTTACAACTGATGATCCTGATTATGATGCTCATGAAGATCAAACAATGGATGGTACTTTCTCTTTAATGCAAAAATTGAGTCTTGTTGTCTTTATTGCATTTATCGGATTGTTTTTATACGGTGCATTTGAATATAAGTGGGGAATTGAACACTTATCTGCCATCTTTATTATGATGAGTGTTGTGGTAGCGGCGATGTTTAAAATTAGCCCTAATGACTACATCAAAACCTTTATGAAAGGTGCTCAATCTTTAGTTTATGGTGCATTAGTTGTTGGTATTGCAAGAGCTGTAATTGTTATTTTAGATGAAGGACGAGTACTGGATTCTATTGTTCAAGCCACACTCGTTCCATTACAGCAAACCTCTCACTTTTGGGGAGCGCAGTTACTTTATTTCTTTAATTTATTATTTAATTTATTGGTAACATCAGGAACCGGACAAGCTTCTATAGTGATGCCTATTATGGTACCTATCTTAGATATCTTGGATCTCACTCGCCAAACTGGTGTCTTGATCCTTAAATTAGGCGATGGATTTACTAACATAATTACACCAACATCTGGCGTATTAATGGCAGTATTGGCCGTAGGAAAAGTGCCTTGGACTCGTTGGGTTAAATTTGTTTTCCCTATCTTGATGATTTGGACAGTGATTGGTATGGCGGCGATTGGTATCGCAACCGCTATTAACTATGGCCCTGTCTGATTTATAAAATAAGAAAATAAAATAGCCGCATATAATAAGCGGCTATTTTTTCAATTCTAATTAATTTGATGTTGAAAACCGAGCAATAATTGCTCTAATCCAAATTCGAAGCGACTTGTAAAATCATCAGCAAAAAGAACCTCTCTTGCTTGCCAAGTTTGAGGAAATTTATCTTGGACTAATTGCTCAAATGCCTCTCTTTTATCCATTAATTCTGCTTTTTCAATGAGCATGACGGATTGTTGTTCTATACAACATCCTAAAATAAAATAAAGTAACGCCATTGTCATTTTGCTGGCTAATTGAGCTGAAGTACCTGACTGCATAATTGCATTAATAAAAGTATTATTTATACGTAATACATTTTCAGAAATGACATAAGTACCTGCAAATACTCTGGCACCGTCCCTATGACGTAAAAATGCGTTTCTTAAATCATAAGAAAGGCGTGTTATATCTTTTTTCCAATCATTATGAAATTCAAAATTTACGGCAACATCACTGACTATTCTATCTGCAATCCCTTCAATTAACGTCTGTTTGTTATCAAAATGCCAATAGAGAGAGGCTGCTTTTATCTGTAGAGCATCCGCTAGTTTACGCATTGTTAAGCCTTCAATACCTTCTGTCTCTAGTAATGCAAGGGCGGTATCTACTACTTTTAGCCGTTCAATTTTAGGTGTTTTCATAAATAATTCTCATTACCCTCTTTTATATCTAACGTTGTTAGTTTAACATGTTTACATAGACTAACAATGTTAGATTGCAGTTTAAGTGAGTAGAAATATCGTTATTTGGGAATGAAATATGAAAAATACATCATCAAGAAAAGAAAAAATAATGCAATTTATAATGACTTATACTCCTTGGATTGCGGTCATTTTAGTTATTGTATTGATTACAACTGCGACGTTAGATTGGGATAAATGGAGGAGTGATGCACGATATCAAACCACTGATAATGCCTACATAAAAACAGACCCTACAATATTAAAATCAAGAATGACGGGGTTTATTTCTGAAATAAAAAAGGAGGATTATCAGTTTGTTAAACAAGGAGATGTTATTGCTATTATTAATGATAACGAACAGTTACTTAGTAAAAAGGCCGCTATTGCCGAGTTTAAAAAAGCACAATTACAGTTTAATAATTTAAAAGAAGAGATAAAAGCGTCTGAACTTAATATCGAAACTTTACATAATCGCTATGAAGCGACAGTTATTGATGTCGCTCAAGCGAAAAGAAATCCTTTATTACGAAAAGATTTAATTCGAAGTGGGGCTATAACTCAACAAAATTACCTTGATGCGCAATCTGATTTACAACGTTTAATAAAATTACAAAGCGCAGCTAAAAATGAATGGGAGCAAGCTAAACAATCATTGGTATTACTTAAAGCTCAAGAAGAAATACGTCTAACAGAAAAAAATATTGCCCAAACACGTTATCAACAAACAGAAACAGAACTCACTTATACAAGAATAGAAGCCCCTTTTGATGCTCAGTTAAATAAAATAAAAGTCAATCTTGGTAGTTTAGTTACACCTGGCACAGAAATCGTCACACTGACTCCTCTAAATCATATTTACATCATTGCGAATTTAAAAGAGACACAGATAAAAAAAATTCTTCCTGAACAAACTGTTTCTATCAAGATAGATGCTTTTCCTAATGAAATATATCAAGGAAAAGTTCGTTATATTGGTGCGCAAAGTAGTGGTGAGTCGGCACTAATTCCTGCCGATAATGCAAGTGGCAATTTCACTAAAGTTGTTCAACGTATTCCTGTTTACATCACTTTTGATAGTAATAATAAATTATTCGCTAAATTGCGTGCTGGCATGTCTGTCGAAATAAAAATAGACACAGAAAGTTTATCTATAGAGGAGGTTGATGGTGACGCTTAATTTCTTGTCTGGCGCACAAGAAAATAGACCTTTATTTATCGTATTTTCTGTTTTTTTTGGTGCTATTTTATCTACGTTATTTATTCGTATGTTTTCTATTTCTTTGGCTGATCTACGAGGCATTTTTGCTCTAGATGTAGTCCAAGGATCTTGGTTAAACGTGGCGATTAATTCTGCTCAGTTAATCAGTATGACATTAGTACCTTGGTTTATGGTGATTTATGGTGCTGAGAAAATATTAATTAGTTCAAGCTTATTACTTTTTGTCTGTTGTATTTTTGTCTCTAGTTATGGTGATTTTATTGGGCTACCTTTTTTATTAATACTGCATTTTTTGATTGGTTTTTGTTTGGGGGTCTATTTGCCAATGACAATTTCTTTGGCATTAAGAAGTTTAAACCCTAATGTTTGGTTAATCGTTATGGCGGCTTATAGCCTACGTGTTTCAGTAGGAATGGATGCAGGAATAGGAATTTCAGGTTCAATATTTGAGATCTTAAATTGGCGCTGGCTCTATTGGATTTCAATGTTATTTTCGTTAGCTATTATCTTTTTTGCTTGGCGTGGAATGCCAATTTCACCTATCAATAAGGAGCAACTTGCACAAAGTGATTGGGGAGGAATGACATTAAAATGCCTAGGTTTAACTCTATTATATATTAGTGTTGTTCAAGGTGAGTTACTTGGATGGTGGGATTCAGGACTGATTATTTCTTGTTTACTTGGTAGTGCTATTTTAATACTGACTTTTATTATTAGAGCGGTAACTTATAGCAAAAGTTTTGGATATCTAAATTGGCTGACAAATTATAATTTAAGGGTCTGTTTTGTCATTGCTTGTTTATACGGTTTTTTAATGTTGCCCAACTCATTATTTGTGCCTTCTTTTTTGAGTATTGTTGCAGGCTTAAAAGCACAACAAATAGGAGAAATAAGCAATGTTGGTTTTATTACCTATCTTCTTTGTAGTCCTTTAGCCATTATTATCGCACGTCGGCTAGAGCCTCGTTTAGTGATGATGATAGGAATGACTATTATTGGTGTTTCTTGTTTACTTGGTCATCAAATTACTTATCAGTGGAGATCAGACGATTTCTTTTTGCTTATGGTGATACAAGCTATTGGGGAATGTATTTTATTAATTGGTTTAATTGCTTCATTTGTGACCAATATTAAACCCAGTGAAGCGTTGCATCTTGGGGCTTATATTTCAATAGCAAGAGTATTAATGCCAGCACTAGCTGGAGCCTTAATGAATACGTATTTAAGAATATCTTATGATACACACCAAGGATCATTAAGAGGGTATGTGCAAACTGGGGAACAAAAATTATTAGGAAAGGGACTTAATAACGTTCAAGATGTTATGGCTTTAATAACAAGGGAGTCTCATGTTGCATCCTTTATAGATGGATTTCATTTAATAACATGGTTTGTTGTTTTAGGATTGATTTGTCTATTTTTTTTAAAACCTTCACCCGCTAATCCTATTGTGCCAACATTATTTACTATTCAAAAATAAAACTCTGCCTGTAATCGATAACAGGCAGAGGAAAATAGCACTATCGGAGAGATATATTGCTATTAAAACAACACTACAGTAAGAACAAAACTAATTAAGAAAATAAGTAAGAAAAAATTAGTTGTAAGACTTAAATAGGGATTGATTACCTGATTTATCAAAAGCGATAACTTGGTAAGGCTCTTTATAATCACCGGCATACATACCTAAACTTCCTGCAGGCATTCCCCCAACCGCAATACCCGATTTAGATTTATCCACTAAGTCGATATTTTTTAAGCTATCAACCGGGATATGTCCGACTAAGTCTTTACCTTGATAAGTCGCAAAGTGGCAACTTAATAAATTATTGGGTACACCTGCTTGTTGGTACTTTTCCATTAATTGTGTTTCTGAAACGATATTTACTTTAACGTTAAAGCCAGCTTCTTTTACACCATCAGCCCATAAAGTACAGCATCCGCAACTCTCTGTTTTATAAACCTCAACAACATTATGACTAGAAGCATAAGCTGTGCTTGTAAAAGCAGAGATAGCGATAATAGAAGGTAGTAATAACTTTTTCATTGTCTATTCCTTTCATTAAGTTGATAGATGAAACAATAATCTTTCCCCCTACAGGAAGGTCAATTTAATTAAGGTATAAACGCGTAGAGTTTTGTAAAAAAATATTTATAGAAAACAAAGGTATAAATAATACTTTGCTTATCTTTTTTTGATTTTTTTCGAGAATATGACTTGATATAAGTAGAAAAAAAGCCTGCATAGCAGGCTTAAAATGGAGAAAACAGGGTAAACGTAGAGTAGTTAGGATGTAAACGACTATGAGGGTATCTCATGAGTTAAATCACCTCTTGCGAAGAGTAGCTGTGCTTTAACTGATAATAACTATAAACCTAAACTTAACCTGAGGTTAAAGCGGAGAAATTTGTATAAAGGATCCAATTTTATTGATTAAACTAAAATATAAAAAAGTGAAAAATAAAAAGCCAATATATTTCAATATATTAGCTTTTATCATAATCAGGTTGTATTTGATTTGAAGACAAATTATTTGATGGTAATTATTTGATAATAGTAATTTGTTTTACGTCGATCTCGGTACTTGTCCACTCTTTATCAATTTTACCTTCAATTCTGACAGTATTTTCTGGTGTGACTGTTTGTCCGCGCCATCTTTTATTATCAATATCTACATTGATACCGCCGGTGCTATCTTCAAAAACATACAGCTCATCGCCAATTTTTTTGGTAATTTTACCCGTTAAGATAACCCAAGTGTCATCAGAAAGATCCTTTGCTTTAGCAACGGTTGTTTCACTAATAGAAGGGCCTTTAAATCCACCTTGCTCTGTTGTGGGGGTCTGAATAGATCCTTGAAAGCCACCTTCATGTGTTGTACTTGCTTGAGATGCAAAAGCCAAAGTACTACCGATTAATAATACAAGTATTTTTTTCATAACAAGCTCGCTTATAGGTTAATAATTCAACTAATTAATGTATTAGATTTTATTTCATTTCTATGTATAAAACCGCATTTTAAGGTAAATTTAAGTATTAATATATCAACTGATTGATATTAACATTTAAATTATAGACCTTTATTTTTCTTTGTTCTTTTTGTTGATATAAGTATCTATCACTAAATACTTCTTTTCTCTAAGTTAAATCTACTAGTTATTTCCCCTTAGGATCGGTGTTGGCAGTTATTCAAAAATATACCCTTTGGGATCATTGTTTTTGGATGTGTTACCTCTTATCATCCAGCGCTTTCAAAATTTTTTTAATTTTCCCCTATTATTTTTAGAGGTTTTAGGTTTTATGACTAACGAACGTATTGCCAATCCGGGTCCATTAGGTTTAATGGGTTTTGGTATGACAACGATTTTGTTGAACATACATAATGCCGGTTTTTTCCCAGTTGTCTCAGTCATTATGAGTATGGGAATTTTTTATGGTGGGATCGCTCAAGTTATTGCTGGAATTTTTGAGTTCAAAAAAGGCAACACTTTTGGCGCCACTGCATTTACCTCTTACGGCTTCTTTTGGATAACATTGGTAGGAATTTGGTTATTACCAGTGATGGGCTTAAGCGAGCCAACAACACCTCTCTTTTTAGGTGTGTTTTTAGCACTGTGGGGAATTTTTACCTTTTTCATGTTCATTGGCACGTTAAAAGCCAATAGAGCGCTACAGTTTGTCTTTTTAAGTCTGACAGTTTTATTTGCTTTACTGGCGATAGGAAATATCACCGGCAATGCACTGATTTTAAAAATTGCAGGTTTTGAAGGGATTATTTGTGGTGCCAGTGCTTTTTATCTTGCAATGGCTGAAGTATTAAATGAGATGTATGGCAGAACAATACTGCCAATTGGTCATAAGTAACTGTTTTATAAAGAAGTGGCTATTTAGCCACTTCTACTACTCGGCTTTTACGGCGAATTAGCTTTCTTGCACACCATGCATAAAGTAGCCCTGCAACAACACCTGAAATATGTGATTCTGTTGATACACCTAATTGTCCCGGGATTAATCCGTAGGCCATTGATCCATAATAGAATAGAACAAAGAGTGCGATCACGATATCGATGATTTTACGTCGAGTAAAAGCGTGAGCAATAAGCAAAGACCACAACCCAAAAATCCATCCACTTGCACCAACGTGAACAGCGCTTCGTCCAAAAATCCAAACTAATAAACCGCTTACAATAATGATAAATATACTAGATAACACATATTCTCGTAGAGATTGGGTCATGGATAAAAAACTAAGAATAAGAAGTGGGAGTAGATTACTAAATAGATGAGACCAAGATCCATGAATGAAAGGCGCGATAAAAATACCAATTAAACCTTCACCTGTTCTTGGAATAATGCCCCATTGAAGAAGAGAGATGGGGAGTAGTGAGTTAATAAGTTGAAGTAAGACTAATATGATAGTTAATCCACCAAGAAAGGTGAGTCTTTTTTTAAACCAAATCTTATCCATACCGATAGCCTTAATAATGTGATGGCTCTGATAAAACACTATAAGCTATAAATAGAAGAGCCTTTAAGAAAAAAAGAAGAAAGGCTCTTTTTTATTTATCAGTCTAATAAATTAAGGCAAGCCGCTCCACGAGCGCCACCTGCATCACCATGACGTGCTTTTTCTATTACTGGAATTTGTGCATTGCCGTAAACACAGTGTGAGAGATATTTAGGTAATAGCTCATACAGTGCGTTAAATTGTGATAACCCACCACCAATAACAATCAAATGAGGGTCAAGTACAGTAAGAATATTGCTAAGGTAAATCGCAAGTACTTTCATATAGCGATCAACATGTTCTTGAGTTTTTTCATCGCCTGCATAATATTGCTCAACAATATCAACCGCTCTTTGTGGGGTATTATTGAAGGCTTTATACATGCGTTCAAAACCACGGCCCGATAAATAGGTTTCAAAACACGCTTTTTTACCACAGCCACAAATAATTTTTGGCATCGTTTCACCGATCACATTATCTGCATCTACATTCAGATTCATATGACCGATTTCACCAGCAATCCCATTCTTGCCAGACAATACTTTGCCATCAATAACAAATCCTCCCCCCACTCCCGTGCCTAATATAAGACCTAATACAGAAGGGTGATGACGAAACTCAGGATCCCAAGCTTCCGATAAGGCAAAGCAGTTAGCATCATTTTCGACTTTAACGGGTCTATTGAGTATATGTGCGAGATCGTGAACCATAGGTTTGTATTTAGCTGCCGGAACATTAGTGGTAAACACTGTTCCTTCTTTAGCATTCACAATACCAGGAACACCCACCCCCACTTTTCCCTTACAACCTAATTCATTGTCAGCTTCTAAAGTCAGATCCTTAAAAACATTCAATAATGCCTGATAGTCATTTTTAGGTGTCGGAACACGTTTTTGCCATACTTGAGTTAAATCTTTATCAAAAACGGCAAGCTCAATTTTTGTGCCGCCCATATCAAAACCATAATACATATCAGTCTCTTAATTATTCTGTAAATATTATTTATAGCAACGACAAGGTTGTCGTTACGTGGCCATTTCTATTTCAGTCAATACTTAAGTTATCTCTACTGCTTATACACTAGGTTAAAGAAGAACAGTGATTGGTGACAGTTGAGTTTTCTTTATCTATTGATTTCTACCTTCAATCAACACACTACGTACTTTCATTAGAGCAAAACCTAATAAATTTAATCCATTCCAAAGAAGAGGATTGTTAATCTCGTTATCTTGCTCACTTAAACCGACTCCCCATATTTTATCAACGGGGCTTGCCTCAACAAGCACACGATTGCCTGTTGAAATCAGAAATTTACCGAGTTCTTTATTTTGGGAAAACTTAGCGATATTGGCACGAATAACAATATCCATACGGTGTTGTTCCCAAATGTTTTGGTCAAATCCTTTTACTTCTCTACCTAATGCTTTTGCTGAACCTGGATTAGAGGTGGTAATTATGCGCTCTCTGACTTCTATATCATTAAATAATCTTGCTTTTTCAGCCATCATATAGTGCTCAGCGCTAGCATAACGTACTTCATCTAATATAAAAGGTGCTGGATACCATTGGCTAAAGCAACTTTTTGCGATGTCATTACCTTTACTTTTGTGTCCCCAAAAGTAAACGAACTTTATTTTCTTGCCGGTACGAAATTCTTTTTTTAATTGTTCTAAATCCATCTTTTTCCCGTTATGTCGAATACTCCTGATTCACTTAATAAAGATAGCATAGAAGTAAAGAAGGATAGAGTGCCTTTTTGCTATTCTGTGAACAGGTGAAGCGATTCCGCTATTTTAAATTATCTTTATTAAACTAATCTTAATTTGATTGGTTTTTACTGAATGATAAAAAAAATAGAGCTTAGTTTCTTAGGATTGCTCTTAAAAAATTTATATAAAAAATATCTTTATTTATATAGTTACATAAAAAGATAATCTTAAAATGATACCAATCTCTTAGTAGAAAGGTGTATTTAATTAAGTATTCTTAATATAAAAAATCGTAAATACTGGTATTTATACTAAACATTGGTATTTATAACTAATTTAATATTTAAAATATTATAAATTCAATAACTTATATTGGTTTGTGTGCTTATTTTCATTGTTACATTTATTATTTGAACTATGTCACGCTTGTGTGTTTGTTAAGCTAAGTTAACAATACCATTTTATAGATAAAATATTACTTAAGTTAATTATTCTGTAATACAGGTTATTCTTAGCGGTATTTACTATAAGCAAATAAAAAAACACATCATAGATTGATAATCTATTTTTGTCTTTTATTTTGATGTTTTTTTCTAAAACTTAACCAAGGCTGATGTATTTTATTTTCCCTTAATAAAATGAAACGGTCTTAATATGATAAAAAGCAATAAATTCACCTTTTAGGTGTAAAAAAGAAACCTATTTTGATGATGATCAATATCAATAAATAATATTTTCTATTTTAAATTATTATTTTCTAGTCTTTTTTAGAATCAAAAAAAGAGAGTTTATTAAAATTGATCTTGATGTGTTCTTTGATTTTTAGAAGAAATAATATCAATAAATAATTATTTTAGAATTTTATTTTTATAAAATTTATACAAATTGTTATTAATTAACTTTAGTTATTATCTGGTTTTTAAACCTGTTTTTTTAGGTGAAAAAGATGCTGTTTTTAATAGTAACAATAAATATTTAGTTAAGTAAAAATACTTATTTTTATAAAGTAAAAATGAGTACTGTTTTACTTTTTACACTTTTTTTGATGTTGTATTTTTCATTAAAATAATTATACAATTTAATTTAAATAATCATTGCTCTTAATCGGATGATGTTTATTTGTAATTAAATAAGTTGGTATTTATAAGATTATTTTACCCTACATAGTTGATGTTCATTAATTGATGATTTAATGAGAGTTTAAATATGAATTTATAAAGATATATTTTTAACTTGTTGTGAAAATTATCTATAAGGTTCTCTCTTCCTTATTTTGGATGAGCATCAAATTATTGAACAAGGTTTAGAGTACTGTTATTAAAGGGGCCACACTATGTATGATGATATTAGTAACCTAAAAGATAAGTTTCAGGAAGATGCCTTTGCTTTTCAGGAGTTTTCTTCCTCTACAATACAAGATGTTGATAATAAAATAGAACCAGTAGTTATAAATAAAGAAGATAATAATAAAATTAGTAATTTAAGTAATAATACGTTTTCTGAAACTTCACTTGTTGTGAAAAACGAACCAAAACAGCCTGTTACTTCATCGTCTATCCCTTCTTATCGCCAGGATGCTTTAGTTGTTAAAGCAAAGAAAGACAATTTAATTAAGAGTAAGCAAAATTTGTTAGCAGATAATAAAATATTTGATAGCAACGAAACGGATAGAGCTCATGCTCATGAAAATATATCATTAAAAGATATATTGTCATTTATTGCCTCTGTCTAATCTAAATAAGCAAAACTCTTTGTGTAAATAAATAATATTGACTGGTGTCAATCTTTAGCCATTGTTATTTTATTTTTTAAGATAGGTTTATTTCTTTTCGATGTTTATTAATGTCGATGGGGTGCCTTTGTCTTAAGAAAATATCTATGGCGATGACAAAGGTATAGGTTTATGAATAAAATATTTAAAACATTAATTACGGCTTTTCTATTGATAACAATGTTTTCACTCATTGTTATGCCAATGAGCGCCGAACAACAATATATATTCGGTATTATCAATATATTGCTGTTATTTGTTATCGGTTTTAAAAAATCAAAAAAACGATTGTTAACAATGGTTTTTATTTCATTGTTGATGTCAACGCGTTATCTCTATTGGCGCGCAACAAATACCTTAAATTTTAATACAACTATCGAGGCTGTTTTAGGTAGTGGTTTATTTATGGCTGAAATTTATTCTTGGATAATATTAGTCCTAGGATACTTCCAAACATCATGGCCATTAAATAGAAAAATAGCACCGTTACCTAAAGATGTTTCTCAATGGCCGACTGTTGATATTTATATTCCAACCTATAACGAAAGTTTGGATGTAGTACGTGATACCGTCTTAGCTGCACAAGCTATCGATTATCCACAAGATAAAATGAAAGTTTATATATTGGATGATGGTAGCCGTGAAGAATTTAAACAATTCGCTGGTGATGTTGGTGTAACTTACATTGAACGTGAAGTTCATGATCACGCTAAAGCGGGTAACTTAAATCATGCAATGGGATTAACAGACGGTGAGTTAATCTGTGTTTTTGATTGTGACCACATATCAACACGTATTTTCTTGCAAGCAACGGTTGGTAGCTTCCTTGAAGATCCTAAATTAGCACTGATACAAACACCGCACTATTTCTACTCACAAGATCCATTTGAACGTAACTTAAGTGCCGCTAAAGATGCACCCCATGAAGGCGCACTTTTCTATGGCCCTGTTCAACGTGGTAATGATAACTGGAATGCGACATTCTTCTGTGGTTCATGTGCTGTTATGCGTCGTAGTGCTCTTGAAGAAATCGGTGGTATTGCTGTTGAAACGGTAACTGAAGATGCTCACACCGCGCTTAAATTACAACGTTTAGGTTGGAACTCTGCATTTATTGATATTCCTTTAGCCGCAGGTCTTGCAACAGAACGTTTAGCATTACACGTTAACCAACGTATCCGTTGGGCTAGAGGGATGACGCAAATATTCCGTGTCGATAATCCAATGTTAGGTCGTGGTTTAACATTCCCTCAGCGTTTATGTTATCTCAATGCCATGCTCCATTTTCAGTACGGTTTACCTCGTATCATCTTCTTGACTGCACCGTTACTGTTTATGTTATTTAACCTCAATATTATCGCTTCATCCGCCAGCATGATATTTGCTTATGCGTTACCACACTTAATCATGTCGGTTTATGTAAATTCGAAAAATATCGGTAAATACCGTTACTCTTTCTGGGGCGAAATTTATGAAACCGTTATGGCATTTAGTTTGGTGTTACCAACTTTGCTGAGCCTAGTTTCACCAAAATTAGGTAAATTTAACGTAACAGATAAAGGTGATTTGCTTGATAAAAGCTATATGGATTACCTCACTGTGCGTCCATTAATCATCACTGCACTTCTTCTTATCACTGGGATTTCATGGGTTATTGTTCGTTACCTATTAAATGACTTCCAAGGCATTGATCCACTAGTAATTGTTTTAAACCTGACTTGGGCAACTTATAGTTTATTTATTATTCTTGCTTCTATTGCAGTAGGTAAAGAGACTCGACAAATTCGTAAGCATACACGGATCAATGCATCTCTCCCTATTACCTTACATTTTGATGATGGCGCTGAGTTAACGACAACCACTGAAGATATTTCAATGGGGGGCGTTCGCATCGCCGTGAATAAGATGTCTGAACTTCGCCAACGTAATGTCACGTCAATCACTCTGAATGTACAACGAGATGAAGTTACTGTTCCTGTTGATATGGTGAGTTTAGAAAGCAATCAACTACGTCTTGAATTCTTACCTATTGATTTAAATCTTCGCCGCAAATTAGTGCGTATTGTCTTTGGTCGTGCTGATGCATGGATCCATCAAGCGGATTATAAAGACAAACCATTTAAAGAATTGGCAGGCATTACGCGTTGTATTTTTGAACTGTTCTTTGGTCGTCGCCAAAAAGTGAAAGCACCAGCAACAAGAACGAAAGCAAAAGCTTCACTCTCTGTGCAATCTATTAACGGGGATGACTAAGCATGAAAAAGAAACTGACATTAATGCTAAGCCTAACGGCGATGGCGATCGCAAGTATTAATCTTTCTCAAGCAGATACGGGAATGTTAGAGCTAGGAGGGGAGTTTTTACCTGACCCAACTTCTTATACACATTCGCCAGTACAACAAAATACGAATAACCCGATCCAACTTGAAGAGGGTGTATTGTCTGAAGCACGTAATATCGAAGAGCAATTAACATTGGCACAGATGGGAAGTCCATCACCTATCGTGTTATCAGGAAGAAGATTACTTTCTGGTGTGACGTTTAATATGGCGAACGATTTATTTATTGATAACGCTACATTAACGATGAAAGTGAAAGCGTCTCAAGGATTAATTCAATCTGATCAAACACTTCACTTAATGCTAAATGGTCAACCTATGGGATTTCTACCTTTAGAAGAAGGTGGGCAAGAGCATGAATATGTTTTAGAAATCCCTGAAATGATGTTGACGAATGTAAATAATCTCAGTTTTCGTTTGGCCAATCGTGATGCATTGGATGAAAACCAATGTATCCCTCCATTGGCTGAAGGATTAAGTTTGGTTATTTCACCAGATTCATCATTAGATTATCGAGGTCGCTGGATTAATGGCGGGTATAGTCTGGAACGATTGCCCCTACCGTTCTTTGATCCTGACAGAATGACAGCGACCTCGTTACCTATCATATTGTCAGATAAACCTGACCATGCAGAGGTAACAACAGCAGCTATTGCTGCATCATGGTTTGGCAGTTTTAGTCATGATATTAAGCAAGTTGATTTACCTGTTTTAATGAATCAGTTACCTGAAAGTGATGGTGTTTTAGTTGGTTATTCAGGACAAACTATCGCGGGTATTACATTACCGTCAGGAAATAGTGGGCAATTAACCATTGTTGATAATCCAGTCGATCCTGTTTTCAAATTATTACTGATAAGTGGTGATAATGAGAAATCTCTTCGCCAAGCTGTATGGGCGTTAAACAACGGCAAGTTGCCACAAAATGATCACTTAATCGTACCTTTTCAAACATTGGAAGTACGCAAAGATTACGATGCCCCTCGTTGGTTAAACACTAATAAACCCGTCACATTAGGTCAAATTGCTAATGGTAGTGATGACTTTTCGCGTCAAGGTATTAACCATGCACCGAATCAGTTTTCGTTTCGTGTTTCTCCTGATCTCTTTTGGTGGGATGGTGATGCGTTGCCTTTAGATTTGAAATATGTTTTCCCTCATTCGGATAAACTAAATAGTCGTCGCTCTTCATTGATTGCTTCTTTGAATAACCAATTCTTAGGTGCATTGTATCCGGCGCGTTCAGAACCTTTAGGTATGTTAAGACAATGGCTAGGAATGGAGAGTGAACAGCAAAATAGCACGCTCTATTTAAATCCTCGTCAGATCTACAGTCAGAATCAATTGCAGTTTTATTTTGACTTACGTGAACCTGAGGATGCTCCTTGTATTTTAACGGATGGTAGTGGCTTAATTAGCCAAATTGATCCGCAATCAACGCTGCAATTTAAAAATACTTGGCACTATTCAAGAATGCCGAATTTGGCGTATTTTTCAGGGGCTTCATTCCCATTTAGTCGTCGTGCTGATTTTTCACAAACGACACTGTTATTACCTGAGAATCCAACAATCGAAGAGCTTTATACCTTAGTGAACTTAATGGCGAGATCAGGCTATGCCACAGGTACACCGGTTTCTCATGCATCAGTTTTCTTAGGTGCTAAAGAGCTTGAGAAAAATAATCTCTCTCAACACGATGTGTTAGCGATTGGCTCATTAAGTAGTGACGGTTTTTTACCAGCACGTTTTTCACAACAAGCTTTCTCGTTTTTAAATAAAAACGTCGAAGTCAAACCGCAATCATTGATTGATAAAGCAAAAGGTTGGATGGCTGGCGATTATTTATCTCAAAGTGGTGATGCTGCAAGTTACTTATCTTCAGTGAAAGATTGGCGTGGCATGATGAGTTTTATTTCACCTTGGGCAAGCGATAGGGTTGTCGTGTTAGTTACCGCGAAAGGTAATGATTCGATAAAAACCATTATCAATGACTTAAATTTAGCCCAAATAAATGCGGCGATTAAAGGCGATATCACACTTATTAGTGGTAAAGACACCGTAAAAAGTTTCCATTTAGGTGAACACTTCTCGCAAGGTGACTTACCTTTCTTACAACAATTCCTTTGGTATAGCTCTAGACACGTCTATTTGCTGGGTCTTTTAGCGGTTGGTTTTTGTGCGTTGACGGGCTTCGTGACTTATTGCTGGTTACAACGTCGCTCAACTCGTCGTTTACATCAGATATCACAGCATCGTTCAGACAAATAAAGGGGGATATGAGATGAAAAATCACGCACTTAATATCATCGTTCAAGTCATCTATGCAGGTTGTATTCTAGGGGTTTCAAGCCAAGTACAAGCAACCGCAGTTGAGGCAAATACAACGGCAACTGATCCAACTATTGTTAGTTCTCTTATTGAACAAGCTAATTATTGGCATGGTAGAGCGCACGATGAACGTGCAGTAGAAGCACTGCAAAAAGTTTTGATTATGGAAAGCAATAATCAAGATGCGCTGTATTTAATGGCATTCTTTACTGCGCAACAAGGTAATGAAAAACAAGCAACTTATTGGCGAGAAAAGCTTGCGCAAATTGCACCGCAAGATCCACGAATTGAAGGATTAAAAAACATCCGTTCATCACAATTTAGTGAACAACAATTAGGATATGCCAGAGAGTTAGCGAAAAAAGGGCAACACGAAGAAGCGATAAAAGCGTACCAACGTTTATTTGTCAGCAGTGAGCCACCTGAAACACTGGCGTTAGAATATTATCAAACGATGGCAGGTGTACCGGCAATGTTGCCTCAAGCCATTACGGGATTAAAGCAACGTGCTGCATTAATGCCTGATAATAAAGAAACGCAAAAAGCATTAGGATTAACACTGACTTATAACGAAGAAACTCGTCGTGAAGGGATAACTATTTTAGGGAATATTTCGGGTGATGAGTCGGCCAAAAAAGGTCTGCGTCAAGCACTGTTATGGTTGAATGTTCGTCCTGATGATGAAGTGTTATACAAAACCTATTTGCAAGCAAACCCGAACGATAAAGCGGTTGCAGAACATTTTCAAGGCGCTATTCAAGGTAATGCACGCCAAGCAGGTTATACCGCATTAAACAAAGGTAAATTGAAAGAAGCCGAAGGTTATTTCAAGCAAGCTTTGGCGTCAGATAAGAATGATGCGCAAGCCTTAGCGGGTTTAGGTTATATCGCATTACGTTCAGGCGATTTAACCACAGGTCAACGTTTATTAAATCAAGCTGCGCAATCAGGTGGCGAACAAGGCAGTAAATGGAAGCAACAAGCGGAAGATGCGGGTTTTTACGCGCAATTACGCAACGCACAACAACGCGCTAAACAAGGCAATATTCAACAAGCTATTGAACAATTAGCGCCATTAACCAGTGCTTCAGGTGAAAAAGGGTTATCTGCCAATTTATTACAAGCTGACTTATTGCGAAAGCAAGGTAATTTACCTGCTGCCCACCAATTGCTGTCAGGGCTTTATCAGCAAAATAGCCGTAATGAAAAAGTGATTTCTGCTTATTACTATTTATTAGTTCAGGAAGGACAGAATACGAAAGCAGAACAATTACTGGCTCAACAATCTGCTGCTTTGCGTCAAAAATTGACTGCGAATACCGACCCTTCTGAGAAATTACGCCGTGAAGCGCAAAAAGCATTAGAAAGTGGTAATCGTGTTCAAGCAAGACAATTACTTTTACAAGCACAGCGTAAAAACCCGCAAAATAACTGGGTTTACCTTGATTTAGCACGCCTAATGGCGGCTGATGGCGACAGTGTTGGTGCAAAAAATATTATTTCACAGTTACAAAACCGCAGAACAAGAGATTCTGATTATGTGGCATCTCTATTTTATGTTGAGCAAAAAGAGTGGGATAAAGTTTTTAACTTACTAAGTAGCCATAATCAACAAACTGAAGCTGAAAAAGAGTTATTACAACGAGCTCGTTTCCATCGCCAACTTGCGCAAGCTGACCATTATCGTCAGGCTGGAAACCTTGTGGCTATGCGTAATATTTTACGCCCATTAATTAATCAAGTTGCTGATTATCCAAATGATGTGGGTGAATTAGCAGAGAAATTGGTTAACAGTGGATTAAACGATGAAGCGTTACAATTAGTTGAAAGTGATATTGCAAAAGGCACTAAAGGCTCGGTTGGTAACTACGCAGGCCACATCAACGTTCTCAATGAGTTAGGCCATTATACACAGGCATCTAGCTTGATTAATGATCCCGCTTTACAACAAGAAACACCGATTGTTGAGAAAAAACGTTTAGAAGTTGCCACTAAAGTTGCGCAAGCAGATAGCTTACGTGAAAAAGGCGAAATTAAAGCGGCTTACGACACGTTAGTCGTTGCTTTAAAGGCATCACCTAATGATCCCGATTTATTAATGGCATTAAGTCGTGTTTATTTAGCGCAATCAATGCCTGAACAATCAAACAAAATTCTTTCTTACTTAGAAAAAGAGCAAGGAAAAGATAGCAAATTAATCCAAGCTCAAATTGAAGTGGCATTAGCACAGAAAGATGGAAGAAAAGCACAGCAGTTGTTGCAGCAAATACCTTCATCTTCACAACCGGCTTATTTATTACAAGCCGCGCAAATTGCGCAATTAAATGGTGAAAATCGTAAAGCATTAACATTGCTACGTAGTGCGCAATGGCAAAACAGTGATAGCTCATTGAAAACTTCAGCAGGCCAATTAAAAGCATTAGGTGACAGTGATAATGCCACGATTGCGGGGTCTATTTATGAACGTAAAGAGATGGCATCGGTTCAACGCTCTATTCGTGAGCTAGAAGAGAAAGTCTCACCTTGGGTACAAGGTGGTGTAGCTATACGTCATCGTAATGGTGATAAAGGATTATCTAACGTCACCGAAATTTCTGCACCAATGAGTATTTCAAGTGTACCTGGTGAAGAGTTCCGTTGGGAATTTAGTGTTAACCCAGTTTCGATGACCAGTGGTTCGGTTTCAGGAGAAAGAGCTAACCGCTTTGGTACAGGACAGCTTCAACATGCTGAACGCTTTGCTAAGAATAGCGATAACCATGACGAGAAAAACAAAATTAATGCCGATGAAGCAGGTAGCCAACGTGCTTCTGGTGTTGAATTAGGGCTACGTTTATCAGACAAGGATGTCAGCTTTGATGTGGGCTCAACGCCATTAGGTAAAGATACGGCAACGGTTGTCGGTGGCCTCACATATTCACCTCAAATTAGCCAAAATGGGCAATTAACACTGACCGCAGAGCGCAGAGCCATAAAAGATAGTCTACTTTCTTATATGGGGCGTACTGATCCAATGACTGGCGAAAGTTGGGGCCGTGTAACTCGTAACGGCGCTAAAGTTCAATATGCTTGGGATGATGGAAAAGTTGGGGCTTATGCTGGTGGTGGTTTCTATAACTACGAAGGTAAAAGTGTTGCGAGTAATGATGAAGTGAAAGCGTGGATTGGTTCTTATGCTAAGTTCTATAAAGATGATCAACAAGAAGTCAAAGCAGGTGTGCATGTTGATTATATGAACTTTAGAAATAACCAAAACTACTTCTCTCTAGGACACGGCGGTTATTTTAGTCCACAAGACTATGTGTCGGTTTCATTGCCTGTTGCTTATACCCGTCGTTTTGAAAAAGGTGAAGTCTCATTAAATGGTGCAATAGGGATACAAAGTTACAAACAGAAAGGTAGCGATTATTTCCCAACGCATGGTTATATGCAAAACGCATTAAATAAAAAGAATGCGAGCGATCCTCGTATTAAATCTCAGTACGAAGAAGAAGACGAAACGAATTTTACTTACAGATTAGGTTTAGACGCGAAATATTATTTAAACAAAGAAACCGAGTTAGGTGTCAGCTTATCGCATGATACATCGGGTGATTATGCTGAAGATAATATGTGGTTACACTTAAAATATACCCCAGACTTCCTGTCTAAATAATTAAGGAGACAAATAATGAATAAGCATGACAGTGATATCTTACAATTACCTTTTGAAAGTGGCTGGCAAGATCTAACTCAATTATTATTTTTTCAAATCTTAAATGACAATGATATTTCTACTGCTGGAAATAAATTAAGGAACATAGGTAAAGATATTGCCTTACGTTATCCTTTACCTGAAAGCGAAAATATTCAATTACTTGAATCACATATTAATCGCGTATTAACGCTATTTAAATGGGGTTTTGTCACGATATCTCCTGCAATGAGCGAACTTTTACTGGTTCATTGTGCATGGCCTCATTTTACGCAAAGCCAAGATGATGAACAGTGGCGTGTTGCAAGTGCCAGTGTTTTAGAAGGGTTATATGAAGGCTGGTTAACGGATCAAGGTGGTAATGCCAAAATGCAAGTGCATCGTCAATCTACGGATGCAAAAGATGTCTTTATTTTCCGCTATGCGCATAACTCATCAGCTGAATAATAATATATATGCTTTATTGATGAGCATAGGAGGTCAAAAATGAATGAAATGATATTTAATGATGATAATTCTAAATGCTTATTAATAAAGCAATTTACTAATAATGTTTTCATGATGTTAGTAACAGATATTAATGGCATCATTATTTATGCAAATGAAAAATATTGTGAATTCAATAATGTTCACTTTGAAAATATAAAAGGTAAAAAATACAGTTTATTTAACTTGGTTGATGAGAATCAAATTAATTATTGTGTAAATGGTAATAATGATAATAAGGGAGTATATAGATTAGAAGCCAAAAGAAATAACGATACACAAAAAGATGTATGGGAAGATATTAGTATTATTCCTGTGTTTGATGAAAATAATTTAATTTCTCACTATGTGTTTATTAGCTTAGATATTACTGATAAGGTAGAGCTAAGAAACGAGTTATTTAATAAAAGTTATATTGACTCATTAACTGGAATATCTAATCGATTAAGTATTGTTGAAAAAATCGAAAATGAACGCTTAAATATTTCACAGCCATCTTCATTTTGTCTTGGTATTATAGATTGCGATAAATTCAAATCTATTAATGATCAATTCGGGCATCATGCAGGCGATAAAGTATTGTGTGAAATATCAAAACGATTGTCACAATTAGAAAATAGTGAAGTCTATTGTGGGCGGCTTGGTGGCGATGAATTTGCTGTGCTTTTCCCTAAAGGATTACGTTCTTGTTCTGTGATTTTGTTAGAAATAATAGAATCACTTTGGAAATCAATGGAAAAGCCCATCGATATTAATTCGGATTTTGTGTTAACCCCTTCAATTAGTTTAGGTATTGCTGAATATCCTAAAGACGGAAAAACATTATCTGAATTATTAAAATCTGCAGATGAAACACTTTATTCTATAAAAGAAATGGGTGGTAATAAATATGGGTTTTATTCCGGATTTTAAATAAAAGGTTTTAAATAGAAGTTTTTTTAAATAAAGATATATAAAAATAACGTTATTTCTTTTTAACGAAGAGGGGATAACTGTTTTTAAAATATATCTAGCATTCCTGATGAAATATAAGAGTAAATTTAAAATAATACTAAATATTAGTTTTAGATAAATGTCTATTAGAGGATTTTATTATGATGAAAGCGGTTATCCCTGTTGCTGGATTAGGTACTCGTATGTTACCTGCAACGAAATCAATTCCTAAAGAAATGCTGCCAATCGTTGATCGCCCTTTAATTCAATATATTGTTGAAGAGTGTGCTCAGGCAGGCGTTGAGGAAATTATTTTAGTGACTCACTCTTCTAAAAATTCAATTGCGGATCACTTTGATACCAGCTTTGAATTAGAAAATATGCTGGAACAGCGTATTAAAAATAAATTATTAGAAGAAGTGCGCTCAATTTGTCCTGACAATGTCAAAATTGTTCAAATTCGCCAAGGCCATGCTTTAGGTTTAGGCCATGCAATTTGCTGTGCACGTCCAGTTATCGGCAATAATCCATTTATTGTTTTACTGCCAGATGTTTTATTAAATGCACACTATTGCGATCCTCAACATGATAATTTATCAGCAATGATAAAACGTTTTGAAAAAACAGAACGTAGCCAAATTATGGTTGAGCCTGTGCCAATGAGCCAAGTACAACAATATGGTGTTGTAGATTGTGAAGGGGTTTTCTGTCCTCAAGGTAATTGGGCTCCTATTCGTCGTATCGTGGAAAAACCCAATCCTGAAGATGCACCTTCTAATCTTTCTGTTGTTGGCCGTTACGTTTTTTCTGAAGCTATCTGGGAATTATTAGATGGTCTACCAGCTGGCGTAGGTGGTGAAATTCAATTAACGGATGCGATTGATTTATTATTGAAAAAAGAAGTCGCTGAAGCATATACCTTAGTGGGTAAATCACATGACTGTGGTAATAAGCTAGGATATATGAAAGCCTTTGTTGAATATGGCCTACATAATTCTGCCTTAAAAGAAGAATTTGCTTCTTGGATGCAGGACTTTTGTGAAAAAACATTGTTACCCAAAACAGAAGTCATAGAAGAAGATGAAGTAAGTGAAGCACAAAAGATAGTTGCTATCTTTTGAGTTTATCTTGAAATAATATGCAATATGCCGACCGAACTAAGATGGCGGTCGGCAATAGCAGGAGAGAAAGTCAATGTCTTTTAGGCACTTATCTCGTTGTAATTTTCTATTTTCCACCTTTTTTATTTTAGGTTTGTTGCTTATGGTTTCTCCCTCAATACAGGCAGCAGATACCCAAGTAGGATGGCAACAGTTTAAAGAGCGCTATATTAAGGATGATGGGCGAGTTATAGACAGCGCTAACAAAAACATTTCACACTCTGAAGGTCAAGGCTATGGCATGTTAATGGCCGTGATGAGTGATGATCATGAAACATTTAATAAGTTATGGCGCTGGACTGCCACTTCTCTTTATCGTGGCGATTTAGGCTTATTTAAGTGGCGTTATGAGCCTGAAAATAGTGAACATACCCCTGATCCTAATAATGCAACAGATGGTGATATCTTAATTGCGTGGGCATTATTAAAAGCTGGCGAAAAATGGAATGATGAAAGTTACCTTTCAGCTTCTGATTCTATTCAACACGCTATTTTGGAACATACTTTAATTAAGACAAAAAGTTATACCGTACTTTTACCCGGTATTAATGGTTTTAAGACGCCAGAAGAAATTATTATTAATCCATCCTATTTTATTTTCCCTGCATGGAAAGATTTTTACCGCACAAGTAACGATGTTCGTTGGAAAGTGTTAATTAATGATAGTCAGTCTTTACTTAGAAATATGCGATTTGGTGAATATCAATTACCAACAGACTGGGTAAGTTTATATCCAGATGGAAAGATAGAACCGAGTGAAAAATGGCCTGCACGATTTAGCTTTGACGCAATACGTATTCCGCTTTATTTAGCTTGGGCACATGATGAATTAGCGCTACAACCTTTTGTGCAGTATTGGCAGCAATTTGATCGTTATAAAACCCCAGCTTGGGTAAGTATTGATGCTCAAGAGCGCGCTGAATATAACCTTACTCCCGGCATGATGGCGGTGAGAGATTTAACGATGAAAGCACCTATTGAAGATGTCGATTTAAGTGAAGATACGGATTATTATTCTTCAGCTTTACATTTATTAGCGGCCTTTGCTCAAAACGGACAATAAGTATATTTAGTTAATTTGAATGATAGATAGCTTAAATTCCTTTTAATACAGAAAGGCATTAAGTTATCTATTTTGTTTATATTGATAGTGCTAAAAAATAAATTTATAAATTATTTATACTTATTCAATACTAATAAGTTAATAGTAATTTGTTATCTCTATGTTTTTGTAACACTATGTTTTTAAATAATAAATAAACCTTAAGCTATGATCTAAAAATAATTTATTTGATGATATTTATGCTAAAGTTATCTCAGTAATTTGACAGTGTTATTAATATAATCTCTCATCAATAATAGAATAGAGGTGAATAAATGAAAGTTTCAGCACGCAATCAGTTAGTTGGTAAAGTTATTGATATTATTGAAGGTGCCGTTAATAGCGAAGTGATTTTATCTTTAGCCCATGGTGAAAAACTTGCCACAATTATTACTAAAGAGAGCCGTGACAGTTTAAAAATCAAAAAAGATGGCGAAGCAATTGCCATTATTAAAGCGCCGTGGGTTGTTTTAGCACTGCCTGATTGCGGTTTAAATTTCTCTGCACGTAACCAATTTTTAGGTAAAGTAACTCAAATCGCACAAGGTGCGGTGAACTCTACCGTTCATTTAGAAACAGCTAAAGGTCTAGAACTGACAGCTGTTATTACAAATGAAAGCTTACAAGAGATGAAACTGGCAAAAGGTAGTGATGTTTTAGCGTTAGTGAAAGCATCAAGTGTGATTGTTGCGACACGCAAATAATTGCAAGTTTATTTCTTGAAATAAAGAAAGAGGCTAAATATTTAGCCTCTTTCTTTTTGATATTAATTATCTTTTTGAATTTATTATCCCGATCATCTTTTATTCAGGTAATAAAAATTAATTATCTGTACTACCTGCAACTTTAAGTTTGTTATAGATATAATTTTTATAACTGTTAACTAATTTCTCGTCTTCACAGTCATTTAATTTACCTTCACATAAATGGCGCATTTGAATGTTTGCTTTGTAGAAAGGAGATAATGGCAAACGAGCACGCTCCAGTATCATGCCACCTAAGAAGCTAATATCCGTTAACTCACCCGTTGAAAGTGACGCACCTTGCGTTAGGTTGTCTCTCAATGTGAATTGAGTGATATGTGCGGGGTTAGTAAATGGTGACTGGTAATTATTTAGCTCAATATTAGGTTGATGATCACCAAAATAGAGAAACATTGTCGGTTTTTCTCTTTGGGCGACAAAATTAGAGAAATCTTTAATTGCCGGATCACTGGTAATTATTTTTTCCATATAGTGGCTAAATTTACCCGGTGCATTACTGCTTTCTGTATGACCTGCAATTTGGTACATATCTCTGTGTGATTCGTCATAAGGGCCATGTTCATACATAGTTAATGAGAATATGAACAAGGGTTTGTCTGTACGTTTCTTCAGTACCTCTTCAACGTAACCCAGCATATCTACTGTCGATATCTTCCAGAGGTTTTCCTCTAATGTTCCCGGGTAGCCAAGCTCCTGAGGTTGAATGATTTCATCAATTCCCATTTTTTCATAAGCGTAACCTGCATGGTAAGCACTACGATTAAACGGGGTGAGTAAAACAGTGTAATAACCTTCAGCTTTTAGTTGGCGGAATAAACTTTCATTAAGATTATCGACAACAAAATAGAATACGGAGTTTTTGCGTGCACCGAAATCATCCGTATTTAGCCCTGTTAATACAGAAAATTCAGAAAGCCAAGTACCACCACCAAAGGTTTGTACACGTAAAGGGCTTTGTGCACTCACACCTTCATCTTTTTGGAACATAAATAAATCAGGCAGTGCAACATCTGTATTAAATTGATAAATATGAGGGTTAACTGTCGATTCCTGTAATAAAACAATAATGTCAGGTTTTATGTCTGTCTGTGTTTCTGGTAACACGGTTTTGTTCGCTTGTTCAAGAAAGTAATCTGCATCTTCCTTGAAATAAGGAGGGTGATAAGCCGTTTGGTAGCCAGACATAATTAAATTAGTGACAGTACCTCGTCCACCCGGAAGTGTGCCTTCCCATTCAGCCTGCCATTTTTCTACGGTGAAATGGATAGTGGTAAACCCAATGACTATTAAGAGTAGGCTACTTATACGTAAGGCTGGGCGTGATTTTTGGGAAAAACGCCAAGCGATGGACATATTGATAAGAAGCCATATTAGCATCGCAATCAATGCAACACCGGCTTCCCAATAATGGCCTAATGTCCCTAAATTCGAGCTATCAAAAGCCAGATCAAAGTCAGAGAACATTAATGTTTCTTTGTAATAATGGACTTTGAGCTGATTAATAAACTTAGTTATCAGGAAGAGTGTACCGGTGGTAATAGCCGAAAATAAGACACGAGCAGATAAAATAAAGCAAAGAGAAAAAAGAATAAAATAAGCACCTACAGAAAGAAGTGCAGTATAAATAAACGTTACTTTCTCAAAAACAATAAAGAGTGATGCTATAAGAATAAGTGCAAGATAAGCACTTCCTAATATTTTTTTCATGTCTCTTCCGAGTATAGCGATAAAGAATAAAGGGATATTTTACAAATATTGTAGGCGATAACCTTAAATAGGCTAAATAACTTTATTTAGCCTAAATTAACATCTGTATTTAGAATAACCCTTTGTCTCGTAAAATATGAAGATCTTTTTTGCGGCGAGTAAAACCCGTGCGATCAAAATACTCTAAAATTTGCACTGCTAATTTACGCCCAACGGATAATTCATCACGGAAATCCGCTGCGGTAACACTGCCATTGTTTTCATTATATTTCACAATGATAGATGCAAATTTTTCTATTGTTTGGTGTGTATAGTAGCGATCGGCAATAATCGGAATAATTAAACCTAATTGCGCCGCTTTACGTAATAATGAGCGGATCACCTTCTCATCATTTTTCATTTCATTGGCTAGATCACGTACCCACCAAGGTTCAGATTGCTCAAAGTAGACTTTGGCATTTTGCCATAACGCATCTTGTTCTGGGGAAAAAGCAAGACCATGAGTTGGGAGATGAAGCCAACCACGACTTTGACTAATAGCACCTTCTTTACGTAATTGATCTATTAAGTGATAGACCAATTCATCATGATAAGTCGGTAGTGACATCCGTTTTAAACGAGAACGACCCACACCCATTTGATCATTATGTTGTTGATGATATTCCGCAAGGGTATCGAGTAATTTCTGTTTTGCATTATCAGCATTTTCTTTAGAAAGAATAACGCCTGCAACGCTGACTAAATCAAAGGTTTCTAATAACTGAGTTAGTGCACTCTCAGTTAATTGCTGAGCCCAAGCAAATTGACTTAGAGAGAGTTCACCTTTTGGTAAACATAACGCTAAATTGGCGCTAACGCTGTCTGCGCTATTAAGTTGGTGTAACCAAGTTAAGAATTCAGCTTGTCGTTTACCTCTACGTGGTGAGTGCAAATGTAAGACTTTTGCGGCGGCTAAAGTGCGTTGAGCACTGATATCGCGCAAGATAAGTCTGTCGTTATCCACCAGCCAAAGGGATTCATCAAGAATAAGCTCAGCTAACTGTGGTATTTCATTAGCATCATTTAAAAGAGCAACACGACCTGTAATATGGCGTGTACCGTGGTGAATATGTACAGGCTGCCAATGCTTTAAAGGTTCATCTCCAATTAAACTGACTAATATTTTATGAGATTGATAGTTAGGTGCTTGAGAAAGCAACCAGTCACCACGAGAGACATTTTCTTTACTGACATCACCTGTGATGTTAATGGCAATACGATGACCTGCACCCGCACTCTCTACGGGCTGATTTTGTGCATGTAAGGCTCTTATTCTTACTGGTTTATCTGCACCAGTTAGCCAAAAGGTATCACCAACAGAGATTTGTCCTGCAAGTGCGGTACCCGTGACAACTAAGCCAGCCCCTTTAATGCTAAAAACACGGTCTATTGCTAAACGAAAACGTTTATGCCATTGAGGGTGTTGTTGCTCTTGCTGATGCAACTCAACAAGGTAGTTACGAAGCGCTGGAATACCTTCACCTGAAGGGGCTGAAGTGACAAAAATATCAGGTTGTTGCCAGCCTAAATTGGCTAATACATCGATTGTTTGTGAACGAACTTCTTCAATTCGCTCAGGTGTAACGCGATCTGCTTTGGTGAGAATAACGGTAACTTGAGGACAGCCAGCAAGATGTAAAATAGAAATATGTTCGATGGTTTGTGCCATAACGCCATCGTTACAAGCCACAATTAATAGTGCATGAGAGATCCCACCGACGCCCGCGAGCATATTTGAAAGGAATTTCTCATGGCCGGGAACATCCACAAAACCAATTGAGGTTCCATCATCTTGACGCCAATAGGCATAACCTAAATCAATGGTCATGCCTCGTTTTTTCTCTTCAGGTAAATGGGTCGTATCTACCCCAGTAATGGCCTGTATAAGTGTGGTCTTTCCGTGGTCTACGTGACCTGCTGTCGCAAAAATCATAGTAAAAGTGCCTGTATTAATGCATTTTCATCCTCAAGACAGCGCAGATCAAGCCACAGGCGACCATCAGTAATTCGACCAATAATTGGCTTTTCTAAATTACGCCAATGCGCAGCTAGCGCATCTAACTGGCTACCTTTTCCATCTTTGGCTTCAAAGGTAAGTGCTGCACTCGGTAAACTTTCAATAGGTAACGAACCACTGCCTATTTGAGAAGCACATGAGGATATCGTGATATGGTAGTTATCCCCATAATATGCCTGAAAATGAGGCAATAACCGTTGCGCCATATCATTAATTTCTGTTTGTGTCCGAGTTAACAAACGTAATGTCGGGATCTCAACAGCCATTTTTTCAGGTTGCTGATAAAGGCGTAATGTGGCGCCTAAAGCAGCTAATGTCATTTTATCAACACGTAATGCACGTTTTAAAGGATGGCGCTGAATAGCCTCAATCCACACTTTTTTACCAAGGATTATCCCTGCTTGTGGGCCACCTAACAGTTTATCGCCAGAGAAGGTGACAAGGTCGATGCCTTGTTGCAGATAATCTTGTGGCATTGGCTCTGAAGGTAAACCTAAGGCAGCTAAATTAGTCATTGAGCCACTGCCTAAATCGATAGCGGTTGGTAAGTTCATCTCTTTACCAAGCGCAGCAAGTTCATCGCCATGTACTTCAGCTGTAAAGCCTCGAATACAATAGTTGCTAGTATGAACTTTCATTAGCAAACCCGTATTTTCATTAATGGCGTTACGATAATCTTTAAGGTGAGTTCGGTTTGTTGTACCGACTTCTTTGAGTGTACATCCTGCTTGTGTCATTACATCAGGAATACGAAAAGCACCACCTATCTCAACTAATTCACCGCGAGAAACAACAACCTCTTTATTTGGAGCCATTGTTGCAAGCATCAATAAAACAGCCGCTGCATTGTTATTTACGATACAGGCATCTTCGGCTCCTGTTAATTCACATAACAAATCAGCGATAGCGCGATCACGGTGTCCTCTTGAAGCACCATCGAGAGAATACTCTAAGGTTGCTGGTGAACGCATAACTTGGCTAACGGCTTCAATGGCGGATTCTGCCATTAATGCACGCCCTAGATTGGTGTGTAAAACGGTACCCGTTAAATTGAAAACAGGTTTAATCGAAGATTTTCGTTGTAATGTAATGCGATTTTTTAATTCATCAGCCCAATGGTTGTGCCATTGTGGTAACTCGTTTTTTTGACGAATAATGATACGCGCTTCTTCTTGTAACTTTCGTAAATGCTCTGCAATAAATGTCTGTCCATAAGAAGCCACAAGGGCTTGAATGTCTGCTTGGTGCAGTAACTTATCAATAGATGGCAGTTGGCTATAAAGTGAGCGCGTATCATTTGTCATGCTAATACCTAATTATTATTCATTTGGGAACAGGAATGGATTAATGCTACTACGAGCAAAGCCTTCTTCTTCCATTTTTGCATCAAGGACAATAGACGCTAAATCATCAGCGACAGCATCCACATTGGCATCTTTTTCTTGATATAAAATTTTCAGATAGCTTCCACAATCACCACAGCTTTCTGCTTTTACTGGGGCATTTTCGCTGTCTAAAGACCAGTAATTTAATTTGCCTGTTAATTCACAGTTGGTGCACTTAATGCGTACGACATGCCACTGTGTTTCACATAAATTACAGTGTAAATAGCGTAAACCTTGTGTTGTGCCGATTTGTACCATGCTTGCCACTGGCATACTGTTACAAACTGGGCAGAATTGACGATTTTCACCGTATTCTGTTTTCGCTTTACCCGGAATATTTGCTGCTAATTGTGCCCAGTAAAGAGACAGTGCTGCCCAAATAAAGACAGATTTATCTGCTGAGACTTTTGAATATTCATCATTGAGTAATGCTGTTGCCATCTCTTCTAATTCAGTTTCAGAAGCTTTAGAGAGGTTTTCTAAAGTGATAGTGGCACTTTCAGGCACAACTGGACGTAATTCAGCAATAATCGAGGCTAATAAAGCATGCCAATGTTTACTGCGTTTAAATGTTTTTCTATCTAAAGGCGCTACGCCAACTTGTTGTGCAAGGAGTGGAGCAAGATCAATGACAAGCGGATTGTCATGAAGTGCTTTTTCTTGAGCCTTGACAATTTCTGCTGCAAATTCAAGGTAGTCTGCGAAAGGGTTATCTTTTGCTAGTGTTTGAAAACGTTCAGCACGACGTTGATAAAGGTTTTTCAGATTAGGGAATAATACGGGGGGAATGAAACTGATCCCTTTTTCTGATTGCTCTTTACCTAATTGCTCTTTAGGAACGATGCGAATACTCATAACGTTCTATCTTCCTATTATCATAAATTTTATAGTGAATACCCACAGGGTTTGGCTTCAGAATAAATCAAATACAGATACGAAGCCATGACAGTGGGTAATAATAGCGTGATTTTATTGTTTTTTACGCCTTAAAATCAGACGTAAATTGAATAAAAAACGGAGGCTTACAAGCCTCCGTTTGTTCTGAAATATGCTTTAGGGCATTATTTCTCTGACTGCTTTTCGGCTTCTTTTTTCTCTTCTTCGAGAATTTCACGATACCAACGAGGGTGGTGCTTTTTAGCCCAACCACGAGTTACCCAGCCTTCAATCATGCTACGAATTGAACCTTTCACCCAGAATGCCGCATAAGCGTGAACAAATACGGTGATTATCAGTAAGATTGCTGATAATGAGTGAACTAATAAGGCAATTCGGATCACTGGGATCGAGAAATACTCTGCGAAATAAGGACGCCAAATAATAACACCACTGACTGTTAGTAAGATCAGGCTGATACTTAATGTCCAGTAAATGCCCTTCTGACCTAAGTTGTAGTGGCCAATATCACCAGCTTCTTCATTTTGCAGTACTTTATGAATGTTTTTAGCCCAGACTAAGTCATCTTTATCAATAAAGTTGTGCTTCAGATATCTGAAGAACATAAAGAGAAAGAGGAACGCCATCACGCTACCCACGAATGGGTGTAACAAACGCGACAGTTCTGGTGTACCTAAAATATTCATGAACCAGTTCAGAGATGGGAAGAAGAAACCCAATCCGCTGATAGCAGTAAACAGAAATACAATCACTACTAACCAATGGTTAATACGCTCAGAAGCGGTGTGGCGAAGAATTTTATCGCCTTTCTTCTTCATCATTTCTGCTCCTCCTTATTCACAGAAGTCTGTGTTTTAGAAGATGCTTCCATCTCTTTGAGTGCTTCTTCTTCATCTTCTTCAGTTGTACGGTTTGGACCGACACCTAAATAGTGGAAAATTGCACCCGCGAAGGTTGCGGCAAAACCAACGGCAGCCAATGGTTTCCAAATACCTTTCCAGAATTTAACGGTAGAGCTAATTTCTGGGTTTTCTGGTAAACCGTGGTACAGATTTGGTTTGTCAGCATGATGGAGAACATACATCACGTGTGTACCACCCACACCTTGTGGATCGTAAAGACCAGCGTTGTCGTAACCACGAGTTTGCAGTTCAGAAACACGCTCATTAGCAAGATTGATCATGGCTTCTTTCGAACCAAAATGAATCGCGCCTGTTGGGCAAGTTTTCACACATGCAGGCTCTTGACCGACTTCGACACGGTCAACACATAACGTACATTTGTAAGCACGGTTATCTTCTTCATTAATGCGAGGCACATCGAAAGGACAACCTGCAATACAATAACCACAACCAATACAATGTTCTGATTGGAAATCAACAATACCATTAGCGTATTGAATGATTGCGCCTTCTGCTGGACAGGCTTTTAAACAGCCTGGATCAGCACAGTGCATACAACCATCTTTACGAATTAGCCACTCCAGTTTGCCATTCTCTTCAACTTCAGAGAAACGCATCACTGTCCATGATTTCGCGGTTAGGTCAGTTGGGTTATCGTAAACACCGACGTTAGTGCCAATTTTATCGCGAATATCGTTCCATTCAGAACAAGCAACCTGACAGGCTTTACAGCCGATACAGGTTGTTACGTCGATAAGTTTTGCCACTTCTTCCTTGTAATCCCGCACCTTAGGCGCGGGAGTGAGGGAATTGGTAGCAGAGCGACGAATAATGTCTTGGGATTGCAGTGACATAATTTATCTCCTTACACCTTTTCCACATTAACAAGGAACGCTTTAAACTCAGGCGTTTGTGTATTCGCATCACCAACGAATGGCGTTAATGTATTCGCAATAAAGCCTTTCACTGCAACACCTTCAAAGCCCCAGTGAATAGGAATACCAATGGTATCCACTTTGCGTCCATCAACATCAAGGGTTCTAATACGTTTAGTGACCACCGCTTTCGCTTTGATATAACCACGTTTTGAGCTGACTTTAACGGTATCGCCTTGAACAATGCCTTTTTCTGCGGCTAAACGCTCACCAATTTCAATAAATTGTTGTGGCTGAATAATCGCATTTAAGCGCGCGTGTTTAGTCCAGAAGTGGAAATGTTCTGTCAGACGATAAGTTGTACCGACATATGGGAAATCTTCTGCTTTACCCATATCTTTCCAGTCATCTTTAAAGACACGCGCTGCTGGGTTTGAAACTACATTTGGATGCAGCGGGTTAGTACCCAATGGTGTTTCAATTGGCTCATAGTGTTCAGGGAATGGGCCTTCTGCCATTTTATCGATAGCAAACAGACGTCCCATACCTTCCGGCTGCATAATAAATGGACCAACATCAGAACCCGGTGCAGCGTTGCTATAGTCAGGTACATCAATACCTGTCCATTTGCTGCCATCCCATTCGATTAATTTACGTTTAGGATCCCATGGTTGACCTTGTGGGTCTGCCGATGCGCGGTTATAAATAATGCGACGGTTAAGAGGCCATGCCCATGCCCAACCTAATGTATTACCCAATCCTGATGGATCGGAGTTATCACGGTTAGCCATTTGGTTGCCTTTCTCTGTCCAGCTACCAGCGAAGATCCAACAGCCACTTGCTGTTGTACCATCATCACGTAACTGAGCGAACGAGCTAAGCAGTTGACCTTTTTTCAGAATGATATTGCCATCAGCGTCTTTTAAATCGACTAATGCTCTACCATTACTTTCTTGTGCCACTTCTGCCGATGTTGGATTATCAGGATCAAAGTAATCCCAAGTCATATTCAACACCTGCTCTGGCATCGCGCCGCCTTCTTCTCTATAGAGTTGGCGTAAACGATGGAAAATACCTGATAAAATCTCAGCATCAGGGATAGCAATACCAGGGGCATCACCACCTTTCCAGTGCCACTGTAACCAGCGACCAGAGTTAACGATAGAACCGTCTTCTTCTGCGAAACAGGTTGTTGGCAGACGGAAGACTTCTGTCTGGATATCTGCTGTTTTAACGTCGTTCTCTTCACCGTGGTTCTGCCAGAAACATGAAGTTTCAGTGTTTAGCGGATCCATTGTGATAAGGAATTTCAGTTTTGATAATGAACGAACAACTTTGTTCTTATTCGGGAATGATGCAACTGGGTTAAAGCCTTGGCAGATATAGCCGTTGACTTCACCTCTATCCATCATGTCGAAGTATTGTAGAACATCGTAAGGTTTGTCCCACTTAGGTAACAGTGAGAAGCCCCAATCATTATCACGTTGAGCATTATCGCCATAGAATGTCTTCATCATACTGACGAAGAATTTAGGATAATTGCCCCAGTAGTTAACTTGTCCTGGTACTGTCGCTTTTGGCGTATTCGCAGCTAAGTAGGTTTCTAATGAAGTCTGCTTTTCAGAAGGCAACGTTAGATAGCCTGGTAAACTTTGAGATAATAGACCGAGGTCAGTTAAGCCTTGAATATTGGAGTGACCACGTAGTGCGTTAACACCGCCACCCGCCATACCCATATTACCTAACAGTAATTGGATCATCGCCATGGTACGAATGTTTTGGGCACCAACGGTATGTTGAGTCCAGCCTAATGCATACAGGAAAGAAGCTGTTTTATCTTTCGCCGCAGTTTCAGCAATATATTCACAGACTTTTAAGAAATCATCTTTTGGTGTACCACAAATCTGAGTAACCACATCAGGCGTATAACGGCTAACGTGTTGTTTTAACAGATTCCAGACACAACGAGGATGTTGTAATGTGGTATCGCGTTTTGCGAAACCATTTTCATCCATCTCGTAGTTCCAAGTGGTTTTATCGTATTTACGTTTTTCTGCATCATATCCGCTGAATAAACCATCCTCAAAATGATAGTCTTCACGGACAATCAAGCTAGCATTGGTATAAGCCTCAACGTATTCTTTTTGATATTTCTTATTTTCGAGCAGATATAAGATAACGCCCGATAAGAACGTAATATCAGTACCAGAACGGATAGGCGTATAGAAATCCGCAACAGCCGCAGTACGGGTGAAGCGAGGATCAATAACAATTAGCTTGGCGTTATTATGGATTTTAGCTTCCATCGCCCAGCGGAATCCCACAGGGTGTGCTTCTGCCGCATTACCGCCCATAACGACGATAAGGTTGGCATTTTTCATATCAACCCAGTGGTTGGTCATCGCACCGCGACCAAATGTTGGAGCAAGACTTGCTACCGTTGGTCCGTGTCAGACACGCGCTTGGTTATCGACAGCTAGCATCCCAAGAGCTCTTGAGAATTTCTGAGTTAAAAACCCAGTTTCATTACTTGCTGCGGAGGCGCAAAGCATACCCGTTGTTAACCAACGGTTGACTTCTACACCTTCTTTATTGAATTTCTGGAAGTTGGCATCGCGGTCTTTTTTGATTAAGCGCGCAATACGATCAAACGTTTCTTCCCATGAGAGTTTTACCCATTTATCCGAGCCGGGTGCACGGTATTCAGGGTGTTTTAAACGACCTTCACTGTGGATGAAATCCACAAGACCAGCACCTTTAGGGCATAATGCACCACGGTTTACTGGATGGTCTGAGTCACCTTCAATATGGAATATCGTTTCTTTTGCGTTTTTCGCGCCATCGCCCAGACTATACATTAATAGTCCACAACCGACAGAACAGTACGTACAGGTATTGCGGGTTTCGCGGGCTCTCAGTAATTTATACTGACGTGAACCTGCTAGCGCAACTGCTGGTGCAAAACCGAGCGCCGCCGCTGTAGTACCTGCCATACCGCCAGCACAGATCTTAAAGAACTGTCTTCTGCTGACCTGCATGGGGTCTCTCCTCATCATACATTGCTTTTACTGACTCTGATTTTCTTCACGAAAATGGAGCTGATTGTTTTTTTATTCCTATTATCCTTAATAGGATCAGGTTCATTGCCTGATAGGTAGTGTAAAATCGTTTTACCCGTATTGTTATTATGTATTAATAAATTTAGGAATTCATCTTATGGATGAAACAAAATCGACAAAATTGTTAACTAAACGTGTAATCATTGGCGTAGATCAAACAATTGTGCAACACAAAGGATCGCTTAGCAGACAAGAAGACGATTATATTGCACTCGAAGTTCCTGTTGCATTAGTGTACAACGGAATTTCTCACGTCGTTATGATGGCAAGCCCTAAAAATTTAGAGTTGTTTGCTGTCGGATTTTCTTTATCCGAAGGCATTATAGAATCTTCTAATGAAATTCGCAGTATCGAAATTGTGGAAAGTTGTAACGGTGGCATTGAAGTTCAAGTTGAATTATCAAGCCGACGTTTTATGGGATTAAAAGAACGTCGTCGCAATATGACTGGCCGTACTGGCTGTGGTATTTGTGGAACTGAACAACTGGAAGAGATTTTCCGTCCTATTACGCCGTTACCTTTTACACAAACGTTTTCACTTTCAAACCTTGATAAAGCGTTAGAGCAGATGACAACCGTTCAAGAAATTGGAGAGCTAACGGGTTGTACTCATGCCGCTGTTTGGTTGTCGCCAGAAGGTGAAATGCAAGGGGGATGTGAAGATGTTGGTCGTCATGTTGCACTTGATAAGCTTTTAGGTATGAAAGCACAAGAAAAATGGAATGAAGGTGCGGTATTAGTCTCTAGTCGAGCCAGTTATGAAATGGTGCAAAAAGCTGCTATGTGTGGCGCAGAAATTTTATTCGCTGTTTCTGCGGCAACCTCTTTAGCTGTTGAAGTGGCTAATAAATACAATGTGACGCTGGTGGGTTTTTGTCGTCGCGGAAGAGCAACAGTGTTTACTCATCCACAACGACTGATTGACTAATTAATATCGTGGAACATCCAAAGGTTGGGTTCAAGATAAGTGCCAAATTGGTGTTGAATATCAATACTCACCGGCGCAAGCCCCATAGGAATGGCATAATCACCATTTGTTGGAAATTGTAGCGACGTCCATTGTTCCCACGTTTCTATCGGGGCTTCGATTTTCATAGACTGTGGGGCTATTTTGATAACCTTTGCACCTAATCGCCAGTGTGTCCGTATCCAAGGATCAAAAGGTTCATTATTATGATTCTGCCATTGGCAATATTCTTCAAAAGAGTGCAGTGGATAGCGGTGTTTTAATGTGGGACGAACGGGAACCACAACACCAAGATAACCTTGTTTTCTTGCGTATACTTTTAATGCATTAATTAAAAGCTGGGGAATACCTTGGCCACGATAGCGGTTATCAACGGTTACAGATAATGCTGAAATAAGTTGGCATGGGAGCTGTTTTTCATCTGCTTGCATACCTAATTCAAATACACAATCCCAGCCATTATCAGGAAGTGCATCAAAACTGTTGTGTTCCCAAGGTAAAGCGACAGCGTTTATTACACCAACGACTTCTTCTTGATCGTTTTCTTTTAATACTGCGAGAAATTGATAATCAGAAAAAGGAGGTGCATATAAGCGATCCCAATAGCTTTCATTAACCGATGTTCCCATCATAAAAGCAGGCCAATGAGCTCCTATCATTTTTTCTGCTTTTTCGAGTAAATCAGTACGGGACTGAAAATGTGTAATTACGATATTCTTCATAGTTAATTAATTTATTAATAAACGTAGTCAGCCGATTATGACCACAATGCACCTAATTTGTAATCCCACTCTTTAGGTTTGATGGGGATACGTCCTGCATTTGGAGTAAAAGTCATTTCGCTAAAGATAAGCTTATTTTCAGACATTAAAAAATCAACTCGACAATAATTAAAGTCACTTGCCATTTTAGCGGCTAATTGCAACATATTTTCAAATTGAGCTGGTTTTTCAACATGTTCTGGAGTGTTGGGATCTTCTAATGTGATAGGTTGTAACTGCCAATTTGTATCATACACATTAATATACTCATTCCCTTTGGTGTCAGAAATATCAATTTCAGCATAAAGAGGCTGACCATTAAAACAGTGAAGACGACAAGTTGTTGGTATCATTGGCTTTTGTGTATCAAATAAATCAATATATTCTTCGCAGAGAATTTGAGCCTTGATATTTTTATAATGCCATTCGCGCGTGACAGGATAGAGATTACGTTTTAAATGAAACTGAAGCTTTTTCTTTGCTTTTTCAAAATCAAAAGTGGTTTTATCAAGGCAGATGATTGTACTACCACTGTCATGATTACATTTGAGTACAAAACGTGAAGGAAGTTGAGTAATATCGATTTCATCAGGATGAGAATAGGTGTTAATGATAGGAACAAGATAGTGTGGGCCAATCTTTTCTATCACATAATCTCTGACTTTGATTTTATCAGCTAAGCGCGTATAAATTGGATTTCTATCGAATAGCATACGAGCATTAATTTTTTCATTAAGTGATGTCGGTATTTTAAAGTTAGGCTGATAACCTAAGTTACGTATAAACTTGTTCTTTAAATACACACGATCAGGCAATGCGAGAGTTCGAAACTGTTTGAAATAATATTCTATGATTTTCATAAGCTAATGATTATTTTAAATAGATAAGTGAAATAAAAACTAACTTTTCTTTGAATTAAACTTCTATATAAAGAAATAATTAAATTAAATAGAAATTAAGAGAATAATGTCAGTTATTGATATTCTTATATTTTTTTTATTTATATAAACTTAGAAAGTATTAACGTAGGTTAATATTCAAAGTACTTATTTTAATAAAAGAAAAAATGATGACATTAAGAGAGAGTTAACAAAAAGGAATATTGATTAAGAGTATATTAATTTGATGACCATTTAGTTATATGAATTGGTTTATCCCAATTATTAAAGCGTAATCCTTTGCCTGTTCTATTTCCGTGAGCATCTAATATCTCATAATACTCTTCGACGATTTGGCTACGGCCACGTTGCCATTCATTGGTTGTTGCAAAAGGATCAATCAAATAGATATCGCCGACAACGGTATATAGTTCACCTAAATAGCGAATTTTCTTCGTACTACTATTTGAATAGTGAGAAAACATAATTTGGTAGGTTTTGTAGTGTTCCGGTTGACCATAAGGACCATATTTCATTGCAATATAGCGAATGCCTTGAGGATCAGAATGGCTTGCACCACCCGGAACGGGCATATCTGGTGTGATATTAAAAAGAGTATATCGAGAACTTGCCGTTGGCTGTCTTAATGCTTGCCGATAGCTTTGTGTATCTAATCCAGAAGCTGGCCATGTTCTATCCACTAAGCCATCTCCCGCTAAACAGGAAACAGATAATCCTAACAATGAAAGAATTATAAATAGGAACTTAGCAGACATAAATACTCCTTTATTGCCATTATGATGCCAAAAAATAAGGTAATTGTTCCGTGAAACAGAGGTGTATAACCCTGTTATTTCTTGCTGTTATCTAATTTCATTCCAAATGGTTATCAAAAATAGAGAATAAGTGATTATCTTTTAAGCAATAAATACGTTTTTATATTGATAGAGATATCAGGCTTAATAGGTGAAACGTATGAATACATCTAAAACATTACACGTTGCTACAGTGCAGTTTCAGCATAAAGCAAACGACAAAGCTTATAATTTAGCGAAAATCCATCAATTTATAGATAGTGCAGCCAGTCAGCAGGTGAATGTATTAGTGCTTCCTGAAATGTGTATTACTGGATATTGGCACGTTCCTCAATTGCCAGAACATGCGGTCTATGCATTAAGCGAGCGTGTTTCTGATAGTGAGTCTTTAGCGTTAATCAAACAAAAAGCGATAGCGTATCAAATGGCGATAGGTGTCGGGCTTATTGAGCAAGCAGAAGATAATACACTCTATAATACATGGGTTGTTTGTATGCCTGACGGCTCTTTGCATAAGCATCGGAAATTACATGCCTTCGAACATCCGATCATCAAAAGTGGTGAGCAATACACCGTATTTGAAACCCCTTGGGGCGTTAAAATGGGAGTATTAATTTGCTGGGATAATAATTTGGTTGAGAATGCACGGGCTAATGCATTATTAGGTGCTGATATTTTACTCGCACCTCATCAAACAGGTGGAACAAATTCACGTAGTCCACATAGTATGAAGCCGATCCCTATGACACTTTGGGAAAATCGACATCAAGATCCCAAATCATTACAAGAGGCATTTCAAGGAGAGTATGGAAGAGGTTGGTTAATGCGTTGGTTGCCAGCAAGAGCCCATGATAACGGCATGTTTGTGTTATTTAGTAATGGTGTAGGCCGTGATGAGGAAGAAATTCGCACAGGTAATGCGATGATCATTGACCCTTATGGACGAGTAATAAAAGAGAGCAAAGCAATTGATGATGATATGGTGATTGCAGATCTTGATCTTACATTATTAGAAAATTCAACAGGAAGACGTTGGCTAACAGGGCGAAGACCTGAACTTTATTCGATATTAACGACAAGATTAGGAAATGAACAAGATCCTATTTCAGTTCGATTTGGTAAAGAGTAATTCAATAAAAAAACAGCTTTCATTTTGTTGGCTGTTTTTGTTTTGGTTAAAGAATAATCTCAATTTAATTTATTTGTTTTACTTATTAATGTATTGCTGTTGGTTATTAATTTTATTTATTTATTCTATGTTAGAATAATAAAAGGAAAAATAAGATAGGATCAATAATTAATCATGGATACCCGTTTATTGAATGCATTTGTTGTTTTAGCTGAAACAGAACATTTTGGTGAAGCTTCATCAAGGCTTTTTATTAGCCAACCCGCACTCACTAAACAGATAAAAACATTAGAATCTCAGTTGGGTGTCACTCTTTTTCAGCGTGGGCGTCACGGCGCAAAATTAACCCCTGAAGGACAGTATTTACTGAGTCAATCTCAGTCAGTCTTAAGAGAAGCCCGTATTCTAGAAAAACAAGCTCGCCAATTAAGTGCACCTCAAAAAGTAGAGCTGTATGCAGGATTTGGTCTGTCCTCATTAAATTTTATTACACCATTATTGGCAAAATTTAATCGTGTTCACCCTGATATTACTGTTCATATTGATGATATGCCTTCTAACACAATGGAAGACAAATTACTTTTGGGTGAGCTTGATCTGGCATTTTCACGTTTACCGGTTACAGAGCCACTAAAAAGTATTTCATTAGTGCAAGAGCGATTAATGTTAGCAATCCCCACGCAAACTATTATGGTGCTAGAGGCTGATGATGATCCACTCCACTACTTTAATACGCTTGGGCTTATTCAGTTGTCTCCTGAAAAAGGAAAAAAACTGTATCAACAAATCCATGATTTTCTAAAACATCATCAAATCAAACCTCGTGTATTACAACAATCACAAGATATTCAAACGCAGTTAGCATTAGTTGCCGCAGGATTAGGTATGGCATTGGTGCCTAAAAATGCAGAACTTATTTGTGACAAACAAAAAGTCACTTTATTGCCACTGTCTGGTTTGTATACACAATGGGAAATAGGTGTTATTTGGAATAATAATATTCAGAATAAAGATCGTGATATCTTTATAAAAATAATTTATGAGGAAATAAATAAAATATAGTGAATGAAAAAGGTTTTTAATTTGAGTAATGATTATATTTCTAACATATAATTTATAATAAAGCTAAAATACCTAATAAATATTAATTAGTCTTAAAACAAATAAAGATAAATAATTGCGAGACTGTTCACAGAAATAAACATGAAATATTTATTTGTTTTTTATGTGTTTAAATAAAAAATCAAAGTAAATCATTTAATTAATTTAATTCTCATAACATAAATAGGGTTAATTAAAATCTCTCTAATTAAAATGTGTTATTTACAATAAAAGAGATTTATTTAATATTACCTACGAACAACACAGCAAACTTTATATTCGTAAGTGAAGCTGGAACGATAGATAAAATATCAATATTTCTGTAAGTGGCTACTTGTTATTTCTATTTATAATAAGTAGCCACACCCTTCAATGAATAATAAGGAAGTTATTATGAATAAACGTAATAAATTAGTCTGCGCATTATTTATATTAATGGGCTCTCATGCAGTACATGCTGAAATTCACTCTAATCAAAGTGGCCCTTTAACGACAATGAAAGTCGGTGCAAGTGATGCTATACAGCGTGGTCATAGTCAAATACCAGGTGGAGAGCCGGGTGTTGGTATTAGTACAGTAGGAGGTGGGAAAAAAATTGGTTTTGCTTCATTAACCTCGCCAAGAATGAGTAGTGGAGCGGATAGTAATGGAATTTATACAGTTCAATCTAATCATCAACATAGTGATATGGGGGTTTTCCACTTTTCCAAAATCACGGATGCCAATGTCTATTTTGGTGACTGGGCAAAAACAACATCAGCAACGGATGCGACACACCAAACCTATTATGTCGGTAAAGATGTTACAACCACATTACCAGCAGATAGTGCCACTTATACGGTAACGGGTATTAGCCAATACAGTGGTAGTAACTTACTTTCAGGTTCGTTTGATGTTGATTTTTCACAAAAGAAAATCGAAGGTTCGCTGACTAATAGCCAACGTACGGTTGATTTAGCAGGAGGAAATCTTTATACCGCAAATAACCAAGTGACGTTTTCTGCAGATGCAAATGAAGGGTCAACATCAGGGGTTGTTGAAGGCGCTTTCTTTGGTGAAAGTGCAGAAGCATTAGCGGGTATTGTGGTGTTTAGTTCAGATCATAAAAAAGACATTAGTTTTGGTGGTACGAAAAATAGCAGTGACAGTGAATAAATGACAGCAAGCACGGACGCTTCTTGATTTTTTCAAAAATAACATTATAGATTTATTTGGTAATACAATCGGTTAATTCTTTAAAAGTGGTATTAGTGGTCATTACGCTAAATGTTAGCAACAGATAATCTGGTATAGGGTTATCTGTTTTTTTTTATCTAAATTAAGCCGATTTAAAGGAATTGTTCTTTTGTTTTTATAAGGATATACCATGAATTATGATCAACTTTTAACCAGAGGGTTACTGGCTGTATTGCTCATTGTATTTTCATTTAATGGGAGCGCAAAAGAGAGTCGCGACAAGTTATTTTTTTATCTTGAAACAACGAGTACAGCTAAAGTAGGTCAGCAACTTTATCACTATTTGCAACAGCAACAGTGGCGAAAAGCAGAAAAATTACTGCTTTATTATCAGCAACAACCCCAACATGAAGCATTACTTGTTAATTATGCAAAGGCGTTATTGGCACAAAATAGAGGTGATTTTTTAAACGCTGAATTTTATTATCAGCAACAACTTAAGCAAAAAGCCGATTTTATCCCAGCCCAAACAGGATTAATTCAACTTTATTTTCATTTACGAGAATATAAAAAAGCACAGAAACAACTTAATCAACTGAGCAACATTGTTGATTTATCTAAAGATATTATCCAATCTATTGAGTTTTATAAGGTTAAGTTAGCCTCTTATTTTCAAGGCCAACGTTTCTATCAACTTGGCTTTTTTTATGATGATAATATTAACCATGCACCTTACTTATCTGAAAAAATTATTTCTCAATCCACTCAAAGAAAAACGACGCTAAGAGGTGCAAAACCTATTGCATCTACAGGAATTACTCATTATTTTTCTTTTTATCAACCTTTTATTATTTATTCTCACCATACTTTTTCTTCTTATACTTATGCTAGATATATAGATTATCACTCTCACCGTAATGCCAATTTTTTTGCATTATATACACAACTGGGCTACCGCTATCAAAAACCGCAATATCAGTGGTCAATAACACCTTATTACGAAATAAAATCATCACGGGAACAATATGAATATCAAGCATGGGGAAATGAAACACAGCTTTCCTATTTTATTAATAAAAAGCAAACTATTAATTTAAGCTTGGATTATAAAATAAAGAAATATCAAAAAACGTTAAATAATTTAAATAGTAAGCGAGTAAGTTATAGTGCTTACCATAACTATTATTTTAATAATGGAATACACTTAGTTAATCAATTAAATTATCAGTTAGATCGTAAAAAAAACACTTTATTAAATTATCAGCTGTATGGTATAAAAACTGGCGTTTATTATCCATTGTCAGCTAATTGGCATATCTCTCTTTTTTTACAGCATCAATTTAAATATTTTAATAACTATAACCCTTTATTAAAAAAGAGAAGAAAAGACAATGGTTTTATTTTTACAACCAATATTAAAAGCAAATCACCTTTTGTTTTAGGGTGTTATCCCACAATGGAATTACGTTATACCCGAAGATTAAGCAATGTGGATTGGTTATATCAATATCAGCAACATGAAGTGTTATTTAAATTAGAAAAACAATTTTAATTAAATAAGTGACTTCCTTTATTAATTGAATAGGTAAAACAATGCATGTAATGCTTTTTAGAAAGCGAAAAATTGTTTCAATCTTCGTTTCTCTATCGCTATTTTCTCCTTGCTTTTATCTGCAAGCCAAAGAAGATAAAACCGATCTTGGTCATATTCAGATTTCTGATAATAAAGAAAAAGATAAACAGGGTTATTCACAAGTTTATGAGAAAGATGTTTCTAATGTTTATTTAGGAAAAGAGCTATTAGAGCGTTATCAAGGCGTTTCTCCCGCTGATTTACTAAAAAGCGCCATTGGTGTTTATAGTGGCGAAGCGCGTAATGGGGGAGCGCTTGATCCTAATATTCGAGGTATTCAAGGGCAAGGTAGAATACCTGTGACTGTCGATGGTACAGAGCAGGCAATTACTGTTTATCGAGGTTATAGTGGCGCATCTAATCGTAATTATATTGATTCTAATCTGATTAGCAGTATCTATATTGAAAAAGGTCCCTCATTAACACCTGATATGAAAACCGGTATTGGTGGGGGTATTGCAGTAAAAACCTTAGATATTCGAGATATTGTACCTATTGGCGATTCTTTTGGTATTAACTTTAAAGGGGATATTAGTAATAACTCCACACGGTATAAAGAAGTCTATTTAGATATGCTCGGAGATTATCGCAATTATCCTTATTTCTATCATCATGGTTCAAAGGTCGTTGATCCAGCTTTAGAAATAACCCCTCAAAAAAATAAAGATTGGCACTTTCATGATCATTCATTTCGACTTGGGATTGGTTTTGAAAAAGAAAAATTTAATTTATTATTTACCTATGCATTACGAGAAAAAGGAAATTATTTAGCAGGAAAAAGAAATACAGAAGCTTATCTCGAAACGGATGATATGAAGGCAATCCATTCTATTGATTATAAATTAAGGTTAACGCCTTATGTTCCTTTTATTGCCCATATTTATCGTCCTGGTAATGAAGTCCCTAATACCTCCAGTCGTAATCGTTCCTTTTTAGTAAAAGGAACATTATTCCCCGAATCAACACACCGTTTTTCGATTAACTATCGATACACAGACTTACTGTTTGGCGATATTATGCCTCTGAGATTAGAGTGGGCTCGTTACGAAAAAAATGTCGTGACTCAATGGCCACTAGCAACGATTAATCAACAGGCGGGAATATTAACTTATCAGTGGAAACCAGAAGATAAGCAAGCGGATTTTCTGTTACGTTTATGGGGTAATTTAACTTCAGGGCATACGAATACTCGTGGTGGTGAACCCAGAGTCTCAATGGAGATTGATTATGACGAAAGGTATTTATCTAAATGGGATGCAAAAGTAGATACCCGTTTTATTGATACAGCATCTCTTTATCAAGAGAACAATCGCTATGGCGTGGATTTATCTTCGATATTTAAATTATCGCCTCAATTTTCTATTTCATTTTCCAGTAATTATCAATTTGAAAAATTAGACAGTGATGAAATTAAAATTCCTGAAAATTTTGATTTTGTTACCTCAGGGAGAGCAGGACAACGTCATGAAATTAACTTAGCCCTTTCCACAGATTGGAAGCCACTTTCTTGGTTAGCCATTACTGCGGGTGGGAAATACCATTATTATCATTTAACAGATACTTTTTTAAATAATAAGCGAAGGAATAACGTAAAAGGTTATGAGAAAACTCCCTCTATTAGAGGATATATAGTAAGTTATAAAAGAACATTGACACAGGAAGAGTGTTATTTAGTTGGCACTCTATGTGGAATTACGGAACAACAGTTACCAGAAAAATATAAAAGAGTAATAAGAGATCCTGAACTTAGAGAAAAAAGAAGGATAGTACAAGCGTATAAATTAACTCATCCAGAGTATGAAAAACTACCTGATAATATAAAAAAAGAAATTAATCGTAAAATAAAAATCTCAAAACAAATGCATTTTGAAAATAGAACATATCTCCGTGATGAGAATGGAAATGTTGTTTTCAACTCTACTACTATGAGACCAATGAAAACAGAGTTATTATATTGGGGTCTTGATGAAGATGGAGAGTTATTAAAAAGCAATAATATTTTGTTAAACGGTTATATTAATATTAATGAAAAAGTACCTGATCCAATTACAGGTGAATTAGTTAATAAATATGAAATGGGCGTTTCTAATCCAATACCTATTTATCTTGATGATGATAAAGATAGTTTTGCACCAGAGGCCAGCTATCATCATGGCGCATTTTCACCCTTAGTGTCTGCGACGGTATATGCCAACGATATATTGCGTTTTTATGGACGTTATACTGAGCAGCTACGGTTACCCAGTTTATTTGAAGATACCAGTGGTTTTTCTGGGTCAAAAGCGCGTTATTACGGTTTTAAATTAAAACCCGAGCGTGCGAAAAGTGCTGAGTTAGGTGTTGTGTTTGATTTGACAGATTGGCTAAATGTGGAGCGCCATGCCGATATTAAAATTAACTATTTTCGTACCAATATTGAAAATGTGTTTGATAGAGATGCGAATTGGCAAATTAGGCAATTTGAAAAGCAAATATTAGAGGGGTTAGAGGTTCAAGCTCGCTTTGATAATGGCTTTATTTTTATGGATACGGCTTTAGTTTATAGCCATAAAAATAAAGTATGTGATAAAAATGCCTTTAGTAACTACGATCCTTCAGGGTTATTAGGTGTTAAACAATGTATGACGGGGGGTTATCCCGGTGGTTTTTTACGTACTTCTATCCAACCTAAATATTCGGTTAATTTACATTTAGGTACTCGTTGGTTAGATAATAAATTAGAAGTTGGAAGTCGTTGGCTTTATTCATCAGAAGTGGAAAATAAAGATGAAAAATGGCTAAAAGAAAAATTACCACGAGAAATGTATGGCAGAAATAACAACCCAATGCGTTGGGCAAAAGTCTTTACCGTTGATGCTTATATTAACTATCAGTATAGCCCTAATTTATCTTTTGAAATAACAGGCAGTAATTTATTAAACGAATACTACATTGATCCTTTAACGCGATCAGGTATGCCTGCACCCGGAAGAACATTCCGATTAGGTGTGACTGCACAATTTTAACTAAAAGAGAGTAAGGAGCTTTTATTTATGTTGGCACTTTCTGTCAGGCAACCGCTTAATATTTATTATTGGCTGATTGGCATATCGTTAGTTTATATCGCCATATTAAGTTGGGTGTTACGTTCACTTTCTATGACAGAAAGTGCGCACCATATTCATCAGCAACAAGAAAATACATTATCCGTTTACCAAGTGGTATTTTCACCGCCTCAACAATCAACAGTCGTGCCGGAACCTTTAGTGGAAACGGAGCCACAAGAAACGCCTATTGTTTTACCCATTGCCGAAAAAGGGGAGTTTGTTGAAGCACCAAAGAAAATACCTGAAAAAATAAAAGAAAAGCCCACACCTATAAAACCAAAACCAATTACACCCGTAAAAAAACAGGTGGTGCAAGAAAAAGTAGAGCCGACAAAACAACGTGATTTAGAAAGCCAAATAGTGCAAACGACTTCAGAAGCCTCGGCAGAAAACTTAACGCAACATACGGCAAGTTCGTTAGCAGGAAGAAGTCATGCATTAAGCGAGAAAGGAATAGGGCAAGGCGAATCTGATAATCACTATATTAGTTCACTGCGTCGAGAAATAGAGCGTCATAAACGTTATCCATCACAAGCACGTCGTATGCAACATGAAGGTCAGGTGGTGGTCAGTTTTTCACTCACATCAGAAGGTGTGATTTCAAGGGTTGAGATAGAAAGTACTTCTGGGATTTCTTCCCTTGATAATGCGGCTATTGCTGCGGTTAAACGCGTAAAACCCATAGGTCCTAAACCCGAAAACTTATTGAACCCTTTAATTGTCTCGTTAGATTTTCAATTAAATTAATAAACGAATGAAAGCACTCAACAGAATTTTTGTTTTACGTTATTTCCTAAGGTTTACATAACGTTATCAGGTTATGTTCCTATTGTTGGAACACTATATTTTGGAGTAATAAAAAAGCGGCTTTAGCATGACTAAATACCGCTTTTAGATTTAAGTTAGCATAAATAAATTACGCTGTTTTTGGCCATTTATTGGCCACCCAAAGTCCACTCATTTTCATGGCATAACCAAATAAAACACCGACAATTAATGAAGGGATGGTTTGAGAAAGATCCCCTTGAGCGGCAAATATAGTGCATGCTCCAATAAAGGTGCCGGGAATATAAGCAAGTAGTACACTTTTAGCTTGAATACACATCACAAAGGCAATAACACCTGTGACAGCATAGCCAAAAATAGAAATATCACTAAAGATTTGGCTACCGTAAATAATCGCCAATGCCCAAATCACGCCACTCATAATGGTAGCCATAGTGACAGCTAATCCTTTAATACCTTCTTTAGGATAAGCAAAATAGGCGGTGCAACCCAAAAAGCCAGCCCAGCTTAATAAATCAAATTGATTAGCAATAAATGCCCAAATGGCAGAAAGAATGCCTGTTGTCAGCGCAGTAAAATAAAGCGTTCTCACGATAGACTCTTAAATATAAGGGGGATATTTACCCAGTTAACTAAAAACGAAGTTTAGCATTGTCATTGACTGATTTTCTATATTTAGATCATTAAAATGCACATTTAATAATGGTATTAATACGTGTTAGATATATTGTTCTTTATTCAAGATAGAAAAAATAAAAAGTAAACGATTGCGTAATAAATTTTATTTATTAAATGTAAAAATAAATATTTAACTACGTATTATTTATTGATATTTAATTTATTTTTATTCTTCAATAATATGAATATAAAGAGTTCGAAGAGAATAAGGACAATTGTTTTCGGTTTCAATTAGTGTAAAACCATGTCTTTCATAAAGTTGAATTAGATTTTTATTATTTTCGCATTCTAATATAATGATCCTACCACCAATAAGAGTTTTTGCTTCTGATAAGACGGCATAACATTCAAGATTAACTTTAAAGGATAAAGAGAAGTAAGCAAGAATTTCACCATTATCATTTAATATTAAATAGGTTCGTGCATTATTAGTTTGCTCAAATCTTATTGCTTTAGTAGAAGAAGTTAAAAATTTCTCAACGTCACTATTTAAATTATTAGAAAAACTACCTAAGAGCTTAATTGTTGTTTCTTTACCAAACTCTTTTAGTAGTTTTCCAAGTTGGATAATCGTTGTTTTAATAACGCAATTCCTTGTCTATTTTCTGTTTCGTAATTCCGTTTTACTATTTTTATATGTCGAGGATAACTTAAAGCATTCTGTATAAGTTCAATAGACTGTTTGTCCTTAACAATAAAATTTTTACTAAAAGAAGTCGTGGCCATTGATATCTCCTATGATTTTCTTTCTGGAAAATATAGTAATGTTGATTAGTATAAATAAGGATTAATTGTTTAAAAAACAAACTACAAAGATGAGTAAAGCTATCACTTAATTATTAAAAAACGACTATAGCGTGTAAATCGAACTTTACCTGCTATAACCGTTAAGTTAAGGTTTACACGGTATAGCAGGTAAGCTGCTAAATATGGGCTAATCTTGCAGAGCGTGTTTTCATTCCATTCAATATTTTACTGCTAATTTCAGAAGGAAAATCATCAGGTAGTTGTTGTTTTACGCGCTTGATGGCATCGTCCATTTCTTTATAAAAATAACGAAGAATATCAGTCATCAATGAAGGATCGAAACTGGCTGCTTCAGCTGTTTGGTAAAAATGGCGAGGAAAAATTTGCTCTATGGCATATTTTTTGCCTCGGCTTGCCTGTAATCCCATAGCGAGTTTTGCATCTCGTGGATTAAGTCCTCGTCCTCCAAAATTGGGATAGATAGACATGATGTCATAAAGAGGCGTGAGGTGAAAACGTCCTTCTTGATTGATAAAAACAGAGAAATTCTTTGCATGCCCATCTGTTGCAGCTAAAAGCCAAAATAGTACTTGTGCCTTCATAAAATGAAAACGGTCTTGATCAGCATTTGATGAACCAAGCAAATAATTCATTGATATCAATAATGCCAGGCCCCCCTTCATTTTCATATTTTAGAGCTGAAGGTATATTTAGAATTTGGCAAAAATCTTCTTGGGGTAAGCGGATTATCCACGATTTATCTGATGAGTATTTTCTATCAAAGCGTTCTACAGCAAGCGCTTTAATATTTTCTGTTTTAACAATAAAACAGTGAGGAACAGGAAGATCAAATTCTTTGGCAATTAAGGTACAAAGATATTCATTTTCTACACTATCGGATAAATCCATTGTATAGGAATGCCCTTCAATAACACCAATGGGTAGCTTAATAATATGTGTAGTCGGCGTATTATTGTGTGGCACACACCAATGATCATCTTTTAAAAGTAATGCTGTTTTTTCTTGCGCTCCAGCGATAGAAATTCTGAAATCAGTATATTCTTCAAGCATACCGAGTGGTGTATTGGATTGATATCCTAATAGTATTTTTTCAAGTTCAGCGTTATCAAGTTTGTTATATTCTATTTTTTTTATATTAGCTGGCGTACTACTACTAGGAAGTAACCGTAATGCACCAACCGTATCTGCACCCACGGCAGTTAATAGATCAAATGGTTGATTTGAGTTTGCATTATAGCGACTCACAATACGATTTCTAATTTCAGGATTATCAGGTAAAAGATTATCAAAGAAATTATAGACACAATCTCCTTGATATTCTTGAAGTTGTAGTGGCATAGAAAGAGATATAGGGCGACTTCCTGGTTGATTAACCCAATCTTCAGCATATTGGAATGAATGCGCACCTGAGCTTTTTTTAGTAAAAATACCCACATAATATTCATTAATATACACATCAAGGCTCGCCATTTACCACTCCTCTTTCCATTCACTTTTGTGTGCTAAATTATTTTTAGCATCTTTAGGATGAATTTCCATCTCTAAATTTAGTGCGGAGAGCAGTTTAAAAAAGGTTTCTAGCTTGGTGGAATTAGGATTAAGTTCAAAATTGGACACGGTGTCTTGTCGAATTCCCACTTTTTGGGCGACTTTACCTTGAGAAAGTTTTTTTGTTAATCGGACATCTTTTAGATGGACACTGAGTTGATAGGCGTTAATTATAATCATCATCTTCTACCGGTTATAGGCGTTAATATCTAATATACCGGTTATAGCGTGTAGATCAAGATTTAGTGGTTATAGCGTGTAAATCCGACTTTACCTGCTATAACCGTTAAGTTAAGGTTTACACGGTATAGCAGGTAAGATTTAATGGTTACTTCCCAATACAGAAGCTTGAAAATCGAGCTAACTCGTTAATACATCAGCGATGCATTACCTTCAAAACATGGCTATGGGCACATTCAAGGACACAAAAGTATATAATGAATAATCAGTACCTTTGCTAGGTGCTACTGCTGAAAGTTTGCTGACCACACAACGTAATACCCTTTTTTAACCCCATTCTGATGTCCTACTGATAGACAGTGTTTTTCAGTAATCATTTGTTTAATTTGAATTTTCATAATTCTTGATTCCATAAACCATCTTTATCATACATCTTCGCTTCATACTAGTAAGCGAATTTCTGACATCTGTTTGAGTTTTAGACTGTTTGTTGCAGTGGATTTGCAGGCGATAGCTGGGTTGAAACTGATCTGCGCGCTGGCGTCACTTTCACTTGCTTATGATCTTAAAAGTGACGCCGTGTTTTGTACATTCATTAGGAAGTACGAAAGCAAAGCCTTCGGCAATGTTGTCCGATTTCTCTACAGTATTCTGTCTGTCGCTACGTTTGTAACAGGGTAGCGATAAAAGGTGTGGTCACCTGTATTGGGACAGGAGGTCGGTTTCAGCTCGAGGGATTGACTTCCAAAGGAGTTGCTTACGGGTCGCAGTTTGTCTTAGAACAGGAAGAAGCTATGGGAAACTGTTTTTAGGATTTGAAAATTAATTCTTTTGGAATATCCATGGCTAAGCCAAGTCAAGCTATAATGTAATACGGTTAGAAAAACTTATTCCAATTTGCTCTGGGCATAATCAATAAAAACTCTGGTGTCTATAAAAGTGCATCAGAAGTTATTTGTCTCTTTGTTTTTGTAATTTATAAATATTATCAGATCCATATTTAACAACCATACTTTTATAAAACGAAGGCTCAATATTTTTAGCAAATGCAAGTAGCCCTACTAATTTATTGCATTCGTCATTAGGTAATTTCTCATTTATAAAATGATGGATCATGGCAGAGATTTTTCTTTTCCTTTCTCTACCTATAGATAATTTATTATCGTTTGTTAGAGTTATACCAGTAACGTGACGATTATGTCCTTTTGAAGAAAATACTGTTTTTTCATGATTGATTCTAATCTTACCTAAAGAATATTTTGGTAGTATGTTTTCAAGCATGTCAGGTATATCAAACAAAATATCTTTATTATTTGTTGAAAAGGTTAAATCATCAGCATAACGAGTATAGTTAACGCCTATCTTAGAGCATATCTTTTGAACCTCAATATCCCAAAAGTACATCACAAAATTTGATATTAAAGGCGAGCTTGGTGCTCCAATGCTTAATCTCAAATTACTATTCCTCTTGGATTTGAAGAATAAGATATTCTCAAGTATTACTTTATCATCTGCAGTTAAATCGATATTTGCAAGTCGTAACTTTGAGAAAAATAGACGTGGTGTTATGCTAGGGAAAAAATTTTCAAAATCCATCTTCAATAAGTATTTTGTATGAAGATGGATTTGAGCGTTGGTCTTAATGCTACTACCTTTTTTATATGCAAATGCGCATTCGTGAACGGGTAATTTATCGGATAAATACTCAGTAATTGCTCGTTGTATAAATTTTAGCTCTTTCGAAGGATGTGCAATAGTTCTCTTCTTGTCTGAGTTCCTTTTTGCAATTCTATATATTTTATATCGATAAGGAGCCGTCAATGAAAAAGAAATGATTTCACTTTTCTTAGTTAACAGTAAGTCTGAAATATGCTGTAATATATCCATTAATTAAATCTCCTCAGCCATTTCTTTTTTTGCTATTATTTGACGTAGCGCTGTAATTCTTCGTTTTGATAATGGATCGGTTAATATTACAAAAGATTGTCTAAACTTCATTGTTAATTGTTGATTATCTATGAGTTTATTATCTTTAGTTTTACCAAATTTTACCCATTTGCGCTCTTTTAATGGAAAGTAATATTTGTTTGAGCTATATGATAAAACGTCTATAAAACCAACTTTCTGAAGTAAATAAATTGATCTATTAATGATTTTTGTTGAAATATTAATCCCTAATGAATTTAGGGCTGATTCTATTTCACTAAGTTGTATTGGGAAGCAAAGAGATATAATTTCAGTAATCAGAAGTGCTATATGCCCAGAATTATTCTTATTGAATTGTTCTGTTTTTGGGATTGACGAAAGTTTTTCTTTTATATTTACACATAAATCATCAAGAAAATCATCATCGTATTTTAAGACTTCAGGATCTGGCCACGGGTAGATTACAACAGAGGATGAAACTTTCTTTTTAATGTACTCAAGTGGGCCTAAATAAATGAATGAGTCCTCACCGGATACTTCTTGCTCTGAAGCAACAATCAGTATTTTTTTAAATAGTTCTGATTTGTTGCAAAATATACCTAACTCAACTAATGATCCAGGACTTTCTAAGAATATGATAATAAGAGATGAAATACTAGCTATATCATCTTCGAATACTAGAAGGTCTGGGTAGGCATTCTCTTTAAAATAATCTTTGAATGTTTCAGCTAGAATGAAATGCTCGTGAAGTTCAGGGACATGTTTTGCTGTGTAAGTAAGTAGTCTATCCCTAAAACTGGGTGGAATTGGTGCACGTATATCGACTTTGCCACCACACACGAAAAGAAGGCGATGAGATATATCAACATTGAAGTTACTTATATCTAACAATTCAAATTGTTTTTTAATAGTTTCTTCAAACATTGATTTAAACGTTATATATTTTTGATTTATCTTCCGCTGATGAAAAAAACGAGCAATATTACTTTGCTCGTTTTTTACTCTTTACTAGAGGAGGCGCTAGAAAGTTTTCTACCGATCCTAGAGACTTCTAGGATCGGTAGAAAACTTTCTAGCGCAACCCTAAAAGTACTCAATAAGTTAGTGTCTGGCGAAACGCTCGACAAGGCTATAAATTAAAGCCTAACGCTAAAGAGTGATGTTATTATGGTTGAGAAGTGCATTTTTTTCAACTGGTTAGATAATATATTCTAATCAGAAACTATTATTTTTATATTATTCAGTTGGTTATATTGTAACCCTTCCTGAATTGTCAAATGATAAGCTTCCTTATAATCTCAATCTGCGCCTCAACAAAGTCCACCCAAGCCCGGTGCTGATTTAGGTACTCTGCACGGTTGTAGACACCGCTAACGCCACTGATCTTATGTGCCAGGCATTCTCCATCCAGTCTGAGTTGTAGCTTTGCTCATGGAGCACAATGTGCTGGTAGTATGCTGGAAGTCATGAATAACAAAATCCTCGACGTGTATATCCAGCGTACGCGCCACGCAGTTAAGCGTTGTTTGATACGGTCGAGCATGACTTGAATATGTGTAGTTGTGAGTCTTCGAGTTTAAGCTTCCCGATGAGGGAATGATGTCCTTCTCGATAACGTGAATGATGTTGCTCGGATTGCGGTTACTTTTTTCAACGATATCGGTCAGACAGTGTTTGGTGAATATTTTAACTGTCGTTGGGTCTTTCTGTTTAAGCTTTTCTTCCAGCTTTTTCTGCGTCGGATTGATGCCACGGACCACTATTGAGCGACAATTTTCACACGAAAGCCGTGCTTCTGTAAGTGAGAATACTGGGTATTAGCCCCGAGTGATCTTATGCGATTTGTTGTCAAAGCGGTAGCAGGAACGCTAGATTTTTCGTCCTGTAGGAAGAACTTCAATCAACAGCCAGTCATAATTGGCAGGTTGTCAGGGGGAAAGCAAGTGTACGTAGTTTAGTATCTGAAAGTGCCATATTTCACCTCTATAGTGTACAAAAATCGCGGATAAACCTGCACGACTATAGACCAGTATGGAAAGTAAAAACCCGTATTAACATACAGTTAATGCGGGTTAGTGAACGTTTACGGACGAAGATGGACTAAAACTTACTTCCCGATGCAGAAACTTGAGAAAATACGGCCTAATAAGTCATCTGAAGTAAATTCACCGGTGATCTCACTTAATGCTTGCTGAGCCAGTCTTAACTCTTCTGCCAACAATTCACCGGATTTTGCATAAACCAATTGTTCATGGCCTTGCTGTAGATGTTCCGCTGCGGTATTTAATGCCTGTAAATGGCGGCGGCGAGCCAAGAAACCACCTTCAGTATTGCTATTAAAGCCCATCGCTTCTTTCAGGTGATCGCGTAGTAACTCGATACCCATTCCATCACGAGCAGATAAGCGGATCATCGGGTAGTTACCTTGTGCCGTGATCTCGACATTTTCCCCTGTTAAATCCGATTTGTTACGAATAACAGTGACAGGCAAGGTTTTTGGTAAACGAGCCATAAATTCAGGCCAGATATCTTCAGGTGTTGTGGCATCGGTTGTGGTGCTATCAACCATAAATAGCACTCTGTCTGCTTGCTCAATCTCTTTCCAAGCACGTTCAATACCAATGCGTTCAACTTCATCACTGGCTTCACGTAAGCCTGCGGTGTCGATAATATGCAAAGGCATACCATCAATATGAATATGTTCACGCAACACATCACGGGTTGTACCCGCAATATCCGTGACAATGGCAGCTTCTCGGCCTGCTAATGCATTTAATAGGCTTGATTTACCTGCATTAGGGCGACCTGCGATAACCACTTTCATTCCTTCACGTAACAAGCTACCTTGGCGAGCTTGAGCACGAACATCATCTAATTCAGCAATAACGGCGTTAAGTTTTCCTTCGATGATACCGTCAGAAAGAAAATCAATCTCTTCATCAGGGAAATCAATGGCTGCTTCAACATAGATACGTAAGTGCGTTAATGACTCTACCATCTCGTTAATATGAGAGGAAAATGCACCTTGTAGTGAATTAATTGCTGAACGAGCTGCTTGTTCTGAGCTGGCATCAATTAAATCGGCAATCGCTTCTGCTTGTGCTAAATCGAGTTTGTCATTTAAAAACGCACGTTCAGAAAACTCACCAGGATTAGCAATACGCACACCAGGGATTTGTAAAATACGTTTTAGTAATAAATCCAGAATAACGGGGCCACCATGGCCTTGTAGTTCTAGAACATCTTCACCCGTAAATGAGTTCGGATTAGGGAAGAAAAGGGCGATACCCTGATCAAGTACTGAGTTGTCATCATTGCGAAATGGCAGATAATCGGCATAACGAGGTTTAGGCAACTTGCCTAAAATGGTTTGTGCTACAAGGGCAGCTTTAGGGCCAGAAACGCGTAGGATACCAACACCGCCTCTTCCCGGAGGTGTGGCCTGAGCGACGATAGTATCAGTGCTATGCATGGTGTACTCGCTTAATCAGAATAATCATATCAATATAAAAAACAGAAGGCGGTCATTGCAGACCGCCTTCGCTATTTTATGTCACTTTCCTTTGAATGTAACCAAGGAAGAGGCTTTTCCTCATGTGACCTTATTTTTTGTCTCTGCTGTGTAAGCCACGTTTTTCCAGACCACGGTAAATTAACTGCTGCTGGATAATGGTCACTAAGTTACTGACGATATAGTACAGAACTAGACCTGATGGGAACCACAGGAAGAATACGGTAAACACAACCGGCATAAAGGTCATGATTTTTTGTTGCATCGGATCAGTGACTGCTGTTGGAGACAGTTTCTGAATGATGAACATTGTCACACCCATTAATAATGGCAGGATGTAGTACGGATCTTGTGCAGATAAGTCTTGGATCCATAACATAAACGGTGCATGACGTAATTCAACAGAGCCCATCAGCATGTAATACAACGCAAGGAAGATTGGCATCTGGATAAGTAATGGTAAACAACCACCCAGAGGATTTACTTTCTCTTGTTTGTATAACGCCATCATTTCTTGGCTCATACGCTGTTTGTCATCCCCAATACGTTCACGCAGTGCAGCCAGTTTTGGTTGCAGTAAACGCATTTTCGCCATGGAGGTGTACTGTGCTTTAGTCAGCGGGTACATGATACCACGAACGATAAAGGTGATCATGATGATGGAGAAGCCCCAGTTACCGATAAAGCTGTGAAGGAATTTCAGCAGTTTAAACAGTGGTTGAGAGATAAACCATAACCAACCGTAGTCAACAGACAGATCTAAATGTGGCGCAATGGCTGACATTTCTGACTGAATTTCAGGGCCAACCCATAATGTTGAGCTGATATCAGCACTGCTATTTGGTGCAATTGTCACCGGTGCTGATTTATAACCAATCAGAGCAATAGATTTGTTTTCTAAAGTGATAGAGTAGAAGCTATTGTTCTGACTATCTTTAGAAGGGATCCATGCTGTTGCAAAGTATTGTTGTAACATTGCAACCCAACCATTATTCGTGGTTAGAGATAAGTTTTTATCTTCGATATCACCAAAACTATATTTTTTATAGTTGGTTTCATCTGATGAGTATGCCGCACCACGATAAGTGTGTAGTGCAAAGTTGCTACTACCTGTATCACGGCTTTCTGGCAATTTAACAGATTGTTTTAACTGGCCGTAGAAGTTCATGGTCAGCGTTTTATCTGTTGTATTCTCAATTTTGTACTCAATACCGATATCGTACTGACCTTTCTTCAGAATGAAGGTTTTGACGAATTTCACACCTTCTTCATTTACGAAAGTCATAGGTACACGTAATTCATCTTGGTTTTCACCAAGTACGAATTCGTTTTTATCAGCATTATAAACTGGGCGAGATTTCTGATCTGGGCCATCTGGGCCGATTAAGCCACTTTGAGCCTGATACAGGAATTGTGGTGTAGTTTCCAGTAAACGGAAAGGTGTCTGTGAATTAAGCTCGGCGGGATAGGCTAACAAATCAGCCTCATCGATAGTACCGCCCTGAGTATTGATACGAATATCAAGTACGTCAGTTTTTACGGTAATCAATTTTGCCTGCTCATTGCTGTTACCAGTTACAGCAAGACTATCACTGCTTGGCACGTCCGCTTGTTGCGAGACCTGAGCAGTAGTGGTGGTGTTTTGTGAAACTTTATCACCCTCCCACTGCTGCCAGATCAGGAAAGAAACGAACAGCAAAGCGATGAATAGAAGATTGCGTTGCGAATCCATCGTTAATTTTCTCTGTTATCGTCGTTTTTTCTAGGTGGGACAGGATCATCACCACCTTCGTGTAAAGGGTGGCATTTTAATATGCGTTTCACTGTTAACCAACTACCTTTTATCATTCCAAACCTGCGCAATGCCTCAATTCCGTAATTAGAGCATGTAGGATTAAAACGACAACGAGGCCCCAACAGAGGACTAATCCCCAGTTGATAGCCCCTAATCAGCAAGATCAGGACTTTTGAGCCAAGCGACAATGACGACGCCATAATTTACCCAATACTTCCGTCAATTGATGGTTATCAAGTTCAGCAACCCCTTTTCTTACTAATAGCACAAAATCCATCGGCGGTAATTCATGCTGATGTAAACGAAAGTATTCACGGGCTAATCGTTTAATGCGATTACGCTCATGAGCACGTTTAACGTTTTTCTTTGCGATTGTTAGACCGATGCGGGGATGCCCCAGCTCATTCTGGCGACCCAAAATAGTAACTTCTGGAGAACTCGCACGTTGTGGTTGCTGGAAAACAAAATTGAAATGCTTGGGAGTTAACAAACGTAACTCCCTTGGAAAAGCGAGCTTAACCACGGAATGGTTAGCTTTTATTATTTCGAAGAAACGGTCAGACGAGCGCGGCCTTTCGCACGACGGCGAGCCAGAACCTGACGACCATTTTTAGTGGCCATACGAGCGCGGAAGCCGTGGTTACGGTTGCGCTTCAGTACAGACGGTTGAAAAGTGCGTTTCATGGCGATTTCTACCTACTTAATATTATTACTGATTCAGCAAATGCGTTGACAGACAGGCGTGCAATAAATAAACAAACCGGTACTTCAATCGCAGCATCAATGATGGAAAGATGCGGGATTGTAATAAAATCACTCAAATGCGTCAATGAAGATGACGCTTTAAGTACCGATTTTTGTCGTCTTTTTTAGCAAACCCGATAATCAATCCTGACTTATGCGCAACGAGTACGCTTATTAGCGACCTAAAAAAGGTCTTAATAAGTGACTTTGTTGGTACAAGCACGCAGGGTGCAAGATTATACGGACTCATGGTGAAAGCGCAAGGATCTTTAGTGGATCAAATGAGAGATATTTGATCACTTACTATAAGAAAGAGAGATTTATGCAAAGAGAAAGTTATCCCCAATTGCTATTTATAGGACGACTCAAGTACACTAGAACGCCTTTGCATATTTCATTTGGTGAATTATCGTAAATCAGCAAGCCTGTGGATAAAAACCATAAAAACTGTGCAAAAGAAAGAGGATCTTCGTTTCATTTTGCGATATGATCCCCCGTCACGATCAGAATAGCCAGTCTGCGATCGTGAGTCACGATGTAAAAAAAATCGTTGTCACCAAGAGTTGTTCCTTATTAAGAATTGAAGAGGAACGGTGTTGTGCACTTTGTATTTAGGCACACAGTGTTTAACTGCATTTTTCCTGTTTATTTTTTAGTCTTGTTTTTTTAGGGGAGTCCGCCGTGTCACTTTCGCTTTGGCAGCATTGTCTTGCCCGATTGCAGGATGAGTTACCTGCCACTGAATTTAGTATGTGGATACGTCCCTTGCAGGCAGAACTAAGCGATAATACGCTGGCGCTGTATGCACCTAATCGTTTTGTTTTAGATTGGGTGAGAGAAAAATACATTAATAATATCAACGCATTATTAGTGGATTTTTGTGGCTCTGAAGTCCCTTCTTTACGTTTTGAAGTCGGTAATAAACCCGCATCAACACGTACTACGGAAAGTATTCCTAAAGCGGTTGTACATCCAACGGTGAATACGGCTCCAACGCATAGTCAGCCTATTCGGCCAAGTTGGGATAATCAACCCGCTTCTCAATTGCCTGAGCTTAATTATCGTTCTAACGTTAACCCTAAACATAAATTTGATAACTTCGTTGAAGGTAAATCAAACCAGTTAGCAAGAGCTGCAGCAAGACAAGTTGCTGATAACCCTGGTGGTGCTTATAACCCACTCTTTTTATATGGTGGAACAGGGCTTGGTAAAACGCACTTATTACATGCGGTAGGTAACAGCATTATGGAACGTAAAGCGAATGCAAAAGTCGTTTATATGCATTCTGAACGTTTCGTACAAGATATGGTAAAAGCGTTACAAAATAATGCGATAGAAGACTTTAAACGCTATTACCGTTCAGTGGATGCGCTATTAATTGATGATATTCAATTTTTTGCCAATAAAGAGCGTTCACAAGAAGAATTTTTTCATACCTTTAACGCATTGTTAGAGGGTAATCAGCAAATCATTTTAACGTCAGACCGTTATCCTAAAGAGATAAATGGTGTTGAAGATAGATTAAAATCACGCTTTGGTTGGGGATTAACGGTTGCCATTGAGCCGCCTGAACTTGAAACCCGAGTGGCGATTTTGATGAAAAAAGCGGATGAAAACCAAATTCAGTTACCTGACGAAGTGGCCTTTTTTATTGCCAAAAGACTTCGTTCTAACGTCCGTGAGCTTGAAGGTGCATTAAACCGAGTGATTGCTAACGCAAACTTTACAGGTCGTGCGATTACTATCGACTTCGTACGTGAAGCATTGCGTGATCTGCTCGCCTTGCAGGAAAAATTAGTCACAATTGATAATATTCAAAAAACGGTTGCTGAATATTATAAAATTAAAGTCGCTGATTTACTGTCAAAGCGGAGATCTCGATCGGTTGCCCGTCCGAGGCAAATGGCAATGGCGCTGGCGAAGGAATTAACAAACCACAGCTTGCCTGAAATCGGGGATGCCTTTGGGGGTCGTGATCATACAACTGTACTTCATGCGTGCCGAAAAATAGAGCAATTGCGTGAAGAGAGTCATGACATCAAAGAAGATTTTTCCAACTTAATCAGAACATTATCATCCTAGCGCTATGAAATTTATCATTGAACGTGAACAGCTTCTTAAGCCGCTACAACAAGTAAGTGGCCCTTTAGGTGGTCGTCCAACATTACCTATTTTAGGTAACCTATTGCTTAAGGTAACGGAAAACACCTTATCGCTAACGGGGACCGACCTTGAAATGGAAATGGTGGCAAGAGTTAATCTTAGCCAATCTCATGAAATTGGTGCCACAACTGTTCCTGCGCGTAAGTTTTTTGATATTTGGCGTGGGCTACCAGAAGGTGCTGAAATCAGTGTTGAGCTCGACGGTGATCGCCTTTTAGTGCGTTCAGGTCGTAGCCGTTTTTCTTTATCAACATTACCTGCGTCTGATTTTCCTAATTTAGATGACTGGCAAAGTGAAGTTGAATTTACTTTGCCTCAAGCAACATTAAAACGTTTGATTGAGTCCACTCAGTTTTCAATGGCACATCAAGATGTGCGTTATTACCTCAATGGTATGTTGTTTGAAACTGAAAATACAGAGTTACGCACAGTTGCAACAGATGGACACCGTTTAGCGGTATGTTCAATGGATATTGGACAATCTTTACCGGGACATTCTGTTATTGTTCCTCGTAAAGGTGTCATTGAATTGATGCGTTTACTTGATGGCGGTGGTGAAAGCTCACTGCAACTGCAAATCGGTAGTAACAATATACGTGCCCATGTAGGTGATTTTATTTTCACCTCGAAGTTGGTTGATGGTCGTTTCCCTGACTATCGTCGTGTATTACCGAAAAACCCAACGAAAACAGTGACTGCGGGTTGTGATATTCTTAAACAGGCATTTTCCCGTGCTGCAATTTTATCCAATGAAAAATTCCGAGGTGTGCGTATAAACCTCACCAATGGTCAATTGAAAATTACAGCAAATAATCCTGAGCAAGAAGAAGCAGAAGAAATTGTTGATGTTCAATATCAAGGTGAAGAAATGGAAATTGGCTTTAATGTCAGTTATCTCCTTGATGTACTTAATACATTGAAATGTGAAGAAGTTAAGCTATTGCTAACAGATGCTGTTTCAAGTGTTCAGGTGGAGAATGTGGCAAGTTCTGCGGCTGCTTATGTTGTTATGCCAATGCGTTTATAATAGTCACTAACATGATTTTATCCCGTTTATTGATCCGTCATTTTAGAAATATTGAACAGGCGGATCTGCCATTAGCGGATGGCTTTAATTTTCTTGTTGGGCCTAACGGGAGTGGTAAAACAAGTATACTTGAAGCGATTTACACTCTAGGTCATGGACGCGCATTTCGTAGCTCTCAAGCTAATCGCGTGATCCAGCATGATGAAAATGAATTTATTCTTCATGGCCGCTTAAGTGGACTGAATGAAGAGAGCCGTGGCTATGCGATTGGATTAAGTAAAGATCGCGAAGGCAATAGTACAGTTCGTATTGATGGCAGCGATGGTCATAAAATTGCAGAGTTAGCAAAATTGTTACCCATGCAATTAATAACACCTGAAGGCTTTACACTACTGAATGGTGGGCCTAAATATCGTCGCGCTTTTATTGATTGGGGTTGTTTTCATAATGAACCTCGATTTTTTGTTGCATGGTCAGATTTAAAACGTGTATTAAAACAACGTAATGCAGCACTGAGGCAAGCAACGTCTTATCGACAACTGATACCTTGGGATAAAGAACTTATCTCATTAACAGAACAGATAAGTGAATGGCGAGCTCAATATACCGAAGATATCACTAAAGATATTGAAGAAACGTGTCGTCTGTTTTTGCCTGAGTTTTCGTTGAAAGTGAGTTTTCAACGGGGATGGGATAAAGAAACAGATTATGGTGAGTTGCTAGCACGTCAATTTGAACGTGATAAAATGCTAGCGTATACCTCACTTGGTGCTCATAAAGCAGATTTACGTATTAGAGCAAACGGCACGCCAGTAGAAGATATGTTATCACGAGGCCAGCTCAAGTTGTTGATGTGTGCTTTGAGGCTGGCACAAGGTGAATATTTCACTCGTAAGAATGGGCAAAGATGCCTGTATCTGCTCGATGATTTTGCTTCCGAATTAGATGCAAGTCGGCGTCAGTTGTTAGCCGAGCGTCTAAAGTCTACGCAAGCTCAAGTGTTTGTTAGTGCGATAACACAAGGGCAAGTGAAAGATATGCTAGATGTAAATAGCAGGCTATTTAGCGTAGAACGTGGCAAAATAGAGGTTAAACCATAGGAATAAAGCGAGAAACGTTGATGTCGAATACATATGACTCCTCAAGTATCAAAGTATTAAAAGGGCTGGATGCGGTGCGTAAGCGCCCGGGGATGTATATCGGGGATACAGATGATGGAACCGGTCTGCATCACATGGTCTTCGAGGTGGTCGACAACGCAATCGACGAAGCCCTCGCGGGTTTCTGTGATGAGATAATTGTCACTATCCATTCAGATAACTCCGTCTCTGTTCGAGATGATGGTCGTGGAATTCCAACCGGCATTCACCCAGAAGAGGGGGTCTCAGCGGCAGAGGTTATTATGACCGTTCTGCATGCAGGGGGTAAATTCGATGATAACTCCTATAAAGTCTCTGGTGGACTTCATGGTGTAGGGGTTTCTGTTGTTAATGCGTTGTCTGAAAAACTCGAACTGACAATCCATCGTGATGGAAAAATCCATCAGCAAATTTATCGTCACGGTGTGCCTGATGATCGCTTAAAAGTGATGGGCGATACTGAAAAATCAGGGACATTTGTTCGCTTCTGGCCAAGTCTTGAAACCTTTAAAGGTGAAACAGAATTCCAGTATGACATTTTAGCAAAACGTCTTCGCGAGTTGTCATTCTTGAACTCAGGCGTTTCTATCCGTTTAATTGATAAACGTGATAACCGTGAAGATCATTTCCACTATGAAGGCGGTATTAAAGCATTCGTTGAATACTTAAGCCGTAATAAAACGCCAATTCACCAAAATGTATTCTATTTCTCTACTGAAAAAGATGGTATTGGTGTTGAAGTGGGAATGCTGTGGAATGATGGTTTCCAAGAAAATGTTTATTGCTTTACCAACAATATTCCACAACGTGATGGTGGTACACACTTAGTTGGTTTCCGTACTGCAATGACGCGTACATTAAACAACTATATGGATAAAGAAGGGTATAATAAGAAATCGAAAATCAGTGCAACGGGTGATGATGCTCGTGAAGGCTTGATTGCGGTTGTTTCTGTTAAAGTACCCGATCCTAAATTCTCATCACAAACAAAAGATAAACTGGTTTCTTCAGAAGTGAAAACAGCGGTAGAAACGCTGATGAATGAGAAGCTGGTGGAATATCTGTTAGAAAATCCAAACGACGCGAAAATTGTTGTTGGTAAAATCATTGACGCCGCTCGTGCTCGTGAAGCAGCGCGTAAAGCACGTGAGATGACACGTCGTAAAGGCGCATTAGATTTAGGTGGTTTACCGGGTAAATTAGCGGACTGTTCTGAACGTGATCCTGCTTTCTCTGAACTGTATTTAGTGGAAGGGGACTCTGCGGGGGGCTCTGCAAAACAAGGGCGGAACCGTAAGACACAGGCTATTCTTCCGTTAAAAGGTAAAATCCTAAACGTTGAGAAAGCGCGCTTTGATAAAATGTTGGCTTCTCAAGAAGTGGCAACGTTAATTACAGCATTAGGTTGTGGTATCGGTCGTGATGAATATAACCCAGATAAACTGCGTTATCACAGCATTATCATCATGACGGATGCGGACGTCGATGGTTCTCACATTCGTACTCTGCTACTGACATTCTTCTATCGTCAAATGCCAGAAATTATCGAACGTGGTCATATCTTTATTGCTCAGCCACCACTTTACAAAGTGAAGAAAGGTAAACAAGAGCAATACATCAAAGATGACGACGCAATGGACGAATATCTGATGTCGATCGCGCTTGATGGAGCAGCACTTTATGTGAGTGAACACGCACCAGCAATGCACGGTGAGCAACTTGAAAAACTGGTTGTTGATTACCATGCAGCGCACAAGATTATTCGTCGTATGGAGCGTATCTATCCACTTAGCATGTTAAACAGCTTGGTATATCACTCAACGCTAACAGAAGATGCGTTATCCGATAAAGCTAAAGTTGAAGAGTGGATGAGTGGCTTAGTTAACCGTCTAAATGAAGCGGAAGAGCAAGGCAGTACTTATAGCTACACTATCGTTCAAAACGATGAAAATCGTCTGTTTGAGCCTGTGTTACGTATTCGTACTTATGGTGTGGATACAAACTACAAACTGGATTATGACTTTATCCACAGTAGCGAATATCAACGTATTACTCATTTAGGTGATATTATCGGTAACCTAATTGAAGAGGGTGCGTTTATTGAGCGTGGAGAGCGTCGTCAGCCAATTTCAAGCTTTGAAGAAGCACTTGAATGGTTAACAAAAGAATCACGTCGTGGCCTTGCTGTACAGCGTTATAAAGGTCTTGGTGAAATGAACCCAGAGCAATTATGGGAAACCACCATGAATCCAGATACACGCCGTATGATGCAAGTTACCGTGAAAGATGCGATTGCAACCGATGAATTATTTACCACTTTAATGGGTGATGCGGTTGAACCTCGTCGTGCCTTTATCGAAGAGAATGCGCTGAAAGCTGCAAATATCGATATCTAGTTTAGATTAAGTTAGATAAAAAAGCGGAGCCATGAAAATGGTTCCGCTTTTTTGTTGGCTAAAACAATAACACTTATCCGCGTTGCCCAGCTAAACGACACAGCATTTCTGTTACTAAATAGCTCTTTTCAAATGAGCTAACAGGTAAAAACTCAAAACGAGAGTGGAAATTCAGTGCACCAGTAAAATAGTTTGGTGTGAGTAATCCTCTTGCAGAAAGTGCTGAGCCATCTGTACCGCCTCGCATTGGGATCACGTTAGGCTGGATCTCTAACTGTTTTAGCGCCTCAAAAATAAGTTCGATAGCAGTGCGATCTTCCCCAATCGAATCACTAATATTGCTATATACATCAACAATTTCATAGTCTATCTGTGCGCGAGGATGACGAGCACGTATTAGTTCAACAGATTGGGCAATATATTGTTTACGTGCTTCATAGCTTTTTTTATCGAAATCACGAATAGCCATTTTAATCACCGCATTATCAGGGTTGGCGATTAAATCAGTGACGTAGAAATAACCTTCGCGATGTTCGGTGTGCTCTGGTGTATCAAAGCGGTCAAAACAGCCAATAAAATCATGAGCAACACGAATTGGGTTTAATAATACGTTTTTCGCTGACATTGGGTGCGCAGTAATACCTTTCACAGACACTTTAATTGATGCCGCATTAAAGGTTTCATACACCACTTCACCTAATGCGCAGCAATCTATGGTGTAAGCAAAATCAACGTTGAAGCGAGATAAATCCATCAGTTTAGAACCGCGTAATCCAATCTCTTCATCAGGTACAAACGCAACATAGATATCGCCACAATCAAAATCAGCATGTTGAAGTTTATCCATTAACTCCATAACCACAGTGATCGCTGCTTTGTTATCAGCACCTAATACGCTTGTACCATCACTGAAGATAATATCTTCACCAATATAAGGTTCTGCTTCAGGGTGCTCTTGGGCTTTAAACCAGACATCCTTCTCTTTATTTAAGCAGAGATCTTTCCCTTCATAACGCAGTGTTTGAGGGTGAATATCAGGCGAAATACCCACATCAACAGTATCAAGATGGGCAACAAACCCAACTTTAGGGGCATTGGGTTTAGTACCCGGTCTCATTGCATATAAAATGGCATGAGAATCGATATAGATATCTTTTAGTCCATAAGTTTCTAGCTCTTTAGCCAGTAACTTTGCTAACTCAAGTTGCCCTTGTGTGCTGGGTACCACAGAAGCAGATGCATCACTTTGGCTTTCAATTGCCAGATAACGGAAGAAACGCTGTTCTAACTTTTGACCTAGGGTGTTCATTATAATGTTGTTCCTAATACAGTTGTTTTTATAAGCACGAGTTATGATGCCGGTTGCCATGTATATCCACTGTCAAAGCCAAGAGGAATATCGAGTCCCCAGAAGACAAACAGTGTCGTCGTTAATACAATGAGCAAGCCAATAGTAAAAGGGATCATCATTGAGCATAGTGTACCGATGCCTGCCCCTTTATAGTATTTTTGGCAATACATCAAAATCAGTGGGTAGAATGGGAACATCGGTGTACTCACATTCATTGCGGAATCACTGACACGGAACGCGGCTTGCGTTAATTCAGGTGAAATTCCGACAGCCATTAACATTGGCACTAATACCGGTGCAATAACAGCCCATTTTGATGTTGCTGAGGTGATCATGATATTTAAAATAGCAGTCAGCAAAATCACACCTAATACCGTCATACCTGAAGGCATATTAAGCGTACGCAGCAACTCTGCACCCGATAACGCTAATAAAGTTCCTAAATTCGAGTGTTGGAAAGAGTAAAGGAACTGAGCCGCAAAAAAGGCAAAAACGATAAATGGGATCAGCGATTTAGTGATATTTTCCATCGCTTTGACGATATCTTTTGTGGAAGCAAAAGACTTGGTCATATAGCCATAGATTAAGCCGGGTACAGAGAAGAAAATAAATAGTAAAGGCACCACAATTTGCATAATTGGTGCTTTAGGGCTGGTTAAGCTACCTTCTGGCGAACGTAATGGCGAAGTTTCTGGTAATAATAGGGCAAATAAACCAATTCCCATCAACACAACGGCCCAACCAGCAAAGCGGAACGCGCGTTTTTCTATTGGTGTGATTTCACCCAACTCCGCATCCTTGGTATCAATCCCCGAAGAGACAGGGCAGTTTTTGTTTAACCAAGGCTCTACAATTTTTTCAGTGATATACCAACAAGTTAAAATAACACCAAATGTACCGCCTACACTAAAAAAGTAGTTACATAAAACGTTAACGCTATATCCCGGAGCCATAATTTGCGCCGCTTCTTGAGTAAAGCTTTGCATTATTGGGTCAATGATTGACGGTGTATAACTTGCTGTAAATCCACCTGCCAAACCTGCAAATGAGGCTGCGATACCGGCTAAAGGATGACGACCACTGGCATAGAACATCATCGCGGAGACAGGCATAAGAATAACGTAAGCTGAGTCAGACGCTAAGTGCGCAACAATACCAACAAATACAACCGTTGGTGTTAGCATTTTAGGGGAAATAAACGAAAGCATCTTCTTTAAAGCTGTTTTAATAAAACCACTGCTTTCTGCAATACCAATCCCTAATGTTGCAACAATCGTTATTCCGAGTGGAGGAAAGCTAATGAAATTTTTCACTGCACTTGTCACAAATAATATGATTTCTTCATATTGAAACATATTAATAACGGCAATTTTCTCTTTAGTCACTGGATGGAAATAATCAAAATGTACAAAAGAGAGGAAAAATGAAAATACCCAGCAGATCACTAGGGCGTAAACGAACAGCATCGTAACATCAGGCATGATATTACCAATACGTTCTACTCGGTTTAAAAAACCTTTTTTATTGGGTTGTGTTTGTGTTGTCATATTTATAATGCATCTTTTTATAAAAGTAATAAAAATCACCATAAATAAATGACAATGCAAAGTAAATTTATTTTTAAATAATAAGTAGTTACCGCGATTTCTATTTAATGAAGAGAAGAGAGCTAATATATTAGAAATGGTTATATTTAGATTTTCTTCATCATTACTTTTCAGTTGTTAAAAAATGCTTTATTTATTTTTACACTCTATTTTGAATAAAAATAGGTGGATTATGCTAAATAACCCATCTGAATTCTTTAGAGTTATTTTTGAAACTATTTTAGGAAACGTATTTTATAAAGCGTTATAAATTTAAAAATAAATAAAATATGAAAATTTAAAAAATAGTTTTGTGAGAAAAAAGAGGAGGGGAATAAGAAATGAAGTTAATAGTTATTGAGAATAAGAATATCAACCATTTCTATTTTCTAAAAATGGCCGATATTCTAAATAATTAATATTAACGCAGAATATTTAGCATACGGCGTAAAGGCTCTGCAGCACCCCATAACAGTTGGTCACCGACTGTAAAGGCTGAAATAAATTCAGGGCCCATATTCAGTTTACGAATACGGCCTACTGGTGTGCTCAATGTACCTGTAACTGTAGCAGGTGTTAATTCACGTATAGTTAATTCACGGTCATTAGGAATGACTTTTACCCAATCATTATGGCTTGCGAGTAACTGTTCAATCTCAGCAACAGGTAAGTCTTTCTTCAGTTTTAAGGTAAATGCTTGGCTATGGCAACGTAATGCGCCAATACGAACGCAAAGACCATCCACGGGAATGATATTTGAACCTGTATTGAGGATCTTGTTAGTTTCTGCTTGTCCTTTCCACTCTTCGCGGCTTTGGCCATTTTCTAATTGTTTATCAATCCAAGGGATCAAGCTACCTGCTAGAGGAACACCAAATTGCTCAGTAGGCATCGCACCACTGCGCGTAAAGTTAGTGACTTTGCGTTCAATATCTAAGATTGCTGATGCTGGGTTTTCTAGCTCTTTAACCACTTGATTATGTAAAGAGCCCATCTGTGACAGTAACTCTCTCATATGGCGAGCACCAGCCCCAGAAGCTGCTTGATAAGTGGATACACTTGCCCATTCCACTAAATTGTTAGCAAATAGGCCACCTAATGACATCAGCATTAAACTGACGGTGCAGTTACCGCCAACAAAGGCTTTGATACCTTTATTTAAGCTGTCTTGAATATGCTGCCCATTAACAGGATCGAGAATAATCACGGCATCATCATTCATACGAAGTGCTGATGCTGCATCAATCCAGTAACCTTGCCAGCCTGCTTGACGCAGTTTTGGATAGATTTCATTGGTGTAGTCACCACCTTGGCAACTAATGACAATATCGAGTGATGCTAAGGTATCAATATCATAAGCATCTTGCAGAGTGCTACGGTGATTACCATAAGCGGGTGCTGCTTCACCTAATTGAGATGTGGTGAAGAAAACAGGGTTTATCCCATCAAAATCACGTTCTTCAACCATTCTTTGCATTAAAACGGAGCCGACCATACCACGCCAGCCCACAAAACCAACATTTTTCATTGTAATTACCCTGTCTTTATCTGTAGGAATAGTGAGAGACCTCACACTAACCTGACAAAATATAGAGATAGGTGCAAGTTAATTTATTGATTATTTACCAAAGAATTAGAAGTGTTTCTTATAGTCTTCGTAGAGTTAACAAAGGAAAGCCTCAGAACGAACAAATATCAATGAGTTGTTAAAAAAGAAAATGAAGTAACCATAAAAATGTAAGAATAATCTGCTATATCTTATTTTCTTTTTTAGAATAAATAAAAATATATTCTTGTTTAAGAAAATAGAGTAAAAATAGAAAAATGTAAAATAGTGTAATATATAAGAAAAACGTATTTACTTAGAGATGACTCCAAGCTTTATACTGAAAGTCATTATTTAATAGATGATGTATTTTCATAAATAAAAATAATGATGAATGTTCTTCATTTAATCTAGTTTTTATTTTACCTTAATTAAAAGGCACTAGGAGGCGAAGATGGATATATCCACATTCATTCCATTATCTACATACTACTCATATGTAAAACGGTTTGTGATCTCACCAACTACGATGGGTACTATCGCGCCTTCATCTCGTTGGTTATGTTATGAAATGTTAGATAAACTCAATTGGCAACAGGATCTTCAAGTTGCTGAGTTAGGTGCTGGCACAGGGGTTATTACTCAACAGATCTTAAAAAGAATGTCGTTGAATTCATCATTAGATGTTTTTGAAATAGAACCCAGTTTTGCGACAGAGTTAGATAAGATTAATGATAAACGATTAAGGGTTTATACTGCATCAGCAGAGAAGTTAAATAGTCATTATAATATGATTATCTCAGGGCTACCTTTTTTATCTATTCCTAAAAAAACAGGTTTAAGAGTTTTAAAACGGGTGCATAAAGAGTTATTAAAAACACAAGGTTGTTTTGTATTATTTCAATATACAACTCGATATGAAAAAACGTTATCTCGTTATTTTCATTTAGAAAAAAAATTGGTAATGCTGAATGTTCCTCCTGCTTGGGTTTATTATTGCACACCAAAAAATAAAATAGGGTAAATGCAAAACTTGCTCGACGTTTATATTGCAAATAACAAATAAGAATAAATGTTATTTATTCAGATAATGTTTGAGCAAGCAAAATAATACTCTTTTCAATTTCAATAGGATCATGAGCTGCGTACCCTAATAATACGCCTTGTCTTGGATAGGTTTGAATACAGTAACGTGATAAAGGCTGTATCGCTAAGCCAATCTCTCGTGATTTTTTCACAATATATTCTTCTGTATAGCCAACCTGTAACCAGCAGACAATATGGATACCTGAATCTGTCGGTTCAACACAGAAAACATGAGATAGATGTGTTTTTATGGCATTAGTTAACACTTGATAACGTTCATAACAGGCTTTTCGTATTCGCCTAACATGGCGTGCATAATGCCCTTGAGAAATAAATAGCGCCAATGTGGCTTGCTCTAAAAAGCCAGAATGTGAATCGGTATAGTATTTAGCAGCTTTAAAAGTATCAACTAAAGGTAAAGGGACCACTAAAAAGCCTAAACGAAATCCGGGATACATCATTTTTGAGAATGTACCGGCATAAATAACGCGCTGGTATTTATCTAATCCTTGGAGAGATTGAATGGGTTTAGAGTGATAGCGAAACTCACTATTGTAGTCATCTTCAAAGATCCACAGATTATTAGATGATGCCCACTCTAATAACGCAATACGACGTGAAAGTGAGAGCGTATTACCCAAAGGGAATTGATGTGAAGGTGTCGTAAAAACAAGTTTTGCTTCAGGACACTTTTCTATTCCTTGAGAAATATCCATTCCGTCAATATCTGAATTTATTGGGTATGACTGAATACCATAAGATGTGAAGATCCCCCGAGCACTGTCATAACCAGGATCATCTAACCAAACTGCATCACCTTCTTTTAATAATACTCTGGTGGTGAGATTAATCGCTTGTTGTGTTCCATTCACAATAATGATTTGCTCAGGTTGGCAAAAAAGCCCACGAGTTGATTGCATATATTGGCATATCATCTCTTTTAAAGGCGTGTAACCTGTTGGCGAATTAAATGTTGCGAGTGCTTTTTTCGATTGTCGCCAAACTCGCCCTAATAATCTTCCCCAAAGCTCATGTGGAAACAGATCAACACATCCAACACCGACATGAAAAATCGGATTATTATTGATATTGGGTTGTGATTGTTGCCAAAACGCTTGTGCTTTTTGCATATTGGGATTTAGCGTTTCTAATGGACTTTCGATTGATGGTGATGAAATAGAGTGGGTTGTTTTGATCCACTTATCCGAAATAATGGCATCAGGGATTGTGCTTGCAACAAAAGTACCTGCACCGCGTCGAGTAAATAAATAGCCTTCATCAATTAAACGTTCAAATCCTGCAATAACAGAATTGCGGGAAATCGACATCATTTCAGCTAAGGTACGGCTTGATGGTAGACGACTACCTGATGTTAAGCGTCCATCTAAAATCGCTTTTCTAATCGCGTGATAAATCTGAGAACCAATAGGTCCTTCTTCTAAAACAAGGTTAGGGAAATAAGCTGTTTTTTTCTGTTTCATAAAGTGGACCCTATAAAAACACAAAAAGTGTACCTTATTGAGAACCAAAATTAAACGTACCATGACCACGATTAAAGGCAGGTGATACCTTTTTATAGCATTTATGAAAGTAGAAGGAAGTGAAGAGATGAGCACAACACCAATAACTGTTTCAATTCAGTTTGTTGAACAAGAGCATTATGTTCAATGGTTGCCACATTGGTTAAGTTATCAAGCATTTTATAAAGTTGAGTTATCAGAAGAGACAACATTAAAAGCATGGGCACGTTTTTTTGATGCAAAAGAACCTGTTTATTGTGCTGTAGCGATGGAAGGTGAAAAAGTATTAGGCTTTGTACATTACCTTTTTCATCGTTCAACATGGGCTGAAAGTGATTTTTGTTATTTAGAAGATTTATTTGTTTCACCAGATACACGTGGTCGCCATGTAGGTAAGCAACTTATTGAGTTTGTTAATCAACAAGCAAAACAGCGTAATTGTGCTCGTTTATATTGGCATACACAGGAAACCAATTTACGTGGTCAGCGCTTATATAATTGGGTAGCAGAAAAACCGGGTGTGATTGAATACCGTATGGCGCTATAAAAGAACGTTAGGTAGGACAGACAGGGTATAAAAGAGATGGCGATATTTACCATCTCTTTTCTGAGTTAGGGTTATTTATTAGATTTTGGGTTAATTAAACGCTTGTTGGCAATAAAACTCATTGCCAACTTTTTTTGCTTCTTCACAAGCTTGTTGCATTAATTCATCTGCTTTTTGCTTGTTTGGCTCGATAATATAATATTGACCAGAGAACATAAAAGAAGCCATTGCTTGAGCAAATCCTTCAAAAGTCATTTCATTAGCTTTTGCAAACCACATATTCGCTTTTTCAGTATCTACAGGTACATTACCCACTCCGCTATAAAGAACACCTAGCCAAATCGGAGCGTAAACAAGCTCTGGTTGATGAGTTGCTGCGGCTTCTTCTAATAATATAATTGCTTTTTTGTAATCTGTTTCACCAGATAAAGGTGCCATAAGAGCCGTTGCTAAACTTATTTTTCCTCTTATGCTTCCTTTATTTGCTGCGATTGTTGCTAATTTTCTCGCTTCAACATAATAATTTTTAAAGTAAGGATCCGCATTAAATAAATAGAGATCAGCAAGTAATGCATAGGCATCGGCATAGTCGTTTTTTATTGCCTCATTTGCCCATAATTGGGCATTAAGAATATTTTTTTCGACACCGGTTCCCATTAAATACATTTCAGCTAATTGATATTGAGCTGGTGCATTGTGATTTAGTGCTTCTTTGCGAGTATCTTCAAATTTTCTTTTGTCTTGCTCTTCAAAATTAGCATGTAAAGAAAACGAGAAAAAAAGTGTAATTAGGCTGATAAAGGTCGAAATATATTTAATAAATGTCATGTAAGGTACCGTTTGTAATGATTTTGAAAATCTTACCAATAATAATGGTATAAAAGCAGTTTATTTCTTCGACTTAATCAAACAAATAATAATATTGGGAGTGCGATAATGGCGATTGACCTTAGCAATCTTGTCACAGAAAGTAGAAATCATAACAGTGAAAATATAGACACGCTTTCAACCTTCGATATGCTAAAAGTCATTAATAATGAAGATAAAAAAGTGCCATTAGCAGTCGAAAAAACGTTACCTGAAATTACTCAATTAGTTGATAAAGTTGCGATTGCTTTTTCTCAAGGTGGTCGTCTTATTTATTGTGGCGCTGGTACATCGGGGCGATTAGGGATTTTAGATGCCAGTGAATGCCCTCCAACTTATGGTACACCTCATGAAATGGTGATTGGATTAATTGCTGGTGGACACAAGGCTATTTTACAAGCGGTCGAGAATGCAGAAGATAATACTCAATTAGGCGAACAAGATTTACGCCAACTTAATTTTAATGAGCAAGATATTTTAGTGGGTATTGCTGCAAGTGGTAGAACACCGTATGTGATAGGCGCTCTGCAGTATGCAAAATCATTAGGTGCAACAACAGGGGCGATAAGTTGCAATCCAGAAAGCCCGATTGCCAAACTTGCTGATATTGCCATTACACCGATTGTGGGTGCTGAAGTGGTAACAGGTTCATCACGTATGAAAGCCGGCACAGCACAAAAACTTATCTTAAATATGATAACAACAGGTGCGATGATAAAAATCGGCAAAGTTTTTGGTAATTTAATGGTGGATGTTGAAGCGACTAATGCCAAATTGGTTGAACGCCAAATTCGCATTGTAATGCAAGCAACCGAGTGTGAAAGAGCTATCGCTGAAGAAGCGTTATCACAATGTCATCGTCAGTGTAAAACGGCAATTCTTATGATCTTAGCAAATGTAGATGCACAGCAGGCCACACAGATGCTTAATCAAAACAAAGGATTTATTAGAAAGGCGTTGGGTGAGTGATTTAATGTATAATTTATAAAAATGAAGCCAATAAAAATTAGAAACTTATTATAAAAAAGCCAGCAAATACAAGGTATCTACTGGCTTAATGATGGGCTGTAAACCGCTAAGAAATCTTACTCAATATTTTGAATTTGCTCACGCATTTGTTCAATTAAAACTTTTAATTCAATGGCTGAATTAGTGACTTCAGTATTAATTGATTTCGATGCTAATGTATTGGATTCACGGTTAAATTCTTGCATCATAAAATCAAGACGGCGACCTACGGCTTCTTTTTTTATAAGAATTTTTCGTGTTTCTTTAACGTGAGCTTCTAATCTATCAAGCTCTTCAGCAACATCTAAACGTTGCGCTAACATCACTAACTCTTGCTCTAAACGATTATTATCAATTTGAACTTGAGCTTCTTCTAATTTGCTTGTTAAGCGTTCACGTTGCCATTGTAAAACTTCTGGCATCTGTGCTCTCACCTTAACAACTTCTTCGCAAACAGCATCTAAACGCTGTTCGATAAGTACTTTCAGTGATTGCCCTTCTGCTTCACGGCTTGCGATGAAGGCGTCGATCGCTAAATCTAATTCAGCTAAAAGCTCAGTACCAATGGCATCTAAATCTTGCTCTTGTGCGGAAATAACACCCGGCCAACGTAAAATATCAAATGGGCTGATAGTCCCTTCATGGCTGTGGCTTTTTACCCAGTTGGCAGAAACAATCAGTTGTTTTGCTAAATTTTCATCAAGATTAAGTTCGCCTTGAAAGCGAGTATTAAGATCAAAACGTAAGTTACATTCAATTTTACCGCGCGTTAAGCGATTACGTAGACGTTCACGAATAACAGGTTCTAAACTACGTAATTGCTCAGGTAAACGAATATAAGTTTCAAGGTAGCGTTGGTTGACGGAACGTAGTTCCCATGCAGCGCTACCCCAGTCTTTTTTGATGTCTCGGCGAGCAAAAGCGGTCATGCTACGGATCATAATAAGGTCTCAATAGTGTAAAAGATGATACGATTATAACCCTAGGCATCGATACAGGATAGGCATAAGCCATTTTAGGTCGTATAATGCGCCCCCAATATGTCAGAGAAAGCGGAGATAACACCATGCGTCCAGCAGACAGACAAGCAGACCAAGTACGTCCTATTACCATCACTCGCCATTATACAAAACACGCTGAGGGTTCTGTATTAGTCGAATTTGGTGATACTAAAGTCTTGTGTAACGCCACTGTAGAAGAGGGTGTACCACGTTTTCTTAAAGGGCAAGGGCAAGGTTGGGTAACCGCAGAATACGGTATGCTTCCTCGCGCAACAAATAGTCGTAATGCACGTGAAGCGGCTCGTGGTAAACAAACCGGCCGTACTATGGAAATTCAACGCTTAATTGCACGCTCATTACGTGCTGCTGTTGATTTAAAAGCATTAGGTGAATTCACTATCACTGTTGATTGTGATGTTATTCAAGCTGATGGAGGTACACGTACGGCCTCTATCTCTGGTGCTTGCGTCGCATTAGTTGATGCTTTAAATAAAATGGTTGAAGAAGGTAAACTGAAAAAGAGCCCTCTTAAATCAATGGTCGCTGCTGTATCTGTGGGAATTGTTGATGGTGAACCATTATGCGATCTCGAATATGTTGAAGATTCTGCCGCAGAAACAGATATGAATGTGGTGATGATTGATGATGGTCGTATGATTGAAGTTCAAGGTACGGCAGAAGGCGTACCATTTAGCCATGAAGAATTACTTGCTTTACTCGCCCTTGCAAAGGGGGGATTAGAGAAAATATTTGAAGCGCAAAAAGAGGCGCTTAAGCAATAAATTATATTTTTAAGGCGACTGAGAAGTCGCCTTTTTTATGCCTAAAATTTGTCATCAAGTAACGTAGAGAGGAGAAAGAAATGAAAGCCTACCAACGCCGCTTTATCGAACTAGCATTAGCAAAAAATGTCCTGAAATTTGGTGAGTTTACACTGAAATCAGGAAGGGTGAGTCCTTACTTTTTTAATGCCGGTTTATTTAATACAGGGCGTGATTTGGCTTTACTGGGGCAGTTCTATGCGCAAACATTATTAGATAATAATGTGTCTTGTGATGTGCTGTTTGGGCCCGCTTATAAAGGGATACCTATTGCAACCACAACGGCAGTCGCATTGGTTGAACATCATGATATCGATATCCCTTACTGTTTTAATCGTAAAGAGGCTAAAGATCATGGTGAAGGAGGAACATTAGTAGGAAGCCCATTGAAAGGTAATGTTGTGATTGTCGATGATGTCATTACAGCAGGTACTGCAATTCGGGAATCAATGGAAATCATAAAACAGCATGATGCAACGCTTTCTGCTGTGTTATTAAGTTTGGATAGACAAGAGAAAGGGCGAGAAGAACTTTCTGCAATACAAGAGTTAAAACGTGACTATCAATGCCAAGTGTATTCGATTATTACCTTGAATGATTTAATTAGTTATCTAAGTGAGAATAAAACACTGTCTGAGCATTTACCTGCGGTTAAAGCTTATCGAGAGCGCTATGGCGTGAATTAATAAAGTGAATACGCGATAAACGAATTGGTCGATTAGAGATAAAAAAAAGCCCTCGCCCAATTATGGGCGGGGTGAGTAGTACAATGAATCTTCTGCGACAATTATCACAGATATTGAAATATAAAAAGGACTTTTACAGCAGGGGCAAAGCGAGTCGCTAATGCCACAATGTAGGAAGTGCACGAGTGCCATTCCTGATAAAAACATTTAGGTAACTGTGTACCAGAGGACGCATGTTAACACAAATAAGAAAAAAACGGCATATCTGTAAATTTCAAATTGTTGAGTTAAATCACGAGTCCATCATTTCATTGTAACTGTGCCAAAATTAATGGCCAGCGAGCTTCAAATTCTTGAGTGGGTTGATAGCGAAATTCTGTGCGTACAAAGCGCGCTAACATACCTTCACAAAAAGCGAGTAGTTGTGAAGCAAGTAATGCTTCATCATGCAAGAAAGCACTACCTTCACGAATTTTACGCTCTTTAATGACTTGTCGTAGTTGAACCTCAATACGCTCATAAAGCTGGTTTATTCGCCCTTGCAATCTGTCTTGTTCAAACATCAATGCATGACCAGTCAAAATACGAGATAGCCCTGGGTTTTTCTCAGCAAAACCGAGGATCAAGATAAGAATTAAGCGAATTCTTGCAACAGCCTCTTTTTCGTCTTTTAAAATCAAATTAATACGGGAGACTAAGCTATCTTCGATAAACTCAATCAAGCTATCAAACATTTTGGTTTTACTGGGAAAATGTCGATAGAGCGCGGCTTCAGATACACCAACAGTGGCAGCAAGCTTTGCCGTTGTGATGCGCTGACTACCATCACTTGATTCCAACATTTGGGCAAGTGACTGTAAGATTTCATCCCGTCTATTTCTTTTCTTTTTGGTTTCTTTTTCTTCTGCCATGACTGATAAGGCCCCTGCTAAAAGCAAAACAAATCAGTAAACCTTTGCACTAAGGTTTTTTAGTGCAAAGGGAGTGATATCGTCATTGATATAATTAATGCAAGACGTATTTATTATTGGCGGCCGGAGTGACCAAAGCCACCGCTACCACGTTCCGTTGCGGTAAAATCTTCAACAATATTAAATTCAGCTTGAACGACGGGTACGATAATCATTTGAGCAATACGCTCACCCGGTTCGATGGTAAATGCTGTTTGACCACGATTCCAAACAGATACCATCAGTTGACCTTGGTAATCGGAATCAATCAGCCCAACTAAGTTACCTAATACAACACCGTGTTTATGGCCTAAACCTGAGCGAGGAAGTACCATTGCTGCTAATCCTTCATCGGCAATATGTACAGCAAGACCTGTAGGTAATAATTCGGTTTGCCCTGGTTCAAGAACTAATGGTGCATCAAGGCAAGCGCGTAAATCTAAACCAGCAGAGCCTGTCGTGGCATAAGCAGGAAGTGGATATTCTTGACCAATACGTGCATCAAGGATTTTAACATCAATTTTTTTCATCATAATGTTTGGCTATCTCGTCAAGTAGGCGATGGCTAAGTTGTGCTTTACTACTGTGTGGTAAGCGCACTTCTCCATTAGCCCAAATAAGGTGTAATGCATTATTGTCACTGTTAAAGCCTTGATTTTCTATTGAAACATCATTGGCACAGATTAAATCGAGTTGCTTTTGTTCTCGTTTTTTGCGGGCATATTCTTCCACATTCTGGGTTTCGGCTGCAAATCCAACAACAAAAGGACGGTGTTCAACCATTTTTCCGACACTCGCGACAATGTCGGGGTTTTTTACCATAGTGATGGTGACTTCATCACCTTGTTTTTTTATTTTTTCAGCCGCGATAAGTTTAGCGCGGTAATCTGCAACCGCCGCACAACCAATAAAAATATCTTGTGAAGGTGCGATTAGCATCACTTGTTCATACATTTCTTGTGCGCTTTCAACGTCAATACGTTTAACACAAGCGGGTGTCGGTAATGTGACAGGTCCTGCGATAAGTGTGACATCAGCTCCACGTAATGCGGCCGCTTGTGCAATCGCAAATCCCATTTTCCCGGAGCTATGATTACTGATAAAACGCACTGGATCTAAGGCTTCACGAGTTGGACCTGCGGTTATCGTAATTTTTTTACCTGCAAAATCTTGTGGCTGTAAAGCAAGTTGTTTTTCAGCTAATGCGACAAGAGCTAAAGGATCTAACATTCGTCCCGGTCCTACATCACCACAAGCTTGGCTACCTGAGTCAGGCCCCCAAATTAAACAGCCTCGTTGTTCTAAAGCGGATAAATTTTCTTGTGTAATCGTGGCTCTGTACATTTGCTGATTCATTGCTGGCGCAATAGCGATAGGTGCACTACTCGCTAAACAGAGTGTGGTAAGTAAATCATTTGCCATACCCACTCGTAAACGCGCAATAAGATCGGCAGTAGCAGGTGCAAGTAGAATTAAATCAGCCCATTTACCTAATTCAATATGCCCCATAGCGGCTTCTGCAGCTGGATCAAGTAAATCATCCGCAACAGGAAAACCAGAAACAGCTTGTAGTGATAAAGGTGTTACAAATGCATGAGCTGCGGGTGTCATTACAACTCGCACAATTGCCCCTTTCTCACGTAAACGGCGTACAAGTTCAGGTGCTTTATAGGCCGCAATACCACCACTGATACCAAGAATAATCTTTTTGTCGTGAAGTGTAGTCATGATGAAATGCCTAAGTACATAAATAATTGCCCGTAATTTTACCACAAGGTCATCGTGAATTCGGAATTCTATGTAACTTCATGTTTTATAGATTAAATTTTTGCGATTCATCTCGCATAAATTTGATGTGTGTCTTTTTTATACAAGATTAGTAGTTTATAGTAAATTAACTGTATAAAACAACAGTTGTTTTACGATTGGCATTTAATGATGAGTGATGTTTCACCTAAATCCTAATGTTTATGTAAATAGATAAAATAGATCATTAATACCACTGCCTTTACTTATTAAGGAGTCCACGGATGGAAAATCAATCGGTTAGTGAACTTTTACCTAGAGAAAAATTATTACTTTATGGCGTTGAATCACTCACTGATATTGAGTTATTGGCGCTCTTTTTACGCACAGGCACTTATGAAAAATCTGTATTAGAACTGGCAGCGTTTTTACTGAAAGAGTGTGGTTCTCTTTATCATGTTATTAATGCTGATTATGAAACCTTAGGGCGTTTTAAAGGTGTTGGTGTGGGAAAGTTTACCCAGCTACAAGCGATTAATGAAATGGCACAGCGCTTTTCTACAACACAATTTATGTATAAAAATGTATTATCTTCTTCAGAAGATACAAAGTATTACTTACAAAAATTATTGCATTGGCGAGACAGAGAAGTGTTTGTGGTACTGTTTCTCGATAATCAAAATCAATTGATTGCATTTGAAGAGATGTTTAAAGGAACAATTAACAGAGTAGAGGTTCATCCTAGAGAAATTGTCCGCCAATCAATAAAAAAGAATGCAACATCCATCATTCTTGCTCATAATCACCCTTCTGGTATTTGCGAACCAAGTCTCGCAGATAAAGTAATAACAGAAAAAATTTTTACTGCTTGCCAATTAGTGGGTGTAAATGTACTCGATCACCTTGTGATAGGGCATGATAATTGTGTTTCTTTCGCAGAACGAGGTTGGTTGTAGCAAATATTTTTGTAATTATTGTCAATCTTTATTTGTACGGGTCTTGAGCGTTGAGGCCATTGGGCGTATACTACGCCACCTTTGAGGATCTTGGGTTTGGCGAGAAGAGCCTATCTCAGCAAGTTTTTTCTGAGGTGTTTACACAGTTTTTCAATCGTTAAAAGTTGCTGAGATGGGCTCCAAAGCCTGACGAGGCGGTCAAACCTGATATTAAAGCTCGAGCTGATTAGATTTTTGGAGAATAGACATGTCCCGAGTCTGCCAAGTTACCGGCAAGCGTCCTGTGAGTGGAAACAACCGCTCTCACGCATTAAACGCGACTAAACGCCGTTTTCTGCCAAACCTGCACTCTCACCGTTTCTGGGTTGAGTCTGAGAAACGTTTCGTAACTCTGCGTGTATCTGCTAAAGGTATGCGTGTGATTGATAAGAAAGGCATCGAATCTGTATTAGCAGATTTACGTGCCCGTGGTGAGAAGTTCTAAGGAGCTGAAAAATGGCTAAAGGTATTCGCGAGAAAATTAAACTCGTTTCTTCTGCTGGTACAGGTCACTTCTATACCACTACGAAGAACAAACGCACTATGCCAGAAAAACTGGAAATGAAAAAATTCGATCCAGTTGTTCGTCAACATGTGCTTTATAAAGAAGCTAAAATTAAATAATTTTAGTTTTCTTAAAAAACCCGACCTTAGTGTCGGGTTTTTTGTTATCTGGAGCCTGCTAAGTATAACAAAGTAAAGCTATTGTGATCTTAGCTTACTCTTTAGTTATACTATGGCTCTTTTTAAATCATCAGATAAATGGATTGCGGATGAGTAAGTCAGTATTATCAATATTACATACAGAATCATCTTGTGGATGGGGTGGTCAGGAAATCCGTATACTGACGGAATCTCAAGGTATGATCCGCAGAGGGCATCGAGTTGCATTAGTGTGTTGCCCTACATCCAAAATTGCCAAGGCCGCGCCTGATTATGGTATTGAGGTTTTCACTTTACCCATTGAAAAAAAACGTGGTTCAGCATTAAAAGCACTTCGCCAATGGCTGAAATTACATCGCCACCAATTTGATGTTATCAATACTCATAGTTCCACTGATGCATGGTTAGTCGCTGCTTCTTGTGCCACATTACGCCATTCTCCTGTGGTCGTTCGAACTCGTCATGTTTCTACAGATGTTTCACGTTCATTACCAACTCGATGGCTTTATCTTTCGTCCAGTGCCCATGTTGTGACAACGGGGGAAAAATTACGCCAGACTCTCCATCAGCATAATAAATTTCCATTAGAAAAAATGACATCAGTGCCTACGGGAATTGATCTGCAACGTTTTTATCCACAAAACAAACAACAAGCTAGAGAAAAAATTGGAATACCGAATAAACCGACATTAGGTATTGTTGCAACTATGCGAGTGTGGAAAGGACATAAATATTTAGTAGAAGCATGGAAATCATTACATCAGCGGTTTCCTGATTGGCAATTAATTTTTGTTGGTGATGGGCCTCAACGTAAAAATTTAGAACCGATGGTTAAAGAGGCAGAATTAGAACAAAGCATTTTCTTCCTTGGTAATCGTAATGATGTGCCTGATTGTTTAAATGCAATGGATCTCTTTGCATTACCTTCTTTTGGTAATGAAGGTGTACCTCAAGGTATTATGCAGGCAATGGCCTGTGGTTTACCTGTTGTGTCGACCACGGTTGGTGCGATTAGCGAAGCCGTTATTGATGGTAAAACAGGATTTACATTAGTACCACAGGTACAAGAAACATTAACAAGTCATTTAGCTAAATTAATGAGCTCAGATGAATTACGTGAACAGATGGGAAAAGCAGCGCTTGAACACGCTGTTTCACGATTTGGTTTGGATAATATGTTAGATAAGATGGAAAGGATCTTTATTCAGGCAATCAACGATAAAAATAAGTCAGTATGATTAATGCTGATAATAAAGTTTTGAAACGATTATCTCTATTATCAACTTGGTGTATTCATCTTATTGATGAATATTTGTAATACTTTTTAGTGTATAGTCTGAGAAGTAAATGTATCATTTAAGCCAAATAAAAAGCATATGGATCCAAAAAATATATTGGTTATAGCGGTAGCGCGTTTTGGTGATACATTACTTATCACCCCCGTTATTCATGCCTTAAAACAGCGTTGGCCCAATGCTCATATTGATGTATTTGCACATAAGCGTAGTGCATGCATTCTTGAGCATAATCCTGATATTAATAGTGTTAGACATTTTTCTAAAAAGCGCGCTGTTTGGTCAGGTTGGTTACCGAACAAACCTTATGATTTGGCTTTGGTATACGGTAATGATCGTGAATTAGTGAACTATGCTCGTCGCCAATCTCATCATACCGTTGCTTTTGCTGACATATCTGAGCAGCAAGGCAATACGACTTGGGTTGCGCGCCCCAAGTCGCCGATGGTTGCACAAAAAGAGCGTGCCTTATTAATTAATGCATTAGGGATTTATCCGAGTTGTTGGCAATTACGTTACTTTATCAGTGAGGAAGAAGTGACTTTTGCACAACAGTTTTTGAAAGATAATTCATTAATTAATAAGAATATTATTGGTTTTCAGTTACAAAGCTTTCCCGCTAAAGCCTATCGAGATTGGCCAGTGGAGAACTTTCTGCAATTAGCAAAGCAGATTATTTCCCATGACGCGAGTACGTATTTTTTGCTATTAGGTGGTAAGGAAAGTGCGCAATTATCTGTTGATTTAGCTAAAAAAATAGGTGAAGAGCGATGTTTAGCCTTAGCGGGGCGTGTTTCTATGCGTCAAAATGCGGCAATTATGGCAAATTTATCGCTTTATGTTGGTGTTGATACTGGCCCTACACATTTAGCCGGTGCTTTAGATATCCCGATGGTGGCGCTATATCATAGCTATCATCCCGGGTGCTATTTAGCCCCTATACAACATTCTTGTTGTCAGGTTATCCAACATCCGACACCATTAGAAAAAGCACGCCGTGAAGATAATATGGCTGAAATCTCAGTTGAGAATGTGTGGAATGCAGTGAGTAATATCATGAATGGAATGAAGGTGAAAAAGTAATCCATGAAGATCGGTATAATTGATGTCACAATCACCATGTCTTATGGCGGGATCCAAACAGCGGTTTGGGAACTGGCTAAGCAATTGCATGATGCTGGGCATGAAGTTCATCTTTATGGTGGCAATGGCGATATCCGACACAATCTGGCAGGACGCCAAATACAAATTCACACTTACCCTTATACACCAAGAGATAAAGTGATTGATCTTGGTGGACGTTTTCGTCGTATTGTTGAGCGTTACACTTTTTCACGACACGCTAAAAAAGACGTTATCAGTCAAAATTTTGATTGGGTTATTTTAACGAAGCCTTTTGACTTTTTTTGGCCATCTATGATGCCTAAATCATCCCCAACGCGTTTTTGTTATATGAGTGGGGGCACCAGTTTTTTCAAAGGCGATCGTAGGTTAGGTAAAAAGATTTCGGCATGGGTTGCATGTAGTCACTTTAATGCTTGGCAAATCCAACATCATTTTAAACAATTCCCTAGTGTGATTTATAATGGTGTGGATATTGAAAAATTTAAACCTATGACTACCTCGTTGCGTGAGCAATTAGGGATCAATGAGTCTACTTTTTTACTCTCATTTGCTGGGCGGTTAGTGGGTTGGAAAGGCTTGAGTGTCGCAATTGATGCCATAGAGCAGTTAAAAGGTGAAGATGTTAAACTTCTGATTATCGGTGCAGGTGATGATCTTGAACGATTAAAAAAGAAAGCGATTTCTAAAGGTGTTGCAGAGCAAGTCATTTTTCATCAGCCTGTCGAGCATAATGTATTACCGGAATTTTATGCGGCAAGTGATGTGGGTATTTTCCCGAGTACTGGAGATGAAGCCTTCGGTATTACGATTGCAGAAGCGATGGCATGCGCCAAACCAGTGATTGCGAGCCATGTCGGCGGTATTCCTGAAGTTGTCGGTAATGAAGGTACCGCAGGAATTTTAGTCGCACCGGGTAGTGCAGATGAAATTGTAATGGCAATTAATCGTCTTCGTGAGCTGCCAGATAGAGGTAAAGCGATGGGAGAGCAGGCGCGTATCCGTATAGAAACACGTTATACTTGGCAACATTCTGCGCAACGTTTATTACAGGCATTGGCGTCATAATAATGAAGATTGCCTATCTTGATCCTTACCCGGTGCCTGACTTACGTGTTGCTTCCTTGCAAATCTTGCAAAATGTGGATGCATTTGCTCGAGCAGGTGCAGAAGTCACTTTAGTCACACCAAAAGGACAATATCAAGATAGCGATATATTAGGTCGTTCAATTCACACTAATGCGAGTTTAGTTGCTTTAAGAGATATTCGACGTAAATGGTATTTTCCATTTAATTCACAAAAACTTTTCTCATTACAAATTGCTCGTTGGATAAAGCAAAATGATGTGGATGCGTTGTTTACCCGTAACTTAAAGCTAGCGTGTTATCTTTGTGAAAATTATCCAGAAATCCCCCTCTTTTTTGAAAGCCATGAAATTTTTGCTCAATCTTTTGCTGAGTCTCATTCATTTGAGAAAAAAAAGAATCGTGCAAAATACCATAAGCTATTAAAAATGGAGAAATTAGTTTATAGCCAAGCGACTGGGATTTTTGTTCTTACTTCATTATTAAGAGATGATATTGTTTCACAGTATCAAGTTGTTACACCAATAACTGTCGTTCCTGATGGTGTGGATTTACATGCAGTGGCTGATTACCAAGTTAAATCACCAATATCTGAGAAAAGCTTTACTGAGGTATTGTATTTAGGGAGCTTGCATAAATGGAAAGGTATCCCAACCATGATGCGAGCAATGAAATACCTTGATAATGCAAGGCTTAATATTGCGGGTGGTACACCTGAACAGATTGAAGGGTTAACCTTATTAGCTCAAGAAATGGATGTAAAAGATAAAGTAAATTTCTTGGGGTTTATTGACCCCAAAAAACGCTTTGAAGCAATTGGTCAACATGATATCTGTGTACTTCCGCTTACGTTAACCAGCATTGGTAGCCGCTATACTTCACCACTTAAGTTATTTGAATATATGGCGATGGAAAAACCTGTGGTAATTTCAGATTTTCCTTCAATCCGTGATGTTGTAGATGAAAAAGCGGTAAGTTTTGCAGATAGTGGCGATGCGCAGAGTTTTGCAAAACAAATAATACAGTTAAGAGAAAACCCGCAACGAGCTAAAGAAAAAACCTCTCATGCCCGTTCTCTGGTTGAAAATTATTACAACTGGGATAAACGGGCAGAGATTATTCTAAAAACAATACAGACGTTAATTAAGTAACCTATTGTTGTTTACCTGATTGTGTGACGGATTGATTATTGAGTAAAGCGTGGCGCAATGCCAACATTAGTCCCACCAAAATACCCACTTGATTGATATAGGCATTTTCAAATAATCCTCGCAGTACATATACCCCTAAAAATGACATCAGTAGTACTAAAGCCGCTTGGCGAATAATCCCTGAGTTTTTTCTTATTAGTTGAATGCCTTGCGCAATAATTGAGGAACAAAAATAGAGAATACCAATTAACCCTAAAATACCGCCAGCAAACCAAAAAGCTAAAAAGACGTTATGGGGACCAATGGATTTTTTAAATTTCCATTTTGGATAATCTTTAACGCGCTCATTATAGACATTATGGTAAAGCTGATTACCATAGCCATAGCCTTTTATCGGTTGTTCAAAAATAAGATCTAACGCTGAGCCTTGGGTGCCATTATCAAAACGAAATCCGCTATTAGTTTGTGTTAATTTATATTGTAGTTTTTTATCTATAAATTTGTTTGGCTCTATTTTAGTTATAATAAAAAAACCTGAAATACAGGTGATAAGACTTAGTGTTATAATACACCATTGTTTATTTGTTATTAATATTATTCCTGTTATAAAAATAAATGTGATCCATGCTCCTCTAGCCAAAGTTCCAAGTATTAGAAATAGGAATAAAATAAGAATAAAAGTAAAAAATAAATTTAATGTAATATGAGTACTTTTCAATGACCATAAACTTAAAATGATAGAGAAATAAAATAGTAAAGAATAAGATATTTCTCGATGTATTTTCTGACTAGTAGTTGTAAATGGTGAGATCCCTTTTGAATATTCTAAATAATACTGCACCAGTTCCTTAGCCATAATTACCAACAACCCAATCACAAAAGCTACCATCACCATTTTGGCAATATCAGTTGGTTTTTCTTTATATAATACAATCGGAAAGGTAATAGCAAAAAGCAGTAAGCCATTTAAAATGGGTTTATTAATCTCTTTGATGCTGATATTTGGATCAACTGAGATTAGTATGGAATAACCAATAGTCAGTAATAAAAACAGTAGCGAGAAGGCCAGATTATTTTTAAAAATTTTACAGATAGTTTTAAAATCACGTACCAGATACCACAGTGCTGTTGCACCGATTAGTCCCATCACAATATTTTTATAACGGGTGATATCCGGTAAGTAGATCAATATAATGTAAAGCCCAATAATGGATAAATTCCAAAGGGATTTTTTACTATAGTCTTTAAACAACATCATAATAATCTGCTATCGTCCTTTCTACTTTTGGGGATGCTGATCATACAATAAAAATGATGTTATCGCTGTATCTCTTATCTGATAATAATGGAGCCACCTGTGCCTGAATTGCCAGAAGTTGAAACCAGTCGCCGAGGTATTGAACCTCATCTTGTGGGCAATGTGTTGCACTATGCCATTGTGCGCAATAGTAAATTACGTTGGCCTGTGTCAGAGAAAATAAAGACTTTACTGGATGAGCCTATTTTAAGTGTAAAGCGTCGCGCTAAGTACTTGTTAATAGAACTTAATACAGGGTGGATTATTATCCATTTAGGAATGTCAGGGAGTGTTCGTATTCTATTAGAAGAACAACCTGAAGAGAAACATGATCATATCGATTTAATTTTTCGTGATGGCAAAGTATTGCGTTATACCGATCCACGACGCTTTGGTGCTTGGCTGTGGTGTGAAGATTTAGCAACTAGTTCTGTATTAGCCCATTTAGGGCCAGAGCCACTTTCTGATGAATTTAACGCAGAATATCTATATCAGCAGTCAAAAAATAAAAAAACAGCCATTAAACCGTGGTTAATGGATAATAAATTAGTTGTTGGTGTTGGTAATATTTATGCTAACGAGGCGCTATTTTCATCGGGCATTATGCCTGATAGAAAAGCCAATAGCTTAACGCAAGAAGAGTGTACGGTACTGGTGACTGCGATTAAACGAGTATTGATGCGCTCCATTGAGCAAGGTGGTACAACACTAAAAGACTTCTTACAGTCTGATGGCAAGCCGGGATATTTTGCTCAAGAACTCTTTGTTTATGGGCGTAAAGATAAACCTTGTTTGATTTGCGGACAACTGATTGAAAGTATTAAACAAGGGCAACGTAGCACCTTTTTCTGCCGACATTGCCAACATAGTGAGAATGAGAGCTAAATTTTACCTAACTTTTTCAGCATTGCTGCGGTTACCACTTCAGGTAAAAATGTAGAAACATCACCGTCATGGCGCGCCACATCTTTAATTAAAGATGAAGAAACAAAGGAAAGATTTTGAGAAGGCAGTAAAAAAACACTATCAAGATCAGGTGCAAAGTGACGGTTCATATTGGCAAGTTGCCATTCATATTCAAAGTCAGAAACGCTACGAACGCCACGAATTAAAATAGTGGCTTGTTGCTGTTTGGCAAAATTTGCCATCAGCTCACTAAAACCCACCACTTCAACATTCGGTAAATGGCTCGTCACCTCTCTGGCTAAATTAACTCTCTCTTCTAAGGTAAACATCGGATTTTTACGGGCACTATCAGCAATGGCTAATAAAACGGTATCAAACATACCTGCTGCACGAGTTAATATATCAATATGGCCATAAGTGATAGGATCAAAGGTTCCGGGGTAGATAGCTTTATTTTTCATGATTGGTCGTCTTCTGGCTGAGTTCCCATAAAGAAGCGTATTTATTAAAGGTATACTGTGCATTAACAAATGCCAGTACTAATCCCTGTTTCCCGTCTAAAAAGCCCATTCTTAACAACCAAGTCTTAAAAAAGGCACCTAACGTATGAGTTAAGATGGAGCCATAACTGGTTTTTTTACCTTGTTGATGGCGCTCTTTAGCCCATTCGGTGGCATATTTTAGCTGTTTTTGCTGAAATTCCATTAAATCACGACAGGTAAGATGCAAGAGATCGCCTTGCAATGTTTTGACTGTTGCGCCCTGTGTTTCTAACGATTCATGAACTAAATTATTGTTATATTGATAACGTTCACGAGCATATAAACGGGTCACTTTATCGGGATACCAACCACTGTGTTTCATAAAGCGCCCCATAAATAAGTTACGGCGAGCACAGTTATAGACCACATTTTCTTCAGGTTGTTGCAATACCGCCAGGATACTAGTTTTGAGTTCAGGTGTGATACGTTCATCACTATCAATCATAAAAATATAATCACCCGTGGCATATTGCTGTGCCAATTGGCGTTGTTTACCAAATCCCGGCCATTCACTATTTACAAAGACTTTTGCCCCTTTTTCTGCCGCAATACGACAGGTGTTATCTTGGCTACCTGAATCTAATACAATGATTTCATCAGCCCATTGTACGGAGTCTAAACATTCACCAATGACATCAGCAGCATTTTTACTGATCATCACGACAGAAAGGCGCTTGCATTGGCTCATCAGTGACTCCGAGGGGGAAGGTAAGGTGAAAGTAGGGTGAGTAAACGCAACAATGCACCTTGGTTTTCATGAAGCACTTCAACAGCATGACGACCATAGTAACGGCGATAATCTTCATCATTAAGCAATGAAGCAATAGCAGTTGCCATCGATTCACTGTCTGTAACAGTAATTAACCCTTCAGCTTGATCGAGCTTGGCACAGATATTTTTAAAATTAAAAGTATGAGGCCCCATAATAACCGGGATAGCATGAGCTGCGGCCTCTAAAGGATTATGACCACCACGTTCGACTAAACTTCCCCCTACAAAAGCCAGATCAGCAATACCATAGAGCAACATCAATTCGCCCATGGTATCACCTATCACGACTTGGGTCTGTGCATCAGGAACAGCATCAGTACTGCGTAAGGTATACTTTAACGCTGCTTCGCGTGTTAATTGCTCCGCTTTAGGGAAACGCTCTGGGTGTCGAGGAACTAAAATTAACAAAAGCTGTGGAAATTGTGTCAGTAGCTTTTTATGTGTCTCTAAGATAATGGTTTCTTCACCTTCATGGGTACTGGTTGCAATCCAAACGGGGCGATGAGCAGCCCATTGGCGACGCAAAGCAACGGCTCTTGCTGCTAACTCAGGGGTGACAGAAATATCAAATTTTAGACTGCCTGTTACATGTAAATGTGAACGTTTAAGCCCTAATTCAATAAAACGCTCACCATCTTCTTGGTTTTGAGCCGCAATTAAGGTGATTTTTTGGAGCATTGTTTTAACGAAACTACCTAATTTCTGATAACCCGCCGCAGAGCGTTCTGATAAACGTGCATTGGCGATAATCAATGGGATTTTTCGTTGATGCAGTTTTGAAATCAGATTAGGCCATAGTTCGGTTTCCATAATGATCACCAATTTCGGATCAACCGCTTTAAGAAAACGATTAACTGAACCCGGTAAATCATAAGGAAGATAGACATGGTAAACATCATCACCAAATGCAGAACGTACACGTTCTGAGCCTGTTGGTGTCATGGTTGTGACTGTTATAGGCAAATCGGGATAGTGATGGCGAAGGGCGCGAACAAGTGGCACGGCGGCGAGTGTTTCACCGACAGAAACGGAATGTAATAATATCCCTTGAGGCACAACTTTGCCTTTGCAAAAGCCATAGCGCTCTCCCCACCGTTTACGGTAGGCGGGTGCTTTACGGCTACGTAATAAAAGGCGTAACCAAATCAGAGGTTGAATAAGGTAAAGAAGTACCTGATATAAACGCAACAACATGCTATCAAATTCACTTATCTGGACGAACGCTTATAGTATCACACTGTGTGGTAGAAAGTGTGTAAAACAAGTAGGCGCGGATTAAGGAATTAAAGCGATATACTGCTTTAAAATATGGTTTAGTTCAAATTTTGCATAGGATGATGGCAATATTTGAGGTGGTGAATAATACGCGAAACGAAGTTTCTCAGCGAGAGAATCACTATCCATTGTAGAAAGATAATCAGAAAGCGCGTCAGTCATAATTTCGCTGACTCCACCTGGGCATTGAGTACTGACGATAGGAGTTCCACAAATTAAAGCTTCAATTAATACAGTAGGAAGTCCTTCGCTATCAGAACTTAATGCGACTACCTTCGCATCTTTGATGGCAGGGAGCGGATTAGAGATAAAGCCAGCAAGTACAACCTTCTGTGTTAGATTGAGTTGTTTTATTTGTGCTTCTAATTTTTGTTTAATGGCAGGTGTTCCTTCACCTAAAAGGATTAATTGGCAAGGCAAATCCGCTTTCGCAAAGGCTTCAATTAATCTGTCTTGCCTTTTAACTTCATGTAATCGTCCAACATGTAAAATATACTCTTGCTGAGTAAATACATTCGGAAGGGTGGCTCTTTGCTGTATTTCTTCAATATTAAAAGGGTTATAGATGGTCTTTAGTTGGTGAGCACGAATGTCAATTGTATTTATTAAGTCATCTTTAACAGCGTTAGATACACAAACGAGATTTTTATCTTTATAAACACGCTGAATTTTGGTTTTTTTCAACCAATATGAAAAGCCAGATTTATTCCCAAGATAAGATTGAGAGTAAATGCCATGAATACAGTACCAAACATTACAGCTTTTTAGTTGTTTGGATCGGCAAACAATACGGTCTGTTTTGTGTAGATTAGAAAGAACAAGCGCAGGACGTCCTTTCTTAGCAAAAAGCTTTATAAGTACATTATCAAGTGATTTTGCTCTACGAGGTATTTCGGTTAATTTTCTGAAGATACCACGATAGTCATCATGATCAACAATATAATCAATAAAATCAGGTAGTTCATACGCTAATTTATTATGTAAGGATAACAATGTGACTTGGTATCCAGCCTGATGAAAACCGTTGGCTAGCCTGAGTGTAACATTTTCAGCGCCACCACCGGGTAATCCATCAATAATAAAAAGTATATGTTGTTGACTCACAAGGCTAATATCCGTTTATAAAGTGAAATAAGCTCGCCTGATAATCGTTGTGGCGTATAGGGAAGGATAGTCTCTCTCGCTACCTGTGACATTTCAGTCCACGCTGTATTTTGGGGGATCTGCACAATTGCATCAGTTAATGCTGAAATATCTAATGCATCACAAACAAATCCATTTTTACCATTTTGAATAAATTCCGCGCCACCACAAGTTGTTGAGGTGATCACCGGTAAACCGCACGATAATGCCTCAAGAATAACATTAGGGAAAGGATCGTAAAGAGTAGGAAGCAACAATGCATCCGCTATTTGATAAAAATCGAGTGTTTTTTTCTGCATACCTAAAAAGAAAATACGTTGCTCACAACCTAATTGTGTCGCGAATTGTTCGTATCTTCGCTGATTTTTATCACTTCCAACAACTAACAATATAGCCGATGTTTTTGCTATTGCTGAAATAGCAGCTGCTAATCCTTTACGTTCAAAGCCAGATCCTACATAAATAAAGCAAGGCACATCTTGTGGAATATTATATTGTGTTTTTAATGCGTATTTTTGAGAATTTGTCGCAGGTACGAAAGCATTATGATCAATTGCGTTATAAATAACAGATATTTTATCGGCAGATAGGCCAAAATCCTCAATAATTTCATTTTTAACCATCTGTGAGTTACAAATAACTTGTTTTAATGCAGGATCAGCATACATTTGCTTTTCTGCATTCATAACATAGCGATGGTATCTATCATAAAATAACCAGCGACCTTTCCAATTTGGCAATATTCGTTGACGTTGTAATAACCATCGGCGGTGCACACCATCACCTGCCCGAAAAATATCACAACCTGCGATACGTTCATGACTTTGAACAATATCAAAATGATTTTCTTGCCAACACGCTCTTGCCGCCTTAGCGAAGCCTGACTCTCGACTAATTCTGCCTAACTTTCGTGGGTTACATAAGTGAATATGCCAATCTGGATTGGTATCACCTTGCCATTCTCGAGTGATCACATTGAGTTCAAGATCATCGTTTGATAATGCATCTAATGCACGGGCAATAAAGCGCTCAGCACCACCATCAGGACGATACTTTTGTCGAACAATGGCGAGTCGTAATGGGTGATTCATTAAGATAAGTGCCTTATAGCTGTGTTGTAAACTACATCAACAGGAATAGCGGAAAGATAGCGTTGTTGAGTGTCTGTTTTTATATGATCTGGGTGTGGAATATCGTCATAATCACCAGCCCATATTGTTTCGCCTATCGCTTGCCAAGGATGCCAATGCTCAAGTTTAGAAGGACCAAAAAGAGCAACTAAAGGGGTTTTTAATGCTGCAGCCATATGCATTGCAACAGAATCAACACCAATAAAAAGCCCTGCATTATCAATTAATACCGCTAATTGAGATAAAGAGGTTTGGCCTGCTAAGACCGTTATAGCTTCTTTATTTGGACATTGTGCCAAAATAGTTTCTATCATCTCCAATTCTTTTTTCTCTGGGCCTGAGGTTAAAACAACAGAATAATGGCTTTGCTGAAGTTGTGTAATCAAAGTCGCCATTTTATCCTCATTCCAGCATTTGAAAAACCAGCGAGATGTTGGTTGTATAACGATATAGTTTTTAGGGAGATGATATTTTTCAATAGTCTCAGTTAACCACTGTTTGTCTGCTTCGCTATAAGCCATCATAACATCCGAAATAATAGGAATATTAAGTGGTGTCAGGATACTCAGATTTTGTTCAACAGTGTGCAGTTGTCCATGATCTGCTGTAGAAATAATGATGTTATGGCACGTTTGCCAAAATTGGCTGTCTTTACGCTTTTCAAATTCAAAGCCTAAACGTGTTTTTGCTTTGGTAAGTAAAGCAAAAATGGCTGCTTTCCATTGATCAGCTAAGTTTACCACTAAGTCGTACTGCTGTTTTTGTAATGTTCGGCCAAGTTCCCACTCTTTTTTTAATCGAGTCAACTTACCTTGATGTTTCCAATTACGATCAAGATAAAAAATATTATTGATTAATGGGTTGTGCTCAAGCATAGGTAATGTTTCTTTGTATAATAAAACATCAATCATCGCATTAGGATAAGCTGATTTTAATGAGCATATAACGGGTGTCGTTAATAACATATCTCCATGATGTTGGAGTTTAATAACCAGTATTCTATTAAATGATTGATTTATATTTGTCATAATTACTTTAGCTTGAATGAGATACTCTAATTGTAAACAAATCCACGGAATGCATCTACCATACTGTATTTATATTGATTGAATAGATGTTTCCTACTGCGTAACATAGAATAATTTATTCAATTATGAACCTATAATCCATCAGTTGGCGGGGAATGCATGACTAAACCAGCATTTATTATCACATTAGATACCGAAGGCGATAATCTTTGGGAAAATGAACGTGATATTACCACTCGAAATACGCACTTTCTTCCCCGTTTTCAGCAACTTTGTGAGCGCTTTAATTTTAAACCTGTTTGGTTAACAAACTATGAAATGGTTATGGATGATGCCTATATTGAGTTTGCTCGTGATGTTATTGCACGTAATACGGGCGAAATTGGTATGCACTTACATGCTTGGAATAGCCCACCAATTACACCTTTAACGGACAACGATTTACATTATCAGCCTTATTTAATTGAATATCCCAAAGATCAAATGCGAGAGAAAATCGCATTAATGACACAGTTACTTGAAGATAAACTGCAAACCAAAATGTTAAGTCATCGTGCGGGTCGTTGGGCTTTTAACGAAACTTATGCACAACTTTTGGTTGAGTTTGGTTACCAAGTCGATTGTTCTGTGACACCTAAAGTGGATTGGCGATTTACTAAAGGTGATCCCGCACAATCCGGTGGAACAAATTACACCGATTTTCCAAGTCATGCTTATTTTATGGACTTGCAGGATATCACTAAACCAGGTAATTCTTCGTTGCTAGAAGTGCCAATGAGTATCCAATATAAGCACTCACCTTTTATGAATAAAATTAAGCAAGGCTACGATAAATTGAGAGGTAAGCAACGTGCGCCTTCAGTGAATTGGCTCCGCCCTAAAGGTGGCAATGCTCAACAGATGATTGATGTTGCTGAAAAATCTTTAGCTCAAGGTCACTCTCATATTGAATTTATGTTGCACTCCTCTGAATTTATGCCGGGTGGTAGTCCAACCTTTCGTACCGAAAAAGATATTGAAGGGTTATATAACGACTTAGAAACTTTATTTAGCTTCTTATCAGATAAAGTGCATGGAATGACGTTAGCTGAGTATTATCAAAATCAAGTACAGGCAAAATAAGATGAAGTTGAAGAAATTAAAATGGGTACATAACTTCCTAAATATTTATAACCCACTTTTTGGCAAGATGAAAAAAACGGATACATTTTCATCTGATATTCAATTTAACAGTATTCTTATTTTTTCTACGACCGCGCTGGGAGATTTTATGTTTAATACCCCAGCAATAAGAGCGATCCGAGCTCACTATCCTGATGCACATATTACATTGGTTTCAAGTGAGAAGAATAGGTTATTAGTTGAAAACTATGACCAAATAGATAGCGTAGTTTATTGGGATAATAAGATAAAAAATCTACTTCCTATTGCTTTACAGGCTAAAAAATATAAACCTGAATTAGCGGTTATTCTCCATTCTCATCTTCCTTATGATGTGCTGTTTGCAGTAGTGGCAGGTTGTCAGTATATATTGCGTAATACTTTTCATGTTATTCCTAAATGGTTTCAGAAATGGATTATTGCTGAGTATCAACCTCCTAATTGTCATGTTGTCCAAAGTAAACTTAATATTATTCGTTATTTAGGAATAGATAGTTCTGATACAAGAATGGAAATTCCTTGTGAAATAGAACAATTAGATAAAGGACACTATCATATTGTTGGATTTCAGATGGGGGCATCAACGCAAGAACGTAGATGGCCAGTAAAATATTTTGTTGAATTAGCGCAAAAGCTTATTGAGAGTAAACCATCAATACAGATTAAGTTAATTGGTTCACCCAGAGAATTAGAATTACCAGAAGAGTTTTTTGTATTGTTGCCAAAAAAATATCATAACAATATTGAAAATCTAGTGGGTAAAACTTCATTGCCTGATTTGTTAAGTCAAATAAAGATAATGGATGTATTAGTCACAGGGGATACAGGGCCTCTACATTTAGCGATCACACTACAACGCCCGACAGTAAGTTTATTTGCGACAGCAAACCCTAAATGGACAGGGCCTTATCAAGATCTTCATTTGCATACCATTATCAATAAGAGACCTAACCCAGATGAGGGAATACAAGCATCAATGGATCTTATTTCGGTTGATGAAGTCTTTAGTGCGGTTAATCAAACCCTAAAAGACTAATAACTTTTAGGGTTTAATAAGGCTAAATATCGAGAATGTTGAGTATTTTTTGCGCGCTTATCTCCCCAATATCCCCACCTTCTGCTTTTACAGCCGTTTGGGCTTTACCGTAACCGCCAATTAAGCCGGGATCGGTAGGGCCAAATAAAGTGATATTGGGTTTATCTAATGCAGCCGTTAAATGGCTTAATCCCGTATCCACAGAAACGACGCTTTTAGCTCCAGCAATAACCTGAGCCACTTGGGCTAGTGACATCTTCGGTAACACATCAACATAGTCAAAATCTCTTGCTAAACGTATTGCACGTTGATGCTCATGCTCTGCACCCCAAGGTAATTTAATGCGTACTCCGGAATCTGCAAGCAGTGCAATTAACTCTCGCCAATGGGATTCTGGCCAATGTTTCTCATCACGCGTAGTTGCGTGTAAAAAGACTAAATAAGGGCGTTTATCAAAGGATGGCAGTGAGAGGAAATGCTGTGCAATTCCATAATCACCCTGAGATTGTGGGGTCGGATAATTTAAGCTTAAAGCAAACAGTTGACGAATTCGCTCAACGGCGTGCATCTCTTTACTGACATTGTGGCGAATATCGTAAAAGAAACTCGCTAAAGGCTCTCGGGAACATTGACGAGAATAACCGTGCTTAGTGCCTTTGGCGTATCGAGTAACCAAAAATGCACTTTTTAGTAAACCTTGTGCATCAATAACGGCATCATAGTGATGGTTTTGAATAGCGTGACGAAATTGTGCGCGCTCAGCACGAATAGGTGCACTAAACCAGTTTTTTCGCCAACGGCGTATTGCTACAGGAATAACTCTATCAACGGCTTGATGCCAGCTTGGGATCTGTGCAAAACCTTCTTCGACGGCCCAATCAAAACGAATATCAGGATAAACATTTATTGCATCAGTTAATGCTGGCAATGTATGTAACACATCGCCCATAGAAGAGGTTTTAACAATTAATACCCGCTTCACGCTGATGGCTCCGTTGACAGTAAATTTGCTAATTCAGCAAAAACCTTCTCTGGCTGAATATCGATTAAGCTTTGGTGATAGCCTTGTTCAGCATCCCCTTTACGCACTTTGTGATAACCCGTAATTAAACGGATCACGCGTGCTTTATGTGATAACGGTGGTGTAAAGTCAGGGCTACTTGGGCCATAAAGCACCACTAACGGACGCTCTAACGCGGCAGCAACATGCATTAAACCAGAGTCATTACTGACCACAGCTTTACAAGATGCAATCAAATTAACTGCCTGCTCAAGACTGGTTTCGCCAGCAAGATTAAAACAGGCTTCACGTGCTTCTGGCGTTAAGGTTTGTTTTATCTCTTCGCCTGCTTCTTTATCTTTTTTAGAGCCAAACAAGAAGATCTGATAACCTTGCTCAATCAGTTTCTGTGCTAAAGCGGCGTAATGATAATGAGGCCAACGTTTTGCGGGGCCAAATTCAGCTCCAGGGCAAAAACCAATAGCAGGGCGTTGAGTCGATAATGAAAATTGACTTAATGTGGTAGCAATATCATTTTCGGTAACTGATAACTTAGGCCATAACAAAGGTTGCGGTAAATCAGTCGCTTTTTGGACTTTTTGCTTGTCATAAGCGAGCGCAACATAGCGTTCAACCATCAAAGGAAATGCATCTTTATTTAAAGGTCGCAAATCATTTAATAGACCATAACGCATCTCTCCACGCCAACCAGTGCGCTTAGGAATATCTGCAAAGAAAGGGACTAAGGCAGATTTTAACGAGTTAGGTAATACGTAAGCGTGTGTGTAACCATTCTCTTTTAATTGTTTTCCTAAACGGCGACGTTCACCAATGGCTAAAGCCCCATGACCTAATGGCATCGGGATTGCATTATCAACTTCTGGCATTTTTTCGAGTAATGGACGGCACCAAGCAGGTGCCATCACATCAATCGTTGCCGCAGGATGTAATGCTTTCAATGTACGATAAAGACTTTGGGACATCATCATATCCCCGACCCATGAAGGCCCTACCACAAAGATTTTCATAAACAGTGATTACTTACCTTGATTTAACCATTGCATATAAAGCTCTACGCCTTCAGCAACTGTTTTAAAAGGTGCGGAATAACCTGCTTTACGTAAATTTGTCAGGTCAGCTTGAGTAAAGGCTTGGTAACGACCTTTCAATTTCTCAGGGAACTCAATATGTTCGATAGAGAGATCTTTATCTTTATGATGAGCAATAACAGCATCGGCAACAGCTTGGAATGATTCAGCTCGACCTGTACCACAGTTAAAAATACCTGATACATTATTGCGCCAGAACCATAAATTAACCGCAGCCACATCTCCAACGTAAATAAAGTCGCGTTGGAAGGTTTCGCTACCTTCAAATAATTTTGGATTTTGACCCGCATTGACTTGGTTATTTAAATGGAATGCAACACTCGCCATACCACCTTTATGTCCTTCACGGGGGCCATAAACATTAAAATAACGGAAGCCACAAATCATTGAATCTGCTTCAGGTAAAATCTGGCGTACATATTCATCGAATAAGAATTTTGAATAGCCGTAGACATTTAAAGGCGCTTCATATTTTCTATCTTCGATAAAGTTATCTGTACGACCACCATAAGTTGCAGCAGAAGAGGCATATAAGAAAGGAATTTGGCGTTCAAGACAAAAATGAAGTAGCTCTTTAGAATATTGATAGTTGTTATCCATCATATATTTGCCATCCCACTCAGTCGTGGAAGAGCAAGCACCTTCATGGAAAACCGCATCAATATCACCGAAATCATCACCAGCAACAATGCTTGCAATAAAATCTTCTTTATCCATGTAATCAGTGATATTTAGATCAACCAAATTCACAAATTTGGTACCATCTTTAAGGTTATCAACAACTAAGATATCAGTATAACCTTCATCATTTAATGCTTTAACAATATTGCTGCCGATAAAACCCGCACCGCCAGTGACGATAATCATGTGGCTACCCCTTCATATAAAATCTAAAAATTAGCTCTAGGTCTATAATAACACTGAACAGCCTTAACGGTAGCATTCATCATGGAACAACAGACTGAAATTCTCGAAAAAAGCAGAACGTATTAGTGATCTTAATTACACAAATAACATTATTTATTTACATTTGTCGTTTTTAATAGAACAAAGGCATAAAATAAGAAACAATGCTGACTATATTATAGTCAAACTATTTAAGTTGTCTCTTTTCGAATTGCTGTCTTAGGAGAAAGTATGTCTACTCCCACTTTTTACCAACAAATTAATCAACAACTAGAACAAACTCGTCAAGATGGCCTCTTTAAAAATGAGCGCATCATCACTTCTTCACAAAGCGCAGATATCGCAGTTGCTGATGGAAGCCATGTTATTAACTTCTGTGCTAATAACTATTTAGGCCTCGCTAATCATCCAAAATTAATTGAAGCTGCAAAAGCAGGTATGGACAGCCACGGATTTGGTATGGCTTCTGTACGTTTTATCTGTGGTACTCAAGATTCACATAAAACATTAGAAAATAAAATTGCTGAATTTTTAGGAATGGAAGATGCCATTCTGTATTCATCTTGCTTTGATGCGAATGGTGGATTATTTGAAACATTAATGGGCCCTGAAGATGCCATTATTTCTGATGCTTTAAATCATGCCTCTATTATTGATGGTGTGCGTTTATGTAAAGCTAAACGTTATCGCTATGCCAATAACGATATGGCAGAGCTACGCGTTCAACTTGAAAAAGCCAAAGCAGATAATGCTCGCCACATTATGATCGCGACAGATGGTGTATTTTCAATGGATGGTGTGATTGCAGACCTAAAATCTATCTGTGATTTAGCCGATGAATTTGGTGCCCTTGTTATGGTCGATGATTCTCATGCTGTAGGCTTTGTGGGGGCACAAGGTCGCGGAACTCATGAGTATTGTGATGTGATGGGCAGAGTCGACATTATCACAGGTACCTTAGGTAAGGCGTTAGGTGGTGCTTCTGGTGGGTATACCGCAGCGCGTAAAGAAGTGGTTGAGTGGTTGCGTCAGCGTTCTCGCCCTTATTTATTCTCTAACTCGTTAGCGCCTGCGATTGTTTCGGCCTCTATTGCTGTTTTAGATATGCTGAAATCAGGTGATGAAATTCGTGCTCGTTTATGGCGTAACGCTTCACTTTTCCGTGAAAAAATGAGTGCGGCGGGTTTTACATTGGCGGGCGCAGATCATGCCATTATCCCCGTTATGTTAGGAGAGGCTAAATTAGCCCAAGAATTTGCAACACGCTTACTTGATGAAGGGATTTATGTCACAGGATTTTTCTATCCTGTTGTACCTCAAGGGCAAGCACGTATTCGTACACAAATGTCAGCAGCACACACTACTGAACAAATTGAGCGTGCAGTGGCGGCATTTATCAAAATTGGCAAAGAACTTAATGTGATTGCATAAGGTTACTCTATGAAAGCATTGTCAAAATTAAAAGCACAAGAAGGTATCTGGATGACCGATGTTCCAGTGCCTGAGCTTGGTCATAACGATGTGATGATCAAAATTCGCAAAACAGCAATTTGTGGCACTGATGTTCATATTTATAACTGGGATGAGTGGTCACAAAAAACAATTCCTGTTCCTATGGTTGTAGGCCATGAGTATATCGGCGAAATTGTTGCGATAGGGCAAGAAGTGAAAGGCTTTAATATTGGTGATCGTGTCTCGGGTGAAGGGCATATCACTTGCGGTCATTGCCGTAATTGTCGTGGCGGTCGTACTCATTTATGTCGCAATACCATTGGTGTAGGTGTAAATCGCCCAGGCTGTTTTGCTGAATATTTGGTTATCCCTGCCTTTAATGCGTTTAAAATCCCAGACAATATTCCTGATGAATTAGCGGCTATTTTTGATCCCTTTGGTAATGCCGTGCATACCGCGTTATCTTTTGATTTAGTGGGTGAAGATGTTCTGGTTTCAGGCGCTGGCCCTATTGGGATTATGGCTGCTGCAATTTGTAAGCATGTTGGGGCTCGTCATGTGGTGATCACCGATGTTAATGAATATCGTCTTGATCTCGCGAAAAAAATGGGTGTTACCAGAGCCGTGAATGTCAGCAAAGAAAACCTAATGGATGTTATGAAAGAATTGGGGATGACAGAAGGTTTTGATGTGGGATTAGAAATGTCAGGCGCGCCACCTGCGTTTCGTACCATGCTTAATACCATGAATCATGGCGGTCGTATTGCGCTGTTGGGTATTCCTCCTTCTGATATGGCAATTGATTGGGGACAAGTTATCTTTAAAGGTTTGTTTATTAAAGGTATCTATGGACGTGAGATGTTTGAAACATGGTATAAAATGGCTGCACTTATTCAGTCCGGCCTTGATCTCTCTCCAATTATTACTCATCAATTTCCAATTGATGAATTCCAAAAAGGTTTTGATATCATGCGTTCAGGTCAATCAGGTAAAGTTATTTTAGATTGGCAGTAATGCGTGATCTTTAAGTAAAAAAGAGCCTTTTAAGGCTCTTTTTTATTGCATTAGTTTTCAACTTCACCAATTCCATTAGGATCAGATATGTCGGGTAATTTCTTTTTTTCTGATGAGCTAAATCCACTGGATAATGTATTAATTAGCGTACTTTTTTTCATCGAAATAATCGCTTCTTGCGCTGGCTTTAACCAAGATGCAGGTTTTGGCTCTTTCGGTTGCTCTGTTGGCGGGACAACTTTTGGCGGCTCTGGTTGTATTGGTTTTTCTATCTGTGGTTTTAGTAGCGCACTTGGTGCGACTAGTTGAATATCAGCAGGTAGTAAAGGTAACTGTTGCTGTAATGCTCTAACCGTTGAGGGATGAGGATGTCCGATAGCAATGGCAGAGCCATTTTTCCGTGCTAAAGCAATAGCGCGGGCAAGTTGTTGGCGAGTTTCTGCTTCAGTTTGTACGTTATCGAGAAAAACATGGCGACGCAAAGAAGGAACTCCTGCGGCTTTAGCGGCAATAGCAGCTTGTGTATTACCGATGGTCACGCTATCTAAAAAATAGAGATTAGAGTGATTAAGCGCTTTAATAACCCTATCCATTGCTTGTCTATCCGATGTCATCGCACTGCCCATATGGTTATTCATACCGACAGCGTAAGGAACATTACTAATAGCATGTTGAATAATACGATTAATTTCGTTCTGATCCATTGACGGTTTTAGGGTATCGCGCTCTAGAGGTTGTTTACTAATTGGCGCCATTGGCATATGGATCAGAATTTCACGCCCTTGTGCATGGGCTTTAGTCGCCACTTCTTTTCCATGAGGCGAATCAGGCAAAATAGCGATAGAAACCGCAGTAGGAAGCTGTAAAATTTGGTTATCTTCTTTTTTACGATAACCAAAATCATCAATCACAATGGCTAATTTGGCTGCAAATGCAGGTGTACTTACAACCAGACTTAGCAACATTAAACTAAGTAGAAAAGAGCGCTTGCGTTGTAATGTGCCAAGTAATTTCAAACCTACCTCCCAAGCCAAGGAACAGGGTTTACTGCTTTTCCTTGACGTCTAATTTCAAAATAGAGTGCTGAACGCTCTTGTCCACCACTGTTACCAACTAAAGCGATAGATTGGCCTGCTTTAACCTGTTGACCAACATTCACTAAAGCGCTTTGGTTATAACCATAAAGGCTCATATCACCTTTACCATGTTCAACCACGACGACCAAGCCATAACCTTGAAGCCAATCTGCTAATAATACACGGCCATCAGCAATGGCTTTTACTTCCGTACCTTGTGCTGCTGGTATCACAATTCCTTTCCAGCGTAATTCGCCAGAGCCAGAAATAGACTCACCAAAACGGTGTAATAAAGAGCCCCTAATAGGCCAAATAGCTTGTCCCGCAGGTTTACCTAAACCACCAGTACGTGACATTAATGACTGCTCTTCAGCTGTTGGTTTATAGGTTGAACCACGCTGTTGGGCTTCTCGTTGTTTGGCTGCAATGCGTGCTGCTTCTCGTGCTTCACGCTCTGCTCGTGCTTTGGCTTCTCGCTCAGCTTGAGCAATTTTATTTCTTAATTGAGCTTCATTAGCTCGCATGGTGGCTAAGTTTTTCTGATCTGCTTTTAAGGTTGATTCAAGTTGGGTCAGCGTTTTTTGTCGAGCAGCTAATGCGTTATCAAGCTTTTGTTTTTCTTGCTGTTGTTTAGTGAGAACCTGCTTTTGCTCGTTCTGTTTTGCTTGTTGCGCTGCTTTTTCTGCCTCAAGCTCTTTTGATGTTTGAGCAAGCTCTGCCATTGTTTCTTTGCGAGCATCATTAATATAGCTGTAATACGCTAAAATACGCTCTTCACGCTGGCCTTCTTCACCACGAAATAAGAGCTCAATACCTTGGTGTTTACCTTGACGATACGCAGCATCCATTTGACGCGCTAATAACTCTTGTTGTGACTGATACTGTTTTTGTAAGCGAGCAATATTTGCGGTAATGGTTTTTATCTCTTTACCTAATGTTTGTAGGCGATTTTGGGTTTCATGCACAGCACGACCTGCACTAGAAATTTGAGTTTCTTGTGTTTTTAATTGACTAAGAAGGGCCGTGCGTTGTTTTTGTTGTTCTTGAACCTGTTTTTCTTTTTCTGCAATCGTGGTTTGTAGATCTTTTAGCTGATTGCGGTTATCCGTTATTGTGTTAGCAAAAACAGGAGGGGCAGAAAAAAGAGAGGTGCTAATAAGCAACGTGATTAACGGTAAAGAAAATACACGATAAGACGGATGTGTTTTTTTTTGAAGATCCATTTTCTTTGCCATCTGACCAACGTACCTTTCATAACAGTTTGTAAGATTATTCCATGCCACCAAACAACTGACCAGTTAACACGAAATAAAGCCGAAATTTCAGATAATACCTAACAGGTAATCTATTCAATTAATAAGAGATTATAAAGCAATAATAATAGGAGAGAGTAAAAAAGAGAGATCCTGTGTGACAGCGCAATAGAATATCACGCTGTCCACGAGAGAGATTATTCGACGATAGTGCCCCAAAGATCATATTCGTCTGCATGTTCAATAAGAACACGAACGATTTGTCCTGGTTCTACATCAAATTGCTCATTGAGGTAAACAGCACCATCAATTTCAGGTGCATCGGCCATACTACGACCAATTGCACCTTCCTCATCCACTTCATCAATCATAACAAGCAACACTTTGCCGATTTTCTCTTGCAGGCGTTCAGTCGAAATTTGCTGCTGTAATTGCATAAAGCGATGATAACGCTCTTCTTTCACTTCTTCAGGTACTTGATCGGCTAATTCATTTGCTTTCGCACCATCAACAGGGCTGTATTTAAAGCAACCTACGCGATCAAGGCGAGCTTCGCTGAGGAAATCCAATAGCATTTGGAAATCTTCTTCTGTTTCACCCGGGAAACCAACAATAAAGGTAGAACGTAAGGTTAATTCAGGGCAAATTTCACGCCAGCGTTTTACTCGCTCTAATGTACGCTCAACAGCACCTGGGCGTTTCATCAGTTTTAAAATCTTAGGGCTGGCATGCTGAAGCGGAATATCCAAATAAGGTAGAATTTTACCTTCTGCCATTAAAGGAATGACATCATCAACATGTGGATATGGATAAACATAATGTAAGCGAACCCAAATACCTAATTTTGCCAGTTGTTCACATAAACTGACCATACTGGTTTTGACAGGCATTCCATCCCAAAAACCTGTTTGATGTTTAGTATCAACACCATAAGCAGAAGTATCTTGAGAGATAACAAGTAACTCTTTTACTCCTGCATTAACTAATCTTTTAGCTTCACCTAAGACTTCACCAATTGGACGACTGTCTAAATCACCTCGCATTGATGGGATGATGCAGAAAGTACAACGGTGATTACAACCTTCAGAGATTTTTAAATACGCATAATGACGAGGCGTTAATTTTACACCCTGTTCAGGAACAAGGCTGAGAAAAGGGTTGTGATCAGGTTTTGGCACATAGTGGTGAATATGAGATAAAACTTGTTCATAACTATGGGGCCCTGTGATCTCAAGTACTTTAGGGTGCACTTCACGAATTTGGTTCTCTTTTGCACCTAAACAGCCAGTAACAATAACTTTACCATTTTCATCGAGTGCTTCACCAATCGCTTCTAGCGATTCTTGTACTGCGCTGTCAATAAACCCACAGGTGTTGACGATGACTAAATCAGCATCATTATAGGTAGGAACAACTTGATAACCTTCTGTACGCAGTTCGGTTAGGATACGTTCAGAGTCCACTAAATTTTTAGGACAACCTAATGAAACGAATCCAATTTTAGGCACTTGATTTGTTTGCGACATGCTCGTGTTCTCAATACTTTTAAATAAATAACAGATAGTTGTTGTATCTCAGACAGGTATAAATCTTACGTAATATGGGAGATTTTATACGTAAGTAGCCAATTAGGGATGCTGATTTATTAATAGCTTGCCTTAAGAGGGATCCTGTAGAGTAAAAAGGTAAGGCCTTTTCAATTCATCATTTTTCACGGAACCGACACTAATGGTACATAAATCCGTCAATAAAAAAAATGATTGTTGAGAAACTTTCCGCAAAAATAGAAAGAGAAAAGCAGGAATAGGCTGTAATTGAGCCATGACAAAGGTATACTTTGGCTCTTTGATACTATTTTTAACCAACGAGAGTGATTGCATCCTATGCTGCAAGAAGTAATGCAATTTTTCAACCGGCACACCCTGTTAAGCTTTGTTTGGGTAGCGTTGCTGGTGGCGGTCATTGTATTGACCTTTAAAGGGCTTTTTTCTAAGACGAAAAATATTTCCCGTACAGAAGCGATTTCTTTGATAAACAAAGAGAATGCGGTGTGTGTTGATATCCGTAGCCGTGATGAATTCCGTAAAGGACACATCATTGATTCTATCAATTTAACGCCTTCTGAAATCAAAAATAATAATATTGCTGAGCTGGAGAAATATAAATCACAGCCAGTTATTGTTGTGTCACCATCAGGTATTGAAGGTGCAAAACCTGCAGAAAGCCTAATTAAACTCGGTTTTGAAAAAGTCTTTATCTTAAAAGATGGTCTTTCAGGCTGGAGTGGTGAGAATTTACCACTGGCTAAAGGTAAAAAGTAACGAGCGGGCAGATTGAGTTCTATACTTACTGCTATTCAATTAATAAGGATATAAAAAGGTAAGATTATTATGTCAGAACAGCAAAACCAAGAGATGACTTTTCAAATTCAACGTATCTATACAAAAGATATCTCTTTTGAAGCGCCTAATGCCCCACAAGTTTTCCAAAAAGAGTGGCAACCAGAAGTTAAATTAGATCTGGATACTTCTTCTAATACTTTAGCTGAAAACGTATATGAAGTTATTCTGCGCGTTACTGTAACCGCAACAATGGATAACGAAACTGCATTCCTGTGTGAAGTTCAACAAGCAGGTATCTTTACCGTTGAAGGTATCGAAGGCACTCAACTGGCACATTGCTTAGGTGCATATTGCCCTAACGTTCTGTTCCCTTACGCTCGTGAATGTATCACTAACTTAGTTAGCCGTGGTACTTTCCCACAACTGAACTTAGCACCTGTTAACTTTGATGCGTTGTTTATGAACTATTTACAACAGCAACAAACTGATGCTGCTAATGAAGGGGCTGAAGAAGCTTAATGAACGCTTCTATGACAGTTATCGGTGCCGGTTCATACGGCACCGCTTTAGCGATTACCTTAGCGCGCAATGGTCATGACGTCGTACTTTGGGGTCATGATCCTGAGCATGTTGCAGCGTTAGAACAAGCACGCTGTAATCAGGCATTTCTGCCCGATGTTTCCTTTCCTGATAGTTTATACATGGAAGCTTCTTTGCAAAAAGCCATTGAAGCCAGCCGTAATATTCTTGTTGTGATCCCAAGCCATGTTTTTGGTGATGTATTACAACAGATCAAACCCTTTTTACGTCAGGATGCACGTGTTGTTTGGGCGACAAAAGGACTTGAGGCTCATACTGGTCGCTTGTTGCAAGATGTAGCGCGTGAAGTATTAGGTAATGAAATCCCGCTAGCAGTTTTATCAGGCCCTACTTTTGCTAAAGAGCTTGCCGCTGGTTTACCCACTGCGATTTCTGTGGCATCAACGGATAATACGTTCTCTGAAGAGCTTCAACAGCTTTTCCATTGTGGCAAAAGTTTCCGTGTTTATAAAAATCCTGATTTTATCGGTGTGCAATTAGGTGGTGCAGTAAAAAACGTGATTGCGATTGGTGCGGGTATGTCTGATGGTATGGGTTTTGGTGCGAATGCGCGTACAGCGCTGATCACCCGTGGACTTGCCGAAATGAGCCGTTTAGGTAAAGCATTAGGTGCAGATGCGGCAACGTTTATGGGAATGGCGGGTTTAGGTGATTTAGTTTTAACCTGTACTGATAACCAATCTCGTAATCGTCGATTTGGTATGATGCTAGGCCAAGGTTTTGATGTCGATACCGCTCAAGAAAAAATTGGGCAAGTCGTTGAAGGTTATCGCAATACTAAAGAAGTTCGCGCATTAGCAGAACAAGTTGGTGTTGAAATGCCTATCACAGAGCAGATCTACCAAATTTTATACCAGCATAAAGATGCCAAAGAAGCGGCATTATCTTTATTAGGCCGTGCAACGAAAGATGAGATAGACAGCAATCTTTTCTAAGTCTATTTTAGATAGTTATTTATTTCTGTTTTAAACATAAGAAGCCTAAGTTTTTACTTAGGCTTCAATGTAAAAAGAATGAGAGTGAGTATGTCGCTAGAAGAACTAAAAAGAGTCTGGGATCATATTAAAGATGAAGCAAGATGTTTGGCAGATTGCGAGCCGATTTTGGCGAGTTTCTTCCATGCGACATTACTCAAGCATGAAAACTTAGGCAGTGCCTTAAGCTATATGCTGGCGAACAAGCTGGCAACTCAGACTATGCCTGCGATTGCTGTTCGTGAGATTGTTGAAGAAGCCTATCGTAGTGATAACTCTATGATTGAATCAGCAGCTTATGATATTTCAGCCGTTCGTTTACGCGATCCCGCTGTTGATAAATACTCTACACCTCTGCTTTATCTAAAAGGTTTTCATGCCTTACAAGCTTATCGTATAGCCCATTGGTTATGGAACCAAGATCGTAAAGCGCTTGCCGTTTATCTGCAAAATCAAATTTCTGTGACCTTTGGTGTCGATATTCACCCTGCTGCACGTATTGGTCACGGTATTATGCTTGATCACGCAACGGGCATTGTGATTGGTGAAACTGCGATTGTTGAGAACGATGTTTCTATTTTACAATCTGTGACTTTAGGGGGTACAGGTAAAACTTGTGGTGATCGTCACCCTAAAGTACGCGAAGGTGTAATGATTGGAGCGGGTGCTAAAATACTCGGCAATATTGAGATTGGCCGTGGTGCCAAAATTGGTGCTGGCTCTGTGGTATTACATGAAGTTCCTGCTCATACCACTGTTGCAGGAGTTCCTGCCCGCATTGTCGGTAAGCCAACGAGTGACAAGCCTTCACTCGATATGGATCAACACTTTAATGGTGTGGTGCCCGGTTTTGAATGTGGTGATGGCATTTAATGGCATTAACTGAAGTTACACTCTCTGAGCTGAAGGCTTGTTTACATGCTGAATATATCGGTGATAACAAGCCTTTTAGTTGGGTGAGACTATTTCATCGCGTCTTTTTCTGCCAACGTTCACGTTATCTATTTTGGTGGCGTGTCGCCCAATTCTTTTATTTCTCTAAAAGTCGTTTTCTCAAAAAACTTGGCATTCGTATTGGCGCTAAAAATAATCGCAAGTACTGCAACGATATTTCACTAAGAACACGCATAGGTAAAGGTCTTTCATTACCACATCCCATAGGGATCGTACTGACCAATTACTGCCAATTAGGTGAGAACGTGACGTTAATGCAAGGTGTCACCATTGGAGTAAAAGAAAAAGATGGCAAAGCAGATATTCGAGTTGGTAACCATGTTTATATTGGTTGTAATTCTTCGATTATTGGCGGAGAGATAGAGATAGGTGATAATGCAGTGATTGGTGCTCACGCATTGGTATTAAAGGATGTGGGGGAAGGGTGTAGGTATATTACTAAAGTTGTTGCTGAGATCAGACAACTGTCAGAGTAATAAGTTAGATTTTTAGTCATTTGAAATTAAAAAAGCGCTAGTCATTATTTATGATCAGCGCTTTTTGCATTTCAGTCTCTTAGTAATGCACCAGGATAACCAAGTTGACGCCATGCTTCAAAAACCACAACCGCTACAGTATTTGATAGGTTCATACTACGGCTATCAGCAAGCATTGGAACTCTGATTTTCTGCTGAGTCGGCATATTATCCAACACGTAAGGCGGTAAACCACGAGTTTCAGGTCCAAAAAGGAGATAATCTCCATCTTGATAGCTCACATTACTATGTGCTGGTGTACCTTTTGTCGTTAACGCAAATACACGTGCACCTGTTGGTGATTGTGCATTATCAGGGTTTAAACCTTCACTTTCTAAAAAAGTATAGTAATCATGATGCTGTTTAATATCAGCAAACTCACGATAATCAAGCCCTGCACGACGCAGACGCTTATCATCCCAAGTAAAACCCAATGGTTGGATTAGATGAAGATGAAAGCCTGTGTTAGCACACAGGCGAATAATATTACCCGTATTCGGTGGAATTTCGGGTTCAAATAAGACGATATTGAGCATATGAAATAGATTTAGTCGTTACCAAAGAGGTCACGAGTATAAACTTTTTCTTCAACGTCGTTTAGCACTGATGACATTCTATTGGTAATAATGACATCAGAAATTGATTTGAACTCATTTAAATCACGAACTAACTTTGAGTTAAAGAAGGTTTCTTCTTTCATTTCAGGCTCATAAATCACCACTTCAATGCCTTTGGCTTTAATGCGTTTCATAATGCCTTGGATAGACGAAGAGCGGAAGTTATCAGAACCGGACTTCATAATTAAACGATAAACACCTACGACTTTTGGTGATCTAGCGATAATTGAGTCTGCAATAAAATCTTTACGTGTGCGGTTAGCTTCAACGATTGCACTAATAATATTATTAGGAACAGAATCATAGTTTGCTAATAGTTGTTTAGTGTCTTTTGGTAAGCAGTAACCACCATAACCAAACGATGGATTATTATAATGGTTACCAATACGCGGATCTAAACAGACGCCCTCGATGATTTGTTTTGAGTTCAAACCGTAAGATTCTGCATAGCTATCAAGCTCATTAAAGTAAGCAACACGTAGTGCTAAATAAGTATTAGCAAATAATTTGATGGCTTCTGCTTCTGTGGAGTCAGTGAACAGAACATCAATATCTTTTTTCAGTGCGCCTTGTTGTAAAAGGTCTGCAAACTTTTGTGCTCTTTCTGATTGTTCACCAATCACAATACGAGATGGATATAAATTATCGTAAAGTGCACGACCTTCACGTAAGAATTCAGGGGAGAAAATAATATTATCTGTATTATATTTCTCTCTCATTTCTTTCGTAAAACCAACAGGAATGGTTGATTTTATAATCATTGTCGTGTTTGGATTATATTCTAAAACATCACGAATAACAGACTCTACTGAAGAGGTATTAAAGTAGTTTGTTTTAGGGTCGTAATCGGTTGGTGTGGCAATGATAACAAAATCCGCATCTTTATAAGCGAACTCTTTATCTAGTGTTGCCGTAAAGTCGAGCGTTTTGGTTGCTAAAAACTCTTCAATTTCTTTATCTGTAATTGGAGAGATTTTTTTGTTAAGTAATTCAACTTTTTCTTTATTGATATCTAACGCAACAACTTTGTTGTGTTGGGAAAGAAGTATTCCGTTAGATAGACCGACATAGCCGGTACCGGAGATGGTGATTTTCATGGTTTCTCTTATCTAAAGTATATGTATTTATATAATTTCACTATACTAGAATAAAAATAAATATTTTAGTGTTAATTCTCACTCTTTAGTAAAGGTATAGTATATTTAGCAATCATAAGGATCATATACTTATTAAATTAATATAAAATTAATTTTTTATTAGAAAATAAGTAGAGAAGTGTAGGGTGTATTTTAATTATTTGTTAATATAAAGACTATTTAAAATTAATCTATTATAAAAATTCATTTTTAACTGTGTTAGCAATACCTTGCTCAAGAGTAACTGGCGCTTTAAAATCAGTATTAGTAATACTATTTGATTTAAATTGAGTGCGAGCACAGAATTTTTTGATTCGAATACTGCTTACAGGGAATTCTTTACCTGTAACTTTAGAAAGAATATCAAAACAATATCCACCAAGTAATCCAATAGCATAAGGAACTTTAATGTGGGTATGTCGTTTATCTAAAGCTGTATAAATGATATCTGTCAATTCATTCATAGTAAAATCAGGTTTATCAATATAATTAAATATATGATGGCCAGATTCTATTTTAGTAGCAAATTTTAAGAAAGCAGCGATGTTTTCTACATAAGCCATAGATTTTTTATTATTACCTGAACCCACCATTAAAAATTTACCCGACGCTATTTGACGGAATAAATTATAAACGTTGCCTCTATTTCCTTCACCAAAAACAACCGTTGGTCTGATCACTACTAAAGTATTTGAAGGGTTTTTCTTATACCATGCTTCATATTGATGTTCTGCATCAAGTTTAGATTTACCATAATCGTTAAATGGATGAAACTCACCATCTTCACCCGTTTCTTTTTCAACAAATCCATATACAGCAACAGATGAAGTAAATACGATATGTTTAATATTTAACTGTTCAGCAACATCACAAACATTTTTAGCTCCATCTACATTAACTTCATAATATAAACTAATAGGATGAACATTATCTTTATGTTGTGCTGCTAAGTTGATAATAACATCAGAACCCTTTAATGGTTCAAGTAATGTCTCTGGTTTTGTTACATCACCAAATACCCATTTTTCAGGATATTTTTCACTTTTAGCAATATCTACAATTTTAAATTCAATATTTTCTTTAGTTAATTGATCTGAAAGGCGTGTGCCAATAAAACCTGAACCACCGATGATTGTTAGCATAGCTATTTTCTCTTCTTTAAAGCATTATAAATGTAATTAATAAAATAATAAGATGATTTTATAAAAGATAAATTTAATTCATTTCGATAGATAGACCATTGCCATTGCATTGCTTTTAATTTATTTCCTGATAAGGATTTTTCAGATATTCTATATTTAGCTAGTGGTTTTTGGATACAGTATGCTTTTTTACTTTTCTTTAAAATATCTAGCCACATGATATAATCTTCGTGACCTTTATTTTTTTGATAAACTTTTCCTATGTTATCCTTATTATAAGCTCCAGTAAGATTGCCAATAAAGTTAGATAAAAGCATATCAGAGTAATTGATTATTTCAGGAGAGACTCTATGCTTTATTTGATTTGTTTCATCAAAGGTTGTGTAATTGGAACAAACAACATCCCAGCCATTAATTAGTTTCTTATATTGCTCTTCTAACTTATTAGGAACCCAGAGATCATCACTATCTAAAAATGCAATAAACTTACCTTTAGATAATTTTATTCCAATATTTCTAGATAAAGAAACACCCATGTTCTTTTTATTTTTAATATATATAATTCTTTCATCTGAAAAAGAAAGAATTATATTTTCAGTCTTATCGCAAGAATTATCATTTATAATATAAATTTTAAAATTTGAATAAGTCTGGTTCAGTATAGACTCAATACTATAAAATATAGTTTTTTCTGCATTATATGCAGGCATTATAATAGAAAAAATTTCATTATTCATTAATCATTACCAAAGAGGTCACGAGTATAAACTTTTTCTTCAACATCGTTTAGTGCTGATGACATTCTATTGGTAATAATGATATCAGACATTGCTTTAAACTCATTTAAATCACGAACTAATTTTGAGTTAAAGAAGGTTTCTTCTTTCATTTCTGGCTCATAAATCACCACTTCAATCCCTTTGGCTTTAATGCGTTTCATAATGCCTTGGATTGATGATGAGCGGAAATTATCAGAACCTGATTTCATAATTAAGCGATAAACACCGACGATTTTTGGCGATTTTGCAATAATAGAGTCTGCAATAAAATCTTTACGAGTGCGGTTTGCTTCCACGATTGCACTAATAATATTATTAGGTACAGAGTCGTAGTTTGCTAAGAGTTGCTTAGTATCTTTTGGTAAGCAGTAACCGCCGTAACCGAATGATGGATTGTTATAGTGATTACCAATACGTGGATCTAAGCAGACACCTTCAATAATTTGTTTTGCATTTAGGCCATAAGATTCGGCATAGCTATCTAGCTCATTAAAGAAAGCAACACGCAGTGCTAGATAAGTATTAGCAAATAATTTAATCGCTTCGGCTTCTGTGGAATCAGTAAAAAGAACATCAATATCTTTCTTTAATGCACCTTGTTGTAAAAGATCAGCAAATTTTTGTGCTCTTTCTGATTGTTCGCCAATCACAATACGAGAAGGGTATAAATTATCGTAAAGCGCACGACCTTCACGTAAGAACTCAGGGGAGAAAATAATATTGTTCGTATTATATTTCTCTCTCATCTCTTTAGTAAAACCAACAGGAATAGTTGATTTAATAATCATTGTGGTATTTGGATTATATTCTAAAACATCACGAATGACAGACTCTACAGAAGAGGTGTTGAAATAGTTCGTTTTAGGATCATAATCGGTTGGTGTAGCAATGATAACGAATTCGGCATCTTTATAAGCGAATTCTTTATTTAATGTTGCTGTAAAGTCGAGCGTTTTGGTTGCTAAAAACTCTTCAATTTCTTTGTCTGTAATTGGCGAGATTTTTTTGTTAAGTAATTCAACTTTTTCTTTATTGATATCTAACGCAACAACTTTGTTGTGTTGGGAAAGAAGTATTCCGTTAGATAGACCGACATAGCCGGTACCGGAGATGGTGATTTTCATATTAAAATATCTCTTTCATTTAAAATAACTCAAATTTTTTATTTTCTTATTAGAAATAAAGTATTCAAATGTTTTATTCAATTTAGAATTATTCATTCCTTGTTTGACATTTTCTTCATATAAACCTGATCCGAAACTTGTTATGAGAGGAGGAAAGTGTATATTACTTTCTTCGATACGACATGATTTAAATCCACTACTAAGAGTAACTGCTTTAAACCAAATATCATCCCCATTTGGAGATAGCTCAAGAAATTTATAATCCATTAAAAATTCATTTAATGAATTAATTGGATAGCACACACCCGAACATCCTGTAGGCAATAATGACCATGATGGATTATTTAAACTTGTATTGTTATTCATAGAATATTCATAATTAAAAGAATCATTAATATACTTTAGGTTGTGTCCTCTATAGCATGATACACATAGTTCTTTTTTCGATTTATTTATTAATTTTTGACTCCAATATGGAGGATAAAAAATATCATCATCAGCAGTTATTATATAATTGATATTTTTCCCTTTTTTTATTACTTCATCATATGTATAAATAAGTTTTTTGTAAGATTTTATATTTTCATCAACAAGTTTAATAGATAATCCTCTTGATTCTAGCTTTCTTAATTTATTCAAACTGTTTTTGTTTTTTATATCTATCGATGAAAGCCATAAGTATATTTTCTTGGGTTTGTAATTTTGTCTTAATAGGCTTTCAACTACTAAATGAAGGTGTTTTATTCTTTTATCGAATGATGTTAAACTTATAATAAAATCTGAGTTTTCGTTTATACCTTTTTTTTTATTAAAGGTGTAAATTACTTTATGATAATAAAATAAAAATGATAATTTAATAAAGTTCAATATTTTTTTCATGATAAGCTGTTACATTAAGATGATTAAATTTATGAAGATAAATAAAAATATAGCATAAGAGAATAAACTTAATAATAAAAATTTTAAATTAATTGCAACTCTAAAAAAATAATTACTATACAAATATAGTATAGAGTTTAATAAAAAAAGGAAGGTAATAAGCTGGTTTAGATTATTGATTAAACTATAGTGCGAGAGAAAAAATAAAGAAATTGTTGTTAGTGTTACTTGAATTAAGTTCCAATTCAATTCTTTAAATGGTTTTCCAATTAGTTGAAAATATGCGCATTGATAATTAGCTGAAAGAGATTTTATTGAAAAGATTAAAAATAAAACAGAGAATAATTTTATATTAATAAAGGATATAGTGTAATTTAAATAATCAAAGATATTATATACGAAGAATGTGAGTATATTTATCAATAATATTATGATAAATATACCCATTAATTGTTTTATAAATATATTTTTTAGCCTTTCAGTGTGTTTCCTTAAAATTGGCATTAACAGTCTTCTACATAATTGAAAGAATGCGGAAAGTAGCTGAATGGAAAATTGCTTTATTATAAAATAGTTACCCAATAATGTTAGATTAAAATAAGCTCCAACTATTATTTCATCTATTTTTGAACTTATAGTATTTATGGCATTACTACCGAATTGGCTGAAATAATAATTTTTAAACTCTTTAATAATATTAATGTTTAGATATTTTATCTTACTTGTAATGTAGTTATTTCTAAAGGTAAAAGTTTTTATGCTAATTAATCTTACAACATAGGATATAAAAAAAGAAACAGAATAGATTAGCATGAAATCTATTTTTATTAAAATAAGAGAAATTATTGAAATAAGTTGACTAGCTCTAAAAAATAGTTCTATTAAAAATATTTTTTTAAACTTATAATCTCTAATTAGTATGGAATACTGAATAGTACCTAAAGATAATAATGGAAAACAAAGATAACTAATAATTAATGATATTTTATATATAAGAACAATATTCAAGAATGAAGTTATTAGTGTTAATGTTAAAAATAAAAAAAATGAAATACTTAAAACCAGAAACTGTACTGATGAAAAAATATATTTATCAATATTCTTTTTATATAACACATAATTTAGAACACCTGACTCAGCAAGACCTAGGCAAAACATATTAATAATTGATATAATGCTTATTAATCCAACTGCATTTGGAGGGAAGTATTTGGCAATAACATACAAGACTAATATTTGAATTATTCCAGATATTAAGAAAGATAGTATTTGTATCAGTCCTGAATTTATATAATTTTTTAGATTTCTAATTTTTACTAAGCTATTCATTAATTAATCCAATAGCTAACTTTTCCCATGAATAGTTTTCTTTTATAAAATCTCTATTTTTATTACCATCGAATTTGTTTATCTTATAAAAATAAGTAGCTAGCTCTTTAGCATTTAATGACGAATAGTAGGCATGGTCTATGCAAATTTTTTCTGTAGCAGTTATTACATCTTTGCTATTTTTAAAGGCAACAATAGGTAAATTGCAACTCATTGCTTCTAATATAGTTTGACCAAAAGGTTCGTAAGTAGATGTCATCGCAAATATATCTGCTAAGGGATATATATTTTCAGGATTATTCTGGCTACCAATTAAAAAAACCTGATTATTTAAATTCAATAGTTTAATTTTTTCTTCAAGATTATTTCGTTCAACTCCATCACCAACGATAATACATTTATAATTTTCAGGTAAATACTTCATTGCATCTATAGCAAAATTAAATCCTTTTGCTTTTACTAAGCGTCCAACACATAAAATTAATTTATCATGATGATTGTAGTTTATTGTTTTTTTTATCGATTCAATTTTTTTTTCATCTAAGATAGGTTGAAATCTAATATAATCCACTCCAGGATTAATTATATTAATTTTATTTTGATTATGATATATTTCGTTGGCTTGCATTTTCATGTTTTCGCTAAATACGAAAACCTTATTTGAGAGTTTTAAAACTAATTTATCTAATATGGTATTTATCTTTCTTTTTATTTTTACAATTATACTTGAATGGAGATTTTTAGTATTTTGTTGGTGATGTGCAAAACCAGGAGCAACATAAATAGTTTTTCTTTTAAAGAAAAAACAAGAAATAACACCTACAAACTGATTTCTACTAATACAGAAATCAATATTTTTTTTACTTATTTTTTTCATTAGAATTAAAAGCTGAAATATCATTATAAAATTATTTAATATAACTCCTATTATTCCAGGGTATTTATTTCTTTCAAAATAATAGATGTTATCATTATTTTTTAAAGTACTTCTTTTATTTTTTGTTCCAACAATTAAATATACGTTAAAACCTAAATTCAAGTACTCTTTCCTAAGATGTCTTAGTGAGTTTTCTACTCCACCTATTTCCGGATAGTAGCTCAAATTACATAATAGTATGTTTTTCATTATTATGGTTTCCAGCATTCAAAAATATAATAAAAAGATATAAGAACCAAAAAAAAGTATAGCCTGGCCAAGAGAATTTTATAAATATAGCTGCAATTAATAGCTTAATACTTATATTGTATTTTAATTTTAATATGTTAAAAATAATAAAAAAAGTTAATAGTCCACCAATATATATTCCAAAAATAGTAATTAAACTAATATATAAAGTAGTATCGCCTAGGCCATCGTATCCATAAAAAAGATGTTTTTTTATTATTCCATATCCAATGTTTATTAGACTATCATTATCAATGAAGTCTTTAATTACATTCATTTTGGTTGCATTACTAGGATCTATACCGTTTATTGTATTTGTTATTCTATATATCATATAGTCCCATGATATATATATCAATATAGACATTGAAATTAAGCTAACGATTATAGACCTCAAATTCCATTTTATATATACTAACGATATAAATATAATACCAAGAATAGCTGATAGTATTGATGTGGTTAAGAATAAAGATAGTACACCGAAAATCAAATAAAAATCTAGTTTATTAAAATTGTTATATACTGATATATATCTGATAACTAAAAATGAGAACATGTAGGCTGAATATATTGATGGTTCTTCATATAACCCACTAGCTCTGAGAATTTCAATACCTTTAAATTGAGTAATGCCTCTTATTTCATTACCTTGAGTTAATAAACCAAAGTCAAGAATATAATTAAATCCATAAAAAAGGAATATTTGTATAAAGAAAAAGAAGAGATTAATGGAAATTAATACTTTTGTTGTTTTATCCCAGAAATATTTACTCTCGAAGGTAGTCCTTTGACTTTCAAATAATAAAGATATTAATATTATATTAATAAAAGTTGTTAGATAGTAATAATGAGCATATTTATCTAATGGGAAAATACCCCAATTAATAGTTAGAAAATATGATATTGAAATTAAAAAAACAATTATTATATTTAAAGATAAGTTTTTTATTTTTAATTTACTGCCTAATAGTAATAAGACAATAGTGTTTGGAATTAGAAAACTCAAAATGAATATTCCAAAAGGACTAGCAATTTTTAGACTATAAAAGAAAACTATAATTATTATTAACGTGTTTTTTTTTATCATGTTTATTTACATAGTTGATTTGTCAAAGCTACCGCACTGGGTTTACGGCTCCCAGAGCGCCAAAATTTATCTCGAAAAACCCTTATCTTTTTGTAATATAAGAGTTTTGTTATATAAGCATACTTTATCAATATGCTAAAAACCGCACTGAGAGTAGACTCTTCAAACCAGACGGTCAAGTAATAGCTGGGTATTTTAGCATTGATTGAGGATATATAAATACTGGAATAGCTATCGATTCAGCCAGATCATTCTGAATTACATCAACAAACGTTAATGAAAAGAATATGCCACCTATTCATCAATAGGTGGCAGTATATTTTGATACAACAGTTTAATTACTTAATTTTGAATATCAGTCTCTTACTTGCTACTCTGAATTTTTAGCCGCTCATTATACTTTATATGACATTTATATGGTTTTATGTTAGTGTTTGTTAGCTATGATAGATCCTACTATGATTTTATCCTATATGTTTAAACATAAGGCACTGGTAGAAAGACAAAAATGTATGGCGTGCCAATAAAAATAGTAGATTAAGAAGGAATGGTTTTTTAGCTAATCATTGATGTAATATTGATAAGAAATGGAGAACTAAATTAGAACCAATATGGATTAATATCATTTAAATCAATTATATATAATTTGTTTTTATATTGGTAAATGAAAATTTTGATATATTTATCAATGAATTATGCTTTTTTACTTTCTAAATATTCTTTTTCTAAACTTAATAAGTCTTTTTTTCTTTCTTTGATTCTTTTGGCTGGATTGCCAAAATATATACCCCATGGTTTTGTATTTTTTGTAACCATCGATAACGCGCCAACAGCTGTCCCTTCCGCAATATTAACACCAGGCATAATAATAGAATTTGTTCCTATAATTGCATGTTTCCCAATTATAATATTTTTTTCCTTTAATCCCTTATATTTCAACGGTACAGTTGGGTTTGTCATTGTTCTACCACTATAGTCATCAGTTCCAGTAAATACATGACAACCATATGCTAATCCAGAAAAGTCTTCAAATAAAATACTGCATTCACCTGCACTTAAGTTACAAAATGCGGCAATATGAATATTATTTTTTAAATGAATTTTTCCAGATAAAATAACAAAATCATCGATACGGCAGTCATTTCCAATTTCAATTTCTTCAGGTCTATATATGGATGTTTTTGTACTTATTTTACAATTTTCACCAATACTTTTAAAACCGATTTCTAATAGTTGTTCTTGAGTATAGAATGACATATTTAGCCTATATAATTTTAAAATTATTGAGTTGATTAATTATTTCATCTTTACTACAGTTCATTAGAATATCAATCATTGATAAATTATCTATAAAAGTAGATGAATTCACTTGTGGATAGTTTGTGATTGATGGTTTGATAAATCCTAATTCTATATTTCTTTTTTGAAATTCTTTTTTATCGTAGAGTTCCATTCCTCCAATTGCATTTATGTATTGTTTGGAATTATTTATTTTACATAAGTCATATATTTTTTCTTGAGCGCCATTTTCTCGGTCATAATCAATCGTTGATGAAAAATCATAGTTGAAATTTAATGAAAGATATTCGAATATTTTAATAATTGATAATGATGTTATATTTGATACTTTCCTATCTTTATTATTGAATATTGATTCAATTAATGGATAAATCTCATAAAAATATTTTGATTTAGAATATGACATTTCTATTGTTAATAAGATTTTTTTTGTTTCTTCAGTGAAATATAATTCATTTATTAACTTATTTTGAGATGCGTTTTTTATGGGTAGTGAAAATAAAAAAACTCCATTTTTAGTTGCTATATTGTTCCTGTTTATATATCCCTTTTTTATATAATTAACATCATCATAAAATATAAAAAGATCGCTACAGTAAGCTAATTGATAGTATCCTATGTATGGGAAAAGATAGGGTTGCATAACAGCTAATTTCATTATGTATTCATCCTAATTTTTTCAATATTTTATTTTTAAAAATCATTTTTATTTTTTCTCGTAAAAATAAAATAGGCAAAAAGTTTCTGTATAAATATAGTTTTTTTTGATTTCTATTTATATTCTTATAAAGATCCCAAGATTTTATAATTAATAATTTTGAACCATTCCATTCTTTTTTAAGGAATAACTGATTGGCACTTATTCTTATAAGATCTGCTAGTGCAAAATCTATATCTTTTTTATCTACGCCTAAGTTAATTAACTTATATAAATGTTTCTCGTATTCATTTATTTCTGAAATTAAAAACTCTTTATTAATATTTTTTCTATTTTCAGACCAAGAGCCTACGGAATTGATACGATAAACACATGTAATATCTGGTAAATATATAGCCCCCTTTTCTATACTACCAAGTATTTGGCAGTAATAGTCACCAATGGAGGCTCTTGAAAAATTATCTTTAAATAATATGAAAACTTCTCTTCTAAATATAATAGAAGCAGTGGGCATATATGCGCCACCCTGACGAATAACAGTGGAAAGAGATGAAATAAAAATTTTATTGTGATAGTTTGCAGTAACCTCAATTTTTCCATTGGGCTGTAGTGTATAAGCTGAACTAAAACATAAATTAATGCTTTTTTCTTTTTCTAAAATTTTAACTTGTTTTGTTATTTTATGTTTATCTATCCAAAAATCATCACCTTCACATAGAGCAATATATTTACCTGTTGTAAATAAGAATGCATTAACACCTGGTTGTATTCCTTGTGAATAAATATTTTTAGGTGGAATGATATGTTTGATGATATTAGGGTAGTTATCTGTATATTTTTTTATTATATTTGATGTTGAATCTGTAGAACAATCATCATGTATAATAAATTCATATCTATAAGTTGTGTCTTGGCAAAGTACGCCAAGTATAGTGTCTTCTATATACTTTTCTTGATTATATGTGCAACATATTACACTGACGATAACCTCTTCAGAGCTCCATTTATCGATTATCTCTTTTTCAAGGAGAGGTGATTTTAACTTATTCATTATCATTTTTAACTTTTAATAATATTTATAATTCTATTTAAGTCGTCATCAATTAATAAATGATGAATTGGTAGGCAAATAACATTTTCAGATATTTTTTTTGCTATTGGTGTTCCTACTTTATATTGTTTGTAAATATTAAAATCAGTGATTAATGGATAAAAATATCGACGGCTTATTATATTATTATCTTTTAATTTTAGATAAAGTTCATCTCTTGTTTTTCCATATTTATTTTTATCTATTATTATAGGATAGTAAGAATAATTCCATATTAAGCTTTCTGGTATATTGGGTAGGGTAATGCCAGACATATTACTTAAATGAGAGTGATAAAACTCAGAGACTTTTTTTCTTTTATCTATTGCTTCATCGATATAATTTAATGTAGCTAAGCCAAATGCTGCTTGTACTTCATTGAGTTTTGCATTGAAGCCTAATTCATCAATTATAGTTTCATTTGTGTAACCAAAGTTTTTATATCTATCGAGTTTTTCTTTCATTTCTTTTGTGTGGCAAATAATTGCTCCCCCTTCGATGGTGGAGTAAGTTTTAGTTGCGTGAAAACTTAAAACTGATAGATTACCCTTGTTTAATATTGATTGATTATTCTCTTTAACGCCAAAAGCGTGAGCTGCATCATAAATGACAGGAATATTATACTTATCTGCAATTTTTTGTATTGCTTCATAATTACATGGGCGACCATAAACATGAACGGGTAAAATTGCACTTGTTTTATCTGTGATTGCGGCTTCTATTTTGCTTGGATCGATATTATAGGTATCTGGTTCTATATCTACAAAGACAGGGGAAATATTGTTGTGTAATAGAGAATGACTTGTTGCAACAAAACTGTATGGTGTCGTTATAACCTCTCCTTTAAGCTCTAACACATTGATTGCTGCTATTAAGGCTAATGTTCCGTTCGAATATAAACTAATATAAGGAACATCTAGGTATTCACAAAGCGCATTTTCAAGGCATTGATGGTAATACCCATTGTTTGTTAGCCATTTTTTATCCCATATATCTTTTAAGTAAGGTTCTAAAGTTTCTAATGGCGGGAACAGTGGGCTTGTGACTGTTATTGTATTCATAAACATTTTCTCTAAAGGAAAAGTATAGCTACCGCACTGGGAAAGTACCCAGAGTTCATGAGGTGTATATTTTTGTTATTATACACAATGTAAATATATTAGTCTTAAAGCGAGCTTTATTAAATGTGGTAATACTTTACTCGTGCTAATAATTATTAGGAAGTAGTATTAGATAGTATGTTGATTTAGTTATAAAAGTATAATAAGTAATATATTTGGAAATGATAGCTATCTGATCATATTCTTCAGTAAGAAACTATTGAGTTAAAATGAGACTGAGAACAATATTTATGATTAACATGAAAGTAGAACCACTAATCATAGGATTGAATGACTAGTGGTTTCTTATGTAATTTATTAATAAAAATTAATTGTCATTAAGACTGTTTTCCAGCCCTCGGCAACCAAATCTCAACTCTCAATCCACCTAATGGGCTGTCATCGGCTTTAACATGGCCTCTATGTTGGCTTACTGCTGTCTCAACAATAGCTAATCCCAAGCCAGTACCACCTGATTCGCGATCTCTTGCTTCGTCAGTGCGATAGAAAGGTCGGAAGATATGCTCTCTATCTTCAGGACTAACACCTGGGCCATCATCATCAACAATAATTGTGATACCTTGGTTTTGTTCAGTAAATGCAACCTCAATGCGAGAATGTGAATAACGTAGGGCATTACGAACAATATTTTCAAATGCACTAGCAAGTGAATATGGATTGCAGTAGATAGGCCATGCTCCTGGAGGCGTTGTCACTTGTAGCGTTTTATTACTCTGTTCAGCCTCAAATTTAGCGTTATCTAAAATGTCATCCCACAGCTCGTTGGCTTTTACCGTTTCGCGTAATAACTCGTTTTTATGTTGGTTGCGTGAAAGAACTAGCAAATCATTAATCATGCCATCAAGGCGTTGAGTTTCTGTTTCAATGCGTTCTAGTTCTTTACTTTCTCCACTACGACGACGTAACAGTGCGCTTGCTAATTGTAAGCGTGTTAATGGTGTTCGTAACTCGTGAGAAATATCAGAAATTAAGCGTTGTTGTGCTTCAACCATACGTTCGAGAGCGCTTATCATCTGATTAAAGCTAGTACCTGCGGCTAAAAACTCTTGCGGGCCAGTCTCTAGTTCAGGATGAGGGCGTAGGTTGCCTTTAGCGACATCATCAGCTGCATTTTTAAGCTGTCTTGCGGGTTTCGCTAAGCTCCAAGAAAGCCATACTAATAATGGGGTGCTGATAAGCATGGTGAATATCAGTAGCAATAACGGCTTATCAAATAATAAGTTGATAAAGTCAGATTGAGGGCTACTTGAAGGACGTACGAGGTAAAGTTGGTAATGATCTTCACCATCTCTGACAGAGAAAGGCCCTAACATCTCAGAACGACCGTATTTTTTCTTTTTAGGGTGATCTGCGTTATCAGATTGACCAATAAAGTTTCTGACAACCTGCATCTCATTACGTTGAGCACCAATGATACGGCCTTCACTCGTAACAATAATTAAGCGCTGACCAGGGGGAGCCCATTTATCAATGGCACGAATTAATCGACGCCACCAAAGGAGATCGTTAGCGGGATCTTGAGCTAATTCAGCTTCGATATGTTGTTCTAGCATAACGCCTTGACGGTATTCACTCTCTAAAAGAGGGGTAAGCTGGCGCGAGTCCAGCTTTGGAACCATCATAACTAGCACGAGAACTAATGCTAGCGTCAGCCAGAATATTGCAAAAATGCGCGCTGACAGACTATTTATCATAAAAAATATTTATCAAGTTATTGAAACCATCAGATAACCACGGCCACGTAAAGTTTTAAACCAAGGTTGTCCATCTGTTCTTTCTGGTAATTTACGGCGTAAATTAGAAATATGCATATCAATCGCTCTATCAAACGGCGTTAAGCGTTTACCAAGGACTTCTTGGCTTAGATGTTCGCGTGATACGACTTGCCCTAAATGCTGAGCAAGTAAATAAAGTAAAGTAAACTCCGTTCCTGTTAACTCTAGCGGTTCATTATCAAAACTTGCTTCTTGGCGACCAGGATTAAGTTGTAATTTATCGACCTGTAATGTTGGAGATGTATTGATGTCGGTCTGTTTTTGTTCGCTCCAATTAGAACGACGCAAAATAGCCCTAATACGAGCAACCAGTTCTCTATCATTAAAAGGTTTTGGTAAATAGTCATCAGCACCTAGCTCTAAGCCAAGTACTCGGTCAAGATCGCTGCCTCTTGCCGTTAACATAATGACAGGTGTCTGGAAATTTTGGCGTAACTCTTTGAGTGTCTCAATCCCGTTTTTACGTGGCATCATAATATCCAGTAATAACAGGTCGATAGAAGCATCCAAAAGTTTAAGTGCTTGTTCGCCATCAGAGGCGATTACAACATTAAAGCCTTCCATTTCAAGCAGTTCTTTCAATAGCGATGTTAATTCGCGATCGTCATCCACTAATAAGATTTTATGCATTCGTCAATTCCTCCAAGAGAAAAATACGATAATAAATAGCGCGAATCTATGACTTTACGTTCTTTTACACGCTCTGACGCTAGTTTGCAGCCGCAACGGTATAGTAATCCACATAGCAAAGAATTACACATATGAATTACACATATGAATTATATATATGAATTATGCACATTGAGTTCGTATTAATTTAGTCGGTATTAATTTACCGAATTAGGAGTGAAGCAATGCGTAAAGTAGCAGTAGTTGCACTAGCATCAATGTTTTTAGCAGCTCCGTCGGTCGTGTTAGCCGAAACAGCCAACACTAATCCGCCTACTGAGCAACAATATAATGGTAATTATCACTGCGGTTATGGCTATGGAATGCATGGTGATCGCGATTATAGAGGCCACCGCGGACAGCGCGGTCATATGATGAACAACGGTGGACATATGATGGATCGTGGCTATGCCGAATCACGTATGTTCAATGGTATCACATTAACTGAGCAACAACGTACTCAAATGCGCGATTTAATGCGCCAGCATCATCAAGACAGATATAACGGAAATTACCGTCAACGTCATGAGAATATGCACAAATTAGTGACAGCACCTCAATTTGATGAAGCAGCAGTAAGAGCACAAATGCAAGATATGGACAAACAAGCAATTGAACGCCATGTAGAAATGGCAAAAGTCCATAATCAGATGTATCAGTTGTTAACCCCAGAACAGAAAGCGCAGTTGGAAAAAAATTACCAACAGCAAATGTCAGATTTTGACGCACGTAACTAATTAGTAAGTAGTTGAGTAAGAGTGTAGTAAAGATGTACCTAGTTAGAGAGTAAGTAGCAACAACGAAGTTTTTTCCTTGCCATAGACACCATCCCTGTCTTTTGCAGCCCCTCTGGAGAGGGGCTTTTTTTTTGTTTTTTTTTTTGTGAAATGTATAACACTGTTTAAAATAGTAATAGTTGTAAAGTTCTAATATAATCAATAAATATTCTTTGAGTTGGTTTATTTTTTATAATGAAAAAAGTATTAATTATTGGTTTTAATTTAGGCGGATTTGGTGGTATGGAAACTGTTTTTAATAAATCCATAGGTATACTCAATTCTCATGGTATTAGTACTGAATTTATCTTTTTTAATGAAAATAACAATCAAGTTAGTGATGAATGGTTAACTGGTCACAGATATAGACGATTATCTTCAAAGATAAAAAACACTAAATTAAGAAGAGTAGGTTATGCCGTACAATTAGCAAAAGTTATCAGAAAAGAAAGGCCGGATATAATTATTTCTTATGATACTGTATGTTGCTATATTGCTAATTTAGCCAGAAAAATTACTCGAAGCAATGTAATAATTTATTCATGGATACATTTCTCATTGCATAATTTATATAAGTCAATTTACTTACATAAGGCTGATTATCATTTATCAATTAGTTCAGGCATTACTCGGCAGATGACTGATATCGGAATAGAAAAAGATAAAATATTTACTATTTATAATCCAGTTGGAGAAAGTAATATTACAATTACACGGGATAAAAATGTAAGGTTTTTATATGTTGGAAGGTTAATTTCTGATGAACCCAAAAATATTAATGAACTATTTTATGCACTCTCTAAATTAAAAGGAAATTGGATCCTTGATATTATTGGTGATGGAAAAGATGCTGAATATTTAAGACATTTGGCATTAGAATTAAATATAATATCTAATATAAATTGGCATGGTTGGAAAAAAAATGCATGGAAGTATATTAAAGAAAATATTAAATATACTTCAGCATTAGTTTTAACATCTACAAATGAAGGTTTTCCAATGGTATTGTGTGAAGCATCTTCTCATGGTGTTTTTTGTATTAGCTCTAATTGTTCAACTGGTCCTGAAGATATTATAATACCTGAATCCAATGGGTTACTGTATCCAGTAAGAGATATGACTAGTTTAGCGAATCACTTACAAAGTATTGTTAATGGACGTTTATTGCCTTCACATAATGAAATAAAAAATACTATTACTAAATTTAATGATGCAAACTTTGCAAATCGTTTATTATCTGCATTAAAGTTGAGCTGATTGAATAAAGGATAATATTATCCTTTATTCAATAGATTATGTTTTAAGTTATGATTGACTATTTTTTATAGCATGTTCAAACTCTCTAATAAATAGATTATAATCTATGGCTTCTTCTGAGCATTTAATTGCATTTTGACTAAAAGTTACATAATTATTAATTATTTCTACTACAGCCGTAGTACAATTTTGGGGAGATATTAATTTGGGTGAGGTTAATGTATCAGAAGTGGGATCATAAACTGTATAAGGGAAGTTTATATCTAAACCTGTTAAATTATGATATTCATCAATAGATAATGTAGGTGTAATTCCTATACCACAATATTTATCTTTTATCGCTTCAGGTTGGCCGTCAATATTAGGGAAGATAACTGGAATACCTTGAGCTAAAGCTTCAATGCAAGATAAACCAAAAGGTTCTGTTACTGGAGTGCTTAGATAAATGTCGATATCTGAATAAAATGTATCCATGTTTGATTGATATCCAATGAAACTGATATAGTCTTTTACATTATTGCGTATCGCTAATTCCTCTAACTCATTCCTTTGTTCACCATCACCCGCAATAATTAATTTTGCTTTTATATTTAATTTTATTAATTCTGATAGGCAGAGAATACTAATTCCTATTCCTTTTAATCCTACTAAGCGAGAGGCTGTACCCAGAGTAATTTGATTATCATCATGAAGTGTTTTTGCTATTTCAATAGGCTTTAATGGTAAGCGGTTAATAACTTTTTTAGGTTCATATGTTGTATTGAATCTCAACTCCATGACACGTTTGGATGCTGTGGATATAGCTATAGCATCATTGAGCATACCAAAAAAATCTAGTGTTTTTTTGGTAAGAGGATAGCGCCAAGAACAGCCATGATCATAATAGACCAAACTAGTATTATTAGGTTTTCTAGATAATCTTGGGACAAAGTCCCATACTAAAGTGACATCAGCTTTACTTGCTTCAATCTTTTTTGTTAAGACGTATTTTCTTAAAAAAGAAGGATATTTTATTTTAGTAGAAGCAATTTTATTGGCATGTTTTATATTAAAATGCTTAAGCTCTGGGAGTAGGTTTTTATTTAAAGAGTTACTGGTACACAAAATCTCATTCTGAAATGAACTATTTTTTAAATATTCAATAAACAAACGTTCAGCACCACCAAACCCTTGTAAATTAATCAAATGAAGTATTTTCATGATGCTAAATCCGTTCCATTCTTTTATTGAAATCACCTAATAACACGATTAATTAGTTATAATTCAAAAAATTTTATATTAATTATAAGTGAAAAATTAGGGCAGATTATTCTACCCTAAAATATATTACAACAACGCTTCTGGAGATTCAGGTAAAATCTGTCCGCCATCGACGATAATTGTCTGGCCTGTAATATATTTTGCTTCATTCGACGCAAAGAATGCAGCAGCGTAACCGATATCTTCTGGTTCACCTAAAGTATGTGTTGGGATTGATGCTTTCATTTGATTTAAATACGCTTCGCCTTGAGCTTGTAAGCCTTCGGTGAGGATATTTCCTGGCATCACGGCGTTGATGGTAATGCCATGGCGTGCGTATTCAAGAGCTGCACTGCGCATAAAGCCTAATTGTCCTGCTTTGCTTGCACCATAATGGCTCCAGCCCGGATAGCCAGTAATCGCACCTGTAATGGAAGAGGTAATGATCACTCGACCTTGTTTTTGTTTCTCCATTACACGAAGTGCGGCTTTTACTAAAAAGAACATGCCTTTTAGGTTTACGGTATGCATTTTATCCCAGTCAGCTTCTGTCATCTCTTTAATTGTTGCTTGAGGGAAAATACCAGTATTGGAACACAGAATATCGAGCTTGCCATACTCTTTTACGACATCATCAACGACTTTTTCACAGGCGGATTGCTGAGTGACATCAAGATGCATAAAACCAACACCCAATTCATTTTTTGTTTTATTACCAGCAGCATCATCAATATCCGCAATAATCACTTTCGCACCACTGTTTTTTAGTGCGATAACGATACCTTTGCCAATACCTTTTGCACCACCTGAAACTAAAGCGATTTTACCCGTTAAATCAAACATAAAACCTCCTATTAAGTGAGAGTTCTACTGTATCAGTCTAGGCTAAAAAGAGAAGAATGAGCCAAAGAACTTTGCCATAAGTCACAAATGTACCTTAAGTGATTTTTTTCTTTAAAAGGATGACTCATCAAAATAGGAAGGTAAACGGCAGATAAAACATCGTTTAAGAGAAAAACTGAATATTTATCAGAATATGCCGATGCTATTTTTTAGCATAAATAGCGTTTTTTGAGATGAATGCAAAAAGGCAGTAAAGTGTCTGTATAAAAAGTGTTAACTTATTAGTGAAACACATTTGAGATAGGCTAGTATAATCTTTATACAGGCTATCTGATTAGTTTAATGCGCATCAAGTTTATGAAAAAAAATGTACGATAATGATGAACTGGTAAAAAATATGCGTACAATGGTATTGTTGAATCAATTCAGCATTTGCAATATCGGCATATAACACCAGACAAGCCGGTATTGAGATAAAAAGTTATTCCAACAATTTTGCAATAATTACATCGAATAAGAATCAGAGGTAATCATGGTCAATGGGATCAAAAGAATTGGGGTTTTAACAAGTGGTGGTGATGCACCAGGTATGAATGCCGCGATCCGTGGTGTTGTTCGTGCCGCACTAAGTGAAGGTTTAGAGGTTTATGGGATTATGGATGGCTATATGGGGCTATACGAAAATCGCATGAAAAAACTCGACCGTTTTAGCGTGTCAGACATGATCAACCGTGGTGGTACATTCCTTGGCTCTGCTCGTTTCCCTGAATTCCGCGAAGACAATGTACGTGCTGTTGCCATCGAAAACATGAAACAAAATGAGCTGGATGCCTTAGTGGTTATTGGTGGTGATGGTTCTTATCTAGGTGCAAAAAAATTAACGGAAGCAGGTTTTCCATGCATCGGCTTACCGGGCACAATTGATAATGACGTTGCTGGTACTGACTACACCATCGGTTATTTCACTGCATTAGAAACTGCCGTTGAAGCCATTGACCGCTTACGTGATACCTCAACGTCTCACAAACGTATCTCTATCGTAGAAGTGATGGGACGCTACTGTGGTGACTTAACACTGTCTGCGGCAATCGCTGGGGGCTGTGAATTTGTTGTTCTGCCTGAATCTGAATTACCATTTAATCGTGATGAATTGCTGGCAGAAATCAAAGCAGGTATCGAACGTGGCAAACGTCATGCTATCGTCGCAATTACCGAACACGTTTGTGATGTGCATGAATTAGCACGTTTTATTGAAGCTGAAACTAAACATGAAACACGTGCAACAGTATTAGGTCATATTCAACGTGGTGGTTCTCCTGTTGCTTACGATCGTATTCTTGCTTCTCGTATGGGTGCTTACTCTGTACAACTGCTATTAGAAGGTTATGGCGGTCGTTGTGTTGGTATTCAAAACGAAAAACTGGTTCACCATGATATTATTGATGCGGTTATGAATATGAAACGTGTCTTTAAAGCTGACTGGTATGAAACCGCGAAAAAACTGTACTAATTAATAGATTTTCCGCAATACCAGAGCCTTTCTGAGTTCTATCCTTATTCGTGAACTGCTCTGATACATTTTCCTTGTGTCAGAGTAGCTTCTCGAGTGAAAATATTTCACTTAGTGATCTTTATCTTCCAGCATCTCTTCTTATCTTCCTTATATTGATAGTCATATTCCTGTTGTGTATATCCATCGGCTTTTTGTTATTTCATCGTTATAAAACTTTCTGTCAGCCTAGTTAAATATTTAACGATAGGGGATGGATAGATATGTTTAAACAATGGGGTTTATTATCGGCAGCTTTAGTGACATTACTTTTTTCTAATATTTTATGGGCTAAAGATATTCAATTATTGAATGTCTCTTACGATCCGACAAGAGAACTTTATCAGCAGTATAACCCAGTATTTAGTCAGTATTGGGAACAGAAAACGGGAGATAAAGTCACTATCCGCCAATCACATGGTGGATCAGGAAAGCAGGCGACATCAGTTATCAATGGTATTGAGGCAGATGTTGTCACACTAGCCCTTGCCTATGATATCGATGCGATCGCCCAAAGAGGAAGTATCGATAAACAATGGATCACTCGATTACCCGATAACTCTGCACCTTATACTTCAACAATTGTTTTTCTGGTGAGAAAAGGAAATCCTAAGCAAATAGTCGATTGGGATTCATTAATTAAGCCGGGTGTTTCAATTATTACGCCTAACCCCAAAACTTCAGGAGGTGCAAGATGGAATTACCTTGCAGCGTGGGGCTATGGATTAAAAGCTAATCATCAAGATAGTGAAAAAGCCAAAGCCTTTGTTCAAGCACTTTATCAGCAAGTTGAAGTATTAGATTCAGGTGCGAGAGGAGCAACAAATACATTTGTTGAGCGAGGTATTGGTGATGTATTAATTGCATGGGAAAACGAGGCGTTATTAGCGATTAATGAATTAGGCACAGATAAGTTTGAGATAGTCACACCATCAATATCTATTCTTGCAGAGCCTACGGTGTCGGTAGTGGATAAAGTTGTTGATAAACGAGGAACACGAGAAATTGCCACAGCGTACTTAAACTATCTTTACTCACCAGAAGGACAAGAGATCGCGGCAAAAAATTATTATCGTCCTAGAGATAAAGTAATCGCAGAGAAATACCAAGACAGTTTTCCAAAACTAGAACTATTTACACTTAATGAAGTTTTTGGTGATTGGCAATCTGCGCAGAAAATACATTTTGCGACAGGGGGCATATTTGATGAGATCAGTCGTCGTTGATAATCAAAGGTGAGAGAAACAAAAAAATCACCTTCTGTTTTATATCCAGTAAGGTGATTTTCTCTATTTTTTATCAATTAATGGCATCAGCCAGAAAGATAAAAATTATTTTTTCGCTTTAGCTTGTGCTGCTGCTTTAACGATAACGGCAAATGCGTCAGCTTTCAGTGAAGCGCCGCCTACTAATGCACCATCGATGTCTGGTTGACCAAACAGTTCTGCTGCATTTTTATCGTTAACAGAGCCACCGTATTGAATGATAACTTGTTCAGCGATAGCGGCATCTTTCTTCGCGATATGATCACGAATAAATTTATGAACAGCTTGAGCTTGTGCTGGAGTTGCTGATTTACCTGTACCGATAGCCCAGATTGGTTCATAAGCGATAACGGCATCTTTAAATGCTGCTGCACCATGTGCATTTAACACAGCATCGATTTGGCGAGCACATACTTCTTGAGTTTTGCCAGCTTCATTTTCTGCTTCAGTTTCACCAATACATAATACTGGTGTTAAACCTAACTCTTTTAACACGCCGAATTTTTGAGCGATAAACTCGTCAGATTCTTTATGATAAGTACGACGCTCAGAGTGACCAATGATAACGTATTTAACATCAACGTTTTTCAGCATCTCTGCTGAAGTTTCACCAGTGAAAGCTCCTGATAAGTTAACACCTGTATCTTGAGCACCTAATGCAATACGGCTTCCACCAATTTCATGGCGTGCTTGGCATAGGTAAACTGCTGGTGGTGCGATAGCAACATCACAACCTGCAACACCGCTAACTTCTTTACGTAATGCAGCAATTAATTCATGAACCATATGAATGCTGCCGTTGAGTTTCCAGTTACCCATGACTAATGGATGGCGCATAACTTTTCCTCCAACCGAGTGGTTTAAATTTAGTTTGCTAATAAACACGAATTCTGTTGATGCACAACAGTATAGAGAACAATGAATAGAATAGCTTTGTTTTTTATCACGGAATAGCTGAAACGATCTTGCTGTTTAAAGAAAGCTTAATCGGTTCAATGGCGAAGGTTGTTAATTGGTCATCTTCATGGACAATAATATAGCGAATTGCACCCACATCATGGCTAATGTAATCAGAAGTTTGATTTTTAAATGCAAATAAATTGAGAGCCTCTTGAATTTGCTCTGAGGTTATTGATGAGTCAAATTGAGTGACTAAAGTAATAATGTATTGTGTCGTGATCTCACGATTTATCTTTTCTAGCTCAGGTGAATCAGGGGTGTGGAGCAGCGTTAGTTGTAAACTTTTTATTTTTTCGCTACCGCGCTCTAGTATTGCAGATGAATAGAGATAAGGCGTGATCCGTGTTGCTGCTCTGACAAGAGGGATCGCAATATCGTGATTGGTGATAATCTTATATTCATTAAGTGATAACAACGGATTTTGTTGATTAAATTTTGCTCTTAGTTCCGGAATAGTTATCTCAAAAACAGGTGCATCTTGTTTAAGATAGGCGATGTCATCCTTTGTAGGCTGTTTTTGTGCGACAGACATCTCTGTTGCAAAAACAGAAGTTGGCAAACAAAGAGCAATGCTTATGATTATCAGGTATAACGTAGAAAGTGTGTTTGCTTTTATCATCTGTCCTCCGCTTGTCTGTGCTGTTATTGGCTAGTCTGTATTATTTGATACTAAATGGACAGTGTAATTCACAAATTAAGTAAATTATTGAGAATTTATGACCTTACAACATTGGGCATTTTCATTCAAAGGACGAATTGGGCGTCGTGACTTTTGGGCTGGTTTGGGTGCTTGCTTTGCGCTGTTTTTAGGCCTCTTTATTATCAATGATGTGATTTATCCATTACCTACCATTGTAATATGGGTAGTATTCCTTTCTATTCTTTATCCGCTATGTGCAATTTTTACAAAAAGACTTCATGATAGAAATAAAAGAGGGATATGGCTTTTATTACTCCTACTTGCCGTGATGTTAGGATTAGCCGATACCAGTAGTTTAGAGCCATTTTGGCAATGGGCAATGGGACGCTTTCTTCCTTCTTTTATTGGGATGATCATGTTGCTTGATTGCGGTGTATTCGTTGGTAATGACGGTGAAAACTACTTCGGTAAACAGGCAGAACAAGTGAACTATCGTCGTTGGCGTTAATTCATATTATTAAAATCAAATGAATAAGGGTGAGATAAATAGACTCACCCTTATTTTTTGTATTATTACCAATATTGCTCACTGGTGATATGTCCGGGTTTGCGTCGTAAGTGTTTACGCATTTCCCGTTGTTCTTTTAATAATTGTTGAGTGTCTCTGACCATTTGAGGATTACCACACAACATAATATGGCTCTCTTCTGGGCTGATAGTTAAGCCAACCGTTTTTTCTAAAGCACCACTTTCAATGAGTGCAGGGATACGTCCTGTCAATGAGCCAATATGATTTTCACGGCTGACAACGGTTTGAATGCGTAATTTACCTTGATAACGTTCAACGAGTTTTTCCATCAAAGATAAATAACTTAAATCATTAGCATATCGAACAGCATGAACAAGAACGATATTTTCAAATCGCTCAAGATCGTCTCCTAATTGCAAAATAGATAAATAAGGTCCAATGGCTGTTCCCGTCGAAAGCATCCAAAGCGTATTTACTGTGGGAACCTCTTCTAATACAAAAAAACCGCTGGCTTGCTCAGTTATCAGTACTTCATCACCGACTTCTAGATCACTTAGTTTAGAGCTTAATTTTCCATCAGGAACAGTTACTAGGTAGAACTCTAAATTGGGATCATCTGGTGCGTTTACATAAGAGTAGGCTCGTTGTACTCGCTCGCCATCGATATCTAGCGCTAATTTTGCAAATTGCCCGGCTGTAAACTTATCAATAGGAGCATTGACGACGAGACTCATTAACGCATCGGTCCAGTGATGAACTTGAGTAACTTTTCCATTCACCCAATTTGCCATAGAGATTATCTCCTTTTGATAAACATGCTTATGTTGCTTATTTATTCTAAATAGGAAGCGGCTTTTTATTTATCAAGATGGTGTGGTGATGTGATTAATCTAAGATCCTGTCAATAAATGACACAATATGTACATTTATATTGACAACTATAGTGTGTTTCACTGCCATTATTAGCAAGATAAAAATTGCTGACCACTTCGCAAATTTTGCTAGATTTGTTACCTTAGTCTCATTATTTAGCACAAGTGCATTTCGCAGAGTTTATTTTTATAAATTCTCTGTGGTGTACGCCTGTCCGTTAATTTATTTATCTGAAATTCTTGAGCAAAGAAAAGAAATGAGAAAGTTAGAACATGCAAATTTATTATTATTGATAATTGCACTGGTTGCTGTGGGTCAAATGACTCAAACTATTTATGTTCCTGTTATTGCTGATATGGCGGTTTACTTTGGTGAACCCACTGGGGCGGTACAGCAAGTCATGGGTGCCTATCTTTTTTCTTATGGTTTTTCACAGCTAATTTATGGACCTATTTCCGACAAAGTAGGGCGCCGTCCTGTTATTTTAGTCGGAATGACGATCTTTTGTTTATCAACGCTGGTGGCAATTTTCTCGCAAAATTTAACCACACTGGTTATTGCAAGTACCTTACAAGGGATGGGAACAGGTGTTGCCGGTGTCATGACACGTACTCAACCTCGTGATTTATATACAGGAACTGCATTGCGTTACGCTAATAGCTTATTAAATATGGGTGTTTTAGTTAGCCCATTATTAGCGCCGATGATTGGTGGTGTTGTTGCTCACTTTTTTGGCTGGCATGCGTGTTATATCTTCCTATTATTATTGGGAAGTAGCGTTCTTTTCTGTATGTATCGTTGGATGCCAGAAACGCGCCCAGTACAAGTTGAAAAACGTAAGATGCTATCATCATTTTACTTGCTGCTTTCAAATAGTACCTTCAGTGCATTTTTGATTATGTTGATTTGCGCATTATCCGGTATTGCCGTTTTTGAGGCATCAAGCGGTGTATTAATGGGGGGAGTGCTAGGATTAAATAGTATTACTATCAGTATATTATTTATTTTACCGATCCCGGCGGCATTTTTTGGGGCTTGGTATGCTGGTCGTGAAGGTAAAACCTTTGTACAACTGATGTGGCACTCTGTTTTTTGTTGTTTATCTGCGGGTATTTTAATGTGGATCCCTGGTTGGCTAAATATTATTAATATCTGGACATTACTGGTGCCAGCGGCGCTGTTTTTCTTTGGTGCAGGTATGTTATTCCCATTAGCAACAACTGGTGCGATGGAGCCATTCCCTTATTTGGCCGGTTCAGCTGGTGCGCTGGTGGGTGGTTTACAAAATGTGGGTTCAGGTGTAGCAACATGGTTTTCAGCTTTATTGCCACAGCATAACCAATTTAGTTTAGGGTTGATTATGTTTGCTATGTCAGTGGCTATTATGCTTTGTTGGCTTCCTTTGGCTCATCGTTTTAGCCATGAAGAACATACTATTTAATTGACTGATACAGTAAGTTAAATAAAAAATGCCGAGATAAAAATCTCGGCATTTTAGTTTTGTAGCCTAGGCTACTTCTCTCTCAAACTGTTTTACTGCAATTAACCGCGATCTTCCCACTCTTGAGCGCGAGCAACCGCTTTTTTCCAGCCGTTATAGCGATAGTTACGCTCAGTGGTTTCAATACCAGGGCGGAATTCTTTATCAATCGCCGCTTTGTTTTTGACTTCTTCTAAATCACTCCAGAAACCGATAGCAAGACCCGCAAGGAATGCGGCACCTAATGCGGTACTTTCGCGGACAACAGGGCGCTCTACACGAGTACCTAAAATATCGGATTGGAACTGCATTAAGAAGTTGTTAGCAACAGCGCCACCATCCACACGCAGTGATTGTAAACGCGCACCTGAATCGGCTTGCATTGCATCAAGAACATCGCGTGTTTGATAAGCAATAGATTCTAAAGTTGCACGAATAATGTGATTACGGTTAGCACCACGGGTTAAACCAAAAATAGCACCACGCGCATACGGATCCCAATATGGTGCACCTAAACCTGTAAATGCAGGAACAACATAGACACCATTTGTATCGTTAACTTTTGTTGCGAAGTATTCAGAGTCAGTGGCTTCATCGATCAGTTTTAGCTCATCACGTAGCCATTGAATAGAAGCACCACCAACGAATACTGCACCTTCTAGAGCATAGTTTACTTCACCACGAGGACCACAACAGATTGTTGTTAACAAGCCATGATTAGAGCGAACGGCTTCTTTACCTGTGTTCATCAGTAAGAAGCAACCTGTACCATAGGTATTTTTCGCCATACCGCTTTGTACGCAAAGTTGGCCATAGAGTGCAGCTTGTTGGTCACCCGCCATACCTGCGATAGGAATACGTGTACCACCTTTACCACCAATGTTTGTTTGGCCATAAACTTCGGAAGATGCCACCACTTTTGGTAGCATATTGCGAGGAATATCCAGCAGGTCGAGGATTTTTTGATCCCAATCTAAAGAGTGGATATTAAATAACATGGTACGAGAGGCGTTAGTAAAGTCAGTAACGTGAACGCGGCCTTGTGTCATTTTCCAAACTAACCAAGTATCGACAGTACCGAATAACAATTCACCTTTTTCGGCTTTTTCACGAGCGCCTTCGACGTTGTCGAGGATCCATTTTAATTTTGTACCAGAGAAATAAGGGTCAACCATCAAACCCGTATTTTGACGAATATATTCTTCAACACCTTCTTTATCTTTTAAGCGAGTACAGAAATCCGCAGTACGACGGCATTGCCATACAATCGCATTATAAACAGGTTTACCGGTTTCTTTATCCCATACAATAGTGGTTTCACGTTGGTTTGTGATACCAATACCAGCAACGTGGTCGGATGGAATATCTGCTTTTGCTAATACTTCAACTAAGGTAGCGCTTTGTGTTGCCCAAATTTCCATTGGATCGTGTTCAACCCAGCCTGGTTTAGGATAGATTTGGGTGAATTCACGTTGTGAGATACTGACGATATTTGCATCGTGATCAATGACTACGGCGCGTGAACTGGTTGTGCCCTGATCCAGCGCAACAATGTATTTTTTCTCGGTATTCGATGTATTTGTTTCTGTTGTCATGTTAGTAACCTGTTCTGATAATCAACAATATTGCTCTTAGTTTTATTTATCGTCTTCGATTTTGCAGGTATCGCAAGGTAAGTGGCGGCCAATTAATTTACGATAAGCCAATGCACCTAAGATACCACCGATAAATGGAGCAATCATTGGAACTAAGAAATAAGGGATATCACGTCCACCGGTCAGCGCAATATCACCCCAGCCAGCAAAGTACGCAACCAGTTTTGGACCAAAGTCACGAGCTGGGTTTAAGGCGAATCCAGTTAGTGGACCAAATGCACCACCGATTACGGCAATTAAGATACCAATTAATAAAGGTGCTAATGGGCCTTTAGGGACACCGTTACCATCATCAGTTAAGGCTAAAATTAAGCCAACAAGGATAACGGCAATGATAACTTCGACAACAAAGGCATGTGCAACGGAAATTTGAGCTGCGGGATAAGTAGAGAATACACCGGCAGTGAAGAGACTTTCTTGTGAGCCCCTAACAATGCCATTAACTTGCTCGTAGTCGAGAAAAACGTTGTAGTACATAAAATACACAATGGCTGCGGCAAAGAAGCCACCTAACATTTGTGCAATAATATAAGGAACAACTTTTCTGCGCTCAAAGCAAGCAAATAGCCAAAACGCAACGGTAACAGCAGGGTTCAGGTGTGCACCAGAGGTGCCGGCGGTAAGATAAACGGCTAAGGCAACACCCAGCCCCCAGATAATACTTATCTCCCACAATCCCAGTTGAGCACCTGCAATACGTACTGCAGCAACACAACCAAGACCAAAGAAGACTAGCAACGCAGTTCCGATAAATTCAGAAATGCATTGACCCATAAGAGAGGTTTTCGTCTGGCTCATATATTCTATCCTGAAAGAGGGTTATTTATTGTTAGTATTCTTTTCGAATTGAAAAGATAACTGTGAATTTATCGTTAATGAGCGTAAACGAGAATAAGCGAAATTGAAATTTGTGTGTCTCATCAAGAAAATGAGTGAAAACGCTCTTAATTAGTGACTTGATCGACATTTGTAATGTGATCTGACCAGTGTTTTTGATAAATTGAAAAAAGAATGTAATTCCTCGGAAGATGCTAGACAGTTGTTGATAGGCTACTTACAATCGGAAGTATCGATTATATGGGGGATTACAGTATGTCATTTGAAGTTTTCGAGAAGTTAGAATCAAAAGTACAACAAGCAATTGATACCATCACGTTATTACAGATGGAAATCGAAGAGCTAAAAGAAAAAAATGATGCGCTGAACCAAGAAGTTCAAGAAGCGAAAGGATCGCGCGAAGCTCTGGTTCGTGAAAATGAAGAGCTGAAACAAGAGCAATCAAGCTGGCAAGAGCGTTTACGCGCACTGTTAGGCAAAATGGAAGACGTGCAATAATTGTCTTTATTTGCTTAAAGCCTAAGAAAACAAAAGCCACCTTTTGGTGGCTTTTGAGTATTGAAATCGTAAGAACGCAGATAAAAAGTAATAATTACACTTCAATCAAATCTTCATCTAAGCCTAATGGCTCTTCAGATAAGATGATCCCTGTGTTATCAGCATAAAGATAATCACCAGAGAAGAAGGTAACGCCCCCGAAGTTAACACGGATATCACTTTCACCAATGCCTTCACTTGGACAACCTGCCGGGATAGCTGCCATCGCTTGAATACCTAAATCAAGCTCTGATAATGCATCAACTTGACGTACTGCACCATAAACGACAATGCCTTCCCATTCATTAGAAACAGCGAGTTGCGCTAGTTCAGCATCAACTAAGGCTTTACGTACAGAGCCACCGCCATCGACCAAAAGAATACGGCCTTTGCCATTTTCTTCGAGTAAGTCATAAAGCAGGCCATTATCTTCAAAACATTTAACGGTGATGATTTGCCCGTTAAAGGCACTTTGACCACCAAAGTTTGAGAAAAGCGGTTCTACGACATTGATATCTTCTTGATAGATATCACAGAGTTCAGAAGTATCATATTTCATAGGAGATTACGTCAGGTTGCCACAGGAAATCCCAGTATATCCCTTAACAGGGGCGGTTGGCAAAAGACTCACTGAAAATTCAGTGAGTCAAATCAACAATCGAGTGAAATTATTCTAAAACTAAACCTAAAGAGAAAAGAACGTTAGTTAGCAGTGCTGCTTTTACCATGTGTTCGAGTAGAGGGCGCATCGCCTCACCAGAGTGATCGGCATTTACACGCTTGATATGCAATAAAAGCATTGGGGTTGCGAGTAAAAATAACCACGCTGTCCAGCGGTGCATATAAAGTAGGGTAAAGATAATTAAGCAAGCAATAGAGAGAAAAATAACACACGTATGGTAAGTACGTGAGCCAGCAGGGCCTAAACGAACAGCTAATGTATTTTTACCTGCCTGAATATCACTTTCTAAATCGCGCATATTATTAATATTTAGAACAGCGACAGAAAGTAAACCACAGGCTGTGGCTGGAAGTAGAGTAACAATATCAAAGGTATTCGATTGCAAGTAATAAGTTCCGATGACACTTAACCAGCCAAAGAAAATTAAAACAGAAATATCACCCAGTCCCATATATCCATAAGGCCGTTTACCCACGGTATAAGTAATAGCGGCAACAATAGCGAGTAAACCCATCACTAAGAAGCCAATAGCGTCTTCAGGCTTTTTACAGGCGACAATAATCAGTGCAATACCACAGATACAGGAAATAATAACATTTAGGATCAGCGCTTTTTTCATTTGAGCCGCTGTTATCATGCCTTTTTGCATTCCACGAAGTGGCCCTAAACGCTCTTCAGTATCCGTACCTTTTACGGCATCACCATAGTCATTAGCAAGGTTCGATAGGATTTGTAACGTTCCCGCTGTTAATATAGCAAGCAGTGCAATAGGTAGCTCAAAATGACCCATCCAATACGCTAATGCTGAACCTGTCACAATGGCAATTAACCCTAAAGGGAGTGTTTTGGGTCGTAAACTTTCAAGCCAGGCTTGAGTCCGGCTAGTGGAATTTAGAGAGCTCATGCTGAAATTCGATACTCATGTTCGTTGTTATTATAAAAATAAGAATGGGAGGCAAGCCTCCCACGTAAATATTGCTGATAAGGATCGCACAAGTTGATTATAAAATAAATCGACTCAGATCTTCATCTGCTACAAGCTCATCCAGATGCTGTTTCACATATTCTGCATCAATCAATACTGATTGACCTTGACGTTCACTTGCATCATAGGAAATTTCTTCCATCAAACGCTCTAAAACAGTATGTAAACGACGAGCACCGATATTTTCAGTGGTTTCGTTTACGCGCCATGCTGATTCAGCAATTTTGCGAATACCGTCTTCGGTAAAGCTAATGGACACACCCTCGGTAGCCATTAATGCTTCATACTGTTTTGTTAATGATGCATTAGGTTCAGTTAGAATACGCTCAAAATCTTCTGCTGTCAGCGCTTGAAGTTCAACGCGAATTGGCAGACGTCCTTGTAATTCAGGAATTAAATCAGAAGGACTTGAAACTTGGAAAGCGCCTGATGCAATAAATAGAATATGGTCTGTTTTTACCATACCGTGTTTTGTTGAAACTGTACAACCTTCAACCAGTGGTAAGAGGTCACGTTGTACACCTTCACGAGAAACGTCAGGGCCAGAACTTTGTCCGCCACGTTTACAGATTTTGTCTACTTCATCAATAAAGACGATACCGTGTTGTTCTACCGCATCAATAGCTTGCTGTTTAAGCTCTTCAGGGTTAACTAATTTAGCGGCTTCTTCTTCAACAATAAGCTTAAACGCATCTTTGATTTTCATCTTGCGCGCTTTTTGTTTTTGACCTGCTAAATTTTGGAACATAGATTGTAATTGGTTAGTCATCTCTTCCATTCCTGGAGGAGCCATAATTTCAACACCCATTGGTGTTGCAGATAACTCAATTTCAATCTCTTTATCGTCTAATTGGCCTTCACGTAATTTTTTACGGAAAGATTGACGTGCAGCTGATGGTTCTGATGCTTGCTCTGCTACACCCCAGTTATTTTTTGCTGGTGGGATCAGTACATCAAGGATACGCTCTTCAGCCATTTCCTCAGCACGGAAACGATTTTTATCAATAGCTTGGCTACGTACCATTTTAACCGCAGAGTCGGTTAAATCACGGATAATAGAATCGACTTCTTTACCCACATAACCCACTTCGGTGAATTTCGTCGCTTCAACTTTGATGAAAGGTGCGTTTGCCAATTTTGCTAAACGGCGTGCAATTTCAGTTTTACCTACACCAGTAGGTCCAATCATCAGAATATTTTTAGGTGTTACTTCATGACGCAGCGCTTCATCAAGCTGCATACGACGCCAGCGGTTACGTAGGGCAATCGCCACAGCACGTTTCGCTTTATCTTGACCAATAATAAATCTATCAAGTTCGCTGGCAATCTCGCGAGGAGTCATTTCAGACATGCTCTCTAATCCTTACTCTTTTGAAGAGAGTTCTTCAAAGTTGACATTATGGTTAGTGTAAATACAGATATCTCCAGCGATGCTAAGTGCTTTTTCAGCAATTTCTCGTGCAGAGAGTTCAGTATTTTCTAGCATAGCTCTAGCCGCTGCTTGTGCATAAGGGCCACCAGAACCGATAGCAATTAAATCGTTTTCTGGTTGAACCACATCACCATTACCCGTGATGATAAGAGATGTATTTTCATCTGCAACAGCAAGCAACGCTTCTAATTTGCGTAGCATTCTGTCTGTGCGCCAATCTTTAGCAAGTTCTACCGCAGCTTTCGTTAAATGCCCTTGGTGAAGTTCTAATTTGCGCTCAAACAGTTCAAAAAGAGTAAAAGCATCAGCAGTGCCGCCAGCAAATCCCGCAATGACTTTGTCGTTATAAAGACGGCGTACTTTGCGAACATTGCCTTTCATGACGGTATTACCCATCGTCGCCTGTCCATCACCACCGATTACAACTTGGCCCTTACGGCGAACACTTACGATTGTAGTCATGAGTCAGCCCCTGGTTTAATCAATAAAAAAATGAGACGGGAAGTGCCTTTATTTAAGATAAAGCACGGCCCGTTGTGTGAATTAGAATTATAGGTGGGGGAGAAAATTTATTTTTCAACCCCCAGAAGAGCGAAGAATACAACCTGATACGCCAGCTCCAGCTGCTTGTTTACTCACTGAGTTGGCTTTTCCTTTATTGTAAGGGCCTGATAAAACGCGGATCCAACCATCATTGCCTTTTGTTACTCGGCTTTCAACACCAGAAAAAGCTAGTGTTGCTCTTACTGATTCAGCTTGTTCGGTATTTCTAAATGAGCCACATTGCACTAAAAAGTTTGCTTCAGTGACAGCAGGTTTAGGCGGTGTAACAATCGCAGGTGCTTGCGGTTGTTGAGTTTGTACAGGCTGTTGTGTAACAGAAGGTGTTGTTATTGCAGGTGGTGTTACAACCACTTGTGAGCGAGGTACTTCACCATTGTAAGGCACTTCTGGTAGTTGAACGGCAGGTTGACGCTTATCCGCTTCAATTTGTTGTAAAAAACGCAACTGCTCAGGTGAAAGTGTTGCTTTCGGATTAATCTGGCTACCCGATGAAGGGTATTCAGGTTGTAAAGGCGTACCTACCTGACGATTTTCCAATTCTTTAATATATTGCCAACGCTCTTGAGGTTTGGGCGGTAGGCTATTCGCTGGATGTTGCCCAGTGATAGTCGGCGTTGTTTCTACGGCTTCTTTTTTATTATGTGTAATAAAATAGAGGCCGCCGATAAACAGCGCCACAATAGCGATTGCCGCGATAAGCGTTGTTAAAGGCAGCCCTTTAGCAGCCTTTTTGCTTTTACTTTTCGTTGCCTTTTTACGACGAGCAGATGTCTGCCCTCGTCCCACATAGTCTCGTTGTGCCACAGTTCGATTCGCTGATAATTAAAGGAATAGGTATCACAAACGATATGTTACTTAACATAGTGTGTTTTGCCTAGCTTTTAAGCCGACAGACACTATCTCTTATAATTAGCTCACAATCTAATAAGCGAGAGCCTGGTGCGACAGGCCTACCTTGTAATTGGTCAAGTAATAACAACATAGATTCACGACCAATCTGATAACGAGGTTGTTCCATTGTTGTCAGAGCAGGCTCGCTATAACGTGTAATATCAAGATTATCAAAACCAATCACAGAGAGATCTTTAGGAAGTTCCAATCCTAATTTTTTCGCCTGCCACATAACGCCAATTGCCATAATATCACTATGACAGAACACAGCTGTCGGTGGTTCAGGTAAAGAAATCAGCTTTTTCAGACTTTCTGCACCGCTTTCATGGGTAAAATCACCACGAATAATATAATCTTCGCGCAAAGGTACGCCCGTTCTACGCATAGCTTGAATATAGCCTTGCAAGCGATAACGGCATAAAGGCATATCTTCAGGGCCTGTAATACAGGCAATACGCTTATGACCCATTTGCTGTAAATAGTGTGTTGCTCTAAAAGATGCAGTGAGATTATCAATATGGACGGTAGGTAATTCGAGTTCAGGTGCAAACTCATTTGCCATGATCATCGGTGGTAAATTTTTCTGTTCTTCTTTGGAAACATCAAAAGGGATGTGTGAGCCAAGAAGTAACATACCGTCAATTTGTTTGGTAATAATAAGATTAATAAAGGCATTTTCATGTTTTTGCTGATGCTTACAATCACCAATTAACACGAGATAGCCATGTTGTGCAGCGGTTTCTTCGATGCCACACACAACATCAGTAAAAAATGGATCGCTGATGTTAGGTACGATCACAAGGATCGTTTTTGACTCGTTACGCTTAAGGTTCTTTGACAGGTTATGCGGGTAATAGCCCACATCAAGAACAGCCTGTTCAACTTTCTGACGGGTTTGTGAGGATACTTTTTCCGGATTCATTAAAGTACGTGACACAGTTGCTGTGGACACGCCGGCTGCAAGGGCAACATCTTTCATTGTTGCTTGCGTATTATCTTTATTATTCTGTTGCAAACCCCATACCTCCCTTTTGGATGGTTTAGTTAAACGATTGCTTTTTTATTGCAAAAAAACCGCCAATATTCAAAAAAGGATTTTATCGACGGTTTTTAATTCAAGAAATATTCTAAATTGTTATTCTACCCGCTTTTTAAATAGATTCTGTTACCTAGTTTGCATAAAAAGTGTGATACCAATCGTTTTTATGAGGTAGTTCGCAAAATTGATAAATAGTCTTGGGTGGTAACGAGTATTCGAGCGAAGCTATACCCTCAACATACGTCTGGCTAAAATACATTCAACTTAGGTTGAAAAAGACACTTAACAATCTGTTGGGTCGACGTCAATATTCCATTTCACTTTTTTACTCTCAGGTAAGGCGACAATTTGAGGATAAGTGACAGACATTAATTTTTGTAAATAACCCCGAGAAGGATGCTGGAGCAATAATTGCCAACGATAATTTCCACCTCGTTTAGCTTGAATTGCAGGAACGGGCCCCATTACCCACAAATTAGTGTCTCGCATTGGATGTTGTTCAAAAAACTGTTTGAGTTGTCGCAAGAACTGAGGCGCACGTTGATTATTGTGATCTTCAGAGCGGATCATGATATGGCTCGAATAAGGAGGTAAAAAAGTTGCTTGTCGCTCCTGTAAAGCTTCTTTAGTAAAAGCCTCATAGCCTTTTTCTAATAATGTCAGCAAAAGAGGGTGATCAGGCTGGTGAGTTTGTAAATATACCGCGCCTTGTTTACCTGCACGGCCAGCACGACCTGACACTTGTATATAAAGCTGAGCAAAGCGTTCGGCTGCACGAAAATCACTGGAGAACAGAGCGCCATCCACATCAAGCAAAGCCACTAAGGTGACATCGGGAAAGTGATGCCCTTTGGCTAACATCTGTGTACCGATAAGAATACGTGAACCACCTTGATAAATATCTTCCAGCTGTTGCTCTAAAGCGCCTTTGCGGCTTGTTGTATCTTTATCAATTCGCGTCACTGGCGTATCAGGAAATAATTCACCAATCCCTTGCTCAAGTTGTTCTGTTCCTAATCCTACCGGCATTAAATTCGTTGAGCCACATTGTGGACATTGTGCTGGAATTCGTCGCTGACTATCACATTGATGGCAACGTAACATGCCATGTTTTTGATGGAGAGTGTAATAGTGATCACAGCGAGGACATTCTGCTATCCAGCCACATTCATGACATAACAATGCAGGAGAAAATCCACGGCGATTTAAAAAGAGCATCACTTGGTTACCTGCATTAAGGTGCTCTTTTATCGCTTTAATAAGAATTGGAGACAATCCCGTTGTCAGAGGTTGCCCCTTTAAATCAATTAAATGCTCTGTTGCAGGTTTTGCATTACCTGCACGTTGAGTTAGTGTGAGTTGTTGATATTTCTTTTGCTCAACATTAAAACTGGTTTCAATTGATGGGGTTGCGGTTCCCATTACGATAGGAATATTTTCTTGCTTTGCACGAAAAACGGCGAGATCACGTGCATGGTAACGCCAACCATCTTGTTGTTTATAAGAGCCATCATGCTCTTCATCGATAATGATAATGCCAAGATGCTGAAAAGGGGTTAGAAGTGCCGAACGCGTACCGATAATAATGGCATTGTCACCTCGCTTTGCACGTAACCAAACAGCTAAGCGTTCCGTATCATTTAAACCAGAATGCAACACATCTACTGGGGCATTAAAGCGAGCCTTAAAGCGGCGAATTGTTTGAGGTGTTAAGCCAATCTCAGGCACTAGAACTAAGGCTTGCTTACCTTGTGCGAGAATTTTTTCTAAAACACTTAAATAAACTTCCGTTTTTCCTGATCCTGTAATACCTAATAATAACCAAGGTGAGAATTGATCGGCCTGGGCAGTGATTGCTCCTACGGCAATAGCTTGTTCTGTGTTTAATTTAAAGCGTTCACCTTGAACAGCAAGACTGTTTTGCCAGTGTATAGGCGTCGGTTGAATAGGTCGGAGATCGGCAAACTCTTTCTTTTTTAAGTTATTGAGTGTTGCTGTTGTGATCTCAAATTCATCAAGTTGATGGCGATATAACGGTGTACGGCGAAGGGCTGCTAAGGCTTGTTGCTGTTTTTTCGCCCCTTTTAAACTATTGAGGTCGAGATTAATCCCTTCTTCTGTGGCATACCATTGCCATAATGGGGTGAATTCTGCGGGTTTCCCTTGCCGTAATAAAATTGGCATAGCGTGAAATAACACTTCTCCCAAAGGATAGTGATAGTAAGCGGATGCCCAATTTAACATATCCCATAGAACCCCCGGAAAGAGTGTTTCGCTATCAAGGACTTCATCAATAGGCTTTAGCTTTTCGATAGGAAACTCACTGTGTGTACTGAGTCCTTTGACAATACCAAGAGAGCGACGTTTATTGCCAAAAGGCACGATCACTCGACTGCCAACAACAGGCGTGTCGATCCCTTCTGGTAACAGATAATCAAAAGAGGAGAACAGTGGTACAGGTAAAATTACCTGAACTATAGTCATATCAGGGGTTCCGAGAGTTTTAGCGAAAAGGTGACCTTAAGAATATCACAAAAAGTGTGCAGATTTCATTGCGCGTTTAGTGGATATTCTGTATGATCCGCCCCCTTTGGTAGATAAATTACCAAACACTTAATTTCAATCAACACGACGTGTGGTGTTCGGCTGTGGGCTGAATGGCGACACGGCCTTAGTAGAGGTTTTCCATGCAAAAAGATATCCATCCTAAATACGAAGAAATTACTGCATCTTGCTCTTGCGGTAACGTTATGAAAATTAACTCCACTGCAGGTCATAACCTGAATCTGGACGTTTGTGACAAATGCCACCCATTCTATACTGGTAAACAACGTGATGTTGCAACTGGTGGTCGTGTTGATCTGTTCAACAAACGCTTCAAAATTCCAGGCAGCAAATAAGATATTTGTTGTCACAAGATGTCAGCCTAGCCTGGCATCTTGCAGACAGTTCGGAATTGAAAAAAAGCCCAAAGTTTTTGCTTTGGGCTTTTTTGTTCGTGTTAATCAAGCAATAAGTCAAAAATTGACGCTGATTAATACTCCCAAGTATCGGGATCAACCCCGCGCTGGCGCATTATTTCTTTTGCCTCTTCAGGGATTTCATCGTTACGTTCTTTACGTAAGTCTTCATCATTTGGGAGAGGCTGTCCGGTAAATGCGTGCAAAAATGCTTCACACAATAATTCACTATTGGTTGCATGTTTTAGGTTATTAACCTGACGGCGAGTGCGTTCATCAGTCAAAATTTTCAACACTTTCAATGGAATTGAAACTGTAATTTTTTTAACTTGCTCACTCTTTTTGCCATGCTCAGCGTAAGGGCTGATATATTCACCGTTCCATTCAGCCATGGATTACCTTAATTAATATCATTTAGTTGAAGTCAGAATAGGGTTAACCCACATTCTGATGGGCAATACCAGTTTATCATGACTTTTCTAAAACCACCGACCCTTCTAGCTGAAGGTGAGAGAAAAAGTAATAGTCACTGGCGATATTCTCAATGCACGTATTATTCCATTACTTAATCTATCCGTAAAGGAGTTTAGATGGCTAGATGTATTGACGTCTTGGTGTCTAATTGGATATGCTGTTGCAGACTTCTCCACTTATCGCTGTGACAAGGTGCCTGTATGACGAAGAAAACAGCAACAATTGCTATCCATAATGGGCTAAACGAAGACACTCAGTTTGGTTGTGTCGTACCGCCTATCTATCTTTCTAGTACCTATAATTTTTTAGAATTTAATCAGCCTCGCGATCATGATTATTCTCGTCGAGGTAATCCAACACGCGATATGGTGCAAAAGGCATTAGCAGAGCTAGAAGGTGGCGTAGGCGCAGTTGTCACTAGTAGTGGAATGTCAGCAATTCATTTAATTTGCACTGTTTTTCTAAAACCTGGCGATGTGATTGTTGCACCTCATGATTGTTATGGGGGAAGTTATCGTCTTTTTAACAGTCAACAAGCGCGTGGTGCCTACCGTGTGATTTTTGTTGATCAAAATGATGATGTCGCACTTAAGCAGGCTTTAGCGCATCACCCCAAAATTGTTTTTATTGAAACACCAAGTAATCCTCTTTTAAGAATAACGGATATTCAAAAAATAAGTGAGCTTGCTCATCAGCAAGGTGCTCTAGTGGTTGCTGACAACACCTTTATGAGCCCTGTTTTGCAAAAGCCATTAGCATTAGGAGCAGATATTGTTGTGCATTCATGTACAAAATATCTCAATGGACACTCAGATATTGTCGCAGGTGTTGTTATCTGTCAGTGTCAGAAACAGCTTGAGGAGCTAAGCTGGTGGGCGAATAATATTGGCGTCACTTCTGGCGCATTTGATAGCTATTTATTATTAAGAGGTATAAGAACATTAGTGCCTCGAATTCGACTTCAACAAGAAAATGCACAGGCATTAGTGGCGTTTTTACAAACACAGCCTTTAGTCGAAAAAATGTATTACCCCGCACTGAAAAATCATGTTGGTCATCAAATAGCAAAAAAACAGCAACAAGGTTTCGGTGCGATGTTAAGTTTTGAGTTAAAAGGGGGATTGGATGTGATTAAACTCTTTTTATCTCAATTAACACTCTTTACACTGGCAGAATCTTTAGGTGGGGTAGAGACCTTAATTTGTCACCCTGCCACCATGACACATGCAGGTATGTCAGAAGAAGCGAAAAAAATAGCAGGGATCAGCCCCTCATTACTTCGTATCTCGGTGGGTATTGAAGATAGTCAGGATTTAATCAACGATTTGCAAAGTGCGTTTGATGCAGCAACTAAAAGGTAACCATGGATCATGAGCGTAGTGGCGATTAAACAACAGGCGGAGCCGATTTGCCGTCAGTTACATAAATTCGGTGGTAGCAGTCTTGCGGACATAAAATGTTATCAACGTGTCGTGAATATCATGACGAACTATAGCCAACCTAATGACCTAATGGTGGTTTCTGCGGCGGGCTCGACGACGAATCAGTTGATTAGCTGGCTGAAACTTAGCCAAAGTGATCGTATTTCTGCCCATCAAGTTCAGCAAACTTTGCGTCGTTACCAGTTATCTTTAATTGAAGGGTTACTTTCAAAAGAGAATGCAGAATTACTCTCTCAAGCCTTTATTGCTGATCTTGAACGCTTAAGCTATTTGTTGGATAAACCGATTACAGACGCGACTTATGCAGAAGTTGTCGGTCACGGTGAAATTTGGTCTGCAAGATTAATGGCGAAATTGCTTACAGAGCAAGGTTTACCTAGTGTGTGGTTAGATGCGCGTGAATTTTTATGTGCTGAGAGAGCAGCTCAGCCTCAAGTGAACGAAACTTTATCTCGTCCATTATTACAATCACTATTAGCTAAACATCCCGAAAGCCGTTTTGTCGTAACCGGTTTTATTAGTCGCAACCAACAAGGTGAAACGGTCTTATTAGGTCGTAACGGCAGCGACTACTCTGCAACACAAGTAGGTGCTTTAGCTGATGTCGGTAAAGTAACAATTTGGAGTGATGTTGCGGGTGTTTATAGTGCAGACCCTCGCAAAGTAAAAGATGCTTGTTTATTACCATTGTTGCGTTTAGATGAAGCGAGCGAATTGGCTCGATTGGCCGCGCCGGTTTTACATACACGTACACTTCAACCCGTTTCAGGCAGTAATATTGATTTGCAACTTCGTTGTAGTTATCAACCAGAACAGGGTTCAACTCGTATAGAACGTGTTTTGGCATCAGGTACGGGTGCTAAAATCGTTACTAGCCATGATGATGTTTGTTTGATTGAACTCCAACTTCCATCTCATCAAAACTTTGAACAAGTGGCGAAAGAGGTTGATGAATTACTTAAACGTGCGCAAATCCGTCCTTTAGCTACGGGTGTTGATAAAGACAGCCAACTTTTACAGCTTTGCTATACCAGTGAAGTCGCTAACAGTGCATTAGATGTATTACAAGATGCGGTTTTACCGGGAAAATTACATCTACGAGAAGGCTTCTCACTAGTAGCTTTAGTCGGTGCAGGTGTTTGTAAAAATCCACTCCATTGTCATCGTTTCTATCAACAACTTAAAGACCAACCGGTTGAATTTATTTGGCATGCTGAAGATAACATCAGCTTAGTTGCAGTGTTACGTAATTATACCGAGCATCTACTGCAAGGTTTACATCAAACTCTATTTAGAGCTGAAAAACAGATTGGCTTAGTGCTGTTTGGTAAAGGAAATATTGGTTCACGTTGGTTAGAATTGTTTGCTCGCGAACAAGAGCCTTTGTCAGCACGTAGTGATTTTGAATTTATTCTTGCGGGTGTCGTTGATAGCCGTCGTAGTTTACTTGATTATCAAGGTATTAACCCAAGCCGTGCATTGGCTTTCTTTGATGAGGAAGCGACAGAGCATAATGAAGAGTCGCTGTATCTTTGGATGAGAGCTCACCCTTATGATGATTTAGTGGTTGTTGATATTACGGCTAATGAGTCTCTTGCTGCCTCTTATGAAGATTTTGCTAGCTACGGTTTTCATGTTATCAGTGCAAATAAGATTGCTGGCTCGGCTTCAAGTTTACGTTATCGTGCCACACGAGATGCTTTTTCTAAAACAGGTCGCCATTGGTTATATAACGCAACAGTCGGTGCGGGTTTACCAATTAATCATACGGTGCGTGATTTGCGTGAAAGTGGTGACACAATTTTATCAATTAGCGGTATTTTCTCTGGCACGCTCTCTTGGTTATTCTTGCAATTTGATGGCACAGTGCCTTTTAGTGAGCTGGTGGAACAGGCTTGGCAACAAGGATTAACCGAGCCTGATCCACGAATCGATTTATCAGGGCAAGATGTGATGCGTAAACTGGTTATTCTTGCTCGCGAAGCTGGTTATGACATCGAGCCAGAACAAGTCCGAGTTGAATCTTTAGTACCTGTACAAGCTGAAACGGGATCGCTAGAAGAGTTTTTTGATAACAGTGCATTGATCAATGAACAAATGGCACAACGATTAGCTGCCGCAAATGAAATGGATATGGTATTACGTTATATCGCCCGTTTTGATGCTAATGGTAAAGCAAAAGTCGGTGTTGAAGCTGTGAGAAAAGATCATCCTCTTGCCTCGCTATTACCGGGTGATAATTTATTTGCGATTGAAAGCCGTTGGTATCGTGATAACCCTCTTGTGATCAGAGGGCCGGGAGCTGGCAGAGACGTGACCGCAGGCGCAATTCAGTCAGATTTAAACCGCCTTTCTCAGTTACTGTAATTCAAATTTTTCTCTTTTATAAAGATTATCAGCAGGTTATTTTTTGCTGATAATCTTTTGTCATTTTTGTGTCATATCACCCAATTTTTTTAAATTCTTTAGCTATACTTGAATTATCTCTAGTCACAAAGGAGCGATTGATGTCAAAAGTAGTAAGACAGATTGTCCCACTAAGAAATGAAATGACGGAGGTGAACCATCAAGCTAAAGAGAACTTTTGTCAGTAGCTCATGATGTGAAATTTAAGCGTCTTGAGTGGAAGTTGAAGTACGGTTACAACGTGTTTGAACGTTATTAAGAGTACAATTCGATTAACCACATTATTTACAACAGACAATTTAATTTACTGAAAGAAAATTCGTTATTCTTAATTTAAAGCGCTGATATTCAGCGCTTTATTCGTTTTTATCTTATGAAAATCTTAATCGGAAATCGTGATCTAGTAAAAATGTAAAAAAGAATAAAAATAAGCGATGAAATAGAAACACGAGTTATAGCCCCACCAGCGAAATTAGCTAAAAATCAAAAAAGCGGACCAGACAATTTATCAATATTAAAAAAAATCATCTAAATTTTTCACCAGATAAATTTTCACGTATCTTCCCCTTTTTAGTAAAAAACTCTTCGTAGTAGATAAGAAACGAAAAAAAGTCCTTATTCTTGCTAAAATTGAGCTAGAACAGCATGAATATTAGCCATTCTTATAAGACTAAAGCCGTAATTAAATTTCAGAAAAATCCCCCAAAACGATTATTTTCTGATATGAATAGTAAGCTAAGTAAAAAAAGCAGTGTGGCTTATCACAAAAATCAAAATAAAGTCACATCAGAAATGAAAGTTAATTACACAACTGGGAGGACATGACTTTTCTGATAGGAAGAAGCATGTTGTTACCGCCACAAAGACAAGGTCAGGAGTCTTATGAATCAACAATATTCTGCTATGCGTAGCAATGTCAGTATGCTTGGCAAGCTACTTGGAGATACGATAAAAGAAGCACTCGGTGAAGAAATTTTAGATAAAGTTGAATCTATTCGAAAATTATCTAAATCATCACGAGCGGGTAATGAAGTTCAGCGACAAAAACTGTTGCTGACGTTACAGAATCTCTCTAATGATGAATTATTACCTGTTGCTAGAGCATTCAATCAATTCTTAAACCTGACGAATGTGGCAGAACAATACCATAGCATTTCACCTCACGGTGAAGCGGCGAGTAATCCTGTGGCATTGGCAAAACTGATCACCAGACTAAAAGATAAGAATTTTACCGACGAGCAATTAAAAGAAGCGGTAGAGCAAATCTCTATTGAGCTGGTATTAACGGCGCACCCAACCGAAATCGCACGTCGTACACTTATTCATAAGCTGGTTGAGGTAAATACTTGTTTATCTCAACTCGACCACGATGATCTAGCAGATTATGAGCGTACTAATATTATGCGCCGTCTGCGTCAGTTAGTTGCCCAATCATGGCACACTGATGAAATTAGAAAAATTCGCCCAACACCTATTGATGAAGCGAAATGGGGGTTTGCGGTTGTTGAAAATAGCTTATGGGAAGGTGTTCCTGCTTTTTTACGTGAATTTAATGAGCAGCTTAAAGAATCCATTGATTACAACTTACCTGTAGAAGCTTCTCCTATTCGTTTTACCTCATGGATGGGGGGAGATCGTGATGGTAACCCAAATGTGACGGCAGAGATCACACGCCATGCTTTACTATTAAGCCGTTGGAAAGCCGCTGATTTATTCTTAAATGACATTCAAGTTCTTGTTTCTGAGCTTTCAATGACAGAAAGTACACCTGAGCTGCGCGAATTAGCAGGTGGTGCTGAAGTTGCTGAGCCATATCGTGAAATTGCTAAACAATTACGTACTCGCTTACAAGTCACTCGTGATTATTTAGAACAACGCATTAAAGGACAGCAATCTCTACCTCCTGAAGGGCTGTTAATTGATAATGCCCAACTTTGGGAGCCGTTATACGCTTGCTATCAATCACTGACTCAGTGTGGTATGCGTATTATCGCCAATGGGCAACTGTTAGATACATTACGTCGTATTCGTTGTTTTGGCTTACAGCTAGTTAAGCTCGATATTCGCCAAGAAAGTACCAATCACACAGAAGCACTCTCTGAATTGACACAGTATTTAGAGCTTGGTGATTATGCGAGTTGGTCTGAAGAGCAGAAACAAACATTCTTACTTGAAGAATTAAGTTCTAAGCGCCCACTGATCCCAACTAATTGGCAACCAAGTGCAGCGACTCAAGAAGTATTTGAGACTTGCCGTGTGATTGCTGAATCACCTAAAGATTCTATCGCCTCTTATGTGATTTCAATGGCAAAAGTGCCTTCTGATGTATTAGCTGTAAAACTATTACTGAAAGAAGCTGGTGCGAATATTCGATTACCAGTAGCTCCTTTATTTGAAACACTTGAGGACTTGAATAACGCTGAAAGCGTAATGACTCGTTTGTTTGATATTTCTTGGTATCGCGATTTAATTGATGACAAACAAATGGTGATGATTGGCTACTCAGACTCAGCAAAAGATGCGGGTGTGATGGCTGCATCATGGGCACAATATCGCGCTCAAGATGCATTAATTAAGCTCTGTGAAAAATCGGGTGTGACATTAACACTATTCCACGGACGTGGCGGTACGATTGGTCGTGGTGGCGCGCCAGCACATGCAGCATTACTTTCTCAACCACCAGGAAGTTTAAAAGGTGGCCTGCGTGTGACAGAACAAGGCGAAATGATCCGCTTTAAGTTCGGATTACCGCAAGTCACCATCAGCAGTCTTGCTCACTATGCAGGCGCAATCTTAGAGGCGAATTTATTACCACCACCGGAGCCAAAAGCGCCTTGGATTGAGGTAATGGATTCCTTGTCTGACGTTTCTTGTGCAATGTATCGTGACTATGTACGAGGACAAGAAGACTTTGTTCCTTACTTTAGAGCGGCAACGCCAGAAGGCGAGTTGGGTAAACTACCATTAGGCTCACGTCCTGCAAAACGTCGCCCAACCGGGGGTGTTGAAACCTTGCGCGCTATTCCGTGGATCTTCGCATGGACTCAAAACCGCTTAATGCTACCTGCTTGGTTGGGTGCTGGCGCTGCATTACAACATGAAATTGATAGTGGAAAACAAGCGGTATTAGACGATATGTGTGAGAACTGGCCGTTCTTTAATACACGTATTGCGATGTTGGAAATGGTGTACGCTAAAGCGGATTTATGGTTGGCGGAATATTACGATCAACGTTTAGTTGAAGAGCGTTTATGGCCATTAGGATCTAAATTACGTCAACAGCTTTCCGATGATATTAAGAGTGTCTTAGCCATTTCAAAAGATGAGCACTTAATGGCAGATTTACCATGGGTTGCTGAATCTATTGCACTACGTAATGTGTATACCGATCCATTAAACGTACTTCAGGCTGAGTTATTACAGCGATCTCGTACACATAGCGAGTCTGACCCACGTATTGAACAAGCGCTAATGGTAACAATTGCGGGTATTGCCGCAGGTATGCGTAATACCGGCTAGAGTCACCAATATTTAGAAATAAAAACAGCGCTTAATAACAGCGCTGTTTTTTTATGCTTATTTATTTCAAAGATGCGATAAATAAAATGCAGTTAACACGAAAAATAAACCAGCGTTGATGCCAATTATTTACGCCTTTATTGAGAGGGAAAAATAAAGAGTAGGTAGAAAATTGTTTTGCGATTATTTTTTGATTTTTTGCATCACAACATTTACGAAAAAGAATAAAAAAACTGCCTAATTCACGAACTGCCTGTTGGCGGAGTGCTTTTGCTAATAACTGATCAGATTGTTTATCTGCTTCTTTTAATAGCTGTAAGATTATCTGCAAATAACTTTGTGTTCGTTGGGCTTCTTTTTGTTGGTCGGGTTTACGTGTAATAGAGTTAGGATTAGCACAGTAATAATAGAGAGGTTGGTTATCAAAACCTATTCGCTCTGCAACAAGCGCTAATTGCATTGTCCACAAAATATCTTCATGATAAAGACCTTCAATAAATTGAAGTTGATGTTTTTTTATTAAGTCATGCCGAGTTAATTGTAACCAAACGAAATGTGGCCATTGATGTTGAGTAACGGCATGGATGATCCACTCACTACCTTTTATAACTTGTTGATAAGGCTGTCGTTGGTGGATTGGTCTTTGGTGCTTTTTAAGATCACTTGGATTGAATCGTTCACCATTGCCAATTAAAACATCAACGTGTTGGGTAACAGCTAATTGATACCAATGTGCGAGTAATTCAGGCTTAATAAAATCATCACTATCAAAAAAAACTATCCATTCACCTTGAGCATATTTTAAACCCGTATTTCTTGCGCTGGATAATCCTTGATTAGTTTGATGATAAAGCTTCACTCGTGCATCTTTTTGGCAATAAGATGTTGCGATTTCAGCACTATTATCTGTCGAACCATCATTAATAATAATGACTTCAATATCGGTGAAAGTTTGAGTGATCACACTATCCAATAATCTCGTAATACGAGACGCTTCATTAAACATAGGAACGATGACAGAAATTTGGGGTGTTTTCACAATATTGAGCCAGTTATCGATAAATAAAGTTTTACTATCTTACCCTTTTTTTGCTTCTTCATAAGACTCAATCGCTCTTATTCGTGCTTTTGCGTGATCAACTATGGGTAATGGATAATCGAGTGAATTATTAGTTTTTGCTGACCATTCGTGAGGGGTATGAATATATCGATTAGGCACATTGGCGAGTTCTGGAAGCCAATGGCGGATAAATTCACCATCAGGATCGAATTTTCGTCCTTGGGTCGTCGGATTAAAAATTCGAAAATAAGGTACGGCATCTGTTCCTGTTGATGCGGCCCACTGCCAACCCCCATTATTTGATGCGAAATCGCCATCAATAAGTTGCGACATAAAATAACGCTCACCCCAACGCCAATCAATTAACAAGTCTTTGATAAGAAAGCTCGCCGTGAGCATACGTAGGCGGTTATGCATCCAACCTGTCTGGTTAAGCTGTCGCATTGCTGCATCAATAATCGGAAAGCCTGTTAAGCCTTGAGTCCAAGCGTTAAATTCATCTTGTTCATTACGCCAATTAATTTTTTCTGTCCAAAGCTGAAAAGCAATGTGTTTGCATAAATGAGGATTAGCGACAATTAAGTGTTGGTAAAATTCTCGCCAAATAAGCTCGTTAAACCACACAAAGGCACCTGATGTACTGTTTTCTAAGAAATCAGGTTCAGTTTGGTAAAGGCGATTAAAACATTGGCGAATAGATAACAGACCGACAGAAAGGTAGGGAGATAATCGGCTTGTGCCATCAACTGCCGGAATATCTCGCCATTTTGCATAATGTGGAACACTTTCATAGCAGAACTGTTTTAAGCGTTTAAGTGCATCTTCTTCCGTGGCGACAAAAGAAGATGCGTTTGTATTTTCAAGTGAAAAAAGCGGCGCTTTTAAAGGAGATACTGTTTCTTGATGTGCTCTTATTTCTGGGATAGGTAACGAAGCGTTATCTTGTGAAAAAAAGAGTCGTAAAAATGCATTTCTAAAGGGAGTAAAAACCTTATACATCTCCCCTTGTTGTGTGACTACATTACCCGGTGGAATAAACACATTGTCATGATAAGCATAAATGGTTGTTTTATTTTCTAGTAACTCAGTAACTTTTTTATCACGGCGTTGTTCATTAAGGGCATATTGGTGATTGAAAAAAAGCGCGGTAACTCGATGTTGTTGGCAATATTCAGCAACTTTATCGGCTGCATTTGAATAAGTATCGCTAATCACTACTGTCAGTGGAATATTAAGTTTTGCCAGCGATATTGAAAGATCAAGTAAAGCATCATGAATAAACGCCTGACATGACAAAGCCATATTGTGAACTTTCCATTGTTCAGGCGTTACGGTGAAAAGAGCATGCACCTGTGCTTGTTTATCTTGGCAGGCGTTAAAGAGTGCCTTGTTATCCGTCACTCTTAAATCATTACGAAACCAGACTAAATGAACAGAAGACGGGTGCATGTAACCTCTCTTAATCTAACTTAGGATGTTGATCGATTAGGGCTTGGCGTTTTTTCTGTAATGCTTCTATTTCTGCTTCAATATCTTCAACACGTTGTTCGATATTATCATAATGTTCAGACAGAATTTCTTTAGCTTCTGATCTATCCGATGCCGCAGGTGTTGCACCTCGTAAAGGTTTATTTGCGGTTTCGATCATCTTGATACCTGTTATCAAGCCGACAACAGCGACAATCATCAGGTAATAAGCAGGCATATATAAATCACCGGTTGCTTCAACTAACCAAGCTGCCGCTGTTGGTGTTGCCCCTGCAATTAGTACCGAAATATTAAAAGCAATCGCTAATGCACTATAACGAATATGGGTTGGGAAAATAGCCGGCAAAATTGATGCCATAACCCCAGTAAAACAGTTGAGTAGGACGGCAAGAATTAATAGACCTAAGAAAATTAAGCCGATTTCATCACTGTTAATCATCATAAATGCAGGGTAGGCAAGGATAAATAACCCTATGCTACCGCCGATAACAAATGGCTTACGACCAACTTTATCACTCAGTAACCCAATGACCGGCTGTACAAACAACATACCTATCATAATCGCGATGATGATCAGCACACCGTGATCTGCCGAATAATTTAGGTTATGAGATAAATAACTCGGCATATAAGTTAATAACATATAGTAGGTCACGTTAGTGGCAATCACCAAACCTACACAGACGGTTAAGCTTTTCCAATATTTCGATGCGATTTCACGTAATGAAACACGAGGTGGATCTTGGATAGATTTACGGTCGTCGCTATTCATTTCATCAACGTGTTGTTGGAATGCTGGAGTTTCTTCTAAAGCATGACGTAAATATAAGCCGATAAGACCTAATGGTAATGCTAAGAAGAACGGGATACGCCATCCCCATTCATGAAATGCGGTTTCTCCCATAATGGTTGAAATAAGTACAACGACACCCGCACCCATAACAAAACCAGCAATAGAACCAAAGTCTAACCAGCTTCCCATAAATCCACGTTTACGGTCTGGTGAGTATTCAGCAACGAAAATTGCTGCTCCTGAATATTCACCACCAATGGAGAATCCTTGTGCTAATTTAGCGAGTAATAATAAGACTGGTGCCCAAATACCGATGGTTTCGTAAGCGGGGATCAAACCAATGGCAAACGTACTGAGTGCCATTATTATAATGGTGACAGATAAAACCTTTTGGCGACCAAATTTATCTCCTAACATTCCAAATACAACACCACCTAATGGCCTTACAAGGAATGGAACGGAGAATGTAGCGAGCGCAGCAATCATTTGTACGCCAGGTGATGCTCCCGGGAAGAATACTTGACCTAAAACGTAAGCTAGGAAGCCGTAAACACCAAAGTCGAACCATTCCATGGCATTACCTAATGCGGCAGCAGTAATGGCTTTTTTGAGCTTACTATCATCAATAATAGTTATATCATTGATTTGTAGAGGTTTGTTTCTTTTTTTCTTCATTTTCATATTAAGTGACCTTTATTAAGGTATTCGTAATTTCTTGTTATTCAATTAATTAAAAGAAATGAAGTGACTATTTGTTAGCGAGAAGAGTGAGTGATAAAAATTCACTAAAAAACAGCTTACTTCTACCAAAATTAAATAGTGATATTAAGCTAATAGATAAGAGAATATTTATTAAGTATAGATGAGATTGAATAAGATATTAGGATGTTTTCTTCGTTGTTTTGATATAACAAAACATAGCCTCTAAGTATTAAAACGTGATCAATATCATAACGTAATTCTGTATTTCTGTAAAATTTATGGTGTTAGTGATTGTAAATTTGACTTAAGTAAACTAAAAGTGTTTGCAATAAAACAATAAGAGAAAAATTAAAATTTTATTTTAATAACAAGGTATTAGATTGGTTTGTTGTTTTTTGATTCAGGCTAACGCAACTGTATGAGTATTATGCATAATACAAAGGTTGATCGGTAAGTAGAAAATAATAACACCTTATTTTGCTTTATTATTCTTTCGAATAGTTAAAGTGAAAGTGTGGATAATAGAATAGATCTCGCTATTCTTATTATAAAGCTAAATCAAGATAGTATGATGAGATATCACGACAGAGATATTAAAGATAGTTTATCCATTACTCATAGTTAGAATAAAAATTAATAAAATTAATAATTAACCGCGCATTTGTGCAGATTAACCCAGGTACCTCTATGAACATTAATCAACTGAAAAGCTTTGTTGAAGTCGTAAAAAATAATTTCAACATTACTAATGCGGCTGAAAAACTCTATACCTCACAACCGACAATCAGTAAGCAACTAAAAATATTAGAAGATGAATTAAATGTGTCACTGTTTGTGCGTAAAAATAATAACTTATTAGCCTTAAGCCCAATGGGTAAAGAGGTTCATAAAATTGCTTGCGATATTCTTGGGCAGGTTGACCGAATCAAAAGCATTGTGGCTGAAGAAGATCGTAATAAAAAAGTCGATTTACATATTGCAACAACACATACTCAAATACGTTATTCATTACCGAATGTGATTGATCACTTTCGTCGCTATTACCCTAATATTTCTCTACATTTTCATCAGGGGGCACCTGCTCAACTAGCAGAGATGGTTAAAAATGGCGATGTGGATTTTGCTATCGCAACAGAATCTATGCACCTTTATGAAGATCTCATTACACTGCCTTGTTATCGTTGGACTCGCAGTTTATTAGTCCCTTATGACCATCCTCTTGCTTTATTGAAAGACGATGAGCAGGTTACCATCGAGCAAATGGCAGAGTATCCGCTGATTACTTATGTTTTTGGTTTTACAAGGGGATCTAAATTAGACAAGGTATTTTATAAAAATAATCTTAAGCCTAATGTGGCGTTAACAGCGACGGATACGGAGATTATTAAATACTATGTTAAGCGCCATTTAGGCATCGGTGTTATTGCGGCAGCCTCTTATGATGAGACAGAAGATGGTGGTGCATTAAAATGTATTAATATCGATCATTTAGTGCAACCGAGTTATACCCATATCTGTGTTAGTAAACACACCCATATGAAAGATTATATGCATGAGTTTATTTCTCTCTATGCGCCACATATTGATAGAAATATTATTCAGATGCCTGAGCAATGGGAAACCCAATGGCACAGTAAAGAGGTATACCAAGGATTACCTGATTTACGCTCAGTGAATGTGAATAATAGAGTTGTAGAATAGATATCAAAATAAAAAAACCCGTTGTTGCGGGGGCAATAACGGGCTTAGGGCAGAATAATCGAGATTAGCGAGTCAGAATATTAACAAAAATCTGAGCACCGACTAATAAACAATCATCATCGACAAAATAAGGATTTGCGTGAAGGTAATTATTAATACCCTTCGCTTGATTACCACTTCCTAAGAAGAACATTGCACCGACTTTGCCTTTTGTGGCGTTAACCATATAGCTAAAGTCTTCACTACCTGTCATTGGCTTACCGTTCGATTCAATATTTTCTTCTGGTAAGAATTTACGCATCGCATCTAATAAACGCTGATGTGCAGTTGGGTGATTCACAACAGCAGGGTATCCGCTATAGCTTAATGTTGTTTTAAATCCGCCAGCTGTACTGCGTGCAACGATTTCATCAAAACTTGCTTTCAGCACTTGGTCGGTATTTTCATCCATAGAACGGATAGTACCGCGAGCTTGTACGTGATCAGCTAATGCATTAGGGATTGTTCCCCCATTGATCATGCCACAACCAAAGACAGCAGGGCTAAATGGATCTGTTTTCTTCGCAACAACGTAATCCATGTAATCAATTAAGCGTGTTGCTTCACGAATAGCATCTAAACCTTTGTGTGGTGTTGAACCATGAGCAGAAACACCATAAACATCTAATGTCCATGCTGAGCCATAAGATGACATCACACCATCATTAAAGCGAACACAACCTGTTTCAATCGCTGCATCATTATGAAGTGCGTAAGTTTCATCAACGCCCTCCATGCAGCCGAGTTCAACCATTTTTTCAGCGCCAGGTACACGCATATCTTCTTCAGCCATTTGGAAAATAAAGCGAACGTTCGAGCTCATCTCTTCTCTATTTTCGGCAAGATATTTAGCACTGGTTAATGCCATAGTCATATGAGTATCGTGACCACAGTTGTGTGCACAACCTTGGTGAACTGAACTATGTTCATTATTCGTTAAGTCTGGCATTTCTAATCCGTCCATATCAGCACGGATAGCAATTAATGGAAATTCAGAATTAACAATTAAGTCTGCTGTGAAGCCAGTATATCCATCAAAAGTTTTAATTTGATAACCAAAACTTTCCATTAATTCACGACAGTATTTAGATGTTTTATATTCTTCACCTGATAGCTCAGGTATTTTGTGTAAGTCTTGTCGTGTTTTTTTACTAAAGTCATTTAATTGAAAGAGTTTTTCACTGACATTGTAAATATTATTCATTAGATAACTCCCTGCATAGTAAATCCAATTTGCGCGACGATTGATGCTCCAAAGAAACAACAAGTTGAAACAATCATGAAAATAAGAATAACTTTCCATGACATTTTCTTAAGTTCTTCTAATTGACCACCAACAGATAAACCAGCAAATGCTAATAAAGGGACACAACAAGATAAGAAAGAAACTTTACCAATAGAACTAATAAAGAAATCTCTTACCGGAGTTTCGGGTAAACAAATAAGTATCCCGATAATTGTTGCGTAAGCAAATGTTGGTAAAGATGAAGGTAAATAATGTTTTGCAACGAGTGAAATAAATACCACTAATGACATAGCAATAAAGCTATCCCACATTGCATAAAGAGCGATCCCTGATGTTAACGTCTGAGTAAACATTGCCAGTAAAATAGCAACGAATACAAATTTCATATCAATAATTATATTTTTCATGCAGTTTTGCCTCTGGTGAAAATTTTATAAATTTTTTCTGAAAGAGGTAAACCTAAATAGGTTAATGACAGTGCGCCTAGTGCTGAAGATAATAAGTTAGATGCAGCAGCAACACTCAATACTTGCTGTGCTAATGCTTCATCAAGACCATTAATTAATGCGCCTGATGCAGCACTTAACATTGAACCTGAACCCACTCCAGAGCCTGCTGCAAGCGCAAGTGGATGCAATCCTGTTAATGGAGCAATACTGCCTAATACGCTAAACCATAAAGTACCGATAACAGAACCACATAAATAAATGGCTAATACACCAATATATTCCTGAGAGCCTGTACCAAACTTACCTTGAATAACAGCAATAGAAGGTTCACGGCTAATAGATGAACAAGCACCAATTGCACGACGACCAAATCCAAATTTAATGGCTAATGGAACTGCAATTAATACTGGTAATAAGTTTCCGAGTTCCTGAACAAATAAAGGAATACCGACACTTAAAATCATTTTAATATTAGGAACAATCATTCCTGCATATTGTGTACCTAAAATAAGCAGGCTGAAACCTACCATTTTACCGCAGAAGCCTTCTTCTTTTTCTGTGAATAATTTACCCCATACTTTAATTTTTTTACGGGTAAATCCAGCAGATATACACATACCAATAATTACAGCAAATAGCATTGGTAAAATAGGTATTACCGCAATGCCAATCTTAATTTCTTTTTTACCAATGACATATTGTGAAATAAAAATTAAGAAAAGGACTGCCAGAATACTAATAAAGAAAACCTTTATCGGACTTCTACTTTTGTCCATCCGTTAATCTCCGTTGAAAAATAATCAGGCTTTATTCTAGAGGACAAAAAGCAAAAGGTAGCGTGACCAATGTCATGTTTATTTCATACCTCTTTTTCATGTGGCATGAAATAATACAATGGTGATAAATTTATTAACAAATAGAAGAAAGTTAAATTTTTTAATAAAGACAGTGGGTAAGGCTGAAATGAGTCAGCTTAATTGTTAATAAAGATGTGAAGAGAAAAATAATAATTAAAAATTATTTTAATTATTAAAATAATCCTATAAATAAACTTTGTCTACCACTTAGTAAATAATAATACGTTATTAATGAGATATATTCTTATTTGGTGCGGTTATTATAAGTTTAATGAATGTATTTGGAAGTGATATTTTATTTTTACATTTTTATCAGTGCTTACTTTATCACGACAGTGACATTATAGTGATTGGTGTTATTCTTTATATTTGAGTTAGTGAGATGATTTTCTCTGCAAGCTGGTGAGGAAAAGAAACAGAATATGGGAAGGAGATAAGTGTAGCTTGCAGAGGTGCAATTTACCCAAAACTGAGGAAAAATATCACCATGAGTAAGCAAACCGTTGCAACTTATATTGCTAAAGTACTCCATAATGCAGGTGTAAAACGTATTTGGGGCGTAACAGGCGATTCTCTCAATGGATTAAGTGATAGCTTGCGAAAGATGGGAACAATTGAGTGGATGGGAACCCGCCATGAAGAAGTCGCGGCATTTGCCGCAGGGGCAGAAGCAGCAGTTAATGGCCAATTAGCGGTTTGCGCTGGCTCTTGTGGACCGGGAAATTTACATCTTATCAATGGGCTTTTTGATTGCCATCGTAATCATGTTCCTGTGTTAGCCATTGCTGCGCATATTCCTTCTGCTGAAATTGGTAGCAATTACTTTCAAGAAACACATCCTCAAGAACTTTTTCGCGAATGTAGTCATTACTGTGAGTTAGTCTCAAATCCAGAGCAGATCCCTCAAGTGCTAGCCATTGCGATGCGAACCGCTATTTTGAAAAAAGGGGTTGCAGTTGTTGTATTGCCGGGGGATGTTGCACTAAAACCAGCCCCAGAAGATGCGCATGAAAATTGGTATCCGTTACAATTTCCACTCATCATGCCTAATCGTTTCGAAATTGAAAAACTATCCGATGCACTGAATAATGCAAAAAATATCACCTTAATGTGCGGTGCAGGATGTGCTCAAGCTCACGATGAAGTGATTAAGCTGGCTCAAACCTTAAAAGCCCCTGTTGTACACGCATTGCGGGGGAAAGAGTACATTGAGTGGAAAAATCCCTATAGTGTAGGAATGACTGGGCTAATTGGTTTTTCATCGGGTTATCATGCGATGGAAAATGCCGACACTTTGGTGTTATTAGGTACGCAGTTCCCTTATCGGGCATTTTATCCATCAAAAGCCAATATTATTCAAATTGATATTAATCCAAGCAGTCTTGGTTCACATTGTCATGTCGATATGGCGATGATTGGCGATATTAAAGCAACACTAAATGCGATACAGCCTCGTTTAAAAGAGAAAACAGATACCACTCACCTTGACGCTTCATTAAAACATTATGCCAAAGCACGGCAAGATCTAGATGCACTTGCACAACCCAGTGAGCGTGAACTTATTCACCCACAATATTTAGCACGTCGATTAAGTGAACTAGCAAATGATGATGCCATTTTTACCTGTGATGTTGGAACACCAACAGTGTGGGCAGCTCGTTATGTTGGAATGAATGGAAAACGTCGTTTACTGGGATCGTTTAATCATGGTTCTATGGCAAATGCGATGGCTCAAGCTATTGGTGTGCAGGCGTTAGATAGAAAACGCCAAGTTGTAGCAATGTGTGGTGATGGCGGATTTACCATGTTAATGGGTGATTTTATCTCATTAGCTCAAATGAATTTACCAGTCAAAGTGATTATTTTTAATAACAGTGTATTAGGTTTTGTCGCGATGGAGATGAAAGCCGGTGGTTATTTAACGGATGGCACGGATTTACATAATCCAGATTTTGCTGCTATTGCCAATGCGTCCGGTATTAAAGGTATTCGAGTAGAAAAAGGTGAAGACTTAGATAATGCACTTAAAGAAGCCTTTGAACATGATGGTCCTGTGATTGTAGATGTAGTCACTGCAAAACAAGAGCTTTCAATGCCTCCTGAAGTGAAGTTTGAACAAGCAAAAGGTTTTAGCCTGTATATGATGAAAGCGATTATTAATGGTAGAGGTGATGAAATTGTTCAACTAGCCAAAACTAATTGGTTACGCTAATCGCCTACCTGCAACTTGAATTATTTAGAGTATAAGTACAAATCGTAAATCAATAGGCCAGACCCTATCAACATAAGCTGATAGGGTTTTTTCATTATTGAGTTTTCTCTGTTAAACAGAAGTTTTCAATTAATTGCCCCATTAATTCACGCGTTGGCTCAATAAATGCCATATCAATAAATTCATCAGGCTGATGTGCTTGTTCAATAGAACCTGGGCCTAAAACTAAGGTAGGGCAGAGATCTTGAATAAACGGCGCTTCAGTACAGTAATTCACTGTTTGCGCTTTCTCACCTAATAGTTTTTCGATCACCGCGACCATTTTGTGATCGGTTGGGCATTCATAACCCGGAATAGGATCGTGTAATGCCTCAACACTTAAACGACCCGGCCAACGTGCTTTGACTGGGGCTAATGTTTCGTGAAGTAAATCATCCAAATCTTGCAGCGTTAATCCCGGCAATGGGCGAATATCCATATGCAATTCACAGCAAGCACAAATTCTATTTGCTGCATCACCACCATTAATATAGCCAAAGTTCATCGTAGGATAAGGGATAACAAATGCAGGGTTGTTATAGCGAGTTTTTAACGTATCGCGCAGTGTACTAAGGTGAGTAATAGATTCATGCATCAACTCTATCGCATTTACGCCTTTTTCTGGATCACTAGAGTGTCCTGATTGTCCAGTAATACGTATCGCATTTGATAAATGCCCTTTATGTGCACGGATAGGTTTTAGCGATGTGGGTTCGCCAATAATGGCAAAATCAGGACGGATTGCCGTATTAGCAGCAAAATAACGTGCCCCTGCCATAGAGGTTTCTTCATCAGCGGTGGCGAGAATATAAAGAGGGTGAGTTAACGTCTTAGTGTCTACATCTCGCAATGCATCGAGAATAAAGGCAAAAAATCCCTTCATATCAGCAGTGCCTAAGCCATATAACTTATTTTCTTTTTCTGTCAGTGTAAAAGGATCTTGCGTCCAACGACCGTCATCAAACGGTACTGTGTCTGTGTGGCCACAGAGCAATAATCCACCTTTTCCCGTTCCTAATGTTGCTAGAAGGTTAAATTTGCCTCGTGTTTCAGGTACAGGTTGAATCTCAATTGAAAAACCTAATGTTTCCAACCAATTAGCAAGTAAGTTAATCAGTGCTTCATTACTTTGATCGTTTTTAGCGTCTGTAGCACTGATAGAGGGTGTTGCAATTAATTGACGATAAATCTCAATAAATGTAGGTAATTTAATATTCACTGTTGACAGCCTTTCTTCATAATAGTATCAATATTCATGCACTTTTTTTGAATAAAAATACATTAATCGGTTTGTGTTCATAGTACAAGGTAAGAATGACATGTTAAATACTCTGATTGTAGGAGCAAGTGGTTACACTGGCGCTGAATTAGCCGCCTATCTTCAGCAGCATCCTCATGTGAATTTGAGCAGACTGATGGTATCAGCTCAAAGTGCAGATGCAGGAAAGTGCTTTTCTGAACTTCATCCACAATATCGTGGTTTAGTGGATCTACCACTTGAGCCGATGGTTGATGTTGCTAAAGCTGCTGAAAACATTGATATCGTTTTTCTCGCAACTGCTCATGAAGTCAGCCATGACATTGCCCCAGTCTTTTTAGAGCAAGGTTGTGTGGTATTTGATTTGTCCGGCGCCTATCGAGTACAAAACAAGCATTTTTATCAACAATACTATGGATTCGAGCATAAGAATACTGATTGGTTATCACAGGCCGTTTATGGATTAGCTGAATGGAATGCCGACATTATTAGTCAGGCGCAATTAATTGCTGTGCCGGGTTGTTATCCAACCGTCTCTCAGCTGTCACTAAAACCTTTAGTGGAAGCGGGACTTTTAGATATAGCACAGTGGCCTGTTATTAATGCGACTAGTGGTGTGAGTGGTGCAGGTAGAAAAGCGTCCTTAACCAGCAGTTTTTGTGAAGTGAGTTTGCAACCTTACGGCGTGTTTACTCATCGTCATCAACCTGAAATTGCAACACATCTGGGTATTGATGTGATTTTTACACCTCATTTAGGCAATTTTGCGAGAGGGATCTTAGCCACTATCACCTGTAAGTTAAAAGCAGGCGTGACACAAGAGGATGTAAGACAAGTCTTTGAAGATGCTTATCAAGATAAACCATTAGTACGTGTTTATGAAAAAGGATTGCCTGCATTAAAAGCCGTTGTAGGAACTGCATTTTGTGATATCGGATTTGCTCAGCAAGGTGAACATCTGATTGTGGTAGGTGTTGAAGATAACTTGCTGAAAGGAGCTGCTGCACAAGCAGTGCAATGTATGAACATTCGGTTTGGTTTCGCTGAAACCGAATCACTTATTTAAATAATGAGTAGGGAAGTTTCATGGAACCATTAATTATCAAACTGGGTGGTGTACTCCTTGATAATGAAGAAGCGTTAACGCGGTTTTTCACTGCATTACAACAATATCGCTCAACACATTCTCGTCCTTTAGTCATCGTACATGGTGGTGGCTGTTTGGTGGATGAGTTAATGGGTAAATTGCAATTGCCTGTGGTGAAAAAGCAAGGTCTTCGTGTCACACCTGCAGATCAGATAGACATTATTACAGGGGCGCTTGCCGGAAGTGCCAATAAAACCTTGTTATCGTGGGCAACCAAGTTTGGGCTTAATGGTGTGGGGCTTTCTTTGGGTGATGGACAATTAGCTAAAGTCACTCAAATCAATGAAGAGTTAGGCCATGTAGGAAATGCAACTCCCGGCTCTCCTGATTTACTCAATTTATTATTGGGTGCTGGCTATCTACCTATTATCAGTTCTATCGGGATGACTGAAAAAGGTGAGCTGATGAATGTGAATGCTGATCAAGCGGCAACTGCTATTGCTGAAACATTAGGTGCTGATTTAGTTCTGCTTTCTGATGTTAGTGGCATTTTAGATGGTAAAGGTCAGAAGATTGCTGAGATCTCAGCTGAAAAAGCACAAATGTTAATCGATCAGGGCATTATCACTGACGGCATGATAGTGAAAGTAAATGCGGCATTGGAAGCAGCTAAAACGTTAGGACGACCTGTTGAAATTGCAAGCTGGCGCCATGCTGAAAAACTGACGACATTATTTAATGGTGTTGCAGTAGGAACCCGAATTTTAGCTTAAAAATCACTCTAGAAATCTTATCGCTATTTGGTAGTTGGCAGAATTTAAACAAATTGGGAATTGAAGGTTATCACTATGACTAAAGGTATTAAGAAAATTGTATTGGCATACTCTGGTGGATTAGATACATCTGCAATCATTCCTTGGCTAAAAGAACATTATGATAACTGTGAGGTTGTCGCTTTTGTTGCTGATGTTGGTCAAAGCCGTGATGATTTAGTGGGTGTAGAACAAAAAGCATTAGCTTCAGGTGCTTCAGAGTGTTATGTCGTTGATTTACGCGAAGAGTTTATCAAAGACTATGTTTATCCTGTGTTAAAAACCGGTGCTTTATATGAAGGTAGCTATTTATTAGGTACTTCAATGGCACGTCCTGTTATCGCTAAAGCACAAGTTGAACTCGCATTAAAATTAGGTGCAGATGCTGTTGCTCATGGTGCAACGGGTAAAGGTAACGATCAGGTTCGTTTTGAAAGTACTTATGCGGCACTTGCTCCACAACTAAAAGTGGTTGCTCCTTGGAGAGAGTGGGATTTACGTTCTCGTGAAGCGCTGTTGGATTATCTAAAAGTTCGTAATATCCCAACAACAGCAACTCTTGAGAAAATTTATAGCCGTGATGAAAACGCATGGCATATTTCAACAGAAGGTGGCGTATTAGAGAGCCCATGGAATGCGTCAAATGAAGATTGCTGGGCATGGACCGTTGATCCTAAGAAAGCACCAGAAACGCCAGAATTAGTTACAGTTACAGTTAAAGAAGGTGAAGTTGTTGCAGTAAACGGTAAAACACAATCACCTTTTGAATGTTTAGATACACTAAATACATTAGGTGTTAAACACGGTATCGGACGTATTGATATTGTTGAAAATCGTTTAGTAGGAATGAAATCACGTGGCTGCTACGAAACCCCAGGGGGCACTATCATGATGGCTGCTCTGCGTGGTGTTGAGCAACTTGTTCTTGATAGAGATGCATTTAAATGGCGTCAGCAATTAGGCTTAGAGATGTCTTATGTCGCTTATGATGGACGTTGGTTTACGCCAATTCGTGCTTCACTACAAGCTGCTGCTGAATCACTGGCAAAAGATGTGAATGGCGAAGTGGTTTTAGAGCTCTATAAGGGGCATGTGAATGCTATTCAGAAGAAATCAGACAACAGCCTGTACTCTGAAGAGTTTGCAACCTTTGGTGAAGATGAAGTTTACGATCACAGCCATGCTGAAGGCTTTATCCGTTTATATTCCCTGCCATCACGTATTCGTGCACTGAGCAAGAAATAACGCAAAGCAATAGAGTGGTGCTAACAAGCATCACTCTCACTCTTTTTTATTACACAGAATAAATACAGGAAGCGATTATGGCACTCTGGGGTGGACGTTTTAGTCAGGAAGCTGATCAACGGTTTAAACAATTCAATGATTCACTGCGGTTTGATTTTCGACTGGCACAACAGGATATCTTTGGCTCAGTAGCTTGGTCTAAAGCGTTAGTCACAGTTGGCGTATTGTCGCAAGATGAACAAGCTCAACTTGAGCAAGCGTTAAATGAATTATCAGAAGAAGTCACGGCAAATCCGCAGTCTATCTTGCAAAGTGATGCTGAAGACATTCATAGCTGGGTTGAAAGTAAGCTTATTGCCAAAGTGGGCGATTTAGGTAAAAAATTACACACAGGCCGCAGCCGTAATGATCAGGTCGCAACAGACTTAAAGCTATGGTGTAAAGAAGAAGTCATTCATCTTCGCCAAGCGATTGTTGAGCTACAAAAAGCCTTAGTTATCACCGCAGAACAGAATCAAAATGCCGTGATGCCGGGTTATACCCATCTACAGCGCGCTCAGCCAGTCACTTTTGCACATTGGTGTTTAGCATACAATGAAATGCTAGCCAGAGATGAAAGCCGTTTAGCTGATGCATTAAAACGTTTAGATGTCAGCCCATTAGGTTGTGGCGCTTTAGCCGGAACAGCTTATGATATCGATCGTGAACAATTAGCGGGATGGTTAGGTTTTGCGAGTGCAACCAATAATAGCTTAGATAGCGTATCCGATCGTGATCATGTCTTAGAGATATTATCCTCTGCGGCTATTGGTATGGTGCATTTATCTCGTTTTGCAGAAGATCTTATTTTCTTTAATAGTGGTGAAGCGGGCTTTATTGAATTATCAGACAAAGTGACTTCTGGCTCATCATTAATGCCACAAAAGAAAAACCCAGATGCACTGGAGCTTATCCGTGGGAAATGTGGACGAGTACAAGGCGCATTAACTGGCATGATGATGACCTTAAAAGGTTTACCTCTCGCTTACAATAAAGATATGCAAGAAGATAAAGAAGGCCTATTTGACGCCGTCGATACATGGTCTGATTGCTTGCATATGGCAACATTAGTTCTTGATGGCATTCAAATCCGTCGCCCCCGCTGTGAAGAAGCCGCTAAACAAGGCTATGCTAACGCCACTGAATTGGCGGATTATCTTGTTGCTAAAGGTGTACCATTCCGTGAAGCTCACCATATTGTGGGTGAAGTGGTTGTTTGCGCCATTGAGCAAGGTAAAGCGATTGAAGAACTCCCTCTTTCTGAATTACAGATGTTTAACAGTAAAATCATGATTGATGTGTACGATATTTTATCGCTTCAATCTTGCTTAGATAAACGTCTTGCAAAAGGTGGTGTTTCTCAAAAACAGGTTGCTTATGCGATAGCAAAAGCCAAAGAAGTTTTAGATATGAATAAGTAAGAAAAGAGTTTATCTGAGACAACTTATTGTTATTCAAAAAGAACAGAGTGAATATCACTCTGTTCTTTTATTTTAAATTGCCGATAATATCTATATTCATCTTGAATTCTTTAGAGTATGAAGTAATTAGTTTTGTTTGAGTTGTTTATTCAAAAAATTTTGAAAAAGAGAGACAGAATAACATTCGACTGATAGAAAAATTTATCAGTTACTATATTATCTATAGACATTAACTATCAGCAATAAATATGGGATCTGCAATGAATATCCGTGACTTGGAATATCTGGTGGCTCTAGCTGAGCATAAACATTTTCGCCGTGCGGCAGATTCTTGCCATGTGAGTCAGCCAACATTAAGTGGTCAAATTCGTAAACTTGAAGATGAACTTGGTGTGATGTTGCTTGAAAGAACTAGCCGTAAGGTTCTGTTTACTCAACAAGGTTTGTTGCTGGTGGATCAAGCGAAAACCGTTTTACGTGAAGTCAAAGTTCTACAAGAAATGGCTTCATTACAAGGCGAAAGTATGGCAGGGCCTTTACATATTGGGCTTATTCCTACTGTTGGCCCTTATTTATTGCCTCATATCATTCCTGAATTACATAAAAACTACCCTAAGTTAGAGATGTATCTTCATGAAGCACAAACTCATAGCTTATTAGCTCAGTTAGATAGCGGAAAACTCGATTGTGCAATTTTAGCAATGGTAAAAGAGAGTGCGCCATTTATTGAAGTGCCTCTATTTGAAGAGCCAATGAAGTTAGCGATTTATGAAGGACATCCTTGGCATGAACGCGAGTCTGTGCCGATGGGCGACTTAGCGGGACAGCGTTTATTAATGTTAGAAGATGGGCACTGTTTACGCGATCAAGCGTTAGGTTTTTGCTTTCAAGCGGGTGCAAAAGAAGATACGCATTTTAGAGCAACGAGTTTAGAGACTTTGCGTAATATGGTCGCTGCTGGTAGTGGAATAACGTTATTACCTGATTTATCTGTACCTCAAGAACAAAAACGTGATGGGGTTTGTTATCTAGAATGTACTGATCCCAATCCATCACGTTCTATTATTTTGGTTTACCGTCCCGGATCGCCTTTGCGTAATCGTTATGAACAGTTAGCAGAGACAATCCGTGAACATATGACCGCATTTTATGCAGAAAAACAAAACGCATTAAAATAAGCGATTTAAACCATTAAGTGCAGCAACACGGTAGGCTTCTGCCATTGTTGGATAGTTGAAGGTAGTATTAACGAAATACTCGATAGTATTGCCTTCACCTTTTTGCTCCATAATCGCTTGGCCAATATGAATAATTTCAGCGGCACGCTCACCGAAGCAGTGAATACCTAAAATTTGCTTAGTTTCACGGTGGAAGAGAATTTTCAAACTCCCTACATTCATACCTGCTATTTGCGCTCTTGCCAGATGTTTAAATTGAGAGCGACCTACTTCATAAGGAATTTTCATTGCAGTGAGTTGTTGCTCTGTTTTACCAACAGAACTAATTTCAGGAATGGTGTAGATCCCCGTCGGAATATCTTCAATTAAATGTGTTTCTGATTTTCCGGTTGTGATCGCCAAAGCTGCAATTCGACCTTGATCATAAGCAGCTGAAGCCAGACTTGGGTAACCGATGACATCACCGACTGCATAAATGTGTTCGCAACTGGTTTGGTAATGTGCATTAACAGAAACTTGTCCACGACTATCTGTTTTAATACCCACGTTTTCTAAGCCAAGTGTGTCTGTATTTCCTGTTCGACCATTCGCATAAAGTAGGCAATCTGCTTTGACTTTTTTACCTGATTTTAAGTGAACAATCACACCATCATCGACACCTTCAATACTTTCATATTCTTCATTATGACGAATAACAATGCCGTTATTCCAGAAGTGATAAGAAAGTGCATCAGACATCTCTTGATCAAGGAAAGATAATAGGTGATCACGAGTATTAATTAAGTCTACTTTTACTCTTAATCCTCTAAAAATAGAGGCATATTCACAACCAATGACACCAGCACCATAGATAATGACATGGTGAGGTTCATGTTCTAAATCGAGAATAGTGTCACTGTTATAAATACGAGAATGAGAAAAATCGACATCTGGCGGGCAATAAGGACGCGAGCCTGTTGCAATAATAAAGTTATCTGCTGAAAGAATATCGCAAGTACCATCAGGATAACGCACGCTGATCCTGTGTTCATCAATAAACGCAGCTTCGCCCGAATACATTGTACAATTATTACGCTCGTAGAAACCTTGACGCATTTTAGTCTGCTGACTAATTACGGTACTGGCTTGGCGAAGTATTTGAGAGAAAGAGGAGTTAATCAGACGAGATTGGTCACTGTAAAGCGGGTTTTGATTAAATTCGATAATACGACTTACCGCGTGACGTAGGGCTTTTGAAGGAATAGTTCCCCAGTGAGTACAGCCACCACCGACTTTGTTATAACGTTCTATAACTGCGACGCGCTTTCCTTGTTTAACAAGCCCCATGGCCGCGCCTTCACCACCAGGACCTGAACCGATCACAATTGCATCGAAATGAGAATGTTGCATAGGAAGAGACCTGTTTTATACAAACCGACAACGCTATATTAACATTAGAATGAATAATAGCCCAATTGACATTAAGGGCATTAGTCACACTTTGTTGAGTTTTTATGAGAATGTGTCTTGAGAGATGATTGTACGCACTGCTTTTTTAACAAAGTTTGATATATTGAGTATAAACCAAATTAGGATTATCAGGATTTCCGTGAGTAATAATATTGGCATCAGAGCTAAACAAAAAGAAAAAACCCGCCGCTCTTTAATTGAAGCTGCTTTTAGCCAACTCAGTGCCGAGCGTAGCTTTACAAGCCTAAGTTTACGAGAAGTGGCTAGAGAAGCAGGTATTGCACCTACCTCATTTTATCGCCATTTTAAAGATGTTGATGAACTAGGGCTCACGATGGTTGATGAAAGTGGATTGATGCTACGTCAATTAATGCGCCAAGCACGTCAACGTATTGCTAAAGGTGGTAGTGTTATTAGAACATCTGTAGCTACTTTTATGGAATTCATTGGCAATAATCCTAATGCGTTTAGATTATTATTACGTGAGCGTTCAGGGACTTCGGCGGAATTTCGTGCCGCGGTCGCACGAGAGATCCAACATTTTATTGCAGAACTGGCAGACTACCTTGAGCAAGAAAGCCATATGCCACGTTATTTTACAGAAATGCAATCTGAAGCAATGGTCACTATTGTATTTAGTGCAGGCGCAGAAGCACTGGATATCGATATTGAAAAGCGTCAACAATTAGAAGAAAGATTAGTTATACAACTGCGAATGATTGCTAAAGGTGCCTATTATTGGTATCGACGTGAGCAAGAAACGCAAATACCTCTACAAGATAACCCAGAGATAAAGAAAAAAACGCATCAGAAAGGAGACAAATGATGGAACAAAATCGCTGTGAAAAAAGCACGCTATTACTTGCCACAGTCATTGGTGTCGCTTTACATGGTACTTATTCGAGTTTTTTTAATCCATTTATTGAGACGTGGTCGGTTTTCCCACTTATCAGTTTAATCTTGGCAGTTTACTGTTTATATCAGCGCTATTTAAATCAACCTATGACCGATGGTATGCCTAAGCTGATTTTTTCATTCTTTTTATTAGGTTTGTTCGGTTATAACGCTTACACCAGAACAGTTAACCCTGAATGGGGTTCAAATTTCTTCTCTTCAGTGTGTATCGTTATCGTTGCGTTGTGGATTTATCGTCAGTTCAAACAGCGTCAACGCCTACGTATACAGGCAGAAGAAGCTGAAAGAGCATCACAAGCAGAACAGTACTAGTCTGTACTTATCTCTTTGTTGTAAACACAGCGAAATTTTGACACCAGCAAGTTATCTTGCTGGTGTTTTTGTTTTTATTTGTGCTATTGCGGGTTTTTTATCGATAACAAGTGAAATAAGTAGTTATCTTTTTTCTAATAACACGCCACATTCCATGTGATGGGTATATGGGAACTGATCGAATAAAGCTAATTTACTGATTTTATGTGTTTTAATTAGCGTTTCCAAATTCTGGCACAGTGTTTCTGGGTTACAAGAAATGTATAAAATGCTAGGGTAACTTTTAACCAACTCTACAGTTTTCTCGTCTAAACCACTGCGAGGAGGGTCAACAAAAATGGTTTCACACTGGTAATCTTTTAAATCAATCCCTTCTAGGCGTTTAAATTCTCTTACTCCATTCATTGCTTGAGTAAAATCTTCCGCAGACATGCGAATAATCTTCACATTATCAATATGGTTCATTGCAATATTATATTGCGCGGCATAAACAGAAGGCTTGGCAATTTCTGTTGCTAGCACACGATCAAAATTACGCGCGAGCGCTAATGAAAAGTTACCATTACCGCAATACAGCTCAAGCAGATCGCCTTTTGCATTTTCCGTTGCCTGTAATGCCCATTCCAACATCTTAATATTGACCTGTGCATTAGGTTGCGTGAAGCTATTTTCAACTTGGCGATAAATCATCTCTTTGCCAGCAACGGGTAGCACTTCATCAATAAAATCGTTATCGAGCATAATTTTTGTTTTATATGCACGACCGATTAATTGCACATCAAATCCTTGAGCAATTAATGATTGGCGTAATGCCATTGCTTCTTGTTGCCAAGTTTCATCAATTTTCTTGTGATAAAGCAGTGAGACAATAATTTTATTACTCAACGTAGAAAGGTAATCAATCTGAAACAGTTTCTTTCTGAGTGTTGGTTTATCTTTTATTTCTGCCAACAAGGTAACCATCATTTTATTAATAAGCTGGCTGGCAACCGGAAATTGGTCAACACGAATACGCTGCTTAGTCTCTTGGTCAAACATAATATGATAGAGAGAATCTTCTTCATGCCAGATACGGAATTCCGCACGCATACGATAATGCTGTTCTGGGGATGAAAAAACCTCTGCATCAGGCGCATTAAAAGGAGCCATCATTGTTTGTAGGCGTTGTGTTTTTTCATTCAGTTGAGACTGATATGTTTGCGTTGGTAATGAATTCTGCATGGTATCTCGCCTTTTTTTTGGCAGTAATAAAGTTAAGCGAGCGAAATTGTAGAGATCCTCATGAAGATGTCCAGTATTCTTCATGTTCAATTTCTGGACTCAGTGGATTTGAAATCGTAGCATAGTTATTCGGTCTCCTATAGGAGTGAAAAGGGAATCTGGTGCAAAGCCAGAACTGACGCGCAGCGGTAATAGGATCAAGGATAATAAAAGACACTACAAAGCACTTTAATAAGTGCGGTGGGAAGTCATTATCTTAAATACACAAAATTGTTTATTTAACCTAGAGTCCGAAGACCTGCCGAAGACCTGTCGCATCTTAAATTAAATACGCGCTTTATTTAATTTTGGCGGCATCCTGCTACTTATTCTGTTGGATGCAGATTTTCATGAATAATAAAAAAGTTTTCTTTATTTCAAGTATAGCTTCGAGTGTGGCTTTGAGTGTCATGGTGAGTAGTTTTGGCGCGTTTGCGAATAACAGCGATACATTAAGTGTGACTGCGAATCGCTTTCAAGAGCCGAACTCTTCTATTCTAGCGCCTATCACTATTGTTGAACGTGAACAGATCGATCGTTGGCAGAGTAATAGTGTTATTGATGTATTACGCAGAATGCCAGGTATTGATGTGGGGCAAAACGGTGGGATAGGGCAAGTGAGCTCTATTTATGTACGTGGGACTGAATCTCGTCATGTTCTTATTTTAGTGGATGGTGTGCGTTTAAATCAGGCTAATGTGTCTGGTAGTTCCGATATTAGCCAAATTCCCCTTTCTCTTGTTCAACGTATTGAATATATAAGAGGGCCTCGTTCTTCTGTTTATGGTTCTGATGCAATTGGTGGTGTGATTAATATTCTCACAGAAAGAAAAACAGAAGGAGGAACGCTTAATGCCACAATGGGTTCTCATGGTTATCAAGAATATGATGGCTCTGTAAAACAGAAAGTTGGGGATAGAACGACATTAACGGCAGCAGGTAGTTATCTCTATACTAAAGGTTATGATGTAGAAGCCAATGGGAATACTGGAGGGCATCCACAACCTGATCGCGATGGCTTTATGAATAAGTCACTGTGGTTAGGGGTTAATCACTATATTAACGATAACGTTTCTTTATATGCACGTGCTTATGGTTTTGATAATCGCACTGCTTATGATGCTGAGCCTGATTATATCGACAACACTATTATTACGGATACTCGAGCGCTATTTAGCCGTACCTATGATGGTGGTGTGAAGTTCCATCACGATAACTATTCTTCTTCTTTAAATACTAGCTATAACTACACCAAAGATTATGACTATGATCCTCGTTATGGTCGCTATGGTAAAGGAAGCCGTTTTACCAACTCTGAACAATATAATGTGCAGTGGGGAAATCACCTTTTATTAGGGAATGGCAGTATCGGAGGGGGTGTTGATTGGCAACGTCAATCTATTAAAGCAGGCTCCAATGGATTTCCTAATAAAGAACACTTCGACAATACCGGTTTATATCTAACAGGACAGCAGAAATTAGGCGAAATTATAGCTGAAGCTTCTGTGCGTTCTGATAAGCACTCAGAGTATGGCTGGCATACTACTTGGCAAACTAACCTAGGTTGGGAGTTTGTTGATGGTTATCGTCTGATTGGTGGTTATGGTACGGCATTTAAAGCTCCGACACTGATGCAACTTTATAGTGAATGGGGAAGTAATCCAAACTTACAGCCAGAAAAGAGTAAACAGTGGGAAGGAGGTTTTGAAGGATTAACAGGGCCTGTCGAGTGGCGATTAACGGCATATAGAAATGATGTTAGTAATCTTATTCAAGCTGATTCTACTCAGGGATGGATAAATCATAATATTGGCGAGGCGTTAATTAAAGGTGTGGAATTTACAGGTGAAATGGATACTTGGATTTTTCATCATACCTTTAACTTGCAATATATAGATGCAAGAAATAAAGAAACGCATCAACGTCTTGATCGTCGTGCTCGTCAACAGCTGAAATATCAACTGGATTGGCAAGTCGAGAAATTGGATATGGGAATTACTTACCAATATATCGGCCAGCGCACAGATAAAGATTTCGGCACAAGCCCGGCTAAACCTGTTTCTTTAGGCGGTGTGAGCATTTGGGATCTAACTGCTTCATATCCTATTACATCACATCTCTCAATTCGTGGTAGAATAGCCAACCTGTTTGATAAAGATTATGAGACAGCTTATGGCTATCGCACGCCAGGACGAGAATACTTCCTCACAGGAAGTTACAACTTCTGATGCACTATCTACCGCTAACCCTACTGTATTAGTTTTTGATTCAGGGGTTGGCGGTTTATCTGTTTATCGTGAGATCCGTGAAAAACTACCGGAGGCTCACTATATCTATGTTTTCGATAATGAAGCATTCCCCTACGGTGAAAAATCACAAGAGTTCATTATTGACCGTGTTGTTCGAATAGTTAGCGCGGTTGCTAAAAAACATGATCTCGCCACTATTGTTATTGCTTGTAATACAGCAAGTACAGTAAGCCTTCCTGCTTTACGCGCCAAGTTTACAGAGATCCCTATTGTGGGTGTTGTTCCAGCTATTAAGCCAGCGGCTAAATTAACGTGTAACGGTGTGGTTGGATTATTAGCGACCAGAGCGACAGTTAAACGTCCTTATACTCACGAACTTATTGAACGCTTTGCAACTGATTGCAAAGTTCACTCTTTAGGTTCGGCTGAGCTGGTGGAACTGGCAGAAAGAAAACTTCATGGTGAAGAGGTTCCTTTAGATGAGCTTCGCAAAATTCTTACACCTTGGTTAAAAATGAAAGAGCCACCCGATACAGTGGTATTAGGTTGTACTCATTTCCCTTTATTAGCAGATGAACTTCTTTCTGTTTTACCTGATGGCACACGAATTATCGATTCTGGTGCTGCAATTGCACGAAGAACTGCGTGGTTGGTCGTAAATCAAGCTAAAATAAAAGGTTCAAATGAAATTAGCTTCGCTTATTGCTTAAAAGAAGATGAGAATAGCGAATTACTAAAACCTGTTTTGGCGAGTTTTGGCTTCGAATCGCTCAGAAAACTGGCGCTTTAAGTGCAATTTGATTGAAAATTCAACGGTCAGTAAAAAAACTCAAAAAAAGTGTTGCCAGCTTCACAAAACTCCCTATAATGCGCCCTCGTTGTCACGGCAAACCACGCTAAGTGAGTTAGCCGAGAGAACGAAGAAAAAAGTGGAAAGCCTTGAAAATAAACGCTTGACACTGAATGAGGAAGATGTAGAATGCACCTCCTCGCAACAACGCAGAAGACCGGAAACGGCAGCGAGTGTTGCACTGCTCTTTAACAAATTATCAGACAATCTGTGTGGGCACTCGCAGAGACGATATCTTCTAAAATATTAGATGTATCAAGTCTTGAAGAGTGAACAACAAAAGTAAATTCATTTATGAATA
>NZ_JAMQBJ010000007.1:0-30135 GCF_023701425.1 Proteus sp. FZP2095
AGTACCAGCGTACGGCCCACAGAATGATGTCACGCTGAAAATGCCGGCCTTTGAATGGGTTCATGTGCAGCTCCATCAGCAAAAGGGGATGATAAGTTTATCACCACCGACTATTTGCAACAGTGCCCCAAAAGATGCCAATATTCTTTCGACTACCTCCCCTCAAAGCCATATCACGTACGTTAATCCTGACTTCATTAAAATCAGTGGTTTCACTGAGGAAGAACTATTAGGCCAGCCTCACAACATCGTAAGACACCCAGATATGCCGCCTGCTGCATTTGAGCATATGTGGAGTACATTAAAATCTGGCCGCTCATGGATGGGGCTAGTAAAAAATCGCTGTAAAAATGGCGACCACTATTGGGTAAGTGCTTATGTAACGCCAATAGCTAAGAATGGTTCGATTGTTGAATACCAGTCTGTAAGGACCAAGCCTGAACCTGAGCAGGTTTTGGCTGCGGAAAAATTATATGCTCAATTGAGAAGCGGGAAGGCCGCGAGGCCGAAATTGGCTGCTAGCTTTTCCGTGAAAATACTCTTGCTCATATGGGGTAGTATTATATCAAGCGCAATGGCTGCCGGCATGCTTACTGATACATCAATAAGCAGCTTATTGTTAGCCACTTTAATGTCAGGAAGCTTAAGCTCTGTTAGTGTTTTGGCTATTCTCTCTCCTCTTGGAAGACTGGTTGAAAGAGCCAGGAATATTTCCAATAACCCATTAAGTCAATCCCTCTACACTGGGCGCACCGATGAGTTTGGCCAAATAGAGTTTGCTTTACGAATGATGCAAGCTGAAACAGGCGCCATAGTAGGTCGCATAGGTGATGCATCAAATCGGCTTAGCGAACACACCCGAGGCCTACTAAAGGATATTGAGTCAAGCAATGTACTTACAGTTGAGCAGCAGGCAGAGACAGATCAAATAGCAACGGCAGTAAACCAAATGGTGGCAAGCATTCAAGAGGTTGCGAGCAATGCACAGCATGCTGCAGATGCGGCCGGAAGAGCAGACACTGAGACGGCATCTGGCCAGCGTCTGGTAGCCCACACAAGCCAGTCAATCACTGCCCTTGAAGGTGAAATTAGGCAAGCCACTCAGGTTATTCATGAGCTTGAAGGTCAAAGTAACGAGATATCAAAAGTTCTTGACGTTATACGAGGGATCGCCGAGCAAACGAATTTGTTGGCACTCAACGCAGCAATTGAGGCCGCGCGTGCTGGTGAGCAGGGGCGTGGTTTTGCTGTTGTCGCCGATGAGGTTCGCAGTCTTGCTGCTCGCACACAGCAATCGACAACGGATATTCAAAGCATGATCAGCGCTCTACAAGAGCGAGCGCAATCCGCTGTTACAGTCATGGAGCAAAGTAGTCGGCAAGCGCACACGAGTGTAGCTCACGCAGAGGAAGCAGCTACAGCTCTTGATGGAATTGGCCAACGCGTTAACGAAATTACCGACATGAACGCGCAAATAGCGACTGCGGTCGAGCAGCAGGGAGCAGTAAGTGAAGACATAAACCGCAGTATTATCAATATACGCGATGCTGCTGATACCAATGTACAGACCGGGCAGAATAATTTGCAAAGTGCGAAATCTGTCGCTCAGTTAACTAGCGCTCTGAGCGAACTGGCAAAACAGTTTTGGGAAAAACGAGGATAACGCTTTTCAGTATCTCGACAGGGATAACTTACTTTACCATCGGTTATCCCTTTTAGCCGCACAAATTTTAGCCATGGCTTTTCAGGAAGTCAGGGCTATCAGAATGGCCTTAGAAAGCCTAGTCAAAGAGCTGTCACGAGAACACCGTTAGCTTAGCGTACGATTTTTTCCGAATTCTGCGGTTCCCCCTCTAACAGAGGGGCTATATAAGCAGCTAGTGCTGTTAATTGAGATAGGGAGTCTTTGGGGTAGTCTGAAAGCAGCTCAGTATGACCCAAAGCCCAAAATTGATGTCGGTGATCATCTACAGCTCTATCAAAGAAGACTAAAGCACCGTGTTTTGGACAATATGGCAAAGCGGGCAAATACCAATCTCGTTGCCAAAAGGCTTCCCCATACCTATTTAGCTGAAGAGCAACGCAATCAGGGCAGTATCTAAAGCGGTTATCGCTCTTAACTCTAGAAGCAGCGACTCCTAGCATTAAATGCACCGCACCTTGCGCTTGGTACTCCATTAACCGAATAGCTTCGTCTCGGCGCTCCTTGCCTACAAACGGAGCATATAAAGGGAATAAGGTATGCTCATAAATAAGCTGCTGAACAGCGTAACGTCCTGTTTGATGTAGATGTCTTGCTATCACACCTAAATGCGAGGGCAGACCTAAGGTAGCGACCACCTTGCGGTTGCCATACACCTCATCCAACAGCTGCTTAGGACTAACAATCCCTTGATAAACGCCTGCCCGTGCAATAGTGCTATAAATCAGCTCATTCGAGTACGGAACAGGAAAGTTTCTCATGGCTAACCTGCTTGTTTAAATAAGCTCGCCATATCCACTATTACCCCTTTCCCTTTTAACCGTTCATGCATGGTTTTTTCAGGTTGGCGTTGTGAATAGATATAACGTAAATCCGTATCAGGCAAGCTATCCCAGTCGCTGGGCTTGACTACCTTTATAGCCGAAACCTTTTTACTCTTGGAGGGCTTTTCTAGTTCTGACACTACCGTTTCGCCTTCCATCAACCACTGCAAAACAAGAGGCAGTAACTTTTGTCTTGTCATCGTTGGATTCTGGCTAAACGCTTTTTTAATAGTGGGAATTAACAGGCTTGAATCGTAATCCTCTTTCAGCATCAGATATAAATGACGCTGATCTTCGGTATCTAACTCTTGAAGGGCTTTTTCTTCTGGTGTTTGTTCTTGTATCGCTGCGATATCTAGCTGAAGTTGGATTAACCGTTTATCAATCTCGGGAACGACTAGATCAGAATAACGAGCAATGCGTTCTGGGATACCCGAGCGTAATGCCTCTAGCATGGGGTGCACAGGCTTTAACTCATCTTGATACACTTGCCGCAATAAACCAGCGGTAATACGCTCATTGCCTAAAGCTAGCGCACGGAGCTGAGCGAGTACAAAAAGTTTTACTACAATGTCCATCACTCCTTGGCTTAGCTCATACCACACATCACGGACCTCATCCGATAACAGCGCATCTTTGCGTTGTAAAAGCTGTAATTGCCAAAGATTATCCGTAAAAGCGATCCACTCTTGATTGGGCTTTCCACGTTGCGTTTGTTGTATAGGATCCCAGAATATAGCTCCAAACCCTGCCCCTCTACGTGCAGACCGCAAATCAGCCTCAAAAATCTCTCGTGCTTTAGGGGTACCAATCAACATCACTGGTACGCCAATAATATTCACCATCGTCACAAAAAAGTTCAGCATCTCTTGAGATCCACCCGAACGAGAGCGGCTTAAATGCTGAATTTCATCAATAACCAACAACCCTAAAGCATGTGCATTGGCTATTTGCGACATCAAAGCCAACATGGTTTCTATACCATGACGTTTTAAGCCATAACGACGCTCATAGTTCGAGCCCAAGGCTCGATCCAACGCTCTGAAAAAATTCAAGCAGATTTCTTTTAGCGAACCATTATGCGAGCAGTCTATTTTCAAATACACCACCTGCTCTACATTGAGTTCACGATGGTAAATCACCTGAGGATACGTGGCTAGAATACGATGAAGAGAGGTCGTCTTCCCACTACCAGAACAACCAATTAACAATAAGCTTTGTGCCGTAGATCGTGCCTCCTCAAAGCGAAATGTCTCCAACTCTCCCGTTTGAACACGCTCATAACCATTTTGTAAATGCTTTTGTAAATCTCCTGTTTTAGGATTTCTGCCTACGTAGCCACCTCGAATCATGACCGAAATACGCTCACTTAGTAGCAAATGCGTACCTAATGGCTGAAAATAGTCATCTGGAATACGACAAATGGTATGAGCTCTGATAACACGGGACTTTTGCAAGTCAGAGGAAGTAAGCTGTAAAGAGGATTTCAGTGATGCAGCACTATTCACTGACTCTTGTAATGGTGGTAAGGCCTCGATAAAAGGATTATCACGATAAGCCTCTACCCCCGTATCACGATAAACTGCTTGAATCCGGGTAGCACTCATGACTCATCCTTTTCTGGTGGATCCTGAAATAATTCAGGCACGTATGTGGGTAGGCTGTAATCTTCTTGATCATCCGCTTCCACTGCGTTGAAAGGAATAACTTTAGCCTCATCACCTGAAGAGCTTGGCTTCAAATGCTCCGCACGTTTTTTACGCTCCGAGGTCACGGCTTCTTTTTTATTAGTTTTAATCTGCTTAATGCGTGTTGATTTGGGCTCAGTAGTACTGGGCGTTAACTTATTCGCTTTCTGAATGGTTTGCTGAATAAACGCCTCAAGCTCCCTGCGTTTAGTTAACTCATCCTGCTTCGCATTGGCTTTATTGTGTTTTTCTTGTGCTTGTATATCCCAAACCTCCCAAAATGAGAGACCTTTAAACTGCCGACTACGTTCCGTCAGATTACAGCGCCAAAATACACGGCTGCCAACTTGCGGAAACAAATAAATCGTATCAACCAGCACTGGGTCATAAGCCGCTTCTAAATGTTGAGGTCTAGCTATATCAGTGCTCCGCTGCAACCAACCCTCACGCAGAATCTCTGACCCCGAGTAATACAAACCCCACAAATTAACGCCAAATGAAGAAATAGAGACCTTTCGGCGAGGCAGTAACGCTACTCGCAACTGCTCTTGCTCCACAGCCCTTAAACTACCTGTACGATGCTGCATACCCCATTGCCATAGCTGGACAGGAATAGACGGTAAATCTGTAGGAAAATCAGCATCTCGATCGTATTTATCCATCACCAGATGGTTATTTCTGAATAAGATCGTACGCAAAATAATTTGTGTGAACTCAAATACCGACAGAGATGCATCTAACCTATAGTCTGTTTCACCATGGCTTTTGATCCGACTGCCCTCTACAATGCCAGGTGCAAAGGACTTAAACTCGGCTTGTAGTGTTCTAAAAGTGCTTTCCACTATGCCTTTAGCATCGCCACGTCTAGGTGGAGCACTTTCCACTCGCACATTAAAACTAGAAACTAAGGCTTCGACCTGATGACTCATTAATTCGCCACGGTCCGCTAGCAACACATCTGGCAAACCTACACACGGCCAGTCTGAGCTACTAATCTCAATATCATGCTGGGCACAAATGGCCGTTTTGTCAGAGCAAGCATTTACAAAAGCCTGCATCGCCACCACATAAGACGGATTTTCAAAGCCGATATAAAAGCCCGTGATCATCCGACTAAACACATCAATCACAATGTAAAGCGTTGGTCTTCCTATGATTTTTTGGCGATCATGATGATCCACTAAATAAATATCAGCAATCGTGGCATCAATCTCATAACGACTCCCAGGGCCTAACGCCTGAGAAGTGGCTGTACTACTTAAGGGTCGTACGTCTTTTTTATATACCCCTGCTTTAACTCTAGACTTTAAGCGCTGAGCTTTAGGGTATTCTCGATCATAAAAATAACGAAACTGACGTAGTGTTGGGTAATCCTCTTGGGGAATGCGAGGAAAATACTGAGCAAACAAGTCCACAAATCGTCTATAGGCAACGGTGGTCTTTGTACCTTTTTGATTTAACAGGTGCTTTTCTATGGTCAACCTAAAAAGGCGTTCAATCTCGGGCGTTACCTTGGTTCCTTCACCCTTACCATATTCTCTGGCTCGGCCAATCTTTGCTGTTCCTGTCGCTGAACGTCTTTCCCCTGGTGCACCGCTGTTTTTGTAGTCAGGAATTAATGCATTAGGCGTTTGACCACGCTGCCAGTAACGGCGTAACAACTTATAAACTGTAGCCTTAGTAACCTTATGTTCTTGGACCACATGCTCAACGAGTTCGCTTCTGACTTTAGGGTCGAAACGATCCTTACTATTAATAATAGGAAGAATTTTTCGATAATCCTCCTCGCGCTTCTGGAAGCTGACAGAATCTACAGACGGCTCTTCTAAATCAAGATGTACATAAGGGTCATCAGTTCTAACTAAGCGGCCTTCATCTAAATACTGCATTAGCAACAACTCAGCCCTAGCTTGTGGAACTCCTTTATCAGCGCTTATTTGCATCCAGACAACTTGGCCATCCTCTATAGCCAAAATGCGATACGGATCATTATCAAATAGCACAACCTCATTAATTTGCCACATAGCGCAACTCCTCCATATTCACTACTTGGCTAATACAGAGATCTGCACACTTATTTGCCCTGAAAGACTTATAAATATTGAACTTAATAAAACCATTTGCGGTTAAGGCTCGTATCTCACTCAATGTTTTGCCTAACTCCAAATCATAAGCAATATCAACCTGCTTACAGACATTGATAATGTTTTCATCTCCTTTTTCTTGCAGGATATGGGCCAATGGGGATAGTTGTGCTAAAAGCTCCGCAGAAACTTCTTCTGTTTTCACTGAATAAAGCCATTCAATATTTTCTTTTACTACGGGATTTATTTCTTTATCAGTAAAAATGAACCAAGGAATTTGCTTTTGCTGCCAATAGCGACGCTCTAGTTCTAGTTTTTCTAAGGTACGCTCGTCTTGTAAGGCTGCTGCAGGTTTGACTTGAATAGCAAACTGCTCAAAAGGACCATCTTTGCAGTCCACTAAAAAATCAGTAGACATAACCTGATCTACACCACGAATAACAGGATGCTTAATACCACTATCTATTGCAATCTGCCTGGTATCACTAGGTAATAAGGGGAACTGCTCGCGTATATCTAGCACGCTGCTCTCCCACTCAAGACTGAGAAAAACAGCAAGCTCTAAGTCAGATAGCAAATGATGGACTCGTCCCGTCTTATGAGAATAAATACGGTGGGAACGACCTGAAGAAGGAACTTCTTGTACTGTTAGCCATGGAATATAGTCTTTACCATGCCCTTGGCCACGCCCCTCTTTAATACGACGGGCAATTTGCACTTCAGAAAATGAAGAGTTTGCTTTAGCCATAACAAAAGTCCAGTATGCTTTTTCACAGCATAACTGGACTGATTTCAGTTTACAACTATTCTGTCTAGTTTAAGACTTTATTGTCATAGTTTAGATCTATTTTGTTCAGTTTAAGACTTTATTGTCCGCCCACAAAATTATTTATAAAAAACTAATTTTTATTCAACCGTAACCGATTTTGCAAGATTACGAGGTTGGTCTACGTCTGTGCCTTTAATTAAAGCAACATGATAAGACAACAACTGTAATGGTACTGTATAGAAAATAGGTGCGATAAGTTCTTCAACATGAGGTAACGAAATTAACTTCATCGTTTCGTTTTCTTCAAAACCTGCATCTTGATCAGCAAACACATACAGTAAACCACCACGTGCTCGAACTTCTTCGATATTAGATTTTAATTTCTCTAATAATTCATTGTTTGGCGCGATGATGATAACAGGCATATCTGCATCAATTAATGCTAATGGGCCATGTTTTAATTCACCAGCAGCATACGCTTCTGCATGAATATAAGAGATCTCTTTTAGCTTTAATGCACCTTCTACTGCAATTGGGTATTGATCACCACGACCTAAGAATAAAGCATGGCTTTTTTCTGAGAAGTCTTCAGCTAATGCCTCAATTACTTTATCTTTCGATAACATGCTTTCAATACGGCTTGGCAATGCATGTAATGCTGTTGAAACTTCCTGTTCTAATGTCACGACACCTTTAATACGTCCCATATATGCCACCAGCATTAATAGAACGGTTAGCTGTGTTGTAAATGCTTTGGTTGATGCAACACCAATTTCAGCACCAGCTTTAGTCATTAAAACAAATTCAGACTCACGAACTAAAGAAGAGCCCGCAACGTTACAAATTGCTAAAGAAGATAAATAACCCAACTCTTTAGATAAACGTAACGCAGCTAACGTATCTGCGGTTTCACCTGATTGAGATAATGTGATCAGTAAGCTATTACGGCGAGTTGCTGGTTTGCGGTAGCGATATTCTGATGCAATTTCAACATCACAAGGAATACCTGCTAAAGATTCAAACCAATAACGAGAAACCATACCTGCGTTATAAGAAGTCCCGCAGGCTACAATTTGAATATGTTCAACTTTAGATAAGACCTCTTCAGCTTTAGGCCCTAACTCACTGAGATCGATAGTTTCTGATTTTAAACGACCTTCAAGGGTGTTTTTGATCGCCAGAGGTTGTTCATAGATCTCTTTTTGCATGTAGTGACGGTAAACACCTTTATCACCCGCATCGTATTGAACATTTGATTCAATCGTATCACGATTAACTTCATTGCCATTCACATCAAAAATATGAACGTGACGACGAGTAATTTCAACAATATCCCCTTCTTCAAGGTAGATAAAGCGACGGGTAACAGGTAATAGAGCCAATTGGTCAGAAGCAAGGAAGTTTTCACCTACACCAAGACCTACCACCAGCGGACTACCAGAACGAGCAGCCACTAATAACTCAGGTGTACGGCTATCCATAATAACGGTACCGTAAGCACCGCGTAATTGAGGAATAACGCGTTGTACAACTTCACGTAATGTACCACCTTGACGCTGTTCCCAGTTAACAAGGTGAGCAATTACTTCAGTGTCAGTTTGAGAGGCAAACTGATACCCTTTTTTAATTAATTCTGCTTTCAGTTCTTGGTAGTTTTCGATAATGCCATTATGTACAACCGCAATCGTACCTGATACATGAGGATGCGCATTATCTTCACAAGGTTCACCATGTGTTGCCCAACGTGTATGAGCAATACCTGTCCCACCAATCACTTGTGTCTTTTCTGCTTCATCAGCCAACATTTGTACTTTGCCAGCTTCACGCAGACGTGTCATTTTGCAATCATTATCCACAACCGCTAAACCCGCAGAATCATAACCGCGGTATTCTAAACGACGTAAGCCTTCAATTAAGATTTCAGCGATATCGCGTTGTGCAACTGCACCTACTATTCCACACATTGTGTTATTCCTAAAACTGTGCGTTTATTCGCACTTGGATGTCTTATACCTGATTGGTTTATTCCCCAAGCCATTGTAGAAAGCGGGGATATTTTTTGTTTTTAGAATAATAGCGTACAAGAAAAGGGCGCTAATTAAATATACGCCCTCCTCTTAAAATTATTGTTTTTTCTTCACTGGACGTTTCCATCCACTGATATGAGTTTGCTTAACTCGACTGATCACCAGTTCATTTTCATTCACGTTTTTAGTGAGTGTTGTTCCGGCGCCAATAGTTGCACCATTGGCAACGGTCACTGGTGCAACTAATTGAGTATCTGAGCCAATAAAAACATCATCACCTATAATGGTTTTGAATTTATTCGCACCATCGTAGTTACAAGTGATAGTACCTGCACCAATATTAACGTTAGCACCTACTTCAGTATCGCCTAAGTAAGTCAGATGACCAGCTTTAGAGCCAACACCTAAACTTGCTTTTTTCATCTCAACAAAATTACCAACGTGTGCTTTATCCGCTAATTTACTACCAGGGCGAAGACGTGCAAAAGGCCCAACAGTACACTCTTGTGCTAAGTTTGCATCCTCGATCACCGTATATGGGCTAATGATAGAATTATCACCAATCACACAGTTTTTCAGGACACAACCTGTACCAATTTCAACGTTATTCCCTAAAGTCACATCACCTTCAATAATAACGTTAGTATCAATCACGACATCTTTACCGTGAGTTAATGTGCCACGTAAATCAAAGCGCGCAGGATCAAGCAACATAACGCCTTCTAATAATAAACGTTCTGCTTGTTCTGTTTGGTAAATACGTTCTAATGCAGCCAGTTGTAAACGGTTATTCACGCCTTCCATTTCACTATGACGACGAGGATGAGCCGTTTCAATTTTACGACCTTCTTTATACGCTAATGCGATAATGTCAGTAATGTAATACTCTTTTTGTGCATTGTTATTATTGAGTTTACCTAACCAACGTTTTAAATCACCACCGTTCGCAACTAAAATACCCGTGTTGATTTCAGTAATTTTGAGTTGTTCTTCAGAAGCATCTTTTTGCTCGATAATGCCAGTTACTTCGCCATTTTCACGAACAATACGGCCATAACCCGTTGGGTTATCTAAAATAACCGTTAATAAGCCAATTCCGCCTTCTGGTTTTACTTCAATTAAACGCTCTAACGTTTCTTTGGTGATAAGTGGAACATCACCATAGAGCATCAGGATATCTTCATCATCAGCAAAGAAAGGCGCAGCTTGTTGCATTGCGTGACCTGTTCCTAGTTGCTCTGCTTGTAGTACCCAATTAACAGGTTGTGAACCTAATTTTTCTTTCATTAGTTCACCACCATGCCCATAGACAAGGTGTGTTTGTTGAGCACCTAATGACTTGGCAGTATCAATCACATGTTGAACCATGGATTTACCCGCAAGTTTATGAAGAACTTTAGGTAACTGTGAATACATGCGGGTGCCTTTTCCCGCAGCAAGAATAACAACGCTTTTAGCTGAATTAGACATAATTAACCCGATAACTCCCGTAAAGAATGGCAAGTAAACCTGTTTATGCCAAATAATACTACATATTTCGTCACACAAAATATTTCATGACGCAAAAAAGCCAGTTAGCTAAGAACCAACTGGCTTTTTTATTCATAGACTGCCTATTTACATCAACGTCGAGTCAATTCGATTACACGTAGTTTTGCAATCGCTTTGGCTAATTCTGCTGATGCTTGAGCATAATCAACATCACCATGAGAGGATTGAATGTGTTCTTCAGCTTTACGCTTAGATTCCAACGCTTTCGCTTCATCCAAATCACGACCACGGATAGCTGTATCTGCCAGTACAATGACGCCAGTCGGCTGAACTTCGAGAATACCACCTGAAAGGTAGATAACCTCTTCTTCGCCCGATGTTTTTACGACACGTACCATGCCCGGTTTTATGGCAGTTAATAACGGGGTATGCTGCGGATAAATACCGAGCTCACCTTCGCTACCAGTTACCTGAATTCGTTTGACTTCGCCGTCATATAACTGCTTTTCAGCGCTGACAACTTTCAGGTGGAACGATGTATCGGCCATATCAACCTCCCGTCAGCCGTATTAAAGCTTCTTAGCTTTTTCTACTGCTTCTTCGATAGTACCAACCATGTAGAACGCCTGCTCTGGCAGGTGGTCATAATCACCGTTCAGAATACCTTTAAAGCCACGGATAGTGTCTTTCAGGGAAACGAACTTACCTGGTGAACCGGTAAATACTTCAGCAACGAAGAATGGCTGAGATAGGAAGCGCTGGATCTTACGCGCACGCGCAACAACCAGTTTATCTTCTTCTGACAGTTCATCCATACCTAAGATAGCGATGATGTCTTTCAGTTCCTGATAACGTTGCAGGATAGACTGAACACCACGAGCAACATCATAGTGCTCTTGGCCAACTACCAGTGGGTCTAACTGACGACTGGTTGAATCCAGTGGGTCAACCGCAGGGTAGATACCTAATGAAGCAATTTGACGGCTCAGTACAACGGTCGCATCTAAGTGAGCAAACGTTGTTGCTGGTGATGGGTCAGTTAAGTCATCCGCAGGTACGTATACAGCCTGTACAGAGGTGATTGAACCCGTTTTGGTTGAAGTGATACGTTCTTGCAGAACACCCATCTCTTCAGCCAATGTTGGCTGGTAACCTACCGCTGATGGCATACGACCTAACAGTGCTGATACTTCAGTACCTGCTAAGGTGTAACGATAGATGTTATCGACGAATAACAGTACGTCACGGCCTTCATCACGGAATTTTTCAGCCATAGTCAGACCAGTCAGTGCTACACGCAGACGGTTTCCTGGTGGCTCATTCATCTGACCATAAACTAACGATACTTTGTCAAGAACGTTAGAATCTGTCATTTCATGATAGAAGTCGTTACCCTCACGAGTACGCTCACCAACACCAGCAAATACAGAGTAACCTGAGTGCTCGATCGCAATGTTACGGATCAATTCCATCATGTTAACTGTTTTACCAACACCCGCACCACCGAACAGACCTACTTTACCACCTTTAGCGAACGGACAGATTAAGTCCATTACTTTGATACCGGTTTCAAGCAGTTCTTGTGAGTTTGATAACTCTTCGTAGGTAGGTGCTTCACGGTGGATAGACCAACGCTCTTCAGTTGCAATATCACCTTTCATATCGATAGGTGTACCCAGAACGTTCATGATACGTCCCAGTGTTGCTTTACCTACTGGTACTTCAATTGGGTGGCCCAAGTTTTCAACTTTTAAGCCACGGCTTAAACCGTCTGATGTACCCATTGCGATACAACGAACGATACCACCGCCTAACTGTTGCTGAACTTCCAGCACCAGTTTTTCTTTACCATTCATAACCTCAAGAGCGTCGTATACTTTAGGGACGCTATCCTGAGGGAACTCGGCGTCCACTACGGCGCCGATTACCTGGACAATCTTTCCAGTAGCCATCTTGAATCCTCTACGTAATTCGTAAACCTAGCTGTTATACCGCGGCTGCACCAGACACAATTTCTGTAAGTTCCTGAGTAATGCTTGCTTGGCGTGCTTTGTTGTACACCAATTGCAGTTCTTTAATCAGGTTACCACCGTTATCTGTAGCGGCTTTCATCGCGACCATTCGGGCGGCCTGCTCACTCGCTAAGTTCTCTACGACGCTCTGGTAAACCTGCGATTCGATATAACGACGCAGTAAAGTATCCAGTAACGCCTTAGGATCAGGTTCGTACAGATAATCCCAAGATTTTTCTTTCAGCTCTTCATCATCACCTGGTGGTAATGGTAAAACCTGAAGAATTTTAGGCTCTTGAGCCATGGTATTGATGAACTTATTTGCCACCACATACAGTTTATCTAAACGACCTTCGTCATAAGCCTGCAACATGATATTGACTGGACCGATAAGGTCTGACAGTTTTGGATCATCACCCATACCAGTTACTTGACCAACAACATTCCCGCCAACTGAGCCAAAGAATGAAGCGGCTTTAGAACCGATTAGTGCTAAATCTACCTGCACACCTTTTTCAGACCACTCTTTCATGTCTGCCAGCAGTTTTTTGAACAAGTTAATGTTCAAACCACCACACAAACCACGGTCGGTCGAAACAACCAGGTACCCGACACGTTTAACTTCACGCTCTTCGAGGTATGGATGTTTGTATTCCAGATTCCCTAACGCAAGGTGACCAATCACACTGCGCATGGTTTCTGCATAAGGACGGCTGGCTGCCATGCGTTCCTGCGTTTTACGCATTTTCGACGCGGCGACCATCTCCATCGCTTTAGTGATCTTCTGTGTGTTTTGCACACTGGCGATCTTCGAACGTATCTCTTTTGCGCCGGCCATTTCTGCTTCTCCTCATGAACCAGACGGCCTAATGTTTAACTATTAGGCCGAATAGTTATTACCAGGACTGAGTCGCTTTGAAGTTTTCTAGCACGCCTTTCAGCTTAGCTTCGATTTCTTCGTTATAAGTACCAGTCTGGTTGATTTCTTTCAATAAATCAGCATGTTCACGAGAGGCATAAGCTAATAAAGCCGCTTCAAATGGCACAACTTTTGAAATTTCAACATCTTCCAGATAACCACGTTCTGCGGCATACAGTGATAAAGACTGTTGTGCGACAGACATTGGTTCGTACTGTTTCTGTTTCAGCAATTCAGTCACTTTCTGACCGTGGTTCAATTGTTTACGGGTAGCATCGTCCAGATCTGAAGCGAACTGTGAGAATGCTGCCAGCTCACGATACTGCGCAAGTGCAGTACGGATACCACCAGAAAGTTTCTTCATGATCTTAGTCTGAGCTGCACCACCAACACGAGATACGGAGATCCCTGGGTTAACAGCTGGACGGATACCTGCGTTAAACAGGTTAGATTCTAAGAAGATCTGACCATCGGTAATAGAGATTACGTTCGTAGGAACGAATGCAGAAACGTCCCCTGCTTGCGTTTCGATAATTGGTAACGCAGTCAGAGAGCCGGTTTTACCTTTAACTTCACCATTAGTGAAAGCTTCTACATACTCAGCATTAACGCGAGCAGCACGCTCCAGTAAACGGGAGTGCAGATAGAAAACGTCACCAGGATATGCTTCACGTCCAGGTGGACGACGAAGTAGCAGTGAAATTTGACGGTATGCGACAGCCTGTTTAGACAGGTCATCATAAATAATCAGGGCATCTTCACCACGGTCACGGAAGTATTCACCCATTGCGCAACCTGAATAAGGAGCTAGGTATTGCAGCGCTGCTGATTCTGATGCAGAAGCAACAACAACAATGGTGTTTTCTAACGCGCCATGTTCTTCTAATTTACGAACAACGTTCGAAATAGTAGAGGCTTTCTGACCGATAGCGACATAGATACATTTAATGCCAGAATCGCGTTGGTTGATGATCGCATCGACAGCCAGAGCAGTTTTACCTGTTTGACGGTCACCGATGATCAATTCACGCTGACCACGACCGATTGGGATCATGGCATCGACGGATTTGTAACCTGTTTGTACAGGCTGATCAACTGATTGACGGTCGATAACACCAGGAGCAATCATCTCAACAGGTGAGAATCCATCATGCTCTACTGCACCTTTACCATCAATCGGCTCACCCAGTGTATTTACCACACGGCCAAGCAGACCACGCCCTACAGGTACTTCCAGAATACGACCTGTACATTTAACTTTCATGCCTTCTGCTAAGTCAGCATAAGGACCCATCACAACCGCACCAACAGAGTCGCGCTCTAAGTTTAGTGCGATAGCGAAACGGTTACCCGGCAGTGCGATCATCTCACCCTGCATAACTTCGGCTAAACCGTGGATACGAATGATACCGTCACTAACGGATACAATCGTACCTTCATTGTGAGCTTCACTCACTACATTGAACTGAGCAATGCGCTGCTTGATCAGTTCGCTGATTTCAGTGGAATTCAGTTGCATATGCTCCAGTCCCCTTAAGACTGCAAGACGTCTGTTAATCGCTCTAAACGGCCACGAATACTGCCATCGATGACGAGGTCACCGGCGCGTATAATCATGCCTGCGATAACAGACTTATCAATTTTGCAATTCAGCTTCACTTTGCGTGATAGACGTTTTTCCATCGCTGCAGAAATGTTAGCTAGCTGCTGTTTAGTTAGCTCAATGGCAGAAGTTACTTCAACGTCAACCGTTGACTCTAGTACTGCGCGCAATTGAATAAATTGGCTCAATACTTCAGGCAACGTTGATAAACGGCCATTATCAGCCATAACACGAATTAAATTCTGAGCATGACCATCTAATTGTTCGCCACAAAGGTCGACAAAGATGTCAGCCAGTTTTTCTGATGCTAAAGAACCAGAAAGTAATTCGGTTACCTGCTCATTGCGTGCTACTTCAGCGGTGAACGCCAGCATAACCTGCCATTTATCGACAGCCTGGTTTTCCACAGCAAAGTCAAAAGCTGCTTTGGCGTAGGGGCGAGCTACCGTTGCTATTTCAGACATGCCCCTCCCTCCTTACAGTTCAGCGACCAGTTTATCAACGATGTCGCTATTAGCAGCTTCATCCACGGAACGTTCAATAATTTTCTCGGCACCTGCGATAGCCAGCATTGCGACTTGTTTACGAAGTTCTTCACGAGCACGTTTACGCTCTGCATCCAATTCGGATTGAGCTTGTGCAACGATCTTACTACGTTCTTGCTCTGCTTCTGCTTTAGCGTCTTCAATCATTTGAGTGCGTTGTTTATTCGCGGATTCAATGATTGCTTGAGCTTCTGCTTTTGCTTTCGCTAGCTGATCGCCTGCATCGGCTTTCGCTAAATCTAAGTCCTTTTTAGCACGTTCTGCAGATGATAAACCGTCAGCAATTTCTTTTTGACGTTTTTCAATGGCCGCCATAATTGGTGGCCATACGAATTTCATACAGAACAAAACAAACAGGACAAATGCGACGGCCTGGCCGAGGATTGTTGCATTTAAATTCACAGCACAATACCTCTTTCTTGGTTATTAACTAACTTGATGCTTTTACTGCTCATTGCCATCATTAGGCAACAGCAAACATCACGTAAAGGCCCAGACCCACAGCAATCATTGGGATGGCGTCAACCAGACCCATAACGATAAAGAACTGTGTACGCAGAAGAGGGATCAGATCAGGCTGACGAGCAGCACCTTCTAAAAATTTGCCTCCGAGGATTCCGATACCGATTGCAGCACCGATTGCAGCTAAACCCATCATAATAGCGGCAGCCATGTACAGCAGATCCATACTCAGGTTTTCCATGACAGTCTCCAGTTTGTTTCAGTTATTTCTTCAAAGAGTTAATAATTAATGTTCTTCAGATGCCATCGACAGATAGACAATCGTTAGAACCATGAAAATAAATGCTTGTAACGTAATAATCAGTATGTGGAATATTGCCCAAGGAAGGCTTAATAACCACTGTGACCACCACGGTAACAGACCAGCAATAAGAATAAAGATCAGTTCACCTGCATACATGTTACCAAACAGTCGAAGACCGAGGGAAACAGGTTTTGATAGCAGGCTTACCCCTTCCAAGATTAAGTTGATAGGAATAAAAATTGGGTGATTAAAAGGCTGTAAAGTCAGCTCTTTTGTAAACCCTTTTATGCCTTTCATCTTAATGCTATAGAAAAGGATCAGGATAAATACACCAATTGCCATCGATAGAGTAATACTCACGTCCGCTGTCGGAACGATGCGTAACGCTGGTAACCCTAAGATGTGTTCACCGATATAAGGGATGAAGTCGATTGGTAATAAATCCAGGGCATTCATTAACAGCACCCAAACGAACACAGTCAATGCCAAAGGTGCAATGACCTTGCTCTTTCCGTGATACATATCACGGACGCTGCTATCAACGAAACCGATGATCATTTCTACTGCAGTCTGGAATTTTCCCGGTACGCCACTGGTTGCTCTTACTGCTACTTTTCTAAACAGCCATAGGAATAGTGCTCCCATCAGTACTGAAAAGAAAAGTGAGTCAATATTTAACACCCAGAATGATGGCGCATTTTCAGCATGGGGATTGACCAACTCGAAAGTACGCAGGTCCAACTGAAGGTTATTCAGGTGGTGACCTATGTAGTCTCTAGTGGTTAATGCTTCTCCTGATGCAGACATGATGCCAATTACCCTTTTGTTGTTAAAAACGCTAACCGTTAATGACGGCTGGTGCAACGACCTGCATAACAAGCACCGCTAAGTAGGTCATGACCAGTGGTGCAAATGCCGCTTTAAACACTCCTAAAGCAACAATCAGCAAGGCTATTGATAATATAACCTTCAACCCTTCACTGAAAGCAAAAAGCCAGTTTATGCGAACTGGAGCTTCTTCTTCGTTGACTTTTTGTAAGCGCATTAACAAAAGAAAAACAATATTGGGTAACCAACATGCCAACCCGCCTAAAAAAGCCGAAAAACTCCAGTCTGTACTCTTTAAGTAGAAACCCGCACTGAGAATAACAAAAGTCATAAACTGCAAAAATAACAGTTTCAGTGCAACTTTCCCGTTGTAGAGGGAGACAGACATGACGTTTGTATTCTCCAGACTAGCTATCGTAAAAGGTATTACTGAATGATGTATCAAACTGTCTTTGCTATAAAGTGTCAAGTGACAAAAACGAGCAAATTATACGGGGCGTGGCAATGAATTCAATCAATAAGTAGCGAAAAAGTGAAGATTAATTTAAATTTCTTACCAAGGTTCCATTTATGAAAAATGATTAAGAACAAAAAGAGTAAAAATAATAGTGCTGAATAAAATAAATAGCGTGATACAAATCACAAATATAAAAGTATAAATAAAGCTTATTTCATAAAATATATAACAGAGTTAACAAATAAACTCCCTTTTATGAACAAATTAGTGGCAATTGAAAAATAATTAGCCAATTTTCAATTAAATAAATTCAATATTTTTATAATGCATAGAATTATTAATTTATTTTGGAAATAAAAAGAGAAAAACTAAGGTTACAAAGAGGATTAAAGTAAAAGATAATAAATTGTTAATTTATTGTTTTATTAAAGTGAAATTTAATACTCCTCATAAATCCCCATAAAACAAATGGCGATAACATTGTAAATATTATCGCCAGAGCACAAAAAATGAAAAAAGGATCAGTGAGACTCAATATTTTTGATTAAATAATCACCAAATGTCTTTGTTCATTCAATTCAGGTATCGATAAGCTAATCACTTTTTCAGGCATTTTTAATCCATTATCAGCAAGTTCATCTAACTCTTCTTGATGAATTTGTCCTTTCAATGCATAAAAACGACCGTGTTTTTCAGTCACTAAATGAGAGCACCAAGAGAGCATATCGTTCATAGAGGCAAATGCTCGACTGATAACGCCATCAAAAGGCTTCTCTGTTTGGTATTCTTCAACACGGTATTGAACTGGCTCAATATTATTAAGTCCTAGTTCGTGCTGAACTTGCTTCATAAAGCGAACGCGTTTACCTAAGCTATCCAATAATACAAAGTGGTGATCGGGACGCATTATCGCCAATGGAATACCTGGCAATCCAGGCCCTGTTCCCACATCAATAAATCTTTCACCGTCAAGATATTGGCTCACAACAATGCTATCCAAGATATGACGGATAAGCATTTGCTGTGGATCTCTTACAGATGTGAGATTGTAGGCTTTATTCCATTTATCAAGCATCACAACATAACCCGTAAGTTTTTCAGCTTGAATATCGGTAAGTTCAATATTGGCTTGCTTAGCCAGCTTTTTTAGCCGATTAAGTAAGTCACTCATGATGCACTCCTACGTAATAGGCCCTGCTTTTTCAACCAAACTAATAAAATGGAAATAGCAGCAGGTGTGACTCCTGAGATCCGCGATGCTTGTCCAATCGATGTTGGTTTGTGATCGTTAAGTTTTGCAATAACTTCGTTAGATAATCCGCTAACTTGTTTATAGTCCAGATCAATCGGTAACGCAGCATTTTCGTTGCGCAGTTGTTTTTCGATCTCTTCTTTCTGGCGACTAATGTAGCCTTCGTATTTAACTTGGATCTCAACTTGTTCAGCTGCTTGCGGTTTTGAATCATCAATACCCGGTGCAAAACGAGTAATATTCTTCAGTATGTCGTAAGTCATTTCAGGGCGACGTAATAAATCTTCGCCATTAGCTTCTTTAGATAATGGTGTATTTAGTAATCCATTGATTTCAGAAAGATTATCAGCTTGTGGATGAACCCAAATATTTCTTAAACGTTGACGTTCTTTTTCAACAAGCTCAACTTTTTCACTAAATTGTGCCCAACGGTTGTCATCAACCATACCTAATTCACGACCAATTTCAGTTAGACGTAAATCAGCATTATCTTCACGTAACATCAAGCGATATTCAGCACGAGAAGTAAACATGCGGTATGGCTCTTTTGTACCAAGAGTACAAAGATCGTCAACTAATACACCAATGTATGCTTGATCACGACGTGGGAACCAACCTTCTTGATCGAAGGCATAACGTGCCGCGTTAAGTCCTGCAAGCATGCCTTGAGCAGCGGCTTCTTCATAACCGGTTGTACCGTTAATTTGGCCAGCAAAGAATAACCCGTTGATAAATTTGCTTTCTAGGGTTTGTTTTAGATCTCTAGGATCGAAGAAGTCATATTCAATAGCATAACCAGGTCTAATGATCTTCGCATTTTCCATACCTTTCATGGAATTTACGATCTGCATTTGAACATCAAAAGGTAAGCTCGTTGAAATTCCATTTGGGTAAATCTCGTTACTCGTTAAACCTTCAGGCTCTAAAAAGATCTGATGTGAATTACGATCAGCAAATCTCATCACTTTATCTTCAATAGATGGGCAATAACGAGGCCCTATTCCTTCGATGACACCGGCGTACATTGGGCTACGATCAAGGTTATTACGAATAATATCGTGCGTTTTTTCGTTTGTGTATGTGATATGGCAAGGCATTTGTTCAGGATGCTGATCCACATTTCCTAAAAACGAGAAAACAGGCATTGGAGTATCACCCAACTGAACAGCTAGTTGGCTAAAATCGATAGTTCTAGCATCAATACGGGGTGGTGTACCTGTTTTTAAACGACCTACACGTAGAGGTAATTCGCGTAGTCTGTGTGATAATGAAACTGAAGGTGGATCACCAGCACGACCACCACTGTAATTTTCTAAACCAATATGGATTTTACCATCTAGGAAAGTACCAACGGTTAGAACAACAGATTTAGCACGGAATTTTAAGCCCATGCGAGTGACAGCACCTGTCACTTGGTCGTTTTCAACAATGAGATCTTCAACAGGTTGTTGGAAGATCATTAAATTAGGTTGATTTTCAAGAGTAGTACGAACAGCTTGGCGATAAAGAACACGGTCAGCTTGTGCTCTTGTTGCTCTTACAGCTGGGCCCTTACTTGCGTTAAGGGTTCTGAATTGGATCCCTGCATGGTCAATAGCGGTTGCCATTAATCCACCCATGGCATCGATCTCTTTTACCAGATGCCCTTTACCAATCCCACCAATAGCTGGGTTACAAGACATTTGGCCCAAAGTATCAATATTGTGGGTCAGTAATAGGGTTTGACGCCCCATACGAGCAGCAGCCATAGCGGCTTCTGTACCGGCGTGACCACCACCGATGACAATGACGTCAAAGTGTTCTGGATAAAACATGTGTGAACCTTAAATGTTACGAATGCTGAATGTGTTGCATTGGGAAAACGAATTCTACTCAACTTTTTGACAGATACAAGCGAGCAGATCCGCAGGTAATTATTTAAAGATCTTTTTATTTAAAGATCTCTTTATTAGATCTTTTATTAGGGAAGCGATCCTCTGTGGATAAGTGGATTTTCTATTTAAAGATCATAAAAGTGTAAAGGATCATATACTGTGAATGATCCGTGATCTATCTGCTGATAAGCTGGGATCAAAATGACGACTTATACACAGGTCATTTCTTGATATTGCCTTATACAATGGATAACTACGGGTTAACCCCTGCTTTTAAGCAGAGTTATCCACATTCGTTTGCTGTTTTTTTGTGCGATTTAAAGTAAATTTTTCCAAGAAGCTATCCATTCTTCTGCTGGATCTTCCGGAATGTCGTACTTTTGAATATCAATTTCGAGGCGATCACCAAGGCGAGTTGCCCCTTTTTCCACCAATTTTTGATCCAATGTTCTGATCGCACCGCAGAAAGTGTCATATTCACTACTTCCTATGCCGATCGCACCAAAGGTGATATTACTAAGATCAACGGAATCAGCAGATATTTCATTAGCAAAAGGCAATAGGTTGTCAGGAATATCACCCGCACCATGTGTTGATGTGACCACCAGCCAGATCCCTTCATTAGGAAGATCATTAAGAGAAGGTCCATGGTGCAGATCTGTCTCAAATCCTTCATCAGATAAGATCTCTGCAAGGTGCTCTGCGACATATTCAGCACTACCCATGGTACTGCCACTAATAAGAGTGACTTTTTTCATTAATGATCTCCTTATGTTCAAGACGCGCTATTGTACGCTGTGAATCACTTGGGATCTACCTGTGGATAATGTGGTTATAAAAAAAATAAGAATTTACCCTTATGGCTTGATCGTCCTTATTATCGGGTTTTGCAGTGAGATCAGGGTTTCTGTTGATTGAATTTCATCAATTGTCTGAATTTTGTTGATAAGTACGTCTTGTAAGGCTTCTATACTTTTACACATAACCTTAGTAAAAATACTGTATTGCCCTGTTGTGTAGTACACTTCTACAACTTCATCTAACTTGTCTAGTTTATCTAATGCTGTGTGATAGTCTTTTGCACTCTTGAGGATAATGCCAATAAAGCAGCAGACATCAAAACCGAGTTGCTTTTCACTAATATCAACTCGAGTTCCTGTAATAATTCCCGCCTGCTTCATTTTCTCAACTCGAACATGAATTGTGCCTGGGCTAACTTCGAATTTTTTGGCTAATTCAGCGTAAGGTGTTCTCGCATTCGCCATTAATGCGTGAAGTATGTCACGATCGAGATTATCGATCTGATAAATATTGTCCATAATTTCCCTCTGTTTTTAACGATAATACATTTTTATAGCGCTATTTTTAACGATTTAAAACAAGTAAGGCTATTTTTAATGAAGTATATTGAATTTAGTACCCGTTTTGTTGCTTAATCTATATCAGCAAAACACGACATCACCACTAGGGATACAAAAATGGAAAAATCATTCATCCAGACTCAACAGCAAATTAGCTTTGTTAAATCATATTTTTCACGACTGCTGGAAAAAGAATTAGGACTGATTGAAGTTCAAGGACCGATCTTAAGTCGCCTTGGTGATGGAACTCAAGATAACTTATCTGGCCATGAGAAGGCAGTACAAGTTAAAGTCAAATCTTTACCAGATTCGACTTTTGAGGTTGTCCATTCATTAGCTAAATGGAAACGTAAAACATTAGGTCGTTTTGGATTTAGTTCTGGGCAAGGTCTTTATACTCATATGAAAGCTTTGCGACCAGACGAAGATCGCTTAACTCAGATCCACTCAGTTTATGTTGATCAGTGGGATTGGGAAAAAGTGATGGAAGATAAAGAACGTACAGTTCCTTATCTTAAGCAGACAGTGGGTAAAATTTATCAGGCAATAAAAGAAACTGAAAAAGCCGTCAGCGAAGAATTTGGTCTGGTACCGTTCCTGCCAGATCAAATTCAATTTATCCACACTGAAGAGTTACTGCGTCGTTATCCTGATCTTGATGCTAAAGGTCGTGAAAAAGCGATTGCCAAAGAATATGGCGCCGTTTTCTTAATTGGCATTGGCGGTAAGCTTTCTAGTGGTGAAGCTCATGATGTGAGAGCACCTGATTATGATGACTGGACGACACCAAACGAAGATGGATTTGAAGGTTTAAACGGTGACATTATTGTCTGGAACCCTGTTCTACAAGATGCGTTTGAATTGTCATCAATGGGTATCCGTGTTGATCCTGAAACATTAATGCGTCAGTTAACATTAACAGATGATACTAAGCGCCTTGAGCTGGATTGGCACAAAGCATTAATGCATGGTGATATGCCTCAAACTATCGGTGGTGGTATTGGTCAATCACGTTTAGTGATGTTACTGCTACAAAAAGAGCACATTGGGCAAGTACAATGCGGCGTGTGGGAAAAAGACACCCGTTTAGCTTTCGCCGATATGTTGTAATTATTGGCGCCAGCGTCGAAGTAAACGACTTTTTAATCCAGTATCAAAACGCCATATATGGTCAAAGATTTTCATGATGCTGGGTTTACCGTAATTGGATAAGGTAACCGCATGGAAGCGATTGTGCTGTTGCTGTTGGCTTTTTTTGATTTTGTTGATTAGGTTTTCGGGTAACCTTTGGGCGACAAAGTCAGAAATAACAACAGCATCAGCATCTTTCCATGCTGGGCTATTGAGTTTTTCTGCGACATTATCTAAACAAGCACTTAAATCCGTCCCCCCTCTAAATGACTGATTCAAAAATTTGATAAGCTCTTGCAGGCCATTAGACGATGACAACTGGTAATGTACAGTTTCAGTGGAAAATAACATCACATGGCATGAACGATTATCAGCTAGTGCTATTTTCATCAATGCTAATCCAAAAGCTTTAGCGCACTGTTCGTTAAATCCTCCCATTGAACCTGATGTATCAATACATACAATAAAAGGTCCTCTCGGTCTTTCTTCATCATGATGATGAGTTACTGGACGCAATACAGTACGCTCTTGCCAATTATCCCCTTGTAACCGATAAGTATTGAGCTGCTTTTCTACCAGCTTTCGATAAAACTCATATTCGATTTCATTAATACCTAACAAGGCGAGTTCAGCAGGAAGTAAGCGCAAGATATCATCACTGAGCCCTATTCCATTGACTTGCTCAGGTGTTGTATCGGGTGCTTTCTCAACAATAGTCACAGGTTCAAAAATCACACTTTCTTCAGGAAGTGATTTGGCTGTTTTGCTACGTCCAAGCAAACTTGCGAGTTTATGTAATTCAGGTTGTTGATCGAGAAAGTCGCTATAACGTTGAATAATTTTCTCATCGAAAGGTGTTTTTGTTAAAACGCCTTTGCTCATATCCCATAAACGCCCTGCTGCACGCTCATTTTCTGAGAATGTATTACTTAAGCTTCCACTTAACGCTAAACGTTCTTGTAGTTCAGCAAGGAGTTGCTCTTGTTCTTGGTCAAATAGCGCTTTATGTAATGCTGTGACTTGGAAAATTAAATTTATCCGCCAGTGTTGAATAAACAAAGCTTGTTGGGCTGGTGAAAAAGGCTTATTGGTTTTAATTAGTTGTGATGCTTCTTCAATAAAAGAGGAGTCTAGTTTGTTTAATTCAGCCAGTATTTGCTCTACTTGCTGATTAAATATGGCGTTACCTAATGACTGAGTTTGTTGATAAAGGGCAAACTCATCAGCAATCATGGTAGGTACTAAGGTTTCTTTTACTCTTTGCTGTAAGCTTTTTTTCCATTGGTGGATATCTTTAAGTAAGGCTTTTTTGAGCCTTGGGTGTTTTTCAAAAAATACCGCTAATTGAGGCGATGCAAGTATAGCAATAATAACTTCCTCAATAAGCTGCCCTTCATTTATGGCTAAAAGCATATCTAATGTTGAAAGTGTCAGCATAATATCATTACTTTATTTGGCTTTTTAATTGCGATAGTTTTTCATTAAGCTGAACAAAACTTTGCTCGATGGAAATAAGACAATCATTATCAATAAATAAATTTGGCTGATGATGATTAAATTTTTCCTGCTCACCATAAATTTCTTGGGTCAGATCTTTTAATTTATCTAGCCACTCTTTGTTATTTTCAATAGGAGCAGCAGGCGCAGTCTCTTTTTGTTGATAAAGAGATGTTGTGCGACGACTCACATCTAAAATTTCTAATACACCATCTTGACGTATTTGCGCATTAATTGATTGTGGGAAACCAATACCATTTAAACGTGCTAATAATTCATCCCCTTTAGCTAAAAAGTTTTCTAATGCTTTCTGCTCGATAGTAATAAAGTTAACTTGAATACTATGGATATGCAGAGGGATATGTAAAAACAACGTGAATTTATCAGCCTGCATTTTTTCTGATAGGCTAAAATGTGCATTTCGTCCAAACATTCCACTTTGTTTTTCAAAACGAAAGGCCTGTTGATCTTGTTTACTTCTTGTTGATTGCATCCACTCAGCCCATAAACTTTCTGTTTTTCTAATCAATTCTAGCTGGTGGTAGGCTTGTTCTGTTAAAAGGTTTTGTAATAACTTGTCTAATAATGCAAATGATGCTTGGTCATGCCACAGGCAATCTTTTAATAAAATAAGATCTAACGGTGAAATAGCACTACGGCCATTAAAAAAAGCACTGGCTTGTAAAAGGCGTACCGCTTTTTTCCAACGTCTATCTGAAACATAAGGTGCCGCATCACTTTTATCTAAAGACTCACGAAGTTGATAAATTAAATCAAATAAGTGGTCATCTAAAGTGATCTTTTCTAATTCTGATTGCCAACGAGAGAACTCTTCTGCGGTAATTTGGATATGTTCTGGAATATGAAAAGAGCCTACTTCTTTATTAATGAGTAGTGCACGAAAGTTTTTCTTATCCTGAACTTTGGTTAGCCAAATACGGATAAGCATTCGGTCATATAGTGCTTCAAGACTACTGTCTGAATCAGGTAGCTCATTAGAGGCAGAGACTAATAAACGCATTGGAATAGCAACTTCAGCTTCTCCATTTCTAAATTTACGCTCATTAATCGCCGTTAATAACGTATTAAGAATAGCGGGCCCGGCTTTCCATATTTCATCAAGAAAGACAACCTCAGCATCAGGTAGATATCCTTCAACCAAACGCTGATATTTACCTTCATCTTTTAAAGCTTGAATAGATAAAGGGCCAAAAATTTCTTCAGGGGTTGAAAAACGCGTCATTAGGTATTCAAAAGCTTTAGCCTCTTTAAAGGCTTCTTTCATTCTTCTGGCTATTAAACTTTTAGCAATACCTGGAGGGCCAAGTAAGAAAACACTCTCACCACTAAGTGCTGCAAGTAGACAAAGACGGATAGCTGACTGTCGCTCATAAAGCCCAGTTTCAAGATATTGGCTAAGTTGTGAAATCCGCTCTGCAAGTTGCATAAACACTCCTAATAATGGGTACTTATTTTCGTCATCGCCCTGAAAATATCAGAAAAGGATTGCTGACATATAGTCAAACATTCTATTAGCACACAAATTGTTTATAACAAAAATCGATTCAGCTTCCTACTGCTTATTTTTGGTTCTTTTTTGTTTTACTAGCGAAACGTTTCGATGGTGATCACGTTTTTTCATTAATGTTGCTGAGATGATCGGTTTAAAATATTGAATGTCATTTATGCGATACATCTAGAATTTATTACTGAGAGTAAGGAAAAATCATGGAAGCGAAGAAACTTGTGATTTTAGGTAGTGTTAATGCTGATCATATTCTTAATGTTGCCCATTTTCCGCTTCCTGGTGAAACCATTTCAGGTAACCAATTTCAAATGGTATTTGGCGGTAAAGGTGCTAATCAGGCGGTTGCAGCTGGGCGTTGTGGTGCGAATATTTCATTTCTTGCTTGTTTAGGAAACGATGATATTGGTAAAAAAGCCAAAGCTCAATTAATGACGGATAACATTGATACCAAGAGCATTGAGTTAATTGATGATGTAGCAACAGGTGTCGCGCTGATTTTTGTTAATCAACAGGGTGAAAATGTCATCGGTATTCATGCTGGTGCTAATGGACGACTAGATACAAGTTATGTTCAGCGCCATGGGAATATAATAAAAGAAGCTGATGCTCTATTAATGCAATTAGAATCACCACTTGATTCTGTTTTGAAAGCCGCGGAAATAGCTAAACAAGAAAATGTGCAAGTAATTTTAAATCCCGCACCCGCTCAGGCATTACCTGATGAGCTGCTATCACTTGTCGATATTATTACTCCAAACGAAACAGAGACTGAATATCTGACTGGAATTAAAGTCATCGATGATGAAAGCGCTCAACAAGCAGCGGATGTTTTACATCATAAAGGGATTAAAACTGTTCTTATTACATTAGGAAGCCGTGGAGTTTGGGTGAGTGAGAAAAATAATAAAGGTTGTATCGTTCCTGCATTTAAAGTGAAAGCAGTAGATACCATCGCAGCAGGTGATACATTTAATGGCGCGTTAATTACTGCTTTATTAGAAGGGCAATCTATGATGTTAGCGATTAAGTTTGCTCATGCCGCGGCTGCCATTGCTGTTACTCGAGCTGGGGCTCAGCCATCAGTACCTTGGCGTCATGAAGTGGATACTTTTTTAGCTTCATCCTTATAAGGTGTTTCTTCTGTATATAAAGAAAAAGAGAGCCTATGCTCTCTTTTTTAGTTTTAATAAAGCTATCAGGCTTTTCTCTTTTTATTAGTTAAATTATCGCCATCATGTTTATCAAGGAGTAAGAATACAAATGAAGACAGCAATGTAATGATACCAACAGTAATAAAAGTATAATGGAAGTTATCAACCGTAGTACCCACATTCTCTGTATCAAAATATCCTAAAATAGATGCACTCACTGCAATACCAAAGCTAATTGCCAATTGTTGGGTGACAGCCAAAACACTATTTCCTGAACTTGCATTGTTGTCTGTTAAATCAGCCAATGAAATTGTATTCATTGATGTAAATTGTATAGACATGACCACCCCTAATAAAAAGAGTGGAATGACAAGATAGTAAATAGACATATCCGGTGATTGAAGTGAGAATTGAGCTATCATCAAACCAATAATAATTGTGATAGCAAAGAGTGTTCGGCGATAGCTAAATTTTACTAAGATCTTTGTGACAAATGATTTTGCTAAAATAGAACCTAAAGCCATTGGTGCCATCATCATACCGGATATTATTGCTGGGTAACCAAAACCTACTTGCAACATAAGTGGCATTAAGAAAGGAATACACCCAGTTCCTAATCTTGTTGCAATATTTCCTGCAATACCGACAGAGAATGTGCGTGTTTTAAATATATTTAGAGGGATTAGTGGTTGCTGATGGCGCCTTGCATGATTGACGTATAACCCTAGTAAAGAAAATCCACCTAAAATAATGGCAATAGGAATATAGCGAGAGATATTTTTATCACCAAAAAGATCAAGACTGACAGAAAGCATGACTAAGCCAAAACCAAAGAAAATAAATCCAAGTAAATCAAACTTTCGTTTTGGCATGGTGAAATTAGGCATATGCTTGATGGCATAGAAAATACCTAATAGGCCAATAGGAATATTTATAATAAATATCCAATGCCATGAGGCATAAGTAACCAATATTCCGCCTAAGAGAGGTCCTGCTATGGGGCCTACTAATCCTGGCATTGTGACAAAGTTGAGAATGGGCAGTAATTCACTGCGTGGATAAGCTCTTAATAAAGCAAGGCGTGCAACTGGCATCATCATTGCGCCACCTATACCTTGTATAATTCGTGAAATAACAAGAAAAGTGAGGTTAGGAGAAAGTGCACATAATAAAGAGCCACCAGAAAATAAAGAAACCGCAATAATAAAAATTTTACGAGTTCCAAATCTATCGGCTAACCATCCACTGACAGGGATCAATAATGCAACAGTTAAGGTATAGCTGATAACAGCCGATTGCATCGCGAGAGGAGAATGATTAAGGCTTTTTGCTATGTCTGGTAATGCCGTATTAAGAATGGTTGCATCGAGAGCCTGCATAAAAAAAGCCATTGCAGCAATCCAAGGCAACCCAGACATATTTTTGGCGGATTTCAACATGAAGCATATACCGTCTTTGTTCTATATTTTGATTATCGCTTCATTATAAACAGAAAACCTATAAAATTTGTATTAAAACTATTCAATCACTCGTTAATAAGATTAAACAGAGATCACGCGCTTTATTTCCATCTTTATCAATAATTGCCTGAACAATTTGGTTATGGGTTTCCGGTTGAACGGTTTCATTACCCACAATAAGATCAAAATACTTTTTATAAGCAGAAAGAAATAATGATCCAAAAGAGGCAAAGAACGGATTGCCACTTGCTTGATAAATGAGATAGTGAAATTGAGTATCTATATCTAGCCAATGTTGCCTGTCAAAATTCTCATCAAGTAACTTCATTTCTCTACCAAATAAAGCAAGAGACTGTTTTTGGCTTTCAGTTGCATTAAATGCGGCTAAATAACAGGCTTGGGGTTCTATTGCTAAACGAACGTGATGGAAATAGTGGCTGACTTTATTAAATTCACCACTGTCTATCCACCAATTAAGAAGATCATTATCTAATAGATTCCAATTTTGCATTGGAGTGACACGAGTACCTATTCTTGGACGAGGTAAAAGCATTCCTTTAGCAGCAAGCATTTTTATTGCTTCTCTAATAACAGTCCTGCTGACGGAGAGTAATTCTGCTAATTCTATTTCTCCTGGTAACAAAGATTCAGGTTCATAGTGACCAGAAAGAATTTGTTTACCTAATTTCTCAGCAACTATATAAGAAAGATTCTTTTGAGAAGCTGAACGTTGTTCGCTAAATTGCATAATAAAGGTTACCTATACCATAATTTGTCTTCTATCTTACGTGAGTCAGCTAGAGAAAGCTGTTCGGATTTCACGCTATCAGCATAAAATTAGAGCGTTTTTCTTTATTTTGTTGAAAAAAAAAGCGAACAGAAAAAAAGTTGAAATAAATACTTGCGCTAATCCGAGAACTCCCTATAATGCGCATCCACTGACCGACGATGAGCTGACAACAGCCACGAAGGACAGCGAAGAGAAAAGAAAAAAGTTTGAAAAAACTCTTGATTCTTCAGAGGAATAACGTAATATACGCCTCCTCGCAACAACGCAGAAGACCGGGAACGGCAGCGAATGTTGCACTGCTCTTTAACAAATTATCAGACAATCTGTGTGGGCACTCGCAGAGACGATATCTTCTAAAATATTAGATGTATCAAGT
>NZ_JAMQBJ010000008.1:0-29828 GCF_023701425.1 Proteus sp. FZP2095
TCCGTACAACTGACGTAACTGGTACTATCGAATTACCAGAAGGCGTAGAAATGGTAATGCCAGGTGACAACATCAACATGATCGTTGAACTGATTCACCCAATCGCGATGGACGACGGTTTACGTTTCGCTATCCGTGAAGGTGGTCGTACAGTAGGTGCGGGCGTTGTTGCTAAAGTATTAGGTTAATTACTCGCGTAATTTCCTAGAGAAGGGCATCAATCGATGCCCTTTTTATGCGTTGTTTGAAAAAGAACCTATCTCATCACTAGTTTGTTGTAAATTATTGGTGAGATAGGCTCTGATACAACGAATCGAGTCCAGTATCTTGCAGATACGAATGTCATAGAGATATGACACTGTGTCAGATGCAATCATAGTTGATTTTATGGTTAGTCTGATTTGTTTTGCTCTTGCGAGGCAAGCTGGCTATTTATTTACATCATATGACAGGTTAATTTATGAGTGCGAATAGCGGAGCTCAAGATAGCAAACGCGGTGGTGATATCGCTAAGTGGATCATTACCGTTTTATTGCTGGCAGTAGCGGTGGGTGGCAACTATCTTTACCGTGAATTTAACCTAGCGTTACGAGCTTTAGCTGTTGTTGCTTTGTTCGTAGCAGCGGGTGGGTTCGCGTTGTGGACAACACAAGGTAAAGCAACATTAGCATTTGCTCGTGAAGCACGCATTGAAATGCGTAAAGTAGTATGGCCAACACGTCAAGAAACATTGCAGACAACCCTGATTGTTGCTGCGGTGACGGCTATTGTGTCATTAGTTCTTTGGGGACTGGATGGCATTCTGGTTCGTTTTGTTTCCTTTATTACTGGCCTGTGAGGTGTTCATGACTGATTCTCCAAAAAAACGCTGGTATGTCATTCAGGCTTTTTCAGGCTTTGAAGGCCGTGTTGCACAGTCTCTGCGTGAGCATATCAAATTAAACGAAATGGAAGACTCATTCGGCGAAGTTATGGTTCCAACCGAAGAAGTGGTTGAGATCCGTAGCGGTCAACGTCGCAAAAGTGAGCGTAAATTTTTCCCAGGTTATGTTCTTGTCCAAATGGTCATGAACGATGCAACTTGGCACTTAGTACGTAATGTACCTCGTGTTATGGGATTCATTGGCGGAACGTCTGACAGACCTGCACCAATTAGCGATAAAGAAGTTGATGCGATTATGAATCGCTTACAACAAGTTGGTGATAAACCGCGTCCTAAAACACTGTTTGAACCAGGTGAAATGGTTCGTGTTAGCGATGGTCCATTTGCTGACTTTAACGGTGTTGTTGAAGAAGTTGATTACGAAAAAAGCCGCTTAAAAGTCTCTGTATCAATCTTTGGTCGTGCAACACCAGTTGAATTAGACTTTAGTCAGGTTGAAAAAGGTTAAACCTTTTTACGTTGCTTTCTTGCAAAAGGTGGAAAAGTTATCTACAATTTTCCACCTTTCGTTTTGAGTTGTTTTGTCATAAGACAGAACAAAGTAAAATCGGGGAGCCCTAGCCGGGCGATATACCCACATTGAGGAATTAATTAATGGCTAAGAAAGTCCAAGCCTATATCAAACTGCAAGTTGCTGCAGGTATGGCTAATCCAAGTCCACCAGTTGGTCCAGCTCTGGGTCAACAAGGTGTTAACATCATGGAATTCTGTAAAGCATTCAACGCTAAAACTGAAAGCGTTGAAAAAGGTTTACCAATTCCTGTTGTTATTACAGTTTACGCTGACCGTTCTTTCACTTTCGTTACCAAAACTCCTCCAGCAGCAGTTCTGCTGAAGAAAGCTGCGGGCGTGAAATCAGGTTCTGGCAAACCGAACAAAGAGAAAGTAGGTAAAATTACTTCTGCTCAAGTTCGTGAAATCGCAGAAACTAAAGCTGCGGACCTGACTGGTGCTGACGTTGAAGCTATGATGCGTTCAATCGAAGGTACTGCTCGTTCCATGGGCCTGGTAGTGGAGGATTAATCTGATGGCTAAACTAACCAAGCGCATGCGCAATATCCGTGAGAAAGTTGAAGTAACTAAACAGTACGAAATTGCTGAAGCAGTTGCTTTACTGAAAGAACTGGCTACTGCTAAATTCGTTGAAAGCGTTGACGTTGCTGTTAACCTTGGCATCGATGCACGTAAATCAGATCAAAACGTTCGTGGTGCAACTGTACTTCCACACGGTACTGGCCGTTCAGTTCGCGTTGCTGTATTCGCACAAGGTGCAAATGCAGAAGCTGCTAAAGAAGCAGGCGCTGAATTAGTCGGTATGGACGACTTAGCTGCTAAAGTTAAAGCTGGCGAAATGGACTTTGACGTTGTTATCGCATCTCCAGATGCAATGCGCGTTGTAGGTCAATTAGGTCAAATCCTTGGCCCTCGTGGCTTAATGCCAAACCCGAAAGTGGGTACTGTAACTCCTAACGTTGCTGAAGCAGTTAAAAATGCTAAAGCTGGTCAGGTTCGTTACCGTAACGACAAAAATGGTATTATCCATACCACTATCGGTAAAGTTGATTTCAACGAAGTTCAATTGAAAGAAAACTTAGAAGCTCTGCTGGTTGCTCTGAAAAAAGCAAAACCATCAGCAGCAAAAGGCGTTTATATCAAGAAAGTAAGCCTGTCTACCACTATGGGTGCAGGTGTTGCGATTGATCAAGCTAGCCTAAGCGCAACAGTTTAATCTTAGATTAGACTAAAGTCATAAAAGACTTTACCTTGGCGTCAAATTTGTATAGAATTTGACGCCTTGAGTTTAGCTATGTTGTATTTCATTTAAGTCGACATAACTAAATTCTCTGAATTTCGGTTGGAGTCTGGCCTATCCAGACCCCGTCCAAGACCGCAGGTGTAAGTAATTACTTAATTTTCCTGCGTAGACGGTGAGAGAGCCAATAAAGAATTATATATTCTGGATTCTACTCACCGTGTTTTAGCGCTTATACCATTGTGGTAATAAGTGATGTGAGTCCCGAGTTTTTACTCGGTTAATCCAGGAGCAAGAAGCTAATGGCACTAAATCTTCAAGACAAACAAGCGATTGTTGCTGAAGTCAGCGAAGTTGCCAAAGGTGCGCTTTCTGCAGTTGTTGCGGATTCCCGTGGCGTTACTGTAGCTAAAATGACCGAACTGCGTAAAGCATGTCGTGAAGCTGGCGTTACTGTACGTGTAGTACGTAACACTCTTCTGCGTCGTGCTGTTGAAGGTACTTCTTATGAAGTACTGAAAGATGCATTTGTTGGTCCAACCTTGATTGCATTTTCTGCTGAACATCCGGGCGCTGCGGCTCGTCTGTTCAAAGATTTCGCGAAAGCGAACCCAGCATTCGAGATTAAAGCGGCTGCCTTTGAAGGTGAGTTTATCCCAGGTTCGAACATCGATCGTCTGGCTACACTCCCAACTTACGATGAAGCAATCGCACGCCTGATGGCAACCATGAAAGAAGCCTCTGCAGGCAAATTGGTTCGCACTCTGGCTGCTCTGCGCGATCAGAAAGAAGCTGCTTAATAGCCAATTTCTTCGTTGCTTTATTTACGTATAAACTTTTTCTGAATTTTAGGAACACTTGTTATGTCTATTTCTAAAGACGATATCTTAAACGCAGTTGCTGAAATGTCTGTAATGGACGTTGTTGAACTGATCTCTATGATGGAAGAAAAATTCGGTGTATCTGCTTCTGCAGCTGTTGCTGTTGCAGCAGGTCCAGCAGAAGCTGCTGAAGAGAAAACTGAATTTGACGTTATCCTGAAAGCTATCGGCGGTAACAAAGTAGCAGTAATCAAAGCAGTACGTGGCGCTACCGGTCTTGGCCTGAAAGAAGCTAAAGACTTAGTAGAATCTGCACCAGCAGCTCTGAAAGAAGGCGTAAGCAAAGATGATGCTGAAGCTCTGAAGAAAGCTCTGGAAGAAGCAGGCGCTGAGGTTGAAGTTAAATAATTTAACTTCCCAGAGTGCAGCCTAACGGCTGATGGCTGGTGATTTTTTGGTCACCAGCCTTTTTGCGCTGTAAGGTAAGAGTCACTTTTTCACACTTTTTTGGTGTCTCATTACTTCAATATTTCTTGCTATTGACGACTTAATATACTGTGTTAATCACTACGATCCACGTTCTCGAAAGCTCGGTAGTGAGATCGACACAATGAAATGATTTAAGAGTAATAGCAATGAATATTCGGGAAATAGTTGTTTTCCTACCTACAAAAAAACAGTGTTAGCAGAATGTCGAGCCATCCTTAAAAAGTTAAGGACAGGCAGAGTGGGTCACTTTTCAGCGAGCTGAGGAACCCTATGGTTTACTCCTATACCGAGAAAAAACGTATTCGTAAGGATTTTGGTAAACGTCCACAAGTTCTGGATGTTCCCTATCTCCTTTCTATCCAACTTGACTCGTTCCAGAAGTTCATCGAGCAAGATCCTGATGGTCAAAACGGTCTGGAAGCCGCTTTCCGTTCCGTATTTCCTATCCAAAGCTACAGTGGTAATGCTGAATTACAATATGTCAGCTACCGCTTAGGCGAGCCTGTTTTTGATGTTAAAGAATGTCAGATCCGCGGTGTAACTTACTCAGCACCTTTGCGTGTAAAACTGCGTCTGGTCATTTATGAACGTGAAGCCCCAGAAGGCACCGTTAAAGACATCAAAGAACAAGAAGTCTATATGGGTGAAATCCCATTAATGACCGATAATGGTACTTTTGTTATCAATGGTACTGAGCGTGTTATCGTTTCCCAGTTACACCGTAGCCCTGGTGTGTTCTTTGATAGTGACAAAGGTAAAACACACTCTTCAGGTAAGGTACTGTATAACGCACGTATTATCCCTTATCGTGGCTCATGGTTAGACTTCGAATTCGACCCTAAAGATAACCTTTTTGTCCGTATTGACCGTCGCCGTAAATTACCTGCGACTATCATTTTACGCGCAATGAATTACAGCACTGAAGACATCTTAGGATTATTCTTCGAAAAAACATTGTTTGAAATCAGCAACAACAAGCTGATGATGACATTAGTGCCTGAACGTCTGCGTGGTGAAACTGCTTCATTTGATATTGAAGCAAACGGCAAAGTGTATGTCGAAAAAGGTCGTCGTATTACCGCTCGCCATATTCGTCAATTAGAAAAAGAGCAAGTTGACCGCATTGAAGTACCTGTTGAATACATTGCAGGTAAAGTGGTTGCTCGTGACTATATTGATGAAGCGACAGGTGAACTGATTTGTGCCGCTAACATGGAAATCTCTTTAGATGTGTTAGCTCGCTTAAGTCAAGCTGGTCATAAAACGATTGAAACTCTGTTTACCAATGACTTAGATCATGGTGCTTATATTTCAGAAACTGTTCGCGTCGATCCTACAAACGATCGTTTAAGCGCTTTAGTTGAAATCTATCGCATGATGCGTCCTGGTGAACCACCTACACGCGAAGCTGCAGAAAACTTATTTGAGAACTTATTCTTCTCTGAAGATCGTTATGATCTTTCTGCTGTGGGTCGTATGAAGTTCAACCGTTCGTTAAGCCGTGACGAAGTTGAAGGTTCTGGCATCCTGAGCCAAGAAGATATCATTGAAGTAATGAAAAAACTGATTGATATCCGTAATGGTAAAGGTGAAGTGGATGATATCGACCACTTAGGTAACCGTCGTATTCGTTCTGTTGGCGAAATGGCTGAAAACCAATTCCGTGTTGGTCTGGTGCGTGTTGAACGTGCAGTTAAAGAGCGTCTGTCTTTAGGCGATCTTGATGCATTAATGCCACAAGATATGATCAACGCAAAACCGATTTCTGCTGCTGTCAAAGAATTCTTTGGCTCTAGCCAGTTATCACAGTTTATGGATCAGAATAACCCTCTATCAGAAATTACGCACAAACGTCGTATTTCTGCATTAGGCCCAGGTGGTTTGACCCGTGAACGTGCAGGCTTCGAAGTTCGAGACGTACACCCAACTCACTACGGTCGTGTGTGCCCAATCGAAACGCCTGAAGGTCCAAATATCGGTCTTATTAACTCATTATCTGTTTATGCACAGACTAACGAGTACGGTTTCCTAGAAACGCCTTACCGTGTTGTTGAAAACAACGCTGTAACAGATGAAATTCACTATCTGTCTGCAATCGAAGAAGGTAACTTCATCATTGCTCAGGCTAACTCCGTATTAGACGATGACAATCATTTCGTTGAAGAATTAGTTACTTGCCGTCATAAAGGTGAGTCAAGCTTATTTAGTCGTGACCAAGTTCAGTACATGGACGTTTCAACTCAACAGGTTGTTTCTGTCGGTGCTTCACTGATCCCATTCCTTGAACACGATGACGCCAACCGTGCATTGATGGGTGCGAACATGCAACGTCAGGCTGTTCCTACACTTCGTGGTGATAAACCACTAGTAGGTACAGGTATGGAACGTGCGGTAGCGGTTGACTCCGGTGTTACTGCGGTTGCTAAACGTGGTGGTGTTGTTCAGTATGTTGATGCTTCTCGTATCGTTATCAAAGTTAACGAAGAAGAGACTTACGCTGGTGAAGCGGGCATCGATATCTATAGCTTGACTAAATACACTCGTTCTAACCAGAACACATGTATTAACCAAACTCCTTGCGTATCTTTAGGTGAACCTGTTGATCGCGGTGACGTGTTAGCTGATGGTCCTTCAACAGACCTTGGTGAGCTAGCATTAGGTCAAAATATGCGCGTGGCATTTATGCCATGGAATGGTTATAACTACGAGGACTCCATCCTTGTATCTGAGCGTGTTGTTCAAGAAGACCGTTTCACTACTATCCATATTCAAGAACTCGCTTGTGTCTCTCGTGATACTAAGTTAGGGCCTGAAGAGATCACTGCTGATATTCCGAATGTCGGTGAAGCAGCGTTATCTAAACTGGATGAATCAGGTATCGTTTATATCGGTGCTGAAGTGAAAGGCGGCGACATTCTGGTTGGTAAAGTAACGCCTAAAGGTGAAACTCAACTGACTCCAGAAGAGAAACTGCTACGTGCTATCTTCGGTGAAAAAGCGTCTGATGTTAAAGATTCTTCTCTACGTGTTCCTAATGGTGTGTCTGGTACAGTTATTGACGTACAGGTCTTCACCCGTGATGGCGTAGAAAAAGATAAACGTGCATTAGAAATCGAAGAATCACAGTTACGTGAAGTTAAGAAAGACTTAACTGAAGAACTGCGTATCTTTGAAGCTGGTCTATTCGCTCGTATCCGTGGAGTTCTAATTGCTGGCGGTATTGAAGCTGAGAAATTAGACAAATTACCTCGTGAACGTTGGTTAGAGCTGGGTATTGCGGATGAAGAGAAGCAAAACCAGTTAGAACAATTAGCTGAACAGTATGATGAACTGAAAGCTGAGTTCGCGAAGAAACTGGAAGCTAAACGTCGTAAAATCACTCAAGGCGATGATTTAGCACCTGGCGTGCTGAAAATCGTTAAGGTTTACCTGGCTGTTAAACGTCAGATCCAACCTGGTGACAAGATGGCGGGTCGTCATGGTAACAAGGGTGTTATCTCTAAGATTAACCCAATTGAAGACATGCCATACGATGAAAACGGTAATCCAGTAGACCTCGTACTGAACCCACTAGGTGTACCATCACGTATGAACATCGGTCAGATCCTTGAAACTCACTTGGGTATGGCTGCTAAAGGTATCGGTGATAAGATCAATGCGATGCTGAAACAGCAACAAGAAGTTGCTAAGTTACGTGAATTTATCCAGAAAGCTTACGATCTGGGTATGGCACCTCGTCAGAAAGTTGATCTGAACACCTTCAGCGATGAAGAAGTGTTACGTCTGGCTGAAAACCTGAAAAAAGGTATGCCAACCGCAACACCAGTGTTCGATGGTGCAGAAGAAATGGAAATTAAAGAGATGCTGAAATTAGCTGATCTTCCAACTTCTGGTCAGATTACACTTTTCGATGGCCGTACAGGTGAACAATTTGAGCGTCCAGTAACTGTTGGTTACATGTACATGCTTAAACTGAACCACTTAGTTGATGACAAGATGCACGCCCGTTCTACCGGTTCGTACAGCTTGGTTACTCAACAACCTCTTGGTGGTAAAGCACAGTTTGGTGGACAGCGTTTCGGGGAGATGGAAGTGTGGGCACTGGAAGCATACGGTGCAGCATATACTCTTCAAGAAATGCTTACTGTTAAGTCGGATGACGTTAACGGTCGTACCAAAATGTACAAAAACATCGTTGATGGTAACCATCAGATGGAACCAGGTATGCCAGAGTCGTTCAACGTATTGTTGAAAGAGATCCGTTCACTGGGTATCAACATCGAATTGGAAGACGAATAACGTATTCCATAAAGACAGACTGCTAGAAATGGCAGTCTGTCAAACAGTGACTACACTGGTTTAAAGGGGTGAATGACAGGGGTCATTTGCCTGGCAGGTCTAACTCCGACAGGAGCCATTTCGTGAAAGACTTATTAAAGTTTCTGAAAGCGCAAACCAAGACCGAAGAGTTTGATGCGATCAAAATTGCTCTGGCATCACCTGATATGATCCGTTCATGGTCATTTGGTGAAGTTAAAAAGCCAGAAACAATTAACTACCGTACGTTCAAACCAGAACGTGACGGTCTTTTCTGCGCCCGTATTTTCGGACCAGTAAAAGATTACGAATGTTTGTGTGGTAAATACAAACGTTTAAAACACCGTGGTGTTATCTGTGAGAAGTGTGGCGTTGAAGTTACACAAACTAAAGTTCGTCGTGAACGTATGGGTCACATCGAATTAGCTTCTCCAGTTGCTCACATTTGGTTCTTGAAATCACTGCCGTCCCGTATCGGTCTGCTGCTGGATATGCCACTGCGCGATATTGAACGTGTACTGTATTTTGAATCTTACGTTGTTGTTGAAGGCGGTATGACCAGCCTTGAGCGCGGACAAATCTTAACAGAAGAGCAATATCTTGATGCATTAGAAGAATTCGGTGACGAATTTGATGCGAAGATGGGTGCAGAAGCTGTTCAGAATCTGTTGCAGAGCATGGATCTGGAACAAGAGTGTGAAACGCTACGTGAAGAGTTAAATGAAACTAACTCTGAAACTAAACGTAAGAAACTGACTAAACGTATCAAGTTACTTGAAGCATTCATGCAATCAGGCAATAAACCTGAATGGATGATCTTAACTGTACTGCCTGTGTTACCACCAGACTTACGTCCACTGGTTCCACTTGATGGCGGTCGTTTTGCGACTTCAGACCTGAACGATTTATATCGTCGTGTGATCAACCGTAACAACCGTTTAAAACGCCTGCTTGATTTAGCAGCACCAGACATTATCGTACGTAACGAAAAACGTATGTTACAAGAGTCTGTGGATGCGTTATTAGACAACGGTCGTCGTGGTCGTGCGATTACAGGTTCTAACAAACGTCCTCTGAAATCTTTGGCTGATATGATCAAAGGTAAACAAGGTCGTTTCCGTCAAAACCTTTTAGGTAAACGTGTTGACTATTCTGGTCGTTCTGTAATCACCGTTGGTCCATACCTGCGTCTGCATCAGTGTGGTCTACCGAAGAAAATGGCTCTTGAGTTATTCAAACCATTTATTTACGGAAAACTGGAAACCCGTGGTTTAGCGACAACAATTAAAGCCGCTAAAAAAATGGTTGAGCGTGAAGAAGCGGTTGTTTGGGATATCTTAGATGAAGTTATCCGCGAACATCCAGTGATGCTAAACCGTGCACCAACACTTCACCGTTTAGGTATTCAGGCATTTGAACCAATCCTTATCGAAGGTAAAGCTATTCAGTTACACCCACTCGTTTGTGCGGCATATAACGCCGACTTCGATGGTGACCAAATGGCGGTTCACGTACCATTGACATTAGAAGCACAGTTAGAAGCTCGTGCATTGATGATGTCAACAAACAACATTCTGTCTCCAGCAAGTGGTGACCCAATCATCGTTCCTTCACAGGACGTTGTATTAGGTCTTTACTACATGACTCGTGACTGCATCAATGCCAAAGGTGAAGGCATGGTGTTAAGTGGTCCTAAAGAAGCTGAACGCGTTTATCGCGCAGGTTTAGCCTCTTTACACGCACGCGTTAAAGTACGTATCACTGAAGAGATCAAAGATGGCGAAGGTAATATCACCACTGAAACTAGCTTAAAAGATACAACTATCGGCCGAGCTATTTTATGGATGATCGTACCAAAAGGCCTACCTTACGCACTGGTTAACCAACCATTAGGTAAGAAAGCAATTTCTAAAATGCTCAATACCTGTTATCGCGTAATGGGCTTGAAACCAACAGTTATTTTTGCTGACCAAATCATGTATACCGGTTTTGCTTACGCAGCACGTTCAGGTGCATCAGTAGGTATCGATGACATGGTTATCCCTGCTAAAAAAGCAGAGATCATTGCAGAAGCTGAAGCGGAAGTTGCAGAAATTCAGGAACAGTTCCAATCCGGTCTGGTAACAGCGGGCGAACGTTACAACAAAGTCATCGATATTTGGGCTGCAGCGAATGAGCGTGTAGCAAAAGCGATGATGGAAAACCTGTCTACTGAAACCGTTATTAACCGTAATGGTGAAGAAGAACAACAAGTATCTTTCAACAGCATCTTTATGATGGCTGACTCCGGTGCTCGTGGTTCTGCAGCTCAGATCCGTCAGTTAGCAGGTATGCGAGGTCTGATGGCTAAGCCAGATGGCTCAATCATCGAGACACCAATCACAGCGAACTTCCGTGAAGGCCTGAACGTACTCCAGTACTTCATCTCAACCCACGGTGCTCGTAAAGGTCTTGCGGATACTGCACTGAAAACAGCAAACTCCGGTTACTTGACTCGTCGTTTAGTTGACGTTGCACAAGACTTAGTCGTAACAGAAGACGACTGTGGTACAACCGAAGGTGTTATGATGACTCCGGTTATCGAAGGTGGTGATGTTAAAGAACCACTGCGTGAACGTGTATTAGGTCGTGTGGCTGCAGAAGATATTCTGAAACCAGGCACTGCCGATATTCTTGTTCCACGTAACACCCTGTTAAACGAAAAACTGTGTGATCTGTTAGAAGAAAACTCAGTTGACAGCGTGAAAGTACGTTCAGTTGTAACCTGTAACACAGACTTCGGTGTATGTGCTAAATGTTATGGTCGTGACCTTGCTCGTGGTCATATCATTAACAAAGGTGAAGCTATCGGTGTTATCGCGGCACAGTCAATCGGTGAACCAGGTACACAGTTAACGATGCGTACGTTCCACATCGGTGGTGCGGCATCTCGTGCGGCAGCAGAATCAAGCATTCAAGTACGTAACAAAGGTACTCTGAAGCTGTTCAATGCGAAGTTCATTACTAATACTGCTGGTAAATTAGTTATCACTTCTCGTAACACTGAATTACGTTTAATTGACGAATTCGGTCGTACGAAAGAAAGCTATAAAGTACCTTACGGTGCTCAATTAGCGAAAGGTGATGGCGAAGCAGTTAACGGTGGCGAAACTGTTGCTAACTGGGATCCACATACAATGCCAGTTGTGAGTGAAGTATCTGGTATCATCCGTTTTGCTGACATGGTTGATGGTCAAACTATCACACGTCAAACAGATGAATTAACAGGTCTTTCTTCACTGGTTGTTCTGGATTCAGCAGAGCGTACAGGTAGCGGTAAAGATTTACGTCCAGCGTTGCGCATCACTGATGCACAAGGTAATGACGTATTAATCCCGAATACTGATATGCCAGCACAGTACTTCCTGCCAGGTAAAGCAATTGTTCAGTTAGACGATGGCATTACAATTAACGCAGGTGACACTTTAGCGCGTATTCCACAAGAATCTGGCGGTACTAAAGATATCACCGGTGGTCTGCCACGCGTTGCTGACCTGTTTGAAGCTCGTCGTCCGAAAGAGCCTGCAATCCTTGCTGAAATCAGCGGTATTGTTTCGTTCGGTAAAGAGACTAAAGGTAAACGTCGCCTAGTTATTTCTCCATTAGACGGTAGCGATGCATACGAAGAGATGATCCCTAAATGGCGTCAGCTTAACGTATTCGAGGGTGAGGTTGTGGAACGTGGTGATGTTATCTCCGATGGTCCAGAATCACCACACGACATTCTGCGCTTACGTGGTGTTCATGCGGTTACTCGCTATATCACTAACGAAGTACAGGAAGTTTACCGTTTACAAGGCGTTAAGATTAACGATAAACACATCGAAGTTATCGTTCGTCAGATGCTACGTAAAGTTACCATTGAGAACGCAGGAAGCTCTGAGTTCCTCGAAGGTGAACAGGTTGAATACGCTCGCGTTAAAGTATCAAACCGTATTCTGGAAGATGATGGCAAAGCACCAGCAACGTATGCTCGTGACCTGTTAGGTATCACGAAAGCATCTCTGGCAACTGAATCCTTCATCTCTGCTGCATCGTTCCAAGAAACAACTCGTGTTCTGACGGAAGCTGCAGTAGCAGGTAAACGTGATGAGTTACGTGGATTGAAAGAAAACGTTATTGTTGGTCGCTTGATCCCAGCTGGTACTGGATATGCGTATCACCAAGATCGTATGAAGCGTCGTCAATCACAACTGCCGACAGATGAAACTGAAACAACAATCAGTGCTGATGAAGCATCTGCTAACTTAGCAGAATTACTGAATGCTGGTTTTGGTGGATTAAAAGACTAAAATCTAATTTAGATTAGATTGAAATGCCCTCCATTGTGAGGGCATTTTTTGTTTCTGTTCTACATAAGTAGGCGAAATGATGAGAATAATAACTAATAGTTTGATTATTCTATGCTTTATTTTTACTGGATTTGTTTCCGCAGCACCTTATGAAAGAGGTATTCCAATAGAAGCTCAATGGGATTTAAAAATGCCCATTACAACATTGATGCAACTGCGCCAACAAAAAACACTATATGCATTTGTGGGTGATAAATTACGACCTGTTGCAGAGCTTTTCCCTAACCAAGGTTTTTATGCATCAGTAGCGGAGGGCGATTACCACAGAATACAATTTGGAAATGCTCAAGGTTATCTTGAAGCAGGTTATTTAGAAGATGGCTATTTTGAAGATATTGTTTCTATTAAACCCGATAAGAAAACACGTTTCTTATCAGATAGCACGAAGAAAACAGATTATCCTATCTACGAATATTTAATTACGACAAAAAATACCCCCATCTATAGTGATAAAGATATTGCTAGCTCACAAATAGCAATACTGTTATCCAACTTACGTTATCCCGTGTTATCACGCACAATAAAAGAAGATGCTGATGGAAATAAAATCAACTGGTTTGAAATTTCTTTAGGCGGTCGCTTAGGTTATATTTCATCAAGAGATGTAAAGCCTGATTTAGGGATACCTGTACTTACCTATCATCATATTCTTAAAGCAACGGAAAACCATAATTTCCGCCATACATCAACGACAACATCATTAACTGCATTTACAGAGCAGATGAATTATTTAAAAGACGCGGGATATGAAACGCTTTCACTAAATCAAGTCGCAGGCTATTTAAATAAAAGTGTCAATTTACCGGGTCGAGCTGTTGCATTAACATTTGATGATGGTTTGCAGTCTGTTTATCGCTATGCTTATCCTCTTTTAAAAGAAAATGGCCAACGAGCAACATTATTTGTTATCTCTTCACGAATAAAATCTGAAACACCTAAGTGGGCACCTAATTCATTGCAATTTATGAGTTGGCAGTCACTTAAATTGAGTCGTGATGTTTTTGATATTCAATCACACTCCCATTTTTTACATCGTTTAGATAATAATAAAAAACCTATTATCTTTAGCCGTCAGTCCCACACAATTATATTGGATTTGCAACGTTCACAACGTGTATTGCGATTATTAAATCCACATCAATATGCCTTTGCATATCCTTTTGGTGGATATAATCAAAGAGCAATCAATGCCGTCAAAACGTCGGGTATGACATTGGCTGTGACGACTGAGCAAGGAAAAGTTCGTTTAGGTGATCCACCTTTCGCTCTAAAAAGACTTTATGCTTTGAGTACAGATCCCATTGAGAAATTTGCGAGGATGGTGGGTAATGATGAATATGAAGTGGTTAATAAAAATATTGTTGTTGATAAATAATTAAAAAGAAAATTTATAATCTTAAAAAATACCTTTGATATTTATTGAAGGTGTTTTTTATTTCTCTATTACTTATTCAGTTAAGATCAATAAATAACTTATATTTTTCAGATAATTATGATTATTTTTTAGTGATAAAAATTTATTTTTTTCTGTAAGCTAGCAATCCAAATTCAGCATGGAGCTAGTTATGAAAAAATCTATATCCATATCTTCTTATGATTCTGCATTTAAACGTTTTATGATGAATGTGAGTAATGCGAAAGACTTTTTCTTTGTCCATTTACCTGAGGACTTAAAAAGTCATTGTGATTTTTCAACGTTGCAATTACAAAATTCTGCTTTCATCGATATTAACTTACGTTCTCGTATGTCTGATATTTTATATTTAGTGAAAACCAAAGAGGGTGATATCTCTATTTATTTACTGATAGAGCATCAATCTAAGCCAGATAAAATGATAGCTTGGCGTATGATGAATTATGCGTTTTACGCTATGAATCAACATTTACAGCAAGGTTATAAATCTTTACCTCTCGTTGTTCCCATTCTGTTTTATCATGGAGAGAAAAAACCTTATCCTTTTCCTGTTAATTGGATGTCATGCTTTCCGCTTAATTCACTTGCTAATAAACTTTATTCTAATAGTTTCTCTTTAATTGATTTGACTTCAATTGATGATGATATTTTACTGACACATAAAAAAGCGGCGGTAATGGAAATTGCGATGAAGCATGTTAATAGTTGTCATGATATTAATGAGATTGCAATACTTTTATCAAAAGCAATAAATCAGAAAAACTGCAGAGATGAAGACACAATTGCTGTTGTAGAATATTTATTCTCAATTATGGATGCATCAGACTTTGAGTTCATTTTAAATAAGATAGTTGAACAAGTAGATAACCACAAAGAGGTGATTATGAATATAGCTTGGAGATTAGAAAATAAAGGATTTAATTTAGGTGTAAGCGAAGGGTTTGAAATAGGCAAAAATGAGGGGATCGAACTGGGCAAAAATGTAGGTATTGAATTAGGTAAGAATGTAGGTATTGAGATTGGAAAAGCTAAAGGCATTGAGTTAGGCAAAACAGAAGGCATTGAAATCGGTAAAAAAATAGTACAAATGGAATTAGCTCAAAACTTATTAAAAGAGAATTTTGATCTTTTATTTATCGAAAAAATATCCGGTTTAAGTATTCAAGAAATTGAAGAATTAACAGTATAATAATTAAACCATCTGTTTTATATAATGTTAAATTAAAAGTATTCTAATATACTGTTTATACTATTTTATTTTTCTTTAATCGTTTTAAATTTATTACATGTTACTTTTATTAAATTATTTAATAAAAACCGCCTTTATTATTTTTAATTAAATAAATTAAAGGCGGTTTTATATTATTTGAATTTTAATTAACGACCCAAGTAATTATCCCAATCTTTCCATACTGGTTGTAATCCTCGCTCTTTTAATACGTTAATAACATCATTTACATGACGATTATCATTAGGCGAAAATTGCTCTAATTCTTCATGGCTATCAGAATATCCACCGGGCTGAGTTTTAGATCCTGCACTAATATTATTAATTGCTAACGGCACTGTGTTATCGCGAAAATATGGAGATTCACGGGTTGAAAGTGAAAGTTCAACATCAGGTGCTAAAATGCGAAAAGCACAGATCAACTGAACTAACTCCACTTCACTCATTACTGATGCGGGGCTAAGCCCACCAGCACAAGGACGTAAACGAGGAAAAGAGATAGAGTAACGACTTTTCCAATAGCGTTTTTGTAAGAACGAGAGATGTTCTGCCACCATATAACAATCGCTACGCCATTGACTTGAAAGACCAATCAATGCACCTAAACCAATTTTATCAATCCCTGCTTGCCCTAATCTATCTGGTGTTTGTAGTCGCCAATGGAAATCTTGTTTTTTACCTTTTAGATGATGAAGTTGATAAGTTGGTTCATGATAGGTTTCTTGATAAACCATGACACCATCAATACCCAGAGTTTTTAATTCTGCATACTCTTCTGTTGCAAGAGGTTGAACTTCCATCATTAATGAACTGAAATTTTCTCGAATAAGAGGGATATATTGGCGAAAATAATCCATACCCACTTTTCTTTGATGTTCTCCAGTCACTAATAACAAGCTATCAAAACCTAATTGTCTAATGCTATTACATTCGGCAATGATCTCATTTTCATTTAATGTTTTGCGTTTAATGGCATTACTCATTGAAAAGCCACAATAAGTACAGTCATTTGCACATAAATTAGAAAGATAGAGTGGAACATATAATCCCACAATATTACCAAAACGTTGTCGAGTAAGTTTCTGAGCACGTTGAGCCATAGGCTCTAAGTAATGTCGACCCGCAGGCGAAATCAGCGCCATAAAATCATCGAGTGTAAGGGTATGACGATTTAATGCAGCTTCAACATCCGCATTGGTTTTACTATTGAGCTTTAAAGTAATGTCATCCCAGTCGAGTTGTTGCCAATAATCAGAAAAAGTGTCCATTAGAATGCCCCCAAGTATTGGGTTAATGGACTAGAGGCTTGAGCTTGCATATTCACCACTGAAGCGGAGGTGGCAAGTCCTGATTGTCGAGCAAGTTCGCCTGCATCAAGCGCTGCTTTAAATGCTTGTGCCATTAAAATAGGATTTTTAGCAACAGCAATTGCGGTATTCACTAAGACGGCATCTGCACCTAACTCTAAAGCTTCAAGTGCGTGGCTTGGCGCACCAATCCCTGCATCAACAACAACAGGTATTGAGGCTTGTTCAATAATAATCCGTAGAAAATCACGAGTCTGTAAACCTTGATTTGAACCAATAGGAGAACCTAAAGGCATTACGGCTGCACAGCCAACTTCTTCTAAGCGACGACACAAAACAGGGTCAGCACTACAATAAGGTAAAACAACAAAACCTTCTTTAACGAGGATTTCAGCGGCTTTAAGTGTTTCAATAGGGTCGGGTAATAAATATTTGGTATCAGGATGAATTTCTAATTTTACCCAATGAGTGCCAAAAGCTTCTTTGGCTAAACGAGCCGCAAAAACAGCTTCTTGTGCTGTTTTCGCACCGGATGTATTAGGTAGTAATTTTACCCCTAATGATTTAAGTGGTGCGATTAAATCATCATTACCATTTTTTAAATCCACACGCTTCATTGCCATCGTAACTAATTGGCTACCCGAAGCTTTAATGGCTTCTGTCATTAGTGTTGGTGTTGCAAATTTCCCTGTGCCTGTAAATAGTCTCGATGTGAATGTTGTATCAGCAATTTTTAACATATCAGCCCCCTGCAATAGCTTGGAAGAGAAGAATAGTATCGCCATCATTAATAAAATGTGTTTCCCAGTTTTCACGGGGAACAATAGTTTCATTGATAGCAAGCGCTACACCAATGGGTGGTTGCTCTAACTGAATAAGGAGCTGACAGATAGTGACAGGCATATCCAGAGAATATTGTTCGTCATTTACGGTAATGTTCATGCTACCCCCTGACAAACAGGACATGTTTTTGATGGTGTTAAACGCAAAGTACTCCAATTTTGTTTTCTACCATCGAAAAGGCGAAGTTTTCCACTTAGAGTACAGGGTAAGCCAGAGAGCAATTTAATTGCCTCAAGTGCCTGAAGTGTGCCAATCACACCCACAACAGGACCTAAAATTCCGGCTGTTCTACAATTGCGTTGTGGCTCGGTCTGATCTGGATAGAGGCAATGATAGCAGCCATGAGTAAAAGGAGGTTCAAACACCATAAGTTGGCCACTAAACCCTACGGCACTGCCACTGATAAACGGAGTTTGCTGCGCGACACAAGCACGGTTAATCGCTTGGCGTGTGAGCATGTTATCTGTGCAATCTAAGACTAAATCAGCCTCTTTAACTAATTTAGATAATGAGTCACTATCAATACGTTGTTTATAAGAGGTGATTTTTATCTCTGGATTTAATGCGAGCAGAGACTGCTTTGCGATCTCTGATTTTGCATTAGGAATATCTTGAGTCCGATAAAGAATTTGACGTTGTAGATTAGAAACATGCAACTCATCATCATCAACTAAAATAAGTTTCCCAATACCTGCACCAGCAAGATAAAGTGATGCAGGAGAGCCTAATCCACCAAGTCCAACAATCAGTACTCTTGCTTGTTGAAGTTTATTTTGCCCCTCTAAGCCGATATCTTCTAACATCACTTGTCGGCTATAACGCATAAAATCATTATCATTTAGCATGATGGCTTTCCCTCCACTAATTCTAATAATTTACGAGTTACTTGTTGCCAATCTGGCGCTTTTGTTATTGCACTGACTAAGGCAACACTACCGACACCAGTTGCAACAACATCAGGTACTCTCTCTAACGAGATCCCACCAATAGCAACAGTTGGAAAATTAGGTGTCTGCTCTACTTGATGTTTGAGCGCCTTCAAACCTTGAGGTTTGGATGGCATATCTTTAGTTGTCGTTGGAAAGATATGTCCTAATGCGATGTAAGATGGACGCAATGCTTTCGCTCTTTGCAATTCCGTTTCATCATGAGTAGAAATACCAAGGCGTAACCCTGCTTTTTTTATGGCATCAAGATCCGCAATATCGAGATCTTCTTGGCCAAGATGAACACCGTAGGCGTGATGTTTAATAGCAAGTTGCCAATAGTCATTAATAAACAGTCTTGCGTGATACTGTTTACCTAATTTTATTGCTTCAACGATCTCTTGTTCAACATCGTTGGGTTGTTTATCTTTTATGCGTAATTGTAGGGTGGTAACGCCTGTTTTTAACAGGCGTTCGATCCATTCAATAGAATCAACAACAGGATAAAGCCCAAGCTTTTTTTCTGTTGATGCGAAAGGGGTGTTAGAGGAGCTGTTCATTTTCAGTCACCTCAACACTGGCGATTTCTGCACTGTGGTATAACTCACTTCCATGCTCTTTAAAAGCTTGAGACATTTGCTCCATACCCGCTGCATAATCACGTACTTCTTGTGTTATTTTCATTGAGCAGAATTTAGGGCCACACATTGAGCAGAAATGAGCGACTTTTCCTGATGCTTGAGGCAAGGTTTCATCGTGATATTGACGTGCGGTTTCAGGATCAAGCGCTAAATTAAATTGATCTTCCCATCTAAACTCAAAGCGAGCTTTTGACATTGCATTATCACGAATTTGAGCACCGGGATGTCCTTTGGCTAAATCGGCAGCATGAGCCGCAATTTTATAAGTAATAAGGCCTTGCTTTACATCTTCTTTGTTAGGTAAACCTAGATGCTCTTTAGGGGTAACATAACAGAGCATTGCACAACCAAACCAGCCAATCATTGCTGCACCAATACCTGATGTGAAGTGATCGTAACCTGGTGCAATGTCTGTAGTAAGAGGGCCTAATGTATAAAATGGTGCTTCATGACAATGCTCTAATTCTTCTGTCATATTGCGACGGATCATCTGCATTGGGACATGGCCTGGGCCTTCTATCATGACTTGAACGTCATATTCCCATGCAATTTTTGTCAGTTCACCTAAGGTATGTAATTCAGAAAATTGTGCTTCATCATTTGCATCTTGAATTGAACCCGGTCTTAATCCATCGCCTAGAGAAAGGGAAACATCATAAGCTGTGCAAATTTCACAGATTTCACGGAAATGTTCGTAGAGGAAATTCTCCTTATGATGCGATAAACACCATTTTGCCATTATCGAACCGCCGCGAGATACAATACCTGTTAGGCGTTTTGCCGTCATAGGTACATAACGTAACAACACGCCTGCATGAATAGTAAAGTAATCAACGCCTTGCTCTGCTTGTTCAAGCAAGGTATCTCGGAACATTTCCCAAGTGAGATCTTCAGCAATACCGTTAACTTTCTCGAGTGCTTGATAAATTGGAACTGTGCCGATAGGAACTGGGCTGTTACGAATGATCCACTCACGCGTTTCATGAATATAACGGCCTGTTGAGAGATCCATTACAGTATCTGCTCCCCAACGTGTAGACCAAATCAGCTTTTCCACTTCTTCTTCAATGGAGGAAGTAACAGAGGAATTTCCGATATTGGCATTCACTTTTACTAAGAAATTACGTCCAATAATCATTGGCTCTGATTCAGGGTGATTGATATTGGCAGGAATTATCGCTCGGCCCGCAGCAACTTCTTGGCGTACAAATTCAGGAGTAATATTATCAGGGAGATGCGCACCAAAGCTGAATCCTGCATGCTGTTGGCGTAAAACTTCGCTACGAATTCTCTCTCGACCCATGTTCTCACGAATAGCAATAAACTCCATTTCAGGCGTAATAATACCTTGGCGAGCATAATGCAATTGCGTCACACTTTTACCATTTAGCGCTTTTTTAGGGCTTGGTTTTAAGGGAAAACGTAAATGTTCTAACCCAGCATCAGAAAGGCGCTGTTGGGTGAAATCGGAACTTAAAAGAGAAAGCACTTCAGTATCATTGCGCTCATCAATCCATGGTTGGCGTATTTTTTTTAATCCAAGATTAACGTCGAGTTGAGAAGCGGGATCACCATAAGGGCCTGATGTGTCATACACCGGTACAGGTTCATTATCTTCAAAAACAGGGGAATCTTTTGATCCTCCTACTAGTGTTTTATCAAGTTGGATCTCACGCATTGGTACTTGAATATCAGTACGTGTTCCTTCGAGGTAAATGCGGTTTGAATTTGGGAAACTGACACCTTGAATAGTGCTGATAAACGCTTGAGCTGCATCACGTTGCTCTTTTCGTGGACGTTGTTTGTTGTTTGTTGGTGAAATATCTTTAACAGATATAGTTTGATTTTGGGACATAGCATTTCCTAATAAATATCATGCAGGCTAATTGCCTGTCGGGTGAATATTGAGAAAAATGCTTGTCTGGAGGTCGCAGGGAGTATCGACAGATAGGTGTATATAGGTGTGTAAAAAATATACGCAATGAAGCTATCAAAAGGTCGAATCACTCTTGTTCCCTTCGCGGGTATTAACCCGATCAGGTTCCGCGGATCCCGAATTAACGGTCTCAGCCTGTGTTTATAATAGCCTTATAAACACTAGGCACTCCGACAAGAAGACATCCAGTATATGAAAGATTTTAAAAACTACAAGTCCGACATGGGTTATTTGTTTAAATCCCAATGTTGTTGTTCCCATGCTTTTTCATCTGAAACTTGAGTTAATTTTTTATCTGCATTAACCGCGATAACATGGTCTGCTTGGTAACATAATGGGAGATCATTAGATGAATCAGTATAGAAATAAATGTAAGTATAATTAATGTTTTTAGCTTCTTTCCATTGATTTAAACGCTCAACTTTTCCTTCTCGAAATGTAGGAATACCTTCAATAAATCCAGTGTAATGATTGTCCTTAATTTGCATATCAATACCCATTGAAACGTCTGCATTGAGTTGCTTTGCAATAGCATAAACTAGAAAGGACATTGTTGCTGAGATAATTATAACGGGAATATTTTGCTGTCGATATTGTGTAATTATTGATATTCCTTGTGGGTAAAGTAGAGGCTTAATTCTTGTTTCAGTGAAGTCATTAACCCAATGATTTATCATATCTATATCATAATGTTTAAAATATGCTAGATGTTGAAAAAGATATTGGTTTATATTCAGCTTTTCAGCATAATAGTCTGCGATCATTTGTTCATCTAGTTTTAAAAAATGAGGATCTGTGACTATTTTTTTATCCCACAAATAGTTTGTCCACAAGCGACTAGAATCTCCTGCTAAAAGTGTTTCATCTAGATCAAAAATAGCAATTTTATTTTTTATTTTATCTGTCATTCTAACGGTTCTTACTATTAATAAAATTTATATTTATGTTTAGGAATACTAATGAATTATAGAAGATAGTTATAATTCATTGAGTGGTTCTTGCTAAAAAGAGTATCCTCTATTCTATATCATTATTTTGGATAGAATGGTCGTTATGCATTTATATACATTAACAGGGTCAGAAAAGGGCTGGTGGACGGTCAGCCTTGGTGGACGAGTATGGTTACCTAAAGGCGAACTTCCGTTTGGCTTAGCTAAAGATTGGGATCTCATAGGTCAGCACGCCAAAATTGTTGGTGAATGGCAAGGTGAAACAGTTTGGCTTATTCATGGAAAAATGGATAACGATATGTGTTCACCAAGGCTTATCGCTTCACAGGATGAAAACTTATTTAAATTAGTTGGTCGTGGCGTTCAACTGGCTGAGTTTTATCGTTCTCACCGTTTTTGTGGTTACTGTGGTTCCAAAATGCGTCATAGTGAGAGTGAATGGGCGTGTTTATGTGATAATTGCCATGAACGCTATTACCCACAAATTGCCCCTTGCATTATTGTGGGTATTCGCCATGAAGATAAAATCTTATTAGCACATCATGTTAGGCATAAACATTCACCTCTTTATACTGTACTTGCTGGTTTTGTTGAGGTGGGTGAAACTTTAGAAGAAGCCGTAGCCCGTGAAGTGTTTGAAGAGAGTAATATTCGTATTCGCAATATTCGCTATGTATCCTCTCAGCCCTGGCCATTTCCTCACTCCTTAATGATGGGCTTTTTAGCTGACTATGATGGTGGTGAACTACGCCACGATCCTTCTGAATTAACGAGTGCAGGTTGGTATCGTTACGATCAACTACCACAGATCCCGCCACCAGATACGATTGCTAGACGTTTGATAGAAGATACGATAGCGAATATTAGACAAGATAAAGAAAAGAGCTAAATAAAGGCGCTGTCTGCCAACAGTTATTTTTCCAGCATGTTACAATGCCTGCTATTTTGCGGCCCTATTACTGTTAATGGAGTTAGTCATGAGTGAGTTGAAAAACGACCGCTATTTACGTGCGCTGTTGCGCCAACCTGTTGATGTCACCCCAGTTTGGATGATGCGTCAGGCAGGCAGATATCTTCCTGAATATAAGGAAACACGGGCACAGGCGGGAGATTTCATCTCATTGTGCAAGAACACAGAATTGGCTTGTGAAGTGACATTACAGCCTTTAAGACGCTTTCCTTTAGATGCTGCTATTTTATTTTCTGATATTTTAACTATTCCAGATGCAATGGGATTGGGTCTTTACTTTGAAACAGGTGAAGGCCCTCGTTTTAAATCACCAATAAATAGTCTTGATGATATTAAAAAGCTACCTATTCCTGATCCTGAAGATGAACTGGGATATGTGATGAATGCAGTACGTGCCATTCGTCATGCATTGCAAGGTAGTGTGCCATTAATTGGTTTTTCGGGAAGTCCTTGGACGCTGGCAACCTATATGGTTGAAGGTGGAAGTAGTAAGGCCTTCACAAAAATTAAAAAAATGATGTACGCAGAGCCACAAGCATTACATCTATTACTGGATAAACTGGCAGATAGCGTTATTCTGTATCTGAATGCTCAAATTAAAGCGGGTGCACAATCCATCATGATTTTTGATACATGGGGTGGTGTGTTAACTGGCCGTGATTACCAACTCTTTTCATTACACTATATGCATAAGATTGTTGATGGTCTTATCCGTGAATATGATGGAAGAAAAGTTCCTGTAACCTTATTTACCAAAGGTGGCGGCCGTTGGCTAGAAGCGATGGCTGCGACAGGTTGCGATGCATTAGGGCTTGATTGGACGATTGATATTGAAGATGCACGTCGTCGAGTAGGGGATAAAGTTGCGCTACAAGGCAATATGGATCCTTCTATGCTGTATGCACCGCCTGCCAGAATAGAGCAAGAAGTCGAAACTATTCTTGCTGGATTTGGTAAAGGTAACGGTCATGTCTTTAATCTTGGGCACGGTATTCATCAAGATGTTCCACCAGAACATGCTGGTGCATTTATTGATGCGGTTCACCGTTTATCGAAGCCTTATCATCAGGATAATGATTAATACCCAGCAATTGCGTCAGGAGCAGACAGAAAAAGCTCAACAGATTATTTTAACGGACCAATTTACAGCACCAACTTACATAGCAGGTGCTGATGTTGGTTTTGAAGAAGGTGGCGCAGTTACTCGCGCCGCCATCGTGATAATGCATTACCCTTCTTTTGAAATTCTTGAATATCAAATTGCACGAATACCTACAACTCTTCCTTATATTCCTGGTTTACTTTCGTTTAGAGAGTGCCCTGCATTACTGACTGCTTGGCAACTAATCAAACAAAAGCCTTCTCTTATTTTTGTCGATGGACAAGGTATTGCTCATCCTAGAAGGCTTGGTGTCGCAAGCCATTTTGGTTTATTAGTGGATACGCCTACTATTGGCGTGGCAAAAAGTCGTTTATGTGGCATTGATAAAACAGTCAATGAAGAGATGGGAAGTCATGAACCGTTAATGGATAAGAATGAGCAAATAGGGTGGATTTATCGTAGTAAGAAAAAATGTAAACCCCTGTATATTTCTCCGGGTCATAAAGTGAGTATGAATGGCGCTTTGCAGTGGGTTGAGTTGTGTATGAAAGGCTATCGATTGCCAGAACCTACGCGTTGGGCTGATGGTATTGCTTCAAATAGGCGATTATTTGAGCAGTTGAATAAGAATAAGCTCTAAATGACCGGGAAATATGTGGATATTTTTAATTTTCAGGTAAACTGCGCCTAAGTTAAGAAAATGAGTAATCACGAATGTTGAAGAACCCAATCCATTTACGTTTAGAAAAGCTAGAAGCTTGGCAACACCTGACGTTTATGGCATGCCTGTGTGAGAGAATGTACCCAAACTATCAGGTATTTTGTCGAGAAACAGGATTTACCGATCCAATGCTTTATCGCCGTATTCTCGATCTGGTTTGGGAAACTTTAACGGTGAAAGATGCAAAGGTTAATTTTGATTCTCAATTAGAGAAATTAGAAGAAGCTATTCCTGATGCATCTCAGTTCGAGATTTATGGTGTCTATCCTGCGATTGACGCCTGTGTTGCACTTAGTGAAATTGTTCACTCTCGTTTAAGCGGTGAATCATTAAGTCACGCTATTGAAGTGAGCAAATTATCAGTAGGGACAGTTGCTTCACTTGAAATGACACAGGCAGAAAGAGAAATGAGCGAAGAAGAGCTTCGATCTCTACCTGCTGTTATTGAAGAGTTCGATATCCAATGGGAAATTTACCGTCTACTTGTAGAATGTGAAGAAAGAGATATCGAACTGATCAAGGGTCTACGTGCAGACCTTCGTGAAGCTGGAATGAGCAATATCGGTATAGAATTAACGCACTAAATCAGAAAAACGTGATTTAGTGCTTGAAAAGCGACGTTTAAAGACTTCACATCACCCCCGTGTATGTTCTACATTGGGTACGAAAAGAAGTGGCTCAGGTGTTTTACTTAATTTATCCTCTTAAAAAGATAAGTTAAGTTTTTTCACCAGATGTTTTTCAAACGATAAAACATACTTTAAGGACTATTTTATGAACAAAGCTGAATTAACCGAATCAGTTGCTGAAAAAGCGGATCTGACAAAAACTCAAGCAAAAGCTGCTATTGAAGCGTTTATCGATTCAGTAACAGGTGCTCTGAAAGAAGGCGATTCTGTACAGTTAGTTGGTTTCGGTACATTCAAGGTGAATCACCGTGCAGAGCGTACTGGTCGTAACCCTCAAACTGGTAAAGAAATTAAAATTGCAGCAGCTAACGTTCCTGCATTTACTGCCGGTAAAGCACTGAAAGACGCAGTAAAATAATTCCTTTGAACGGAATGAACAATAGAGGGGGATTTACTCCCCTTTTGTTGAAACGACAGGGGCTGTTAGCAATAGGATCTGCTTTTTTGCTCAGCGCCTGCTCCTCTACTGTGCAACTACCTGAGTTTTCTGCAACAGGTTATATTGCAGATGAAGGTGTTGTCCGGCTATGGCGTTTAAATAATACAGCGTCAGAGCCTCAAGTGATCATGAGTGTTTATAGCTTTTATAAAAAGCCAGAAACTGTCATCACATTCTATGAGTATCGTCAAAATAAGCTTTGGCAAGTTCGCTCTGAAGTTATCAATCCAAATGATCCCTCCTCTTGGCATCTTCGTTTAAATAAACGAGGAGAAGTTATTTTCATGCAACAAGAAAGCCAGAAGCAAAAACGAGCATTGACAGAAGATGAGCGTTTAAGAATGGTATTTGCTGCAAGTAAAGAGCGTGAAATTAGTGAAGCGCTTACTATTGGGAAAGTAAATTTAGTACAGGGTATTTGGTATCAAAATACGATGACAACATGTGCTGGTGAGAAGGTGAGTGTTTCATTTGAAGGTCCAGAACAACGTTGGTTAAAAACAAGAACACGTAATTCAAGTAAGCCTTCTTATGTTGCTTGGCTTGATTCACCAGAAGGTAAGCAATTACTTATGGTTGCAGAACACGATTTTTGTAAATGGGAACCAACAAAAGAGAGCTTGTGATCACTCCCTTTTGTTGTTGGTAATTTATTTCTTTAAGCGCGCAATCGCTCGATAGCCGATATCATGGCGATAAAAACTACCATTCCAATGAATATCTTTCGCTAAGGCATAAGCATTTTGTTGAGCCTGCTCGATATCATCACCTAATGCAGTCGCACATAATACTCGCCCGCCAGCAGTGATAACGTCGCCTTTGTCATTGAGTGTTGTTCCTGCTTGAAATACTTTTGCTGTTGTTGATGATGTTGGTGTTAAGCCTTTGATAACATCACCTTGACGATAATCTGCAGGGTAGCCGCCAGCTGCAATCACAATTCCTAAAGCTGGACGAGGATCCCAAAGAGAATCTTTATCTTTTAAGTTACCTTTTGCTCCAGCTAAACACAGCTCAACTAAATCAGATTGCATACGCATCATAATAGGTTGAGTTTCTGGATCACCAAAACGACAGTTAAACTCAATAACCTTAGCAATGCCTTGTTTATCAATCATCAGTCCTGCATAAAGGAAACCTTGGTAACGATAGCCTTCAGAAGCCATTCCTTTTACTGTTGGATAAATGATTTTTTCCATTACTTGCTGGTGGATTTCTGGTGTAACTACAGGTGCTGGTGAATATGCTCCCATTCCCCCTGTATTAGGTCCAGTATCTCCATCACCAACACGTTTATGATCTTGGCTTGTTGCCATTGGAATAACGTGTTCACCATCAACCATCACAATAAAGCTAGCTTCTTCGCCATCAAGAAATTCTTCGATAACAATACGATGACCTGCATCACCAAAAACATTGCCAGCCAGCATATCTTTAATTGCGGCTTCAGCCTCAGCTTGTGTCATAGCAACAATAACGCCTTTACCTGCGGCTAAACCATCTGCTTTGATAACAATTGGTGCGCCTACTTTATTAAGGTACTCAAGTGCAGGTGCTATTTCTGTGAAATTTTGATAATCCGCAGTTGGAATTTTATGACGAGCCAAAAAATCTTTTGTGAAGGCTTTAGAGCCTTCTAACTGCGCGGCTCCTTTTGTTGGGCCAAAGATGGTCAATCCCGCTTCTTTAAATGCATCTACAACACCAATAACCAGAGGTGCTTCAGGGCCCACGATAGTCAAATCAATTTTATTTTTGAGAGCAAATGCGACTAATGCAGGAATATCTGTTGCACTGATAGCGACATTCTCAACACCACTTTCTAATGCAGTGCCTGCATTACCAGGGGCAACAAAAACGTGTGTTGTAAGCGGCGACTGAACCGCTTTCCAGGCTAAAGCGTGTTCACGACCGCCATTACCAATAATCAAAATCTTCATATCAATACCTTATTAATGACGGAAGTGACGCATATTGGTGAAAATCATTGCGATGTTATGCTCATTTGCAGCTGCGATCACTTCATCATCACGAATTGAGCCACCAGGTTGAATAACACAAGTCACGCCGGCAAGTGCTGCTGCATCAATACCATCTCTAAATGGAAAAAATGCATCAGATGCCATTGCACAACCTGCAACTTCTAAACCTTCATCAGCAGCTTTAATACCTGCGATTTTTGCAGAATACACACGGCTCATTTGCCCTGCACCAATACCGACTGTCATATCGTTTTTAGCGTAAACAATGGCATTTGATTTTACGAATTTGGCGACTTTCCAGCAGAAGAGTGCATCTTTAAGTTCACGCTCACTAGGTTGACGTTGGGTGACCACTCTTAAGTTTTCTTCTTTTACCATACCTAAGTCACGATCTTGAACTAACAGCCCACCATTAACACGTTTGAAATCTAATGCTGGTTTGGCTTCTTGCCATTGACCACAAGCTAATACACGAACATTTGGTTTAGTTTCTAAAATTGGTAATGCATCATTATTAATAGAAGGCGCAATGATCACTTCAACAAACTGACGTTCGATGATGGCACTTGCTGTTTTTGCATCTAATGGGCGATTGAATGCGATAATGCCACCAAATGCAGAGGTTGGATCGGTTTTAAATGCATTGTCATATGCTTGTGCGAGCGTGTTCGCAATTGCAACACCGCAAGGGTTTGCATGTTTCACAATAACACATGCCGGCTCGGAAAATGATTTCACACATTCTAATGCTGCATCAGTATCAGCAATATTGTTATAAGAAAGTGCTTTGCCTTGTAATTGGTTTGCAGTGGCAATAGATGCTTCTTCTATATTCTCTTCTATATAGAAAGCTGCTTGCTGGTGAGCATTTTCACCATAACGCATATCTTGTTTCTTTATATAGTTCAGATTTAAGGTACGAGGGAAAGTACCTGATGGTTGTGAAGTATCACCATAATAAGGTGCAACCTTCTGGCCGAAGTAGTTAGCAATCATTCCGTCATAAGCAGCTGTGTGTTCAAAGGCTTTAATCGCCAAATCAAAGCGTGTATCTAAAGTAAGGCTATTTTCGTGATTATCCATTTCTTCAATCACTCTTTCATAGTCATTACTATTTACTACAATCGTAACGTCTTTATGATTTTTTGCCGCGGAGCGAACCATTGTTGGTCCACCAATATCGATATTCTCCACAGCATCTGCTAATGAACAATCTGGATGAGCTACTGTTTTAGCAAAAGGATAAAGATTTACGACGACCATATCGATAGGACGAATTTCATGTTCTTCCATAATTGCATCATCTTGTCCACGACGACCTAGGATCCCACCATGTACTTTAGGATGCAGTGTTTTCACTCTGCCATCCATCATTTCTGGAAAGCCTGTGTAGTCGGAGACTTCAATAACCGGTAAGCCAGCTTCTGCTAATAGACGTGCGGTTCCACCTGTAGATAAGAGTTCTACTTTTCTTTCAACAAGTGCTTTAGCAAATTCTAAAATACCTGCTTTATCAGACACACTTAAAAGTGCACGGCGGATAGGACGAAGATGTTGCATGAGTTTTATCCCTTGGGGTTGGTATAACGGTAGTAATGGTGAAGTTAAATCACATTAATACAGTGAGATTGTGTTTGCTTAACTAACATTTCAGAAGATGGACACAAAATCAATCTTACTTAATCGACCGTCATGATAACGCAAACGATTGCGTTTGACATGCTAATTTTATATAAAAAGGTGCTCTGTGGATAAAATTGTTGATAAGTGCGTATAAGTGGGTGTTTTGCTGTGGAATTAAGCAAACGATTTTTTTTCTTAAAAAAACTATTGCCAGCCTCAGAAAACTCCCTATAATGCGTCCTCGTTGTCACGGCAAACCACGCTAAGTGAGTTAGCCGAGAGAACGAAGAAAAAAAAAGTGGAAAGCCTTGTAAATAAACGCTTGACACTGAATGAGGAAGAT
>NZ_JAMQBJ010000009.1:0-25440 GCF_023701425.1 Proteus sp. FZP2095
TCCGTACAACTGACGTAACTGGTACTATCGAATTACCAGAAGGCGTAGAAATGGTAATGCCAGGTGACAACATCAACATGATCGTTGAACTGATTCACCCAATCGCGATGGACGACGGTTTACGTTTTGCTATCCGTGAAGGTGGCCGTACAGTAGGTGCGGGCGTTGTTGCTAAAGTATTAGGTTAATTCCTGATAGATTTATGCATGAAGAGGGCATCGTAGGATGCCCTTTTTTGTATCTGAAGATTAGATATTTTAAATCTCAGTAAGATATTAATGTTTTTCCTGCATCATCGTTGATGATATAAACAATAAAACACCTAAGTCAAATAAATAGAAATTGAAATCATAATAATTATCATTTACTATCTTGGTCGTGAGTAGTTAATGAGGTTGTTATTATGTACGTATGTCTTTGCCACGGTGTGAGTGATAAAAAAATTATCTCGACTGTTCATAAACATCAAATCCACAATATTAATGAATTACGCAAGATCTTACCCGTTGGAAGTTGTTGCGGTAAGTGCGTACGCCAAGCCCGCCAACTTATCGAAAATGAGCAATTAGCTCTTTACCCACAAATTTCTGAAGTTGCATAACATATTTTAAATTTCCTTTCTCTCCTCTTTGTATAAAAGGTCTACACTGAAAAGACTAGAAGCAAAGGAGCATAAAAATGAAAGGTGATAAAAAAATGATAGCCCACCTTAATAAGTTATTAGGTGGTGAGCTTGTTGCAATTAATCAGTATTTCCTACATGCCCGAATGTTCAAGAATTGGGGACTCACACGCCTCAATGAAATGGAATATCATGAATCCATAGATGAAATGAAACACGCAGATAAATATATCGAGCGTATCTTGTTCCTTGAAGGCATTCCAAACTTACAAGATTTAGGTAAACTAAACATAGGTGAAGATGTTGAAGAGATGCTACGTTCTGATCTGGAATTAGAATTAGGTGGCGCCAAAGATTTGCGTGAAGCCATTGCTTACGCAGATTCAATTCATGACTATGTCAGCCGTGATCTTATGCTAGAAATTCTAACCGATGAAGAAGGGCATATTGATTGGATAGAAACCCAGCTTGAACTTATCGAACGCATGGGACTTCAAAATTATCTACAAGCTCAAATTATTGAAGAGTAATTTAGCTTATACAGAAAGGAATAATCTATCTCCTGTAGTGGATGATTAGACGCTTTTAAAAGCAAAGGTAATGAAGGTTGCCTTTGCTTTTTTTATTTTTGAAAAGATAAAATGAATTTTTATCGCTGATTTTTTATTCTTGGCTTGATTTCATCACTCAGGCAAGTATAATGCGCAGGCTCACTGATTTAGTGAGGCTGATTTATCAGCTAATGCAGATTTTATATTGCATTAATATAATACTCCCGATTGGGGAGTTATATGCAGAACGATTACACTCTCTCATCAATCGAAATGGGTACGAGTAGTGATCATTTACGTTTATAAAAAATAGTTGGAGCTCTGGTCTCATGCAGAACCAAAGAATCCGTATCCGCCTGAAAGCTTTTGATCATCGTCTGATTGATCAATCAACTGCGGAAATCGTAGAGACTGCTAAGCGCACTGGTGCGCAAGTTCGTGGTCCAATCCCACTGCCGACTCGCAAAGAGCGTTTCACAGTGTTGATTTCTCCGCACGTTAATAAAGATGCGCGTGATCAGTATGAAATTCGCACTCACAAACGTCTGGTTGACATCGTTGAGCCAACCGAGAAAACCGTTGATGCTCTGATGCGTCTGGATCTGGCTGCCGGCGTAGACGTGCAGATCAGCCTAGGTTAATCAGGTCATCAAGCGATTGAGAGGTTGAAACAATGATTGGTTTAGTCGGTAAGAAAGTAGGAATGACTCGTATCTTCACTGAAGATGGCGTTTCAATCCCTGTAACCGTTATCGAAATTGAAAACAACCGTGTTACTCAGGTCAGAGATCTAGAGAAAGACGGTTATCGTGCCATTCAGGTGACTACTGGTAGCAAAAAAGCTAACCGTGTACTGAAACCTGAAGCAGGTCATTTTGCTAAAGCTGGTGTTGAAGCTGGCCGCTTACTACGTGAATTCCGTCTGAATGAAGGCGAAGAATACACTGTAGGTCAAAGCATTAGCGTAGAAATTTTCGCTGACGTTAAAAAAGTCGACGTTACTGGAACATCTAAAGGTAAAGGTTTTGCTGGTACTGTAAAGCGCTGGAACTTCCGTACTCAAGATGCTACCCACGGTAACTCCTTGTCTCACCGTGTTCCGGGTTCTATCGGTCAGAACCAGACTCCGGGTAAGGTGTTCAAAGGCAAGAAAATGGCAGGTCAACTGGGTAACGAACAAGTTACCGTTCAGAGCCTGGAAGTAGTACGTGTTGACGCTGAGCGCAACCTGCTGCTGGTCAAAGGTGCTGTTCCAGGTGCAACTGGCAGTGACCTGATCGTTAAACCAGCTGTCAAGGCGTAACGTCGAGGAGATAGGAATGGAATTGGTAATGAAAGACGCGCAAGGCGCGCTGACTGTTTCCGAAACTACCTTCGGGCGTGACTTTAACGAAGCGCTTGTGCATCAAGTAGTCGTTGCATACGCTGCTGGTGCTCGTCAAGGTACTCGTGCTCAGAAAACCCGTGCTGAAGTTTCTGGTTCAGGCAAAAAGCCTTGGAGACAGAAAGGTACAGGTCGTGCACGTTCAGGTTCAATCAAGAGCCCAATTTGGCGCTCTGGTGGTGTTAGCTTCGCAGCTAAACCACAGGACCACAGTCAAAAAGTAAACAAAAAGATGTACCGTGGTGCTCTGAAGAGCATTCTGTCTGAGCTGGTACGTCAAGATCGTCTGATCGTCGTAGAGAAGTTCTCTGTTGAAGCGCCTAAAACTAAGCTTTTAGCACAGAAACTGAAAGATATGGCTCTGGAAGATGTTCTGATCATTACAGCTGATGTAGATGAGAATCTATATTTAGCAGCACGCAACTTATATAAAGTTGACGTACGTGATGCAGCAACTATCGACCCTGTTAGCTTAATCGCCTTCGACAAAGTCGTCATGACTGCTGACGCTGTGAAGCAAGTTGAGGAGATGCTGGCATGATCCGTGAAGAACGTCTGCTGAAAGTACTGCGCGCGCCGCATGTATCTGAAAAAGCTTCTATCGCGATGGAAAAATCAAACACCATCGTTCTCAAAGTTGCTAAAGACGCGACCAAAGCAGAGATTAAAGCAGCTGTACAAAAACTGTTTGAAGTCGAAGTTGAAAGTGTTAACACTCTGCTGATGAAAGGCAAAGTGAAACGTCACGGTCAGCGTATTGGTCGTCGTAGCGACTGGAAAAAAGCTTACGTCACCCTGAAGGAAGGCCAGAATCTGGACTTCGTCGGCGGCGCTGAGTAAGTCGGAGGAGTAAAGAACAATGGCAATTGTTAAATGTAAACCTACGTCTCCGGGCCGTCGCCACGTAGTTAAAGTGGTAAACCCTGAGCTGCATAAAGGGAAACCTTATGCGCCATTGCTGGAAAAAAACAGCAAGTCCGGTGGTCGTAACAACAATGGTCGTATCACTACCCGTCATATCGGTGGTGGTCACAAACAGGCTTACCGTATTGTTGACTTCAAACGCAACAAAGATGGTATCCCTGCGACAGTAGAACGTCTGGAATATGATCCAAACCGTTCAGCTAACATCGCTTTAGTGCTGTATGCTGATGGTGAACGTCGCTACATTCTGGCTCCAAAAGGCCTGAAAGCGGGTGATAAAGTTCAGTCTGGCGTTGATGCTGCTATCAAAGCGGGTAACACCTTACCAATGCGTAATATCCCGGTTGGTTCTACAGTTCATAACGTAGAAATGAAACCAGGTAAAGGTGGTCAGTTAGCTCGTTCAGCTGGTACTTACGTTCAGATCGTTGCTCGTGATGGTGCTTATGTCACTATTCGTCTACGTTCTGGTGAAATGCGTAAAGTTCCTTCTGATTGCCGTGCAACTATCGGTGAAGTTGGCAACTCTGAGCACATGTTACGCGTTCTGGGTAAAGCTGGTGCAAGTCGCTGGCGTGGTATTCGTCCTACCGTTCGCGGTACTGCGATGAACCCAGTCGATCACCCACATGGTGGTGGTGAAGGTCGTAACTTTGGTTTACACCCTGTAACACCTTGGGGTATCCAAACCAAAGGTAAGAAGACTCGTAAAAACAAACGCACTGAACATTTTATCGTTCATCGTCGTACTAAGAAATAATTAGAGGATAAGCCATGCCACGTTCTCTCAAGAAAGGTCCTTTTATTGACCTGCACTTGCTGAAGAAGGTAGAGAAAGCGGTGGAAAGCGGTGACAAAAAGCCTGTTAAGACTTGGTCCCGTCGTTCAACGATCTTTCCTAACATGATCGGTTTGACCATCGCTGTCCATAATGGTCGTCAGCATGTTCCAGTTTACGTTTCCGACGAAATGGTTGGTCACAAACTGGGTGAATTCGCGCCGACCCGTACTTATCGCGGTCATGCAGCCGATAAAAAGGCTAAGAAAAAATAAGGTAGGAGGAAGAGATGGAAACTATCGCTATGCATCGCCACGCTCGTTCTTCTGCTCAGAAGGTTCGCTTGGTAGCTGACCTGATTCGCGGTAAGAAAGTGTCGCAAGCTCTGGAAATTTTAACCTTTACCAACAAGAAAGCTGCTGGTTTAGTGAAGAAAGTACTGGAGTCTGCTATTGCTAATGCAGAACACAACGATGGCGCTGACATTGATGATCTGAAAGTAGCTAAGATCTTTGTTGACGAAGGTCCTTCTATGAAGCGCATTATGCCTCGTGCAAAAGGCCGTGCAGATCGTATTCTGAAGCGCACCAGCCACATCACTGTGGTTGTGTCTGATCGCTGAGACTCTGGAGACTAGCAATGGGTCAAAAAGTACATCCTAATGGTATCCGCCTTGGCATTGTCAAGCCTTGGAATTCCACATGGTATGCGGGTACCAATGAATTCGCTGACAACCTAGACAGCGACTTTAAAGTACGTCAGTACTTAACTAAAGAACTGGCTAAAGCATCTGTATCTCGTATCGTTATCGAACGTCCTGCGAAAAGCATCCGTGTGACTATTCACACTGCTCGCCCAGGCATCGTTATCGGTAAAAAAGGTGAAGATGTTGAAAAACTGCGCAAAAACGTAGCGGATATCGCTGGCGTTCCTGCGCAAATTAATATCGCCGAAGTACGTAAACCTGAACTGGACGCAAAATTAGTTGCTGACAGCATCACTTCACAGCTGGAACGTCGTGTTATGTTCCGTCGTGCTATGAAGCGTGCGGTACAGAACGCTATGCGTTTAGGCGCTAAAGGTATTAAAGTGGAAGTAAGTGGTCGTTTAGGCGGCGCTGAAATCGCTCGTACTGAATGGTATCGTGAAGGTCGTGTACCTCTGCACACTCTGCGTGCAGATATCGACTACAATACCTCAGAAGCACAAACCACTTATGGTGTGCTCGGCGTTAAGGTATGGATCTTCAAAGGTGAGATCCTGGGTGGTATGGCTGCAGTTGAACAGGCGGAGAAACCGGCTGCTCAACCTAAAAAGCAGCAGCGTAAAGGCCGCAAGTAAGGAGAGTCGCTGATGTTACAACCAAAGCGTACAAAATTCCGTAAAGTGCACAAAGGCCGCAACCGTGGCTTAGCTGCTGGTGCGGATGTAAGCTTCGGGACTTACGGTCTTAAAGCTGTGGGCCGTGGTCGTCTGACTGCGCGTCAGATCGAAGCGGCACGTCGTGCAATGACCCGTGCAGTTAAGCGTCAGGGTAAAATCTGGATCCGTGTGTTCCCAGACAAACCAATCACTGAAAAGCCGCTCGAAGTCCGTATGGGTAAAGGTAAAGGTAACGTTGAGTATTGGGTTGCCTTAATCCAGCCAGGTAAAGTCCTATATGAAATGGATGGTGTGCCTGAAGAACTGGCCCGTGAAGCATTCAAGCTGGCGGCAGCAAAACTGCCTATCAAAACCACCTTTGTAACTAAGACGGTGATGTAATGAAAGCAAAAGAGCTGCGCGAAAAGAGCGTTGAAGAGCTGAACACAGAACTGCTGAACTTACTGCGTGAGCAGTTTAACCTGCGTATGCAGGCAGCAAGTGGTCAGTTACAACAGTCTCATCTGTTGAAACAAGTGCGTCGTAATATCGCACGCGTTAAGACTTTACTGACTGAGAAGGCGGGTGCGTAATGACCGATAAAATCCGTACTCTGCAAGGTCGTGTAGTTAGTGACAAAATGGAGAAATCTATTGTCGTTGCTATCGATCGTATGGTTAAACACCCATTATATGGTAAGTTTATCCGTCGTACGACCAAACTGCATGTACATGACGAGAACAACGAATGTGGAATTGGTGACGTAGTAGAAATTCGTCAAACACGTCCACTGTCTAAGACTAAGTCTTGGGCGTTAGTTCGCGTTGTAGAAAAAGCTGTTCTGTAATAAAATAGCCTTTTCGTACGAAATAAACGGCTCAAAACTGAACGAGCCGTTTATTTTTTCTGTCCATATCGAGAATGTGGTGTTATAATGCCGCTCCCTCGTATTATGGGATATTGAACGGCCTCTTCTAATGTGGAAGTGGCTCAGTAGTAGTTGACATTTAGCGGAGCACTAAAATGATCCAAGAACAGACTATGCTGAACGTGGCCGACAACTCCGGTGCACGTCGCGTAATGTGTATCAAGGTTCTAGGTGGCTCGCACCGTCGCTACGCAGATGTAGGTGACATCATCAAAATTACCATCAAGGAAGCAATTCCACGTGGTAAAGTTAAGAAAGGTGATGTACTGAAAGCGGTAGTGGTGCGCACCAAGAAGGGTGTTCGTCGCCCTGACGGTTCTGTCATTCGCTTCGATAGCAACGCTTGTGTATTGTTAAACAACAACAGCGAGCAAGTTATTGGTACGCGTATTTTTGGGCCGGTTACTCGTGAACTTCGTAATGAGAAGTTCATGAAAATAATCTCTCTGGCACCTGAAGTACTCTAAGGAGCAGGCAATGGCAGCGAAAATCCGTCGTGATGACGAAGTTATCGTTCTTACTGGTAAAGATAAAGGTAAGCGCGGTAAAGTAAAACAGGTTCTTTCTTCTGGTAAAGTTCTCGTTGAAGGTATCAATCTGGTTAAAAAACATCAGAAGCCAGTTCCGGCTCTGAATCAACCAGGTGGCATCGTTGAAAAAGAAGCTTTTATTCAAGTTTCTAACGTTGCACTCTTCAATGCGGCAACTGGTAAGGCTGACCGTGTAGGTTTTAGATTCGAAGACGGTAAAAAAGTTCGTTTCTTCAAATCTAATAAAGAAACTATCAAGTAATTTGGAGTATACGATGGCGAAACTGCATGATTACTACAAAGACGAGGTGGTCCAACAACTGATGTCTCAGTTTGGTTACCATTCTGTCATGCAAGTCCCTCGGGTCGAGAAGATCACCCTGAATATGGGTGTTGGTGAAGCGATTGTTGATAAAAAACTGTTGGATAATGCAGCAGCTGATTTAGCAGCAATCTCAGGTCAAAAACCTTTGATCACCAAAGCACGCAAATCTGTTGCAGGCTTCAAAATCCGCCAGGGCTATCCGATCGGCTGTAAAGTGACCCTGCGTGGCGAACGCATGTGGGAGTTCTTTGAACGCTTGATCTCTATTGCTGTACCTCGTATCCGTGACTTCCGTGGTTTATCCGCTAAGTCATTTGACGGTCGTGGTAACTACAGCATGGGCGTACGTGAGCAAATCATCTTCCCTGAAATCGATTACGATAAAGTGGATCGTGTTCGTGGTTTGGATATTACCATTACTACGACTGCGAAATCAGATGATGAAGGTCGCGCACTGTTAGCAGCGTTTAACTTCCCGTTCCGCAAGTAAGGCAGGGCATTCATGGCTAAGAAATCTATGAAAGCACGTGATGTAAAACGTGCGAATTTAGCTGAGAAATTCTTCGCAAAACGCGCAGAACTGAAAGCTATCGTTTCAGATGTGAACGTGTCTGACGAAGATCGTTGGAATGCTGTTCTGAAACTGCAAACTATGCCACGTGATTCAAGTCCTTCACGTCAGCGTAACCGCTGCCGTCAAACTGGACGTCCGCACGGTTTCCTGCGGAAATTTGGCCTAAGCCGTATTAAAGTCCGTGAAGCCGCTATGCGCGGTGAAATCCCGGGCCTTAGAAAGGCTAGCTGGTAATTACCATAATTGAATCACGGGAGTAAAGACAGATGAGCATGCAAGATCCCATCGCGGATATGCTGACCCGTATCCGTAACGGTCAGGCCGCGAACAAAGTTGCGGTCACAATGCCTTCCTCCAAGCTGAAAGTGGCGATTGCCAACGTGCTTAAGGAAGAAGGTTATATCGAAGATTTTAAAATTGAAGGCGACACTAAGCCAGAACTGGAAATCACTTTAAAATATTTCCAAGGTAAGGCTGTAGTAGAAAGCATTCAGCGCGTAAGCCGTCCAAGTCTGCGCATCTATAAAAGAAAAGATGAGCTGCCACAAGTTATGGCAGGACTGGGCATCGCTGTTGTTTCTACCTCAAAAGGTGTTATGACTGATCGTGCAGCTCGCCAAGCAGGTCTTGGTGGCGAGATTATCTGCTACGTAGCTTAATTCGGGAGGAAAGAATGTCTCGTGTGGCAAAAGCACCCGTCGTCATTCCTGCCGGCGTAGAGGTTAAACTCAACGGTCAGGTAATTACGATTAAGGGTAAAAACGGCGAGCTAACTCGTACTATCCATAATGCAGTTGAAATTCAACATGCTGATAACCACTTAACTTTCGCACCTCGCGATGGTTTTGCTGATGCATGGGCACAGGCGGGTACTACTCGTTCTCTGTTAAATGCAATGGTTGTAGGTGTTACCGAAGGCTTCACTAAGAAACTGCAACTGGTAGGTGTAGGTTATCGTGCGTCTATTAAAGGCAATGCGGTTAACTTATCAGTAGGTTTTTCACATCCAGTGGAACACCAACTGCCAGCAGGCATCACTGCTGAATGTCCAACACAAACTGAAATCGTACTGAAAGGTGCGGATAAGCAAGTGATTGGCCAAGTAGCAGCTGAACTGCGTGCTTACCGTCGCCCTGAACCTTATAAAGGTAAAGGTATTCGTTACGCCGACGAAGTTGTGCGTATCAAAGAGGCTAAGAAGAAGTAAGGTAACACTATGGATAAGAAAGCAGCTCGTATCCGTCGTGCGACCCGCGCACGCCGTAAGCTCCAGGAATTGGGTGCGACTCGCCTGGTGGTACACCGTACCCCTCGCCATATTTATGCGCAGGTTATTGCACCAAACGGTTCTGAAACTTTGGTGGCCGCTTCTACTACAGAAAAAGCTATCATTGAGCAACTGAAAAACACTGGAAACAAAGAAGCAGCCGCAGTAATTGGTAAAATTGTTGCTGAACGCGCTCTGGAAAAAGGTATCAAAGTAGTATCATTTGACCGTTCCGGTTTCCAATATCATGGTCGAGTCCAGGCACTGGCAGATGCTGCCCGTGAAGCTGGCCTTCAGTTCTAAGGTAGGAGTGTAAGATGGCTCACATCGAGAAACAAGCTGGCGAACTGCAGGAAAAGCTGATCGCGGTAAACCGCGTATCTAAAACCGTTAAAGGTGGTCGTATCTTTAGCTTCACCGCTCTTACAGTAGTTGGTGATGGTAATGGCCGCGTTGGTTTCGGATATGGCAAAGCTCGCGAAGTTCCGGCAGCAATCCAGAAAGCGATGGAAAAAGCCCGTCGCAATATGAAAACCGTCGCTTTAAACAACGGCACTCTGTTCCACCCTGTTAAAGGTACTCACACAGGCTCTCGCGTATTTATGCAGCCTGCTCATGAAGGTACCGGTATCATCGCAGGTGGTGCAATGCGTGCAGTTCTAGAAGTGGCTGGCGTTCGTAACGTACTGGCTAAAACCTATGGTTCCACTAACCCGATTAACGTGGTTCGTGCAACACTGGACGCTTTAGATAGCATGAAGTCTCCAGATATGGTCGCAGCTAAGCGTGGTAAATCCGTTGAAGAAATTCTGGGGTAATGACCATGGCTAAGACTATTAAAATTACTCAAACACGCAGCTTAATCGGCCGTCTGCCTAAACATAAGGCAACCATGACTGGTTTAGGTCTGCGTCGCATCGGTCACACTGTAGAACGCGAAGATACACCAGCAGTTCGCGGTATGATCAACTTGGTTTCCTATATGGTTAAAGTTGAGGAGTAAGAGATGCGTTTAAATACTCTGTCTCCGGCTGAAGGTGCCAAGCATGCGCCTAAACGTGTAGGTCGTGGTATCGGTTCTGGCTTAGGTAAAACTGGCGGCCGTGGTCACAAAGGTCAGAAGTCTCGTTCTGGCGGTGGCGTACGTCGTGGTTTTGAAGGCGGCCAGATGCCTTTATATCGTCGTTTACCAAAATTTGGTTTTACTTCACGTAAATCATTCGTGACTGCGGAAATCCGTCTGTCTGATTTAGCTTACGTTGAAGGCGATGTAATCGATCTGAATGCACTGAAAGCCGCAAACGTTGTTGGCCCACAGATTGAATTTGCAAAATTAATTCTGTCTGGTGAGGTTAACCGTGCAGTGACTATTCGTGGTCTGCGTGTTACCAAAGGTGCCCGTGCAGCAATCGAATCAGCTGGCGGTAAAATTGAGGAATAAGTGACAGATGGCTAAACAACCAGGTTTAGATTTTCAGAGTGCTAAAGGTGGTGTTGGTGAACTAAAACGCAGACTTTTGTTTGTTCTTGGTGCACTTATTGTCTTTAGGATTGGCTCTTTTATTCCTATCCCTGGTATTGATGCCACTGTGCTTGCCAAATTGCTCGATCAGCAAAAAGGCACCATCATTGAAATGTTTAACATGTTCTCTGGTGGTGCTCTTAGCCGTGCTTCTATCTTTGCGCTGGGTATCATGCCTTATATTTCGGCATCGATTATTATCCAACTCTTATCAGTGGTTAACCCTCGGTTAGCAGAGATTAAGAAGGAAGGGGAGGCCGGTCGTCGTAAGATCAGCCAATATACCCGTTATGGTACTTTGGTGCTGGCGATATTCCAATCAATTGGTATCGCAACAGGCTTACCGAATATGCCAGGAATGCAAGGTCTGGTAATTAATCCAGGTCTACCATTCTATATTACGGCTGTTGTGAGCTTAGTCACTGGGACAATGTTCTTAATGTGGTTAGGTGAGCAAATCACTGAACGTGGTATTGGTAACGGTATCTCAATCATTATCTTTGCAGGTATCGTTGCAGGTCTTCCGCCTGCCATTGGTCAAACCATCGAGCAGGCGCGGCAAGGCGAACTGCACTTCCTCCTGTTATTGTTGGTTGCAGTATTGGTGTTCGCGGTTACTTTCTTTGTTGTTTTTGTAGAAAGAGGACAACGTCGTATCGTTGTTAACTATGCAAAACGTCAACAAGGGCGTAGAATATACGCGGCACAAAGTACACATCTACCACTTAAAGTAAATATGGCGGGTGTTATACCAGCAATTTTTGCTTCAAGTATTATCCTGTTTCCTGGTACAATAACCTCTTGGTTTGGCGATGGTACAGGGTGGGGTTGGCTGACGACGATTTCTTTAAATCTACAGCCTGGTCAACCTATTTATGTGTTACTATACGCTGCTGCAATCATATTCTTCTGTTTCTTCTATACGGCGTTGGTTTTCAACCCAAGAGAAACGGCAGATAACCTGAAGAAGTCCGGTGCATTTGTACCAGGAATTCGCCCGGGAGAGCAGACGGCTAAATATATAGATAAAGTAATGACACGTTTAACCTTAATCGGTGCCTTGTATATTACCTTTATCTGTCTCATCCCGGAGTTCATGCGTGACGCAATGAAAGTACCTTTCTATTTTGGTGGTACTTCCCTCTTAATCGTGGTTGTGGTCATCATGGATTTTATGGCTCAAGTGCAAACTCTCCTGATGTCAAGTCAGTATGAGTCTGCATTGAAAAAAGCAAATCTTAAAGGTTAATTACTGATAAGCGATTTGTTTTAGAAGTTACGGAGAGTAAAAATGAAAGTTCGTGCTTCCGTCAAGAAAATGTGCCGTAACTGCAAAATTGTTAGACGTCACGGTCACGTGCGTGTAATTTGCAGCGTCGAGCCTAAGCATAAACAGCGTCAAGGCTAATTTATTGCATTTTTTTCTTGCAAAGTTCGGTTGAGCTGGCTAAATTAGCCAGCCCAATCTTTTATAATATATACAGTATTGTTTGAGTATCCTGAAAACGGGCTTTTCAGAATGGTACTGTATAACTGCTAATTTAGGAGTGCATAGTGGCCCGTATAGCAGGCATTAACATTCCTGATCATAAACATACTGTAATCGCATTAACTTCGATTTACGGTATCGGTAAGACCCGCTCACAGGCTATCTGTGTAGCTGCTGGTATTGCTGAAAATGTTAAGATCAGTGAGCTGTCTGAAGAGCAAATCGACAAGCTGCGTGACGAAGTTGCCAAATACGTTGTAGAAGGTGATCTGCGTCGTGAAGTTACCCTGAGCATCAAACGTCTGATGGATCTTGGTACTTACCGTGGTTTACGTCATCGTCGTGGTCTACCAGTTCGCGGTCAGCGTACTAAGACTAACGCACGTACCCGTAAGGGTCCGCGTAAGCCGATCAAGAAATAATCGGGGTATTTGAACAATGGCAAAAGCACCTATTCGTGCACGTAAGCGTGTAAGAAAACAAGTCTCTGACGGTGTGGCTCATATCCATGCTTCTTTCAACAACACAATCGTTACTATTACCGATCGTCAAGGTAACGCATTGGGTTGGGCTACTGCCGGTGGTTCCGGTTTCCGTGGTTCTCGTAAATCTACTCCGTTCGCGGCTCAGGTTGCAGCAGAACGTTGCGCTGAAGCTGTTAAAGAGTACGGAATTAAGAACTTGGAAGTTATGGTTAAAGGACCTGGTCCTGGTCGTGAGTCAACTATCCGTGCATTAAACGCGGCTGGTTTCCGCATCACTAATATTACTGATGTGACTCCGATTCCTCATAACGGTTGTCGTCCACCGAAAAAACGTCGCGTTTAATAACGTTTTCGTTTTTAGGAAAGTTGGAGAAAGAAAATGGCAAGATATTTGGGTCCTAAGCTCAAGCTGAGCCGCCGTGAAGGTACAGATTTATTTCTAAAATCTGGCGTTCGGGCGATTGACACCAAGTGTAAACTGGAACAAGCACCAGGTCAGCACGGCGCACGTAAACCGCGTCTTTCTGATTACGGTGTTCAGTTACGTGAAAAACAAAAAGTACGTCGTATTTACGGTGTTCTAGAACGTCAATTCCGTAACTACTACAAAGAAGCAACTCGTCTGAAAGGCAACACAGGTGAAAACCTGCTGACTCTGCTGGAAGGTCGTCTGGATAACGTTGTTTATCGTATGGGCTTTGGCGCAACTCGCGCAGAAGCACGTCAGATGGTTAGCCATAAAGCAATCATGGTAAATGGTCGCGTGGTTAACATTGCTTCTTATCAGGTTTCCCCGAATGACGTAGTCAGCGTTCGTGAAAAATCGAAAAAACAGTCTCGTATTAAGGCTGCTTTAGAGCTGGCTGAACAGCGTGAAAAGCCAACATGGCTGGAAGTTGATGCTGCTAAGATGGAAGGTGTGTTCAAACGTATTCCTGAACGTACTGACTTGTCTGCTGACATTAACGAGCACCTGATCGTCGAGCTTTACTCCAAGTAAGGCTTAGCACCAAAGAGAGGACACAATGCAGGGTTCTGTGACAGAGTTTCTAAAACCGCGCCTGGTTGATATCGAGCAAGTCAGTTCGACGCACGCCAAGGTGACCCTTGAACCATTAGAGCGAGGCTTCGGCCATACTCTTGGTAACGCACTGCGCCGTATTCTGCTTTCGTCTATGCCGGGTTGTGCGGTAACAGAGGTTGAGATTGATGGTGTACTGCATGAGTACAGCACCAAAGAAGGTGTTCAGGAAGATATCCTAGAAATACTGCTCAACCTTAAAGGGTTGGCGGTAAAAGTTCATGGTAAAGATGAAGTTATTCTTACTTTGAGCAAATCTGGCATTGGCCCTGTTATTGCAGCCGATATCATCCATGACGGTGATGTCGAAATCGTCAAGCCGCAGCACGTTATCTGCCACCTTACAGACGAGAACGCATCTATTAATATGCGTATCAAAGTTCAGCGTGGTCGTGGTTATGTGCCGGCTTCTGCCCGAATTCATTCGGAAGAAGATGAGCGCCCTATCGGTCGCCTTTTAGTAGACGCGTGCTATAGCCCAGTTGAGCGTATTGCTTATAATGTGGAAGCAGCTCGTGTTGAACAGCGTACCGACTTGGATAAGCTGGTTATCGAGATGGAAACTAACGGTACTATCGATCCAGAAGAATCGATTCGCCGTGCAGCGACTATCCTGGCTGAACAGCTTGAAGCTTTTGTTGACTTACGTGATGTTCGTCAACCAGAAGTTAAAGAAGAGAAGCCAGAATTCGATCCTATCTTACTGCGCCCAGTAGACGATCTTGAATTGACTGTCCGCTCTGCTAACTGTCTGAAGGCAGAAGCAATCCACTACATCGGTGATCTGGTACAGCGTACTGAAGTTGAATTACTTAAGACGCCTAACCTTGGTAAGAAATCTCTTACTGAGATTAAAGACGTACTGGCGTCGCGTGGTTTATCTCTGGGCATGCGCCTTGAGAATTGGCCACCTGCAAGTATCGCTGATGAATAAGATCACAGGTTAAGGTTTTACTGAGAAGGATAAGGTCATGCGCCATCGTAAGAGTGGTCGTCAATTGAACCGCAACAGCAGCCATCGTCAGGCTATGTTTCGTAACATGGCAGGTTCTTTAGTTCGTCATGAGATCATCAAGACAACTTTGCCTAAAGCGAAAGAACTGCGTCGCGTCGTTGAGCCGCTGATTACTCTTGCCAAGACCGACAGCGTAGCTAATCGTCGTCTGGCATTCGCCCGTACTCGTGATAACGAAGTCGTGGCAAAACTGTTTACAGTATTAGGTCCGCGTTTTGCGAGCCGTGCAGGTGGTTACACTCGTATTCTGAAGTGTGGCTTCCGTGCTGGTGACAACGCTCCAATGGCTTACATTGAGCTTGTTGACCGTGCTGATTCTGAAACAGAAGCAGCAGCTGAATAATTTAATTATTATTTAGTGAAGCGAATAAAAAGACCGGATTTTTAATCCGGTTTTTTTACATCTATCGAAAATGATAGTTATGAAATTACTGTTATAAAAATAATCTATCAAGCCATATCCTAGCCTTTCTATTTGTTATTCCATGCTTTTTTGCCTACTCTTGTGTTACATCATATTTATTTTCTGTTATTTCAGCATACTGCTATTTTGGTAAGATAAGCTTCGCACTATATTTCAATTCTATTCTTTTGATTATTTGTTATGCTTAGACATCAGTTAGAGTGAGGAAATGATCCATGTATCGTATTGGACAGGTTGCAAAATTAGCGAATGTGACAACAGATACAATCCGTTTTTATGAAAAACAAGGATTGATGGATCATGACAGGCGAACAGAAGGCGGTTATCGCTTATATACAGAGCAAGATCTCCAACGTTTACGTTTTATTCGTTATGCAAAAGAGTTGGGCTTTACATTAGACGCGATTACAGAGCTACTTTCTATTCGTGTTGATCCCGCTCATCACACTTGTGTTGAATCTAAACACATTGTTGATGCAAGACTTGCTGAAGTCGAAATTCGCTTGAAAGAAATGGAAAGAATGCGAGATTCACTGAAGATGTTAAGTAATGCATGTTGTGGTAGTGCTCATGAAAGTACTTATTGTTCTATTCTTGAAATACTTGAATCTGGAGCCACAAAGCAATAATATCTGTACCGCATTACGTTTTATGTTCTTTAACAATTTAAGAGGTTTTTATGTCTAGCAAATATCAGCACCAGAAAGGTGTTATTAAAGATAATGCCTTAGCAGCACTTGTTCATGATCCACTATTTAGACAACGCGTGGAAAAGAATAAAAAAGGAAAAGGAAGTTATATGAGAAAAGTGAAACATGACAAGAAGGGAAACTGGGAGGCCAGTGATAACAAAAGATTTTTTCAATTGTTATCACTGGCCTTTTAGTTTTTATTTTTGCTGATTTTTTAATAAATCACGAATTTCTGTTAATAGAGTTTCTTCTGCTGAAGGTGCCGGTGGTGCTTTAGGTGCTTCTTCTGCTTGACGACGTGTCTTGTTAATTAATTTGATTGCACAGAAAATCGCAAATGCAACAATGGCAAAATCAAAAACAGTTTGAATGAACATGCCATAATTTAGTACAACTGCTGGTACATCCCCACTAGCATCTCTTAATACAAGGCTAAACTGTTTGAAGTCAATACCACCGATTAATAAGCCTAATGGTGGCATAATAATATCAGCAACTAATGATGAAACAATCTTACCGAAGGCTGCTCCAATGATGACACCGACTGCCATGTCAACAACGTTGCCTTTCATTGCGAATTCACGAAACTCTTTAAAAAAAGACATAACCACCCCTTATTTGTCTATACATAGATTTATTATGTAAAAATATAGTATCTAACATGATAATAGTAGACCATTATAAGTAACAATTACTATTATTCTTATTTCTACTTGGTTTTTATAAGAAAAATGGGCTAGGTTGGAAAAGCTTTTCTACTTCAGGGACATATTTTTTATCAGTGATAAACATAATCACATGATCTCCTTGTTCTATGGAGTGACTAGCGTTCGCAATAATAACATCTTGCTCTCTTACAATTGCACCAATGATAGTTCCTGGTGGTAGTTTTATATCTTGTATACGACGGCCAACAACTTTTGATGTATTTTCATCACCATGTGCAACGGCTTCGATTGCCTCTGCAACACCTCGTCGTAATGAGGAAACGCTAACAATATCAGCTTTACGAACATGACCTAAAAGTGCAGAAATTGTTGCTTGTTGTGGTGATATTGCAATATCAATAACCCCGCCTTGGACTAAATCAACATAAGCACTACGCTGAATAAGCACCATCGCCTTTTTGGCACCCATTCTTTTTGCTAGCATCGCTGACATAATATTAGCTTCATCATCATTAGTCAGTGCGATAAAGACATCGATTTGTTCTATATGTTCTTCAGCAAGAAGTTCTTGATCCGATGCGTCGCCATAAAAAACAATAGTGTCATGGAGTAGTTCAGCGAGTTCTGTTGCACGTTGCTGATTATGCTCAATAAGTTTGACGCTATAATCTTTTTCTAATCTAGCGGCTAAACCTGCACCGACATTACCACCACCAACAATCATAATGCGTTTATAAGGTTTTTCTAATCGTTGTAATTCACTCATTACTGCACGAATATGCTGAGATGCAACGACAAAGAAAACTTCATCTCCCGCTTCAATAATTGTGGAGCCTTGAGGTCGGATAGGTCTGTCTTGGCGAAAAATTGCAGCAACACGAGTATCAATATGTGGCATATGATCGCGTAATGTTGATAGTGCATTTCCGACGAGAGAACCACCATAATATGCTTTTACCGCAACGATACTGACTTGGCCATCGGCAAAATTAACAACTTGTAAGGCACCAGGATATTGGATCAATTTATATACATAATCAATAACCAAATGTTCAGGAGAGATTAAGTAATCAATGGGAATAGCTTCTGGGAGGAAGAGTTTGTCTGCTTCACGAACAAATTCAGAGGCACGTATCCGAGCAACTTTATTGGGTGTATTAAACAAAGTGTAAGCAACTTGGCATGCTATCATATTGGTTTCGTCAGAGTTGGTGACGGCAACTAGCATATCTGCATCTTCAGCACCAGCTTCTCTTAAGATCCTTGGGTGAGAGCCATGCCCATTGACTACTCGTAAATCGAATTTATCTTGAAGTTGGCGCAAACGATCTGCATTAGTGTCAACGACAGTAATATCATTATTCTCCCCGACAAGATTTTCAGCGAGAGTACCACCTACTTGACCAGCGCCTAAGATAATAATTTTCATCGTAATTTCTCAGAGTATTCGATTAACAAATAGAAAAGAAACGCAAGATCTTAATGATCTTGCGTTGAAATAGTAGCGTTTTTTAGATCCGATATCATCTTTTATCACAAGATCATATTTTCTTGATCAATGCATAAAAGAAACCATCGCCACCTTTTTCTTCTGGTAAGCATTGGTGCTGATAATCACATTGTGCATCTTTCGTTGACGCTAAAAATGCTTCAACCTGTTGTTTATTCTCTTCAGGCAAAATAGAGCAGGTTGCATAAACCAACGTACCACCAGATTTTAGGTATGGCCAAATAGCGTGAAGGATCTCTTTTTGAATTTGAGCTAATTGCTCAATGTCTTCATTACGGCGAAGCCACTTAATATCTGGATGACGGCGGATAACGCCTGTTGCTGAGCATGGTGCATCAAGGAGAATTCGGTCAAATTGCATACCGGCACACCATTGTTCAGGATAACGACCATCACCACTTTTGACTACGGCATTAAGTTTTAAACGCGTAAGGTTCTCTTGTATACGTTTCAAACGTTGTTCATCTATATCGATTGCTAATACTTGAGCTTGAGGAGCTATCTCTAAAATATGCGTTGTTTTGCCGCCCGGTGCCGCACATAAATCAAGGATCTGTTCTTTATTTTTTGGCGCCAATAATTCAGCACAACGCTGGGCTGAACGATCTTGAACTGTTACCCAACCATCAGCAAATCCAGGAAGAAGATTTACGTTACATGGGTTCTCTAAACGGATCGCAAAAGGGTGGTTATCATCAGCAACAGCGGTAATTTCTTCCTTTTTCAGTAATGTTAAATATTCTTCTCGTGAATGATGGCGTTGATTTACACGTAACCACATAGGTGGTTTTTGATTATTACCTTCAACAATACTCATCCATTGTTCAGGATAAGCCTGTTTAACACGGGTAAGTAGCCATGATGGATGGAGAAAATGATTTTCGCTGTTTTGAAAACGTTCATTTAGGATATCTTGTTGACGTTGAAACTGACGCAACACACCGTTAATTAATCCTTTTAACTGTGGTTTTTTTAGTGCAACAGCGCCATTTACGGTTTCGGCTAGAGCTGCATGAGCAGGAATACGTGTATAAAGAAGCTGATATAAGCCAACCATAATAAGGTAGTGTAAAATACGTTGTTTGCCTTTTAATGGTTTATCCATGAGTTGCTGAATAATCCATTCCAATTGTGGCAATGTACGTAATACACCAAAGCAAAGTTCCTGTAGTAATGCTTTGTCTTTGTCTGAAACATTTTTTTGAAGTTCTGGTATGACGGTGCTTAGAGATAAGCCTTGATCTAATACTTGGCTAATTGCTTTGGCTGCAATGCTACGTAAGTTGTATGACGTTTTCATGATGAGTTAACGTTTAATATTGAGCGCCAGAGATGTACTACATTGGCGTGAAAAAAGGAAAACCCTGATAATAGTGTTAAATATCAGGGTTTAGAATAATTATTGAATGATTTTTCCAGGAGTGAACCAATCTCGCTTGGAGTTTAAAAAATCGGCAGAAGCCATAGGTTTCTTACCTGATGGTTGTAACTCTGTGATATTTAGAATGCCGTTACCTGTCGCAATATAAATACCCGTTTTATCTGCTTTTAATAAGGTTCCTGCAGGTTGATCTGTATCATCAGCAATAGCTTGTGCTTTCCATACTTTCACTGGTTGCTCGTCCAACATAAAAAAGCTCATTGGCCACGGATTGAATGCTCTTATGCAACGTTCAATCTGTTCTGCAGATAATGACCAATCAATTTTTGCTTCTTCTTTAGATAATTTTTGTGCGTAATTCGCTAAATTATCATCTTGTTTTTCAGCCTTTATTTTACCTGAGGTAATGAGATCTAACGTAGTTGTTAGAGCCTTTGGTCCAAGCTCTGCAAGTTTTTCATAAAGAGATGCACTGGTATCTTCACTCGTAATTGGGCACGAGGCTTTATACAACATATCGCCTGTATCTAAGCCAACATCCATTTGCATAATTGTGACACCTGTTTCTTTATCTCCTGCCCACAAAGAGCGTTGAATTGGTGCAGCACCACGCCATTTAGGAAGGAGAGAACCATGCACATTAAGGCAACCTAAACGCGGTATTTCAAGAACTGCTTTAGGTAAGATCATGCCATAAGCGACAACAATCATAATGTCTGCTTGTTGTGCTACTATCCATTCATGATTCTCTTCTGGTTTTAAAGAGACAGGCTGATAAACAGGAATATTATGAGTTAACGCCAGAGCTTTAACAGGGCTAATAGTCAGTTTCTTACCTCTTCCTGCGGGTTTATCTGGAGGAGTAAGTACTCCCACCACACGATGTTGAGTTGATAACAATGCCGCTAAATGTCGAGCCGCAAAATCGGGTGTTCCCGCAAAAATAATACGTAATGAATCAGACACGTTTTCTTCCTGTTTCAATTTAACTGTTACTGTCTTGCTTTAGCTCTTTTTTTATCTAACTTATCGAGCTTTTCAACTTTTTGACGGATACGTTGGCGTTTCAATGGGGATAAATAATCCACAAATAGTTTACCAACTAAATGATCCATTTCATGTTGAATACAGATAGCTAATAAATCATCAGCCTCTAACTCAAAAGGTTGACCATTGTAATCAAGGGCTTTTACTTTTACGTGCTCTGCACGAGGAATAAAAGCGCGCTGTTCGGGAACAGACAAACAGCCTTCTTCTATGCCTGTATCGCCATCAGCATCAAGAAGTTCTGGGTTTATTAATACCAGTCTTTGATCCCTGGTTTCAGAGACATCAATGACGATAATGCGCTGGTGGATATTCACCTGTGTCGCAGCTAAGCCGATACCTTCTTCCAAATACATTGTTTCAAACATATCATCGACAATTTTTTGGATTTCGGCATCAACTTTTTCGACTGGCTTTGCAATCGTGCGAAGACGCTCGTCTGGATAATGTAATACGTGTAACACTGCCATAATTTATTCGGACTGTTTCTAAAATGTGAATAGGATTTAACGTCTATTCTAGACATTTATTGTCTAGATTGACAGTATTTGGTGTGTTTAGCACTCACCCTGTTTGCTAAAAATAATATTAGGATAATGCATGGATGCTAGAGAAATATGGATAAGGCTTAACGCTGTTTCAAGACTCCCCATTAGTAAAGCGATTCAAATTGCAAGGTATCTACAATCTTTAACTCAATTAAATCAAAGACTATTAATAGGTTGTGGTCTGTCAGAACAGCAAAGTCATCAATTCTTAAGACTTCATGCAAATGCTGTCAACGATACATTAAAATGGTTAGATAAAAATGAATCATCATTATTAACGATTACAGATTCAGATTATCCATCCTTATTAAAGCAAATATCATCGCCTCCGCTTTTGCTTTTTGTTGCAGGGAATAGACAGCATTTAAAAAGCACACAAATTGCATTAATCGGTAGTCGAGTTGCTACACCATATGGTTCCAAGTGGGCAACTTATTTTGCACAGGAACTAGTAAAAAAAGAGTTAACTATTACAAGTGGGTTAGCTCAAGGTATTGATGGTATTGGACATCGAAGTGCATTAAAAAATAATGGTATTACTATTGCTGTACTAGGGAGTGGTTTAGAGCAGATTTATCCATCATTTCATCGCACTCTTGCAACACAAATAAAAGAATCTGGTCTTCTTATTTCTGAGCATTTACCAATGACACCGCCTTTAGCGCGCTATTTCCCTCAACGTAATCGGATTATTAGTGGGCTAAGTACTGCACTACTTATTGTTGAAGCAGGAATTAAAAGTGGTTCTTTAATAACAGCAAACTATGCTTTGCAACAAGGTAAAGAGTTGTTCGTGTTACCGGGGCTATTGGGTGATATTCATTTTGAAGGCAATCACCAACTTATTAAGCAAGGTGCAAATTTAGCATCCTCACCTGAAGATATCTTTGAATATTTAAATAGCTCTTTGCAGTGGCTTACTTGTGTTAATGAGTATCAACAAAAACAAATTACAGAAGAATATACAACACTTATTAATAATGAAAAACAAGAGATCAAAGTAGAACAATTTACACTAGAACAACAAAAGGCAATGGATGTGATATTACCTTTTCTACGTTTTAATAAAGCAGTACCCATTGATATCATTGCTCAGGATAGTGGATTATCAACTTCTGAATTAGCTCCTCTTTTATTAGAACTTGAGCTTATTGAAAAAGTCGCTATTGTGGCTGGTGGCTATACTCGATTGGAATAAGTGTAATGAGGTAAAACAATGGCAAAGAATATGCCGTTTACACAGCAACCTGAACAGGAAAAATGCCCTGAATGTGGCAGCGTATTAGTGATGAAAAATGGAGGACATGGCCCTTTTTTAGGATGTTCGGCTTACCCTGATTGCCATTATATTAAAACATTAAAATCACAGGGTGATGGACAAATTATAAAAGTTTTAGAAGGGCAACCTTGTAAGTGTTGTGGTGCTGATTTAGTTTTGCGTCAGGGTAAATTTGGGATGTTTATTGGTTGTAGTAATTATCCAGAATGTGAACATATAGAACAAATTGATAAACCTGATGAAACTGTTATACCTTGTCCTCAATGCGAAAAAGGAAAATTACTACAACGTAAGTCTAGGTTTGGTAAGATATTTTATGCTTGTAACCAATATCCAGAATGCCAATTTGTATTAAATAACAAGCCTGTTAATGGTGAATGCGAACATTGCCACTATCCATTATTGATGGAAAAAAGGTCTTCTCAAGGAGTAAGATTAGTGTGCGCCAGCAAATTATGTGGAAAGCAACAAACAAAAAGAGAAGAACATGAATAACAAAGCATCACCTGTAAGCAACATTATAATAGCAGCATTAAAAAATAATAAAGTTATCGCATATCCAACAGAAGCCGTATTTGGGGTTGGTTGTGATCCTGATAGCGAGCATGCTGTTATGGCATTATTAACGTTAAAACAACGCTCAATTGACAAAGGGCTAATTTTAATTGCTGATAATTATGAGCAATTGAAACCTTATATCGACGATAGTGCATTGACTCAAACTCAGCGAGATAGAATGTTTGCATCTTGGCCGGGACCTGTTACATGGGTTATTCCTGCCAAATCAACGACGCCAAAGTGGTTAACTGGAAAATTCACTTCTTTAGCTGTGAGAGTAACAGACCACACAATTGTTAAAGAACTCTGCCTCGCCTATGGAAAACCTTTAGTTTCAACGAGTGCGAATTTAAGTGGATTACCACCATGTCGTACAGTTGAAGAAGTAAAAGAACAGTTTCAGGATACAATTCCTATCGTTGAAGGGAATGTTGGTGGTAGACAGAATCCTTCTGAAATCCGAGATGCATTAACGGGTGAATTATACCGACAAGGGTGATTGTGATGGAAAAATATTTAGTGATGGGAAATCCTATCGAGCATAGTCAGTCTCCTTTCATCCACCAATTTTTTTCAAAACAAACAGGAATAGAGTATGGCTATGGACGTTTACTTGTTCCTTTAGGTGAATTTGACAAAACCGCCTCACATTTTTTTTCTAATGGGGGGCGGGGTGCTAATGTTACAGTTCCTTTTAAAGAAGATGCATTCCACTTTGTGGATAAATTAACGGATAGAGCGAAAGCATGTGGTGCAGTTAACTCTATTGTTAAATTGGAAGATGGCTCACTCCTTGGTGATAACACTGACGGGCAAGGACTTATTTTGGATTTAGCTAGACTCGATTTTATTGTGCCTAGTAAGGTTAAATCAGTCTTAGTTATTGGCGCTGGTGGTGCAACAAGAGGAATATTGCTTCCATTACTCGATTTTGATTGTGATATTACTTTAACCAACCGTACATTTGCCAAAGCTGAACAATTAGTAAAAGAATTTAGTCAGTTTGGAACGATCCGAGCAATAGCTACTGAAGATGTTGCCGATAGACATTATGATTTAATTATAAATGCCTCTGCATCCAGCATGACTAATGATTTACCGCCTATTCCTAACGATGTTTATGGTTTTGATACAGCGTGCTACGACCTTTATTATCAAACAGGGATGACATCATTTCTATATAACGCGCTAAAACATGGAAGTACACGTTTATCAGATGGATTAGGTATGTTAGTAGGACAAGCCGCTTATGCATTTGAACTGTGGTATGAACTTGTGCCAGATGTTAATCCTGTCCTTAATGTATTAAGAGAAAGATTGAATCAATGAACCAATCCATTCAATTTCCAGATCGTGAAATATGGCTAGCGGAGAATAGGAGTGTTCTTTTTCCTATAATGATCAACGGAATGCTTTTTGATTGTCTAATTACAGAGCACGAGCTTATCGAGCGTTTTGGTGTTGGGGAAGGAATTTTGTTATTTAAACAAAATCGTTGGGATATTGAAGAAGAATTTGAAGAGTTGGTAACGGAATATGAGTTATCAACTCTCCATCCTATCTATTCTTTATCAATGGCTGATTGACGAGTAGCTAAATAGTTATTTTTCCACCCGACATAATTATTAGCAGAATAGATAAAGTGCTCTATTTCTGCTGATGAAAGTGGGCGGATTTTTTTCACTGGACTTCCTAAATAAAGAAAACCACTTTCAAGTCGCTTTCCTGGTGGAACTAAACTACCTGCGCCAATCATTACATCGTCTTCAATAATTGCACCATCAAGTAAAATAGCACCCATTCCGACTAAAACACGATCTCCTATTGTGCACCCGTGTAACATTGCTTTGTGCCCAACAGTAACATTATCACCAATAATAAGAGGAAAACCTTCTGGATCCTTGGGTGAGATGTGAGTGACATGAAGAACTGAACCATCTTGAATATTTGATCTTTTGCCAATACTCACGTAATTCACATCACCGCGAATAACAACCATAGGCCAGATACTGACATCTTCACTAATACGTACGTCTCCAATCACAGTTGCTGTTTCATCAATAAAAACATTTTTATCAATAGAAGGCGAAAGGTGTAAGTAATTCCTGATTGTGGATTTCCCCATAATTTAACCTCGTTTTTGGTTTCACTTTATAATAAGAAAAGCATAGCAACGGATAGGGCAGGCTGGCGAGAGCAATGATTTTTATACTGTAAGACTATAAAAATCGATAATAAAGGGGAAAGTAGAGTAATAGAGTGTGATTGATAGAATATACCGAATAGACAATAACAAGATAAAGCGTATATTTTTTATACACAAAAGATGTTTTTTGTATCAAAAATAGACGTAAAGTTCAAAAAGAGAACGAACAGAAAAAAAGTTGAAATAAATACTTGCGCTAATCCGAGAACTCCCTATAATGCGCATCCACTGACCGACGATGAGCTGACAACAGCCACGAAGGACAGCGAAGAGAAAAGAAAAAAGTTTGA